>NZ_FXBL01000004.1:0-1200000 GCF_900177325.1 Mesorhizobium australicum | reverse complement strand
GTCACCTTCGGCGTCGAGGGCATGTCCTTCTACTGGGAACTGGTGACGCTCATCGTCATCATGCTGCTCGGTCACTGGCTGGAGATGCGCTCGGTGATGGGCGCGTCGCGGGCGCTGGAGGAGCTCGTGCGGCTCCTGCCCGACACCGCGGCGCGGATCGGCACCGACGGCGCGGTCGAGGACGTTCCCATCTCAGCGCTGCTGCCCGGCGACCGCGTCCTGATCCGCCCCGGCTCGAAGGTCCCGGTGGACGGCACCATCGTCGAGGGCAAGTCGTCGTTCAACGAGGCGATGCTGACGGGCGAATCGCGGCCGGTGTCGAAGGAGCCGGGCGCCAGCGCGATCGGCGGCGCGATCAACGGCGCCGGCGCCGTCACCATCGAGGTCACCGCCACCGGCGACAAGACCTATCTCGCGCAGGTGATCAACCTCGTCCGCGAGGCGCAGGGCACCCGCTCGCGCACGCAGGACATCGCCAACCGCGCCGCCGGCTGGCTCACCTACATCGCGCTCGGCGTCGGCGTCGGCACGCTCGTCGTCTGGCTGGCGCTCGGCGAGAGCGCGCAGTTCGCCATCGAGCGCATGGTCACCGTCATGGTCATCGCCTGTCCGCACGCGCTGGGCCTCGCCGTGCCGCTCGTCGTGGCCGTCAGCACCTCGCTCAGCGCCGGCAGCGGCCTCCTGATCCGCGACCGCGCCGCCTTCGAGCGCGCGCGCAATCTCGATGCGGTCGTGTTCGACAAGACCGGCACGCTGACCGAAGGCCGCTTCGGGGTCAGCGACATCGTGCTGCTCGCCGGCGGCAGCGAGGACGAGGAGCTGCGCTTCGCCGCCTCCGCCGAGAGCCAGTCCGAACATCCGATCGCGCACGGCATCGTCGCCGCGGCGAAGGAGCGCGGCCTCGCTCTTCCGCGCCCGAGCGGGGTGCGCAACGTCACCGGCGAGGGCATCGTCGCCGAGGTCGAGGGACAGGATGTGTCGATCGTCAGCCCCGGCCATCTCGCCCGCACCGGCAAGCCGATCGCGGCGGCCGAGCTGGCGCAGCTGGAATCGCAGGGCAAGACGGTGGTCGTGCTGGTGCGCGACGGGACGCCCCGCGCGCTGTTCGCGCTCGCCGACATCGTGCGGCCCGAGTCGCGGCAGGCGATCGCGGAGCTGAAGCGCCTCGGCATCAACTCGATCATGCTGACGGGCGACGCCAAGGGGGTCGCCGAGGCCGTCTCGAAGGATCTGGGGATCAGCGAATATTTCGCCGAGGTGCTTCCCGACCAGAAGTCGGCGAAAATCAAGGAACTCCAGGCACGCGGCCTGCAGGTCGCCATGGTCGGCGACGGCGTCAACGATGCGCCCGCGCTCGTCCAGGCCGACCTCGGCGTCGCGATCGGCGCCGGCACGGACGTGGCGGTCGAATCCGCCGACGTGGTGCTGGTGCGCAGCGACCCGCGCGACGTCGCCGCCATCCTCGGCCTGTCGCGCGCCACCTACCGCAAGATGGTGCAGAACCTGATCTGGGCCACGGCCTACAACGTGATCGCCATTCCGATGGCTGCCGGCATCACCTTCGGCACCGGCTTCCTGATGACGCCTGCGGTCGGCGCCGTGTTCATGTCGGCGAGCACCATCATCGTCGCCATCAACGCACAGCTGCTCCGGCTCTACCGGAAGGAAAGCACAGAAACGGCCAGGGCTTGATCTGGGACAAGGCGCCGGAATGCCGGCGCGGCAGTATCCACGTTACGCCGCGAGGCTACGGGAAAGAACGAAAACGGTGAGCGCAGGCGCAAAGCGATCGAGGAGGTTCGGCAGGAGCGGCGGAGTGTCCGGCCTCGCTGCCCGAGGCTGGCTCGTTCTGTGCCTTGCAGCAGTCCTGCTCGCCTCCGCATTCGCCGCCGGCCCCGGCCACGCGCAGGCTTCGCCCGCCGGGACGCAGTTCGCAACGCATCACCATCAGCAGCAGGCCCCCTCCGATCACCAACATACCTCCCCGTGCATCGATCAGGAGCCGGGCGCGGCCGACTGCTGCGTCTCCGGCCCCGGATGCGCCATCTGCGCGCCGTTGCCGGCGACGGGCTTCGTCGCCACGTCGCACGGCAGCGTGTTCGCACCCGCCCGCCCGGTCGTGTCCATGCCCGGCGACAACAGGCTCGCATTGCGACCCCCCGAGCTTTCCGTGACCGCCTGAGCGCAGGCGCGCGACCGGTTCGCGCGCGTGCAAATCGGCCGCAAGGTCGACGTCACGAACGAGAAAGACTTGAACCATGACATCGCTATCCAGACGCCAGTTTCTGACATTCACCGCCGCATGCGGAGCCGCAATTACCCTTCCCACCCTCTTCGCTCCCCGCGTCGCCTCGGCAGCGACACCGCCTTTGCTTCGGGCCGAGCGCCGCATCATCGAGGTCGCGGGACGCGCAGCCAGCGTGTTCGGCCTCACCGGACCCGATGGAACCCCTGGCCTTCGCCTCGAAGCCGGCCGGGATTTCAGTGCCCGGCTCGAAAACGGGCTCGACGCGCCGACGCTGATCCATTGGCACGGTCTTTTGCCGCCCTACGGACAGGACGGCGTGCCCGATCTTCCGCAGCCTCTACTGAAGCCGGGCGAGAGCTTCGACTACGCCTTTCCAGTGAGCACGCCCGGCACGCACTGGATGCATGCGCATACGCTGCAGGAACAGCAACTGCTCGCCTCCCCGCTGGTCGTCGCCGATCCGGCGGAGGCCGGACTGGACGAGCAGGAGGTCGTCGTGCTGCTGCACGACTTCAGCTTCAGGAGCCCGGAAGAGCTTCTGGCAGAACTCACCGGGACGACAGGCGGCGGCATGATGGGCGGCGGCATGATGGGGCATGGCATGGGCGGCAACATGATGGCCGGCCATGGCGGCATGGCCATGGACATCAACGACATCGATTACGACGCCTACCTCGCCAACGACCGTACGCTCGACGACCCGCAGGTCTTCCACGTCGAGCGGAACGGGAGGGTGCGGCTGCGGCTCATCAACGGCGCCACCGCAACCGCGTTCTGGATCGACACCGGCGCGCTCGAGGGCGAACTGGTCGCGGTCGACGGCAACGCGGTCGTTCCGGTCGCGGGCCGGCGGTTCCCGCTCGCAATGGGACAGCGCATCGACATCCGCATCCGCCTCGATGGCGAGGATGGCGCCTGGCCCATCCTCGCGCTTCGCGAAGGCGGCGTCGAACGCACCGGCTTCGTCCTCGCGACGAAGGACGGGGTGCTGAAGCGCATCGCATCAAGCGGCGATACACAGGCGGCAGTCCTCGACCTCGCGCTCGAAAGCCGGTTGCAGGCAAAGACGCCGACGGACGCCGGCGCGGCCGCCAGGCCAGTGCCAGTCGTCCTCGGCGGCACGATGCAGGGCTATGCCTGGACGATGAACGGCAGGGCCTGGGGCGAGCACCAGGCCATCCGCGTGAGGCAGGGCGAGCGCGTGGAGCTCGTCATGCGCAACGACAGCATGATGGGCCACCCGATGCACCTGCACGGGCACCATTTCCAGGTGGTTGCGATCGACGGCCGCCGCTTTGCCGGCGCGGTGCGCGACACGGTCTGGCTGCCGCCGATGAGCGAGGTAACGGTCGCCTTCGACGCGTCCAACCCGGGCAGTTGGGCGTTCCACTGCCACCATCTCTACCACATGGCAGCGGGCATGATGACCACGGTCGACTACGAGAGCTGACGGCCGGGAGCCTCGACTGACGGTCCGCCGAACGATGGACCGTTACCTTCAAGGTAGCGTCGGGGTCCTGACGGACTCCGACGGTCCCGCTGCGGCAGCGCCGCCATTGCCCGACAGCCCGTCCAGCACGACGGCGGCGAATTCGCGCGCCACGTCGTCGATCGGGCGGCCGCCCGGCTTGAACCATTCGACGGTCCAGTTCAGCGCGCCGAGGATGAACAGGCGGGCAAGCGAGAGATTAGCTGTCGTATTGAACTCGCCGCGCTCGTGCGCGTCGGCAAGGATCTTCTGCCAGATCGCGCCATAAGCGTCCCTCATATACCTGTTCCTCGCCCGGATCGGCTCCGGCACCTGCCCGAGCGCGCGGCGCGTCGCGAGCGTATAGTCGCCGACTTCGATGATCGCAGACAGGTGCGCGCGGATCGCCGCCTCAATGCGCTCGCGGCCCGTCGCCGTCTCCGGCAGGGCCTTCAGCGCCTTGTCGACATTGTCCGTGACGGCGCGGATGCCGATGTCGAGCACGGCGCTGATCAGGTCGTCTTTCGACTTGTAGTGGTAGTAGATGCTGCCGGCCTTGAGATCCGCCTCGTCCGCGATCGCACGCATGGTCGTGCCGGCATAGCCGTAGTCGCGGAAGATCCTGGCCGCGGCGTCGAGAACCCGCTTTTGCGAGATCGCCGATTTCGCCAGGTTCTTCGTCATCGTTTTTTCCTCACGTCCCATCGAGGAACTCCGAAAGCAACCTACCCTCGGAGGCGGCGCTCTGGAATGGGCGCGGTAATCGCGTCGCAAAACTTGACAGAAAAAGTCAATTAAAATAGCGGTGATTTTGCATTCGGGGCGAGAGGCCTCGGTGCTGCAGCCAGCTAGTCTCGGATTTCGACAGCCAGCCGATGTGACCAACATCAGCGGGGGCTGTCTATGCGTTTCACTTCCCTTTCGCCGCAGGCCGGCTCGACGCGCCTCGCCGCCGCGGCGCTGAAGCCGGCCAGGCAGCTTCCCGCAAGCCTCGCCCTCGCCGTCGCGATGACGTCGGCCGCCGTCGCGCAGGAGGCTCCCACCGAGCTCCAGCGGCTCGTCATCACCGCCTCGGGCGGCGCGGTGGAGGAAAAGGACGCGCCGGCCAGCATCACCGTCCTCACCGCGGAGCAGATCGAGAAGATGCCGGCGCAGGACGTGCGCCAGCTTCTGGCCAAGGTCGAAGGCATCACCATCGGCCGCGCCGGCAATATGAACACCATCCAGATCCGCGGCCTCGGCCAGCGCTACACGCTGTTCCTCGTCGACGGCAAGCGGGTGAACTCCGCGCCCAACCTGTTCCGCGGCAACGACTACGATTCGGACTGGGTGCCGCTCGACGCGATCGAACGCATCGAGGTCGTGCGCGGCCCGATGTCGTCGCTCTATGGCTCCGACGCGATCGGCGGCGTCATCAACATCATCACCAAGAAGTCCGCCGACGCCTGGCACGGCTCGGTGACCGCCGAATACATCGCGCAGCAGAACCGCAAGGCGGGTAATTCCTGGCGCACCGGCTTCTTCGTCTCCGGCCCGCTATCGGAGAAGGTTGGCCTGAAGCTCTACGGCAGCTGGGACCGCCGCGAGGCCGACGATCCCTCGATCAACCCCAACTCGTCGCTGCCCGGCTTCACAGAGAGCGACAACAAATATATCGACGGCACCGTCACCTGGCGGCCGAACGACAGCAACGAGATCGACCTCAACTACGGCTACTCGCACCGCAACCACGACGACTTCCCGCTCGACCGTCATTCCGTCGGCCTGACCCATCGCGGCGACTACGATTTCGGCACCACCGAACTGAAGCTCTGGGGCGACCGGGTGCACAACTATCGCGGCCACGGCAACACGCTCGGCGTCGACCAGCCCAACACCGCCTACAATGCCGGCATCGACGGCAAGGTCGTGCTGCCGCTCGACTACCTGAAGCCGCAGACGCTCACCGTCGGCGCGTCCTACCGCTACCAGGGCATCGAGGACCCCTACGTGCTCACCGGCGGCGGCGACACCAGTTCCTCCGTCTGGCAGGCGGCGCTGTTCGTCGAGGACGAGATCCGCTTCACCGACGATTTCGCCGTCACGCTCGGCAACCGCCTCGACGTGCACGAGAACTTCGGCGTCCACAACAGCCCGCGCGCCTACGGCGTCTACCACTTCACCGAGGCCTTCACCCTCAAGGGCGGCTGGTCGTCGGCCTTCAAGGCGCCGACGCTTCTGGAGAACAGCCCGAACTGGCAGCAGATCTCCTGCGGCGGCGGCTGCTACCTGATCGGCTCGACCGACCTCGAGCCCGAGACCAGCAACAGCTTCGAGCTCGGCGTCAACTACGAGGACGAGCGCTGGACCGCGGGCGTAACCGCGTTCCGCAACGACCTGAAGAACATGATCCCCTTCCCGCCGAACCGCACCAGCGATCCGATCACGGCGCCCGACTATCCGAACTTCGTCGGCTTCACGCCCGATGGCAAGCCGATCTTCACCTATGAGAACGTCGACCGCGCCCGCACGCAGGGTATCGAGGCCAAGATCGCGCTGCGCGCCTTCGACACCTGGACGTTCACTGCCAACTACACCTACCTCGACGCCCGCAACCTCAGCGGCGCCGAGCGGCCGCTCGCCTACCAGCCCGAGCATTCGGCCAATTTCGGCGTCGAATGGCAGGCAACGGAGAAGCTGAACCTCGCGCTCAACGTCAGCTATGTCGGCGACCAGTACACCTACGTCCCTTCGAACGGAAACATGGCCTCCGCGTCGAAGATGGACGCCTTCGTCACCGCCGACATCGTCGGGAAATACGACTTCAACGAGAGGTTCACCGTCCGCGCCGGCGTGCTCAACATCGCCGACAAGCGGGTGACGCGCACGATCAGCGACGACTTCAACGTCGACGGCCGGCGCTTCTTCTTCTCCGCGACGGGACGGTTCTGATGGTGGACGGCGCGATCGCCGCCATGGCGGCTTCGAGGTGATGCGCCGGGGCCTGATTGCCGTGTGCGCCTCCACAATGCTGGGCGCCGTCGCGACGGCGCCCGCTGCCGCGCAGGACCCTGCCGGCGCGCAGGTGGTCGTTCCCGGCGCCGAGCAATTCGAGCTGACGGCATCGGGAAGCGGCCGGCGCTACCGGATCTTCGTCGCGCGGCCGTTCGACGCCGCCCCGCCCGAGGGCTATCCGGTCATCTATCTGCTGGACGGCAACGCGACCTTCCAGACCGCCGCGGAGACACTGCGTCTCCAGACGCGCAAGCCGAAGGGCTACGGCCCGGCGGTGCTCGTCGCAATCGGCTACGACACCGACCAGCTCTTCGACGTCGAGGCGCGCTACTTCGACTACACCACGCCCGCGGCGATCGCCGACCTGCCGCCACGCAAGAACGGCGAGCCGTGGCCGAAGCTCGGCGGCGCGGATGCTTTCCTCGACTTCATCGAGCGCGACCTCAAGCCCGAGATCGGCCGCAGGCTGCCGGTGGATACGTCCCGCCAGACCCTGTCCGGCCATTCGCTGGGCGGCTTCTTCACGCTCCACACCTTCCTGCGCCGGCCCGAGACCTTCTCGACCTATGTCGCCGGCAGCCCGTCGGTCTGGTGGAACAGAAGCGAGCTGCTCGGCGTCGCGCATGCCTTCATCGAGCGCGATCTCGACGTCGCCGGCAAGCGCCTGATGATCGGCATCGGCGCCGACGAACTGGAGGACATGGTCGCGGGTTCGCGCGCCATGGCCGCGTTGCTCTCGCCGCTCGTCGCCAGGGGCCTCACCTTCCGCCATGTCGAGTTCGAGGGCGAGGAACACATCACCGTCCTGCCGGTCCTGATCAGCCGGCTGGTGGGCTTCAGCCTGGCGCCGGACCAGCCCACTGGAAGCAAACCCTGATGCGTCTGAACTACCCGTTCCTCGTCCTGTTCTGGATCGCGGCCGCGACCTTCGCCGCTCGCGCCGAGGTCGTCACGGTCACCGATCTCGCCGGCCGCACCGTCTCCGTCACCCTGCCCGCGAAGCGGATCGTGCTTGCCGAGGCGCGCCAGCTCGTCAGCCTGTCGCTGGTCGACCGCGACGTGGCAAAGCGAATCGTCGGCACAGCCGGCACGCGGCTGTTCGATCCCGAGGCGCGTCAGGCCTACGAGGCGGCCTTCCCGGAATTCGCCGCCGCCGCCAAGCTCGACGACGACACGTACAGCCTCTCGGCCGAGAAGACGATCGCCGTCGAGCCCGACCTGGTGATCATGAGCGGCGCCATCGGCCCGAACCCCAAGTCGATCGCGCTGGTGGACACGCTCGCCGCCGCCGGCATCCCGGCCATCTATATCGACCTGCGCACCGATCCCTACGACAACACCATTCCGACGATCGAGCTGCTCGGCAAGGTGCTCGGGCAGGAGGACAAGTCGCGTGAATTCGTCGACTTCTACCTGGAGCACCGCAAACGCGTCACCGACAGGGTCGCCGGCCTCGCCGACCGGCCCAAGGTGTTCATGCACATGCAGGCCAATGTCGAGGACAAGTGCTGCATGTCGCCCAGCCGCGCCAATCTCGGCCGCTTCGTCGTCGAGGCCGGCGGCATCAATATCGGCGAGGCCGTCGTGCCGGGCGCCTTCGCGCCGCTCAGCCCCGAATACGTGCTCGCCCAGGACCCGGACGTCTATATCGGCACCGGCGGCCGCCACTTCTCCGCCATCGGCGGCATCGTCGCCGGCCCCGGCATTTCCGAGGAAGAGGCCCAGCGCTTCCTGCGGCTGATGACCGAACAGCCGGTCATCTCGGAGCTCAAGGCGATCCGCACCGGCCGCGCGCACGGCCTGTGGCACAATTTCCACAACAGCCCGCTCAACATCGTCGCGCTCGAGGTGATGGCCACCTGGTTCCATCCCGAGGCCTTCGCCGATCTCGATCCGCATGCGACGGTGGCGGAGATCAACCGGCGCTTCCTGCCCGTCCCCTTCGAGGGAACGGCATGGGTGAGCCTGCCGAAGGAATAGCTGATGCCGGCTGACGTCGTTCCGGCTGCAACCGGACCCGCCGCATCAGGCGAAGCGGACGGCTACCGCGCCCTCCTGCGCCGCCGCCGCATCCTCGTCGGCGGCCTCGCTCTGCTGCTCGCGGTCTCCGTCTTCGTCGACCTCGCCGTCGGTCCTGCCGGCCTCGGCCTGGAGCAGGCGTTCGGGGCCCTGTTCGGGCTGGACGGCGCCTCGCGCGCGGAGGGCATCATCATGTGGCAGGTGCGCCTGCCGCAGGCGCTGACGGCCATCCTCGTCGGCGGCGCGCTGTCGCTCGCGGGCGCCGAAATGCAGACCATCCTCGACAATCCGCTGGCAAGCCCCTTCACATTGGGCGTCTCCTCCGCCGCCTCTCTCGGCGCGGCACTCGCCTTCATCCTCGGCGTCAGCGTGCCCGGCCTGCCGGCGACCTGGCTGGTGCCGGGCAACGCCTTCCTGTTCGCCTTCGCCTCGGTCATGATCCTGCAGGCCGTCGCCTCGCGGCGCGGCATGGCGCCGGACACGCTGGTCCTGCTCGGCATCGCCATGGTCTTCGCCTTCAACGCGCTGGTCGCGCTCCTGCAGTTCGTCGCCTCCGAAGCCGCCCTGCAGCAGTTCGTCTTCTGGACCATGGGCAGCATCTCGCAGACGAGCTGGACCAGGATCGCCATTCTCGCCATCGCCCTTGCGCTGGTCTTTCCCGCCTCCTTCGCCGCGCGCTGGCAATTGACGGCGCTGCGTTTCGGCGCCGACCGGGCGCGCAGCTTCGGCGTGCCGGTCGCACGGCTGCGCTTCCTGACCTTGCTCCGGATCAGCCTGCTCGCCGCGCTCTCCGTCGCCTTCGTCGGCACGATCGGCTTTGTCGGCCTCGTCGGGCCGCACATCGCCCGGCTGCTCGTCGGCGAAGACCACCGTTTCTTCCTGCCGGCCAGCCTGCTCACCGGCGCCACGGTCATGTCGCTGGCCTCCATCGCCTCGAAGACGCTGATCCCCGGCGTGCTGCTGCCGGTCGGCATCGTCACCTCGCTGGTCGGCATCCCGATCTTCGTCGCCCTGATCCTGAGGCAGCGCGCCCGATGAGCGGACAGTCCCTCACCGTCTCCAACCTTTCCGCCGGCTATGCGCGCGGCGAGGTGCTGAAGAGCCTGTCGCTGCCGCCCTGCCTGTCCGGCACCGTCACCGCCATCATCGGCCCGAACGCCGCCGGCAAGACGACGCTGCTGCGCGCCATTGCCGGCCTGCTGCCGGCCCGCGGCGAAGCCCGCCTCGGCGAGCGCAACCTTGTCGGCCTGCGCCCCGCCGATCTCGCCGGCGTGGTCACCTACATGCCGCAGGCCCTGCCGCACGGCGTCGCGCTGACGGCAATCGAAGCGGTCGTGACGGCCCTGCGCGTGGTCCCTTCCGAGCGGGGCCTAAGAGCCTGTTTGAAAATGCGTCAGGGCGAGGCGAAAACGGTGATTTCGAGAACCGGAGCGCAGCGAACATTCAGGTTCGTGAGCACCGGAAGCGCAGAAATCGCCGTTTGCAGCCCGCCATCACGCATTTACAAACAGGCTCTCAGCGAGGCCGAAATCGAGGCGAAAGCCGCCGCCGCGCTCGACCGGCTCGATGTCGGCCACCTGGCGCTCCGCCAGCTCGACGAACTGTCGGGAGGCCAGCGCCAGCTCGTCAGCCTCGCGCAGGCGATCGTGCGGCGGCCGGCGATCCTCTTGCTCGACGAGCCGACCAGCGCGCTCGATCCGCGCCACCAGATCGACGTGATGAGCGCCATCCACGAGATCGCCGCCGAGGACGGCATGATCGTGCTCGTCGTGCTGCACGACCTCAATCTGGCGCTGCGCTGGGCCGCTTCCGTCGCACTCCTGGTCGACGGCGGCATCCTCGCCGCGGGCGCGCCGCAGCAGGCGATCACGCCGCAGACGCTCGAACGCGCCTATCGTATCCGCGCCCGCGTCGAGCCCTGCTCGCAGGGCCGGCTGCAGGTCATCTACGACGGCAAGGCCGGCTGATCCTTCGTCCCCTCAGTGCTGGTGCTTGGTCTTGGCGAAGCTGTCCTCGTTCTCGCCGCGCCGCCAGTAGGCGACCGCGAGGTGCTGGTCGCGGCCGAGCTTGCGCTCCTTGCGCAGATAGGCCCTGATCTTGCGGAAAGCATCGAACTCGCAGGCCGCCCAGGCGAACAGTTCCTCGCCCTCGCTTGGCCAATCCGCCGTCGTCACCGCGTCGAACAGAAGGTTCGTCGTGCCCGGCTCCGCCCCGTTGCGGTGAAGCCAGCGGATCTCGACGCCCTGCGGCGCGCGGATCTCCTGTTCCTCCGTGCGGTCCGCCACTTCGATGAAGGCGACGCCCGTCGCGTCGGCGGGCATCGCCTCGATGATCCGCGCCATCGCCGGCAGCGCGGTCTCGTCGCCCGCGAGCAGGGTCCAGCGCGCGCTGCGGCAGCCGCCGCCGCCCGGCCCCGCCATGCCGATGACGTCGCCCACGCCGGCCGTTGCGGCGAAATCCGAGCCGGGGCCGGCATCCTCATGGACCACGAAATCGATGTCGAGCTCGCCGGCCGCCACGTCGATGCGCCGGATGGTGTATTTGCGGACGCGGAGCTTCTTCTCGCCCGCCGGCCAGTCGATCAGCCCGTGCCTGTTCAGCCGCGGCCATTCGGGCGCAACGCCCGCCGGCGGGATCAGCAGGCGCACATGCATGTCGTCGGCGTCGAACCAGCCGAGATTTTCGCCAGCCAGCGTCAGCCGGCGCATGTGCGGCGTCAAGAGCGTCGTCGCCGTCACCGTCATCAGGCGGAAGTTCGGCGGCGTCGTCGCGTCCGTGCCGTGGCCGGTCCAGACGAAGTCCGACGCGCCGGGCGCCAGTTCGACGATATGGCTCGACAGGATCGTGCGCATGTAGAAGAGGTCGCTCTCGTGCGGCGACTCCGCCCGGATGTGCAACCGCTTGCCGCCGCTCTTCAGCGTCGCCACCCCGCCCTGGAACTCAAGCCGGCTCGATTCGCCCGACCGCGTCACCTGGACGTCGTGCTCCGACAGATGCTCGCACAATTCGTCCAGAAAGCCCTCCGTATCGTCGAGCCTGATCGTCGTTTCGGTGGCGAGATGGTTCATATGCGAGGCGGCCCGGTGGCGATTCCGACCGCTTCTACATCGCTAAAACATGATTGATAAGATCAAGTTTTAATCCGACCGCTTTTTGTCGATCGTCGACCCGCCGCCTCCGTTCACAAGCCGGCGCGCGCCCGGCCTCCCCTTACGCCTGCCGGCGGCTCAAGCTATTCTGAGCTGCCCGGGATGGAGGATCTGCGGCATGGCGAAGCTCGTCTTCGGAATGAACCAGTCCCTCGACGGTTACGTCGACCACACGGAAATGCGGACCAGCCCCGTGCTGTTTCGCCACTGGATAGAGCATGTGCGCGGCCTGGACGGCAGTGTGTACGGCCGGCGCATGTACGAGACCATGAACTACTGGGACGAAGACCATCCCGAGTGGGGTCCGGAGCAGCACGAGTTCGCCGCTGCATGGCGGCGCCAGCCGAAGTTTGTCGTGTCGCGCACGTTGAAGTCGGTCGGCCCCAACGCCACGCTCGTCGAGGGTGATCTCGAGACGGCGATCCGCGACCTGAAGGACCGGCTCACGGGAGAGATCACCGTTTCCGGACCGGACCTGGCGCGAAGCCTGACGGACCTCGGCCTGGTCGACGAATATCGGCTCTACGTCCATCCCGTCGTGGTCGGTCGCGGCAAGCCGTTCTTCGCCGGCCCCCGACCGCCGCTGCGCCTTGTGGCCAGCGACCGGATCGACGAGGACGTGGTCAGGCTGACATACGCTCCTGCCTGATCGCGCTGCAAACCCGCTCTCCCGCGCCGCTTTCAGCTTCGAGAGCTCACTTTACGGGCTTCGGTTTCGGCTGGTTTGTCACCCGAGCTGCAGGCATAGGATGGCGGAGGGAGCGTCCTTCTCCGCCTAATCCAAGCAGTTCCGAGACATGCCGGGAATATGCGGTAATTGCCGGGATTTCGGGGTATTGATCGTCTTTACAGTTCCGAAACGTTCCGATATGTTCCGACAATGATTTGTGTGTTGGGGCCACTGTTGGAGCGGTTCGAATGCGGGCGATAAACAAACTCAGCGCCGCCAAGGTAAACGCGATTTCCAAGCCCGGTCTGCACGCGGACGGGCTCAATCTCTATCTCCAGGTCGGCCCGACCGGGACCAAATCTTGGCTGTTCCGATACATGAAGGACGGCAAGGCGAAATCGATGGGCTTCGGCCCTGCGCATACCGTTCCGCTCGCGATGGCGCGTGAGAAGGCGGCAGAGGCCCGCAGGCGTTTGCTGGAGGGCGTCGACCCTCTGGAGGAGCGCAACGCGATTCGCATGGCGCGTTCGGCCGAAGCTGCCAAGGTGATGACGTTCCGCCAGTGCGCCGACGCATACATCCGCGCGCACCGGTCGGGATGGAAGAACATCAAGCATGCCGGGCAATGGGAATCGACGCTCGAAACCTATGTGTATCCCAAGTTCGGGGATCTTCCCGTCGCCGCCGTCGATGTCGGTCTGGTCCTGAAAGCCATTGAGCCGATTTGGGCCGAAAAGACCGAGACGGCGAGCCGGGTGCGGGGCCGGATCGAAAGCATTCTGGATTGGGCGACCGCACGCGGACTTCGCTTCGGCGATAATCCGGCACGGTGGCGCGGCCATCTCGACAACCTCCTTCCCAAGCGGTCCAAAGTCGCGAAGGTCAAGCATCATCCGGCGCTTCCCTATGCCGAGATGTCCGCATTCATGGCGGGGTTGCGCGGCATGGAAGGCGTAAGCCCGAAGGCGCTGGAATTTGCCATCCTCACAGCGACGCGCACGGGCGAGACGGTCGGCGCGAGCTGGTCTGAAGTCGACCTTGCCGCCGGCATGTGGACCATTCCAGGCGACCGCATGAAGGCGGGGAAGGAACATCGCGTGCCGCTGTCCAAACGTGCCGTTGAACTCCTCTCTGCCCTGCCACGCGAGGCCGACAACGATTTCGTGTTCATCGGCGACCGGAAGGGCAAGCCGTTGTCCAACATGGCGCTGTTGATGACGCTCCGCCGCATGGGACGCGACGATCTCACCACCCACGGTTTCCGGTCGACGTTCCGCGATTGGGCGGCAGAGATGACCGCCTATCCGAATGAACTGGTCGAAATGGCGCTGGCCCATACGATCAGCGACAAGACCGAGGCGGCTTACAGGCGCGGCGATATGGTCGAGAAGCGGCGGCGGCTCATGCAGGACTGGTCCGACTTCTGTGCCCGTCCTGCCGCCTCTGCGGACAACGTGACGCCTATCCGGGGAGGCGTATAATGCGACCCATGACCCCGTTGGGCGAGTATTTCGACAAACTGTCCTATCCGGACGGTGTGCCTCCCGTGTCGTATCCCGCATTTCAAGGCGATCCGACTATCGACCGCGATGGTTACGAAGCTTGGCGATCTGGCTACCAGAAATACATGCAGAAGTTCGCAGAGGCAGAGGGGCGCGCTTGGCAGGAAATTTGCCAACGGGCGGCGGATGGTGAGATCGAAGTGTTCGCCTTCCGCAATATCGAAACCAACCCGGGCGATCTCACAGATTACACTACAAGGTGGACGGCCGCACGGGAGCGGGTTCCGCCTGATCTATTCGAACAACCTATTCGCTTCGGTCCAGGAAGCCCCTGCGTGATCTACAATGACGGAACGCATTCGATATGGAATGCGCCCTACAAAGACCCGATGGTCCGTTTCCTGACGGAAGATGTTCCGAAGGCGCAGAAGCCGGTTGATCGGTCTTACGCGAAACAGGACGCGCCCCTGTTAGAGGAAATGCGGCGCATGATCGTATGCGGCCAGAGTCCGTCAGCATGGAACGCTGCGCTTGCGGTGGTTGATCGTGCTGTCGGTGGCGGCTCGGTCGAAAGCAAACAGCAGCGGCTCCACCGAGGCTACGGCAAGAAATACGGAGCGACGTAGCGCTCCGTTGAACTCCGATGCTCCGTAGGGGGGCAATCCGCCATGTTCCGAACGCAGCGGACCAATTCCGGTCCCGGTTCGGAGACGAAAATGACCACGAACATTCTGAGGCGAAAGGACGTAGAGGCCCGCGTCGGGCTCTCGCGGTCGACCATCTATGAGTTGATGGCCGCCAATCGGTTTCCTAAGCCCGTTCCACTGTCCCGTCAGCGTGTGGGCTGGCTGGAATCCGAAATTGCCGACTGGCAGAAGGCGCGGATCGACGCCCGCGACAAGGTGGCGGCATGACCGGCGCCTCGGAGACAATCGAAGCGGCGGCGCACTACCTTGTTGAGACGCCGCTGGAAAAGCGGCTCCGCCCGACCGTTCCGCTCCTGGCTGACATGTTCGGCCTTCCACCGGCCGGCGCTGTTGCAGCGATCCGCCGCGCGGACCAGCTTCGCAGGGAGGCGCGCTATGCGGAAGCCTCCTGAAAGTCGAAAGCCGCCCTCGGGCAAGGGCGGCTCTCTGGGGACGTTTCGAAGCGGGACAGCATTCGATACCCCGGAACATACAGCCTCTACCCGCGAACTTCAAGCCAGACGCATTTGCAGGACGTTCGCCGTGAGCTTCCCGCTTGGGCTCGTTATCGCTGACCTCGCCTACACGGGAAGGCCCTGCGCATGAAGAATCCCCGGCAACACAAGTGGCGACAGGCGCACCCGAAACAGACGTGGGCTCATCAGTGCCTTCGATCCGCAGTTAAACGCGGCCTCGTGATTCAAGGCGCATGCGAGGAATGTGGAGATCCGGACACAGAAGCACATCACCCGGATTATGACCGGCCGATGGATGTCATCTGGCTTTGCCGGACACACCACAAGGCTGAGCATCGCCGCCTTAAATGCGAGGCGACCGGATGAGCGCGCGGGAGTTCTCAAAAGTAAGCCCTGCACTCTGGAGGTCGGCACGATTTGCCGGCCTCTCAGACAAGGGCAAGGTCGCATTCCTCTATTTCTGCACCAACGCACACGTGACTTCGGTCGGCTGCTACATGTTGCCCGATGGTTACGCCTGTTCTGATCTCGGCTGGCCGCTTGAAATCTACATCGCTGCGCGAACGGAAGTGGCCCAAGCGGGCATGATCGAATTCGAGGGCGGCTATGTACTCATCGATAGATGGTTCCGGCACAATCCTCCCATGAACAAGGACCACGCGAAGGGTACCATGCGGTTCATCTCGGAAATCGAGTGCGACAGGCTTAGGGAAAAGTCAGAGGCCGCATTCGTAGAGGCCGACGCCCTACGCATAGAGCGGGAGGAAAAGCGAGTGCTCGAAAAAGCCGAAAGAACGACCCGGAGACAGATCGAGGGGCTTCAACAGCCCAGCGGAACCGATCGCTTGCTCAATACCGCTTACTTTCGGAAACGGGCCACATGACACCGTGTCCACACCCTGCATACACCGTGTCGACACCCGATTTTTCACGTTCAACACCGTGTCCACATACCAAGACCTAAACCAAGACCTAAACCAAGACCTTTTGCGGCCAACCGTTGCCGTCGCAGCTCTCGGAAGTCGCGGGGCTTAGGAGAGGGGAGTGTAATCGCGATCGTCAGCGCCATTCGATGAACCTGACAAAACCTGACTTTGCGACCAAGCGCGCGCACGCACGCGAGAGCCAGGACGCACAGTCGCGGCTGCTAGCAAATGCTAAGGATTTTGCGACGCCATAAAGACCGCGAAGGATGCGGCTCTATCCCCACAGCGTGCCGCTAACATTTTAGTTCACGGCCCGCATTCACCCTGTCTGACCGACTGATTTGCGCGGTTTTTGACAGTTCGGCGGAGAATTCATCCGCCAAAACATATTGATTTTGTTGATTATTATACTGCGTCTTGCATTCTAGGGTGGTTTCAGCATACAAATGAAATGGGACACAGGACGCATTTGAATGGGCGAAACCACCGCCTCAATCGCCGAAGATATCGCGCCGGAACAGCCGAGACAGGCCCGTATTGCAAGCGGGATGTCGGGCGTTGATGGGCGCACGCGCTGGGCCAGGCGCTACAAGGAATTGGCCGAGACCTATGCCGCCGACATTGGCGAGCCGTCCGGAATGCAGGTGTCACTCATCGCCCGCGCGGCAAGCCTCACAGTCGAGTTGGAACGCAGCGAGGCGTCATTTGCGGAAGCCGGGAAGTCGGACCCGGAAACCCTGGCCGCCTATCGCCAGACGACCGAGGCCCTACGGCGCACTCTCGAAAGCCTTGGGCTTCGTGATGCGCCCGAGCGTGGCAGGTCCGGCGGCAAGACGATCGAAGGCACGGCAGACAGAGGCGGTTTCGTTCGCTGGGATGAGTATGCCCAGGCCAACGGTATCGGCGTGGGGGATACTGATCCGGCCACGCTGGTTCATGCCCGCAGCGGCGAAGAAATGACCGACAACGAGTTTGTCCGTCGCGTCGCACACATCATGACCGAGGCGTCTATCGCCGACGCCAAGGGGGAGCCGATCACCGGAGATGCCGCCCGTGTGTTCCAATTGATGGGCTTCACTCCTCAGAGCTGGCGCGACGCCTACACCGCCCGGTGGCCGCGTACCACCTTCTTCACCCCCAAGCTGGAGCCCGTTGTCCGTGATTTCTGACGACCTCTCGACCCAACGCGATGCTGCTGCCCAGCGTGTCGAAGACCTCCGCGACCAGCGTGCCGCCGCCGCCCTGGACGGGCTGGAGTTTGACGATAGCCTCCTCGTCGCCGCTGAGCGGGAACTGGACCGCATCGCTGATGCCGAAGGCCTCCGCGCCCGCCGCAGCCGTGAGGCCACTGCGCAGGCTCTCCAGGCCCAGCGGGCCGCCACGCGACTGAAGATGGCAAAGAGCGTGAAGCGTTACCTTGCCGCCATCGATAGTGCGGAGAAGGCATCCCGCGAAATGGCCATCGCCCTGAAGCAGGTTCGCGAGCATGCCGAGGAACTGAACCAGCAGGCGACCGTGCTTGGCATAGGCTCTCCCGCTGCGCTGCACGGCAACACGCTGGAGGAGCGCCTGTCGCGCCGCATGTCGGTGGCGATGCGTCCTTTAACGGGTCACACAAACCGCTACGGCCCGCTGAACTGGCCTCCGCCGCCCGATCCCGCCGCGCACTGGTTCGGCTCTTGGATCGATGCTGAACGCGCCATCCTGAAACGCTCACTCCCAGACGAGGTATAGCCATGACGAATACAGCAGAGACGGCCAAGTTGCCGGAGATCCAGGCCAATAGCGTGTCGCTCCAGGCGGCGGGCCATGTGTGGAAGGAAGTCCTTGTCCGTCTCCCGGATGGCTATGTCGCCGACGATCTCAAGGAACCTGGCATCTGGGCCAAGGTGCAGGGGAGTCGCTGGAGCCTGCGCAAGTTCGACAAGGTGCTTGTCGTGGCCTTTGACGAGAGTTGGTGTGCAGAGGCCCGCGTGGTCGATGCCGACCAGAAGAAGGCAGTGCTTGGCGGTATCAAGGTCATCAGCATGCCGGCGCGCTTCGATGCCCTGCTGAATGACGGAACGTATCGCGTCGTATGGCTCGGCGGCGACTATGGCGTCGAGCGCATCCGCGATGGGCATATCGTGGCGCGGGGCGCGGTGAATCCGCAGCATGCCGAGCGGCTTCTGTTTCAGCAATATCCGTCGCGAGCCGCCTGATGAGCAACGAACTCGTCCCTTTCGATCGGAATTCCGGCGCGGGCATAGGTGGCGCGACGGATAGCTTTGCGGGTGGCGCTCCGGCGCGGCCGACTGCCTCCGGCTCTGTGCCGAGTGCTGCCCGCAAAGCGGAAATCGAGCGTGTGATGAGCACCGACATCAACGCTTATTTCCGGGACGGGCTGAATAGAGAATACGAAGCCATCCTTGTTGCCGAACAGGCGGCGGCGGACCCGGATTCGGTGAATCCCGTAGCGCCGATGGATTGGCAGGACGGCCGTAACGAACTTTCCCGATCCTCGGCAGGGCTCCGGCTTGTGCAGGAGTGGGAAGGTTTCGGCTTCCGCCCAATGTACGTGAATGCTCAGCGGTCCGCCGCCGCGATGGTGGAAACGTTGGAGACCCGCCGCGAGCAGCGCGCCTTTATGGAGAGGTTCGACCGCGCGCTATCCGATGAGTGCCGCTATGCGATCTACAACGCCCTTGCCACCGGCAAGCCGACGTTTGTCAGGCCGGCATCGCAGGATCTCGTCGCGGAATTTACCTCGACCGATGTAGGGCGCGACCTGGTGAAGGAATGGGGTCACGACGCGCCGCATAACATCGCCGTTGTCCGCGAGCGCGCCCGCCGTCTGTTCGAGGCGCTTGATGTCATCGACAGGGACGACTTCGGCGATTGGTTCGATGCCCTGCCGAAAGGGCAGATCAAGGCCGTCATGAAAGCGATGGTGCGCTGATGGAGTATGAATTCTTCGGTCGCGGTCGCTGTCTTTCCGGGCTTGTTCCGGATGGTTCGTATCTGAAAGCTGATTCGACAGCGGAGATTTGCGCTGGCGATCTCGTCACGATCGTCATGCGCCCGGTATCGGGCAGCGATCCGTATTTTGGCTATGCGCATGACCGTGGCATTTCAGGCATTGTGAAGATCTATCTGGGCCGTGAAGCGCTTCCTGATGGCGAGCCCGTACACCTTCTAGGCCTTCTCGCCCCGCCGGGGATTTTGGTCCTACCGGAGAGCCGCATTGACGCGATGCACCGTGTCTCCTCTGTCACCAGGCTTGAAGAGGAAGGGCCGGAAGCGACTGACTTTGCTCTGTCGCTGATCCTACCCTTTATCCAGGCTACCGCACCTCTGCCAGCAATCAATCCTGACTGGCGGCCGTCGGCGGAATCCGCATTCTTTTCTATGGGCTCCATCCTCGAAACGGCGGCAGGCCCAACGATCGGCTCAGCGGCGGACTTCATTGAGACGTTCCTGAAGGCGCGAGACGCTGCTGCTGGAAAGCTAACCGGCGACGACAAGCGGGCACCGATAGACGATTTGCTCCAGTTCCTGGTCAGCAACAATCCCTACTACCCGGCCAACCTCTTCTATGTCCGACCGGCGCTTGACTACCTCTTCCTCAACTCGATGAGGGAGGTCGCGTCGCCTGGCTATCTGAAGCGTCGGGGCAAGCGTCGTCTGAAGGAATATCAGCAGCAAAACATCTTGGAGAGTAATTCGCTCAGACCGTTCGGATAGCCGAGCGGCAACATCAATCAGCGCCTTAGGCAAGCGCTCCCGGCCCGTCGTGATGACGCGCCAGTCCCTTAGAAGGAGCCTCACGTGGCATTCAATCCGGACAGACTGAGCCTTGTCGTACAGCCCATCGGCGAGAACGGTATGCGGTGGTTCGACTACCAGTCGGACGACAACGGGGACGTTCTGCTCGGAACGGACTATTTTCAGAACGCAAAAGATCATGGGCTGCGCATCTATGATCTGATCTTCGTCTCACCTGAGGCCGGAGCGGTCGAGCCCTATGTTTTGGTCGTGGATTCTATATCCGACAGCGGTCACGCCACGGCGGTGGAAAAGCTCGAAAATCTAGAGCGCGAAATCATCAAGACAGCCGTTCAGTATGACAAGCAAGCGGCTTACTATGCCGCGACCGCCAACAATGCGGACGCGGCAATCAAGATCTCCGGTGAACTGACAGAAGAGCACACGACCGCGAAGTCGCTGCTTCATCTTCAGCAGGTCAATTCCGGGTCAGGTGCCGAAAGCGGTCCTGCGCGTGCCGGCTACACGTTTTCGGCCGCCGCATTTAAGGCAGGATATCCGTCAACCGCTGCTGCTGACGGTGAAATAGACACGACGCTGCTCACTTTTCGACAGGTGAACGGTGATGCCGCCGCCATTCTTGGCAATGGCGCTATCATCAACGGCTTTGCGGCGTTTGCCGAGGCAACCACTCAGTCCGTCGATCCGGTTTCTTTCGCCGCAAAGCATCAGATGCAAATTCAGATCGGTGTCGTCAATGACCGAGACGGCGGCGAATATGGATACAACGCCGCAAAGACCGTTGGGGAGGGCGGCACGGCGTTCTACGGCTTCAGCAATGCTCCCGCCGGTTGGGATTATGGCCTGCGGCTCGCTCACAAGGGCAAGAATCAAGTGCTACAGCGCACCTCGGATGCGGCTCTGATCCTCTTCGAGTTCGACAATCCCGCCAATTACGTCACGATGAAAGTGGCGTCTGGCGTCCTGACGATCGCGGACTCGGGCGGGGCTATCGTTTCTCCTGCGAGTCCGGTCCCGGTCAATTACACGCCCACCGCGACAGCCTCTAGCGGGACGATCACAACCTCCTCCGTTTTGGGCCGTTGGACGCAGCTTGCCGACAAGATGCGGTTTGTGTCGATCGTGGCGACCATCACCAACAACGGGACAGGGGCTGGGGCGCTTCGCTTCACGCTTCCCGCGACGGCCTCGGGATCGGGAGTGTTCACGGCGCATTGGCTTGGCCGAAACCTCAATACGGGCGTCCCGGTTTTTGGTCAGATCGTCGCCAACGGAACCTATGTCAGTATTGTCCTGGCGAACAACGCCTATCCCGTCGCATCGGGCGAGACCATCTATCTTTCCGGCACGTACGAGACGGCTTAGTTTCAATGAATTTGGGGCGGATCACAAAGGCTTTCGCCTATGCCTCTTCCCGGTGCCTAGCCGCAGCGGCGAAAGAACGTCGCCGGACGGCGGCAATTCTTGCTGAAAAGCAATCGCGCGCAGCCGCTCAGGCGGCTTACTGGCAGTCGGAGCTACGACGGCGGGAGGAAGCCGCCTTGGACGCTGACGGCTCGCGCGCGGCGGCCAGACAGGCCAGAGACGAACAGATTGAACAGGAACGGCTCGACTTCCTTGCCGCTCAGCTAGCGCGGCGGAGCCTTTGACGCTGCTTTGGTGCGAGGCACTGGTACCATACCCGCACGCCACCGTAGCGGCTGGCTTAACTGTGGCGTGCTACATCCTATTCCTGAGCTAGGAAGCCATGGCCCACCTGGCTTTCTATGCCGCGTGCGGGTTCATCCTGCTTTTCGTCCTAGGCTAGATCGTCGAGCCTCTGGTGAGATTTGACCAGTGCTCCCGCCCTGATATCGGTATTGCCGCTTGGTCCTGTCACAATGTGATCGACCATGCCGAGAACAACCGCTTGGCCTTCGTTTCGCATCAGGCCGCTGACCATGCCGTGTATGAACGCTACGCCGCCGGCCTCAACCACCAGCTCGCCTGCAATCAATCCGTGCAGGTCCAGCCGACCACCTCTGTGCACCACGGCCATGTCCGTTATCATGCCGTAGACGGTCGCCACTTCCTTCACTTCGAATGGCCCGGTGATCTTGTCGTGATAATCCATATCCGTTCCTCCCGTCGATCACCCAGTGCGCAGATCACGATGCCCAGAACGCTAAAACTCTACAATAAGTCCTCTATACGTTAACAAACAGCGCCGCCGCTTGGAGCAGGGTTCCGAACAACACGAAGATTGCACCGCTCCATTCCCGGCACAAGGATTTGCGAGCGTCGGTCTTAGCCTGCTTTTCTGAAGATGCTAATTCGTTGATCGCCTGTTTCAGAACTGCGGCTACTGTTTGAGCCGTCAGATTAACGTAGTCGAGCCGGCGTTCCCGATGGCGCTCTTGAAGTAGGTAGGCCGATTCGGCGTCAATGGGTGTTCCTATCGGTGGTCTAGGCGCTCGCTGACCCACCTGCGCCATCAGGCGGTCAAAAGAGGTTTTGAGTTCTTCCATCGCAAGCCGAGGCGCCTCCACCACGCGACTGTTTAATGCCTGGACGTGGGTCCACACGATCACGAAACCGATCAGATCGAACGCTAACCCGACAAGCCCCAGCAAAATCGCCCACATGCGCGTGCGCCTCGGTTATTTCAACTTCTCAGATACCCACGTCTGACCAGCCAATCACCCTCATGTGTTCATTGCCGACAGCGTTCCCGCATCTGCTTGATATAGGTACGCGTCGTGAAGAGGTTCTTCCCGATCCTCTCGACCGACAAGTTGCCCCGCCGAATTTCGGCGCGCAAGGTGGAGACGGACACAGCCCCGCGCAGGACAACCTCGCTCGCTTCCGTGAGCGTTATAGGGTCGTCGTCCTCGATATCCGACAAGTCACGCATTACACCTTTACTCCCGATCGGAGCAGCTCGCTTGCTCACCGAAACCTACTCTCTTCACCAAGCGCCGCCTGAACGTCTTGCCCTCGGTTTCGGTTAGGATCAATATACCCACGATTGCTTGGGGGGTGAAATGTTTGAGGCGCTCAAGAACACTTTTGGCGTCGTCGGTGCGATGGTGTTCTCGTTCGCAGCGCCGGTTACTTACATTCTCAACGTTGTGGACACCTGGCAAGGTGATAGCGCGGTCTGGCTTAAGCTTCTGATTAATCTCACCATGGACGCTGTCCTCGCTGCGATATGGCCGATCACTTGGATTCTGTGGATCGTTATGGAACTGACCGGTAGCTCCACGCCCCTGAGCCGTGTCCTAGGTTTCTAGCTCGAGATACCCATGACCAATAAGCCAATCCCGCAGTATTCGGCGCACCGCCTCTGAGCGGGACGGGTTGTCGTGTTCCGTTGAGGCGAAGGCATCGATCGCCTCAATGTCGGTGCGTGGCAGTCTAGCCCGCACCAACTCACTATCAATGCTCGGTCGCCCTCTTCCTCGCTGATTTTTTGTGCTCATATATTGACAATCTTAATTAAATGAGCCCATAAAATAGCAGGCTGACCGGGCGCTTGCAACACCCGACCAGCCCTAACCGCAACACGTTCACAGGAGGAACGGGTCATGGCTGATTCACGCCTTATCACAAGACGCCTATTCATGCGCCACGGTGCTGCTGCCGGCGCTGCTCTATCAACTGTCCCCCTCGCGGCTTCGTCCGCCCAGGCGGCAGAAGAGCCGGTGCAGCGGGTCAACCGCCTCGCCAAAGAGCTATCGCATGCTATGGATGACTGGATGGCCGATCTTGGCCGCGACGGCGTTCCCGACCTATGGCAGGCTCATATCTGGCCCGCGAGCGTGCACGAACATGCGATCTGGTTCGAGCATGTTACCCAGCGTTTCCAGCCTACACCGCAAGAGCGTGTTGATCTTGCTCGCCGCGAACTGATCGACGCGACGAAGGCAGCATATCCCGACGTGTCGGACTGGCGCGTTCTCACCCCTACGGCGCACTGCGCGGACAATGAAAGAAGTGTCGGCATCTTCATGCTTATCGGGCACAAGTGACGGTGGGCGCGATGAACGACAACACCATCATGCTAAGCGTCAACCCGCGCGACCGGTTGACGATCGCCACGACGATCGAACGCCTGATCAACCTTCTGGACGTTCTAGAGCCAGACGTGGATCTGGAGGAAGGCGGAGACGCAGAGCCGTGGCTAGGCTGGACGGATAAAGGACCGCAAGCCTTAGCGAAGGGTGTCGAGCACGACGACCGGGAAGAGGAGTGCGAGGACGAGGGCGGTCAGTGCGATGATGAGGGCATGATTGATTTCGACGCGCCCGGCGTCATTTGGGGTGGCGGAGAAGATGCCCCTCGGAACCATTCCGGCCTATGATCGATATCGCCATCATCGCGGCAGTTGCCGCCGGACTGATCCTGTCCGTCGTCCTGTCGTGGCGGAAATTGAAGGCGCTGCGAAGACGTGACGACTGATCAAGTCGCAATGTTTGCGACTTGAACGCCCGCCATCGGCAACGGTGGCGGGTTTTGCGTTGTGCGTGGCTTTGTATGTTGTGAACCTGAATTCGGTTAAAACGCAATAAAATCAATACGATCTGGCGGAGGGAGCGGGATTCGAACCCGCGATACGGTTTCCCGTATACACACTTTCCAGGCGTGCGCCTTCAACCACTCGGCCACCCCTCCGCGATCGCGGGCGGGCCGCGAATGCGGCCTGCATGTAGTCGATCGATCCGCGAAAGCCAAGCCTTTTGGGCGGCCCGCGGATCATAATTACAAGCCGGCTTCCGCCCGGCACCCGGCCGTTACGCAGCGGTGGCAAGTCTGCGGCGCTGGTTCCGGCGCGCCGACGCCGGCAAAACGCAAGGAGAAGCCATGACGACGAACCAGGAGCCGGCGCAGGGCGGGCGCGCCTTCCACCAGGATCTCGTCGCGGCGGCACCCGTCATCTGGCTCTGCGCCTCGACGCTCCTGTCGCTGCGGGGGCTCTGGCAGAGCGGGTGGGCCGTGTTCGGGATCGAACTGCCGCCCGGCGTCATGGGCTACATCTATGCCAGCCAGGCGGCCGGCGTGGTGCAGGTTCTCCTCGGCCTCTATGTGCTCGGCCTCGCCTGGCGCAGGTCGCCGCGCTTTCCTTTCTGGTTCACCGTCTGGGCGGCGATCGCCATCCTCGCCGACATCGGCTTTCCCGTGGCGTCCCTGTTCATCGGCGCGTTCGTGCCGACCTGGTCGCCCTGGCTGATCGCCGCCGTTTCCATTGCGATCTCCGCGTGGACGATCACGCTGGTGCGGCGCCCCCGCACGGTCGCCGTCGCGAGCGCTCCCGCCGCCCCTGCCGGGCCCGTGCCCGTCGGCGTGCTCATCCTCAATGCCGTGCTCGGCCTCATCCTCGGCGGCGCGGCGGGGCTCGGCATCGGCCTGCTGGCCGGCTCGGTCATCGTCGACTGGCTGGACGTCTCCTGCTTCGAGGGCGGCTGCGGCTATGCGGCCGCGGCGATCGGCCTGCTCGGGCTCATCCTCGGCGCCGTCGGCGGACCGATCTTCGCCGTCCTGCGCACCCGGCGCGGGCGCAGGGCCTGATTCTCACGCGCCGTCAAATCCCCGTGCCCGGATTGATGATCGCGGCGCGCGGGCCTACATAAGCGTCATTCCTGGCGACACGGCGAACAAATCGGATGGTGAGGTTCCTCTTCAGGCTGCTGGCTGCCGTTTCCCTCGCGCTCTCGGTGATCCTGGCGGTGATGGATGCGACGCGCTCGATCGCGCTGTCGAAATTCGATCCGACGCCGCTCGGCGCGCTGTGGTACGAGCACGCGCCCTCCTCGCTGACGGCGCTCCAGGGCCTGTTGGCCGGGGCCTGGGGCTTCCTGTGGGATCCGGCGCTGCTGACGCTCCTGAAGGTTCCGGCCTTCATCTTCTTCGCGGCACTCGCCCTCCTGCTCTATGCGGTCGGACACAAGCCACAACCTGCCGCCGGCCTGTTCGCCGCCGGTCGCTGGTCTCTTTCGAAAGGAAAGCAAGCATGTTCTTCCTGACTGACATCATGAACAAGAAGATCCAGATGCCGAAGCCCGGTGAGGCGCTGCCCGGCCGCGAGCGGCCGATCCCGACCGCGTCGCGCCACCATGTCTTCAAGCGGCCGCTCAAGGACGCCGCGCCGGAAGGCTTCGAGACGATCTATTTCGGCATGGGCTGTTTCTGGGGCGCCGAGCGGCTGTTCTGGCAGACGCCGGGCGTCTGGCTCACGGCCGTCGGCTACTCCGGCGGCGAGACGCCGAACCCGACCTACCAGGAGACCTGCACCGGCATGACCGGCCACGCCGAGGTGGTGAAGGTGATCTTCGATCCCGCGCAGGTCAGCCTGTCGGCGCTGCTCAAGCTGTTCTGGGAAAGCCACGACCCGACTCAAGGGATGCGCCAGGGCAACGATGTCGGCACGACCTATCGCTCGACCATCTACACGACCACGCCGCAGCAGCTCGACGCCGCGCTCGCCTCGCGCGATGCCTATGCCGCCGCGCTTTCCAAGGCCGGCCGGGAGAAGATCACCACCGAGATCCGCTCCGCACCGGAGTTCTACTACGCCGAGGAGGATCACCAGCAATATCTGGCGAAGAACCCCTATGGCTATTGCGGGCTGCGGGGCACCGGCGTCGAATGCGCTGTGCCGGCTCCGGCCGCCGCCTGAGCGCATTCCGCACCAGCGGTTTTGACATGAAAGGGCCCGGGGAGCGGCGTCGTTCCCCGGGCCTTTGCATGAACCGGCCTTTTCCAGACGGTCAAAGATTCCGCGTGAAATTTGCGCGACGCCATGCAAGATTGAAAGTCGAGCGGGCGTTTTCGCGCCTGCGGGGAGACGCCACGGGCAAGGGAACTGACCGTAGGACGGCGACCGGAAGAGAAAACCAACAGGGTGTGGATCACATGAAGCGTATCATTCTCGGCCTGATGGCCGCCACCGCAATGTCATTCTCGGCCTATGCGGCCGACGTCAAGCCCGCGCTGCTGTTCGACCTCGGCGGCAAGTTCGACAAGTCCTTCAACGAGTCGTCGTACAACGGCGCCGAGAAGTTCAAGAAGGAAACGGGCATCGAATACCGCGAATACGAGATCAAGGGCGAGGAAGAGCGCGAGCAGGCGCTGCGCCGCTTCGCCGACGACGGCAACAACCCGATCGTGATGGCCGGCTTCTCCTGGGCCACGCCGCTCACCGCCATCGCCAAGGAATATCCCGAGATCAGCTTCACCATCATCGACGGCGTCGCCGATGCGCCGAACGTCCGCTCGGTCGTCTTCAAGGAGCAGGAAGGCTCCTACCTCGTCGGCGTGCTCGCCGGCATGGCGTCGACCACCAAGAAGGTCGGCTTCGTCGGCGGCATGAACATCCCGCTCATCTCGGCCTTCGGCTGCGGCTATGTCGGCGGCGCCAAGGCCGCGGGCGCGACGCAGGTGTTCGAGAACATGATCGGCGACACGCCGGAAGCCTGGGGCAACAAGCCGAAGGCCACCGAGATCGCCAAGACGCAGATGGACCAGGGCGCTGACGTGATCTACGCAGCAGCCGGCGGCGCCGGCCTCGGCGCGCTGGAAGCGGCTGCCGACGGCGGCAAGCTCGGTATCGGCGTCGATTCCAACCAGAACCACCTGTTCCCGGGCAAGATCCTGACCTCGATGCTCAAGCGCGTCGACGTCGCGGTCTACAACTCCTTCAAGGACGCCCAGGACGGCAAGTTCACCGGTGGCATCAACGTGCTCGGCGTCGCCGACGGCGGCATCGACTACGCGATGGACGACAACAACGCGCCGCTGATCACGCCCGAGATGAAGACCGCGGTCGAGAAGGCCAAGGCCGACATCATCGCCGGCACGATCCAGGTCCACGACTACCGCACCGACAACAAGTGCCCCTACTGATCGGCAGAACGGTCTGTGACTTAGCGAGCCGCCGGCCTCTGGCCGGCGGTTTTCGTTTGGAGCACAGGCAGTAGTGAGTAGGCAGTAGGGCTTAGGAAGGGGTCACCTACTGCCTACTGCCTACTGCCTACTGCCTACTGCCTACTGCCTACTGCCTACTGCCCTACTCCCTTACTCCCCTACCACTACTGCCTGACCTCCCCCGCAATATCCTCCAATATCGGACAATCCGGCCGGTCGTCGCCATGGCAGGCGTGGATGAGGCGGCTCAGCGTCGCACGCATCGACTGCAGTTCCTTCAGCTTTTCGTCGATCGCCGAGACATGCGACTTGGCGATCTCGCGCACATCGTGGCTGGCGCGGTTGCGGTCGCGGTAGAGGTCGAGGAGCTGGCGGCAGTCCTCGATCGAGAAGCCGAGCGCGCGGGCCCGGTGCAGGAAGGACAACCGGTGGATGTCGGCCTGCGAATAGTCGCGATAGCCGTTCGTCGCGCGGTCGGCGCTGATCAGGCCGATGTCTTCGTAATACCGGATGGTCTTCGCCGGCAGGCCGGAAAGCTCCGCTGCGCGTCCGATATTCATGTCGAATCTCCCTTGCCGTTCATGTACTTCGCCTTGCGGACAGATGGGTGTGCTGTTGCAGAAATGCCATAGACCGGACCTCAATGGCCGGGTCGGAGCAAAGCCCGACGCAATAAGCTTGGCAAGCGCACAACCTGCCGCTTAGTAATGTTGACGAAATTGCGGCTCGAATCGGGCTGCATTGCTGCTGGGTCACTTGCGGGATTCGACATGAAATTCAGATCATTGCTCGTTGCCGGCCTGCTTGCCGCCGCAACCGCCATATCAGGCTGCGCGACCGACGGCGCGTCCATGTTCGCCAATTCCTATGGCGGGAAGAAGGACGCCGGCTACCAGCTCCCCGCTATCCCGCTGGCGAAGCTTCCGAAGGAATACCGTCGCCAGGTGGTGCGCTACGACACGACCGAAGTGCCCGGCACCGTGATCGTCGACACCGGCGCGAAGCACCTCTACTACGTGATGGGCGGTGGCAAGGCGGTGCGCTACGGCATCGGCGTCGGCCGCGAGGGCTTCGAGTGGAAGGGCACCTCGCGCGTCGCCATGAAGAAGGAATGGCCGGTGTGGACGCCGCCGGCGGCCATGATCAAGCGCCGTCCGGACCTCGCCAAGTATCGCGGCGGCATGGGCCCCGGCCTCGACAACGCGCTCGGCGCGCGCGCCATGTATCTCTTCAACAAGGGCGGCGACACGGGCTACCGCCTGCACGGCACGCCCGAATGGTGGTCGATCGGCAAGGCGATGTCGTCGGGCTGCATCCGGCTGATCAACCAGGACGTCATCGATCTCTACAACCGCGTCGAGGTGGGCGCGAAGGTGATCGTCAAGTAGTCCGCTTCAGTTTCATGGGCGGGGGCGCCTGAAGAAAAAGCCGGGTCGGGGGACCCGGCTTTTTTGTTTTGGAGGCAGTAGTGAGTAGGCAGTAGGGCTTAGGAAGGGAACACCTACTGCCTACTGCCTACTGCCTACTGCCTACTGCCTACTGCCTACTGCCTACTGCCTACTGCCTCAGGCCACCTGCTCCACCTGCTGCACCTCGGGCACGAAGTGCTTGAGCAGGTTCTGGATGCCGTGCTTCAGCGTCGCGGTCGACGAAGGGCAACCGGCGCAGGCGCCCTTCATGTTCAGGAACACGGTGCCGTTCTCGTAGCCGCGGAAGGTGATGTCGCCGCCATCCTGCGCGACGGCCGGGCGCACGCGCGTGTCGAGCAGTTCCTTGATGGTGACGACGATCTCCTCGTCGGCCTTGTCGTAGAACTCACCGTCCGTCTCGGCCGTGTCGGCGGCCGCCTGCGAGCCGGAGTTCATCACCGGCCGGCCGGCCATGAAATGCTCCATGATCGCGCCGAGGATCGCGGGCTTCAGGTGCTGCCAGTCGGGGCCGTCCTTGGTCACGGTGACGAAGTCGTAGCCGAAGAAGACGCCGGTCACGCCCGGCACGGAAAACAGCGCGGCGGCCAGCGGCGAGGCTTCGCTCGCGCTCGCGGCGTCGCGGAAATCGGCCGTTCCGTCAGAGAGCACGACGACGCCGGGAAGGAATTTGAGGGTGGCCGGGTTGGGCGTCGCCTCGGTCTGGATGAACATGCCGTTTCTCCACGTGGTCGACTTCAAGGGTCGAGTTTGGAATTGTTCTAAAATAGACCTGCGCGAGGCGGGTTTCAAGCGAGATTTCCCGCTCAGAGACTGTTTCGAAATTCGCTCTGGCGAGTCAGCTGGTGGTGGTTTCGAGAACCGGAGCGGAGCGGACATTTGGGTCCGTGAGCACCGGAAGCGCAGAAACCGCCATCAGATGGCCGCCAGGGCAGAATTTCCAGACAGTCTCTCAGGCGAGACTGTCGATATCCTCATCCGTCAGATTATAGGGCACGATCGTGACCGGGATGGGGAAGGCCGCGCCCTTGCCGGCGATCGAGGCGACCAGCGGGCCAGGCCCCTCCTTCGCGGCGCCCGCCGCCAGCACCAGGATGGCGATGTCCTGGTCTTCCTCGATCAGCTTATGGATCTCGCCCGCCTTGGTGCCCTCGCGGATCGCCAGTTCCGGCTCGATGCCGTGGCGGCTTCTCACGGTGGCCGCCGCCGAGTCGAGGGCCGCCTGCGCGGTGGCCGTGGCCTCCTGCCGCATCACCGCCTCGACGCCGAGGAAATGCTGGAATTCGGCCGTCTCGATCACGAACAGCAGCACCAGCGCGCCGCCCGTCGTCTTGGCGCGGCGCGAGGCATAGGCCACCGCGCGCTCGCATTCGGGCGTTTCGTCGATCACCGCGAGGAATTTCCGCCGGTGGCCGGCTTCGCGGATCAGGCGTTTGGAGACCATTCAATGCGTCCGGTTGATCGGCGGCAATCTGCCACCGGGCGGGCCCGGCGGCAAGCAGGCCACAAGGGCAGGATCAGTCGCCCAGCAGGCCGACGATCCGGCGCACGTCCTTCATCGTCTTCTCGGCCAGCGCGCCCGCGCGCTCGCCGCCGTCGCGCAGGACGGAATCGACATAGGCCCGGTCGGCCGAGATGCGCCGCATCTCGGAGGCGATCGGCGCGAGCTTGTCCACGGCGAGATCGGCCAGCGCCGGCTTGAACACCGAGAACTGCTGCCCGCCGAACTCGCCAAGCACCTGTTCGCGCGTCTTCCCGGCGAGCGCGGCATAGATGCCCACCAGATTGTCCGCGTCCGGCCGCTCCTTCAGCCCCTCGACCTCGGAGGGCAGCGGTTGCGGATCGGTCTTGGCCTTGCGGATCTTCTTGGCGATCGTCTCGGCGTCGTCGGTCAGGTTGATGCGCGACAGGTCGGACGGGTCCGACTTCGACATCTTCTTGGTGCCGTCGCGCAGGCTCATCACGCGCGTCGCCTCGCCCTCGATCACCGGCTCGGTGATCGGGAAGAAGCCGTGCACCGTCTCCTCGCCCGACTTCATCTCGACGCCCACGCCAAGGTCGCGGATGCGGTCGGAGAAGTCGTGGTTGAACTTCTGGGCGATCTCGCGCGTCAACTCCAGGTGCTGCTTCTGGTCGTCGCCCACCGGCACGTGCGTGGCGCGGTAGACGAGGATGTCGGCCGCCATCAGCGTCGGATAGGCGAACAGGCCCACCGAGGCGTTCTCGCGGTCCTTGCCGGCCTTGTCCTTGAACTGGGTCATCTTGTTCAGCCAGCCCATGCGGGCGACGCAGTTGAACACCCAGGCGAGCTCCGCGTGCTGCATCACCCGGCTCTGGTTGAAGACGATGTGCTTCGTCGGGTCGATGCCGGCCGCCAGGAACGCCGCCGTCACCTCGCGCGTCGAGTTCTCCAGCTCCGCCGGCTCCTGCCACATGGTGATCGCGTGCATGTCGACGACGCAGTAGATGCAGTCGGACTGCTCCTGCAGGGCGACGAACTTGCGGATTGCGCCGAGATAGTTGCCGAGGTGGAGGTTTCCGGTCGGCTGGACGCCGGAGAAGACGAGTTTCTTGAACGACATGGCTGGTTCCGTGGCTGGTGGAGGGCCCAAGCCCCCGGGAGGATTCCCGTCTGGGGCAGGCGAAACGAGGCGGCTTATGGCGGATGGCGGGGTCACAATCAAGGGCTCTGCCGCCCGACGGAAGGCTACTCGATCGGCGGCTGCGGATAGCGCTCGCCGCGCCTCACATTCCGCCGCAGCATCCCGGCATCGGCCCCGCCCGATGCAAAGGCGAGGGCGAAGTAGATGGCCATCGCGCCGAGAACGAGCATGCCGAGCGCAGCCGCCTGGTTCACGAACAGCGCATCGTGCGTGAGCCAGGCCGCGAGCCAGTCCTCGGCAAACCAGAGGAAGCCGGCCATCACGCCCGCGCTCAGAAGAATGCGCGGCAGCCGCAGCAGGAGCGGCCGGTCGCTGCCCCAGTGGCCGCGCCAGACCAGCGTGCCGAACAGCAGGCCCGCATTCGTCCAGCCCGAGATCGCGGACGCCGTCGCGATGCCGGGCGCGCCCATCGACGGGAACAGGGTCAGCGCGACAGCGATGTTCAAAGCCACCGAGATCGCCGCGAAGATCATCGGCGTGCGCGTGTCTTCGCGGGCGAAGAAGCCGGGCGTGAAGGCCTTGATGAGCACGAAGGCCGGTAGCCCGATGCCGAAGATCGCCAGCACTTCGGCCACGACCGCGGTGTCCTGCGGCGTAAACGCCCCGCGCTCGTAGAGCACGCGCACGATCGGCTCGGCGATCACCATCAGCGCGGCGGCCGCCGGCAAGGTCAGGAAAAGCGTGAACTCGACCGACCGGTTCTGCAGATTGGCCGCGTCCTTCAGGTGGCCAGCACGCAGCGCGCGGGCGAGCTCAGGCAGCAGCACCACGCCGACCGCGACGCCGACGACGCCGAGCGGCAGCTGATAGACGCGATCGGCGAGATTGAGCGACGGCACCGCGCCGTCGCGGCCCGAGGCAATGGCTGTGCCGATCAGCGTGTTGATCTGGGTGATGCCGCCGGTGATCGCCGCCGGCAGCGCCAGCCACAGCAGCCGCTTGACGTTCGGCGTCAGCCGCGGCCGGCGCAGGCCGACATGGATGCCGGCGCCGCGGACCGCGCCCCAGACGATGGCGAGTTGCACCAGCCCCGCCGCCAGCACACCCCAGGCGAGCGCCTCGCCGACCACCTGGCCCTCGGCGCCGCGATACCAGACCATGCCGAGGATGCCGACCAGGATCACGTTCAGGAACACGGGCGCGATTGCCGCGGCAAAGTAGCGGTGCAGCGAGTTCAGCATGCCCGCCATCATCGCGCCGAGCGACATGCACACCAGATAGGGGAACATGATCATCGCCAGCGTCACCGTCATGTCCAGCTTGGCGGGATCGTCGGCGAATCCGGGGGCGATCGCGTAGCGGATGACGAACGGCATCGCCAGTTCCATGGCGATCGTCAGCACGGTCAGAATGGTGAAGAGGACCCCGAACACTTCCTCGGAGAACTTCTTCGCCCCTTCAACCCCGTTCGCCTCGATCTCGCGGGCGAACAGCGGCACGAAGGCGGCGTTGAACGCGCCTTCGGCGAACAGCCGGCGGAAGGTGTTCGGAAACTGGAACGCGGCGTAGAACGCCTCCGCGACCGGGCCGGTGCCCACCGCCGCCGCCATCAACATCTCGCGGGCGAAGCCGAGGATGCGGCTCGCCATCGTTCCCGATCCGACCGTCGCGAACTTCTTGACCAGGCTCATCGCGCGACGCTCTCCCGCCTCACTTCGCCGCCACCGCTTCGGCCGCCTTCGCGCGCTGCGGCCGCGCCTCACCATTTTCCAGCGTCGCGATCAGTCGGTCGCGGATCGCGGCCTGCCGCGTCGGGTTCTCGATCTTCTGCCCGGTCAGGTCGGTCACGTAGAATGTGTCGATCACCTTCTCGCCGAAGGTGGTGATGTGCGCCGAGGCAATGTCGAGCGACAGGTCCGAGATCGCGCCGGTGATCTCCGACAAGAGGCCGGGCCTGTCCAGCCCCTCGACCTCGACCACCGAGAAGCGGTTCGACAGCGTGTTGCGGACCTCGGCGAACGGCTCGATCGTGAAGGCCTTCGAGCCGCGCTTCGGCTTGGTGCGCTTCTCGATCATCTCCGGCAGCCAGGTACGGCCGGACAGAACGTCCTCGATCAGCCGGCCGACGCGCTCGCCCCGGCGGCGTTCGTCCTCGTCCATGTCGAACTCGCGGCTGATCAGGATCGTGTCCAGCGCTCGCCCGTCCGTGGTGGTGAAGATCTGCGCGTCGACGATGTTGCCGCCCGCCGCCGCACAGGCGCCGGCGATCACCGACAGCAGGCGCGGATGGTCGGGCGCAAGCACGGTGATCTCCGTCACGCCCTCGAATTCGAGCGTCTTCACCATCGTGGCGAGGCTCTTCTTTGACTGGTCGGCCTGGCGGATGAACTCTGCGTGGCGCAGCTGGTCGGCAAGGTCGACGGTCAGAAGGTAGTTGTCGTAGTGCAGCTTCACGAGGCGTTTGGCGTCGCGTTCGCTCCAGCCGGACAGTGCCTCCAGCAACCGCGCCCGCGCGGCGGCGGCGCGGGTCTCGCGCGCCACCTCCGAAAAGCCGCCCGTCAGCAGCAGCTCCGTCTCGTAGTAGAGCGTGCGCAAGAGCTGGCCCTTCCAGCCGTTCCATACGCCTGGCCCCACGCCGCGGATGTCGCAGACGGTGAGGATCAGAAGCATCTTCAGCCGCTCGACCGACTGCACGACCGCGGCGAAATCCTCGATCGTCTTGCGATCGTTCAGGTCGCGCGTCTGCGCCGTCAGCGACATCACCAGGTGGTTCTCCACCAGCCAGGCGATCGTGTCCGTTTCGGCGGGATTGAAGCCCATATGTGGGCAAATCCGCCGTGCGATCTTGGCGCCGGCCTCCGAATGGTCCTCCGGCCTCCCCTTGGCGATGTCGTGCAGCAGCACCGCCGTGTAGAGCATCTCGCGCTGCGCCTTCAGGCCGGGCATCAGCTTGTGCGACAGCGGGTGCAGCTTCTCGCCGTCGCCGTGCTCCAGTTCCGACAGCACGCCGATGCAGCGGATCAGGTGCTCGTCCACCGTGTAGTGATGATACATGTTGAACTGCATCATTGCGACGATCTTGCCGAAATCGGGGATCAGCCGGCCGAGCACGCCCGCCTCGTTCATCCGGCGCATGTTCAGCTCCGGATTCCTGTCCGAGGTCAGGATATCCATGAACAGGCGGTTGCCCTCCGCGTCGCGCCGTAGGTTGCGGTCGATGAGGCCGAGCGAACGTGTAACCAGCTTCAGCGCGTCCGGATGGTATTCCAGCCCGTGCTTGTCGGCCAACCAGAACAGCCGGACGAGATTCACCGGGTCCTTGGTGAACACATCGTCGGCCGCGATGGTGATGCGGTTGTTGTCGACCAGGAAGTCGCTGGTGCCGGGCAGCTTCTTCTTGCGGCGCGAGAAGTTCAGGAACAGCCGGTTGAAACCTGGGACATGCTTGGCCTGTTCTTCCTCGAGCGCGGCGCAGAAGATGCGGGTCAGGTCGCCCACATCCTTCGCCACGAGGAAATAGTCCTTCATGAAGCGCTCGACCGCCGACAGGCCGGGATGGGTGGTATAGCCCAGCCGCTCGGCAATCTCGCGCTGGATGTCGAAATGCAGCCGCTCCTCCGCCTTGCCGGTGGCGAAGTGCATGTGGCAGCGCACCGCCCAGAGGAAGTCCTCGGCCTTGAGGAACTGCCTGTATTCGGCGGAGGTGAAGACGCCCTGCTCTACCAGTTCCTCGCCGGTGCGGACGCGGTAGAAATACTTGCCGATCCAGAACAGCGTATGCAGGTCGCGCAGGCCGCCCTTGCCGTCCTTGACGTTCGGCTCGACCACGTAGCGGCTCTCGCCCGCCTTGCGGTGGCGCTCGTCGCGCTCGGCAAGCTTCGCCTGGACGTATTCCGGCCCGGTATCCTTCACCACCTCCTCGTCGAAGCGCGCGACGAGGTCGTCGAACAGCTTCTCGTCGCCCCACAGGAAGCGGGCTTCGAGGATAGAGGTGCGGATGGTGATGTCGCCGCGCGACAGGCGGATGCATTCGTCGATGTTGCGGGTGGCGTGGCCGACCTTCAGGCCGAGATCCCACAGCACGTAGAGCATATATTCGGCGACCTGCTCGCCCCACGGCGTCTGCTTGTAGGGCAGCACGAACAGGAGGTCGATGTCGGAGCCCGGCGCCAGCGTGCCGCGGCCGTAGCCGCCGACGGCGATCACCGCCATTCGCTCGGCGGCCGAGCGGTTCTTGGAGCGGTAGACGTGGACGGTGGCAAAGTCGTAGAGCGCCCGGATCACCTCGTCCATCAGATGCGACAGGCGTTCGGCACAGGCATTCCCGCTGCCGTCCTGCAGCAGCATCTCCTCCGCCACCTTGCGGCCTTCGAGGATGGTGCGCTTGAACAGCTCCACCGCCTTCTGCCGCACTGCCGGGTTCGACCCGTCGCCGCCGGTGTCGGCGGTCAGCGCGGTGAGCTCGCGGCGCAGCGCCTCGCCGTCGACAATACGTTCCAGCTTCAGGGGAATCTTCGCCATCGGCGGCGTCTATAACCCGATTTGACCCGGCTGGGGAATGGGGGCCCTTAGCCCGCCGTCCCGCGCAGGCTGCGCAGGTTCGGCAGGAAAATCGTCAGCAGGCCGAGCAGCGGCAGGTAGGAGCAGATGTCGTAGACGAAGCGTATTCCCCAGGCGTCAGCCACCACGCCGAGCACCGCTGCGGCGATGCCGGCCATGCCGAAGGCGAAGCCGAAGAACACGCCCGCGATCAGGCCGACGCGGCCCGGCACCAGCTCCTGCGCGAACACCACGATCGCCGGGAAGGCTGACGCCATGATCAGGCCGATGACTGCCGAGAGGATCTGCGTCCAGAACAGGTCGACATAGGGCATGGCGAGCGTGAAGGGCAGCGCGCCGAGGATCGAGAACCAGATCACCGTGCGGGCGCCGAACCGGTCGCCGATCGGCCCGCCGAGGATGGTGCCCAGCGCCACCGCGCCGAGGAAGATGAACAGCATCACCTGCGCGCCCTGCACGGTCACGCCGAACTTGTCGATCACGAAGAAGGTGTAATAGCTCGACAGGCTCACCAGGTAGATGTTCTTGGTGAAGGTCAGCAGCGCCAGCACCACCAGCGCGGTGATCACCGTCCTGCGCGGCAGGCGCGCCGGGTCCGCCACCGCCGGCCGCTTGGCGGCGTTCGCGCGGTAGCGGCTGTACCAGCCGCCGACCTGGTAGAGGATGACCATCGACAGCAGCGCAGCCACCGTGAACCAGGCGACGCTGCCCTGGCCGCGCGGCACGACGATGAAGGCCGCGAGCAGCGGACCGATGGCGGTGCCGAAATTGCCGCCCACCTGGAACAGCGACTGCGCCAGCCCGTAGCGGCCGCCGGAGGCGAGGCGGGCGATGCGCGAGGATTCGGGATGGAAGATCGCCGAGCCGATGCCGATGAAGGCAGCGCCCAGCACCAGCAGCGGATAGGTCGAAGAGGTCGCCAGAAGCAGCAGGCCCAGCATCGTCGAGGCGCTGCCGAACGGCAGCGAATAGGGCATCGGCCGCTTGTCGGTGTAGAGTCCCACCACCGGCTGCAGCAGCGAGGCCGTCACCTGGAAGGCAAAGGTCAGCAGCCCCACCTGCCAGAAGGCGAGGCCGTAGTCCGCCTTCAGCATCGGATAAAGCGCCGACAGGAGCGACTGCATCATGTCGTTGAGCAGATGGCAGCCGCTCACCGCGAACAGCACGCCGAAGACGGTCGTGCTGGCGTTGAGGCGTGGCGCGGGTGCGGCAATGTCGGTCAAGGCGACTCTCCCGAAAGTGCCGGCTCTATACCGCCCGCATCGCGCGACGGGCAACAGCCCAGCCGAGGCAAGCCCCTAGGGCCAGAATCGCGGCGGCGATCACGAAGGATGCGCCGGGATAGGGCGCCTCCGCACCGGCGGCGACCGTCACCGAATAGACCCAGCCGAAGAAGAGCGGCGAGGCGACGCCGGCGATCGAGGCGACGCTCATGTTGGCGCCCTGCAACTGCCCCTGCTCGCTTTCCGAGACCAGCCTTGTCATCAGCGATTGCAGCGTCGGCATGGCGAGGCCCCACAGCGCGTTGGGCAGCAGCGCCAGCGCGAACCAGAGCGCGTCCGGCGCGAGCCCCATTGACGCCAGCCCGGCGGCGCCGCCGAGCAGGCCGACAATCATCGTCGCGCGCTCGCCGAGCCGCTTCGTCACCGGCCCGACGAACAGGCCCTGCACGACCATGTCCAGCCCGCCCGCGCCTGCGAGCAGCATGCCGACTTGCGCCGTGGTCAGAGAGAACTGATGGCCGGCATAAAGCACCCAGACCGCCGAGAAGACGTGGTGCGAGAAGTGCAGCAGGAAGTTCACCGTCGCCAGTCCGGACAGTTCGCGGTGCGACTTCAAGAGCATCAGCGCCCCGAAAGGGTTGGCGCGCCGCCACGAGAACGCCATCCGCTTCTCCGGCGCCAGCGATTCCGGCATCACGAACAGACCGTAGACGAAGACGACACTGCTCAACGCCGCCGCGAACCAGAAGGGAGCGCGCGGCGAGATCTCGCCCAGCACGCCGCCGATCAGCGGCCCGAGCACGAAGCCGCCGCCGAAGGCCGCACCGATCAGCCCGTAGGCCTTCGCCCTGCCCTCGGGCGGCGTCACGTCGGCCATGTAGGCGTAGACCGTGGTGAACGACGACGAGGTGATGCCGGCGACGATGCGCCCGACCGCCAGCCACCACAGGTCCGGCGCCAGCGCCATCAGCACATAGTCCGCTGCCAGGCCCGCCGCGGAGAGCAGGATGACCGGCCGGCGGCCATAGCGGTCCGACAGCGAGCCGATCACCGGCGAGGCGACGAACTGCATCAACGCCCACAGCGCCACGAACACGCCGTTGATCCAGCCGGCATCGGCCGTCGAGCCGGCGAATTCCTCGATCAGCGGCGGCAGGACGGGAATGACGATGCCCATCGCCACGATGTCGAGGATCGCGACGACGAGGATGAAGCCGATCGCGGATCGGGAGGTTGTGGCGAGCTGCTGCATGGTTCTGGTCCGAAAGGGAGGCGCCTTTTAGCTGCGGGCACCGGACGATGCCAGCCGCTGCCGCCACCATCGCGCCACCTCCTGACAGGTCGATGTCAGGAGCGCCCGCGCCCCGGGCGGATCCTCACGCCACCGAGCCGGCCGACGGGTCTGCCGTGTTCGTCCGCCCCAGCCGCCGCTCGCGGAAGAAGATGTAGAGCCCCGCCGCCACGATTACCGCGCCGCCGACCAGCACGTTCGCCTTCGGCACCTCGCCGAAGAACAGCCAGCCGAACAGCATGGCCCACACCAGCAGCGTGTACTGGTAGGGCGTGACGGTCGACGCGTCGGCCAGCGCCAGCGAGCGGTTGGTGAAGTAGTGCGCGCCGAGCGCCACGATGCCGAGCAGGGCGAGCAGCGCCAGATCGTCGAGCGCGGGCGGCGTCCAGGCGAAGGGGATCGTCATCGCGCCGGCGATGCCCGACGTCACCAGCGGCCAGAACACCATCGCCGCGTCCGGCGTGCCGCGCAGCGCCCGCCCTGTGATCATCAGAAGCGTGAACAGCAGGCTGCCGCCGATCGACACCAGCGCCGGCAAGGTCAGCGTCTCGGCCGAGGGGTTCAGCGCGATCAGCACGCCGACGAAGCCGACGATGATCGCCGTCCACCGGCGCCAGCCGACATGCTCGCCGAGCAGAAACGGCGAAAGTGCGGCGACATAGATCGGCGCCGCCATCCAGTAGGTGATCGTGTCGGCGAGCGGCAGGTAAGACACGGCGACGTAGAACGCGCCGATCTCCAGCGTCGCGATCAGCGCGCGCGCGGCGAGCAGCCAGCCTCGGCTCGCCGGAAACAGCGAACGCCAGCCGACCCGCATCAGGATCGGCACCATCACCAGCAGCGCCGAGACGGTGCGGATGAACAGGAGCTGCCCGACGCCGTAGCTTCCGAGCAGCCATTTGCCGAGCGTGTCGTTCAGCGCGAACATCAGGATGGCGAGCAGCATGAAGGCGATGCCCAGCCGGGTCGCCCTGTCCGAATCGTGCCGTGCGGCGCCTGCTGTCGATGCGTTGCTCATGCGGCCGGGGCGATAGCAGATGCCGGCGCCCCGGCCAAACCGCCATGGCGCCGCGCCGGCTTGGGCCAGCCCGGCCGGCCTACACGACCCGCTTCAGCGGCCCGGCCCGTCGCTGGCGTCCGCTCACCTCCCGCCGGAACTCCGCCAGCGGTTTCGGCGCGGCGACGCCGTAGCCTTGCGCATAGTCGACCCCGATCTCCCTCAGCGCATCGAGGATCGCGTCGTTCTCGACGAACTCCGCGATCGTCTTCTTGCCGGTGATGTGGCCGATCCGGTGGATCGTCTCGACCATGGCGCGGTCGATATTGTCCTCGACGATATTCTTCACGAAGCTGCCGTCGATCTTGAGATAATCGACCGGCAGGTTCTTCAGGTAGCCGAAGGAGGACATGCCGGTGCCGAAATCGTCCAGCGAGAAGCGGCAGCCCAGCGCCTTCATCCCATCGATGAAGCATCGCGCGGTGGCGAGGTTCGAGATCGCGCTCGTCTCGGTGATCTCGAAGCACACCAGGTCGTGCGGCACGCCGTGGCGGCGGAACTCGTCGCGCACGAAGACGCTGAACTCGGTGTCGCCGATCGTCTGGCCGGAAAGATTGATCGCCCAGGTCGAGATCGCCGCTGCGCCCGGATCGGCAAGGTGCGCACCGATCGCCGCGAAAGCGTGCGAAACCACCCAGCGGTCGATGAGCGGCATCAGGCCGAAGCGCTCCGCCGCCGGCATGAAGGCCGCGGGCGACACATATCCGCCATTCGCATCCGCGAGGCGCAGCAGCAGCTCGATGTGGCGGCCAGTGTCCGGCTCCGCCAGCGGCACGATCTCCTGCGCCAGAAACAGGAACCCGTCCTCCTCCGTCGCGCGGCGGATGCGCTGCACCCAGGCCATCTCGCCGATCCGCGCTTCCAGCTCCGCGTCGCCCGAAATATGCGTCTGCACGCGGTTGCGGCCCTTTTCCTTCGCGAGGTAGCAGGCGACGTCGGCCGCCTGCAGCGCCTCCTCCAGCGATGTCGACGGCTGGGACAGCTCGATCAGGCCGATGCTGGCGCTGACCGCGAAGGCGCGCCCCTTCCAGCGGAAGTCCAGGTCCTCGACGGCGGCCCGCAGCCGCTCGGCCACATGGGCGGCATCCTCCGGCGAGCGGCCGGGCAGGACGATGCCGAACTCGTCGCCGCCGATGCGGGCCAGCATGTCCGACGGTGCGAGGCCCTGCCCCAGCGCGCCCGCCACCTGCTTCAGCAGTTCGTCGCCGGCTGCGTGCCCGCAGGTGTCGTTGACGATCTTGAACTGGTCGAGGTCGATGAACATCATCGCGTGCGAGGCCGGCGTCTCGGCCAGCCCGGCGATCAGTTCCTCCAGCCTCGCCTCGAAGGCCCGCCGGTTGGCGAGTTCCGTCAGGGCGTCATGCGTCGCCTGGTGCGACAGGCGGCTGATATATTCGTTCTCGCGCGTCATGTCGTGCAGCACGATCACCGCGCCCGACACCTTGCCGTCCATTCGCAGCGGTGCCGCCACCATCGACACCGGAACGCGGCGCCCGTCGCGACGGATGAGCATTCTCGGGGTCAGCGTCGAGGTCACTGAACCACCTTCGAAAAGCGTTTCGAGCGTCGCATTCACCGTGTGCCGCGCATTGTCGTCGTCGAATGAGAACAGGTCGGCAATCCGCGCCTGCCTGGCCTCCTCGGGTTTCACGCCCAACAGCTTCTCCCCCACGCGGTTGAGAAACAGAAGCCGGCCCTCGTGGTCGGTCGTCAGCACAGCCTGCCCAATCGAGGCGAGGGTGACGTTCGCGCGCGCCCGTTCGGCGATCAGCGCTACCTCGAACCCCGCGCGCTGGATCAGCAGGCCGCGCGTGCGCATCACGGCAAGCAGGATAAGAAGCAGCGCCGACACGACGTTGACGCCGAAGAGGGTGTAAGTGATCGCGCGCGAGCCTCGTCCGAGCGCCTCCGCATACTGCAGGGTAAGCGGGTTGATCTCCCGGTCGAGCGCATCGACGCGCGAGATCCAGGCGTCCATCTGCGCCCGACTGATCTCCACCATCCCGTCGCGCTCGCGCTTGATATCGTGCCCGATCTCGACCAGTTCGACGATCTTCGGATCCGCCAGCGACCATTTCTCGATCGCCTCTGCGAGGTAAGGCATCTCGCTGAAATAGCGAAAGAGCCAAATCATGCCGGGAATGTCGCTCGGATGATTGCGGCCGGTCAGCAGCCCTTGGCGGGCGCGATCGAGATCTGGCGGCGAGGCCTGGAGAGCAAGCCGCGCCTTCCGGTCGCCCAACGGAATGGCAATGGAACTTTCGAAACGGCGGAAGTCGTCCACGTCACCGCTCGTAACGTAGTGCTCAAGCGAATGGATGGCCTGCTTGTAGCCCTTCGACCACATGCTCTCGCCGCCGACATAGCTGCGGACGGCTGACAGCGTGTAGATGCTCAGCGACGCGACGAGCGTCTGGGCCAGCACGACGATCGCGAAAGGCCAAATGACGGCAAGCAGCCGTCCTGGCGTGTAGCGCGCCCTGTCCGTATCGCGCTCAATGTCCACTCGCGACCCTCATGAACGCTGCGGCAGGGATATTCCTGTGCAGCGGTGCAGCCGACTCCCCGATACAGAACCTCACAGGCGCCGCTCCGTCCCACGCAGGATGATGATGTCCGGAGTTTAATGAATTGATAGAGCGACGATGGAGAAATGTAACGACCCGCGTTTATTTCGCGGGCGTCGGCGCCGTCCCGGCGAAGCGGAAGAACCGCGCTGTCGTGGTCTCGGATGCCGCCGTCTACTGCGGCGTCAGGCCCTTCAGCCGGTAGAGCGCCTCCAGCGCCTCGCGCGGCGTCATCTCGTCCGGATGGAGTGCTGCGACCGCCTCGACCAGCGGCCGCGCCGCGTCGTCCTGTTTCGCGGGCTTCGGCCCCGGCTCGCGCCGCACCGCCGCGCTGAACAGCGGCAGGTCGTCGGCCAGCCGCGAGGCCTTGCCGGAGGTCTCGCCCGCCTCCAGTTCCGTCAGCACCGCCTTGGCACGCTCGATCACCGCATCGGGCAGGCCCGCGAGCCGCGCCACCTGCAGGCCGTAGGAGCGGTCAGCCGCGCCCTTGCCCACCTCGTGCAGGAAGACGACGTCGCCTTCCCATTCCTTCACCCGCATCGTCACGTTGTGCAGCCGCGGCAGCTTGCCGGCGAGCACGGTCAGTTCGTGGAAATGCGTGGCGAAGACCGCGCGGCAGCGGTTCTTCTCGTGCAGGTATTCCACCGCCGCCCAGGCGATCGACAGGCCGTCATAGGTCGCCGTGCCACGGCCGATCTCGTCCAGGATCACCAGCGCCCGCTCGCCCGCCTGGTTCAGGATCGCCGAGGTCTCGACCATCTCCACCATGAAGGTCGAGCGCCCGCGCGCCAGGTCGTCCGAAGCGCCGACGCGGGAGAACAGCCGGTCCACCACGCCGATATGCGCGGCTTTCGCCGGTACGAACGAACCCGCCTGCGCCAGGATCGCGATCAACGCGTTCTGCCGCAGGAACGTCGACTTGCCGCCCATGTTCGGGCCAGTCAAAAGCCAGATCGCGCCATGGCGGTCGTTGCCCTGCGGTGAGAGATCGGCGTCGTTGGCGACGAAGGGGTCGGCCGCCTGCCGGCGCAATGCCTGCTCGACCACCGGATGGCGCCCGCCCTCGATGCGGAAGGCGAGCGAGCCGTCGACCAGCGGGCGGCAATAGTCCTCGCGCTCGGCGAGATAGGCGAAGGACGACGACACGTCGAGCACGGCCAGCGCCCCGGCCCCGGCCCGTATCGCGTCGGCCTCCGCGACGATCTCCTCGAGCAGCCGGTCGAACACGGTGAGCTCGACGCTCAGCGCCCGGTCGGCGGCGTTGGCGATCTTGGTCTCCAGCCCCGCCAGTTCCGTCGTGGTGAAGCGCATGGCGCTCGCCATGGTCTGGCGGTGGATGAAGCGCGCCTTGGCGGCGTCGGTGCCGGTCATGGTCTCGTGATGGTTCGCCGTCACCTCGATGTAGTAGCCGAGCACGTTGTTGTGCCGGATCTTCAGTGAGCGGATGCCGGTCTCTTCGATGAGATCCCGCTCCATGCCGGCGATCACCCGCCGCGACTGGTCGCGCAGCGCCCGCATCTCGTCCAGCTCGCCGTCATAGCCGCCCCGCACGAAGCCGCCGTCGCGCTTGAGCAGCGGCAGCTCGTCGGCAAGCGCCCGGTCGAGATGCTCGCCGAGGGCCGTCGGCAGCGCCCTCATCGCCTCCACCGCCGTCGCGATCTCGGCGGGCAACGGCCGGTCCGCAAACAGCCCGGCGATCTCGCGCGCCGCCTTCAGCCCCGCCGCCAGCGCGCCCATGTCGCGCGGTCCGCCGCGGTTCAGCGCCAGCCGCGACAGCGCGCGCGGCATGTCCGGCGCACCCTTCAGCGCCGTGCGTACCGCCTCGCAGACCCGTGGCTCGGCGCGGAAGAACGACACCGAATCCAGCCGCTCGTTGACCGCGTCGGGGTCGGTCAGCGGCGACATGATCCGCTCGGCCAGCAGCCTCGCCCCGCCGCCCGTCACCGTGCGGTCCACCGCCTTCACCAGGCTGCCTTCGCGGCTGCCGGACAGGGTACGCAGCAGTTCGAGGTTCGAGCGCGTGGCCGCGTCGATGAACAGCGCAGCGCCCGCCTCTTCGCGCTCCGGTCGCGACAGCGGCGCGCGCTCGGCCTTCTGCGTCTTCTCCACATAGGCGATGGCGCCCGCGATGGCCGACAGCTCGGGCCGCGAGAACTTGCCGAACCCGTCCAGCGTCGCCACGCCGAAATAGCGCGAAATGCGCGTCTCGGCCGTCGCCGAATCGAACAGGATCGGCGGCTGCGGGTTGGCCCTGCGGCCGATCACGTCGAGCACCGGCCGCAGCTGCGGATCGTGGAATACCGGGTCGGCCAGGATCAGCTCGCGCGGATCGACCCGGAGGATGTCGGCGAGCAGCCGGTCCGGCATCGTCTCCGCGACGCGGAACGCGCCGGTCGAGATGTCGATCCAGGCGAGCGCCATCCGCGCCTCCTCGCCCTTCACGCGCCCCAGCGCCATGAGATAGCTCGCCTCGTTGGCGTCGAGCAGCTTCTCCTCGGTGATCGTGCCGGGCGTCACCAGCCGCACCACGTCGCGCCGCACCACCGATTTCGAGCCGCGCTTCTTCGCCTCGGCCGGGTCCTCCACCTGCTCGCACACCGCGACCCGGTAGCCGAGGCCGATCAGCTTCTGCAGGTAGTCGTCGGCGGCATGCACCGGCACGCCGCACATCGGGATGTCCTCGCCCGCATGCTTGCCGCGCTTGGTCAGCGTGATGCCGAGCGCACGGCTGGCGATCTCCGCGTCGGCGAAGAACATCTCGTAGAAGTCGCCCATGCGGTAGAACAGGATCGAGTCCGGGTTCGCCGCCTTGATCTCGATGAACTGCTCCATCATCGGCGTGGCACCCGCAGCTGAGGGGATCGCCACGGCCGGGACGGTCGCGTCTCCCCCTCCCCCTTGTGGGGAGGGGTTAGGGGTGGGGGTATGATCCGTCTGCCACTCCATCACGGCTTCCATGTCTGGGGACGGGCCGATAACCCCCACCCCCTAACCCCTCCCCACAAGGGGGAGGGGGACTTTTTTCTCCAGACCGTCCTTGTCGCTTTACGAAGGCGAAGTGTAGCCTTAATCCCGAACGCTCCACAAAAGAAACGCGACCGGGCAGGAAACACGCATGGCATCGAGGGACAGGAACGAGAGCGGGCCGCAGGTCTCCGCGCAGGAGGCGCTCGACTTCCACGCGACCGGACGGCCCGGCAAGCTGGAAATCTCGCCGACCAAGCCGATGGCAACGCAGCGGGATCTCTCGCTCGCCTATTCGCCCGGCGTCGCCGTTCCCGTGAAGGCGATCGCCGAGGACCCGTCCCGCGCCTACGACTACACCACGCGCGGCAACATGGTCGCCGTCATCTCCAACGGCACCGCGATCCTCGGCCTCGGCAATCTCGGCGCGCTTGCCTCCAAGCCCGTCATGGAAGGCAAGGCGGTGCTGTTCAAGCGCTTCGCCGACGTCGATTCCATCGATCTCGAGGTCGAGACCGAGGACGCCGACGAGTTCATCAACTGCGTCAAGCTGCTTGGCCCGTCCTTCGGCGGCATCAACCTGGAAGACATCAAGGCGCCGGAGTGCTTCATCATCGAGCAACGCCTGCGCGAGCTGATGAACATTCCGGTCTTCCACGACGACCAGCACGGCACGGCCATCATCGCCACCGCCGGCTTGATCAACGCGCTGGAGATCACCGGCCGCGACATGAAGACGGCCAAGCTCGTCTGCAACGGCGCGGGTGCGGCCGGCATCGCCTGCATCGAGCTGGTCAAGTCGCTCGGCTTCGCGCCGGAGAACGTCATTCTCTGCGACACCAAGGGCGTGGTCTACCAGGGCCGCACCGAGGGCATGAACCAGTGGAAGTCGGCGCATGCGGCGAAGACCGACGCGCGCTCGCTCGCCGACGCGCTCGATGGCGCCGACATCTTCTTCGGCCTCTCCGCCAAGGGCGCACTGACGCCGGCGATGGTGAAATCCATGGCCAAGAACCCGATCATCTTCGCCATGGCCAATCCGGACCCCGAGATCACGCCGGAGGAGGTCGCCGAGATCCGCACCGACGCCATCATGGCCACCGGCCGCTCGGACTATCCGAACCAGGTCAACAACGTGCTCGGCTTCCCCTACATCTTCCGCGGCGCGCTCGATGTCCGCGCGACCACCATCAACGAGCCGATGAAGATCGCCGCCGCGCGCGCACTCGCGGCGCTTGCCCGCGAGGACGTGCCCGACGACGTCGCGGCCGCATATCAGGGCAACCGGCCGAAGTTCGGCCCGAACTACATCATCCCCGTCCCCTTCGACCCGCGCCTGATCTCCGCCATCCCCGTCGCGGTCGCCCGCGCGGCGATCGACTCGGGCGTCGCCGGCCGGCCGATCCTCGACTTCGACCGCTACGCGCAGGAGCTGTCGGCCCGCCGCGACCCAATCGCGTCCACCCTGCAGCGCATCTACGACCGCGTGCGCCGCCAGCCCAAGCGCACCGTCTTTGCCGAGGGCGAGGAGGAGCAGGTGATGCGCGCCGCCGTCTCCTACGTGAATCAGAAGCTCGGCACCGCCATCCTTGTCGGCCGCGAGGAGGTCGTGCGCGAGAATGCGCGCAATGCCGGCGTCGACCTGAACAAGCAGGGCATCGAGGTCATCAATGCGCGGCTCTCGCGCCGCAACGCCATCTATGCCGACCATCTCTACGAGAAGATGCAGCGGAAGGGCTTCCTGCTGCGCGACTGCCAGCGGCTGATCAACAACGACCGCAACCATTTCGCCGCCTGCATGGTGGCGCTGGGCGACGCGGACGCGATGGTGACCGGCGTCACCCGCAACTATTCGACCGCGTTGGAAGACGTGCGCCGCGTCATCGACGCCAAGCCCGGCCACCGCGTCGTCGGCGTGTCGCTCGCGCTCTGCCGCGGCCGCACCGTCATCGTCGCCGACACCGCCGTGCACGACATGCCGAACGCCGAGGAGCTCGCCGACATCGCCGAGGAGACCGCCGGCTTCGCGCGCAGGATGGGTTATGAACCCCGCGTCGCCATGCTCGCCTACTCCACCTTCGGCCACCCCGCCGGCGAGCGCTCCGAGCGCGTGCAGGAGGCGGTGAAGATTCTCGACAAGCGCCGCGTCGACTTCGAATATGACGGCGAGATGGCCGCCGACGTCGCGCTCGACCATCGCCTGATGCAGCAGCGCTACCCCTTCTGCCGCCTCTCCGGCCCAGCCAACGTGCTCGTCATGCCCGCCTTCCACTCCGCCTCGATCTCGACCAAGATGCTGCAGGAACTCGGCGGCTGCACCGTCATCGGGCCGATGATCGTCGGCCTCAACAAGCCGGTGCAGATCGTCGGCCTGTCGGCGAAGGACTCTGACATCGTCAACATGGCCGCGATCGCGGCGTATAACGCAGGCGCGTGAGGACCCGGCAGCCCGCAAGGCTGCCGGCAGAGGGCTTTTTGGACGGGTCGGGCAACCAAGCCGGGCGAGGTCGATGACGGAACTGGTCGTTGAACGGAAAGCCGCACTCCTCGGCGAGATCTTCCGGGAGTTCCTCATCGTCGGCGCGGCGAGCTTCGGCGGCGGCGTCGTCGCCTATCAGAAGATCCTCCTCACCGAGAAGAAGCGCTGGTTCAGCCTTGACGAGTTCAAGGCCATGCTCGCCATCAGCCAGACGATGCCCGGGCTCAACGCCGTCAACATCGCGGTTCTGGCGGGCGACCGGCTGCGCGGCACGGTGGGCGCCTTCGTCGCCGCGGCCGCCCTGCTGCTGCCCGGCTGCCTTTTCGTCGTCGCCGTCGGCATGCTCTATCTCAGCAATCCCGACAGCGCCGTCGCCGGCTACTTCCTCGTCGGCGTGGCGGCGGCCGCCGTCGGCTTGCTGTCCTCGGTCACCGTCCGGCTGGCCGAGGGCCGCATCCTCGAGCTGAAATATCTCGCCATCGCGCTCCTCACCTTCGTGCTGATGAGCCTTGCCGGCCTCTCCCTGCCGCAGGTGCTGATGGTCGTGGCCCCCATCGCGATCTTCCTCAACCGCCCGGCGAAAGCGAAGCGGCCGGATGCTGATTAAGCTCGCTTTCACCTTCGTCCTGTTGTCCGTGTTCGCGGTGGGCGGCGGGACAGCCGTGCTGCACGAGATGCAGGACGTGCTTTCGGCGCAGTTCGGCATCGGCCCACAGGTCTTCATCAAGACCTACGGCATCGGCCAGCTTGCGCCGGGCCCCAACATGACGATGGTGGTGCTGCTCGGCGCCCAGATCGGCGGCGCGCTCGCCGCTGTCGTCGCGGGCCTCGCCTTCTTCGTCCCGTCCAGCGTGCTGTGCCTGTGGGTCGGCCGGGTCTGGAACCGGATCGGCGAGACGCCCTGGCGGCGCGCGGTGCAGAACGGCCTCGAACCGATCTCGATCGGCCTGATGTGCTCCGGCATCTATGCCGTGGCCAAGACCGCGCTGACCGGGCCGATCACCGTTGCGCTCGCGGTCCTGTCCTATCTCCTGATCGTCCGCACGAGGACCAGCCCCATCGCCGTTATCCTCGGCCTCGGCGCGGCGGGCGGCGCCCTGTCCTATCTCCTCCCCGCATGGCGGTGACCCTCGTGCGCCCCCTCTCGTCCACGTCTCCGGACGGCTTTTCGATCGCCGAGGCCTTCACGCTTTTGAGCCTGGCGGTGCCGAAGGCCGCCGGATCGCTGGCCGCCTGGTCGGATGCGGACTTCGCCCTGGCGGGGGCGCATCTGATGGACCTGTCGTTCCAGGACAGGATCGACAGCGACCTCGACACCGTCTTCGCCGTCCGGCCGAGCGATCCGCACGACGCCGCCCCGCCGCTCGCGCTGACCATCCTCGACCGCCTCGGCGGCAGGGCCCCGATGGCCGTGATGCTCAACGAGGTTGTCGGCCGCGTCGGCGAATTGCGGTCCGAGACGCTCGCCTCCCTCGCCGCCAAGGGCGCCGTTCACGTCCGCGCGCAGAATATCCTGTGGGACTTCGTCCAGTCGAAGATCGTCGGCCATGCCGCCGCCGAAGTCGACGGCATCCGCGACCCGCTGATGGCGCTGATCGAGACCGACGACCTGCCCGACCCGGAACAGGCCGCGCTGATCTCGCTGCTCCATGCCTGCGGCATGATCGGCGCCGTGTTCGAACGCGCCTATCCGGACAGGTGGCTGCCGGGCCACGACAGCCGCGTCGATGCGCTGCGCCGGATGGACCTGGTCGGGCGCGGCGTCGCCGACGCCCTCGTCGTCATGCGCCAGCGGCTCAGCACCTATCTGCTCGATGCCGGCGACGTCCCGAAGCCGGCGAAGCCCGCGAAGAAGAAATCGGCCGCCGCGCGCCCCGCTTATGTGCGCTCCAAAACGACATGGGAGTGGCGCGCCTTCTGGCCGGCCGACGATGCCGTCGACATCCCCCTCAGCTTCGGTCGCCTCAAGGACAAGGTCGCCCGCGCCGAGGAGAAGAACCGCGACGTCTACCTGTTCGTGCACGGCAAGCGGGACAACATCAAGTTCAGGGGCGAGGGCCTGAAGGTCAAGCCGATCATCGAGGCCTTCGACGAGTTCAGCGCCTTTGCGCCCAGCGAGAAGATCACCTTCCCCACCAGGGCCTCCGTCCTCGCCGCGATCTTCCCGCGCTTCAACGAGATCGAGGCGAAGCTCGCCAGCCGCGACGAGCTGCTGGCCGCCCTGTCCGCCACCGGCTACCGGCCGAGCGTGATCGAGGTCGTCAAGACGCGGCGCGACTATCAGGGCGTCTTCGGCGTCCATGTGGAGCTCGCCACCCTCTGGGTCGACCAGCGAAAATTCCACTCCATCAGCCTCGAAAGCCGCTACCTCACCGCCCTCCGCGTCCTCGCCCGCGGCATCCCCATCGGCAACGGCATCGTCGGCGGGTATGGGGCGTTTCTGGAGAGGGTGGCGTTGAACAGGATTGGGTGAGGGGGGTGGTGGGGCGGCTGCAGCGGCTGATCAGGGGGTTTCGCCGGTGCATTGTCCTGCGGGTAGACTCGACCGGGGTGCTGCAGAAACTCGGCGGCTGCACCGACATCGGCCCGATGATCAGCTCGACACACCGGTGCGGATCGTAGAGCTGCGAGCGAAAGGCAGCAACATCGTATGATTGACCGGCCACAAGTCGGGCCGCCCTTCAAGCTACCCCTCAATAAAGAGCACGTGTCGATAACGTTAGGATCAGTTCATCAGCGTCCTGGCGCGCTGCTCGATGCTTTAGGTCGCCCCCCAATGTCGAAAAACGCGAAGAGACCTTAGCTTCCTCTATCCGAAAATGGTCGGTGGCAAGAGCCTTCACATCGTCTCCACTGAGGCCATTAGATGCCTTTCCTGCTGGGAAAGTGATGATGACGTTGGCATGCTTCCGAGCCAAGATGGCAAGTAGGTCATCAAACGCTCGCCGAGAGGTAGTCAGCATAGAAAAGTCGGAGATAGGGCGTTCGCTCTTTTCAGGGTAACGCCCCGATCCTGAGACTTCGCCCACTTCGCCGCGGGCGACACTCTCTAGGACATGATAGAAGCGACTGTAATGTACCCCGGAATAAGGAGGATCCAGAAAGACAAGATCTCCGGGACGTGCCGCTTCAGCGAGTTCGTTGGCACTCATGCAGTAAGCTCTGCCTTTCTTCCCGGCCTTGCGAGGAGCGATATCGTCGATGCGTGTACGAACAATGGCTGGAAGGTCTCGTTGCCACGCTTCGATGAGGAAACGGCCTGCGGTGTCGTTGGGCTTGAAAGGCTGAGCAGTGTGTCCTGGCGAGGCAGCACAACGACTCGCAGCTTGAATAAGAGCAGCAAGCCCGACACTTTTTAGGTCTTCTGCTTCGGGCATGCTTGCGCGCAGCGCGTCGATCCATGCCGCCTGCCAAGGCGAAAAGTAATAGCCTCCATAAGCTTTGCTGACTGGGAATTTCGTACCAAAGTCGATGGAACGTGCATTCGATGCAGCCTCGGAGACTGGAATCTTGTCCAGTGAGGTCTGGAGTTCCTTGATATCCCTCCATTGCCTATGTGCCGAGACACGACCACGGGCGCGGCGCATCCAGCTCTCAACCCAGTCCCGGTCGGCAATCGGCTTTGTGCGTTCTATGACGGAGGCCGCGAGGATCGTCGAGTACGTCTGAAGATCGCTCGCGAGGACTTCTTTTCCGTGCTGTTCGGCTACATACCAAGCTACGGCTGCGGATCCCGTGAAGAGATCGAGGACGCGTTCGGCCTCAGCTAGCGAGCGCCCGAGCGCTTCGCCGAGCCCGTTGCCGAGCATCGCGCGTTTCGACCCCATGTATTTCACTGGAAGAGCCCCCACAAGGCGACTCGTTCTGTCTCACACATTCGCATGGCATTGCCTGCTAGTGTCGAAACCCACTCGTGTCGATAGTCGGTGGGTGCTGCAGCGCTCTCTTCGAGCGCAACATTTATATCTTCCCAGAGATCAGCAGTGGTTAGCGGCGGTAGACCCGGAGGCCACAGTCCGTGATGCACACCGAATTCCTGCCACCAGTTATTAAAATGATCTACCGGCTGAATACCTGCAGCGCGCAGGTTTGCTTCAGCCATGCCTGTCGCCAATTTGAGGAGAAGGCCTGCACGACACATCATGGCATAGGGTGGTGCAGGCAGCGAACGGCTTGCCAGCTGGACGAGAAATTCATGATCGATAGGATCGTCAATCCGTTTCAAGAAGTCGAACGAAACAACAGCCTTAGCACTTTCCTGCAATCGAGCATAGCTGTGTGAGTATTCGTAGAGCTCTGATCCATGGGATCGTGCCTCTCTTTCGAGGAGAATACGCAGCAAATGCCGCTCGAGTTCGACTCCATTTGGTCTACACGCGTTCCAGAACATCTTCAAGAATGCGAAGTCCTGCGCCGGCGTTGTTAGGATCGGGCCAAGTGCCGTTGGCTGATAGCTCGACCAGTTGCGCTGATCTCGGTCTGTTGTTCCCTGCTGGAGGTCGAACCCCCATTCGGCCATCAGTTCGCCCGCTGCAGTCGATGTCTCGCCGGGAAAAAACTCCCGGAAGGGATCAAGCAAGGATGCTCCTGCAATCTGTATTGGCTTGGCCAGCCACTCCAAACTCGTGGAACTTACCGACCATTCGGCGAGCGCGAGCCATGCCATGTCGTGGGTGGTCTGTGTAGACATGATATGGACCACACCTGAAGCATCAACAACGGCGTTTCGCCGATTGAAAACACCGATTCCCGAGCTTGCGAGGATCGAGAGCGCTGCCCGCAGTTCCGCATAGTAGGACAAATGGCGGGCGGCATGGGCCTGACCACTCAACAGGGATGAAAAGGCCCTGCCCAGATAACTCCAGCCATCAATTGCATGGAGCGGACCTCGGACAGCGATGATCTCAAGCATATCGGCGCCAGAGACAGCAGCAAAAGCAGCCTCTCCTTTAGGAGGAGCGCCATCCGGATAAGGGTGTGTGGCTGGGAGCCAAGGCGGGCAAGCCTGAGTGCGGAATCGGCTTAGAGCATTGATGACAACATTAGGATCGGCAAGCGCCAGAATCGCCTTGTCAGTAGCATTCAATTGGGCAGTCATGTCAGGGTAGCCGCTTCAGAGCTTCATTGGCGACTTCGGCAATCTCCTTGGGCCCCGCCGCAAGGTGTCTAAAAAGCTGCTCGCGCAGCGCCACATACCCACTGCTGCCACGGAACGCACGCTTAAGCATGCGTTGGTCATCACTCAGCCCCGGTGCATCGGCAGATCTCCAATCAAAACCTACAATCCCCGCCGCGAAATCCTTGATCCGCTCGAGGAGTTCCGAACCTTCCAGTTCTTCCAGCGCAACCGACACATCTTCAGGAGTGGTTGCTGTGCCTGCTACGATCCTGGTTTCAAATTCGAAGAGCTGCGGCTTGAGCTGGGCAAGTGAGAAGAAAACATCGTTGGCAACAGCTAGGACACCACGCACTCCTTGCTCCTGATTGAGCATTGTTCGGTTGCCGGTAAATGCACCAGTTGGATCATGGTCGAGTGTTTCTTGCCCATCTGGGCGAGTAAGCTGCTCAATCCAGTCATGTCTGGCCTGAAGAATCGCCTGTCGAATCGCGGCCCACAGCGCGATAAGGAAGGCTGCCTGCTGGGGGCGTGACCAGGGGAGCGGTCCTGTAACAGGCGTGATTTCAGCGGCGAAAAGACCTCTGGCCGACCGCCCACTACCGGTTGAGAGAAAGCTTGTGGTGATTGCCTGAACCCAGCCAGCTTGGGTGACGCCAGCACCGGGAGGGGCGGTTCTCGACGACTCGCCCAGCATGTTGATACGATTGTAGAATGGGCTTTCTGGCTGAGTGTAGAGGATTTCCGTCAGTTCCTGCGCTCTCGCTTGGCGATAGATGCGCAAGTCCGACAGAGTCTCAAGCCATTCAGCTGACCGCAACAACGGGAAAAGGTCAAAGGCATGGCTTGGATTGATGCGCTTAGGCGAGACATTGATCGACCAGAATAGATAAGCTTGCCAGCCCACATCAAGACCTGTGAAGGCGACGACAGGGAGTTCGAAGTCGCCTGGCAGGCTGCCGTCCTTCAACGCTTCATCGAAGGCCCATAGGCGATGTTGTCCGTCGATTACTTCGAAAGGCTCCAGATCCGATGGCATCCATCGCTCTAGACGGTCGAAATAGGGTAGCTTCAACTCGGCGCGATTTCCCTCATCATCGTTTATCGAGATAAGATCAGATTCAGCGACCTTTCGGCCACGACGCTCGTCGTTCGCTGTGAGAATGTTGACGACAATGGCGGTTGGCAGCCATCCAGGTTTGCGCATGTTGGCAGCGGTTGCATCGCGAGCCGCAACTGGAAGGCTGCTATAGGGGTGACCGAAGCGAACGAAGTCGCGAATTGCCGCTGACCGCTTGGGATCATGAAGACGCTGAAGACCTTCGCCGCCGTCATGATCGCGAGTTCGCCGATAGACACCGCTCAGAGCTCGCAACTGGACGGCTGGCATAGAGAAGAGCAGGATATGCTCGTCGGGCTTACGCCTGTGTTGCCTGGGGTCGAAGTCAAAATCATCCCATTCCGGGAGCCATTGCTTGAAACGTATTGCCTGAACTTTTCCCGCCATACAGAAATTCCCCAACTGCTATGGTATACTTTTAGCGCTAGCGAATTCAATTTGCCATCTGAAAGCTGCCAGTCCGTTACCGGCCCGAAGGTGACGCGGGCCGCATCATGTTATCAATGAATTCTGCGCACAAAAAAATCTATCCACCCCCCTCCCCACCTCCCGCACACTCCCCACGCCTCAACGAAAGGAGGGCGCGGTGATCGAGTGGGAAGCGGTGGTCGAGACGAACCGGGAGCGGCTGTGGCGGGTGCTGGAGGTGCTGATGACCATGGTCGGGCTCGCCCTTCCGGCGACCTCCGCCCGGGGCGCGGCGCAGGGCGCCGGGTTGCCGGAAGGCAGGGCCACCCTCCCCCGTCGCGCCTACCGCGCGGTGCTCAGGCTCCTGCTGCCCACCGAATCCGCCGTGCGGCGGCTGATCGTTGTGGCGGCGCGGGACGTGGTGGTGGAGGTCGGGCCGGGGCGGCCGCGGCTGGCGGCGCGGCGCAACTCGCTCTTCGTGCGCGCGGGCGCCGGCACCGGCGTCGTGCTGCCCTACGGCATGAGCGTCGCCGCCTTCCGCGGCGCAGCACCCCGCCCGCGTGCCTACGTCTTTCCGCTCCTCGATCCGTTGACGCGGCCCGGCCCGCCACGGCCGCGCGCCGCGCGCGACGTGCCGCGCATCCTCTCTCTCGCCCCCGGCGCGCCGCCGCCCGCGCCTGTGCGCCCGCTTTGCCGTCCGGGAGACCCGATCGATGCCCGCCGGCTCTTCCGCCGCATCGCGGCCCTGCGCGCGGCCCTCGACGACGTGCCGGGCCAGGCGCTGCGCTTCGCCCGCTGGCGGGCCCGCGCCGCGGCGGATGCGCGGGCCACCGCCCAGGCGCGCGTCAGGCAGGCCGCCGCTGCTGTGGCAGGGCCGGCCTTGCGCCACGTGCGCCAATGGCCGTTGCGCGCCGGGCGTCCGCCCGGGCAGATCAAGCCCGGACCGCGCCGCCTCGACATTCACTCGACGCTCGGCGACATGAACTATTTCGCCCGCGAGGCGCTGGCGCCGGACACATCCTGACCCGACGGCCGCATGTTTGCGCGGGTTTTTGCACGCGCATCGTTATATCCATTTGGATACAACCAAAGCTCAGGCCGAGGCTGCGCGCAGCGCCGGCTGCGCGGCGTCTGCGAGGCAGCCCATGTCGGCGAGGCTCGCCCGCACGGCAAGGTCCAGCGGCGTCGCCGGCTCGGGCCCGATCAGTTCGACGAGGCGGGCATTGTCCAGCCGCGAGGGGTGGCGCCAGTGGGGCGCGATCTCGGCCGCCTCGCGCGGCAGGCCGCCGAAGGGGGCCGCGAGCCGCATCAGCCACCACGGGAAGCGGTAGACCGGGAGCCGGCGGCCGGCGGCGCGGCGGATCGCCTCCACCATCCTGTCGCCGGTGTCGTCGTAGAGCCCCTCGAACTGCACCCGCTCGAAGGGCCGCAGGCGCGACGGCGCCTCGACCAGCCGGGCGAAGGTTTCGGCGAGGTCGGGAAGATAGGCCCAGCTGTGCCCCGGCCCTCTGGCCGGGTTGACGATGCGGCGCAGCGGCTTGCCCGGCGCCACCATCGCCTGCGCGAACCAGCTCGACCGCACCCCGGGGCCGAAGAAATCGCCCGCCCGCAGGATCAGCGACGGTACCTGGGGTGCTGCCTCCTCCAGCCGCCTTTCCATCGCCACGCGGATCGCGCCCTTGCGGCTCTTCGGCCGCTGCGGCGAATGCTCGCCGAGCAGCGGCGTCTCGGCCGGGTCGAAATTGTAGATCGTCCCCGGCAGCACCACGCGCGCGCCCACCGCCTTCGCCGCCGCGATCGTGTTGTCGATCATCGGCAGAACCAGCTTGTCCCAGTTGGCATAGTTCGGCGGGTTCACCGCGTGCACGATGATCTCCGCGCCCGTTGCCGCCCGCACCACATCGTCGCGCCGCATCGCGTCGCCCTCGATCCACTCGACCTTCGCCGGCCCCGCCCTGCCGGCGGCCTCCAGGTTGCGCGCCAGCCCGCGCACCCGCCAGCCATGCCTCACCAGCGCTGCGGCGATGCCGCCGCCGATCCCGCCCGTCGCGCCCAGCACCTGCGCCGTCCTCTGTCCGTCCATCACTCTGTTCCTCGGTTCATCACGATGGGTAGAAAGTGGGCTTTCGCTACATGAAAGAAAATTGCAAATTATCTAACATCTGCTAGTAATATTTTTATGAGCCTGCCGATCTCCTGGGACGACCAGCGCATCTTCCTCGCCGTGCTCGAGGAAGGCAGCCTGTCGGCCGCCGCGCGCCGGCTCGGCCTGTCGCACCCGACGGTGCGCAACCGGATCGAGGCGCTGGAGCGCGAGCTCGGCACGGTGCTCTTCACCCGCTCGGTGAACGGCCTGACGCCGACCGAGACCGCCGAAACGCTGCGCGATTCCGCCCGCGCGATGGCGATGGCGTCTGACCTGTTCGTGCGGCAGGCGTCCGCCCCGGGCGGCGAGGTCGCCGGCATCGTGCGCGTCAGCGTGCCGGAATTCATGGGCATCGAGGTCATCCCGGCGATGCTCGCCCGGCTGCGCATCGAGCATCCCGGCATCCGCATCGAGCTGTCGCTGTCCAACGCGCCGGCCGACCTGCTGGCGCAGGAGGTCGATGTCGCGGTGAGGACCGTGACGCCGAAGCAGGAGGCGCTGGTGGCGCGCAAGGTCGCCGCGATCCCGCTCGGCCTGTTCGCCTCGCACGCCTATATCGCGCGGCGCGGCGCGCCCGCCGACGTGTCGGAGATCGCGGACCACGACATCATCGGCCCCGACCGCAACCGGGCCGACCTCGCCATCGCGGCGATCCTGGCCGAACGGCTCGGCGGCACGCTCTCGCGCGACCGCTTCGTGCTGCGCACCGACAGCCACCCGGCGCAGATCGCCGCCACCCGCGCCGGCGTCGGCATCGGCATCGCCCAGATCCCCGTCGGCGAGAGCGACCCGAACCTCGTGCGCATCCTGCCGGAGGTCGAGGTGACGGTGATCGAGACCTGGATCGTGACGCACGAAAACCTCGCCCGCGTGCCGCGCGTCCGCGCCGTGTTCGATTCGCTGGTCGATTCGTTCCTGTCGCGGGGGTTGCGCGGCTAGGGCTCTCCGGCAGACGGGCGAGACTGTCCGCGCTGTCCCTCCATACTCCGCCACGTGGCCCAATATCTTGGTCCAGTCCTGACGCATTGTCCGCGCCGCGCGGGGGCGCAGGGACGAGGTGTAAAATGGACAGGACGGCGATCGCGTGGATCAACGGGCTGATCGGCGTCGTGATCTTCTCGGGCTCGCTGCCGGCCACCCGCGTCGCCGTCATGCAGTTCGACCCGCTGTTCCTGACGGTCGCGCGCGCGGCGATTGCCGGCGTTCTCGCGCTCGGCCTGCTCGTCGCCTTCCGGGAAAGACGGCCGGCGCGGCGCGACATCGTCTCGCTGCTGGTCGTGGCGCTCGGCGTCGTCGTCGGCTTCCCGCTGCTGACGGCGCTGGCGCTGCAGCACATCACTTCGGCGCGCTCCATCGTCTTCATCGGCCTCCTGCCGCTGGCGACCGCCATCTTCGGCGTGCTGCGCGGCGGCGAGCGGCCCAAGCCCGCCTTTTGGGTGTTCTCCATCCTCGGCAGCGTGCTGGTCGCCGGCTTCGCGCTGTCGCAAGGCGTGGCCGCCTCACCGGTCGGCGACGCGCTGATGCTGGCGGCGGTGGTCGTCTGCGGGCTGGGCTATGCCGAGGGCGCGCGGCTGTCGCGAACGCTGGGCGGGTGGCAGGTCATCTCGTGGGCGCTGGTCCTGTCCCTGCCGGTCATGGCGGTGCTTGCCGCGCTCACCATGCCTGCGAGCCTTGCCGGCATCGGGGCGCCGGCCTGGATCGGGCTTGCCTATGTCTCGCTGTTCTCGATGCTGATCGGCTTCATCTTCTGGTATCGCGGCCTCGCCCAGGGCGGCATCGCCGCGGTCGGGCAGCTGCAGCTGTTGCAGCCCTTCTTCGGCCTGGCGCTCGCCGCCACGCTGCTTGGCGAAAGCGTGACGCCGGCGATGCTCGCCGTTACGGTCGCCGTCATCGCCTGCGTCGCCGGCGCGCGCAGATTCGCACGATAGGAGCCCCGCCATGTATGTGCCTCCGGCCTTCCGCGAAGACGATCCCGCCGAACTCGCGCGCATCATCCGCGCCACGCGCCTGTCGACGCTGGTGACGGCGACATCGGAGGGGCTCGTCGCGACGCCCCTGCCGCTGTTTCTCGAGGAGGGCGGCGATGGGCAGTTTGTGCTGCACGGCCATCTCGCCAAGGCCAATCCGCAGTGGAAGCTGCCGGCGCTCGGCGAGGCGATGGTCATCTTCTCCGGGCCGGACGCCTATGTCACGCCGTCCTGGTACGAGACCAAGCGCGAGCATGGCAAGGTGGTGCCCACCTGGAACTATGTCGCCGTGCATGCCTACGGGCCGGCGGAGTTTTACGAGGACGATGCGCGCCTGCTCGACGTGGTGCGCCGCCTGACCGACCTGCACGAGGGCGGCCGCGCGGCACCCTGGGCGGTCGCAGATGCGCCGGAGCCGTTCGTCAGGGCGCAGCTCAAGGGCATCGTCGGCTTGCGGCTGCCGATCACCCGGCTCGAAGGCAAGCGCAAGATGAGCCAGAACCGCAGCGCGGCGGACCGCGAAGGCGTCGCCGCCGGCCTGCTCGCCAGCGACCGCGCATCCGATCGCGAGGCCGGCGCGCTGGTTCCGCGCGAGGTATAGCGCCCCCACCGTCACATGCCTGTCATATGGCGCTTGTAGTGGCTCATATATCCGGATACTTGGATATATGGACAAAAAATCATCCCTCGCCGCCCTTGCCGCCCTCGGTCAGGAAACCCGGCTCGACATTTTCCGCCTGCTGGTGCGCGCAGGCGCCGATGGCGTGCCGGCCGGCGAGATCGCGGGACGGCTCGGCGCGGTGCAGAACACGGTCTCGGCCCATCTCAAGGTCCTCGCGCAGGCAGGGCTGATCAGCCCCGGGCGCGACGGACGGACGGTGCGCTATGCGGCCGACATGACCGGCTTCCGCGACCTGCTTGCATACCTGATGGAAGACTGCTGCGAGGGCCGGCCGGAACTCTGCCGCCCGGTGATCGACGCCGTCACGTGCCGCTGCTGAGAGGTTTTGGCCCGCGCAGCCGGGCCGGGAGGACAAGAAGATGAGCGACCAGATCTACAACGTACTGTTCCTGTGCACCGGCAATTCGGCCCGGTCGATCCTTGCCGAGGCGATCTTGAGCCGGGTCGGCCAGGGCCGTTTCCGCGCTTTCTCCGCCGGCTCGCAGCCGAAGGGCGTGGTGCACCCCTATGCACTGCAACTGCTGAAGAGCCTCAACCACGACACATCCTTTGCCCGCTCCAAAAGCTGGGAGGAGTTCGCCGTGCCGGATGCGCCGGTGATGGATTTCGTTTTCACCGTCTGCGACAACGCCGCCAACGAGGCCTGCCCGGTGTGGCCGGGCCAGCCGATGACGGCGCATTGGGGCGTGCCGGACCCGGCCGCCGTCGAGGGCACCGAGGCAGAAAAGCACCTCGCTTTCGCCGACGCTTACCGCATGCTCAACAACCGCATCTCGCTCTTCGTCTCCCTGCCGCTGAAATCGCTCGACAGGCTGACGCTGCAGGGTCGCCTCCGCGAGATCGGCCGCGACCTGCCGAAGGCAGGTTGAAGATGGCGCCCGACCTGTTGCGCCGGCTTGCCGCCGAAGCGCTTGGAACCGGCTTCCTCGTCGCGACCGTCGTCGGTTCCGGCATCATGGCCGACCGGCTGACCGACGACGTGGCGCTTGCGCTTCTTTGCAACACGCTGCCGACGGGCGCGATCCTCGTGGTGCTGATCACGCTGCTGGGGCCGCTGTCGGGAGCGCATCTCAATCCGGCCGTGACGCTGGTCTTCGCGCTGCGCCGCGAGATCGACGGGGGCGCGGCTGCGGCCTATGCTGTGGCGCAGGTCGTCGGCGGCATTGCCGGCACGCTCGCCGCGCACGCCATGTTCGACCTGCCGCTTCTCCAGGCGTCGGCCACGCTGCGCACCGGTGCGCCGCAATGGCTGGCGGAGGGCATCGCCGCCTTCGGCCTGGTGTTCACCATCCTCGCCGGCCTGCGCTTCCGCTCCGACGCGATCCCCTGGCTGGTCGGGCTCTACATCACCGCGGCCTACTGGTTCACTGCGTCGACATCCTTCGCCAATCCGGCCGTCGCCATCGCACGCGCCTTCACCGACACCTTCGCCGGCATCCGTCCCGCTGACCTGCCGGGCTTCATCGTCGCGGAATTCGCCGGCGCTCTGCTCGCCATGATCCTGGCCGCATGGATGCTGGCCGAGCCCCGGAAAACCCTCGAGACGAGACCCGCCGAATGACCATCACCATCTACCACAATCCCGACTGCGGCACCTCGCGCAACACACTGGCGATGATCCGCCAGTCCGGCGACGAACCGGTGGTCGTCGAATATCTGAAGACGCCGCCGTCGCGAGAGCGGCTGGTGGACCTGATCGGCGCGATGGGCATCACGCCCCGCGCGCTGTTGCGCGAAAAGGGCACGCCTTATGCGGATCTCGGCCTGGCCGACCCGAAATGGAGCGACGCCGAACTGATCGACCTGATGCTGGCGCATCCGATCCTGATCAACCGGCCGATCGTCGAGACCCCGCTCGGCACGAAGCTGTGCCGACCTTCCGAAGCCGTCCTAGACATCCTCCCGAATCCGGACATCGGCCCATTCGTGAAGGAAGACGGCGAGGTGGTGATCGACGCCGGCGGACGAAGGGTATCGTAGGAAAACGTCTCAGGTGGCTTCCCGCCGAACGCGGAAGGAAGCGAGCCCGACGTGTGACGAAGCCTTACTTCTCAGCCGAACCCATATCGACAAAGAGCAGTGTCGCGGTGAAAAACGCAAAAGCGGCAAGAACGCCGGCAACGACGATCACGGTATCAGCAGGCATCTCATCCTCCATCTGTTGATGGAAGACACCTAACCCGTCGGCGGAATGGCGCCTTGACCGAGATCAACCGAAATCCGGAACGTTCGGCTCACGCCGCGAAACGGGTCGCCTCGGCACCGTAATAGTTGATGTAACGCTCGGAGATCCGTTCCACCGGCAGGATGACGAAGACGTCCGTTGTGCCGAAGTCACGGTCGACCACGCAGCCTTCGCCAAAGCGGGCGCCGAGCCTCAGATAGCCCTTGATCAGCGGCGGCATGGCAAGCAGCGCGGCCTTCTGGTTCACTGCCTCGACCGGCATCAGGTCCATCGTATGGAAGCGTGCCGAAACCGCGCGCGTGTGCCAGTCCGCATCCGCCGCGCAATGATGCGCCAGGAACGACAGCGCCTCGGCATGCGCAGCCGGAATGACGCCCGGGAAGGAGGCGCAACCGGTCATGACGTCGACGCCGTGACGCCGCGCATAGGCCCAGATGCCCTGCCAGAGCAGCTCCACCGTGCGCTTGGTGCGGTACTCGGGCAGCACGCAGGAGCGCCCGAGCTCAAGGAAACGGCGGCCGGGATGGCGAGCCACCAGCACGTCCATCTCGAACTCGTCCGAGGAATAGAACCCGCCCGCGACCGAGGCAGCCTCCTGGCGCAGCAGCCGGTAGGTGCCGACGATCTGGCGGTGGTCCGGCCCGCTGATGGCGGTGTCGAAGACGACGAGATGGTCGCAGATCGCGTCGAAACGGTCCGCATCGAGCGCTTCGAGCTCGTGGACATAGTCGCGCTTGGCCCCCAGTTCGTCGTAGAAGACCCGGAAGCGCACCTCCTGCGCGGCCGCGATCTCCGAGGAGTTGCGGGCAAGCCGAACCTCGAGCGGACCGATCCGTCCGAGAAGTGCCCCAGCAGGAATAACGGCCTCGGCCGCCGGCCTTGCCGGGGAAAGCGGGAAAGTGGTGCGCGCGCGCTCCAGCGTCGTGTGCATCGCCTATCCTCCGAATGCCACCGTCGCAAGCGACATACTGGTTTCCTGCAACAGGACCATGACGGAACGGTGTCGGCAAGATGGTCTGTGGAAAGACCGGTTCTAGGCCGCGGCCGCGTGGCCCTCGATCGCCTCGACCAGTTTTGCCGGATCCAGCGGCTTGGTGACGAATCCGGAGGCACCGTGGGCGAGCACGCCGTGGCGGGTGGCCTCCTGGCTGTCGGCGGACAGCACAACGATCGGAATGGCCGGCAGACCCTTCTCATCCTCGAATTTCCGAATCAGAGCAATGGCGTCGAGACCGTCCATCACCGGCATGTGCAGGTCCATCAGCACCACGTCGTAGCGGCGAACGCTGGCGGTCTCGATCACCGCATCGACCGCCGCCCTGCCATTGGTGACGACGTCGACCGAATGGCCGGCCTTCTGCAGCGCGACGCGGGCGAGCAGCGCGTTGATTTCGTTGTCCTCGGCGAGCAGCACGTTCAGGCGACCGCTGGCCGAGGTGCGGCGACCGGCCGGCCCGGCGGCGCTGGCTGCTCCGCCCGACGTTGCAATCTCGCGCTGGAGAAGCAGGCGCACCAGCGTCTCGCCGCGCACCGGCCGGGCGAGGAATGTCTCGTAGCCGTTGGCGCGGAATTCGGCCAGGCGGCCGCGATCGGTGGGCGCGATGAGCGTGAGCGCGGCGATCTCCCGGTCAACGCCGCCGCGGACCCTCGCCAGCATCCGGCCATCGCTGCTTTCAAGGGCCGCGTCGATGAGCACGGCGCGGGCATCGCTGCCGCGCAGGCGCTCGATCGTCTCCTCCGGCGTGCGGGCGATCGCCGCCGAGCCGCCATGCGCGCGCATGGTGAGGGCGATCGCCTCCGCCTCGATGATGTTGTGGGAGAAGACCACCACGCCGAAACCGGCGAGCGCCCGCGACGGCTGCGCCTCGGCCTCGGTGTCGGCCGGAGCCGGCACGTCGAGCGTGAAGACGGAGCCCTCGCCTTCGGTGCTCTCGACCGTGATCTTGCCGCCCATCGCCTCGGCGATGCGGCGCGAGATCGCAAGGCCAAGGCCCGCTCCGCCGTGCCGGCGGGTCGAGGTGCCGTCGGCCTGCTCGAACTCGCGGAAGATGCGCTCCAGGTCTTCCTCGCGCAGACCCGGCCCGGTGTCGGCGACCGCGAAGGCGATCCGCCGCGCAGCACCTGTTCCCGACGTGGTCACCGAAACCAGCACGCCGCCGTCGTCGGTGAACTTGATCGCATTGCCGATGAGATTGAGCAGCACCTGGCGCAGGCGGCCGGGGTCGGCGAGGAACTGCGCCGGCACGTCGGGCGATACATGGCAGCCGAGCCCGACATTCTTGCCGTAGGCGCGGGCCGCGAGCAGCTCGACGACGTTCTCCACCAGCTCACGCGCCGAGGTCGGCAGCGGTTCGAGCTCGAAGCGCCCGGCCTCGATCTTGGAGAAGTCGAGCAGGTCGTCGATCAGAGCGAGCAGGGCCGACGCCGAGGTCGAGACCGCGCCGACATAGGTCTGCTGCTCGGGCGTGAGCTCGGTGTCGGCGAGCAGCTTGGCCATGCCCATGATGCCGTTCATCGGCGTGCGGATCTCGTGGCTGACCGTGGCGAGAAACTGCGACTTGGCGCGGCTCGCATCCTCCGCGCGGGCCTTGGCCGCAGACATTGACTTCTCGGCCCGCTTGCGCGCGGTGATGTCGCGGGCGATCGCGCGGTGCGAGACAGCGCCGTTCGACTTGTCGCGCACCGACAGCTCGATCCAGGAGAACCAGCGCGTGCCGCCCCCGGTGTGGATCGGCACGTCGGTGGAGCTCAGGCACTCACCGTCGGCGAAGGCGGCGTCGGGCACAAGCCCGACCTCGATGCCGAGCTCTGCGAGGGTGCGGCCGGCGAGATTGCGCGGGCTGGTGCCGAACAGGCCGGCGAAGACGGCGTTGACGTAGACGATGCGGCCGGCGCGGTCGCGATGCACCACAAGGTCGCCGAGCGCGTCGATCAGGCCGTGGAAGCGCTCCTCGCTCTCCTGCATCTCCCACATGCGATCGGCGAGGGTCTCGATCTCGGCATGGGTGCGGGCGGCAGCGTCGTGCTCCCTCGCCCGGCTGCGCTGGAACTGGATCTGGGCCCAGCGCGCCGCGACCAGGCCGGCCAGGCCGGCGCAGACGAGCGCGATCGCGAGGAACAGCGGGCCGCCGGTGAGACGCGAGACGAAGCCGAGCAAGGTCACGCAGGCGCTGATCGTGACCAGCAGCCTGAATGCGAGACGGCCGCTCGCACCCTTCGCGGACACCGGCCCCGCGGAAGGTTCGTCGGCTTTCGGTTCCTGACCCATCGTCATGCGCCGGACGGTAGCCCGGCAGCGATGGAGAAAGGTTTGGGCCGAACGCTAAGATTTTAGCGACAGGCCCGGAAAGCTTGACTTCAGGCTACTTCGCGTCGGCCATGTCGATGACCACGCGGCCGCGGATGCGGCCGTCGATGATCGCCTTCGCCGCGTCGATGATGCCGTCGAAGCCAATTCGGGTGGAGATGGCCGACAGTTTGGCGTGGTCGAGATCGGTGCCGATGCGCTTCCATGCCTCCAGGCGCAGCGCCTTGGGCGCCATGACCGAGTCGATGCCGAGGAGGGAGACGCCGCGCAGGATGAAGGGCGCGACGCTTGTCGGGAGGTCCATGCCCTGCGCCAGGCCGCACGCCGCGATGGCGCCGCCATAGGAGGTCATCGACAGGACGTTGGCGAGCGTGTGGCTGCCGACGGCATCGACGCCGCCCGCCCAGCGCTCCTTGGCGAGCGGCTTGGCCGGTCCGGACAGTTCGTCGCGCGGGATGATCTCGGCCGCGCCGAGTTCCTTCAGATAGGCCTCCTCGGAGACGCGGCCGGTCGAGGCGATGACGTGGTAGCCGAGCTTGGACAGGATCGCGATCGCCACGGAGCCGACGCCGCCGGCCGCGCCCGTCACCACGATCGGGCCGCGATCGGGCGTGATGCCGTGGCGCTCCAGCGCCATCACCGACAGCATGGCGGTATAGCCGGCTGTGCCGACCGACATCGCGTCGAAGACGCTCATTCCGGCCGGCAGCGGCACAAGCCAGTCGCCCTTGACGCGCGAGCGGCCGGCATAGGCGCCGTGATGCGTCTCGCCGGTGCCCCAGCCGTTGAGGATCACCTTGTCGCCGGCCTTCCAGTCGGGATGCGAGGAGGAAAGCACCGTGCCGGCGAAATCGATGCCGGGCACGAGCGGGAAGCGGCGCACGACCGGCGACTTGCCGGTGATCGCGAGGCCGTCCTTGTAGTTGACGGTCGAGGCCTCGACGGCAACGGTCACGTCGCCCTCCATCAGGTCCGCCTCGGTCAGCTCCGTCACCGCGACGGACTGGCGCTTTTCCTCGTCGCGCGAGATGAGGATGGCCTTGAAACGATCGGTCATTGTCGAATTCCTCCGGATGTCTTGGCGATCTTGCGTGTTGGGGAACGGCGTTTCAAGCGCCGTCGGGCGGGTTGCGGCCAGCGCCGGCGGAACCGCGGCGCCAGTCGAGGATCTCCTGCAGCACCACCAGCGCGGCGCCGACCGAGATGAAGGCATCGGCCAGGTTGAAGACGGCAAACGACCAGGTCTGCGTATGGAACAGGACGTAGTCGACCACATAGCCGAGGGTCGAGCGGTCGATGATGTTGCCGAGCGCACCGCCGACGATCAGCGCGAAGCCGGTGCGCGCCAGATGCTGGTGCGGCTCGGCCTTGGCGGCCAGCCAGACGATGAACAGCATCACAACGCCCGTCAGCACGACCATGATCGTGTCGTCGAGGCCGGACAGGAACGAGAAGGCGATGCCGGTGTTGCGCGTATGGTAGAGCGACAACATCGGCATCACGTCGATCCGCTCGTAAAGCTCCATGTTCGCCACGACCAGCTGCTTGATCCACTGGTCCAGCCCGGCGGCCGCGACCGCGACGAGCGCGTAGATCGCAAGGATACGCTTCGACATCAGCGGGCAACGACCTTCAAGGCTTCGCGGCGGATCTCGAACAGCATGATGCCGGTCGCGACCGCGAGGTTGAGCGAATCCGCCCGTCCCGCCTGCGGGATCAGCACCAGCCGGTCGCAGGCGGAGGCCAGCGTCTCGGGCAGGCCCTGCTGCTCGTTGCCCATCAGGAGGAGAACGGGTTTGCCCGCATAGGGAACCGTCCGGTAGTCGACCGCGCCCTTCAGGTGCGTGCCGACGACGAGGCCGCTAAAGCCTTTCCGCCAGGCGAGGAATTCCTGCTCGCCCGCTTTCGCGACGGGCACTGCGAACACCGACCCCATCGTCGCCCGCACGGTCTCGACCGAGAACGGGTCGGTCGTGTCGCCGACGAGGATGACGCCCTTCGCGCCCACCGCATCGGCGGTGCGAATCACCGTGCCGAGATTGCCCGGATCGCGCACCCGGTCGAGCGCAACCCAGACATCGCCGGCGGCCGGGCGAACCTCTGACAGCGGCTTCCAACGCTGCCGGAAGACGCCCACCACCATCTGCGGATTGTCGCGGCGGGTGATCGCGGCCAGCACCTTCTCGGTCACTTCGAGCACCAGGCCGCCAGCGGCGACGGTGCGCGCGGCGACCTTCTCGACCACTGGATTGCCCTTGGCGGACTTGGCGAAGACCAGCGTCTCGATGGTCCAGCCTAGGTCGAGCGCGTCGATGACGAGCTTCAGCCCCTCGGCCATGAAGACATTGCGCTGGTCGCGGAATTTCTTCAGCGCCAGCGATTTGATGTCCTTGACGATCGGGTTGGCGAGGCTCGTGACCTCCTTCACCTGCCCGACGGCGCGCCTTTCGGTCATTTGGCCACCCATCGCGAGAAGAGGGAGGTGGAGAGGGCGCGGCCGGCGGACTTCTCCCGGATGATCAGTTCGCCGGATTCGACCGTGCCGCCCATGCCGGCGAAGATATCTCGCATCAGCGCATGGATGGCGAAGAACGAGGCGCGGATGGAGTAGGCGGTCAGCACCACCGCCAGCGGCTTCGGCGTCAGGATCTGGCGGCAGAGATCGGCCATTGCCGGCAGGTCCTCGAACAGCTGCCAGACCTCCCCCTTGGGGCCGCGGCCATAGGCCGGCGGGTCGAACAGGATGATGTCGTAGCGGCTGTCGCGGCGGGCCTCGCGCTCGACGAATTTCATCGCGTCGTCGCAGATCCAGCGGATCGGCCTGTCGGACAGCCGCGCGATCTCCTGGTTCTCGCGCGCCCAGCCGATCGCCTTCTTCGAGGCGTCGACATGAGTGACCTCGGCGCCGGCACGGGCGGCCACGAGCGAAGCGAGCCCCGTATAGCCGAACAGGTTGAGCACCTTCACCGGCCGGTTCGCGTCACGGATCAGCCCCTCCATGTGGCTCCAGTGCGGAGCCTGCTCGGGGAAGACGCCCACATGGCGGAAGGAGGTGAAACGGCCGAGATAGGAGATGCCGTCATGCGTCATCGGCCAGGTCTCGCCGAGCGGCTGCTTCGGAAAGCGCCAGCGGCCGATACCTTCCTCGTCGGTGTCGCCGGTGAAGACCGCGTCGACATTCGTCCAATCGCGCTCGGGCAGCGCGCGGCGCCAGATCGCCTGCCCTTCGGGGCGCACGATCCGGTAGGGGCCGTATTGCTCCAGCTTCTCGCCGTCGCCGGAATCGAGCAGCGCATAATCTGCATTGGGCAGGACTTCGAGGATCAGCGGCAGGTTCTCCGCCGGCAGCGCACCCGGCCGCCGCGGCACAGGCTGGCGCAGCGCGACGGGAGTCTGAGCGAAACCTTGCCTCGGCTCGGCCTCTGCACGGTCGGATTTCACCCTCGGAGCAGCACCGCCCGGCAGCGGCCGGAACGGCGTCTGCGCCGGCTGTCCCGGTCTTGCCTTCGAAGGCCGACGTTTGTCGCGCGGCGGTTTCAAACCTGATCCATCGTCCCGTGGAGTTCGCGGCTTCTGCCACAGCAAGGGTGAGGCTGCAACCGCGCGACCGGAAAGCCCGCGCGCAGGGTCTCGACGTCAGGCCCGGCCGATCTTTTCGTAGACGGCGATTCCCGCCGCCAGATCTTCCAGCGCCGCGCCGACGGACTTGAACAGCGTGACCTCGTCGGGCGAGCCGCGACCCGGCTTCTCGCCGCGCGCGAGTTCGTGCAGGTCGGCGACGATGTCGTCCTTCGCCAGCACGCCGGATGCGAGCGGCTGGACGATGTCGCCCGCCTCCTTGGTCGCGCCGGCGCGGGTGTCGACATAGACCCGCGCGCGGCGGATCGAGTCGTCGTCCGCCTCGCGCATCGTCGGCGTGAAGCCGCCGACGAGATCGACATGTGCGCCCGGCGATAGCAGCGCGCCCTTGATCAGCGGCTCCGTGGAGATGGTGGCCGCCGAGACGATGTCGGCCCAACCGAGCGCCTCGTCCAGGTCGTGGGCGACCGAGGCGTTCAGCCCCGACTTCTTGAGATCGGCGGCGGTCGCCTCGGCGTTGGCGGCAGTGCGGTTCCAGATGCGGATGTCGGCAATCGGCCGGACCGCCGAATGCGCCCTCGCAAGGAAGCGCGACAGGGCGCCCGCGCCGACGATCAGCAGCTTCGAAGCGTCCTCCCGGGCGAGATAGGTCGCCGCCAGCGCCGACGCGCAGGCCGTGCGCCACTGGGTGAGCCGCTGGCCGTCGATGAGCGCCTGGGGCTCGCCGGTCTTCGCGTCGAGCAGCAGGTAGAGCCCCGTCACGGCGGGCTTGCCGATGGCATTGTTGTCGGGCGAGACGGTGACGATCTTGACGCCGATATGGCCGCCCTCTGAGGTTCCGGCGCGCACCAGATCGCTCCAGGCCGGCATCAAAAGCAGCGTCGGGTTCGTCCCATCGGGCCGCTCGATCGTGTGGTGATGGCGGACGGGCTGCACCGCGCCGTCACGGAACGCGGTGCGCAACGTTTCGACCAGAGGGGCGAAATCGAGGACGCGGTCGACATCTGCGGCCAAGATCATGCGCACGTGGGAATTCTCCGGGATAAGTTCAGTGCCGCGTCGCCGGAACCGAGCCGACGGAAGGGGCCACGGGCGCCGGGGGCACAGGCTTGCGGTCGCTGATCTCCCGCATCAGCGACTGGACCTCGCGCGTCTTGTTGCGCGCCTCCTTGCGGTAGCGGCCCTGCTTCCACCAGGTGGCGAAACTGCCGAGGACGAGACCGACGCCCAGCGCGAGGAAGAGCATCACGAACAGGGGAAGCTGCAGCGTGAGGGCCGGATTGCCCGGATTGAATGGGTCGAGCGTAAAGGCGACCGGCACGCGGTTGGCGACCGCCAGGACGATCAGGATGACCGCGAGCGGGACAAGGACGACGACGAGAAGAACGCGGTTCAGCATGGTCTGCCTGACATAACTGCGGTACTGCCGACGTCAATCCTCGATATTGAGGCGCTCACGCAGTTCCTTGCCGGTCTTGAAGAAAGGCACCCACTTCTCCTCGACCTCGACGGATTCGCCGGTGCGGGGGTTGCGGCCGGTGCGCGCGGGCCGGTTCTTGACCGAAAACGCGCCGAAACCGCGCAGTTCGACGCGACTGCCCGAGGCCAGCGCATCGGTGATCTCCTCGAAGATCGCATTCACGATGTTCTCGACGTCGCGCAGGAAAAGATGCGGGTTGCGATTGGCGATAAGCTGGACAAGTTCGGACTTGATCATGCGACTGCTTCCCCCTTCGAAAACTCACGACTGCAAAGGAACGATGCTTGAAAATCCGTCACTTAGTCCGAGACGGCCGCTGATTTAGGGTGCCAGAGCGACAGCATACCGTCAAGAAAGATGCGGTCCGCGCCGATCTTCTCCAGGAGATCCGCGTCGAGGCCGGGAATACCCAGCAAAGCGGCGATCCGCTGACCGAGCGCGCTCGACAGGAAGAAGTCCGTGGTCGACCTGCGCGGCTTCCACTCGACGATGTCGAGCCCGGAATCGACCCCCTTGGTGACCAGCCAGTCCTTGGCCTTCTCCTCGCCGCCGAGCTCGTCGACCAGCTTGTTCGCCAGCGCCTGGCGGCCGGTGAAGATGGAGCCGTCGGCGAGCGACAGGACCTCGTCGCGCGACAGCGGCCGGCGCTCGTCCACGAGGCCGACGAACCAGTCGTAGGAATCCATGATCATCGCGCGCAGCATCGCCCGCTCCTCGTCGGTGGTGACGTTGAAGGGCGAGGGCTCGGCCTTGAGCGGGGAGGATTTCACCTCGTCGAGCGTGATGCCGATCTTGTCCATCAGGCCGGTGAAGTTGGGAAACTGGACCAGCACGCCGATCGAGCCGACGATGGACGACTGGCGGGCCACGATGTGGTCGGACGCGCTGGCGATCATGTAACCGGCGGAGGCCGCCAGCGTGCCCACCTGGGCGACGGTGGGCTTGGCAGTGGCGAGCTTGCGGACCGCCTCGTAGATCGCCTCTCCGCCTGCGGTCGTGCCGCCGGGCGAATCGATCGACAGGATCACGCCCTTGACGCTGTCGGACTCGGTCACGTCCTTCAGGCGCTTCAGGAGTTCCTCGTCCTCGGTGATGGTGCCCTCGATCTTGACCTTGGCGATGTGGGCGACCGCGGCGCCGCCCAGGCTGTCGCGCATCGCCCAGCCGGTCGAGGCGGCGATGGCCGCGGCGGCGATCAGGATCGCGACGACGCGCCAGAACGTCAGCTTGCGCCGCAGGCGGCGGCGATCAATCATCTCGTCGGCTCTCAGGGCCATGTCGGTCTCGCTCCGGGCGGTTGCGCTCGTCTGTCGATGAGCGTTTCTAGAACAACCCGCGGCGGGTCGCCACCCCGATCCGGTGGCGCATCATGTTGACGCAGCGCACAATTTGCCTCTCGCAACTGCGTTAGGGCAGTCTGGCCCCTGTCATTTCATCCAAAAATAACCATATTGGAATGTAAGAGGCATTTAGAGTTCCGCCGTCGGAAAGCGGACCTATTTCCATGTGCGTTTGGGCAGCGCACAATCAAGCGAAGCCGGAGTATCGACCGCAGGATGACGGCAGCCAAGGCAACAGGTATGGAAAGCGCCGAAACGCGCGCGCTGACGCCTGCCGCGCGAGCGGACGAGGTGTTCGCCCGCGCGCAGCGTCATTCGCGCCTTGTACGGTGGCTGAAGGTATGGCTGCCGGGCCTCGCGGTGGCGGGCGTGGTCGGCTTCATCGGCTGGTCCTATCTGTCGATTCCCACCGTGGCGGGGATCGACATCGAAGGCGCGGCCATCAGCGACGGCAAGCTCGTAATGGCCAATCCGAAGCTCGACGGCTTCACCAGGGACAAGCTGCCCTACACGATGACGGCCGTCCGCGCGATCCAGGATCTCGGCAACACCAGCGTCATCCATCTCGAGGGCATCGACGCCAAGCTGCCGGTGGATCCGAAGAACACGGCCAAGGTCGTCGCCAAGAGCGGCGTCTACGACAACGGCAACAATACGCTGGTGATCGACAGCCCGATGACGGTGACGACCACCGACGGCATGACCGCCAACCTGAACTCGGCCAATCTGGATATGAATGCCGGCACGATGTCGACGGGCGACCCGGTCGAGATCCTGCTGAACGGGTCGAAGATCAAGGCGCTGTCGATGAACATGGCCGACAACGGCCGCGTGATCGTGTTCGAGAATCGCGTGCGCGTCGACATCGAACCCAGCAAGAAATCAGGCGAGGCGGCGAGTGGGGGCGGCAATGCGTACAACTAGGCTTCTGGCCGGCCTTTGCGCCGGCCTCGCGCTTATGGCGACGGGCGCGCTGGCCCAGGAACGGACAGGCAATTTCTCCGGCCTCCAGCTCCAGGGCGACAAGCCCATCCAGATCGAGAGCGACAAGCTCGAGGTGCGCGACACCGAGAGCATCGCCATCTTCACCGGCAATGTCAGCGTCGTGCAGGGCGACACGCTGCTGAAGTCGGGCAAGATGACCGTGCACTACAAGAAGAAGGAAGGCGCGGAGGCGTCGTCCACCACGATGCCCGGCGGCGGCAACATCGAGCGGATGGAAGTCGACGGCAAGGTCTACGTGAAGACGAAGACCCAGGTCGCGACCGGCGACCGCGGCACGTTCGACATGGCCACCGAGATCATGACGCTCACCGGCAGCGAGGTCGTCCTCACCGAGGGGCAGAACGTGATCGTCGGCTGCAAGCTGACCGTCGAGATGAAGTCCGGCGCGGCGAAGCTGGAAGGCTGCGGCAGCGGCTCGGGACGCGTCAAGATGCTGCTCACCCCCGAGAAGCAGGGCCAATAGCGCTTGAATTCGATGCCGGACCCGAAAAAGGGCGTGAAGGCCGCTGCCGAGGCGCGGCCCACGATCGCCTCCGACAAGGCGCACGCCAAGGGCACGCTGATCGCGCGCGGGCTGACCAAGAGCTACAAGGGCCGCGACGTGGTGCGCGGCGTCTCGATCGGCGTGCGCGCCGGCGAGGCGGTGGGGCTTCTCGGTCCCAACGGCGCGGGCAAGACGACCTGCTTCTACATGGTCACGGGGCTGGTGCCCGTCGACAAGGGCACGATCGAGCTGGACGGGTTCGACGTCACGAGCATGCCGATGTACCGCCGCGCGCGGCTCGGCATCGGCTATCTGCCGCAGGAGGCGTCGATCTTCCGCGGCCTCTCGGTCGAGAACAACATCCGCGCCGTGCTTGAAGTCGTGGAGAAGAACAAGGCGGAGCGCGAGCGGTCGCTCGACGCGCTGCTCGAGGAGTTTCATATCTCGCATCTGCGCAAATCGCCGTCCATCGCGCTGTCCGGCGGCGAGCGCCGGCGGCTCGAGATCGCGCGCGCGCTTGCCAGCCGGCCGACCTTCATGCTGCTCGACGAGCCCTTCGCGGGCATCGACCCGATCGCGGTGGCCGACATCCAGCAGCTTGTCCGGCACCTGACCAGCCGCGGCATCGGCGTGCTGATCACAGACCACAATGTCCGCGAGACACTGGGTCTGATCGACCGCGCCTACATCCTGCACGCAGGCGAAGTGCTGACCCACGGCCGCGCTGCCGACATCATCAACAACCCCGATGTGCGCCGACTTTACCTCGGCGAGAGCTTTACCCTTTAGGAAGGTCGGGCTGCTAGCCTTGACAAGCAAGAGCTGGGCCAGTTTCATTGCCCGGCAAATCCCGGCCGGGTGGAATCTCGTGGCCTGGATCAGGGTGGGGTCGAGTCCGGTAGATGGCGTTAGCAGCCAAGCTTCAGATGCGACAGTCGCAGGCGCTCGTCATGACGCCGCAGCTGATGCAGTCGATCCGTCTGCTGCAATACACCCACACCGAGCTGGAACGGTTCATCGACGAGGAGATCGAGCGCAACCCCCTGCTCGAACGCGTGTCGGACGAGGCGTCGGGCGGCGAGGATGGGCCAGAGGCCGCGCCCCTTCCGGACGAGCCTTCGTCCGACTGGCTGGAGCCGGAGCTCGAATGGAGCGCCGAGACCATTTCAGACAAGCTCGACAGCACGCTCGAGAACGTCTTCCCCGACGAGCCGGGCGCGATCGACCGTCTGGGTCCGGACCTCGCCGCACAATGGAAATCGAACAGCAACGGTAAGCAGCCGGCGAGCGAGGGCTTCGACCTGGACGCAGTCGCCGCCCGTCCGGTGACGCTCCGGGACCATATCGCCGAGCAGATTTCCTTCGCCTTCGTCGATCCGGTCGACCGGATGATCGCCGCCGATCTTGCCGATTCGCTCGACGAGGCGGGTTATTTCCGCGGCGACGTCGCGGAAACCGCCGAGCGGCTCGACATCGCGGCCAGGGTGGTCGAGCGCGTGCTCGGCGTGTGCCAGACCTTCGATCCGGTGGGCATCTTCGGCCGCGATCTCGCCGAATGCCTGTCGCTGCAGCTGCGCGCCCGCAACAGGCTCGATCCGGCCATGGCCAAGCTTCTGGCGCATCTCGAACTCCTCGCCCGGCGCGATTTCCAGGCGCTGCGCCGCATCTGCGGCGTCGACGAGGAGGACCTGATCGACATGCTGGCGGAAATCCGGGCGCTCGATCCCAAGCCCGGGCTGGCCTTTTCCACAGGGCCGACGACCAGTATCATCGCCGATGTTATCGTGAAGGCCGCGCCCGATGGCAGCTGGACGATCGAGCTCAACCCGGAAACCCTGCCCCGCGTGCTGGTCGACCAGGCCTATTACACGCGGGTGAATGCGACCGCGCGCAACGCCGGCGAAAAGGATTTCCTGGCCGAGTGCCTGCAGAACGCCAACTGGCTGACCCGCAGCCTCGACCAGCGGGCCAGGACGATCCTCAAGGTCACGGCGGAGATCGTGCGCCAGCAGGACGGCTTCCTCGCGCATGGTGTGAGCCATCTTCGGCCGCTGAACCTGCGCACGGTCGCCGACGCCATCGGCATGCACGAATCGACCGTGTCGCGGGTGACCTCGAACAAATACATGCTGACCCCGCGTGGCGTGTTCGAGCTGCGCTACTTCTTCACCGCCTCGATCGCGTCGGCCGAGGGCGGCGACGCGCACTCGTCCGAGGCGGTCCGCCACCGCATCCGCAGCCTGATCGAACAGGAACAGTCGGCGGACGTGCTGTCCGACGACGCGATTGTGGATATCCTGCGGAAAACCGGCATCGACATCGCGCGCCGGACGGTCGCCAAATACCGGGAGGGCATGAATATTCCGTCCTCCGTGCAGCGCCGCCGGGAAAAGCGCGCGATGGCCTTCGCCAACGCCTGAGCGGCAATGTGGCACTCAGACGCCGTTGCGTCCGCCCGGCCTTCGTTGACATCCAGAGACGGAGTCTCTAGAAGCCCCGCCGCATGGAACGGGCGCCGGTTGCCAGCACTGCCGAGAGAGCAGGGTGCGATGCGGCCAATGCAGGACCTTGAACCGAACTCCGGCTGAAAAGCCGACACAAACCTTGTGCACCGCCGTCACAGGTATAAGATTCGTCCAGTTCGAAAACGGTCAAAAGAGGTCAATTCTCAAATGAACCTGCGAATTTCGGGCAAGCAGATGGAAATCGGCGATGCGTTCCGCGGACGCATCGAGGAACGCATCACCGACGCGGTTGCCAAATATTTCGACGGCGGGTTCTCAGGGCATGTGACGGTCGAGAAACAGGGGTCGCGCTTCACCGCCGACTGCATCGTGCATCTCGACACCGGGCTGACCCTGCAGGCCACCGGGCAGGGCCAGGATCCGGTTCCGGCCTTCGAAGCCGCCGCTGAACGAATCGAAAAACGCCTGCGGCGCTACAATCGCAGGCTGAAATCTTACAATTCCAGCAATTCCAACGGCAACGCGACCGACATGTCGTATCGCGTGATGGAAGCCCTCCCCGACGATGACGAGGAGATACCCGCCGACTACGCCCCGGCCATCGTGGCGGAAAGCGTTTTGTCCCTGCGTTCCATGTCCGTCGCCTCAGCCGTCATCGAGCTGGACGCGAAGGACAGCCCGGTGTTCGTCTTCCGCAATTCGGGAAGCGACCAGTTGAACATCGTCTACCGCCGGCCCGACGGAAACATCGGCTGGATCGACCCGTCGCTGCAGACCCGCGGCACCTAATCCACGCGCTCTCCAGGGCGCAATTGTGCGATTCGCGCGGCGGCCCGAAGCGGAAGCAGGGGAAGAACAATGGACCTGAGCGACCTGATCGACCAAAAGGCGATCATGCCCTCGCTGCGAGCAAACTCGAAGAAGCAGCTTCTGCAGCTCCTTTCCGAGAAGGCCGCCGAAATGACCGGCATTCCCGAGCGGGAAGTTTTTGACACGATCCTCCAGCGGGAGCGCCTCGGCTCGACCGGCGTCGGCAACGGCATCGCGATCCCGCACGGCAAGCTCGCCGGCGTGAAGAAGATCACCGGGCTTTTCGCCCGGCTCGAGCAGCCGGTTGAATTCGAGGCGCTGGACGACCAGCCGGTGGACCTTGTCTTCCTCCTCCTGGCCCCCGAAGGCGCCGGAGCGGATCATCTCAAGGCCCTGTCGCGCATCGCGCGGGTGCTGCGGGATGGCGACACGGTTGCGAAGATCCGCGCGACCGCGGACCCGGCCGCCATCCATTCATTCCTGTCTGAGACCCCGGCCTCCCACGCCGCGTGAAAGGCCGTTCCGGTCAGTGGAGACTGACAGGCGTCAGGTCGTTCTGGAACGCACCGGCCAGCGCGGTGTCGCGGGCGTCGCTCAGCAGGATCGGCTGGCCGTTGGCCGCGAACAGCGCCCACAGCTTCAGCCCGGATTCCAGTTCGGGCATGCCGGGGAAGCGCGCGGTGAGCTCATCGCTGCCGATTTCGCGCAGGTAGGCAAGGGCGCCCTCGCCCACATGGGCCAGTTCGGCTTGGGTGATGTTGATCTTTTCATTCGTCATGTCAGCCTCCTAAAGGCGGGCGTCCTTCATCGGACCAACCCGCGCCAGAGCTTCCGGTTCCGCACCAGGGTGCACGACCCGGTCAGTCTTTCACCGAGATGTTTATTTTTCGTACCAGCCGCTCGGGTTCCGGCCGGTCGAGGTCGATCGCAAGAAGCCCGTTCTTGAGCTCCGCTCCGACCACGCGCATTCCGTCCGCGAGAAGAAAGGTGCGCTGGAACTGGCGCGACGCTATTCCCCGGTGGAGGAATTCCCGCGGCTCCTCGTCCTGCTGCCTGCCTCTCACCCAGAGCTGGTTCTCTTCGATCGAGACATCGAGGTCCGATTCGGAGAAGCCTGCGACGGCAAGGGTGATGCGCAGCCTCTCGGCCGCACCTTCGCTCCTGACCCGCTCGATGTTGTAGGGCGGATAGCCGTCGCCGGATTTGGCGACGCGCTCCAGCGTCTTTTCCATGGCCTCGAAACCCAGCATCAGCGGGTTCGAGAAGGGCGTCACACGCGACATGTCATGTCCTCTTCGAGAGCGACCTGAAAAGCGCCCGAACCCGGATGGCATTCCGGCGCGTGCCTCTGATATGGTCCGCGCCGCCCTCCAGTTCAAGGCGCCAGAAAGACGCTGCGGAGGGCCGAGAAGGGAAACATGGCAGACACGCAGAAGATCATCATCGACACCGATCCGGGACAGGACGACGCCGTCGCCATCCTGCTGGCGCTGGCGAGCCCCGAGCTCGACATCCTCGGCATCACGGCGGTGGCCGGAAACGTGCCGCTGAAGCTGACCGAGAAGAACGCCCGCAAGATCTGCGAACTGGCAGGCAAGCCCGAGACGAAGGTGTTCGCAGGCGCCATCCGTCCGCTGGCGCGCACGCTGGTGACGGCGGAAGAGGTGCATGGCCAGACGGGCCTCAACGGGCCGGTGCTGCCCGAGCCGACGATGAAGCTGCAGGAGCAGTACGCCGTCGACTTCATCGTCGAGACGCTGATGGCCGAGGAGCCCGGCACGGTGACGCTGTGCCCGCTGGGGCCGCTCACCAACATCGCGCTGGCGCTGATCCGCGAACCGAAGATCGCGAAGCGAATCAAAAAGATCGTGCTGATGGGCGGCGGCTTCTTCGAGGGCGGCAACGTGACCCCTGCGGCCGAGTTCAACATTTATGTCGACCCGCAGGCCGCCGACGTGGTGTTCCGCTCGGGCGTGCCGATCGTGATGATGCCGCTCGACGTCACCCACAAGGCGCTGACCAAGGCCGTGCGGGTGAAGCGGTTCCGGGATCTGGGAACCCGTGTCGGCATCGCGACCGCGGAGATGCTCGAATTTTTCGAGCGCTTCGACGAGCAGAAATACGGCTCCGACGGCGGCCCGCTGCACGACCCTTGCGTGATCGCCTATCTCCTGAAGCCGGAGCTGTTCTCGGGCCGCGACTGCAACGTGACGGTGGAAACTGCCTCGGAACTGACGATGGGCATGACCGTCATCGACTGGTGGAGCGTGACAAAACGGCCGAAGAACGCGCTGGTGATGCGCGACATCGACCACGACGGCTTCTTCGCGCTGCTGGTGGAGCGGTTGGGGCGGCTTTAGCGGCTACCAGTCGAGGGCGTCGGGCAAGATGTATCTTGTCCGCCCGTTCTCACGCGCAATTTGGATCATCTGGACGCGTTGGCCAATCAGCATCGGCGCGCCAACAGGCCCCTTGAGATTCACTGTCGAGCCGTCATCCAATTGAACGGAATAGTCATTGTAGTATCCACGAGAGTTGTGGAACCAGCCCATAGTCGGCGAGATCGATAGTATCGTGCCCGACATCGGCCTGCGCGAGACGATCGGACTCACGTCGCGAGTCTCAGCCAAGAAGACCAAAAGTCCGAAACCGGCAACTATAGCGATGGCAGAAGCCAGGCCTTTGCCGTTCTGCGCCAGCCAATATCGAATGATCGCGGCCGTCATCCTCATCATGTTCGATAGATTTCGGATAGGCCGGCGAAACTTTCAAGCTAACCTGAGCAGAATCTCAGGCGACTAATAGTGGCTACCCATCCAGGTCGTAATCGATCTCCCCCGTCGGCTTTTTGGAGCGAAGGACTTCGATATCGTCGCCGGGTTTCGCGTCGGGCGGGACCTTGTCGGTGCGGATGACGACGCTCATGCCGTCCTCCAGGCTGACGACGATGCGCCGCTCCTTTTCCGCGGCCGGGCCCAGGGCGACGATGCGGGCCTTGAGCCGTTCGGTGACGATGGCCGGTCCGTCGTCCTTGACCAGCCAGATGATGACGGGTGCTGCGAACAGCGCCGCGACGATCACCAGCGGCAGGAGGCCGGAGAAGCGGCGGACGAAGCGGACGCCCGGCGTCAGAGACACGCGGCAACCTCCGCATCGAGCGGTATCGACGGCTGGGCGCCGGGCTTGAGGCAGGCGAGCGAGCCCGCCACCGAGGCGCGGCGGATCGCGGCTTCGAGGGCAAGCCCCCGCGCGAGCCCGTCGCCAAGATAGCCGCAGAAGGTGTCGCCGGCTCCAACCGTGTCGACCGGCGTGATCTTCATGGCAGGCACCGACAGCGTTCCACCCGGGCTGGCCGCGACGACGCCGTCGCCCCCGAGCGTGACGATCACCGTGCGCCCTGTCTTGCCCACATAGGCTTCCATCTTCGCCTCCCGAGAGGCGCCGGAAAGCGCCAGTTCCTTGGCGTAAAGGTCGAATTCGGTCTCGTTGGCGACGAGATAGTCCGCCGCCGCGACAAAGGCGGCTGCTTCCGCGCGGAACGGGGCGGTGTTGAGGATCGAGACCGCCCCCGCCGCCCTCGCGGCCTCAAGCGCGGCCGAAACCGTGTCGAGAGGTATCTCGTGCTGCAAGAGGACGTGCTCGCCGGCGGCAAGCGAAAGGCCCGCGAGCGCGGCCGGCGCGACCTCGCCGTTTGCGCCGGGCACCACCGCGATCATGTTCTCACCGTCGGAGCCGACCAGGATCAGCGCCGTGCCGGTCGGCGCATCCGTCTCGGCGACGAGGGAGAGATCGACGCCTCCCTCCTTGAGCAGCGCCAGCGCCTCACCGGCGAACGCGTCCTTTCCGACCGCGCCGACCATCCGCACATCCGAGCCTGCGCGCCGCGCGGCAAGCGCCTGGTTTGCGCCCTTGCCGCCGGGCGCGGAGCGGAAACCTGTGCCCGGGACGGTCTCGCCCGGCGACGGCAAGCGGCCGACCGTCGCGATGAGGTCGAGGTTGATGGATCCGATGACGGTGATCAAGAAATGCTTCCCCCGTGATTTGGCGGCGGAGGTTAGAGTATCCATATCCGTGACGAAAGGGCGGCAGGTGCCCGGGAGGATGCATGGCAAGACGCGGATCGTCGTTCGGGTTCCTCGGCCGGTTCGGCCGCTCGGAGGACCTGCGCAGCGTCGACGCGGCGCTGAGGACCTTCGACCTGCATCCCTCCCTGGTGCCCGAAGGGGTCAAGCTCGCGCTGGTGAACCTCTTGAAGGACCGCCACGGCGAGAACGAGCCACCGCCGCAGGCCTATCCCCCCGTCGCGGCGCTGTTCGCCTACTGCGTGCTCGGAGGCGGGGCCTTCGCGCACGCCAATGGCGACGAGGCGCTTTCGGATGCCAGCCGCCGGGTTGACGCAGCCCTCGCCCACGGCTCAGGCATCGACGCCGACATCGTACTCCTGTCGCACCACGCCCGCATGATCCAGCCCGAGGTCGTCGAGCTGCACGGCATCGATATCGATCAGGGCTGACCCGGCGGCACAGCCGTCATGCGATTGCCCTGGGCGATTGGCGCGCGCCCCTTTCGCATCTGCGAAAAAACCTGTATGAGCGCGCCGAACATCGGCCGGCCGCAGCGTCGGGCCGCCCTCGATTCCCTGGACTCCATATGAACCTGCGTAACATCGCGATCATCGCACACGTCGACCATGGCAAGACCACGCTGGTCGACGAACTCCTCAAACAGGCCGGCTCTTTCCGCGAGAACCAGCGCGTCGCCGAGCGCGCGATGGACTCGAACGATCTCGAAAAGGAACGCGGCATCACCATTCTTGCCAAGGCGACCTCGGTCGAGTGGAAGGACACCCGCATCAACATCGTCGACACGCCCGGCCACGCCGACTTCGGTGGCGAGGTGGAGCGCATCCTGTCGATGGTCGACTCGGCCATCGTGCTGGTCGACGCGGCCGAAGGCCCGATGCCGCAGACCAAGTTCGTCGTCGGCAAGGCGCTCAAGGTCGGCCTGCGGCCCATCGTCGTCATCAACAAGATCGACCGTCCCGATGCGCGCCACGTCGAGGTGGTCAACGAGGTGTTCGACCTCTTCGCCGCGCTCGACGCGACCGACGAGCAGCTCGACTTCCCGATCCTCTACGGTTCCGGCCGCGACGGCTGGGTCTCCGAGAACCCGGAAGGCCCGAAGGACCAGAAGCTCGCGCCGCTGTTCGACCTCATCGTCAAGCACGTGCCGGCGCCGACGGTGCATCCCGGCCCGTTCCGCATGATCGGCACGCTCTTGGAGGCCAACAACTTCCTCGGCCGCATCATCACCGGCCGCATCGAGTCCGGCTCGCTGAAGCCCAACCAGGCGGTCAAGGTGCTGGCGCGCGACGGCTCGCTGGTCGAGACCGGCCGCGTGTCGAAGATCCTCGCCTTTCGCGGCCTCGAGCGTCAGCCGATCGAGGAGGCCCAGGCGGGCGACATCGTCGCGATCGCCGGCCTGACCAAGGGCACCGTCGCCGACACGTTCTGCGACCCGGCCGTCACCGAGCCGCTGCAGGCGCAGCCGATCGACCCGCCGACCGTCACCATGTCCTTCCTCGTCAATGACAGCCCGCTCGCCGGCACCGAGGGCGACAAGGTCACCAGCCGCGTCATCCGCGACAGGCTGATGCGCGAGGCGGAAGGCAATGTCGCGCTGAAGATCGAGGAATCCGCCGACAAGGATTCGTTCTTCGTCTCCGGCCGCGGCGAACTGCAGCTCGCGGTGCTGATCGAGACCATGCGCCGCGAGGGCTTCGAGCTCGCCGTGTCGCGACCGCGCGTCGTGATGCAGAAGGATGAGAACGGCCAGACGCTGGAGCCGGTCGAAGAGGTCGTCATCGACGTCGACGAGGAGCATGCCGGCGTCGTCGTGCAGAAGATGAGCGAACGCAAGGCCGAGATGGTCGAGCTGCGCCCTTCCGGCGGCAACCGCCAGCGTTTGGTGTTCCATGCGCCGACGCGCGGCCTGATCGGCTACCAGTCGGAACTGTTGACCGACACGCGCGGCACGGCGGTGATGAACCGGCTGTTCCACGCCTACGAGCCCTACAAGGGCGAGCTACCGGGCCGCACCAACGGCGTGCTGATCTCCAACGAGCAGGGTGAATCGGTCGCCTATGCGATGTGGAACCTGGAGGACCGCGGCCCGATGGTCATCGACGCGGGCGTCAAGGTCTACCAGGGCATGATCATCGGCATCCACAGCCGCGACAACGACCTCGAAGTGAACGTGCTCAAGGGCAAGAAGCTCACCAACATCCGCGCCGCCGGCAAGGACGAGGCGGTGAAGCTCACCCCGCCGATCCGCATGACGCTGGAGCGCGCGCTCGCCTGGATCCAGGACGACGAGCTGGTCGAGGTGACGCCGAAGTCGATCCGGCTGCGCAAGATGCATCTCGACCCGAACGACCGCAAGCGCTTCGAGAAGCAGAAGATCGCCGGCGCGGCGTAAGCCTGCCGGTCCCGCGAGACGGCTGGACCGCCGTCTCGCCCCGCGTGCCATCTGGCGCATTGCGCGGCGCGCGGCTACCGCCTCCCCGAACGCCGGAGGAGGAACCCGTGACGAAGCTGAAGACGGCTGCCGCCGCCTCGCCACTGATCGCGCTGGCGGTGTGCGCGTTTGCGATCTTCCTCATGTCGGTGATGGATGCGGCCATGAAGGGCCTCGTCATCGCGATCGGCGTCTACAACACCATCCTCTGGCGCAGCGTTGTCGTGACGATGGCCGCCGGCGGCGCCTGGTCGCTCCTGCGGCCTGCGGCCCCGAGGGCGGCAGCGCTGAAACTTCACGCGCTGCGCGCCGTCGTCATCGGCATCACGCTGATTTCCTTCTTCTGGGGTCTGGCGAAGCTGCCTCTGGCCGAGGCGATCGCGCTCAGCTTCATCGCGCCGCTGATCGCCCTGTTCTTCGCCGCGCTGCTGCTCGGCGAGCGGGTCCGCAAGCAGGCGATCTGGGGCTCGCTCGCCGGCATGGGCGGTGTCGTGATCATCATGGCCGGACAGTTCGGCCATTCCACCTATACCTCTGACGCCCTGGCCGGCACGGCGGCCGTTCTGTTCTCGACGGTCTTCTACGCGTTCAACCTCGTCCTGATGCGCCGGCAGGCGCTCATCGCGCCGCCGCTGGAGATTTCCTTTTTCCAGAACCTGATCCTCGTCATCATCCTTGCGTCCGGCGCGCCCTGGGTAGCCGTCGCGCCGTCCAGCGACCTTTGGCTACCGATCGCCGGCGTCGCGGCGCTTTCGTTCGGCGGCAACCTGATGATGAACTGGGCTTACGCGCGGGCCGAGGCCCAGTACCTGATCCCGATGGAATACACCGCCTTCGTCTGGGCGATCGGGCTCGGCTGGTTCCTGTTCGGCGAGGTCGTGTCCTGGACGACGCTGGCGGGGGCCGGCCTCATCATCGCCGGTTGCCTCGTCGCCGCGCGGACCAATCCGAAGCTGGCGGAGCCGATCGAGGCGACGGTGTAACCCGCAAGGGCGCCGCCTTCCGGTGTCCGCGGAGCTGCGCTATACCGGCATCCGGAGGATCGCTATGGATCTCACCTCGCTGCTCATCTTCGCCGGCACCTTGCTGGTCGCATCCGGCTCGCCCGGGCCGTCCATCGCCGCGCTCGTCTCGCGCGTGATGACGCGCGGCATGTCCGGCGTGCTGCCGTTCCTGATCGCCATGTGGGTCGGCGAGGCGATCTGGCTGTCGCTCGCCGTGTTCGGCCTCGCCTATGTGGCGCAGACCTTCCATCTCGCCTTCGTGGTGCTGAAATGGGCCGGCGTCGCCTACCTGGCATGGCTCGCCTGGAAGATGTGGACCGCGCCCGCCGAGGTCGGCGAAGGCGACCTTCCCAAGGCCGACGCGCCGATGCGGCTGTTCTTCGCCGGGATGGCGGTGACGCTCGGCAACCCGAAGATCATGATGTTCTACCTGGCGCTGCTGCCGACATTCGTCGACCTCGCCACGGTGACGGTCACCGGCTGGGCGGAGCTGACGCTGACCATGCTCGCGGTGCTGATCGCGGTCGATTGCAGCTGGGCGTTCGCCGCCGCCCAGGCGCGCAAGCTGCTCAAGAGCCCCCGCGCGGTCAGGTTCGCCAACCGCGTCAGCGCCGGCACGATGGCGGGCGCTGCGGCAGCCATCGCGACGCGGGGGTAGCTTCAGCCTTACTGTGCAGGCGGCATTTCGAGCTGGTACGTCAACGGGGTCTCCACGCGTTCCTGAGAGATCGGCCGAATGGACAATGTCGTGGTCGTCGGCGTTCCCGCAGTCATCGTCGTTATCGCCGGGGCGGACAGCTCCACCAGCAGAGGCGACTGCAAGGTCGGGCCCGGACCGGTGCCGGGGGCTCCGGGGCATCCTTGGAAGATCAGGCATATCCGCTGCGGCGGGCTCCCCTGCAGCCAGCAGATCGGGTCGCACAGGCTGGCCCGGGAGGCAGTCTTCGCGATCTGCACATCTCCCGATCGAGAAACGAACAATTCGAGTTCGAGGGGGAGGGATGCGCCGTTCTGCGACAGCGCATCGGGAACGGTCACCGAATATCGAAAATACGGCTGATCTTCTCGCAATGTCGCATTCATCGTCTGCGCGGAGGCATCTCCAGCGATGACGAGTGCAAGTGCCGCCAGATGAATGCGCATATCGCTAGCTCCCTGACTACATGAATGAAAGGTCCGCGCCGTCCCATCCCACGACAACCGGGCGCTGGTATCGGCTGGAGAACGTGACCCCGCGAGCGTTCCACGACTCGAAGCGGAACGCCTGCCCCTGCGCGTTGTTGGCGCCGAGGTTGTCGAGCTGCTTTCGTATTTCGACCAGTTGCGTGTCGATGTCGGCGCTGTCGATGACGCCCTGATTGTCGGTCTTCACCGTAACATTGATGCTCGGAGCGAGTGGCGCTGTCGCGCCCGGCTTTTCCGCGATCCGCAATGCCGCGGCAACGATGCGATTGTTCCGGTAGGTATAATTGATCTGACGCGTGAGGTAGACGCGCGTTACGACCGAAATGCCGCAGCGACGCCCGTTTGAGCAGGGTGCGGTGGCGATGCCGCGCTTTGCCTTCACCAGCCTGTCTCGGTCGATCGTCCCTGCTTCGAGCAAAGGACCTATCTTCGGAGCCAGATCCCCCCGGATATCGTTCAGAACCTGCGCGGTCGGGACCCAATAGGTACGTACGTCGTTGAAATCCAGTGTGACGATCGTGCGTGAACCTCCGGCAAGTCCGACGGAGGTAAGTACGTTCACAAGGCCCGCCCCTGCCGTAAACCCGGCATCCGCGGAGACAGTCGGGAATGCCGCGATCGGCAGGGATCGCGAAAGCGCCGGCTCGCGATGGTCGCCGCGAAGCGCAAGATCGGACGAGCCCTCGGGAATATCGGTGGAACTGTAGTCCGGATCCTCCAGATCCAGCGAGTCGGTGTTCCGGAACACGATCCGGCTGGCCATGAAGTCATCCGCCTTCTGACGGAGCCAATCGAGAGTCAGCAGATAGACGGATACCGTGTCGTTAGGGTCGCTGATAGATTGCGACCACATATACACGTCTCCGATCTGAAATTCCTCGCGTGGCGGATAGACAGGGAAGAGACCGACTTCGCGAACCGCCTTTCCGTAAGCGAGTGTCAAATCCCGATCAGGCGCGCGAGAACACGACACCAGAGCCACGGCCAAGCACAGAAGTAGAGCGCGTTTCACCCCATCCCCCGAAGTGAGCATCACTTCGGACATACAATCAAAGATTTTATATCAATTCAAATACTATTTTTGGTTGTTCTCATCGCCCCATCGCATGATATTCCGGGTTCGGCCGCATGTCCGTCGCGGCCGCCACCCGGTTCGACATATTGAAGAAGGCGATCGTCGAGGCGATGTCCCAGATGTCGCGATCGGAGAAACCCACGGCCCGAAGGGTTTCGCGGTCCGCCTCCTCGACCCTGGCAGGCGTCTCCGTCAGCTTGACCGCGAAATCCAGCATGGCCTTCTGCTTCGGCGTCAGGTCGGCGGCGCGGTAGTTCATCACCATCATCTCGCCAAGCGCCGGATCGCCCGACAATTGCCTTACCGCCGCGCCGTGCGCGGTCAGGCAGTAGTAGCAGTGGTTCACCGACGAGACGACCACCGCGATCATCTCGCGCTCCAGCTTGCTCAAGCCGGACTCGCCGAGCATGAGGTCGTTGTACATGTCGGTGAAGGCGCGCAGCTTCTTCTCGTCGAATGCATAGGCGAGAAGCACGTTCGGGATCAGGCCCAGCTTCTCCTTGGCCTTGGCGAAATAGGCCCTGGTCGGCTCGCTCAGTTCGGCCTGTTCCAGGTCCAGCGCGATGATCCTTTCGCCCGTCACGTCATCCTCCATTCACACGGTTTTCGCACATTGCGCGCGATTTGAGCGGCCGCGACGCATTTTTCTCTGATACCATAGTCCAAAAAGCGGAAACGGGAGGGGATTCGGCATGCCAACGGCGAAAAAGGGGCTCGCAAGAGCAGAGGCGTCCCGGGAGGCCAATGCGGAGAGTCTGGCCGAGCATCTGCTTTCGCATGCGCCGAGCGAGGACGTCGCGGCTTATGACGACGACGCGTTCCGCAAGACGGTCCAGCTCGCCTATTCGGCCCTGAAGCGCCATCGCAAGGGCGACAGCGTGATCGCTATCGACCGCGACCCCGGCATCGCGCGGCAGGGGCGCAAGGTGACGGCCGTCACGCTCGTCAACGACAACATGCCGTTCCTGTTCGATTCCGTCATCGCCGAGATCGGCGAAGCCTGGGCGGAGCCGCTGCTGGTGATGCATCCGGTGCTGCATGTTTCGCACGGCAAATCCGGCGTCGTTTCGATCGCCGCCGATGCGGGACCCGGCCGAAGCGACACCGACAAGGTCAGCCTGATCCACATCCATCTGCCGCTGCTGTCCGAAGCGAGGGCCGAGGCGCTCGAAGCCGCATTGAAGCGCGTGCTCGACAGCGTCCGCTCGGCGGTGGGTAGCTGGAAGCCGATGCTTGCCCGCCTCGAACAGGCGATCTCGAACTTCCGCTACGCCGATCTGCCGCTGAAAAAGGACGCCGTTGCCGAGGCCGTCGCCTTCCTCGAATGGCTGCGCGACGACAACTTCACCTTCCTCGGCATGCGCGACTACAGCTATCGCGGCGGGGAGAAGACCGGGAAGCTGGAACGCAGCGACCAGCCAGGCCTCGGCATCCTTGAGGATCCCAACACGCTGGTGCTGCGCAGCGGCACCGAGGCGGTGACGACGACGCCGGAGATTCGCGCCTTCCTGAACGGCCCCGATCCGCTGATCGTGACCAAGGCCAACACGAAGTCGACCGTGCACCGGCGCATCTATCTCGACTATATCGGCGTGAAGACCTTCGACGTGAGGGGCCGGCTGATCGGCGAGCTGCGCATCGTCGGCCTGTTCACCTCCACGGCCTATACGCGCTCGGTGATGACCATTCCCTATCTGCGCTCGAAGGCGCAGCAGGTGATTGCCAAGTCGGGGTTCGAGGCGACGGACCATTCCGGCAAGGCGTTGATTAACGTGCTGGAATCCTATCCGCGCGACGAGCTGTTCCAGATCGACGTGCCGCTGCTGCGCAAGCATGCAGCGACCATCCTGGCGCTCGGCGAACGGCCGCGCGTGCGCGTCCTGACGCGTGTCGACCGGTTCGACCGCTTCGTCTCGTTGATCGTGTTCGTGCCGCGCGACCGCTACGACAGCGAGGTGCGCGAGCGGATCGGCGCCTATCTCAAGACGGTCTTCGAAGGCCGCCTCTCCGCCTACTATCCGGCGTTTCCGGACAACAACCTCGCGCGCGTCCATTTCATCATCGGACGCTCCGGCGGCAAGACGCCGAAGGTCGAGACCGGCGTGCTGGAAGCCGCCGTGCGCGACATCGTGCGCACCTGGGAGGACGCGATCGCGGAAACGGCCGAAACGCTGTCGATCGAGGACGAGCTCGCCGCCATCGCCTCGCGTTTCCCGGAAAGCTATCGCGGCAGCTTCGATCCGGCGGAGGCGCTGCACGACGCAAGACGGGCGGCGAGCGTCGACCGGGACAACCCGATCGCGATCGACTACTACCGCAAGGGCGACCAGCCGCCGGAGCAGGCGGCGCTGAAGATCCATCATTTCGGCGCGCCGGTGTCACTGTCGCGGCGCGTGCCGCTGCTGGAGAACATGGGCTTCCGCGTCATCAGCGAGCGCACGTTCGAGATCGCCGACGGCGAAGGCGACACGATCTTCCTGCACGACATGGAGATCGAGAACGCTTTCGGCCGGCCGATCGATCTCGGCGACGGCGGCGCGCTGCTGGAAAGCGTGTTCCTGTCCGTATGGCGCGGAGAGGCGGACAATGACGGGTTCAACACGCTGGCGCAGACCGCAGGCCTCGACCCGCGCGCGATCCTCATCCTGCGCGCCTATGGCCGCTACCTGCAGCAGGCCGGCATCCCGCAGAGCCAGGAATTCATCGCCGGGGTGCTGAACCGCTATCCGCAGATCGCGCGCGCGCTCCACTCGCTCTTCGTCGCCCGCTTCGATCCCGCGCATGCCGACGACTGGGATGTCGAGAGCAAGCACCTGAAGTCGGCGATCCGCGACGCCCTGGCCGAGGTGCCCAACCTCGACGACGACACGATCATCCGCCGCTATCTGAACCTGATCGAATCCTCGCTCAGGACCAACCATTTCGCGCCCGCGAAGCCCGGCGTCTCGCTCGCGATCAAGCTCGATTCGAAGCACGTCGGCGGCCTGCCCGAGCCGAAGCCGTGGCGCGAGATCTTCGTCTACGGCGCGGAGGTCGAGGGCGTGCATCTGCGCTTCGGCCCGGTGGCGCGCGGCGGCCTCAGATGGTCGGACCGGGCACAGGACTACCGCACCGAGGTGCTCGGCCTCGTCAAGGCGCAGCAGGTGAAGAACGCCGTCATCGTGCCGGTCGGCGCGAAGGGCGGCTTCTTTCCCAAGCAGCTGCCGGCCGGCGGCAGCCGCGACGCGGTGTTCGCCGCCGGAACCAGCGCCTATGTCAACTTCGTCTCCTCGCTGCTGTCGATCACCGACAATCTGGATTCGACCGGCGTCGTGCCGCCGAAGGACGTGGTGCGGCGCGACGGGGACGATCCCTATTTCGTCGTCGCCGCCGACAAGGGCACGGCGACGTTCTCCGACACCGCCAACGCGATCAGCCAAGCCTACGACTTCTGGCTGGACGACGCCTTCGCCTCGGGCGGCTCGGCCGGCTATGACCACAAGAAGATGGGCATCACCGCCCGCGGTGCCTGGGAGGCGGTGAAGCGGCATTTCCGCGAGATGAACCGCGACATCCAGAACGAGCCTTTCACCGTGGTCGGCGTCGGCGACATGTCCGGCGACGTGTTCGGCAACGGCATGCTGCTTTCACGGCAGACCCGGCTGATCGCCGCCTTCGACCATCGCGACATCTTCATCGACCCCGACCCGGACGCACCGGCCTCCTTCGCCGAGCGTGAGCGGCTGTTCGCGTTGCCGCGCTCCTCGTGGCAGGACTACGACAGGAGCAAGCTGTCGGCCGGCGGCGGCATCTTCCCGCGCTCGCAGAAATCGGTCACGCTGAGCCAGGCCGCGGCCACCGCGATCGGGCTCGACAAGACGGTCGCCTCGCCGGCCGAGATCATGAACGCGATCCTGAAAGCGCCGGCGGACCTGCTCTGGTTCGGCGGCATCGGCACCTATGTGAAGGCCGCCGCCGAGAGCAACCAGGAGGTCGGCGACCGCGCCAACGACGCGATCCGCGTCACCGGGTCCGAGGTGCGCGCCAAGGTGATCGGCGAAGGCGCCAATCTCGGCGTCACGCAGCGCGGCCGCATCGAATACGGGCTCGCGGGCGGGCGCTGCAACTCGGATGCGATCGACAATTCGGGCGGCGTGAACTCGTCCGACGTCGAGGTGAACATCAAGATCGCCTTCGCCACGGCGATGCGCCAGGGCAGCCTGACGCGCCCCGCGCGCAACAAGCTGCTCGCCTCCATGACCGAGGAGGTGGCCAGCCTCGTGCTCGCCAACAACTACCACCAGACACTGGCGATCTCGCTCGCCCAGCTGCGCGGCACCGCCGACATTCCGCACCAGCAACGCTTCATGGCCGGGCTGGAGGCGCGCAAGCTGCTCGACCGCAAGGTGGAGATGCTGCCCTCCGACATGGCGCTCGCCGAACGCGCGGCGCGCAACGAACCGTTGACGCGGGCAGAGCTCGGCGTGCTCCTGGCCTATGCCAAGATGGTGCTGCTCGACGACCTCGTGGCGGGCGCTCTGCCAGACGACCCATATCTGGAACGCGACCTGCTTGCCTACTTCCCCGACCGGATGGAGAAGAAATACGCCGCCGAGATCGCCAGCCACAGGCTGCGCCGCGAGATCATCGCGACGCAGCTCGCCAACGACGCGATCAACCGCGGCGGGCCGACCTTCGTCAGCCGGTTGCAGGATGCGACGGGCGGAGCGCCACAGGAAATCGTCGAGGCCTATGTGCTGGTGCGCGACGGGTTCGGCCTGCCGGCGCTCTATGCCGAGATCGACGCGCTCGACACGAAGATCGACGGACAGGTCCAGCTGCAGCTCTACCAGAGCGTCGGCCGGCTGGTGCATGGCCAGACCTCGTGGTTCGTGCGCAATCCCGAAGCGGCCACGCTTGCTGAGCGCATCGCCGCACTCGCGGCCGCCCGCCGATCGATCGAGCCGAGGCTCGCGCAATGGCTGGCGCCCGACATGAAGGCGCGGCACATCGCCCGCGTCGAGGCGCTGGCGCAGTCCGGGGCGCCGCTAAGGCTCGCCGAGCGGCTGGCCGCCCTGGCGGATGCGGAACTGGTGCCGGAAATGGCCCTGGTCGGCCGCATTGCCGGCGTCCCGGCCGATGCCGCGGCGCGGGCGATCCTGTCGCTCAACGCCCATTTCCGGGTCGGCAGGATCGAGGATGCGGCCCGCTCGATCGTCACCACCGACTACTACGACGGCCTTGCCCTTTCGCGGGCGCATGACATGATCGGCATCGCCCGGCGGGGGATGGCCGTGGCGGCGCTGCGCAACCACGCGGCGGCCGACGACCCGGTGGCGGCCTGGGTGGACGCCGGCGGAGAACGTATCCGCCGCGCTCGCGAGCGGCTGCAGGCGCTCACCGAGAGCGGCGACATCACCCTGTCGCGCCTGTCGGTGGCGGCGGGACTGATGAACGATCTGGCCGGCGTCTGACCGGAGAGGATGGGACGATGGCGGAACAGGTCGTGCAACGCGCCCCGAAGCGCGGTATCTGGGGCTGGATGCTGTTCGACTTCGCGCAGCAACCCTTCCACACCCTCATCATCACCTTCGTCTTCGCGCCCTATTTCGCGGCGAAGGTGGCGTCGAACCCGGCCGAGGGCCAGGAATACTGGGGCTATGCGGCCGGCATCGGCGGCGCGATCATCGCGCTGACATCGCCCATCCTCGGCGCGATCGCCGATGCGAGCGGCCCGCGCAAGCCGTGGATCCTGCTGTTCTCCATACTCGGCTTCATCGGCTGCTGGATGCTCTGGTACGCGACCCCCGGCATGGGCAATCTCGGCTTCGCCGTGCTCGCGATCGTCATCGCGCTCGTCGGCATGGAATATGCCGCCGTGTTCAACAATGCGATGATGCCGACGCTGGTGCCGCGCTCCGAGCTCGGCCGCCTCTCCGGCTCCGCCTGGGGCCTCGGCTATGTCGGCGGTCTGATCTCGCTGGTGATCGTGCTCGGCTTCCTGTCGGCGAGCCCCGAGACCGGCAAGACCCTGCTTGGGGTGTCGCCGCTGTTCGGCCTCGACCCGGCGACGCATGAGGGCGACCGGGCTTCGGGACCGCTCACCTCGCTGTGGTATCTGATCTTCGTGCTGCCGATGTTCCTCTGGACGCCGGACGTCAGCCGGCGGGGCTCCGCGACCGGCGCGGTGCGACGCGGCCTTGCCGAGCTGTGGGAGACGCTGCGCACCCTGCCCTCGCAGCGCAGCTACTTCTCCTTCCTTTTGTCGTCGATGTTCTACCGCGACGCGCTCAACGCGCTCTATTCTTTCGGCGGCATCTATGCGGCGGGCGTGCTCGGCTGGCCGATCATCAAGATCGGCATCTTCGGCATCCTCGCCAACCTGACCGGCGCGGTGGGCGCCTGGATCGGCGGCCGCGCCGACCAGCGCTTCGGGCCGAAGCCGGTGATCAGCGTTTCGATCCTGATCCTGATACTGTGGTGCGTGACGGTGATCTCGACCACCAAGACCGAAGTTCTGTTCATGACGGTCGCCGCAGAGGGAAGCGGGTCGACCCTGCCGGACATCGTCTTCTACATCGCCGGGGCCTTCATCGGCGCGGCCGGCGGCTCGATCCAGGCCGCCTCGCGCACGCTGCTGGTCGACCAGGTCGAGGGCGACAAGGTGACGGAAGCCTTCGGGCTCTACGCACTCTCTGGCCGCGCGACCTCGTTCATCGCCCCCTTCGCCATCGCCTTCGCCACCGCCTGGTTCGCGTCGGAGGCTTTCAACCTGTCGACGCAGGACGCGCAGCGCCTCGGCGTCACCCCGATCGTGGCGCTGTTCGTGATCGGGCTCGTGTTGCTGCCGTGGATCAGGAGCCGGGAGTACAAGCCGGCGGAGGCATGACGGCCTGGCTTTGTATAATGGTATCGTTTACGTTACCATTATGTGGCCATGGCACTGACTCGGAATTTCAAGGAAACGATGAAGGCACGTGCGGATGCCGATCCCGCCTTTCGCGCGGCCCTGCTGTCCGACGCGGTGGAGCTGCTGCTTTCCGGCGACCTCGACACGGGGAAAGCCGTGCTGCGCAGCTTCATCAACGCGACAGTCGGCTTCGAGGAACTGGCCACGCGCTCTGGCATTCCGGCGAAGAGCCTGATGCGGATGTTCGGGCCGAAAGGAAACCCGACCGCTGCCAGCCTGTTCGCGGTGATCTCCGCCCTGCAGCAGGCGACAGGCGTCCAGCTCGGGGTAAACGCGGAAGCAGCCTGAATCGCGTCCCGAACCCTCAGTGCCTGAAGTGTCTCATCCCGGTGAATACCATCGCGATGCCGGCTTCGTCGGCGGCGGCGATGACTTCGTCGTCGCGCATCGAGCCGCCCGGCTGGATGACCGCCGTGGCGCCCGCTTCGACGGCCGACAGCAGGCCGTCGGCGAAGGGGAAGAAGGCGTCGGAGGCGACGACCGAGCCGATGGTCATCGGCTCCTTCAGCCCGGCTGCCTCGGCAGCGTCCGCCGCCTTGCGCGCGGCGATGCGGGAGGAATCGACGCGGCTCATCTGGCCGGCGCCGATGCCTACCGTCGCGCCGTCGCGGACATAGACGATGGCGTTGGACTTGACGTGCTTGGCGATGCGGAAAGCGAACTTCAGGTCGGCCAGCTCGCGGTCGGTCGGGGCGCGCTTCGTCACCACCTTGAGGTCGAGATCGTCGACGGCGCCGTTGTCGCGCGACTGGACGAGCAGGCCGCCTGAAACGGACTTCACGGTCAGGCCGGCCGCGCGCGGATCAGGCAGCGAGCCGGCGATGAGCAGGCGCAGGTTCTTCTTGGCGGCGACGATCGCGACCGCTTCGTCGGTGGCGTCCGGCGCGATGATCACCTCGGTGAAGATCTTGACGATCTCCTCGGCCGCTTCCGCATCCAGCGTCCGGTTCAGCGCCACGATGCCGCCGAAGGCCGAGACCGGATCGCAGGCGAGCGCCTTGAGATAGGCGTCCTTCAGCGTCGCGCCCTCGGCGACGCCGCAGGGGTTCGCATGCTTGATGATGGCGACGGCGGCGGTGCGGGCCGGGTCGAATTCGGAGACGAGCTCGTAGGCCGCGTCCGTGTCGTTGATGTTGTTGTAGGACAGCTGCTTGCCCTGCAGCTGGCGGGCGGTGGCGACGCCGGGGCGCGGGTCGCCGTTGACGTAGAAGGCGGCGTCCTGATGCGGGTTCTCGCCGTAGCGCATCACCTGTTCCAGCCTGCCGCCGAAGGCGCGCCACACCGGATGCTCGATGGCGAGCGTTTCGGCGAACCAGCCGGAGATGGCGGCGTCATAGGCGGCGGTGCGGGCGAAGGCCTTGGCCGCCAGCTTCTGGCGGAACTGGTAGGACAGGCTGCCGGTGTTCTCCTCCAGCGCCTCCAGCACCAGCGGATAGTCGGCCGGGTCGGTGACGACGCCGACATAGGCGTGGTTCTTGGCCGAGGCGCGGACCATGGCCGGACCGCCGATGTCGATGTTCTCCACGGTCGCCGCGTAGTCGCCGCCGGCGCGGCGCACGTCCTCGAACGGGTAGAGATTGATGACGACGAGGTCGAAGGGGCGGATGCCGTGGTCGCGCATCGCCTGCTGGTGGTCCTGGTCGCCGCGCACCGCGAGCAGGCCGCCATGCACCAGCGGATGCAGCGTCTTGACGCGGCCGTCCATGATCTCGGGAAAGCCGGTGACCTCGGACACATCGGTCACCGCGATGCCGGCCTCGGCGATCGCCTTGCGCGTGCCGCCGGTGGAGACGATCTCGACGCCATGCTTCGTCAGCGCCCGCACGAAGTCGATCAGGCCCGTCTTGTCCGATACCGAAATCAGGGCGCGGCTGATGGAGACGAGGTCGGGCGCGGGGATGTTCTTGGAGACGACGGCCATGACGATCCTTTCTGCGGAGGCCCGCTCATGCCTCCCGTGGCAGTTGATTGCAAGTGTCAACGCCGCCGCAGCAGGCATGCATTGCGATGATCCCCGGCGGACGATAGCCTCCGGCGACGAGGAAGACCGAAAATGACCGATTTCATCCATGACGGCTCACCCGCCGCGAAGGCGACGCTGCTTCTCGCGCATGGCGCGGGAGCACCGATGGACTCGGACTGGATGAATGCGATCGCGGCCAAAATCGCGGTCCACGGCATCCGGGTCGCGCGGTTCGAGTTCGGCTACATGGCCACGCGCCGCGACGGCAGTGGCAACCGTCCGCCGCCCGCGCCGGCCAACCGGCTGATCGGTGAATATGTTGGCGCCATCGGCAGCGTGGAGCGCAGCGGGCCGCTGTTCATCGGCGGAAAGTCGCTCGGCGGGCGCATGGCGAGCATGATCGCCGACAAGCAGTTCAAGGAGGGCGCGATCGCCGGCCTCGTCTGCCTCGGCTATCCCTTCCATCCGCCCGGCCAGCCCGCCAAGCTGCGGACGGACCATCTGGAAAAGCTCTCCTGCCCGACCCTGATCTGCCAGGGCGAGCGCGACCCGTTCGGCACGCGCGAGGAGGTCGCAAGCTATCCGCTGTCGCCAGCGATCAGGATCGAATGGCTGACCGACGGCGACCACGACCTGAAGCCGCGCAAGGCTTCCGGCGCGACGTTCGACGGCAATCTCGACATCGCGGCGAAGGCGGTTGCCGATTTCATCCTGGGGACGGCGCATGGCTGACACGCGCCTCTCCGAGCTGGAACTGGAACGCTACGCGCGCCACATCGTGCTGCCCGAGGTCGGCGGCCCGGGACAGCAGAAGTTGAAGCGCGCGCGGGTGCTGGTCGTCGGCGCCGGCGGGCTCGGCGCGCCGGTGCTGCTCTATCTCGCCGCCGCCGGCGTCGGCACGCTCGGCATCGTCGACGACGATACCGTCTCGCTCTCCAACCTGCAGCGGCAGGTGATCCACGACACGGCCGCCATCGGCAAGGCCAAGGTCGAGAGCGCCGGCGAGACGGTCGGGCGGATCAATCCGCATGTGACCGTCGAGACGCATGCCGTCCGGCTCGATCAATCCAATGTCGACGCCATCGTCTCCGCCTATGACCTCGTCATCGACGGATCGGACAATTTCGACACCCGCTATGTCCTTGCCGACGCCTGCGCGGCCGCCCGCAAGCCGCTCGTCTCCGGCGCGGTCGGGCGCTTCGACGGCTCGTTGACCGTGCTGATCCCCTGGGAGCATGACGGGAAGGGCCGCAGCAACCCGACCTATCGCGATCTCTATCCCGAAGCTCCGCCGGCCGGCATGGTGCCGAGCTGCGCCGTGGCCGGCGTGGTAGGGGCGCTCACCGGCGTCATCGGCACCTTGCAGGCGATGGAGGCCATCAAGCTCATCACCGGCTCCGGAGAGCCGCTGGTCGGCCGACTGCTACTCTACGACGCGCTCGGCGCGCGCTTCGACACCATCCGCTACTCGGCACCGAAGGATGCGGCCTGACGTGCCCGTTCTCCTCACCGACGACCAGCGCGCGACGGCAGCGGGAGAGCGAGGTGAAGGCGTCGCGATGGCGATGCGGATCGTGGCGCGCACGGCGGAGCTGCTTGCTGCGCCGCGGCTGATCCCGATCGCATCGGCACATATCGACGGGGCGCTCTATCATGGCGATTCCGGCACGCTGTTCGCCGAAAAGCTGGTCGAGGGCGGCGCGAGGGTGTCGGTCCGCGCGACGCTGAACGTCGGCGCGCTCGACCTGACCGGCTGCTCGCGCGACCGCCTGCCCGAGCATGAGCGTGGCATGGCGCGGCGGATGATGGAGGCTTATCGCACACTCGGCTGCGAGCCGAGCTGGACCTGCGCGCCCTACCAGGCCGGTCATCGCCCCGCTCTCGGCACGGATGTCGCCTGGGGCGAGTCGAACGCGGTCGTCTTCTGCAACTCCGTCCTCGGCGCTCGGACGAACCGCTATGGCGATTTCCTCGACATCGCCTGCGCCATCGCCGGTTGCGCGCCGGACTACGGGCTGCACCGGGCGGAGAACAGGCGGGCCCGCTTCGTGTTCGACGTCTCCGGCCTGCCGCCCGCCTTTCTCGCTTCCGAGATCGCCTGGCCGGTGCTGGGCAGCCTCTATGGCCGCGAGGCGGGCAACGATGTGGGCGTCGTCGCCGGCGTGGCCAAGCATCCGGGAGAAGACGCCCTGAAGGCGTTCGGCGCGGCCGCCGCCTCTTCCGGCTCCGTCGGACTGTTCCATGTCGCGGGCGTCACCCCGGAAGCGCCCGACCTTGCGACAGCCCTTGGCGGAGACCTGCCGGAACGCACGATCCGCGTGACGCAGGCGATGGCGCGCGAGGCGCAGTTGCGGCTCTCGACGGCGGACCGGGCCGACCGGATCGACGCGGTCGCGATCGGCAGCCCGCATTTGTCGCCGCGCGAGTTCGAGGAACTGGCGAAGCTGATCGCGGGCCGGCGGCTCGCTGTGCCGTTCTATGCCTGCACCGGCCGCCACACGCTCGCACATCTCGACAAATGCGGGCTCCGGCGCGGCCTGGAAGCAGCCGGCGTCACCATCGTCGCGGACACCTGCGTGGTGGTCACGCCGATCATGGACGAGCTCCCCGGCGGAGTGCTGATGACCAATTCCGGCAAGTTCGCGCATTACGCCCCCGGCAACACCGGATACGGCGTTCTTTACGGCTCGCTCGCCGACTGCGTCGAGAGCGCGGTGTCGGGCAGGCCGGTCCTGGCGGCCGCATCCTGATGAGCGGGTTACCGGGCGAAATCCTCGTCGGGGGCCGCGGCGGCGAAGGCGAGGCCCTGGTCCTCGACGCGCCGATCAGCTTCTGGGGCGGGGTCGATCCGAAGACGGGCCGGATCGCCGACGTGCGCCACCCGCAGCATGGCGACTGCATCGCCGACAAGGTTCTCTTCCTGCCCGGCACCATCGGCTCGTCGTCGGCCTCCGCAGTCCTGCTCGAACTCGTCCACAACGGCCACGCGCCGGCCGCCATCGTCATGCACGAGCCTGACGCGATCCTGCTCCTCGGCCTGATCGTGGCAAAGGAAATGGGCTGGGAAACGCCGGTGGCGGTTCGGATGGATCGCACGCATTTCGCCTCCTTTCGCGACACCCTCGCAAAGGTGGACGCCGGCGGAACGGCTTCACGGCTGGATACCGGATCGGAAAAGCCAGCCTCCCCGCGCTGACCTGACGGATTCGCGAGAATCCGCCGCCTCGCAGGCCTTGGCAGGCACGGCGACCGCCAAGGCGGTACTGCTTCATCTTGATGTCAATCAAGGCGCGGACAGTGCACTCGGGATAGCTCCAATCCCGCGATCACGATCCGGCGGGAGGAACGCATCGGGAGGTCGAGAACGGATCAAGGAGACAGGTAATGACCGACTTCAACGGCAAGGTGGCAATCGTGACCGGCGGCGCGTCGGGCATCGGCGAGGCGATCGCGAAGGATCTCGCACGAGGCGGGGCCAAGATGATCGTCGCGGATCTGGACAAGACGCATGCCGGCAAGGTGGTCGAGGCGATCCGCGCCGCGGGCGGCACGGCCGAGCCCTTCGCCGTCAACGTGGCTGTCGCCGAAGAGGTCGAGCATATGGTCGCCTTCGCCGTCGAGACCTACGGCGCTCTGCATCTCGCGGTGAATAATGCCGGCATCGGCGGCCCCATCGCGCCCGTCGCCGACTACCCGCTGGACGGCTGGAAGTCGGTGATCGACATCAACCTCAACGGCGTCTTCTACGGCCTCAAATACCAGATCGCCGCGATGCTGAAGTCCGGCGGAGGCGCGATCGTGAACATGGCCTCCATCCTCGGTTCCGTCGGCACGCCCGGCTCCAGCGCCTATGTCACCGCCAAGCACGCCCTGCTCGGCCTCACCAAGACCGCGGCCCTCGAATACGCGACGCAAGGAATCCGTGTCGTCGCGGTCGGCCCGGCTTACATCGACACGCCGCTGCTCTCCAACAATCTCGACGCCGAAACGCTCGGCGCGCTTGCGGGGCTTCATCCGATCGGCCGCATCGGCCGGCCCGAGGAGGTGTCGGCGCTCACCTGCTTCCTCCTGTCAGACGCGGCCAGCTTCATCACCGGAAGCTACCATCTCGTCGACGGCGCCTATACGGCGCATTGACGGGACGGAGACCGGCACGGGATGCAGAAGGCTCGCGCGGACAGGCCCGTCCGGAACCCGCCCCTCGACAGCGCATGGCATGCGGAGCCGCCTGACGCGGTGATCGAGGCGTTCGCGACACGAGCGGACGGCCTCGATCCGGCCGAGGCGTCGAGACGGCTCGCAAGCCAGGGGGCGAATGAGCTGCCTGCCCCGCCCCGCGTCCATCCGCTTCTGCGCTTCCTCGGCCAGTTCAACAGTTCGCTGATCTATTTCCTGCTTCTGGCGTCGGTCGCGGCGGCCATGCTGGGGCACATCATCGACGCGACGGTGATCGTCGCCGCGGTGCTGATCAACGCCATCGTCGGCTACGTGCAGGAAGGCCGCGCCGAACGGGCGCTGGATGCCATCCGCGACATGATCGCGCCGCATGCCATCGTGCTGCGCGGCGGAGAGCGGCATTCGGTCGACGCCCGCGAGATCGTGCCCGGCGACATCGTGGCGCTGGAGGCGGGCGACAAGGTGCCGGCGGACCTGCGCATTGTTCGCGCGCGCGGCCTGCTTGCCGACGAAGCGATCCTGACGGGCGAGTCCGTCGCAGTCGAAAAGCGGGAGCGCCGGGTGCCGGCGGATGCGCCGCTCGGCGACCGCTTCTCCATGCTCTATTCCGGCACACTGGTGGCGACGGGTCAGGCCATCGGCGTCGCCGTCGCGACCGGGGCGCAGACCGAGATCGGCCGCATCTCGGCCTTGCTGAGCCGCGTCTCGCCGCTCACCACGCCGCTGCTGAAGCAGATCGATCATTTCGGCCGGCTGTTCACCTGGTTCGCGATATCGATGGCGGCGATCGTCTACGCTTTCGCGGTCCTGTTTCGCGGCTATGCATGGGTCGACGCGCTGCTGGTCGTCGTCGCGCTCGCGGTCGGCGCGATTCCCGAAGGCCTGCCGGCGGTCATCACCATCACGCTGGCCATCGGCGTGCAGCGCATGGCCGCGCGCAACGCTGTCGTGCGCCGCCTGCCGGCGGTGGAGACACTCGGCGCCACCTCCGTGATCTGCTCCGACAAGACCGGCACGCTGACCCGGAACGAGATGACGGCGCGCCGCGTCACCACCGCGTCGGGCGAGACGCTCGTTACCGGCTCCGGCTACGCGCCCGACGGCGTGCTGGAGAGCGGATCGCCGAGCGAGGAAGCGCGCGACCGCCTCTTTCTCGCGGCGCATCTCTGCAACGACGCCGAAGTCGTCGAACGGGACGGTCAGTGGCGGGTCGTCGGCGATCCGATGGAGGGCGCTCTCGCAACGCTCGCCGCCAAGGGAGGGCTGCATGCCGAGACGATCCGCGAACAGTGGAGCCGGATCGACGAGATCCCCTTCGATGCCCGGCACCGCTTCATGGCGACGCTCCACGAGGGCCCGGGTGGCCAGCGACGCGTCTTCGTCAAGGGCGCGCCCGAGCGCGTCATCGGCATGTGCCGCGCCCAGGCACAGGACGGATCCGAGACGGCGATCGACATGGACGACTGGAGCGCCCGCATCGCACATGCCGCAAGCCAGGGCGAGCGCGTGCTCGCCTTCGCGGAAATGCCCGCGCGGCCGGATACCGAACGGCTGTCCTTCGACGCCGTGCAGAACGGAGACCTGGTCCTGCTGGGCACCGTCGGGCTGATCGATCCGCCGCGCGAAGAGGCCGTGGAAGCGATCGCCGCCTGCCGCTCGGCCGGCATCGCCGTCAAGATGATCACCGGCGACCATGTCGGCACCGCCGCTGCGATCGCCAGGCAGCTCGCCATCGCCGACGATCCGGTGGCGGTCGAAGGGCGCGAGATCGACGCAGTTTCCGACGACGAACTGCGCGGGCTCGTAGGCCGCGTCAGCGTGTTCGCCCGCACCACGCCGGAACACAAGCTTCGCATCGTCCGCGCCCTGCAGGCGGAGGGCCACATCGTCGCCATGACGGGAGACGGCGTCAACGACGCGCCGGCGCTCAAGCAGGCGGATGTCGGCGTCGCCATGGGCCGCAAGGGTACGGAAGCCGCCAAGGAAGCGGCGGAGATGGTGCTGGTCGACGACAATTTCGCCTCGATCGTCGCCGCCGTGCAGGAAGGCCGGACGGTTTACGACAATATCCGCAAGGTCATCGCCTGGACTCTGCCCACCAACGGGGGCGAGACGTTGTGCGTCATCCTCGCCATCGCGTTCGGCCTCGCCTTGCCGATGACGCCGGTCCAGATCCTGTGGGTCAACCTGGTCACCGAAGTCACGCTTGGCCTGGTACTGGCCTTCGAGCGGTCGGAGCCGAGCGTGATGCGCCGCCCTCCGCGCCGACGGGACGAGCCCATCCTGTCGAGATTCCTCGTATGGCGGGTCGTGCTGGTCTCGTTGCTGTTCACGGCCGGCGTCTTCTTCGTCTACGAATATGCAATGCGGCAGGGGCTGGGCGAGGCTGCGGCGCGCACCATGGTGGTGAACACGCTGGTGGTGATGGAGATTTTCTACCTCTTCAACGTCCGCTACCTGCACACGACATCGTTCAGCCTGATCGGGGCCATGGGCACGCCGGCCGTGCTGGGCGCGATCGCCGCCGTCGTCGCCGCCCAACTGGCCTTCACCTACGCGCCGTTCATGCACTCCCTGTTCGGAAGCGCGCCGATCTCGTTCGCCGACGGCCTCCTGATCGTCGGCATCGGCGTGGCGCTGATGGTCGTGCTGGAAGCGGAGAAGGCGGCAATGCGCCGCCTGATGCCGTCGGCCTTGGCGGCCTAGTTCCGGATCGGCAGCACGCGATCCGGCGGCCGGTGGCCGTCGAAGAAGGTGCGGATGTTGATGATCACCTTCTCGCCCATGTCGATGCGGCCTTCGAGGGTCGCCGAGCCCATGTGCGGCAGGATCACGACCTTGCCCTTCCTGGCGAGCTTCACCAGCTTCGGGCTCACCGCCGGCTCGTGGGCGAAGACGTCGAGGCCGGCGCCCGCGAGCTTGCCCTGCTCGATCATCTTCACCAGCGCGTCCTCGTCGATGATCTCGCCGCGGGCGGTGTTGACGACATAGGCCGTCGGCTGCATCAGCGCGAGCCGGCGGGCCGAGAGCAGGTGATAGGTCGCCGGCGTCGACGGGCAGTTGACCGACACGATGTCCATGCGCGCCAGCATCTGGTCGAGGCTCTCCCAGTAGGTGGCCTCGAGTTCCTCCTCGATCGCGGGCGCGACGTGCTTGCGGTTGTGATAATGGATCGACAGGCCGAAGGCCTTGGCGCGGCGGGCGACCGCAGTGCCGATGCGGCCCATGCCGACGATACCCAGGCGCTTGCCCCAGATGCGGCGGCCGAGCATCCAGGTCGGCGACCAGCCCTGCCAGGCTCCGCCGTCGCCCTGCAGCACGTTCGCGCCCTCGACGAGGCGGCGCGGCACGGCGAGCATCAGCGCCATCGTCATGTCGGCGGTGTCCTCGTTGAGGACATTCGGCGTGTTGGTGACGGTGATGCCCTGCTTCTGGGCGGCGGGGATGTCGATATTGTCGACGCCGTTGCCGAAATTGGCGATCAGCTTCAGGTTCGGTCCGGCCTGGGCGATCAGGGCCGCGTCGATGCGGTCGGTGACGGTCGGGACGAGCACGTCCGCCTCGCGAATCGCCGCCACCAGTTCGGGCTGGCTCATCGGATGGTCGTCGAGGTTCAGCCGCGCGTCGAACAGTTCGCGCATCCGGGTCTCGACCGGATCCGGCAGCTTGCGCGTGATGACGACGAGAGGCTTCTTCTTCCCCGGCATTATTTCCTCTTCGAGGGCGGCATCCCGGGTCCTGTTGAGACCTCTTTAACCAAGACCGGCGACATTCGTAGCCAGCGCCCGCCCGGCCTCTCTCTAACAAGCCCCGCGGGTGATGACAAAGAAAAAGGCGTCGCGCGGGGTGCGGCGCCTCGCGGTGTCAGGAGTGGATCGTGTCGCGTTATCTGTCGCTTCGACTGGCTCTTTGCGCGGGTCTGGCAGGCTTCGCGCTCAACGTCGCCTCCCCGGTGCTGCCGTCGGTGGGCGAGGCCGCGGCGCAGGCGGTCGGCCCCAACAAGAGCGGCCTGCCCCTTCCCCGCTTCGTCACGCTGAAATCCGGCCGCGTGAACCTGCGCATCGGGCCCGGCCGCAACTATCCTGTCGAGTGGATGTATCTGAAGTCCGGCCTGCCGGTCGAGATCATCCAGGAATACGACAACTGGCGGCGCATCCGCGATTCGGAAGGCACGGAGGGCTGGATCAACCAGTCGCTGCTGTCGGGCAAGCGCAGCGGCATCGCGGCTCCCTGGTTCAAGGGCAAGGAGACCACGATCCAGATGCGCGCCGATCCGGCCGAGGATGCGCGGCTGGTCGCCACGATCGAGCCCGGCGCCATGGGCGAAATCCAGACCTGCAACGGCAATTGGTGCCAGATGCGGTTCGACCGCTACAAGGGCTGGGTGCCGCAGAACCTGATCTGGGGCGCTTATCCGGACGAAACGATCGAAGACTGAGTAAGCGTCAGCGGCCGCGCTTCGGGCGCAGGCGGATGACGATGTCGATGTTGGCGATCTCCATGCCGGGCGGCGGCGCCGGCACGTTGCTCACGGTCACCGGCCCGGCCTCGATGTCGAGAACCTTGTTCTCGCCCTCGACATAGAAATGATGATGGTCGGACGTGTTGGTGTCGAAATAGGTCTTCGCCCCTTCGACGGCCAGGATGCGCAGCATCCCGGCTTCGGTGAACTGGTGCAAGGTGTTGTAGACCGTGGCGAGCGACACCGCGACGCCGACGCCCAGCGCTTCCTCGTGAAGCTCCTCGGCCGTCAGATGGCGGTCGCCCTTGGCGAACAGCAGCGATGCGAGGGAAACGCGTTGCCGCGTGGGGCGAAGCCCCGCCTCGCGCACACGCGTCTCGACATCAGGTCCGATCGTTTGGGTCGCCTTGTCCATTTCCTTCCGAACCGCCGTCCGAAGCCGGCCACGCGGCGACGGCCCGAACCCCGGGCGAACGCCGCTTTTTCCAGCATATATTCCGGGAACCGCCAGCGATCAATAGCGGCACATTGACCGCTCCGACCCGGCAAGCTAATCGAAGCCGGCAGTTTCCTTCGTCGCGAAGCCCGGCGAGGATGCGCGTGCAAAGACAAGAATGCGCTTCGATCAGGGAGCTTCGACGGGAGACCACATGGCCGAAAAGAAATCCAGCTACGGCTACGACGAGCTCCTCGCCTGCGCGAAGGGCGAGTTGTTCGGCCCTGGCAACGCTCAACTTCCCTATCCGCCGATGCTGATGTTCGACCGCATCACCGACATCAGCGAGACCGGCGGGGCGTTCGACAAGGGCTTCATCCGCGCCGATTTCGCGATTCATCGCGACCTCTGGTTCTTCCCCTGCCATTTTATCGACAATCCGATCATGCCAGGGTGTCTCGGCCTCGACGCGCTGTGGCAGCTTACGGGATTCTATCTCGGCTGGCTCGGCGAACCGGGCAAGGGCATGGCGCTCTCGACCGGAGAGGTGAAGTTCAAGGGCATGGTCACGCCGAAGACGAAGCTGGTCGAATACGGCGTCGACTTCAAGCGCGTGATGCGCGGGCGGTTGGTGCTCGGCATCGCCGACGGCTGGCTGAAGGCGGACGGCGAGACCATCTATACGGCGACCGACCTGAAGGTCGGCCTCGCCAAGCAGGAAGCAGCGGCCTAGCGCGGCGGCACACGGCACAAGGAGCATTCCATGAGACGAGTCGTCGTCACCGGTCTCGGCATCGTATCGTCGATCGGCAACAATGCGGACGAGGTGCGCGAATCCCTGCGCGATGCGAAGTCGGGCATCAGCTTTTCGCCGGATTTCGCCGAACACGGCTTCCGCTGCCAGGTCTGGGGCGCGCCGACGCTCGATCCCACGGACCTTGTCGACCGTCGCGCCCTGCGCTTCCTGCACAAGGGCGGCGCCTGGAACCACGTCGCCATGCAGCAGGCCATCGCGGATGCGGGGCTGGAAGAGGGCGACATTACCAACGAGCGCACCGGCATCATCATGGGCTCGGGCGGCCCCTCGACCCGAATCATCGTCGAGGCGGCTGAGACCACCATCAAGAACAACAGCCCGAAGCGGATCGGTCCGTTCGCCGTGCCGAAGGCCATGTCCTCGACGGCGTCCGCGACGCTCGCCACGTGGTTCAAGATCCACGGCGTCAACTATTCGATCTCGTCGGCCTGCTCCACCTCGGCGCACTGCATCGGCAACGCGGCCGAGATGATCCAGTGGGGCAAGCAGGACGTGATGTTCGCCGGCGGCCACGAGGACCTCGACTGGACGATGTCGAACCTGTTCGACGCGATGGGCGCGATGTCCTCCAAGTTCAACAACCGGCCGGATGTCGCCTCGCGCGCCTACGACGTCGACCGCGACGGCTTCGTGATCGCGGGCGGCGCCGGCGTGCTGGTGCTCGAGGAATACGAACGCGCCAAGGCGCGCGGCGCCAAGATCTATTGCGAGCTCACCGGCTATGGCGCCACCTCGGACGGCTACGACATGGTGGCCCCTTCAGGCGAAGGCGCGGTGCGCTGCATGCGTCAGGCGCTGGCGACCGTGAAGGGACCGGTCGATTACATCAACACCCACGGCACCTCGACGCCGGTCGGCGATTCGAAGGAGATGGGCGCCATCCGCGAGGTGTTCGGCGACGCGCTCCCGCACATCTCCTCCACCAAGTCGCTCACCGGCCATTCGCTGGGAGCGGCCGGCGTGCAGGAATCGATCTATTCGATCCTGATGATGCAGGCTGGCTTCATCGGTGAAAGCGCCCACATCGAGACGCTCGATCCCGAATTCGAAGGCATGCCGGTCGTGCGCAAGCGGATCGACAATGCGAGGATCGACACCGTCCTGTCCAATTCCTTCGGGTTCGGCGGCACCAATGCGACGCTGGTCTTCCAGCGCGTGGCAGACTGAGGGCAGTTCACAGATGAACGGACTGATGAAGGGCAAGCGCGGCCTGATCATGGGGGTCGCGAACGATCATTCCATTGCCTGGGGCATCGCCCAGACGCTTCACGCGCAGGGCGCGGAGATGGCCTTCACCTATCAGGGCGAGGCTTTCGGACGTCGCGTCAGGCCGCTGGCCGAGAAGGTCGGCGCGAAGCTCGTCCTGCCCTGCGACGTCGAGGACAGCGCCTCCGTCGACAGCGTGTTCGACGCGCTGAAGGCCGAATGGGGCACGATCGACTTCATCGTCCACGCCATCGGCTTCTCCGACAAGAACGAGCTGAAGGGCCTCTATGCCGACACGACGAAGGAGAACTTCATCCGCACGATGGTGATCTCCTGCTATTCGTTCACCGAGGTCGCGCGCAAGGCCGCCGCGATGATGAACGAGGGCGGCTCGATGATCACGCTCACCTATGCCGGCTCGGTGCGGGTGATGCCGAACTACAACGTCATGGGCGTCGCCAAGGCCGGGCTCGAGGCCAGCGTGCGCTACCTCGCGAACGATTTCGGGCCGCGCAACATCCGCGTCAATGCGATCTCCGCCGGACCGGTGCGCACGCTCGCCGGCGCCGGCATCTCGGACGCCCGCCACATGTTCTCCTACCAGGCGCGCAACTCCCCTCTCAGGCGAACGGTGAGCCTGGAGGAAGTGGGCGGCTCGGCCCTCTACCTGCTCTCGCACCTGTCGGGCGGGGTGACAGGAGAGATCCACTACGTCGATTCCGGCTACCACATCGTCTCGATGCCGACGCTGGACGAACTGAAGCGGACGGACGACGGCGCCTGACCGCATTCTCCGCGTTCAGCAAATGCTAACGATAGCTGGAAACCGACTTTAAGGGGATTTCCTATACGGATAGCCCGCTTCAGGATGATTCACGCATGCAGACGTATGCAAATCCGACTCGCAGTCCGCTGTTCCGGCTGATCACCATCGCCGCCGCAGGCATATCCAGCTTCGTGCTCGGCCTGTGGGCGCTGCGTATGGGCTTCGGCGCGCAGCTGGGCGGTATGACGCCCTCGGCGCTGGGCGGGATCATCGCCTCGCTCTGCGCGCTCGCAGCGGCGGGTTCCTCGCTGTCCTTCTTCGCGGGCATCGACGAGTCCGCCAGCTTCGTCCACAACGAGACGCAGGTGGACAAGCTGACCGGCCTGCATTCGCGCCAGGCCATGATCGGCAGGATCGCGGCCGCCGCCGCGGCGACCGTGCAGGACGGAAAGCCCGTCTTCCTGATCGACATCGACATCGACCGCTTCAAGCAGATCAACGACGCCATCGGCTACACGCAGGGCGACGAACTGATCCGCGCCTTCGCCACGCGCCTGCGCGACCACGTGCCGCCGGGATCCGAGATCGGCCGCATCGGCGCGGGCGAGTTCGCGATCCTGGTTCCGGACGGGCGCATCCTTTCGATCGACCGGATGGTCGAGAGGCTCATCGAGACCATGATGGAGCCCTATCGCCTGACGACGCACCTGCAGTCGGTGAACCTGTCGGTGGGCATGGTCGCCATGCCGAAGGACGGGCGCGACCCGATCGTGCTCCTGCGGCGCTCCAACCTCGCGCTGCAGAATGCGAGGGCGAGCGGCATCGGCAACTGGTCGGTGTTCCACCCCGACATGGGACAGATCGCAGACTACCGGCAGTGGATCGAATCCGAGCTGCATGCCGCCTTCCAGCGCGGCGACTTCGACGTGTACTACCAGCCGCAACATGACCTCGCCACCGACAGGGTGATCGGCTACGAGGCCCTGCTGCGGTGGCGGCACCCCAAGCGCGGCATGATTCCGCCGGCGGAGTTCGTGCCGGTCGCCGAGGAGACCGGAATGGTCGTGCCGATCGGCGAGTGGGTGCTGCGCAAGGCCTGTACGGACCTCAAGTCGCTGCCTCAGGACATGTCCATCGCGGTCAACATCTCGCCGGTGCAGATGATGACCAAGGACTTCGTCTCGCGCGTCCGCGCCGTCATCGCCGAGACGGGCGTGAACCCGTCGCGGCTGGAGCTGGAGGTGACGGAGACGGCCATGATGCAGGACCGTGAGCGCGCGGCCCAGGTCATGCGGCAGCTGGGCGACATGGGCATTTCCGTCGCGGTCGACGATTTCGGCACCGGCTATTCGAACCTCAGCTACCTGATCGACTTCCCCTTCCAGAAGCTCAAGATCGACCGCTCCTTCGTCAACCGCATCGACAAGGACAATGGCGGCGCGGTGGTATCGACCATCGTGGGCCTCTCGCGCGCGCTCGGCGTGCGCACGATCGCGGAAGGCGTCGAGACGGAGGACCAGGCGACGCTGCTGCGCGCCGCGGGGTGCGACGTGGTGCAGGGCTTCCTCTACGGACGGCCGGGTCCCCTGGCCGCGATGGGGTTGGATACCCGGCCGGTCGCCGCGGGCGCCACGGTTCACTGATCGTCACCCCAACCTCAAGGCTTTTTGCCTTGACCCGGCTATTTTGAGCGTTCATCACCAGCCATTCGCAGTTCGCGGGGCGGGATCGCGGACCCATTCACTCCGATGAGGTGGCGCCGGGCGGAATGAAGCTCAGGAAGTTCTTTTGGCCGATCGTCGGCAGCGCGGCCGTGGTCTTCTCGATCTGGCTGCTCTATCACGAACTGCGCGGTGTCTCCCTTGAAGAGATGACGACCAGCTTCGCGCGGATTTCGCTGCACAGCTGGCTTCTGGCGATCCTCTCCACCTTCGTCGCCTACGGCGCGCTCGCCGGCTACGACAACATCGCGCTGAAATACCTGAACCGGAAGGTGCCGTGGCTGTTCATCACCATCGGCTCCTTCACCACCTATGCGATCTCGCACAATGTCGGGGCCTCGGTGCTGTCGGGCGCCGTGGTACGCTACAGGGCCTATGGGTCGAAGGGGCTGACCATGGCGGAGGTCGGCGTGCTCGTCGCCTTCTGCTCCTTCACCTTCGCCATCGGGGTGCTGTTCCTGACCGGGCTCGTCCTCGTGATCGAGCCGGAGATCGTCGACAGGTTCGTCGATATCCTGCCGACCGATTTCTCGCGCGGCACCGGCTATCTTCTGCTGGCCCTGATCGGCCTCTATGTGGCGGGCAGCCTGCTGAAGCTGCGGCCGCTCAATATCAGGGGTTTTCAGCTGAGCTATCCGTCGCCGTCGATCGTGGCGCGGCAGCTGGTGATCGGACCGATCGAGATCATCGGCGCGGCGGGTATCGTCTATTTCGCCCTGCCCGATGCCGGAAATCCCGGCTATCTCGTCATCCTCGGCATCTTCCTGATCTCGTTCTCGGTCGCGCTCCTGTCGCATGCGCCGGGCGGGCTCGGCGTGCTCGAACTCGTCTTCGTGCATGCGCTGTCGGAGATGGATCCGGCCGACGTGATCGCAGCGCTCGTCGTGTTCCGCCTGCTCTACCTGATCATCCCCTTCGTGATCGCGATCGTGGTCATCCTTGCCTTCGAGCACTCCCGCCTCGGACAAGACTGATCAGCGCCGCGCCCACAGCACCTTGTAGGTCTGGTCGCGAACGAGCTCGCCGGACTGACGGAAGCCCGCGGACAACGCCGCCTCGTACGGCAGGCCGCGATTGGCGACCATATAGAGCCGGCCGTTCGGCTTGAGCGCCGCGCTCGCGGCGCGGATCATCGCATTGCCGATAGCCGGGTCCGCCGCGCGCCCCTGGTGGAACGGCGGGTTCATGACGATCGCATCGAACTTGCGCGGCACGGGCTCGGAAGCGAGATCGGCCCAGTGGAAGCCCACCGGCACGCGCGCGTCGGCAAGGTTGAGCTTCGCGGCTTCCAGTGAAGCAAAATCGGCCTCGAACAGATCGAGCGAGGCGACGCCCGCGCATCGCTCCAGGGCCTCGGCGGCAAGATAGCCCCAGCCGGCACAGAAGTCCGCCACCGCGCCCGAGAGATCGGGCGGTATATGCTGCGCCAGGAGCCGCGAACCGGCGTCGATACGGTCGTGCGAGAACATGCCGGGGGTTGCGCGAAAGCGGCCGCCGATGAGAGCCTCCCTGTGGGGGTTCTCCAGCATGGCGGCCACAGCGCGCGCATCCGCCGGCCGATGCAGCCAGAAAGCCTGGCCGTGGAACTTGGAGAGGCTTCCCTCAATCGGAGCCAGCGCCTCCAGCCGCTTGCGCAGGCTGGCTATGCCGTCGTCCTTGCTGCCGGCCACGAGAATGACGGACGCCGGCGAACCGCGCCGCATCGCCTCGGCGATCAGGATCTCGTTCAACCCCTTGTGCTTGCCCGTCAAGACGAGGACGAGATCGTATCCCTCCCCGTCCGCCACCGGCACGACCCTGTGCCGGCCGGCCTTCAGCTTGAGGAAATCCGGGCGAAACCCTTGCACGAGCGTGAGCTCGGCAGCGAAGCCCTCCGGCAGGCGAAAGCCGGGCTCGGCGCCGAGGAACAGCACCCGCGCGCCTTTGCCCGGCACGTCCATGTCGCCGGTCTCGAAGGGATGGAAGAGAGTGCGCTGGGCGTCATCACCGGCTGCCATTCAGGTCCTCAGGTTCCGCAGAATGTCTGCAGCACGCGCTCTTCCGGCTGCGGCGGCTCGGCGTAGCGCTCCATGCCCGGCTGCTCGTCGTAGGGATGCGTGACCACCGCCAGCATCTCGTGGAACGGGCCGAAATCGTCGCGTTCGATCGCCGCGGCAATCAGTTCCTCGACCAGATGGTTGCGCGGGATGAACTTCGGATTGGCCCGGTTCATCAGCGCAACACGCGTCTCGGCCGAAACATTCTCCAGCGCCAGGCGCTCCAGCCACAGCCGCGCCCAGGCGTCGAAGCCGGCAGGATCGGCGAAGAGCTTGCGCGTCGCCGATCGCGCGACATCCTGCGGGAGAAGGGCCGCGTCACCGGCCAGCGTGCGGAACGTCAGCGTGAAGTCGGCGCCGCCGGCCGCCATCGTTTCAAGCAGGCCCTTCACCAGAGCCTTGTCCTCGTCGCGCGCGCTGGTCAGGCCGAGCTTGGGGCGCATGCCGTCGACATAGTGCGCCTCGAAGGCCGGCAGGAACACCCCTAGCGCCTCCTGCGCCATCGGCACGGCCTGTTCCGGATCGTCGTGCAGCAGCGGCAGCAGGCACTCGGCCAGCCGCGCGAGGTTCCACAGCGCGATGTGCGGCTGGTTGGAAAAGGCGTAGCGGCCATGCCGGTCGATGGACGAGAACACCTTGGCCGGATGGTATTCGTCCATGAAGGCGCAGGGGCCGTAGTCGATCGTCTCGCCGGCGATCGACATGTTGTCCGTATTCATGACGCCGTGGATGAAGCCCAGCTGCATCCATCTGGCGATGAGCGCCGCCTGCCGGGCAAGGATCGCCTCGTAGAGCGCGAGATAGCGGTTGGCGGCCTCGCTCGCCTGAGGATAGTGGCGGTCGATGGCATGGTCCGCCAGCGTGCGGATCGCGTCGACGTCGCTGCGCGCGGCGAAATACTGGAAGGTGCCGACGCGGATATGGCTCGCGGCCACGCGCGTCACCACCGCGCCCGGCAGGCGGGTCTCGCGATAGACTGGATTGCCTGTCGTGACGGCGGCCAGCGAGCGCGTCGTCGGCACGCCGAGGGCCGCCATCGCTTCGGAGACCAGATATTCGCGCAGCACCGGGCCGATCGCCGCCAGCCCGTCGCCATTGCGCGAGAAGCGCGTCGGCCCCGCGCCCTTGAGCTGGATGTCGCGGCGGCGGCCGGTCGTGTCGACCACCTCGCCGAGCAGGATCGCCCGGCCGTCGCCGAGCTGCGGCACGAAATGGCCGAACTGGTGGCCGGCATAGGCCAGCGCGACCGGCTCCGCGCCCTCGGGTATCGCGTTGCCGGAGAAGATGGCAGCCAGCGTCGCGTCGTCGATGCCCGCGACATCGAGGCCGAGTTCGGCAGCCAGCTCCCGGTTGAACTTCACCAGACGCGGGCCTGCCGCACGCGCAGGCTCCGCCGCGGCATGGAAGCCCGCGGGCAGCCGCGCATAGGAATTGTCGAAGCGCCCGATCGCCGGTGCTTCGCTCGACGCCGCCAATGTTGTTGCTCTGCTCATCTTGTGCTCACCCAGCCGGATACCGGCACATCCACATACATAGGTCCCCGCACCCGCGCCGTCACCAACTCTATCGGATTTGAACGCCTCGCAATCTCGTTGAGGACGACGATCCTTGGCAAAACGGACCCGACACCCCTGCCGGGCGCTCTCGACCTACTGCGCAATGTTCCCTGTTCCCGCGCCCCCTCCACCACACTGCGTGTGGTCCCCCTCCCCCGTAAACGGGGGAGGATAAGGTGCCACCGCATCTCCCGTGGCTGCCTTCATCGAGGGTTAGAAAAGCGCGACGGCTGAGCGCGTATCCTCCCCCGTTCACGGGGGAGGGGGACCACGCGAAGCGTGGTGGAGGGGGCGCGCGAGAGGGCAGGTTGTGCGAAGGAAAGTGAGCCTTCAGATGGATCGATTTTCGCTCCCTCTCCCGCAACCCTTTGTCCCGCTTGGAGATTCTCACAGCAGAAACTTTTTCCATCCCCACCCCTGCCGACATGCCCGAAACTATGTCCGGTCAAACAGGAGCCGGTGATGGGCTGGAGGGCGAAGGCGGGGAGGGAGCAGGCGGAGATGGCGCGGATCGTCATGCGCCTGTTCTCGATCGCCGATATGGCCGAACAGGCCGCCGGCCGCTCGTTCTGGGTCCGCTGGTGCGTGCTGTGGGCCGCCTGGCAGGCGAATGCGCTGCTGAGCGCCTACGTCGAAGGCACGCTCCGCAGCTTCGCCCGCAGACCCTGGTCGCCCGTCCCGATGCCGGCCGGCTTCGGCAGCAATCCTTTCGATGCGGAGGACCTTGCAGATTCGCTCAGGGCATTCGGGCTCTACATGCGGGCCATCGCGGCGCATCTGTGCCGCCTGTCGTTCCTGCATCGGGGGCAGGCGTCCGACGAGGCGGGGAATGAGGGCCGCGCGATCCATGGCCTGGGCGCGCTCATCGAAAGGCTCGCCATATCCGCCGCCGTTCCGGTCGAGTATCACGACACGTCCTAAAGGTGCACCTGTCGTGCCCCTTCTCGCAGTGCCTTACCATATGAGATCGGCCTTCCCTCGCACGGGGAGGACAATCGCGCGCGCCGTCATTCCGGGGCCGCGCAGCGGAACCCGGAACCCAGAGCGCCGGGCAAGCAGGCAGTTCATCGACTGTCGCGACCACGTCGGAGCGCAGATGAGTGCAGCGCGCAGGCGTTGGCGCGCTGGATTCCGGGCTCCGCTGCGCGGACCCGGAATTGTTTGTCTGAATCGGGCTAGAATACGGGTGGAACTGCGGGCTCTTCGACAGCCCGCAGTTCCGGCGGCAGGCAACCGTCCCGGAATCGGGTTTGCACCCGTCGTCATCAAGGTTCCTGCCGTCTCGCGCCATCGCTTGGAGAGTTGATCGGGCCGCTGATCGCCACGCCCGCAAACAATCTCAAGCCAGCCTGGATGAGGATAGCATCAGCATGGCCCTTCTGCACCACCTTCCCCGCCGCTGCCTGGGCTTCGACGTCGCCAAGGAGACGATCGCCGTCTCCGATGGCCGCACCGTCGAGGTCATCGACAACCGCCGTCCCGCCATCCGCCGGTTTCTGCGGGCCTGCCGCGCCGATTTCGCCGTGTGCGAGCCGACCGGCGGCCACGAGACCGTCCTGCTCGACGAGTGCCTGCGCCTCGACCTGCCGGCACACCGCGCCGACACGCGCAAGCTCAAGGCCTTCATCCGTTCGCGTGGCCGGCTCGGCAAGAGCGACGCCATCGATGCGCGCGAGCTGGCCGCCTATGGCCTGGAGCGCTGGGCGAGCCTCGCCCTGTGGCAGGCCGCCGACCCCCGCCAGGAAAGGCTCAAGGCGCTGGTTCGCCGCCGCGACGACCTCGTGGCTATGAAGGTGGCCGAGCAGAACCGCTCGAAGGCGCCCGGGGCAGCCGAACTGGCCACGACCTTCCGAGCCGTGCTGGCCGTCCTGAAGCGACAGATCGCGCGCGTCGAGCAGGCAATCCGCACGCTCATGCGCAGCGGGGTGCTGAAGCACAGGAGCGCCGTCGTCACCGCCATGGCGGGCATCGGCCAAGTCACCGCCGCCGCCCTTCTCGCCGCGATGCCGGAACTCGGCACCATGGACCGAAGGCAGGCCGCCGCGCTGGCAGGCCTGGCGCCGCATCCCAACGAAAGCGGAAAGAAGGTCGGCTACCGACGCATGCGCGGCGGCCGCCCGGCCGTGCGAACCATACTCTACATGCCCGCCATGCAGGCCGCCTGCGGACGCGGCGAGTTCGCGGACTTCTACAAACGCCTGCTGGCCGCCGGAAAAAAGCCAATCCTCGCCCTCGCCGCTGTCATGCGAAAGATCATCGTGACCCTCAATGCCAGGCTAAGGGACGCTCAAATGCAGCAGAGTTGATGACGGCGGTGAGGGGCAGTGCCCAGCCTTTGAAAGCTCGTGCCGCCCCTCATCCGCCCTTCGGGCACCTGTGCCGGGGCGAGCCGCTTGTCTCGCCCGTCCTTCGGACCCCGTGAACGGGGAGAAGGGGAGCCGCCTCAAAGCAAAAAGGGCGCGGATCGCTCCGCGCCCTTCCGATACAATCCGATGTCCGAGATTACTCGGCGGCCTCTTCGGCCTTCTTCTCGGACTTCGGGATTTCCTTGCCGGTGGTCTGGTCGACGACCTTCATCGACAGGCGCACCTTGCCGCGCTCGTCGAAGCCCATCAGCTTGACGAAGACCTTCTGGCCTTCCTTGACGACGTCGGTGGTCTTCTGGACGCGGTCATTGGCGAGCTGCGAGATGTGGACGAGGCCGTCCTTCGGGCCGAAGAAGTTGACGAAGGCGCCGAAGTCGGCGGTCTTGACGACCGTGCCTTCGTAAATCTCGCCCACTTCCGGCTCGGCCACGATCGAGTGGATCCACTTCTTGGCCGCCTCGATCTCCTTCGCGTTCGACGAGGCGATCTTCACCGTGCCGTCGTCCTCGATGTTGATCTTGGCGCCGGTCTTCTCGACGATCTCGCGGATGACCTTGCCGCCGGAGCCGATGACGTCGCGGATCTTGTCGGTCGGGACGTGCATGACCTCGATGCGCGGCGCGAACTCGCCGAGTTCCGAACGGGCGCCCGAGAGCGCGTTCGACATCTCGCCGAGGATGTGCTCGCGGCCGCCCTTGGCCTGGTCGAGCGCGACCTTCATGATCTCCTCGGTGATGCCGGCGATCTTGATGTCCATCTGCAGCGAGGTGATGCCCGCGTTGGTGCCCGCCACCTTGAAGTCCATGTCGCCGAGGTGGTCCTCGTCGCCGAGGATGTCGGAGAGAACCGCGTAGCGGTCGCCTTCGAGGATCAGGCCCATGGCGATGCCCGCGACCGGCTTGGCCAGCGGAACGCCCGCGTCCATCAGCGCCAGCGAGGTGCCGCAGACGGTCGCCATCGAGGACGAGCCGTTCGACTCGGTGATCTCGGAGACGACGCGGATCGTGTAGGGGAACTGCTCGGCGGCCGGCAGCATCGGACGGATGGCGCGCCAGGCGAGCTTGCCGTGGCCGATCTCGCGGCGTCCCGGCGAACCCATGCGGCCCGTCTCACCGACCGAGTAGGGCGGGAAGTTGTAGTGAAGGAGGAACTTCTCCTTGTACATGCCGGTCAGCGAGTCGACATACTGCTCGTCCTCGCCGGTGCCGAGCGTGGCGACGACGATCGCCTGGGTCTCGCCGCGGGTGAACAGCGCCGAACCGTGGGTGCGCGGCAGGATGCCGACCTCGGAGACGATCTTGCGGACCGTCGTGAGGTCACGGCCATCGATGCGGCTCTTGGTGTCGAGGATGTTCCAGCGCACGACCTTGGCCTGCAGTTCCTTGAACACCGCGCCGACCTTGTCGGCGGCATACTTGGCCGGCTCGTCGCCGACCGGTGCGAAGGCGGCCTTCACCTTGGCCTTCACGGCGTCGACGGCGGCATAGCGCTTCTGCTTGTCGACGTTCTTGTAGGCTTCGCGCAGCTCGTCGCCGACGATCGCCAGCATCTCGGCCTCGAGGCCCGACAGATCGTCCGGCGTGAAGTCGCGCGGCTCCTTGGCGGCGACCTCGGCCAGCTTGATGATCGCGTCGATCACCGGCTGGAAGGCCTTGTGGCCGAACATGACGGCGCCGAGCATGGTCGGCTCGTCGAGTTCCTGCGCTTCCGACTCGACCATCAGCACCGCGTCGGACGTGCCGGCGACGACGAGGTCGAGCTTCGATTCCGGGATCTCGTCGACATGCGGGTTCAGCACATACTGGCCGTTGATGTAGCCGACGCGGGCAGCGCCCACCGGGCCCATGAACGGAACGCCCGACAGGGTCAGCGCGGCGGAGGCGGCGACCATCGACAGGACGTCCGGATCGTTCTCCAGGTCATGCTGCATGACGGTGACGACGACCTGGGTGTCGTTCTTGTAGCCGGCCGGGAAGAGCGGGCGGATCGGGCGGTCGATCAGGCGGGAGACCAGCGTCTCCTTCTCGCTCGGACGGCCCTCGCGCTTGAAGTAGCCGCCCGGGATCTTGCCGGCGGCGTAGGTCTTTTCCTGGTAGTTGACGGTGAGCGGGAAGAAGTCCTGGCCGGGCTTCGGCTCCTTCATCGAGACGACGGTCGCGAGAACGACGCTCTCGCCATAGGTCGCGAGCACGGCGCCGTCGGCCTGGCGGGCGATCTTGCCGGTCTCGAGGATGAGCGGACGGCCGCCCCACTCGATCTCCACCTTGTGGTGATTGAACATGTCTTGTCCTTCATATGCGGGACGGGCGGCACCGGACCATTCCGGCGCGCCATTCGGTCCCTGGCTTCGTGTCGGACGAGCCACGGGCAAGACAACGGGAAGCTTGGCTTTCTCGCGCATCCTCGGCGCGACAAGCATCCGGCAATCCTGCCCCATGACTGTCCATGGGCGGTTCCGGGTTCATACAAACGTGGTCCAGGTCCGGAACCGGTCGGGCCGACCCTCTGGCGGCGGCCCATTGCAGAGCCGCCGGGTCCGTTACCGGACCCGGCGGCGAAGTCGTTAGCGGCGCAGGCCGAGCTTCTCGATCAGCGCGTTGTAGCGCGCCTCGTCCTTGCCCTTCAGATAGTCGAGCAGGCGGCGGCGCTGGGAGACAAGGGCGAGAAGGCCACGACGCGAGTGGTTGTCCTTCTTGTGATCCTTGAAATGTTCGGTCAGGTTCTTGATGCGCTCCGAATAGATGGCAACCTGGACCTCCGGCGAACCCGTGTCGCCCGGCTTGGTCGCAAATTCCTTCATCAGTTCAGTCTTACGCTCAGCAGTCAGCGACATCGCGCTTTTCCTTTCTCTCTTGTCAGGAAACGGGATGCCCTCAGCCGGGATGTCGTCCAGCAGGGGCCGTGTCTGCAAAGCCGGTTAACCGCTTTGCTGCGGGGCCTATACTGCATGTCGAAGGGAAAAGCCAGCCCCTTCGGCAGCGGCGTCGCAGTGATGCTTGGCCGGGCCGGTCTAAAGCCACTTCCGCCATTTGAAGTAGCCGAGCAGGGCCAGCGCCACAAACAGCATGAAGGCCAGCGCGGCGGGATAGCCATAGCTCCACTCGAGCTCCGGCATGTTCCAGGGCGAGGCCTGCGGGTCGAAGTTCATGCCCCATATTCCCGCCAGGAAGGTCAGCGGGATGAAGATCGAGGAAACGATGGTGAGGATCGAGATCACCTCGCTCACCCTCGCCTGAGAGAGCGAGTTATGGGTGTCCAGAAGCTCGGTCAGCAGTTCGCGGTCCGTATCGACCGCGTCGATCAGCCGGACGGAATGATCCAGCGTGTCGTTGAAATAGACCGCCGTCTCGCGATGGATATAGGGCGCATCGGCGCGCGTCAGCGCTGCAAGGGCATCGCGCAGCGGCCAGAGCGCCCGCTTCAGCGCCACGACCTCCCGGCGCAGCAGGTGGAGGTCGCGCAGGTGGTGCTTGCGCGGTCCCGCCAGCATCTCGTCCTCGATGTGGTCGATCTGGTCGCCGATCGTCTCGATCGGCCCGAAATAGCTGTCTACGATCGCATCGATGAGAGCGTAAGCCAGATAGTCGGCCTTGCGCGTGCGGAGCCGGTTCGGCAGCGTCGCCTCGATGCGCTTGCGCACCGGCGCGAAGGGATCGCCCGCCCGCTCCTGGAAGGTGATGACGAAATTGTCGCCGAAGAAGACCGATATCTGCTCCCAGCGCCGCGACGTGGGATGGTCGATCATGCGCATGACGACATAGGCATGGTCGTCGTAGAAATCCGCCTTCGGGCGCTGGCTGGTGTTGACCGTATCCTCGAGCGCCAGCGGGTGCAGGCCGAAGATCGTGCCGAGCTCGCGGATGAGATCGACATTGCCGAGGCCGACACAGTCGATCCAGACGAGCGGCCATTCGGCGCGGCAGTGGCGAACTGTCTCGAGGCTGGCGTTCTCGAACAGCATCGAACTGTCTGCGGCAACGCCGGTGAGCGTCAGCGCCGGCTGGGGCGCCGTGGGATCGGCGATCAGCGTGCCCGGCGGGGCACCGATCGGGGAGCGCTTGGTGCGCGTCCGCTTCTGGACTGGTTCTGCTTTCTCGACTGCCATGCGCTTGGTCCCGCTGCATCGCTGGGATAGCAAGTCCGACGCGAAAGCGACAGGCGGGTCAGACGGTCAGCGGCGTTGTGGGAGGTTTACGGCATCCATTACATCTTCGACCGTCATCCCGAAGGCAGGGACGACGGCGGAGAACTAACGATGTCTCTAAGCCGTGAAAACCCGGCGCGGCTTGAACATGCCGGCCTCCACCGAGCCGATCGCGACCAGCTTGCCGCGCTGCGTGGCAAACGCATCCGCCGCCTCGACGGGTGCGTCGCGGCCGCGCACGATGACAGGATTGCCGAGCCGCACCTTCTGCGCCGCGTCGTCGCCCAGCGGGATCTCCGGCAGGCTGTCGAGCGCGACGACGGTATCCACCAGAAGCTCGTCGAGGGCGCCGAAGGCCGTGGGCGTCTCGTCCGGGTCGGGGCGGGTTTCGGTGCCGTCCGGATTGCGGACGATGCCGGCGGCCGCCTCAAGCTCGGCCACCGTCACGAGATCGTCCGTCTCGAACGGCTCGACCAGTTCGCGGCGCAGGTCGCTGACATGGCCGTAGCAGCCGAGATCGCGGCCCATGTCGCGGGCAAGCGAGCGGACATAGGTGCCCTTGCCGCATTCGACCTCGAAGGTCGTGTGGCCCTCGTCCGGCAGTTCGACGATGTCGAGCCTACCGATCTCGATCTCGCGCGCGGCGATTTCGACCGTCTCCCCCGCGCGGGCGATGTCGTAGGCGCGCTCGCCATCGATCTTGATCGCCGAGAACTGCGGCGGCACCTGCATGATCACGCCGGTGTATTTCGGCAAAAGCGCACGGATCTGCGCCTCGGTCGGCCGGTCGGCGGACGTCGCGGTAGCTCCGCCTTCCAGATCGTCGGTCGCGCGCTCCTCGCCCCAGGCCACCGTGAAGCGGTAGATCTTCGCCCCGTCCATCACATAGGGAACGGTCTTCGTCGCCTCGCCCAGCGCGATCGGCAGCATGCCGGAGGCGAGCGGATCGAGCGTGCCGGCATGACCGGCCTTTTCGGCGCGATAGAGCCACTTGACCTTCGAGACGGCTTCGGTCGAGCCCATCCCGGCGGGCTTGTCGAGCACTACCCAGCCGGAGATGTTCCGGCCCTTCTTCCTGCGCGGCTTGCTCACTCGTCGTCTTCCTTGTCGAGATCCCGCGCCACTTCCGGCGAACGCAGCAGCCGGTCGATCTTCGCCATGTTGTCGAAGCTCGTGTCGAGACGGAAGCGGAATTCCGGCATGTATTTCATCTGGCGCAGCGCGCCTGAGACCCTGCCGCGGATGAACTTGGCATTCTGCGCCAGCGCCTTGATCACCGCGTCGTTGTCCTTGGCCGCCAGCGGCGCGACGAAGGCCGTCGCGATCTTCAGGTCTGGCGACATGCGCACTTCCGAGACCGAGATCACGGTCTGCTCGATGACGTCGTCACGCACCTCGCCCCGCGCGAGGACTTCGGCAAGCGCATGACGCACCTGCTCGCCGACGCGCAGCATGCGCTGGGATGGTCCGGTGGTTCCACTCATGGCCTAACTGTCCTTGGCACCTACGCTACCGCTTGGCTCGACCGCTCGTCGATGTCGGCGGCGAAGTCCTGCATGTCTTCCTGGTCCCGGAAGGCCGCCAGCGGAATGATCACCGCCAGGGCGCCTTCGCGGATGAACACGTGGCGGTCCGTGCAGACCACCTGCGTGATCCTGTCGATGTCCACCTGCCGGGTTCCCGGCAGCCGGTGCTCGATCAGGCGGTCTTCCCATTGGTCGAGCGTCGCCTGGCCTTCCACGATCGGCAGCGTGGCCGCCTTTCGCCGAACGTCGAGATTGGTCCAGACGACAGCTGCCACGCCGGCTGCGACCAGGATGGTGACGATCGATGTCCACCACAGCACCGGGCCGATATCCTGCGGAACGATGCCGGCCAGCAACCCTGCCGCACTGATCAGGAGGAGAAGCCTCAGCTTGTCCCATCCGGTCAGTTCGTGGCGCAGCACGGCGAAGGCAAGGGCATCCGCACGCGACACCGTATAGGCAAGCGTGCGGATGGGAACCTGTGCGATGTCGCTCATCTGCTCCCCGGCTGGCCGGTCAGAGCGTCCGCGTCACCATCTCTACGCGGAAGCACTCGATGATGTCGCCGACCTGGATGTTCTCGTAGTTCTGGAACGCCATACCGCATTCCTGACCGACGGGAACCTCGGAGACCTCGTCCTTGAAGCGCTTGAGCGTCTTCAGCGTGCCCTCGTGGATCACGACGTTGTCGCGGATCAGGCGCACGCCCGCACCGCGCTCGACACGACCTTCGGTGACGCGGCAGCCCGCGATCTTGCCGACCTTCGTGATGTCGAAGACCTCGAGGATTTCCGCATTGCCCAGGAACGTCTCGCGACGCTCCGGCGACAGAAGACCCGACATCGCCTGCTTCACGTCGTCCACCAGATTGTAGATGACGTTGTAGTAGCGGATCTCGATGCCGGCCTGCTCGGCCGCCTGGCGGGCCTGCGGGTTCGCACGCACGTTGAAGCCGATGATCGCAGCGCCCGACGTCTCGGCGAGCGAGATATCGCTCTCCGTGATGGCGCCCGCCCCCGAGTGGACGATGCGGGCGCGCACCTCGTCGGTGCCGAGCTTCTCGAGCGCGATCGCGATCGCCTCGACCGAGCCCTGCACGTCGCCCTTGATGATCAGCGGGAATTCCTTCACGCCGACTGTCTGGAGCTGCGACATCATCTGCTCAAGCGAGCCGCGCTGGCCGGCATGCTTGGCCACCGCCTTCTCGCGGGCGAGACGCTGGCGATATTCGCTGATCTCGCGCGCCTTCGCCTCGGTCTCGGTGGTGCCGAACGTGTCGCCGGCGCGCGGGACGCCCTGCAGGCCGAGCACTTCGACCGGCATGGACGGACCCGCCGTCTCGACGCTGTCGCCCTGATCGTCGATCAGCGCGCGCACGCGGCCCCACTCGTTGCCGACGACGATGATGTCGCCGGGGATGAGCGTGCCGGTCTGCACCAGAACGGTAGCGACCGGGCCGCGGCCCTTGTCGAGGCGCGCCTCGATGACGACGCCCTCGGCCGTGCGGTCCGGATCGGCCTTCAGGTCGAGCACTTCGGCCTGCAGGATGATCGCTTCCAGCAGCTTGTCGATGCCGGTGCCCTTGGTGGCCGACACCTCGACGTCGAGCACTTCGCCACCCATCGATTCCACGAACACCTCGTGGCGGAGCAGTTCGGTGCGGACCTTCTGCGCGTTGGCCGACGGCTTGTCGATCTTGTTGATCGCCACGATGATCGGGACCCCCGCCGCCTTGGCGTGGTTGATGGACTCGATCGTCTGCGGCATCACGCTGTCGTCCGCCGCCACCACCAGGACCGCGATGTCCGTCGCCTGCGCACCACGGGCACGCATGGCGGTGAACGCCTCGTGGCCGGGCGTGTCGAGGAAGGTGATCAGGTGGCCATCCTTGTCGACCTGGTAGGCACCGATGTGCTGGGTGATGCCGCCGGCCTCGCCCGCCGCCACCTTGGCATGGCGGATGGCGTCGAGCAGTGAGGTCTTGCCGTGGTCGACGTGGCCCATGATGGTGACCACCGGCGGACGCGGCTCCATGTTCTCGGGCTTGTCCTCGACCTTGAACATCGCGCCTTCGATGTCGGACTCGGCGACGCGCTTGACTGTGTGGCCGAAGTCGGTCGCGACCAGTTCCGCGGTGTCGGCGTCGATCAGGTCGCCGGGCTTCATCATCTGGCCCTGCTTCATGAAATACTTAACGACGTCGACGGCGCGCTCGGACATGCGCTGCGCCAGATCCTGGATCGTGATCGTCTCAGGCAGCGTGACCTCGCGGGAGATCTTCTCGCGCGGCTCGTTCTGCATGCCGCGCTTGAACTTCTCCTGGCGGCGGCGCATCGCGGACAGCGAACGGCCACGGCCGTCACCGTCGGTCAGCGCGGCGGTCACGGTCAGCTTGCCGCGGCGACGCTCCTCGTCGGTCTTGCCCTTTGCCGGGCGGGCGACCTCGGGCGTGGCGATGCGGCGAGGCGGAAGGGCTGCGGGCGCACCTCTGCCACCAGCACCTCCACCTCCGCTGCGTGGACGCACTGGCTCGTCCTCGTCCGGAACCATGGCATCGGCGGTCGCGGCGGGAGCGCGACGGCGCGCATCTTCCTCGGCGCGCTTGCGTGCTTCCGCCTCGCGCTTCAGCCGCGCTTCCTCCTCAGCCTGCCGGCGGGCGGATTCCTCGCGCTCCTTCTTGCGGCGCTCTTCTTCGTCGGCGCGGCGGCGCGCTTCCTCGGCGGCCTTCTGGCGGTCCTCCGCCTCGCGCGCCTGCGATCCTGCAAGCGCACGGCGGCGTGCTTCCATCTCGTCGCGCGACAGCTCGTTCAGGACCACGCCCGACCGCTCCGGTGCGGGGGCAGGCCGCGGACGCGGCGGCTCGACGACGACCGGCTTCGCCACGACGGGGGGAGCCGCCGGCTTCGGCACGAGCACAGGCGCCGCCGGCGTCGGCTTCTCGCCGGGCAGCGGGAATTTCCGCTTCTTGGTTTCGACGACGACCTGCTTCGTGCGGCCATGCGAGAAGTTCTGGCGCACCGTGCCCTGCGTCACGCCGGCCGGCTTGAGGCTCAAAGTCTTCTTCACATTGACGCTCAGCGTCTTGTCGTCGTCTGATTTCGTATCGCTCATTCCATATCCTTAGATGCGCCATCGACGGATTCGATGGTCGCCGAACCGAGGCCGTCATCCGGGGATCCGCCCCGGTATCGGTCAAGCGCTACCACGCGCTTCAGCGCCGCCTTGCCCGCGTCCCCGGCGAGCACGGCTGCATGTATCACATTTGCCCCCCCCAATGCCAAACCCAATTCGGCCTCCGAAAAGAGTTTGTATGCGGGGATATCCGGCCCGCCGAGATGGACCGTCGCACGCCGCGCCTGGGTTATCTTGCGCACGCCGTCGGCCTGCGCCTCATGGGCATGCAGCACGGCGGCCGCCTCGCCGCTGCGCACCGATGCCTCGACTTTGGCGGCACCGAGCGCGAGAACTCCGGCTTTGCGCGCCAGCCCCAGTGCCCCTAGCGCATTCTGTACGAGAACGCGCTCGACCACGTCGCCGAGATTCGGCGAAACGGAAACCTCGGACTTGAACGCGCGGCGAAACAGGTTCTTGCGCGCCGCCTCATCGACATGACGGCGGTCGGCCGTCACCCAGCAGCCGCGGCCCGGTAGCTTTCTCTTGATGTCGGGAACGACGGACGAGTCGGGACCGACGACGAAGCGGATGAGACCCTCAGGGTCTCCCGCTTGCCGCGTCACGATACAGGTGCGATCGTTCATTTCGTTCAAGGTCTGCTCCAGGCCTCAGCATGACCGTCAGGCCGCGGCTTCGGCGTCTTCGTCGGCTTCCTCGCCGGCGAGATCGTCTTCCGTGATCCAGCCCGCCTGAAGGCGCGCGGCCAGCACCATCTGCTCGGCCTCGGCGCGGCTGACGCCGAAATCGCCCAGCACGCCGGCGAAGGTCTTGGTCTCGCCGTCCTTGCGCTCCTTCCAGCCGACGAGATCGTCGACCGCGTAGCCGGCAAAATCCTCGATCGTCTTCACGCCGTCCTTGCCGACCGCGACCATCATGGCCGTCGTCATGCCGGGCAGCTCGCGCAGTTCGTCAGCGACGCCGAGCTTCCGGCGCTCCTCGTCGTGCTCGGCCTCGATGCGATCGAGATATTCGCGGGCGCGCGTCTGGATCTCGCTGGCGGTGTCCTCGTCGAAACCATCGATCGAGGAGATCTCGTCGGAGTCCACATAGGCGACTTCCTCGACCGAGGTGAAGCCTTCGGAGGCGAGCACCTGGCCGACCATCTCGTCGACGTCGAGGGCTTCCATGAACAGCTTCGACCGCTCGACGAATTCCTTCTGGCGACGCTCGCTCTCTTCCTGCTCGGTCAGGATGTCGATGTCCCAGCCGGTGAGCTGCGAGGCGAGGCGGACGTTCTGGCCGCGGCGGCCGATGGCCAGCGACAGCTGGTCGTCGGGCACCACCACCTCGATGCGCTCCGCATCCTCGTCGAGCACCACCTTGGCGACTTCCGCCGGCTGCAGCGCGTTGACGATGAAGGACGCGGCGTCCTGCGACCACGGAATGATGTCGATCTTCTCGCCCTGCAACTCGCCGACGACCGCCTGAACGCGGCTGCCGCGCATGCCGACGCAGGCGCCGACCGGGTCGATGGACGAGTCGCGCGAGATGACGGCGATCTTGGCGCGCGAGCCGGGGTCGCGGGCAACCGACTTGATCTCGATGATGCCGTCGTAGATCTCCGGCACTTCCATCGTGAACAGCTTGGCCATGAACTGCGGATGCGTGCGCGACAGGAAGATCTGCGGACCGCGCTGCTCGCGGCGCACGTCGTAGACATAGGCGCGGACGCGGTCGCCGTATTTGAAGTTCTCGCGCGGGATCAGTTCGTCACGGCGGATGATCGCCTCGCCGCGGCCGAGGTCGACGATGACATTGCCGTATTCGACACGCTTGACCGTGCCGTTGACGATCTCGCCGATGCGGTCCTTGTATTCGTCATACTGCCGGTCGCGCTCTGCCTCGCGCACCTTCTGCACGATCACCTGCTTGGCGGACTGGGCGGCGATGCGGCCGAAATCCATCGGCGGCAGCTGCTCGGCGATGAAGTCGCCGACCTGGGCGTCCGGATTACGCGCCCGCGCATCCCTCAGCGAGATGTGCTTGGCGTAGTCCTCGACGTCCTCGACGACTTCCATCAGCCGCTGGAGCTTCATCTCGCCCGTGGCATGGTTGATGTCGGCGCGGATGTTCGTCTCCTGGCCGTAGCGGGACCGCGCAGCCTTCTGAATCGCGTCAGCCATCGCGTCGATGACGATCGACTTGTCGATCGACTTCTCGCGCGCGACCGCATCGGCGATCTGCAGAAGTTCGAGCCTGTTCGCACTGACTGCCATTGTGATCTCCCTCGCGGACTGGCCGCGGTTCATGAACTCAATTGTCCTCGGACGGCTCCTCGCCGTCCGGTTCGGTCTCGCCGCGCTTCTTGCGCGCCTGTTTCTTGGCCTGGTTGTCCTTCGACAGCGCGTCGCGGATCAGGTCGTCCGTCAGGATCAGCCGCGCATCCGAAATCGCCTCGAAGGGCACGCGCACGCTCGGCTCCTCGCCATAGCCCGGCGCATCGCGATCGACGGTGACGCCGGTCTCGTCCACCGAGGCGATGCGGCCGCGAAAGCGCTTGCGGTCGGCCACCATCACCGAGGTCTCCATCTTCATCAGATGGCCCTGCCAGGTCGCGAAGTCCGACTTGCGCACCAGCGGACGGTCGATGCCGGGCGACGATACCTCGAGGTGATACGCCTTCTCGACCGGATCCTCGACGTCGAGCGCCGGCGACACTGCGCGGCTGACCGTCTCGCAGTCCTCCACGGTCATCGTGCCGTCCGGCCGCTCGGCCATGATCTGCAACGTCAGGCCGTTCTGCCCCGTGAGGCGGACGCGCACCAGCCGGTAGCCGATCGCGGTCAACACCGGCTCGACGATCAGCGCGATGCGCGCATCGATGCCGCTCTCGCGGATGATGCGGTCGTCGCCTTCGATCGTTGCCGTGATTTCGTCCATCGTCGCTCCAGGTCGAATCCTGGTGCTGGTAACAAAAAAGAGCGGGACCGGGTGGACCCACTCTTCGTCATACCGACCAAGAATTTACGCACTAAATAGGCGATTTCGGAATTGGATGCAAGGGAAAGGCCGGATTCGCTCCCAACGGCGATCAATGCACGCCACGCATGGCTGAAATGCGCGGCAGACCCTGCCTCATCAATTGGCAAACGCCTATATGCACAGCGCATCAATAGATAGACAGGTAGTTCCCATGACCCGTGGCATCTTCTCCGGAAGGCTGCTCGGCCTTCTCGACATTTTCGGCAGCGCCGTCACGGCCGCCAACGCGACGGCAAACCGCCGTGCTCCCGACCCGCGCGATCTGCAGCGTCTCGGCATCGACCCGGAACGCTTCCGCGAGATCAACAGGTTCTGATCCGCGCCACAGGCGCATCCCGATCTTCTCAAGCCCCGCGGCATGCCGCAGGGCTTTTGCATTCTGGACCCCGTCGTCCGCTTCCATGCACACCGTGCATTGCTGCACTGCACAACGATCTATTTCGCAGGCGCGAGATCACCCCTATCTTCGAGTGACCTCGAACGAACAGGTGTCATCATGACTCGTCGTAGTTTCGCCAGCACCCTTCGCGGCTTCATCGAAGTGACGGCCAGCGCGATCTCCGCCTCCGCCGCGGTCGAAAGCGGCAAGCAGCCGAACGCCCATGCGCTCAGGCGCCTCGGCATCGATCCGGAGCAGTTCAGCCGTATCATTCGCCGCTGATCAGCGACCCCAACGGGACTCCGGACGTCTTAGGTCCTGACAAACGTCAGATAGGCCGGCCTCCGCCCCTCGCGCAGCGCCTTGGCCTCGTAGCGCGTTCCCGGCCAGCCTTCGTACGGCGCGCGCCAGTCGTCGGGCATCTCGGCCCGCCATGAAAATCCGCCCTGCCGCGCGACCTCCAGCAGCGTCCAGTTGACGTAGTGGTCGATGTCCGAGGCAAAGCGGAACAAGCCACCGGGCTTCAGAACCCTGGCGAACCGGTCGAGGTTCGCCCGGTTCACGAACCGGCGTTTCCAATGCTTCTTCTTCGGCCAGGGATCCGGATAGAAAAGATCGATCCGGTCGAGCGATCCGTCGGGCAGCCAGTCGAGCAGCGCGGCCGCGTCGTCGTCGTAGAGACGGATGTTAGGCCGCGCTTCCCGCTCCAGCATGCGCAGCAGGCTTGCCATGCCGTTGACGAACGGTTCCACGCCGATGAAACCGGTGGCGGGCGCCGCTCCAGCCGCGTGATGCAGGTGTTCGCCGCCGCCGAAACCTATTTCCAGAACGATCCGGTCGACCGGAACCGGAAAGAGCGCGCGCAGATCGCCGGGCGACGCAGCTGAAAGGTCGACCTTCAGCCGCGGCAGGACGTCGGCCAGCACGACGGCCTGCATCGGGCGGATGGTCTTGCCGTGGCGGCGACCGAAGAACGCCTCCGCCGTGCGCGTGCGGCGTTCTTCGGACATGTCTCGATCAGGCCGCGACGGCTTCCTTGAGCGCCTTCACCAGATCGGTCTTCTCCCACGAGAAAGAACCGTCGCGACCAGCCTTGCGGCCGAAGTGGCCGTAAGACGAGGTCTTGGCATAGATCGGCTTGTTGAGGTCGAGGTGCTTGCGGATGCCGGTGGGCGACAGGTCCATCACCTTGCGGATCGCGTTCTCGACCTTGTCTTCGTCGACGCCCGGCTTTGCCGTGCCGTGCAGGTCGACATAGATCGACAGCGGCTGCGCCACGCCGATCGCATAGGAGAGCTGGATCGTGCAGCGGTCGGCGAGCTTGGCCGCGACGACGTTCTTCGCGAGGTAGCGGGCAGCGTAGGCAGCCGAGCGATCGACTTTGGTCGTGTCCTTGCCGGAGAATGCGCCGCCGCCGTGCGGGGCCGCACCGCCGTAGGTGTCGACGATGATCTTGCGGCCGGTCAGGCCGGCGTCGCCGTCCGGGCCGCCGATCACGAACTTGCCGGTGGGATTGATGTACCAGTTGCAGTCGTCGGCGATCTTGAGATCGCCAAGGGCCTCGTGGATGTAGGGCTCGACGACCTTGCGGACCTTCTTCGAATCCCACTTGTCGTCGAGATGCTGGGTCGACAGCACGATCGAGGTGACCTCGGCGGCCTTGCCGTTCTCGTAGCGGACGGTCACCTGGCTCTTGGCATCGGGACCGAGCTTGCCGGCATCGCCCTCGCCCTTGTGGCGGGCGGCCGCCAGCAGTTCGAGAATCTTGTGGCTGTAGTAGATCGGCGCCGGCATGAGATCGGGCGTCTCGTTGCAGGCATAGCCGAACATGATGCCCTGGTCGCCAGCCCCTTCCTCGCCCTGCTTGTCGGCGGCGTTGTCGACGCCCTGCGCGATGTCGGCCGACTGGCCGTGCAGCAGCACGTCGATCTTGGCCGTCTTCCAGTGGAAGCCGCTCTGTTCATAGCCGATGTCGCGGATCGCCTTGCGCGCAACCGATTTGAATTTCGCCGGATTGATGACCGGGAAATCGGCGGCGTCGTGCATGATCGAGCCGTCCTTGTTCTTCTTCAGCAGCGAATTGGGCACGCGGACCTCGCCCGCGATCACGACGCGATTGGTCGTTGCCAGCGTTTCGCAGGCGACGCGAACGTCCCACGGGTTCATTCCCGACTTTTTCGCCTCGCGGTAGACCAGATCCACGATCTCGTCGGAGATGCGGTCGCAGACCTTGTCTGGATGGCCTTCGGAAACGGATTCGCTGGTGAAGAGGTAATTCAGGCGCGCCACGGGTGTCCCCTCTGGAAAGCAGGCACGGCAGGATCGCCAGCCCGATCGGCGATCCTGTTAGAAAAGCGGCAGGCGCGCGTCAAGACGGGCGCGACAGCGCAGGGCTCTCGCACCTTCGATTTTCCCCGCCATTGCCGGCCGCTTGAGCCGAGCAGACGCTCAGTCTTCGTCGGCGGCCAACGCCTTCACGAGGTCGATGACCTTGCGACGCACCTTGACGTCCGCGATCTTCACGAATGCCCGGTTGAGCTGGATGCCTTCGGCGCTGTTCAGGAAGTCCACGACGTAGCTGGTGGACGAATCCTCGGCAAAGCCGGCAGGCCCGCCCCCTTCCTGCCCCGGCGCATCCTCGAAGAAGAACGAGACCGGCACGCCGAGAATCGATGCGATCGCCTGGAGGCGGCTCGCGCCGACACGATTCGTGCCCTTCTCATATTTCTGAATCTGCTGAAAGGTTATGCCGAGGCTTTCGCCAAGCTTCTCCTGGCTCATTCCGAGCATGTTCCGGCGCAGTCGGATCCTGCTACCGACGTGTATATCGATCGGGTTTGGTTTTTTCTTGTTCTCTACCATCTTTTCCTCGCCGCTTTGCACGGCCGTATGGAGTTTTTTTTGCCAGTCTCCCTGCTCTTTCGGCACAAGGCCCCAATATTCACGACCGAAAGAGCCAATCCACGACTGGCGGTCTACTATGCTGACGCCCTTCAACACTTGTCAATTCGGGCGCGCCCTCCCGGCAAAATACATAGCACACGCGGAGATTGCAAAAAAGGCGACAATCAGCAGACCGTTAACGTCTGGCGAACCGAGCGGCGGAGGACGCTTCGCGATCTCCAGCTCGGCGTCGAGATTGCCTATGCCGTTCAACGCAAAGCCGTCGACGATTCGGCCGTCGGCCGCGACGACCGCCGAAATGCCGTTGTTGGCTGCGCGCAGAAGCGGCAGTCCCTGCTCTACCGCGCGCAGCCGCGCCTGGCGGAAATGATGGTAAGGTCCGGGCGTGTCGCCGAACCAGGCGTCGTTGGTGACATTGAGAATGACGTCGGCTCCTGGAGCCGCCGGAGCGACCTCGCCCGGGAATATCGCCTCGTAGCAGATCAGCGGCAGCGCGCGCAGCCCGCCTGGCAGGTCGAGCAGCGATCGCCCCAGTCCTTGTGAGAAGCTCACAGGCGTCGAGACGATCTTCTTCATCCCGAGGCGCGTCAGAATGTCCTCGAAGGGCAGATATTCGCCGAAGGGCACGAGATGCACCTTGTCGAAGGCGCCCACAATCTCGCCGCGGCTGTCGATCGCGACGATCGAATTGTAATAGCGCGTCTCGCCATTGCCGCCCGCGCCGCCCTCGGAGCGCACCGCGCCCGCGAGGAGGAGTTGGCCGTCTTCGAGCGCGGCACCCAGCGCTGCAAGCGCATCCGGGCGATCGGTGAAGAGGAAGGGAACGGCTGTTTCTGGCCAGACGATCAGATCCGGGCGCTTCTTACCGTCGGCCGGCGGCGCCGTCGTCATGTCGAGATACCTCTTGAAGATACGGTCGCGAACCGCGGCGTCCCATTTTTCCGACTGGTCGATGGAGGGCTGGACGATGCGAAGCGCGATCTTCCTGCCGTCGGCGACCGGAGGCGGACGAAGCAGCCCGAAGCCGATATGGGCGGCCACCAGCGCCAGGGCGAGGAGCGTCCCCGCGCGCAGATGCCGCTTCGAGGCGAACAGCGCCGGCATGGCGAAGACGAACACCGCCAGCGCATTCATGCCGTAGAGCCCGACGACCGAGGACGATTGCATGAGCACCGCGTCGGGCATCGCCGCATAGCCGATCGCGTTCCAGGGAAAGCCGGTGAAGACGACCGCGCGCAGCCATTCCGCGATGCCGAAACCAAAGGCGAGCGCAAAGATGCGACCGATCCCGTCCGACCAGAACAGCCGCGCCAGTGACGCAGCCAGGCCGTAGAAGATCGCCAGCCCGGCCGGCAGGACGAGCACTGCGAGCGGGAGCGCCCAGGCAAAGCTCTCGGCCTCGACGAGCAGCGCGTTCCCCACCCACCAGAGACCGGCGAGGAAATAGCCGAAACCGAACCACCAGCCGACGGAAAATGCCGGTTTGAGACGGCCCAGGAGGCCGACGCGGCCCTCGCTCACCGCGCCATCGATCAGCCAAACGAGGACCGGAAAGGAGACGAGGCAGACGGCGAAGAAATCGAACGGCGCCTGCGACAGCGTCGCCAGCGCGCCGGCTACGAATGCCAGAAGCGCGCGGCGCCATCCCCACAGCAGAATGACCTTGCCGGCCAGCCGCTCCATCCGTTCCCTTCGTCCCCGCGAATCGGTGCGCACGGTGTATCAGGCGGCCGGAGCGCTGCCAAACGAGCACGCGGCTCCCGTACATTGACTCGGCCGCCGGTCTTCACTAAAAGCGCGCGCACGCTCGGGTCGACCGCCCGGCGCAATTGTTGTTGCGCCCAGTGTCAGTCCGGCAAACGCTCCTGTTGAAAAGACAGATCCAAGAAGGGCCGCACGCCGCGGTATCAAATAAATGAAGCGCACCTATCAACCCTCCAAGCTCGTCCGCAAGCGTCGGCACGGATTCCGTGCCCGCATGGCCACCAAGGGCGGCCGCGCCGTCGTCGCAGCCCGTCGCAACCGCGGCCGCAAGCGGCTGTCGGCCTGATCCGGGGCCAGCGCCGGTGAAGAACCGGCCTCCCGAACGGCTGCGCAAACGCGCTGAGTTCCTGGCCGTCCGTGCGGGCGAAAAGCGCCGCGGGCGGCTTTTCCTCGTGGAGGCGCTGCGTCGCGACGACGAAGGCGCGCCACGTTTCGGCGTCACCGTGACGAAGAAGGTCGGCAACGCAGCCGTCCGAAACCGTATCCGGCGCCGACTCAAGGAAGCCATGCGCGTCCATGCCGCTGATGACATGGCGGCAGGGAGCGACTATGTGATCGTCGCGCGGCGCGACGTGCTTGCCGCGCCGTTCAGCACATTGAAGGCCGAGCTTGCCCGGCGCATTCGCGGAACCGACCGATGACCGACAATAACCGCAACCTGCTCATCACGATCATCCTGTCGGTCATCATACTGACCGTCTGGCAGGTGTTCTTCATGCAGCCGCGCATCGAGGCGCAGCGCGAGGCCGCCCGGATCGAGCAGGAACGCATCGCCGTGCAGAATTCGCCGACGACCGAACAGCCCGGCCAGCCCGCCGGAGCCGGAGTGCCCGGTGCGCCCCAGACGACGGTGCCCGGCCAGGCTTCGGCGCCCGCGGGCGCCAGCCGCGAGGCTACGGTCGCCGCCGGCAACCGTGTCGCGATCGACACACCGGCGCTGGCCGGCTCGATCAACCTCGCCGGCGCGCGGATCGACGACCTGAAGCTCAAGGCCTACCACACCGAGGTCGACAAGAGCTCGCCCAACATCGACCTGCTCAATCCCGCCTCCCTGCCCAACGGCCAGTATGCCGAGATCGGCTACGTGGCCGGCGCCGACGCCGGCGCAATGCCGGGCCCCGATACGGTCTGGACGGCCCCGGCCGGCGCGACGCTCACTCCGTCGACCCCGGTCACGCTGACCTACACCAACGACAAGGGCATAACCTTCACGCGCACCATCGCGGTGGACGCGAACTACATGTTCACGGTCAGCGACAAGGTGGAAAATGCCGGTGCGGCCGCCGTTTCGCTTCAGAACTACGGTCGCGTCACGCGCTTCGACAAGCCGGCCCATCCGAGCGTCTACGTGATCCATGAGGGCCTGATCGGCGTAACCGGTGAGGAAGGCCTGCAGGAAATCAAATATGCCACCCTCGAGGAAGACAAGCGGGTCACGCCCGGCAAGTCGACCGACGGCTGGCTTGGCATCACCGACAAATACTGGGCCGTCGCGCTGGTCCCGTCGGGCGCCCAGCCCTTCCAGCCCAACTTCTCCTGGTTCGATGACGGCCGGGCCCGCTTCCAGGCCGACTACCTGACCGATCCGATCCAGCTCGCGCCGGGTGCCTCCGCCAATGTCGAGACGCTCGTCTTTGCCGGTGCCAAGGAAGTGAACAAGATCCAGGCCTACGAGACCGACCGGCAGATCCGGCAGTTCGACCTGATGATCGACTGGGGCTGGTTCTATTTCATCACCAAGCCGATGTTCTGGCTGATCGACCACCTCTACAAGCTGCTCGGCAATTTCGGCCTGGCGATCCTCGCCACCACGGTCATCGTCAAGGCCGTTTTCTTCCCGCTCGCCAACAAGAGCTACGCCTCGATGGCGAACATGAAGAAGATGCAGCCGAAGATGCTGGAGATCCGCGAGAAATACGCGGACGACAAGATGAAGCAGCAGCAGGCGATGATGGAGCTCTACAAGACGGAGAAGATCAATCCGCTTGCCGGCTGCTGGCCGATCCTGATCCAGATCCCCGTCTTCTTCGCGCTCTACAAGGTGCTGTACGTCACGATCGAGATGCGGCATGCGCCGTTCTTCGGCTGGATCCAGGACCTCGCGGCACCCGATCCGACCTCGATCTTCAACCTGTTTGGCCTGCTGCCGTTCGCGGTTCCGGCATTCCTGCTGATCGGCGTGTGGCCGATCATCATGGGCATCACGATGTTCCTGCAGATGCGGATGAACCCGACGCCGCCGGACCCGACCCAGGCGATGATCTTCACCTGGATGCCGGTCATATTCACCTTCATGCTGGCCTCGTTCCCCGCCGGCCTGGTGATCTACTGGGCATGGAACAACTCGCTGTCGATCCTGCAGCAGGGCATCATCATGAAGCGCCAGGGCGCCAAGATCGAGCTCTGGGACAATCTCATCGGCATCTTCAAGAAGAAACCCACGCCGGCGGAATAGCCGCCGCGCAAAACCCTCAAACAAAAAGCCCGCTTCGGCGGGCTTTTTCGTTGGAGCGACTTGGAAGTGAACGTCGGTGGCCGGGACGCTCCGCTCAGGCGGTGCGCGCGAGCTTCTTGAACTTGCGCATCACCATGTCGCGCTTCAGCTTCGAGATATGGTCGATGAACAGCACGCCGTTCAGATGGTCGATCTCGTGCTGCAGGCAGGTTGCCAGCAGTCCGTCCGCGGCGAGTTCCTGCTGCTTGCCGTCCTTGTCGAGATAGCGGACGGTCACGCTGGCCGGGCGCTCGACCTCGGCATAGTAGTCGGGGATCGAAAGGCAGCCTTCCTCGTGGACATTGGTGTCGTTGCCGGAAGCCATGATCTCCGGATTGATGAAGATCTGCGGCTCCGGCGTCTCGCCCTCCTTGGCAAGGTCGATGACGACCAGGCGCAGCGGCTCGCCCACCTGGATCGCGGCAAGGCCGATGCCGGGGGCGTCGTACATCGTGTCCAGCATGTCGCCGGCAAACTTCAGAAGCGGCGCGTCGACGCGCTCCACGGGCTTGGAAACCTGGCGCAGCAGCGGGTCGGGAAGGATGATCAAGGGCTTGACGGACATGTCGCTCAGGTAAGCCGTGATCCATCCAGCGTCAACATAGCCCGACGCTTCGTTCCCGTTTTGATCTGACGGCGCGCGACGAATCGCCTAGAGTGTCGGCATGAACGATCTTTCGATTCTTCTCGACCGGCCCGTGGCGCAGCTCGGTGCGACGACCGTGACGCTCGGCCACGCGCTCGCCGGGGCCGGCATTGTCCTGCTGCTCCTCGTCGGGCTTCTGGCGGCGGCGCTGTGGCGGTCGGCGAGCGCGCGTGCCCAGGCGGCCGCGGATGCCGCGCAGCTCGCGCGCGACGCCGAGATGCGCATGGCCGAGATCGTTCGCCAGCAGGTCGAGATGCAGACGCGGATGGGGCTGATGAACGAGAGCCTGACCGCGCGCCAGGCCGAGCTCAACCAGTCGCTCGGCCAACGCCTCGACGCCATGACCGGGCGGATCGGCCAGACGATGACCGAGCAGACCCGCTCGACGCATGAGAGCCTGGCGAAGCTGCAGGAGCGGCTGGCGGTGATCGACACGGCGCAGGGCAATATCCAGTCGCTCGCCGGACAGGTCGTCCAATTGCAGGCGATCCTGTCGAACAAGCAGACGCGCGGCGCCTTCGGTCAGTCGCGCATGGAGGCGATCGTCGCCGATGGTCTGCCGCACGGCGCCTACGAGTTCCAGGCGACGCTGTCGAACGGCAGCCGCCCCGACTGCATCGTCAGGATGCCGAACGGCACACCGCCGCTGGTCATCGACGCCAAGTTCCCGCTGGAGGCATGGAACGCGATCCGCGCCGCCGAGGCGGCGGAGGGCTCGCCGGAAGCCGCCAAGGCCGCCGCGCAGGCGTTCCGGCGCGACGTTGAGGTGCATATCAAGGCGATCTCGGAGAAGTACCTGCTGACCGGCGAGACGCAGGACACGGCCTTCATGTTCGTGCCCTCGGAGTCCATCTTCGCCGAGATCCACGAGAACTTCGAGGCGCTGGTCCAGCGCGCGCACCGCGCCCGCATCGTCATCGTCTCGCCCTCGCTGCTGATGCTGTCGATCCAGGTGATCCAGTCGGTGCTCAAGGACGCCCGCATGCGCGAGCAGGCGCACCTGATCCAGGGCGAGGTGGTGCGACTGATGGAGGACCTGTCCCGTCTCGACGACCGCGTGCGCAAGTTGCAGGGGCATTTCGCGCTGACGGCGAAGGACATCGACCAGATCGTCACCTCGGCCGACAAGCTCGCCAAGCGCGGCCAGAAGATCGAGGCTCTGGAGTTCGGCCAGGCTCCGGACAGCGCGGATTCGTCGCCAGCGGCGGAACCCTCTGTGGGGACGCGCACCGGCCAGTTGCGGCTTCGCGTCGTCGACGGCGACGATTAGGCCGCGCCTCGGCGTTCGCGCTTGATTGCGTTGTGCTTTTCCATTCAGATGCGCTCAGTCGAACGCCCCGAAGGAGGATGGCATGGCAAAGGGTGCGATGAGGCCCGGCAAGGAAGCTCGAAAACCCAAGAAGGACGCGAAGAAACCGGCCGCGGCGCCAGCGCCGTTCGCCAAGGTCGAGCCGGCACGGATCTCCAAGCCGAAGAAAGACAAGTAGGCTCCGGACGCCGCGTCACAAGGCTAACACCAAAAAGCGGGCCCGAGCATCTCGGGTCCGCCATAATGGCTGAGCAGCTTTTCGGCCGGACGCTGTCCGACCCGGATCAGGCGGTGCGGCGGGTCCCGACGCGAGACTTCCGAGCGGCGTAGCGCGCGTCGCGCCGTGCCTTCTTCTCGGCTTCCTCGGCGAGGTAGCGCGACAGGCGATCCTTTTCCTCGGCCTCGCGAGCCTCGGCCTCGATGCGGGCCTGCTCCTCGGCTTCCTTGCGGGCGATTTCCGCAAGACGCTCGCGTTCGGCACGTTCGGCCGCTTCGCGGGCGAGCTTCTCCTGCCGGAGCTTCTCTTTTTCTTTTTCGCGGATGGCGCGGGCGGCCAGGATGGCCTCGCGCTCCTGCTTGCGGGCGATCACTTCCGGATCGTCCTCCGAAGGACGCGACTTGAACCGTTCAAGCAACGCCTTCTTCGCTTCAACGGCGGCATTGCGCCTCTCCGTGAAGTCCTTTTCCCTGTAAATTGCCACTGATGTCAGTCTCTCTCGCAGTCTGCGTCGATACTCATACGCGTGCGCCGCTTACATACGCAGGATCGCGTGAAGTTCAACCCGCTGCACAACGGATTTGACAGATTTTGTGCCAGCGCGACGTTTCTGCACCGCTATGCGGGGCCTTTCCCTGCAAGGTGCGTTCACCGGACGGAGACTGGCGGCACCCGCGCGCGAATCATATCTGCTTGAGACCTCGAACGCGGAGCGGCACATGGAACTCGGCCTTTACACCTTCGGCGACGTCGATCCCGCCCATGCCGGCACGGGTGCTGCGGGCGAGAAGCGCGTGCGCGAACTGATCGCGGAGATCGAGCTTGCCGACCAGGTCGGGCTCGACGTGTTCGGGCTGGGCGAACATCACCGCCCCGACTACGTGGCCTCCGCGCCCGCGATGATCCTCGCCGCCGCGGCCTCGCGCACGAATCGGATCAGGCTGACGAGCGCGGTCACCGTTCTGAGTTCCGACGATCCGGTGCGCGTGTTCCAGCAATATTCGACGCTCGACCTGATCTCGGGCGGCCGGGCCGAGATCATGGCCGGACGCGGCTCCTTCATCGAGAGCTTCCCGCTCTTCGGCTACGACCTCAACGACTACGAGACGCTGTTCTCCGAAAAGCTGGAACTGCTGGCGAAGCTGCGCGACGAGGTGCGCGTGTCCTGGCCGGGCGGCCGTCACACACCGCGGATCGACGGGCTCGGCGTGTTTCCCCGCCCCGTGCAGGAGAAGCTGGCGCTCTGGATCGCCGTCGGCGGCACGCCGCAGTCGGTTGTACGGGCGGCGACGCTCGGCCTGCCGATGGCGCTTGCGATCATCGGCGGGGAGCCGGCGCGGTTCCAGCCCTTCTTCAACCTCTACCGCCAGACCGCACGGAAGGCCGGGCACGATCCGGCCCATCTGGCGACGAGCCTCAACGTCCACGGCTTCGTTGGAGAGACGTCGGATCAGGCGGCGGACGACTTCTACGGTCCGCAGGCGGCGGTGATGAACAGGATCGGCCGCGAGCGCGGCTGGGGGCCGACCTCAAGGGCCCATTTCGACCAGGCGCGCGGCCCGGACGGCAATCTGTTCGTCGGCGATCCGGAAACGGTCGCGAACAAGATCGTCGCCATGCACCGCATCTTCGGCAACGACCGCTTCATGCTCCAGATGGCGATCGGCCTTATGCCGCACGACAGGCTGATGAAGGCGATCGAACTCTACGGCACCAGGGTCGCGCCGCTGGTGCGCCAGCGGGTCGGCGACAGCCAGGCCGCCTGATCGTCAGGCGGCCCGTCCGTCGTCACCTGTTCCTCAGCACTGGCCGGGGCGGATGCGACGGGCGCCTTCGGCGCGCGCAACGCATTCGTTCGAGAAGGTCTGCTGCGAGCCGCCGACCACACCGCAGACCGGCGCATATTCACGCGTGCAGACAGCCTGCCCCCCACCACCCGGAGCGCTGGCGCCCGGCTGGCCAATGGGCGAGGAAGCACCCGGGCCGCCCTCGATCGTGCCGGGACGGCCGCCGGGACCGCCCGGGACAGCGCCCGGCTGGCCCGGAGGCTGCATCTGCCCGCCGCCGCACTGGCCATCGCGGATAACGCGGTAGCCGGCAGATGCGGCCTGGCAGTCATTGTCGAAGGTACGGCGATCGCTTCCCCGCTGGGCGCAGACCGGCGCATAGATCATCGGGCAGGCCTGCGGACGATCGGGGCGGGGCGGACGCGGCGGGCGGGGCTCGTCGGGATAGTCCGGCCGGTCGCGCCGGCACTGGCCATCGCGGATCACGTAGTAGCCGGCCCGGTCGGCCTCGCAATCGTTGGGGAAGGTGCGGCGGTCGTCGCCGCGGCGGGCGCAGACCGGTGCGTATTCGCGCGAGCAGTATTGCGGGCCGGGGCCGATCGGGCCCTCTTCCGCGACGCACGCGGCGAGCACCACCAATGCAAGAACCGCCAGACTACGAACCAGGGCCGGGATGCGCATCTTCCGGTTCCTCCCATTGCATGAATTGCGCGCAGCCTACTCACGAACGCGTGATTCGTCTTTACAAAAGAACTCGTGCCGCGCCGGGTTGCCGATCCGGGGCAGCACTTCCTATATGCGCACAATGGCTCTGCTCTCCGTTCTCGACCTCGCTCCCGTCACCGAAGGCAACACCGTCTCGCAGTCGCTGGCCAACAGCCTCGACCTTGCGCGACACGTCGAGAAGCTCGGTTACAACCGATACTGGCTTGCCGAGCATCACAACATGCCCGGCATCGCCAGCGCGGCGACCTCGGTGGTGATCGCCCACATCGCCGGCGGCACGTCGACCATACGCGTCGGGGCAGGCGGCGTGATGCTGCCAAACCATTCGCCGTTGGTGATCGCCGAGCAGTTCGGCACCCTGGCAGCGCTGCATCCCGGCCGGATCGACCTCGGCCTTGGCCGCGCGCCGGGAACCGACATGGCGACGGCGCGGGCGCTCAGGCGCAATCTCGACGCGGGCGCGGACAACTTCCCGCAGGACGTCGTCGAGCTGATCAACTATTTCGCCCCCGAGGCACCGAACCGCCATGTGCACGCCTATCCCGGCGAGGGCCAGGAGGTGCCGGTGTGGATCCTCGGATCGAGCACCTACGGCGCGCAGCTGGCCGCCATGCTCGGCCTGCCTTATGCCTTCGCCTCCCACTTCGCGCCAGCCGAGCTCGACCGCGCGCTGGACATTTACCGCGCCCGCTTCGAGCCGTCGCAGTTCCTCGACAAGCCCTATGTCATGCTGGGCGTCAACATCACCGCCGCCGACACCGACGCGGAGGCGCGGCTGCTGTTCTCCTCCATGCAGCAGGCCTTCGTGGCGATCCGCACCAATACGCGCGGCAAGCTGAAGCCGCCGGTGGAAGGGTACTACGAGAGCCTCGAGCCGATGTCGCGCGCCATCCTCGACCAGACGCTGTCGCAGGCCATCGTCGGCGCGCCGGAGACGGTCAGCCGCGGCGTGGAGGCTTTCCTGCAGCGGACCGGCGCCGACGAGTTGATGGTCACGGCCCAGATCTTCGACCACGCCGCGCGCAAGAGATCCTACGAGATCCTCGCCGACGTCCATCTCGGCCTCTCGAAGGCGGCCTGAACCCCGGTCTTCCTGCGCCCGGCGCCGGAACTTTCCCGCATTCCCCGCATTGTCGCCAATGGCCGCGTTACGGCCGAATGCTGCGCGGGGGGAGCGAGACCATGAATGCCGGGGAACCAATCGAGCCCGTGGAGGCCGACAAGGCCGTTCAGGAGAAATGGCCAAGCCTGCGTGGACTGGTGCTCGGCATCTTCATCATCCTGCTTTTCTCGTCGCTCTATTTCGCGCGCGAGTTTTTCATGCCCGTGGTTCTCGCCTTCCTGTTCGCGCTGACGCTGACGCCGATCGTCCGCTTCCTGCGCAAGCGTGGCATCCCCTCGCCGATCTCCGCCACCCTGCTTGTCTTCTTTACCGCCGGCAGCCTCGCGATCGCCGGCTACCTGCTCAGCGGCCCGGTGACGGATCTCGTCAACGAGGCCCCGCAGATCGGGTCCCAGATCAGGGAAAAGCTCAGCGAGTTGCGTGGCCCGATCGACCGGCTGCTGCGCATCTCTCGCGACATCGACGAGGCGACCGATAACGTCACCGCCGCCGACACCCAGCGCGTGGTGGTGCAGCAGCCCGGCATCATCTCGCGCGCCGCCGGCAACCTTCTGAGCGCCGGCACGACCGTCGCCATCACGCTGATGCTGACGGTGTTTCTGCTCGCCTCCGGAACGCTGTTCTACGAGAAGATCGTGCAGTCCTTCGGCACCCTCAGCGACAAGAAGCGCGCGCTGCGTATCGTCTACGACGTCGAGCGCGAGATCTCGCGCTACCTGCTGACGGTCGCCGTCATCAATTTCTGCCTCGGCGCGGCGATCGGACTCGGGCTGTGGGCGATCGGCATGCCGATGCCGTTCGTGTGGGGCGCCGCGGCGGCACTCCTCAACTTCCTGCCCTATATCGGCGCGGCGATGACGATCATCGGCGTGTCGGCCGTGTCGCTCGTCTCGTTCGAGACGCTGACCATGGCGGCCATCCCGCCGGCCTTCGTGCTGATGTGCAACATCACCGAAGGGCAGATCGTGACGCCCGTTACGGTCGGCCGCAGGCTGGAGCTCAACGCGGTGGCGGTGTTCATTGCCGTCGCGTTCTGGTCATGGCTGTGGGGCTTCATCGGCGCGCTGATCGCCGTGCCGATTCTCGTTATCATCAAGGTCTTCTGCGACCATTTCGACGAACTCAGGCCAATCGGCAACTTCCTGGCCGCGCATCAGGCGGTGGAGCCGTCCGAGCCTGCGGAGCCGGTCAGGGCAAAGACCTGACCAGGGCCTGGCTCGGGAAGCAGGTCGGAGCCTGTCCGTTCTTTGCCTGCCATTCGCCGATCGAGCGGCGGGTCTTGTAGCCCGGCAGGCCGTCGGCCCCGCCGACATCGTAGCCCTTCGCCTCCAGCCGTTCCTGAAGCTTCGCAATGTCGGAGCGCAGCATCCCGCCGACCTTGCCCCAGGAGCCGGAGAAGGTGCGGTCGCCGCCGGCAATGCGATCCGCCGCATGACCGACGAAGAGCGCGTAGAGGTCACTCTCGTTGTATTCCTTGAGCACGTAGAAGTTGGGCGTGACGATGAAGGCCGGGCCGGCGCGGCCGGCCGGCATCAACAGGTAGCCCTCGGCCTTCGCCTCGTGCGCAGGGAACGGCTTGCCCGAGACCCGCGTGATGCCCATCGACGCCCACTCGGAGATGCGCTTGCCGCGATCAGGCCCTTCCAATGCGCAGGACACGCTGTCCGGCACGCTCACCTCGAAACCCCAGTCGCGGCCCGACACCCAGCCATAATGCTTGAGATAGTTGGCGATCGAGGCCAGCGTGTCCGGCGTCGAGGTCCAGATGTCGCGAATGCCGTCGCCATCGGCGTCGACCGCGTGGTTGAGGAACGAGGTCGGCAGGAACTGCGGCTGGCCCATCGCGCCCGCCCACGACGTCTTCATCATCGCTCGCGTCGCAAAGCCCTTCTGGAGGATCGTCAGCGCCGCCAGCACCTCCTTGCGGAACATGTCCTTGCGGGTGGCCATGAAGGCCTTGGTGCCGAGCACCTCGAACGCGTCATAGGGGATCTTGGCCGCGCCGAAGCCGGATTCGCGGCCCCAGATCGCCAGCACGATTTCGCCCGGCACGCCGTAGCGCTTCTCGACGGCGGACAGTGTCTGCGACACCCGCCCCACCCGCGCCCGCCCGCCGGATGTCACCGGCTGAAGCGTCTTCTCGGCGAAATAATTGCCGGGCGAGCCGAACTCCGCCTGATGCTGCTTCTTCGGCGGCTTCGGCTTCTCGCCGGGCATGACGAGGTCGGGCAGCTTGAGGTTGGGCGACACACCGGCGAAGGCGGCGTCGAACGTCTTTCGCGACACGCCCTGCGCCTTGGCCGCAGGCCAAAGATCGGCGTCGAGCCAGGCGCGGAACTGGTCGGAGACGGAGGCGGCTTGGACTGGGGAGGCGAGGGCGAAGAGCGCGGCTGCTAAGAACACCCGGAGCGCGGCACGCCCCCCTTGTGGGGGAGATGTCCGGCAGGACAGAGGGGGGCGCGAAGGAACGCGATTCATGAGATCGTTCTCGCCCTCAATCATGTCAAAACGCCGTCCGCGATTTGAGCGCCGCCGCGAGCGTCCCCTCGTCGAGATAGTCGAGTTCGCCCCCCACCGGCACGCCATGCGCCAGCCGCGTCACCTTCACGCCCATCCCCGCAAGCTGATCGGTGATATAGTGCGCCGTCGTCTGGCCTTCGATCGTGGCGTTGACGGCGATGATCACCTCCGCCACGCCACCGGCCGCCACGCGCGAGACGAGCTTGGCGATGGTGAGGTCGTCCGGCCCGACACCGTCCAGCGGCGACAGCGTGCCGCCCAGCACGTGGAAGCGCGCATTCTGCACGCCCGCCCGCTCCAGCGCCCACAGATCGGACACGTCCTCGACCACGACGATCGTGGAATCGTCGCGGCGCGGATCGGAGCAGATCATGCACGGGTCCGACGTGTCGACATTGCCGCAGACCGAGCAGACGCGCACCTTGTCGACCGCGTCAGCCATCGCGTGCGCCAACGGGCCGAGAAGCTGCTCCTTCTTCTTGATGAGATGCAGGGCCGCCCGGCGCGCCGAACGCGGCCCCAGCCCCGGCACCTTGGCCAGAAGCTGGATCAGGCGCTCGATCTCGGGGCCGGCGATTCGCTTGGAGGACATGGCGCGAGACTTAACGCGGACGGCGAAAGATGCATAGTCGCCGCTCCCGAACGGAGGAGATGCGATGACGGCTCATGACATCTCGATCAGGCGCGCCACGCACGCCGACCTCGACATGCTGTCGGCGCTGATCACGGCGTCCTATGCGACGCTGGACGACGGCAGCTACGATCGCGCGCAACTGACGGCCGCGATGCCGTTCATGTCGAAAGCCAATCCGAGGCTGGTCGAGAGCGGCACCTACTACGTCGTGGAAGCGGACGGCGTTCCCGCGGCCTGCGGTGGCTGGAGCCTGTCCGCACCCTGGACCGGCGAGATCGTCGACGGCGTCGGCCACATCCGGCACTTCGCCACCCATCCGGCCTTCAAGCGCAGGGGCATCGCCGGGCGCCTGCTCGCCCACTGCCTCGCCGAAGCGCGCGCGCAAGGCGTGACGCTGATGAAAAGCCAGGCGAGCCTGCCCGGCGTCCCGTTCTACGAATCGTTCGGGTTCCGGCGGATCGGCCAGGTCATGACCAGCGTCGCAGGCAACCCGCTGCCAGCGATCGACATGGAATTGCGGCTCGACTGAGCCTTAGAACGGCAGCTTCATTCCGGGCGGGATCGGCAGGCCGGCGGTCAGTTCGCGCGTCTTTTCCTGCATGATCGCCTCGACCTTGGCCTTGGCGTCGTTGTGGGCCGCCACGATCAGGTCCTCGAGAATCTCCGCCTCGTCCGGCTTCACCAGCGACGGATCGATGCTGACCGACTTCATCTCGCCCTTGCCGGTCAGCGTGACGGTGACGAGGCCGCCGCCGGACTGGCCGGACGCCTCGACCTGGGTCAACTCCTCTTGCATGGCCTGGAATTTGGCCTGCATCTCCTTGGCCTTGCCCATCAATCCGAGCAGGTCTTTCATCGCAGGTCTTCCTTTCTCTCAACTATCGTCGTCATCGGGATCGAGCGCCGGCTCGATGCCCGGATCGGGCACAAGCTCGGCCGGTGCGTCCGCTTCGCCGGTCGTGTCGGGTATCCGTACGTCGATGATCTTTGCGCCGGGGAATTTCGCCAGGATCGCCGCCACCGCCGGGTCGGACTTCGCGTCGGTGAACGCGGTCTCGCGCTTGTTGGCCTCTTCCTCGGCCAACGTCGGTCCGCCGCCTTCGCGCGCGACGCTCACCATCCAGCGCCGGCCTGTCCAGGCCTGCAGCTTGGCGCCGATCTGGCCGGCGAGGTCGCGCGGGGCGTCGTCGGTCAGGCCGATCTGCAGGTTGCCGGGCTCGATCCGCACCAGCCGCACGCAGCGCTTGAGCAGCGCCTTGAAGGCGACCTCGCGGTTCGACGTCGCGAGCGCTGCGATGTCGGCCAGCGAGCGCACCGGCACGGCGTCCTCCTCCACGACCGGAGCGGGCGCCGGCTGCATCGCTGGCGGCGCGTCCTGCCGCTGCACCAGCCGCATCGTCTGCGCCCCACCCTGCGCGCTCGGCATGCGGGCCTGCCCGATCGCGTTGGCGCCGGAACCGTTCAGCACCCCGCCCGACGGGCGGGGCGGCGACGGACTGCCGGCCGGCAGCGTATCGCCGTCCAGCATCTTCAGCGCTTCGTCCAGCGTCGGCAGGCTGGCGGCGTGTGCGATGCGGATCAGCACCATCTCGCCGGCCGAGACCGGTCGGGATGCACCCTGCACCTCCGGAATGCCCTTGAGCAGCATCTGCCAGGTGCGCGACAGGACCTTGACCGAGAGCTTCTCGGCGAAATCGGCGCCCCGGCGGCGCTCGTCCTCGGTCAGCGAGGCATCCGACGCCGCTTCCGGCACGAAGCGCAGGCGGGTCACGAGATGGTTGAACTCGGCGAGGTCCGCCAGCACCACGGCAGGGTCGGCGCCGGTGTCGTATTGCGCGCGGTATTCGGACAAAGCGGCCGCGATGTCGCCCTTCATCAGCTGCTCGAACAGATCGATGACGCGGTTGCGGTCGGAAAGGCCGAGCATCGAACGCACCGCCTCGGCGGTGACGTTTTCGCCGCCATGCGCGATCGCCTGGTCGAAGATCGACTGTGCGTCGCGCATCGATCCCTCCGCGGCGCGCGCGATCATGGCGAGCGCGTCGTCCTCGGCCTCCACGCCTTCCAGACCGCCGATATGGGCGAGGTGGGACTTGATCAGGCTGGCGTCGATGCGGCGCAGGTCGAAGCGTTGGCAGCGCGACAGGACGGTGATCGGCACCTTGCGGATTTCCGTCGTGGCGAAGATGAACTTCACATGCGGCGGCGGCTCTTCCAGCGTCTTCAGCAGGCCGTTGAAGGCCTGCGTCGAGAGCATGTGCACCTCGTCGATGATGTAGACCTTGTAGCGCGCGGACACAGGCGCATAGCGCACCTGCTCGATGATCTCGCGGATGTCGTCGATGCCGGTGTGGGAAGCGGCGTCCATCTCGATCACGTCGACATGGCGGCCTTCGAGGATGGCCTGGCAGTGCTCGCCGATGGAATCCATGAGAATGGTCGGCTGGTCGATCTCGGGTGTCTTGTAGTTCAGCGCGCGGGCGAGGATGCGGGCGGTCGTCGTCTTGCCCACGCCGCGCACGCCGGTCAGCATCCAGGCTTGCGCGATGCGGCCGGAGGCAAAGGCGTTGGTGAGCGTGCGGACCATCGGCTCCTGGCCGATGAGGCCGGAGAAGTCACGCGGGCGATATTTCCGCGCGAGAACACGGTAGGCGCCGCCTTTCGCGTCGGTTCCGGCTGGGTTCATCCGCCTCGTCCGCTCCGTTCCGGTCCCTGCCCGTCCAGTTCAACCTACCCGCCGCGCGACGTCAACGACCCTGTAGCGGGTCGCGCGCATGCCGAAGCGGAAGGAAAGGCGGGAGGCTGGAACAATGACCCGTTCCTGGCTCGTTAGGGCTGCTTCCTTCCGGACCTGACCCGGTTGGCGAGTGGCTCGTCCACCACCAACCTCCCATCCTGCATATCGGCAATCGGCGCGCGAAATGCAAGACGGGAATGGTCGAAGAGGCAAACGGATGCGTCAGGCCGGAAAATCGGTGCCGACTCCCAGTTCCCGGTGCGCCTCGATCTCGGCCAGCCTGGTGCGAAGACTTGCCGTCACCACATCGAAGCCGCCTCGGCCCAACACAATGTGCAAGGGTGGGTTTTCCATCTGGGTCAGCGCGATCATCGCTTCGGCCGCACGAACCGGATCGCCGGCCTGCTGGCCGCTGTATCCGGAAACGTTCTTCATTCTCGTCCCGGCCGTCGACGCGTAATCCTCGATCAGATTCGGGGTCTGGATCATGGAGCGGCCCGCCCAGTCGGTCCGGAACGGACCCGGCGCGACCGCCGTGACCTTGATGCCCAGCGGCGCGCCCTCCACGGCGAGCGATTTCGACCAGCCCTCTACCGCATGCTTGGTCGCGGCGTAGTAGCCTGAGCTCGGATTGCCGACATGGCCGGCCACCGAGGTGATATTGATGATATGGCCGCTGCGCTGCGCCCGCATCACCGGCAGAATCGCGCGCGTCATGGCGAACAGACCGAAGACGTTCGCCTCGAACATGGCGCGGATCTCGGCGTCCTCGCCCTCCTCGACCGTCGTCAGGTAGCCGTAGCCGGCATTGTTGACGAGCACGTCGATGCGGCCGAAGCGCTCTTTCGCGGCCGCGACGGCCGCCTCGATTTCATCCTGCTTCGTCACGTCGAGCGAAAGCGCCAGCACGTTCGGGCCTGCGAGGTCGACGAGGCTTTCCGTGCGGCGCGCGGTGGCGACGAGGTTCCAGCCGCGCGCGGCCACGAGTTTCGCGAGTTCGTGCCCGAGACCGGTCGAGCAACCGGTGATGAACCAGACAGGCGCGGAAGCCATCGGCAAACTCCATAATCGTGCAGGGAATGGGCGGGCGGCTCACCGCTCCGGACATCGCCATCCAACACCTTGCTGGCCTGACCGTCAACGAAAGACCAATTTAACGATTTCGACCTTGAGACAGTTGCGGCGAACCAAGGCGCATCATAGCCTTTCGTCGAAGAGGAGAGGAACGCCGATGCTGCCTGGTCATCAGCCGGGATTCGAGCTCGATCGCCGGCTGGACGCTGACAGCGTTCCGCTGATGTGGCTCGGCCTGTGCGAGCTTCGGCTGATGGACGACCGGCGTTGGCCCTGGCTGATCCTCGTGCCGCAGCGCCCAGGCATCGCCGAGATGCACGATCTCACCCCGCTCGACCAGGCGATGCTGACCTTCGAGACCAATCTCGTAGCGCAGGCCCTCAAGATCGAGACGGCGTGCACCAAGATCAACACCGGCGCGCTCGGCAATGTCGTGCGCCAGTTGCACGTGCATGTCGTCGCCCGCAACATCGGCGATCCGGGCTGGCCCGGCCCGGTGTGGGGCTATGGCGTGCGCGAGCCCTACCGAACCGAAGACCGCCACGCCTTCGCCGATCGCATGCGCTCGGCGCTGGCCACCCAGACCTGACAGCAGAACATCATGATCTCCAGCCTTTTCGACGCGCCCGCGCGCGAGCCCAGCAAGATGGTCGGTTTTTCCGGCAATCTTATCGACAGGCGCTCGGAGCAGCGGAGCGATGATTCGACCGGCCGCGCGCTAGAAGACCCCGCCGCGCGGCTGATGCTCATCAAGGCCGGGCGCGTCTATCTCAAGGAGGGGCGCGACGGCTTCGATCCATGGTACCGCCCCTTCGCCGCCGCCTCGCTCGGCGCCGTCACCGATCAGGCGATCCTGCTCGGATGGGATGCGAGAGGCCCGGTACTCGCCGCACCCGCCGGACTGGGCCCCGAGGAACTGCCGGACGGCGTGAAGGCGATCGACTTCCGCTCGGTGAATGTCCAGGGGCTGCTCGCCGAGGACGATCTCGGCGCCGTGGCCCAGGCCGGTGCCCTGCTCGCCTGGCACAGCACCCACCGCTTCTGCGGCCGCTGCGGCCATGAGACGGTGATACGTGCCGGCGGCTACAAAAGGGTGTGCCTCAACTGCAAGGCCGAGCATTTCCCGCGCACCGACCCGGTCGCGATCATGCTGGCTGTTACGCAGGAATGCTGCCTGATGGGCCGCAGCCCCCATTTCCCGCCGGGTATGTATTCCTGCCTCGCCGGCTTCATCGAACCCGGCGAGACGATCGAGGACGCGGTGCGCCGCGAGACCTTCGAGGAGGCGGGCATAAGGCTCGGCCGCGTCGCCTATCACGCTAGCCAGCCCTGGCCCTTCCCCTATTCGCTGATGATCGGCTGCTTCGGCGAGGCGCTGAATGAGGAGATCGTCGCCGACAAGACCGAACTGGAGGACGTCCGCTGGTTCACGCGCGCCGAGGTCAACGAGATCATTGCCGGCCGATCGCCGGAAGGAATCAAGACCCCGCCCCGCTCGGCGATCGCGAACCTGCTGATCAGGACCTGGGCGGAGAACGCGTAACGGTCGTCGACCTTTCTTGCCACGCAAGGATTTTCCTGCGTGGCAAGACCACGCTTAGTCCGCCACCTTCCACTCCTCGCGCGAAGGGCTTCGCGGATAGACCCCCAGAATCCGCACCTCGCGCGAGAAGAACTTCAGCTCCTCCAGCGCGTTCTTCACGCCCGCATCTTCGGGATGGCCTTCGATGTCGGCGTAGAACAGCGTCGCCGTGAAGGCGCCCAGCTGGTAGCTTTCCAGCTTGGTGATGTTGACGCCGTTGGTCGCGAAGCCGCCCATCGCCTTGTAGAGGGCGGCCGGCACGTTGCGCACGCGGAACATGAACGTCGTCATCATCTGCGCGTCGGGCGTCGGGCGCTCCACCCATTCCTTGCTCTTCGTCAGCACGACGAAGCGGGTGACGTTGCTGGCGGCGTCCTCGACGTTCTCCTCGAGGATATCGAGCCCGTAGAGCTCGGCCGCCAGGCGCGGCGCGAGCGCCGCCATCGAGCGGTCCTTCACGTCGGCGATGAGGCGCGCCGCGCCCGCCGTGTCGCCGGCGATCACGCCCTTCCAGCCGTTCTTGCGGATGTATTTGCGGCACTGGCCGAGCGCATGGATGTGGCTGTGCACTGTCTTGATCTCCGAGCGCTGGACGCCCGGCAGGACCATGAGCTGGAAATGGATCGGCAGGAAATACTCGCCGACGATGTGCAGCTTCGATTCCGGCAGCAGGTGGTGGATGTCGGCGACGCGCCCCGCGATCGTGTTCTCGATCGGGATCATCGCCAGGTCCGCCTTGCCCGCCTCCACCGCGTTGAAGGCATCCTCGAAGGTGGCGCAGGGCAACGGCTCCATCGACGGAAACATCTCGCGAGACGCCGTGTCGGAATTCGCGCCTGGTTCCCCCTGGAAGGAGATACGGTTGGTCTTGGGCATGCGGTTCGTCCTGCTTATGCGAGCATCGCGCGGGCGCGATCGAGATCTTCCGGCGTGTCGACGCCGAGCGGCACCGCGTCCACGATGGCCGCATCGATGCGCATTCCGGCTTCGAGCGCCCGCAACTGCTCCAGTTTCTCGCGCCGTTCAAGCGCAGATTGCGGCAGGGCGACGAATCTCGCCAGCGCGGCGCGCCGGTAGGCGTAGATTCCGACGTGGTGGTAGAGCGGCCCATCGCCCCAGGGCGCGGTCGCCCGGGTGAAGTAGAGCGCATGCAGCCTGGCCGGCGAAAGCGGCGAGCCGACGATCTTCACCACGTTGGGATTGGTCTTTTCCTCCTCGCGAGAGATCTCCACGCCCAGCGTCGAGATGTCCACCGCGGGATCGGCAAGCGGGGCGAGGGCGGCCCGGATCGAGGCCGGATCGATGGTCGGCAGGTCGCCCTGCAGGTTGACGACCGTTTCGACCGCGCCGGCGGGATCGAGCGCGATCAGCGCCTCGAAGATGCGGTCGGAGCCGGACTGGTGGTCACTGCGGGTCATGGCGATCTCGAACCCCGCCCCGGCCACCACCTCCGCCACCTCGCGGGAATCGGTCGCCACCACCACACGCCCGAGCCCGCTCTCGGCGGCGCGGCGCGCGACATGCACGATCATCGGCGTGCCGTTGATGTCGGCAAGCGGCTTTCCGGGCAGGCGCGTCGCGGCCATGCGGGCAGGAATGAGGATCAGCGCGTTCATGGATCGGACCGGCAGGAAGTGGCAAAACGTCTCACGGGGGAAGGCCCTTATAGGTGTTGCGAACTTATCGCAAAAGACCTAGTTTCCGCCCGCTTTCACCGGCTCTCCAGCCGGCTGTTTGTTATTTGGGAAGAGGGCGGACGGCGAACGCTCCAGCCCGCACCGCGACGGGAGCACGGAGAGGCATGGACTCGTTCGAATTCAACAAGATCATCGGGGCGATCCTCGGCACCGTTTTCGTCGTCTTTTCGCTCAGCCTGATCTCGGATTCGCTGTTCGCGTCGCATGCACCCGAAAAGGCCGGCTTCGAGATCGCAGCGCTGGAGCCCGAGGCTGGTGCCGGTGGCGAAGCGTCCGGCCCGGCCGCGCCCGAGCCCGTCGGGCCGCTGCTGGCCAGCGCCGACGTGGGCGCCGGCGAGACGCTGTTCAAGCGTTGCGCGGCCTGCCACACTCCCGAGAAGGGCGGCGCCAACAAGATCGGCCCGAACCTCTGGGGCATCGTCGATCGTCCGGTCGCCTCGCATGAGGGCTATTCCTATTCCGCGGCGATGAAGGCCCATGCCGGTGAGCGGCCGAACTGGGACTATGAGCACCTCAGCGAGTTCCTGACCAACCCGAAGGCGCTGGTGAAGGGTACCGCGATGAACTTCCCCGGCATCAAGGCCGTGGGTGATCGCGCCAACATCATCGCCTACCTGCGCACCCTGGCCGACACGCCGGCGCCGCTTCCCGCCGCCGACGCCGTGCCAGCCCCGGCAGCCGGCGCGACGACCGAGCCCGCGACCGAAACGGCCAACCCCGCTCCCGCGGCGCCTGCCGCCCCCGCCGCACCGGCGCAGTAACGATATTTTCAGATCGAGATCACGAAAAAGCCGGGTTCAGCCCGGCTTTTTTGTTATCGTCCGTCTGTCGCCGCCAGGGAGAACGCGCCCGAATGAACCTGCTGAAAGCCGCAGCACTCGCCGTCACCGTCGTCTGGGCCATTCCGGGCCACGCCCAGGAATGGCGCACCTCGGATCGAATGGGCGAGCCGTCGCGATACGGCGACACGTTCAAGCACTACGATCACGTGAATCCGAACGCGCCGAAGGGTGGCACGCTGAATTCCGTCGCGGTCGGCACCTTCGACAGCTTCAACCCGTTCATCGCCATCGGCACCTCTGCGGCGGGGCTCAACTTCCAGGGCGGCCTGCTGTGGGACACGCTGATGGCAAAGTCCATCGACGAGCCGACGACGAACCATGCCTTTATCGCCGAGGCCTTCTCCTATCCGGACGACTTTTCGAGCGCGACCTATCGGCTGAACCCGAAAGCCAGATGGCATGACGGCCAGCCGATCACGGTCGACGACGTGATCTGGTCGTTCGACACCCTCAAGAAGATCAGCCCGGACTTCGTCAGCTATTTCGGCAATGTCAAACAGGCCGTGAAGGTGAGCGACCGGGAGGTGCGGTTCGAGTTTGACCAGGGCGGCAACCGCGAACTCCCGATGATCATGGGCGACCTGGTGGTCCTGCCGAAGCACTGGTGGGAGGGGACCAACGCCAAGGGCGAGAAGCGTGACATCACGCGGCCGACTCTGGAGGCGCCGCTCGGCTCCGGCGCCTACAGGATCGAGAGCTTCAAGCCTGGAACCGACATCACCTGGACGCGCGTCGAGGACTACTGGGCGAGCGACCTGCCGATCAACGTCGGCCGAAACAATTTCGATCGCCGGCGTTACCGCTACGTCCTCGACCAGACGGCGGAATGGCAGGCTTTCATCAAAGGCGGCTATGAGGATCTGCGCGCCGAGAACCAGCCGCCGCGCTGGATGACTGGATACGACTTTCCGGCGGCCAAGGCGAGGCAGGTGATCAAGAAGGAGTTCAAGGACGAATCCGGTGAACCGATGCAGGGTTACGTCATGAACATGCGCCGCGACCAGTTCAAGGACCGGCGCGTGCGCCAGGCGCTGACGCTGCTCTACGATTTCGAGACCTTCAACAAGACACGCACGTTCAACTTGAACAAGCGTACCAACAGCTACTTCGTCGGCCAGGAGCTGGCGTCCTCCGGCATACCCCAGGGTGAGGAACTCGCGATCCTCGAACCGTACAGGGACAAGCTGCCGCCGGAACTCTTCACGCAGGAATTCAAGCTGCCGGTCTTCGACACGCCGCAGTCGGAACGCGCCCACCTGCGCGAGGCCGTGAAGCTGTTCGCCGAGGCGGGGTGGGTGATCAAGGACGGCAAGCTGGTGAATGCCCAGACAGGCCAGCAGTTCCGGGCGGAACTGCTCATCGCCAACGACTATCAGGAATTCATCGGCATGCCGCTCATCACCAACATGCGCAAGCTCGGCATCGACGCGCCGGTCCGTATGGTGGACGTCAGCCAATATATCGCGCGGCAGAACACTTACGACTACGACATGCTGCTCGGGGTGATGCCGCAATCGCAATCGCCGGGCAACGAGCAGCGCACCTATTGGGGATCAAAGGATGCCGACAGGCCGGGTTCGCGCAACTACTCAGGCATCAAGGACCCCGTTGTCGACGCGCTGATCGAACGGGTGATCTTTGCCAAGAGCCGCGAAGACCAGGTCGTCGCCACCCATGCCCTCGATCGCGTGCTTTTGTGGGGCTACTATGTCGTTCCGCAATATCACCGGCCGGTCGTCTGGCTGGCCTACTGGGACAAGTTCGGCATACCGGAGCCGCAGCCGACAAAGGTCATCGGCCCGGACATCGAATCGTTCTGGATAGACCCCGAAAAGGAAAAGGCGCTGAACGCCAAGTTCGGGATTGCGAATTGATGGCGGCACTGTCGCGCCGGGAGTTCCTCGGGGCAGCGGGCGCGGCGGCGATCCTTCCGGCGCTTCCCTCAACGCTGTTCGCCACAACACCCACCGAGACGCCTCTTCACGGGCTCTCCGCCTTCGGCGACCTGAAATATGCCGCGGGCTTCGACCATTTCGACTATGCCAGCCCCGATGCGCCGCAGGGCGGGACGTTCAATTTCTCGCCGCCGAACTGGCTGTGGAACCAGAACCCGGACACATTCAATACGCTGAACACCTTCGTCCCGAACGGCGACGCGCCGCCGCGCATGGAGATGTGTTTCGATTCGCTGATGACGCGTTCGCTCGACGAGCCGGACGCGGTCTACGGGCTGACCGCCGAGACTGTGAGCATTTCGGCCGACCGCAACACGTTCGAGTTCAGCCTGCGGCCGCAGGCGCGCTTTCACGACGGTTCGCCTCTCACAGCCGAGGACGTCGCCTACACCTACAACCTCTTCAAGCAGAAGGCCCATCCCGGCCTGCGCCTGTCCCTCGGGCGCATGACGGAGGCGGTGGCGGTCGACCCCCGGACGTTTCGACTGACTTTCTCGGGCGAACAGTCCGATCGCACGATCCTGTCGGTCGTCGGCTATCCGATCGTCTCGAAGGCCTTCTTCGAGGCCAATCCGTTCGACGGGTCGCAGTTGAACCCGCCGCTCGGCTGCGGAGCCTACAAGGTCGGCACATTCCGCCCCGCCCAATTCATCGAATACGACCGCGTCGTGGACTACTGGGGCAAGGATCTTGGCGTCAACCGCGGCCTCGGCCACTTCGACCGCATCCGGCTCGAGTTCTATCGCGACCGCCAGGCTGCCTTCGAGGCCTTCAAGAAAGGCAACGTGCTCTACCGGCAGGAATTCACCTCCCGGACCTGGGCGACCGGCTACGATTTTCCCGCCATCACGCAAGGCAAGGTGATCAAGCGCGAGTTCCCGCGTGAACTGCAGCCTTCGCTGCAGGCCTGGGCGATCAACCAGCGGCGTGACCGCTTCAAGGACGCGCGCGTGCGCGAGGCGATCGGCCTGTGCTTCGATTTCGAATGGACGAAACGCAACCTTTTCTATGACGCCTATGAGCGTTCGCACTCCCTGTTCGAGAACTCGGAGTTCGTCGCGACGGGACTCCCCTCTCCCGAGGAACAGGCGCTGCTCGAACCCTTGCGCGGCAGGATTCCCGAGGAAACCTTCGGCGAGCCGGTCATGCAACCGATCACGGACGGAACGGGCCGCGACCGCAGGCTGCTGCGCCGGGGCATCGACCTTCTCGGTCAGGCCGGCTGGCGCAAGCCTGACGGATCCGCCTTCGTCGTCAACGAAAAGGGCGAGCGGCTGACACTCGAGATCCTCGTCAACGACGAGGTCTTCATCCGCATCGATTCCCCCTTCATCGAGAACATGAAGACCATCGGCATCGATGCCTCGATCCGGCTGGTGGATGCCGCACAGTATACGGTGCGGCAGTCCGATTTCGACTTCGACATGATCTCGATCGCGGCGTCGATGAGCGCCACCCCGACATATGACGACCTTGAGCAGTTCTTCCATTCTAGCGCCGCCGCAATGAAGGGAAGCCGCAACCTCCCCGGCACGGCCGATCCCGCCGTCGACGAATTGCTGACCGCCGTTTCGAAGGTGGCGGACCGTCCCGCCCTTGTTGCGGCGATCCGCGCGCTCGACCGGGTCTTGCGCGCGCGGCGAGACTGGATTCCAAATTGGCACGCGGCGAATCACCGGGCGGCCTACTGGGACATCTATGGATTCAGGGAGCCGAAGCCGGACTACGGCTTCCCGGTCGAAGCGCTGTGGTGGTTCGATGCGGAAAAGGCGAGGGCAATTGGCAAACTCTGACCGGACGACCGGCCAAACCTGCATGAAGGGCGTCTGATGGGCGCCTATATCGCCCGCCGCCTGCTCCTGATGATCCCGACCCTGTTTGGGATCATGGCCATTTCCTTCGTGCTCATCCAGTTCGCGCCCGGCGGGCCGGTCGAGCAGGTCATCGCGCGCATCAACGGCACCAGCGCCGGCTCGGACCGGCTGTCCGGCGGCGGCGGGGATGCCGGGGCGCAGAACGTCGAGAACTTCGGCGGGGAATCCTCCTCCAAATATCGCGGCGCCCAGGGGCTGGACCCCGAGTTCATCGCCGAACTCGAAAAGCAGTTCGGCTTCGACAAACCGCCTCTCGAACGCTTCGGCAAGATGGTGTGGGACTATGCGCGGTTCGATTTCGGTGAGAGCTTCTTCCGCGACATCCGCGTCGTCGACCTGATCCTCGAAAAGATGCCCGTGTCGATCTCGCTCGGCCTCTGGATCACGCTGATCTCCTACATCATCTCCATCCCGCTCGGGATCAGGAAGGCGGTGAAGGATGGCTCGGCCTTCGACATCTGGACCAGCGGCGTGGTCATCGTCGGCTACGCGATCCCCGGCTTCCTGTTCGCGATCCTGCTGATGATCCTGTTCGCCGGCGGCAATTCCTTCCCGATCGGCTTCACCTCTGGCGACCAGTTCTACGGCTTCCGGCTGGGCTGCGACTGCTTCCCGCTCCGGGGCCTCACCTCCGAGAACTGGGACCAGCTCTCGCTCTGGGGCAAGATCGTCGACTATTTCTGGCATCTGACGCTGCCGCTGACGGCGATGGTGCTCTCCGCCTTTGCCACGACGACGCTGCTCACCAAGAACTCGTTCCTCGAAGAGATCCGCAAGCAGTATGTCGTGACCGCGCGCGCCAAGGGGCTCACCGAGGGCCAGGTGCTCTACCGGCACGTCTTCCGCAACGCCATGCTGATCGTCATCGCCGGCTTCCCGGGCGCGTTCATCTCGGTGTTCTTCACCGGCTCGCTGCTGATTGAAAACATCTTCTCGCTCGACGGGCTCGGCCTCTTGTCGTTCCAGTCGATCCTCGACCGCGACTATCCGGTCGTCTTCGCCAGCCTCTACATCTTCGGCCTGATCGGCCTCGTCACGACGCTGATCTCCGACCTCACCTACACCTGGATCGATCCGCGCATCGACTTCGAGAGGCGCGACGTCTGATGACGGACATCGTCGAAAAGACCGAGGTCGAGACAGAACGCGCAGCCAGGCGACCGTGGCTCTCGCCGCTCAATCAGCGCCGCTGGCAGAACTTCAAAGCAAACCGGCGCGGCTACTGGTCGCTCTGGATCTTCCTCGTCCTGTTCGTCCTGTCGCTGTTCTCCGAATTCATTGCTAACGACAAGCCGGTGCTCGCTTTCTACAAAGGCGAGCTGCTGGTTCCCGTTCTGGTGGATTATCCGGAAGAGAAGTTCGGCGGCTTCTACGCCGTCACGGATTACCGCGATCCGGTGATTTCCGAAGAGATAGAGGCGAACGGCTGGCTGATCTGGCCGCCGATCCGCTACTCGTACCGCACCGTCAACAACGACATTCCCGAGGCCGCGCCCGCCAAGCCGTCCTGGATGTACGACAAGGAGTTCCGCTGCCAGCGCTACCCGCAAGGCGCGAACGATCCCAACTGCACGGTCGGCAACTGGAACTGGCTCGGGACAGACGACCAGACCCGCGACGTGCTGGCACGCGTCATCTACGGCTTCCGCATCTCGGTGCTGTTCGGGCTGGTGCTGACCGCGGCCTCGGCGGTCATCGGTGTCACCGCCGGCGCGGTGCAAGGCTATTTCGGCGGCTGGACCGACCTTTTGCTGCAGCGGGTCATCGAGATCTGGTCCTCGATCCCGGTGCTTTACCTGATCCTGATCATGTCGGCGGTGCTGCCGCCGGGCTTCTTCATCCTGCTCGGCATCATGCTTTTGTTCACCTGGGTCGGCTTCGTCGGTGTGGTCCGCGCCGAGTTCCTGCGCGCGCGCAACTTCGAATATGTCAACGCCGCACGGGCGCTCGGCGTGCCGGACCGGACGATCATGTATCGCCACCTCCTGCCCAACGCGATGGTGGCGACGCTGACCTTCCTGCCCTTCATCCTCAACGGCTCGATCTCGACGCTCACCTCGCTCGATTTCCTCGGCCTCGGCCTGCCGCCCGGCTCCGCCTCGCTCGGCGAACTGCTGAAGCAGGGCCAGCGCAACCTCTCCGCCCCCTGGCTCGGACTCACCGGCTTCTTCACCATCGCCATCATGCTGTCGCTGCTGATCTTCATCGGCGAAGCCGTGCGCGACGCCTTCGACCCGCGGAAGACGTTCCGATGAGAGCGGAAACATGGTAGAAATGATCCGACTTTCTACCATTGGAGCCAACTGATGGGCATCAACATCAAGAACGAGCGAGTTGAAGAGCTGGCGCGCAGACTAGCTATGCAGACCAACCAGAGCATTACCGGTGCGATCGAGCAGGCGCTTAACGGAGAGTTGCGTCGCCTCGAGATCCAAGACGATTACGCGACGCGCAAAGCACGTATCAGAGAGATCATCCGCCGTTCCGGGCCAACCCCGCCCGGGGTAACGAGTGACCATTCTGACTTCTACGACGAGTTCGGATTGTTCAAATGATCGTCGACGCGTCAGCCATCCTCGCGATCGTGCTTGAAGAACCGGACGGTGACGCGATGGAGGACATCCTGCTGAAAGCCGGACGCGGTCCCCATCTTATGTCCCCGATGAACTATCTCGAAGCCGCCGTGAGGCTCGATCGGCTGAAGGACAGCAAGAAGGGCGAGGAACTCGACAATCTCCTGTCGGACTTCGGAGTGAGCATCGTCGATATCGACGGCGCGCAAGCCATGATCGCCCGTGAAGCCTACAAGAAATTCGGCAAAGGCAACCACCGCGCCCAGCTCAACCTCGGCGACTGCTTCGCCTATGCCCTGTCCAAGGCGCGCGGCGAGCCGCTGCTGTTCAAGGGCGACGATTTCCGCCTGACCGATGTCGAGGCCGTGATTTGACCGCTCCACTCGTCTCCGTCCGCGATCTCTCCGTCGCCTTCTCGCAGGGCGGCGCGCAGACGCTTGCTGTCGACCACATCTCGTTCGACATCGCCAAGGGCGAGACCGTTGCGCTGGTCGGCGAGTCCGGCTCCGGCAAGTCGGTCACGGCGCTCTCGGTGCTGAAGCTGCTGGCCTATCCCGCCGCCAGCCACCCGTCCGGCCAGATCCTTTTCGAGGGCAACGACCTGCTGGCGAAGGGCGAGGCGGACCTGCGCAAGGTGCGTGGGCGCGACATCACCATGATCTTCCAGGAGCCGATGACCTCGCTCAACCCGCTGCACACGATCGAGCGGCAGGTCGGCGAGGTGCTGAAGGTGCACCAGGGCATGGGCGACGCGAAGGCGCGGGCGCGCACGCTGGAACTCCTCAACGAGGTCGGCATCCGCGAGCCGGAGAAGCGGCTCGGTGCCTATCCGCACCAGCTCTCCGGCGGCCAGCGCCAGCGCGTCATGATCGCGATGGCGCTCGCCAACGAGCCGAAGCTCTTGATCGCCGATGAGCCGACGACCGCGCTCGACGTGACGGTGCAGGCGCAGATCCTCGAGCTGCTGGCCAAGCTCAAGGCAGAGCGCGGCATGTCGATGCTGTTCATTACCCACGACCTCGGCATCGTGCGCAGGATCGCCGACCGCGTCTGCGTGATGACAAAGGGCAAGATCGTCGAGACCGGGCCGACGGCGGAGGTGTTCGCGCATCCCCAGCACGACTACACGCGCCATCTGCTGGCGGCGGAGCCGCGCGGCCTGCCTCCCGCCGCGGACGACACGAAACCCGAGGTGATGCGCGGCGAGCAGATCCGCGTCTGGTTCCCGATCAAGAAGGGCTTCTTCCGCAAGACGGTCGACAACGTGAAGGCGGTCGACGGCATCGACATCTCGGTGCGCGCCGGCCAGACCATCGGCATCGTCGGCGAGTCCGGCTCGGGCAAGACGACGCTCGGCCTGGCGCTGGCGCGGATGATCTCGTCGAAGGGCCGTATCGACTTCGGCGGCCGCGACATCAACACCTATTCCTTCAAACAGATGCGGCCGCTGAGGCGCGAATTGCAGATCGTCTTCCAGGACCCGTTCGGCTCGCTCAGCCCGCGCATGTCGGTGTCGGAGATCATCGAGGAAGGTCTCAAGATCCACGAGCCGGACCAGACACCCGGCCAGCGCGACAAGGCGGTGGTCGACGTGCTCAACGAGGTCGGCCTCAACCCGGAGACCCGCTTCCGCTATCCGCACGAATTCTCCGGCGGGCAGCGCCAGCGAATTGCAATCGCGCGCGCCATGGTCCTGAAGCCGAAATTCGTGATGCTGGACGAGCCGACCTCCGCGCTCGACATGAGCGTGCAGGCGCAGGTGGTGGACCTGCTGCGCTCGCTGCAGCAGAAATACGGCCTCGCCTACCTCTTCATCAGCCACGACCTGAAGGTGGTCCGCGCGCTTGCCAACGAGGTGATCGTCATGCGCAACGGCGTCGTGGTCGAGAAGGGACCGTCCGAGCGCATCTTCGCTGCACCCGAGACGGACTACACCAAGGCGCTGATCGCCGCGGCCTTCAACGTCGCGACCACAAGGCAGCACGCAGTCAACGAATAAGGTTATCGCCGATGAGCGCCAGCAAGCCGAGCGGAAAGGTCCTGCTCGCCATCACCGGATTCAATCCGCAGCAGTGGATGCAGCTCCTGTCCGCCCGGCGCAACGTCGTGCTGGAGCCGGACGGTCCCGCCGATCCGTCGATCGACTATGCCGTCGTCTGGAAGCAGCGGCCGCGCATCCTCGAGAAGCTGCCGAACCTCAAGGCGATCTTCTCGGTCGGCGCGGGGGTGGACCATCTCCTCACCGATCCCGGCCTGCCGCAGGTGCCGATCGTGCGCGTCGTCGCCGACAACCTGACGCAGTACATGACGGAATACGTCACCTGGCGGGTGCTCGACCACCACCGGCAGGGCGCGTTCTACCGGACCCAGCAGGCGAGGCGCACATGGTACGAGCCGCCGCAGCCCCCCGCCAGCGAGGTCAGCGTTGGCATCATGGGTCTCGGCAATCTCGGCCGCGCCAGCGCGAAGGCGCTGCTTGCGCTCGGCTTCAAGGTCAACGGTTGGTCGCGCACCCAACAGGAGATGGACGGCGTGACATGTTATGCCGGCGCATCCGGGCTGACGCCGTTCCTCAACGCCACCGACATCCTCGTCGTGCTCCTGCCTTATACGCCCGCCACGCACGGCATCATCGACTATTCGGTGCTCAAGCGGCTGCGACGCGACAACGGGCTCGGCGGTGCGTTCCTCATCAATGCCGGACGCGGCAGGCTGCAGAAGGAGGCAGACATCCTGCGCGCGCTGGAGGACGGCACGCTCAAGGAGGCGAGCCTCGACGTGTTCGAACAGGAGCCGCTGCCGAAGACGAGCCCGCTCTGGGACCATCCCCGCGTCTTCGTCACGCCGCACGCCGCGGCGACCTCCGATCCTGCCCATCTCGTCGGGCCGATGCTCGACCAGATGGACGCGCACGACCGGGGCGAGCCGCTCAGGAACCTCGTCGACCGCGACGCGGGATATTGAAGCTCAGGGCCGGCGGAAGCCGGTCGGCTGGCCGTAGAGATAGCCGATCCGCGACACCGCCTCGGCGAGCGGCTCCAGCGCGACCGTCATCGTATGGCCGTTGGCGTGGATGATCGTCTCGGGATCGGTCACGATCGCGACGTGCCCTTTCCAGAACACGAGGTCGCCCCGCCGCAGCGCCTCGCGCTGCGGATCGATCACCGTTCCGATCGTCTGCGCCTGCATGTCGGAATCGCGCAACACCTGCCTGCCCGCCATGCGCATCGACAGCTGCACCAGACCGGAGCAGTCGATGCCGAACGCGCTCGCGCCGCCCCAGAGATACGGCGTATGGATCAGCCGCTCGGCGATGGCGACATAGTCGGCGGCGGTCTCGTCCGCCGGGCGGACATGCCCCGCAATCACCGCCTCGCCCGACGGCAGCAGCGCATAGTTCGTGCCCCGGCGCTCCTCAAGGCCGACGATCTCGACGGACGAGCCCATCGACAGGACGGAGGTCGGGACGGTCTTCAGGTCGGGCAGCGGATAGACGAAGGTGCGCGGCGCGGAGACGACGTGCCTGGACTTCGAAAAACCCTCGGCGAGCCCGTTCGAGCCGACATAGCCGACATATCCGTCCATCCGCGCCTGGACCCAGGCGAAGCCCTCATCCTCGTCGAAGACGAGCACATCCTGGCCGGACAGGAGCTGCGTGTCGATGCCGGCCTCCAGGCTCGGCCTGCGCCGCATGTCGAGCACGGGTGCGCGAACATGGGCGGCACGGCCTGAGACGAAGGCGGGCGCCTCGACCTGGCCTTCGAGCCGCTTGTCGGCGAGGTCCTCGCGAAACGCGTTCAGCCGTCGGTCGAGTACGGTCAAAGCGGCAACTCCTTGGCTCTGGCGATGATAACGTCGCCGAAGCGTTCGAGAAAGAGCGCTCCCTCGATCGTCCGCTTCACCAGCACGTTGCGCCTGTCCTCCTCGTCGCGATGACGCGAAACGAGCTTCAGGGCGCCCATTGTGTCGAGCGCGCGCGTGACGACCGGCTTGGTCACCCCGAGCGCGGCCGCGAGCCCTCGCACCGTGTGCGGAGGCGGTTCGAGATAGACGGTGAGCAGGATCGCCAACTGTCGGTGCGACAGGTCCGGCATTCCCGCATTCACCTCGGACAGCGCGACGCTCTGCCAGAGCCGCAAGGCCTGGCTGGGCCGCAGGTTCACCGCCATGGACCGGGATCATCCTGTTATTGTTTCGGACCCGTTCCATTCAACGCCCGAACGCCGGGCGATGCAAGGGGCTCAGGCGCGATAGCGCTCGGAAATCACCTTCTCCAGCGCCCGGATCGCCATGCCTTCGCCGCCCGCGATCCCGTGCGGACGGTCGACCGGATTCCAGCCGAAAATGTCGAAATGCGCCCACGACTTCGTCTGCTGGACAAAGCGCTTCAGGAACAGCGCCGCGATGATGGAGCCGGCGAAGCCATCGGTGTTGGTGTTGTTGATGTCGGCGACCTTCGAGGAATACTTGCCGTCGTACGGCATCCAGAGCGGCAGGCGCCAGAGCGGGTCGGCGGCGGTGGCCGCGGCTCTGGCGAGGTCGGCGGCCAGCGCCTCGTCGTCGGTGAAGAAGGGCGGCAGGTCCGGCCCAAGCGCCACGCGCGCAGCACCGGTGAGCGTCGCCATGTCGACCATCAGCTCCGGCGCTTCCTCGTCGCCATAGGCAAGCGCGTCACCGAGGATCAGCCGCCCCTCGGCATCCGTGTTGCCGATCTCGACGGTCGTGCCCTTGCGGCTCCTCAGGATGTCGCCCGGGCGGAACGCGTTGCCGGCGATCGAATTCTCGACCACGGGCAGCAGGACTCTGAGCCGCAGCGGCAGCTTCGCTGCCATGATCATGTGGGCGAGGCCCATCACATTGGCGGCACCGCCCATGTCCTTCTTCATCAGCAACATGCCCGACGCCGGTTTGATGTCCAGGCCGCCGGTGTCGAAGCAGACGCCCTTGCCGACCAGCGTCACCTTCGGGGCATCCTCCCTGCCCCAGCGGATGTCGATCAGCCGCGGCGCCTGCGCAGAAGCCCGACCCACGGCATGGATCATCGGAAAGTTCCGTGCCAAAAGCTCGTCGCCCGCAATGACTGCGACCTCCGCGTCATGCGTCGCGGCGAGCCTGCGCGCCGCGGCCTCCACATCGTCCGGCCCCATATCGTTCGTCGGGGTGTTGATGAGGTCGCGCGCGAGGAACACGCCCTCCGCCAGGCGTTCGGCGCGAGCCCTGTCGACGCCCTCTGGCGCGGCGAAGCGGATCTCGCGATGCGGCTTGCGGCCATAGGCGGTGAAGGCGTAGCCGCCAAGCAGGAGGCCGAGGACCGCGTTTTCGCCGTCCGCCAGCGCCGTCGCGAAGTGCCAGTCGCCTTCGGGCAGCGTGCGGGCCAGTGCCCCGGGAAGCAATGGCAGGTGTCCGCCCGTCTGGTCGCCGAGACCGAACAATGCGCCGGACACGTTCCCGTCGCCATCCGCGAGCAGCAGCGTCCGCCCTTCCTCGCCGGTGAACGCATTCGCCTTCGCCCAGGCGATCGCCGCGGCGGGAAGATCGGATTTTTCGAGCGCGCCCTTCGCCACCAGATGAACGGGGCGAGAAAGCGAGGAACGATCGGCGACGAGAGTGACGGGCATTGCTTGGCGGATCCGGTGGGGAATTCTTAACGGGAGCGAGTCGCGATATTAACCATCCATTAGGGTTAACGGAATATTTCTCCGGGCAGGAAGGCCGCTTCGACGGTCGAGATATTCCTTCCGGAGGCCTCATGTCCGCTGCCCGTTCCGCGACCCTTTTCGGACGCAAGCTTGCAACGGCGGGCGCCGTGATCCTGCTCGCGGCGACGATGGCCGGCTGCGCCAGCAAGAGCAGCATGACCACCGGCTCGGTGAACCGCTCCTTCGGCAAGTCCTTCGACCGCATGTCGACGGGCGAGCTCGAGAGCGCCGCGGACAAGCTCGGCAGGGACTATGCGAAATCGCCGAACGACAAGGCGACGGCGATGGCCTATTCCAACGTGCTGCAGATGAACGGCCGCGCCGACCAGTCGCTCGCCGTGATGCGTAAGCTTGCCATCGCCTATCCGAAGGATCGCGAGGTGCTCGCCGCCTACGGCAAGTCGCTTGCCGCGATCGGCCAGTTCGAGCAGGCGCTCGACGCCATCCGCCGCGCCCAGACGCCCGAATATCCGGACTGGAAGCTCCTGTCGGCCGAGGCCGCGATCCTCGACCAGCTCGGCCAGTCGGCCAATGCGCGCCAGCTCTATCGCAAGGCGCTCGATCTCAAGCCCGACGAGCCGACCATCCTGTCCAATCTCGGCATGTCCTACCTGCTCGAAGGCGACCTCAAGACCGCCGAAATGCACATGCGCACGGCGGCCCAGCGGCCCGGCGCCGACAGCCGCGTGCGGCAGAACCTCGCTCTGGTCGTCGGCCTGCAGGGGCGTTTCGACGAAGCCGAGCAGATCGCCCGCCAGGAACTCTCGCCCGACCAGGCACAGGCCAACGTCGCCTATCTCCGGTCCATGCTCGCCCAGCAGAACGCCTGGAACGAGCTGAAGGACGAGAAGGAAAAGAAGAACACCAACTGACCCCGAAGCGGGAACCCTTGGGCGACGCTCCTGGTTGACGGACAAGTCAGCCAATAGGAGGGTTCGATGCGCGCCTATGCCCGCTTCGCCGCGATGATCGCCGTTTCGACAGTGGTGATGTATTCGCTGACATATGTGAATGTCTACCAGGTCAGTCACATCCGCTGGAGCGAGACCAGGCTCTATATGGCCTTGATCATGGGCTCGGCGATGGCCGTCGTCATGCTGTCCTTCATGCTGCACATGTATACGGTTCGCCTGGCAAACCTCGTCATCCTGTCGGTGGCGGCGCTGGTCTTCGCCGGATCGGTCTACCTCGTGCGAAGCCAGGTTTTCGTAGGCGACACCTCATGGATGAGGGCGATGATCCCGCATCACTCCATTGCCATCCTGACGAGCGAGCGGGCGAACCTGACCGATCCCCGCGTTAGGGATTTGGCAGCGCGGATCGTCGAGGCGCAGCGGAGGGAGATCAGTGAAATGGAAAAGCTGATCGACGACATCGAGCGCGGGCGCTAGGCGCGGCAAAGGCAGAGCCCTGACAAGCCTAGTTGCTGCTCGATTCCTTCTTGTCGCCGAAGATGCCGCGCTCGGAGACCTGGATGCCGGCAGGGCCGAGGATCACGCAGAACAGCACCGGCAGGAAGAACAGGATCATCGGCACGGTGAGCTTCGGCGGCAGGGCCGCGGCTTTCTTCTCGGCCTCGTTCATCCGCATCTCGCGGCTTTCGTTGGCGAGCACACGCAACGCGGTCGCGATCGGCGTGCCGTAGCGCTCCGCCTGGATCAGCGCCTGGGCGACGCCCTTGACGCTTTCGAGGCCGGTGCGGTTGGCGAGGTTCTCGTAGGCCTGGCGACGCTCCTGCAGGAACGACAGTTCAGCGTTCGTCAGGATGAACTCTTCCGCCAGCTCGACCGACTGCGCGCCGATCTCGTCTGCGACCTTGCGCATGGCGGCCTCGATCGACATGCCCGATTCGACGCAGATCAGCATCAGGTCGAGCGCATCGGGCCAGGCCTTCTGGATCGACGCCTTGCGCTTGGAGGCCCGGTTCGAGACGTAGAGCACCGGCGCGTAGAATCCCGCATAAGCGAAGAGGATGCAGACGAAGAGCTTCACGAAGGCCGGCTGCTTGGGGAGGCCGCCGAGCAGGAAGACGTAGGCAGCCGCGAGGGCAAATCCGACAAACGGCAGAACCAGCCGGAAGAACAGGAATTTTGTCAGCGGGTTCTGGCCGCGGAAGCCAGCGAGCCGCAACTTTGCGACTGTCGCTTCGTCGGCAAGTGCCCGGCGCAGGTCCAGTCGCTCGACGATCTGCTTCATGCCGACGGACTGTTCCTCGCGCAGGCCGCGGCGGCGCTTGTCGGCCTCGGCGGCGAGACGCGCGCGCTGCTTGGCGCGCAGTTCGTCGCGCTCGAGCGCAACGGTCTTCATGCGCGTCTTCAGCGTATTGCCCGCAAGCGACGGCATCAGCGTGAACAGCGTCGCGAAGACCGCGATGCCGACGAACACGGCGATGAGAAAGGCAGGATCCGAGATCGACTTGGACAGCTGGGTGAACATGCGACGCTACACCTCGAAGTTCATCATCTTCCGCATCACGAAGATGCCGATCGACATCCAGACGGCGGAAAAGGCGAGGATCATGTGGCCCGACGACGTGGTGAAGAGCGGCATGATGTAGTTGGGGGAAGACAGGTAGACGAGGAAGGCCACGATGAAAGGCAGCGAGCCAATGATGACCGCCGAGGCCTTTGCCTCCATCGACAGCGCCTGGACCTTGGCCTTCATCTTCTTGCGATCGCGCAGCACGCGCGAAAGGTTGCCCAGCGCTTCCGACAGGTTGCCGCCGGCCTGCTGCTGGATCTGGATGACGATGCCGAAGAAGCCGGCCTCCGGGCACGGCATCGTCTCGGTCATGCGCATCGCCGCCTCCGGGATCGAGAGACCGACCTGCTGCGCATCGACGATGCGGCGAAACTCCGTCTTCACAGGCTCCTGCGCCTCGTTGGCGATCAGCCGGATGCCGTCGTTGAGCGGGAGGCCGGACTTCACCGCGCGGACGATGATGTCGAGCGCGTTCGGAAACTCGTTGAGGAAAGCCTTCACCCGCCGTCCGCGCCGGAACGAGACGAACCAGCGCGGCAGGCCCAGCGCGCCCACCAGCAGGGCGCCGGGAACGGCCCAGACTGGCGCTCCGCCCAGAAAGGCCAGCGCCGCCAGGACCACGCCGCAAACGACGGAATAGAGGTAGAACTTTTCCATCGAGACCGTCATGCCGGCCTGGCGGATCTGCACCTTCAGCGGCGGCTTCTTGACCACCTGGTCGCGTGACTTCTGCTTGTTTTCCAGATCCTTGAGCGAATCCTGGACCGATTTGCGCCGCTTGGCTGCCTCGGCGGCGCGGTCGCGCGTGGCGGCCACGATGCTGCGGTCCGTCTCCGCCCGCTTGATCGTCTCCAGCCGCTTCTCGGTCTTTTCCTCGCTCTGGATGCGGTTGAACATCAGCGCATAGGCGACCGCGCCGGCGCTCACACCCGCAAGCGCGATGAAGGCGAGGATCGTTGTGTCTATGCCGAACATCTCATGCCGCTCCCGCGCAGGGACTGCGCTCAGTCAGTCTGCTTTTCCATGGCTTCCAGCGCCTTGGCGAGCCGGGCCTCCTCGCCGTAGTAGCGGGCCCGCTCCCAGAACCGCGGCCGGCCGACGCCGGTCGAGACATGCTCGCCGATCAGGCGGCCATGCGCATCCTCGCCCTTCAACTTGTAGAGCACGATGTCCTGCGTGATGATCACGTCGCCTTCCATGCCGATCACCTCGGTGATGTGGGTGATGCGGCGGGAGCCGTCGCGCAGGCGCGCGGCCTGGATGATGACGTCGACCGAGCCGACGATGATCTCGCGCACGGTCTTCTGCGGCAGCGAGAAGCCGCCCATGGCGATCATCGATTCCATACGGTTGAGGCATTCGCGCGGGCTGTTCGAGTGGATCGTGCCCATCGAGCCGTCGTGGCCGGTGTTCATCGCCTGCAGAAGGTCGAACACCTCCGGTCCGCGCACCTCGCCGACGATGATCCGCTCGGGACGCATGCGCAGGCAGTTCTTGACCAGATCGGTCATCGTGATCTTGCCCTCGCCTTCGAGGTTCGCCGGGCGGGTCTCAAGACGCACCACGTGCGGCTGCTGCAGCTGCAGTTCCGCGGAGTCCTCGCAGGTGATGACGCGCTCGTCGCGGTCGACATAGTTGGTCAGGCAGTTGAGCAGCGTCGTCTTGCCGGAGCCGGTGCCGCCCGAGATGATGACGTTGCAACGCACGCGGCCGATGATCTTGAGCACCTCCGCGCCTTCCGGCGAGATGGCGCCGAACTTGACGAGCTGGTCGAGGGTCAGCTTGTCCTTCTTGAACTTGCGGATGGTGAGGGCCGCGCCATCGATGGCGAGAGGCGGCGCGATGACGTTGACGCGGGAGCCGTCGGGAAGGCGCGCGTCGCAGATCGGCGAGCTCTCGTCGACGCGGCGGCCGACCTGGCTGACGATGCGCTGGCAGATATTCAGGAGCTGCTGGTTGTCGCGGAAGCGGATCGAGGTCTGCTCGACCTTGCCGTTCACTTCGATGAACACCTGCTTGGCGCCGTTCACCATGATGTCGGCGATGTCGTCGCGTGCCAGCAGCGGCTCCAGCGGGCCGTAGCCCAGCACGTCGTTGCAGATGTCCTCGAGCAGGTCTTCCTGCTCGGCGATCGACATCGCGAAGTTCTTGATCGCAATGATGTCGTTGACGATGTCGCGGATTTCCTCGCGCGCGCTTTCGGGCGACAGCTTGGCGAGCTGCGACAGGTCGATCGTGTCGATCAGGGCCGAGAAGACCTGACTCTTGGTGTCGTAATAGGCCTCGGAACGCTCGCGCGGACCGGCGGGACGCATCGGCTGAAGCGCGGGCGGAGCGGATTCGAAGCGTTTCGCAGCGACCGGCGCCGGAGCCGGCTCCGGTGCGGGGCGCGGTGCTGCCGGCGCTTCCGTCTTGACGGTCGTGGTCGAGGCGACGGACGGCGGCGGACGCGTGTCCACGCCGCCAAAGCCGCCCTCACTGCCTCTTTTCCCAAACATGCGACGAGATCCGTTCCGTTTGAGGGCTTACTTCTTCTTGCCGAGCTTCAGGCGGGCGAGCACCTGCTCGATGCCCGGCTTCTTCTTCGCCTTGATCTCCGCGCGACCGGTGACGATGTGCGCCACCTCGTTGATCATGCCCACGATCGGGCTTTTCGCGTCCATCTCGCCCAGCATTCGGCCGTTGTTGGAGGCATTGCCGAACAGGAGAGGATCGAAGGGGATGACCGCCATCGGCGTGATGCCGAGCGGCTCGGCGAAGTCGGCCGCGGTGATCTCGGGGCGCTTCGGCACGCCCGCCTGATTGAGTACCAGCTTCGGAAGCGCATCGTTGGGGCGCAACTTCTTCAGCATGTCGACGAGGTTCTTGGTGTTGCGCAGATTGGCCAGTTCCGGCGTCGCGGTGATGACGATCTCGTCGGCCTGCATCAGCGTCGTCTTCGCCCAGCCGGACCAGACATGCGGAACGTCCAGCACGACGATCGGCGCGCTGCGCTGCGCGACGTCGATGATCTGCGAGAAGGCGTCCGGATCGAAGTCGTAGATCCGGTCGAGGGTGGAAGGCGACGCGAGCAAGGACAGATGCTCGGCGCACTGGGCGAGAAGCCGGTCGAGATAGGTCTCGTCGATGCGTTCGGGCGAGAACACCGCCTCAGCGATGCCCTGGGCCGGGTCCTGGTCGAAATTGATGTTGGCGGTGCCGAAGGCCAGGTCTAGGTCGGCGACGACGACCTCCGACTTGAACAGGGTGGAGACGCTCCAGGCGACGTTGTGGGCGATCGTAGAGGAGCCTACGCCGCCCTTGGCGCCGACGAACGCGATCGTTCGGCCGAGAGGTTCGGCTTCCGGATTGACGAAGATGTTGGAGATCACCGCCAGGATGTCGGCCATCGAGATCGGCGCGACGACATATTCGGAAATGCCTGAGCGGATCAGTTCCCGGTAGAGCCAGATGTCGTTGTAGTGGCCGATCACAACGACCTTGGTGGTCGGGTCGCAGACCTCGGCCAGTCCGCGCAGGCTGTCGAGCATCTCGCGCGGTTCGCGGCGCGATTCCAGCAGGATCAGGTTCGGCGTGGGCGCCGTCCGATAGAACTCGACCGCCGTCTCCAGGCCGCCCATGTGCACCTTCAGGTGGGTCTTGGCCATGCGGCGGTCCTCGCCGGCCCGCTCGATGGGCCGCGCGACGCCTTCGGTCTCGCAGAAGGCCTGGATCGAAATCCGCGGAAGCGGACGAAGCGCCTCCATCGCTCCGAAATCGTCGCCGCGGTCCGGCAGCGCCTGGGTCTCGTAGGCAAGATTGCTCATGGTCCTCTCCCGCCTAGTAGCCCGTTTCCGGCTCGAAGATGGTGTCCTTGGTCTGGTATTCGCCGATCGCCACCGTGCGGTTCTCGGCGTCGATCTCGCTTGGCCGCCGCGGGCCGACCAGATCGTTCGGATTCGCCACCTGCGCGGCGAGATTGTTCTGGTACGAGCAGCCGAAATTCGCCCAATGCTTGTTGTCGGACGTCTTCAGCATGTCGTCCGGCCAGCGGCCGCACTTGTCCGTAGTCGCCTTCACGACACTGAAGGAGACGCGGATCGGCGCGGAGACGTCGGGCGCATCGACGGCGTAATGCGCGATCTCGACGTTGCGGACGCCGCTCTTGCGAAGGAAGCGGGCGATGTCGGAAGCGACGTTGGTCGCCGCCGCCGCATTTCCCGATCCCGACGGCGCCAGCACCAGCACGGGCGGCGCCGCGGACCGGTCGTAGCGATACATCAGCCCGTCGACCGCATCGCGTTGTCCACGCGTCATGCTGAAATCGCTCGACGCCACCGCGATATCGATCGATTCCGTCGCCTCGCCGACCACGATGGGATGGTTGGTGCGGTAATCGTCAGGGATCGACCCGACCTCGATATGGTCGCGCTTGACGAGCGCGCAGCCCGAGGCGAGGCCCGCCGTGAGGACGAGGAGGAGCGGAAGGGAAAGTCGGCGCACCGGAGATCTCCGATCGGACGTGGAAACTGTGAGGGTCATGGTGCCGGTCTCCATCTCACTTGTAGATGTAGCCGACGACGCCGTGGTAGCGGCCGTTGGGCTTGTCGGTCTTCATGGTGCCGTAGACGCGGTTCACGCGGCCAAGGAAATTCGCGGCGCCGTCGCTGGCCGGATTGAAGTTGTCGTCCGGCTTCGCCAGCGCGGTCCGGGCGACCGGGCGGGAGAGATAGGGCGTGACGATGATGACGAGTTCGGTCTCGTTGCGGACGAAGTCGCGGCTGCGGAACAGCGTGCCGAGCACCGGGATCTTGCTGACGCCCGGCATGCCGCTGATGGCCTGCCGCACATCGTCTCTGACGAGGCCGGCGATCATCATCGATCCCCCCGAAGGCAACTCGACCGTTGTGTCGGCAAGACGCTTACGGATCGACAGAAGGGTCGCCCCCCGCTTCTGCTCCGCCGTCGACACCGTGATTGCGGCTTCGGTGGTAGGCTCCGACACGCTCGTGCGAACCTTCAGGCTGATGCGCCCGGGCGAGAGCACCACCGGCTTGAACTCAAGACCGATGCCGTATTCGATGACATCGACCTTTGTCGCGGCCTGCCCAGTGTCGACACTGTAGGTGGAGCCACTGAGTAGATTGAATTCTCCGCCGACGCGGAAGGTGGCCTGCTCGCCGGAAACGGCGGTTAATGTCGGTTCCGCCAGCGTCTTCATCACGCCGGCCTGCTCCATTGCATTGATGTAGGCTTGGATCATCGAGCCACCGATGGAGAAACCGGAAGTGCTTAGCGGTGCTCCGAGCCCCATAATGTTGTCGCCGATCGCACCCCAAGAAATGCCGTTGCTGCTGCCCTCGGCGATCATGTTGACGCCGAGCTGCTTCATGACCGTGCGGCTGACCTCGGCAACCGTGACCTTGAGCGTCACCTGGTCCTCGCCGATGATCTTGATCATGTTCACGATCTGGCTGACCTGGCGCTCCGAGTCCGGGTTGTTGATGTCGACGCCGCCCGCGGCATCTCCGCCGGCAGCTGTCTGTGAGTACTGTCCGGTCGTCGCTTCACCGCCGGTCACGAAGATTTGGGCCAGACGGGCGGCGCGTGTCGCATCCAGCGGTGTCTCGACGGTACCGGTAAGGACCACGTTGTCGTTGATCAGCTCGACGGAAATGTCCGAATTCGGAATGAACCGCTTCAGATGCTCCTCGAGACCCGCCACGTCGCGCTCGACCGCGAGGTCGAGGCTGACGATCTGCTGGCCATTGGGACCGAAGACGAAGATGTTGGTCTCGCCCACCGCCTTGCCGAAGAGATAGATGCGGCGCGCCGTGCGCGTCACGGCGTCGGCCACGGCCGGATTCGCGACGAGGATGTCGTAGGCATCGTTCGGAAGATCGATCACCACGGACTTATTCAGGCCCAGTTTGATGCGCTCACTTGCGCCCGACGTCGAGCGTATGGAAATGCCGCCATCCTTGGCCAGGGCGGGCGAGGCGAGGAATGGCGCCATCACCGTCGACGGGAAGGTTCCTGCGGCCAGAGCCGCCAGGACGATACCCGAGGCCTGCAGGCGGCAAAGCTTCCCAAGCTTGGCGATCGAAGTTCTCGATTTCATCTTCACTTGCGAGCCCCCTCTTCCGACACCACACCGCTCTTGATCAGCCGCACCGTGCCGCGACGACCGTTGCCCGAAATGAGGTAGTCGGCTTCGTCCAGATTGGCTTCCTGGGTATCGACGACCGAGCGGAGCGCGAGCGTGAGCCGGTCGGCCATCTGCTGCGCAACGGTGATGATCTCCGCTTGCTGCGGCGTCAGCTCCAGGGTGGCGGTGTCACCGACCTTCACCTTGCGGCCCTCCTCGTTCTCCTGGATGGCCTGGTCGATGGCGAGCACGCGGATGTTCTTGAGGATCGTCTCGGTAACGAAGCCCTGGGCGCCGCCGGTATCCGAACGGCGCGTCATGATCACGTCGACATAGTCGTTGGGCAGGATGAAGCCGCCGGCGGAGGTATCTGCCGCGATCTGGGTGGCGACGGCACGCTTGCCCGAGGGCAGGATCGCCGACATGAAGCTCTGGCCCTGTCCGATCAGTTTCGATTTGCGCAGCGGCTCGCCCTGATACATCGCGAGCCGGGCAACCGAGCCCTTCAACTGCTCGAGCGCCTCCGGCTCCTTGTCGCGTGTCACGAAGTATTCGCTGACCGTGTTGCTGGGCCAGGCCTGCCATTCGAGCTGGTTCTCGATCGTCGCGCCCATGGGCAGATCGCTGGCGAGCACAAGAACGTCGACCGTCTTGATCGCCGGCGCGCTTGGCGCCGCGTTAACGACCACCTGCGGCGCGGGGGCCTTCGACATGTTCTTTGCGATAAATCCCGCACCGCCCGCCGCCATGACGGCGACGCCTGCGATGATTATTCGAGATGCAACCATGTCGGACCCCACCCACGGCAAGCCAATTCACCCGGGGCCGACAATGGGGTGGCAATCGTCAAAACAAGGTTAATGCAATGCTTACGATCGTGATTAATTTTCGGTTTATGCGACCCGTCGCGGAATTCAGAGGCCGGCGGCCTGGGCCAGCGCCCATTGCATGAGCGCAGTGTTCGGATAGGCGATGAGGCCTCCCAGGCCGAGCGCGATGCCGTAGGGCACGCCTATGTCGCGATCGGCGAGATTGCGTAGGAAGATGTTGTGAGCGGTGTATACCGACAAAGGCGAACGCCGGTACATCAGGATTAGGATCGTCAGCAGACCGCCGAGCGCGGCGGAATAGACCAGATACTGCATCAGTTCCGGCCCGAACCCCATCCAGACGGCCGTGGCTGCCAGCAGCTTCGCATCGCCGCCGCCCATGCCCCCAATCGCAAAAAGCGTGAAGGTGACGGATAGGACAGCCAGGCCGGCGGCAATGTGCCAGCCGTAGTCTGCCCAAGCCATGCCGGTCATTGGCGCAATCACCGCGAACGCAACGACGAGCAGCAGCGAGACCCGATTGGCGATCGTCATCGACAGCATGTCAGAAATCGCCGCGTAGGCCATGCAGAAAGGAAAGATGACGAAGATGGCGGCCGCAAGCATCGGAAACCTCACTGAGGCTGAATACTAGTCATAGTGGGCTTAATCCTTGATGAAGCCCACTGTGCGTCATTCAAAGCAAAGGGGCCGCGCCTCTCAGCGCAGCCCCGATGAATTCCAGCCGATTAGGCGTATCAGCCAGCGCCATCCAGCGTCGAAGCCAGATCCTTGAACTTGGCGTCGAGCGAGTTGCCGAGCTGGCCAGCGCCGACCATGATGGCGAGGGCGATCAGGGCCGCGATCAGGCCGTATTCGATGGCGGTCGCGCCGGACTCATTCTTCACAAAGCGGGCGAAAAGCTTGGTCATTTGAGAGCTCCTACTCCACGTGTTACACAGCACTTCCGTCGGCGTTCTTCTGTGTCGATCGGATGTTTGCGACATTACCCAGAAGCTCTTGCAATCGGCTTAACGAACAGGATTACCAAAGCCTTACGCGGCGCCCGACGCGTCTGTGGTTAACCGCCGAATAATTGCGCGGCTCGCATTGTATCGGCGGAAATCCCACGCTCACACGCGCATGCGCGCTTCCTGTTTCCAACAGCCGCGCACGCCGCCGCCCGCTCCCAGGGGAACCCGGCTTAACTGAAGATTCACCAATCTCCTTCATCTTCGGTTGAAACTTTCCCATCCGAGGAGGCCCTCGTGGCTCGATCCGCTGCCCGCCTGCTGATAGCCGCCACCCTCGCCGTAGCGGCCGCGACCGCCACGGCGGCCGAGCCCGGCATCGAGGTGGTTATGAACCAGGCCAAGATCGTGAAGCTCGCCCGGCCGGCGGACACAATCGTTGTCGGCAATCCGGCGATAGCGGATGCGGCGGTGCAGGATGCGAGCACCATCGTCCTCACCGGCAAGGGCTTCGGGGTGACAAATCTCGTCGTCATGGACGCCCAGGGCGCGCCGATCGTCGACGAACAGATATACGTCACCCGCCAGGACGATCGCTCCGTGCGGATCTACCGCCGGTCGGAAGTGCAGACCCTCTCCTGCACGCCGCTGTGCGAGAGCTCCTACAAGACCGATGCGGAGCGCCAGTCGGAAGCGGAGATGAACGCCAGCCAATAGGCCAACGGCGTTCCTGCCCGAGTTCGGTGCGAGAGAGGGTAAATCTTAACTTTCCGCGCAAACCCGATCGCAACCATTCATCGCTAGTCTGAGACCCATGCGTTGCAAGGCGAGGCAGGGTCAGATGGATACCGCAGGCAATTCGCCCGTCCAGGGCATCGGCGCTGGCGTTCCCGAACGCAGGTCGCGCCGCTTCCTGCGCGACCGCGAGGGCAATGTCGCGATCGAGTTCAGCCTGCTGGCCATTCCTTTCGCTCTGCTCACCTTCGCCATCCTTGAGAGCTGCATCTCCTTCGCCGGGTCGCAACTGCTCGCGAATGCCACGGACAATGTCGCGCGCCAGCTCCGCACCGGCCAGGTCAAGGCGGCCGACCTCACCCAGGACGAGCTGAAGGAGATGATCTGCAGCCAGATCGACATCCTCGTCGCGTCCGGCTGCCCGGGGCTCAAGGTCGACCTGCGCGAATATCCCACGTTCAAGGACGCCGCCGACGTGACGATCGCCTTCGTCGGGTCCGGCAGCGAGAAGGAACTGGCTGACTCGAACTTCGGCTTCAGCCCCGGCAAGTCGATGACGAAGAACATGCTGCGCGTGTTCTACGAATGGCCGGTGATGACCGACTTCATGCGCAAGAGGATGTCGAACCTGAAGGGCGGCAAGACGCTGCACTTCGCCTCGATGACCTGGCAGAACGAACCGTTCGACGACTGATCCGCCAGAAACCGATCAGCCGAGGAAACAAGAACCATGACGAGCTTCGCCTGGATGAACAGAATAGCCGGTCTTCTCCGGCGCGCCGCCGCAGACCGCAAGGGCGTGGCCGCGATCGAATTCGCCTTCATCGCGCCGCTGCTCCTGACGATGTATTTCGTGACCATGGAGATCGCGCCCGCGATCGACGCCAACAAGAAGGTCGGCCGCGCCGCCTCGATGATCGCCGACCTCGTCACCCAGCAGCAGTCCATCAGCAAGACCGAGGTCGAGGCGATCATGTCGATCGGCGAGGCGACGCTCAACCCCTACAGCCGGACGCAGCTGAAGGTCGTCATCACGGCAATCCGGATCAGCAACGACGATGTGCCGACCGTGACGGTCGCCTGGTCGCGAAAGATGGTCGACGGCGCCTTCTCGCAGGATGCCGCGAAGGATTCGACCACGACCGTCCCAGAGACGCTGAGGATCAAGGGGTCCTTCCTCATCCGCGTGGAGACGTCGCTCGACTACCGCCCCATCATCACCTGGACCGCCAGCGAGAAGCAGGCCACCGGCCTGCTGGCCGCGTTCGACAACATCAACATGCAAGAGACCTACTATCTGCGCCCGCGCATGAGCACGACCATCGATTGCTCGACCTGCTGAGGCGCGCGGCTCACTCCTCGTCTAAGGGACGGGACGCCTTGCGGACGAGGTCGACCGCCGAGGCATAGTCGTCCTGGCCGACCGCGACGAAGCCGCCGGAGAAACGCCGCTCGATCAGGTCGTAGAGCTCCGGATCGGATGCGCGCATTCCCGTCAGGAACGACTTCAGCGCGGCCTTGGCCTCGGCTGGAAGGTTCGACCGCACGGCATGCGGCCCGTTGCGCAACAGGTTCGAGGTCCAGATCACCTTCGTCCCCTGCAGCCCCGCCGACGACAGGCGCTCCGGCGTGCCTCCCAAGGCGGTCCCCTCCGCATTCGACCGCGTGAAGCCGAACATTGCCGCGACCGCGCCGCTCTCCAGGCTCGCCTCCGCCTCGGTGTCGGAGGACGCCGGCGCGAGGAACGTCTCCGCGCCGGACAGGGCGGCGCCGCCGGGCCTGAACTCTGCCAGGGGGATCAGCCGGCCGGCCACCGAGTCGGCCGGGCCGATCGCCACCTTTGCCGAGATAGCCGCCTCCGGCGTCGGGGGACCGTCCGGCCGTGCGATCAGGACGGAGCGGATGCCGGTGGACCCATCCTCCGCGACCGGAGCCACGAGCGGCTCGACGCAGGAGCAGAGCAGCCAGGCCGACGCATAGGACGTGGCCGTGTGGATCGCATACTGGATGCGGCCGCTGGCCTGCGCATCGGCGAGCACGGCGTAGTCGCGGGCCGTGAACAGCTCGACCGGCATTTCCAGCGCGTTCGCAAAGCCGGCGCGAATCCGCTCGGCGCCTTCGAGCTGTGGCGCGCTGGCGGCCGGCAGGACGATCCCGACGCGGAATACGCCAAGGTCCTCGCGCCAGCCGGCGCTGGCAGGAGACATCGGCGCGAATGTCGCTAGGGCCAGGATCAGGGAAAGCCTTCCGATTGCCATGGCGTCCGTTCACACCTATGTCTTGCATGTTCTCATCCGACTATAACGAAGAATATGCCCCGCGCCTTCCTGTTCGTTCTGGATTCCTTCGGCATCGGCGGCTCGTCGGATGCAGCGACGTTCGGCGACGAGGGCGCGGACACGTTCGGCCACATCCTCGCCGGATGCCGGGACGGCAAGGGCGACCGAGAAGGACTTCGTTCAGGTCCACTCGACCTGCTGAACATGTCCGGGCTCGGGCTCGGCGATGCCTGGCGGACGGCGACCGGCCAACCCTTCGACCGCGAGGAGATGCGCACCGGTTTCCACGGCGCGGCGCAGGAGGTTTCCGACGGCAAGGACACGCCATCCGGCCACTGGGAGATCGCCGGCGTGCCGGTGCCGTTCAAATGGGGTTATTTCCCCGACACGGTCCCCGCCTTCCCGCCGGATCTGACCGAGGCGATCATTCGGGAGGGCAAGCTGCCCGGCATCCTCGGCAACTGCCATGCCTCGGGCACCGAGATCATCGAGCGGTTCGGCGAGGAGCATATCCGCACCGGCAAGCCGATCTGCTACACCTCGGTCGATTCCGTCCTGCAGATCGCCGCGCATGAGGAGCATTTCGGCCTTCAGCGCCTCTATGACCTCTGCAAGGTCGTGCGCAAGCTCGTCGACCCGCTCAATATCGGCCGTGTCATCGCGCGGCCGTTCCTCGGCGAGACCGTGGAAACCTTCAAGCGGACTCCCAACCGCAAGGATCTCGCCGTGCCTCCCCCGGAGCCGACATTGTGCGACCGTGTGGTGGCGAGCGGCAGGCGCACCATCGGCATCGGCAAGATCGGCGACATCTTCGCCCACCGCGGCATCTCCGAGGTCCGCAAGGGCGTCGGCAACATGGCGATGCTGGACGTGGCACTTGGCGCGATGGTCGATGCGGCCGACGGCGACCTGGTCTTCGCCAACTTCGTCGATTTCGACACCGAATACGGCCATCGCCGCGACATTGCGGGTTACGCCGCGGCACTGGAAGCCTTCGACCGGCGCGTGCCCGAAATCCTGGCCCGGCTGAGGCCCGGCGACATGCTCATACTGACCGCCGACCACGGCAACGACCCTTCCTGGCGCGGCACCGACCATACGCGCGAGCGCGTGCCGATCATCGGCGCCGGGCCAGGCCTCCGGTCCGTCGACGTCGGCCTGCGTCCCACCTTCGCCGACATCGGCGAGACCGTCGCCGAGCATCTCGGGCTCGCTCCGGGACGCCACGGGATATCGTTCTACGGCCTGATCCGCGCAGATGCCTGAACTTCCCGAGGTCGAAACCGTCAGGCGCGGATTGCAGCCCTATCTCGAAGGCGCGGTGATCGAGCGCGTCGAGCAGAGGAGGCCGGACCTTCGCTTTCCCTTTCCCGACCGCTTTGCCGAGCGGCTGGAGAGCCGGCGCGTCACTGCGGTCGGCCGGCGCGCGAAATATCTGACGATCCATCTCGACGACGGCGCCGTCGTCATCTCGCATCTCGGCATGTCGGGCTCGTGGCGTATCGAGATGAGCGGCGAGGCCGTCATCCCCGGCGAGTTCCACTACGAGCGTTCCAAGGCCGCCGCGCATGACCATGTCGTGTTCCATCTCCTGACCGCGTCGGGAGAGCACGGGCGCGTCGTCTTCAACGATCCGCGCCGCTTCGGCTTCATGCTGCTCGCCGAGGAGCGCCTGCTGGACGAGCACCCTTCGCTGTCGGGACTCGGCGTCGAGCCGACCGGCAACAGCCTCGATGGAGAGCTGCTTTCCTCGCTGCTGCGCGATAAAAGGGCACCGCTGAAGGCCGCCCTCCTCGACCAGCGGCTGATCGCCGGGCTCGGGAACATCTATGTCTGCGAGGCGCTGTGGCGCGCCGGCCTGTCGCCCTTGCGCAGTGCCGGGACGATCGCCGGCCCGCCCGACAAACCCGATGTTCGTGCCGAGGAGCTTGCCACCGCCATACGGGAGGTCATCTTCGACGCGATCGCGGCGGGCGGATCAAGCCTCAGGGACTACGTGCACGCCGACGGCTCGCTTGGCTATTTCCAGCACTCTTTCTCGGTGTATGACCGGGAGGGAGAGCCCTGCCTCAGGGCAGGCTGTGGCGGGACGGTCGAGAGAATCGTCCAGTCCGGCCGCTCGACCTTTTTCTGCGCGGCCTGCCAGCGGTAGGCCGACGCCCTCGTTCAACTGGAGGATCCCATGGCCTACGAAACCATTCTCGTCGAAACTAGGGGCCGTGTTGGTCTCCTTACGCTGAATCGCCCCAAGGCGCTCAATGCGCTCAACTCGACGGTGCTGCGCGAGGTGGTCGAAGCATTGCAGGCCTTCGAGGCGGATGCGGCCGTGGGCGCGATCGTCGTCACCGGTTCCGAAAAGGCCTTCGCGGCCGGCGCCGACATCCGCGAGATGCAGCCGAAGAGCTACATCGACATGTATATGGAGGACTTCTTCTCGGGCTGGGATGCGCTCGGCCGGGTGCGCAAGCCGATCATCGCCGCCGTCTCCGGATACGCGCTCGGCGGCGGATGCGAACTCGCCATGATGTGCGATTTCATCATCGCCTCGGACACCGCCAAGTTCGGCCAGCCCGAAATCACCCTCGGCGTCATGCCCGGGATGGGCGGGTCGCAGCGCCTCACCCACTTTGTCGGCAAGTCGAAGGCGATGGACATGTGCCTCACAGGCCGGATGATGGATGCCGCGGAGGCCGAGCGCTCCGGCCTCGTATCGCGCGTCGTGCCTGCGGCCGATCTGCTCGACGAGGCGCTGAAGGCCGCGGCCAAGATCGCCGCCTTCTCGCTGCCGGCGGTGATGATGACCAAGGAGGCGGTCAACCGCTCCTACGAGACGACCCTCACCGAGGGGCTGCGCTTCGAGCGCCGCGTGTTTCACGCGATGTTCGCGCTCGAGGACCAGAAGGAAGGAATGGCGGCCTTCGTCGACAAGCGCTCGCCGAACTTCCGCAACCGTTGAGAATTTTCGAGCGGGCGGCTGTTTGATGCCGCCCGGTCGTTGACGCGCCGGGAAAGCTCGACTATAAGCCCGCCCACCCGAGGCGGCCCAGTGGCCGCCCGTTGAGTTTTGTCGCGGCCGCGGTTCATGTTCCGGCGGCGTGAACCGGAAAGAGAGACAGGAATGGCCAATACGTCTTCGGCCAAGAAGGCCACCCGCAAGATCGCACGCCGCACGGCGGTCAACAAGAACCGCCGCTCGCGCGTTCGCACCTTCATCCGCAAGGTCGAGGAAGCGCTCGAAGCCGGCGACAAGGCAGCCGCCCAGGCGGCGTTCACCGCAGCCCAGCCGGAGCTGATGCGGGCCGCGTCGAAGGGCGTCCTGCACACCAACACCGCCTCACGCAAGGTCTCGCGCCTTGCCCAGCGCGTCAAGGCTCTTACCGCCTGAGACGGACATCTCCCGACGACATGGAGCCGGCGCTTGCGCCGGCTTTTTTATTTGCCGGATTGGCGGGCTGCGGCTAAAGTCTTGCTTCCGCTAAGGAACCGGATTTCCTTTGCCGGCGGGGCCGCGAGACATCCCCGAATTTGCCCGTCGGGATAGCGGTTTTCAATTTTTGCTCGCGGCATATTTTATTCATATATTTCAATGGCTTGCCGGAGGTTTTCCACAGGCTTCCCACATAGGCCGGGGGATGGCCGGAGCAAAACGGTGTCAAGCGATTTTTTTCAGATTCTTTTTGGCCGGCAGTCTAAAAAACCGGCCCTGCTAAAAGAGATTGATTCATAACAGTTTTGCCATAATCGCCATCCGACGGGCACCGGTTTGGTGCCTTCCGGGACAGGCGACAGGTTAAGAAACCGTGACTCACGGACTTGCCCTGCCGCCCGTGATTTCTGTAATGTCCAGGCATCGAGAGGGCGGGGAACAAACCCGCATACCAAATTAGAAAACAGCGGTTATCAACCGCGGGGCAACCTGCGGCCGAGGAGTTATTTTCTCTCGTGACGACGTGATTTTCGTCGTCGTTTGCAAATTGGGGTGTGCATGCCGCGTCTGGTCAAAAGCCGGGACTGTGTGGTCTTGCCTCAAAAGGGTTCGACGCCGGTCGAGGACGGCGCCGGGCCCGGTAATCAAGCTGGCGGAAGACCGGCGACACGAACAGACATGCGAGGTCTGGCGCACGCCATTCGGGTGCGTCGGAGAAGGCGGACAACATGGTCGACAAGGCAAGGAAAACTGGAATGGATGGCGGGATCGGATCGGAGATCGAGGCGGTACTTCCGGTATTTTCGGACAGCGTGAAGGCGGATCTCGGCTCGATGCAGGCGGGACGCGGCGCGGACGCGGCAGGAGCGAATTTCGAGCGCGTGAAGGCGCAGCTCAGGGCGCGGCTCGGTCAGGACGTCTATTCGAGCTGGTTCGGCCGCATGAAGCTGGCGGAAGCCTCGAAGGGACTGGTGCGCCTTTCGGTGCCCACGGCGTTCCTGCGCTCGTGGATCAACGGTCACTACCTCGAGGCGATCTGCGAGATCTGGCGCGAGGTCGATCCCTCCCTGCTCAAGGTCGAGGTGATCGTGCGCAGCCCCGTGCGCCATGGCGGGCCCGCCGAGGCCGCCGAGCAGCCGGCGGCGCGCAAGGCGGCGCGCCAGGCTGAGACTGCCCTCGGCTCGGGCATGCTTTCGCCGCCGAAGGCAGAGCGGCCGGTGGCCCCGCGTGCGGCCTTCGTCGAACATGAATCGAAGCCCGGCTCGCTCGGCTCGCCGCTCGACCCGCGCTATACGTTCCAGTCGTTCATCGACGGCCCGTCCAACCGCGTTGCCTACGCGGCGGCGAAGACGGTCGCGGAGGCCGGTCCCGGCTCGGTGCGGTTCAACCCGCTGTTCATTCACGCCTCGGTCGGCCTCGGCAAGACGCACCTCCTGCAGGCGATCGCCGCGGAAGCGCTGCGCAACAATGCGAAGTCGCGCGTCGTCTATCTCACCGCCGAGTATTTCATGTGGCGCTTCGCCACCGCGATCCGTGACAACAACGCGCTGACGCTCAAGGAGCAGCTGCGCGACATCGACCTCCTGATCATCGACGACATGCAGTTCCTGCAGGGCAAGTCGATCCAGAACGAGTTCTGCCACCTGATCAACATGCTGCTCGACAGCGCCAAGCAGGTGGTGGTCGCCGCCGACCGGCCGCCGGCCGAGCTGGAATCGCTGGAGCCGCGGGTGCGCTCGCGCCTCAATGGCGGCGTGTCGCTCGAAATGTCGGCGCCCGACTACCAGATGCGCCTCGAAATGCTGCGCCAGAAGCTCGCCAGCGCACGGGCCGAGGACCAGTCTCTGTCGATCCCCGACGAGATCATCGAGCACGTCGCCCGCACCGTCACCGGCAGCGGCCGCGAGCTCGAAGGCGCCTTCAACCAGCTGATCTTCCGCCAGTCCTTCGAGCCGCAGATCACGCTCGACCGGATCGACGAGCTGCTCGGCCACATCTACCGCTCCGGCGAGCCGAAGCGGGTGCGCATCGAGGACATCCAGCGCATCGTGGCGCGGCACTACAACGTGTCGAAGACGGAGCTCCTGTCCAACCGCCGCACGCGCACGATCGTCAAGCCGCGGCAGGTGGCGATGTACCTGTCGAAGGTGCTGACGCCGCGCTCGCTGCCCGAGATCGGCCGCCGCTTCGGCGGGCGCGACCACACGACGGTCCTTCACGCCGTCCGCAAGATCGAGGGCCAGTCGTCGAGCGACACCACGCTCGCGCAGGAGCTCGAACTGCTCCGGCGGCTGATCAACGATCAGGCATGAGCCGAGCGCCCCGGGCCGCGGAGGGACATGCCCGCGGCAGGGCTGCGTTATCCCCGGAATAGCCCGCCGAAAGCCGTCCGAACGGCGCGGCGGGCTTGCTTTTCTGGGCCATTTCCTGTCAGTTTGCGCTCGATTCCTGCCCATTCCGGGCGTGCCCGCGCGGGTGTGTTTCGCCCGCGTATGGCAGTTACACTTGAGCGAGACCCGGTCGTCATGCGTGTTACTCTCGAGCGTTCGAACCTCCTGAAGTCGCTGAACCACGTTCACCGGGTCGTCGAGCGGCGCAACACGATCCCGATCTTGTCGAACGTGCTCCTGAAAGCCTCGGGCGCGAGCCTCGAGATGAAGGCGACCGACCTCGATCTCGAAATGACCGAGGCGACCCCCGCCGTGGTGGAGCGCACGGGCGCCACGACCGTTCCGGCGCACCTGCTCTACGACATCGTCCGCAAGCTGCCCGACGGCGCGGAAGTGATGCTGAAGACGGCCGACGACGGCAACTCGATGACGGTGATCTCGGGCCGTGCGAGCTTCCGGCTCCAGTGCCTGCCGCAGTCGGACTTCCCGGAGCTCTCCGCCGGCTCGTTCTCGCACATCTTCCGCATCGATTCCGCGGTGCTCAAGCACCTGATCGACAAGACGCAGTTCGCGATCTCGACCGAGGAGACGCGCTACTACCTCAACGGTATCTACCTGCACACGATCGAGTCCGGCGGGCAGCTCAGCCTTCGCTCGGTGGCGACCGACGGCCACCGCCTCGCCCGCGCAGACACGGAGGCGCCGGCAGGCTCGGAAGGGATGCCGGGCATCATCGTGCCGCGCAAGACGGTGGCGGAGCTGCAGAAGCTCGTCGACAATCCGGACATCGCGGTGACGGTCGAGCTCTCCGACACCAAGATCCGTTTCACCATCGGCAGCGTGGTGCTGACCTCGAAGCTGATCGACGGCACCTTCCCCGACTACCAGCGCGTCATCCCGACCGGCAACGACAAGAAGCTGATCATCGACCGGCAGACCTTCTCGCAGGCCGTCGACCGCGTCTCGACCATCTCGTCCGAGCGCGGACGCGCGGTGAAGATGGTCATCGGAGACGGCCAGGTGACGCTTACCGTCAACAATCCGGATTCCGGCAGCGCCACCGAGGAGATTCCGGCCGACTACGAGGCCGATCCGATGGAGATCGGCTTCAACGCGCGTTACCTGCTCGACGTGGCGGCCCAGCTCACCGGCAGCGATGCGCGCTTCCTTCTGGCCGACGCGGGCTCGCCGACGCTGATCCAGGACACCAGCGACGAGCACGCGCTCTACGTGCTGATGCCGATGCGTGTCTGACCTCGCCAGAGAGCCCGACCCGGTCGCGGTCTCGCGGTTAAAGCTCGCCAATTTCCGCAACTACGCCTCGGCGGACATCGCGCTGGAGCCTGGCCTCGTCGTGCTCGCCGGCGAGAACGGCGCCGGCAAGACCAACCTGCTCGAAGCCGTGTCGCTTCTGACGCCCGGGCGCGGCCTGCGGCGCGCGGCCTATTCCGACATGCAGGGCAAGGCCGGCACCACCGGCTTCGCCATCCACGCCACGGTCGAGAACCCTGACGGCGAGACCGAGATCGGCACCGGCACGTCGGGAACCGCCGGCGGCGAAGGCGAGAACGGCCGCAGGGTGCGCATCAACGGCGCCAACGCCACGGCCGACGAGATGATGGAGCGGCTGCGCGTCGCATGGCTCACGCCCGCCATGGACGCGCTCTTCACCGGCCCGGCGGGCGACCGTCGCCGCTATCTCGACCGGCTGGTGCTCGCGATCGATCCCGCGCACGGCCGGCGCGCACTCGACTATGAAAAGGCGATGCGGGGGCGCAACCGGCTCATCTCGGAGGATTCGCGCGACGTCCGCTGGCTCGAGGCCATCGAGGCGCAGATGGCGGAGACCGGCGTCGCCATCGCCGCGGCGCGCATGGAGCTGTTGCAGCTGATGCGCGCGATGATCGAGAAGCAGCCGGAGGGCGGCCCGTTCCCAAAATCGGATATAGCGCTTAAGGGAGACCTGGAGCGCATGGTCGGTGCCCGGCCGGCGGTCGATATCGAGGAATACTTCATCGAGCGGCTTGCGTCCGAACGCCCCCGCGACCGCGCGGCGGGACGCACGCTCAGCGGTCCGCATCGCTCCGACCTGCTGGTGCGTCACAGGCCGAAAGACATGGCGGCGGAATTCTGCTCGACAGGGGAACAGAAGGCGCTGCTCGTCGGCATGACGCTGGCGCATGCGCGGCTGACGGCGGAAGTGTCGGGCATGACGCCGATCCTGCTGCTCGACGAGATCGCCGCGCATCTGGACGAGGGCCGCCGCGCCGCCCTCTTTTCCATCCTCAAGGAGACGGGCGGCCAGACCCTGATGACGGGAACCGACGCCGCCCTGTTCGCCAGTATCGCGCACGAGGCGCAGTTCCTCACCGTCGCCAACGGGACGGTCAGTCCGGCCTGAGGCGGGACCGATGCTGGTCAGGCGGCCTTTCCAGCCTCCCAGCCGAGGATCGCCCGCTTGCGGGTCAGGCCCCAGTGATAGCCCGTCAGCGCGCCGGACTTGCCGAGTGCGCGGTGGCACGGCACCACGAAGGAGACGGGATTGGCACCCACCGCCGCCCCGACCGCGCGGCTGGCGCTCGGCTTGCCGATTTCCTCGGCGATCGACGAATAGGTGCGGGCGCAGCCGAGCGGGATCTTCAAGAGCGCCTCCCAGACGCGGACCTGGAAATCGGTGCCGATCAGCACCACGCGCAACGGCTCGTCACGGCGCCAGCGCGCCGGATCGAAGATCCTCGCCGCATAGGGCGCGGTCGCCGCCATGTCCTCGACATAGGTCGCGTTCGGCCAGCGCCCGGACATGTCGGCGAAGGCCGCGCGGTCCTCGCCCGGGTCGTTGAACGACAGGCCGGCAAGCCCGCGGTCGGTGACCATGACCAGCGCCCTGCCGAAGGGCGAGATGTGCCAGCCATAGCGGATCACCAGCCCCTCGCCGCGCGACTTGTGCTCGCCGGGTGACATGGCCTCATGCGTCACGAACAGGTCGTGCAGCCGGCCGGGCCCCGACATGCCGACCTCGAGCGAGGCTTCCAGCAGCGGCATGCCCTCGGCGAGCAGCCGGCGCGCATGGTCGAGCGTCACCGCTTGCAGAAAGGCCTTGGGGCTCAGCCCCGCCCAGCGGGTGAAAAGCTTCTGCAGTCCCGTCGGCGTCTCGCCCACCGCTTCGGCCAGCGTCTCCAGCGAGGGCTGGTCGCGATAGTCGAGGCTGATCTTCTCGATCACCCGGCGTACCTTGTCATAGTCCCCGCCCTCGGCGGAGGTGGCGAGCGGAGTGATGTCTTTCGTGAGAATGGCTGTCTGAGCGTTCATGGCAATATCTCCTTGAACGCCAATATCGGCCCTCTTACGGGCGTTTCCCACCCGAAACTTGCCATGCGGACTTCTCAATCCCCACGCAAAATCGTATGACACTGTCACATAGGGAGCTTATCATGCGCACCAGCAAGCCCATCACCGTCACACTCGGCAAGCAGCAGGCCATTGTCGACGACCGGCTGGCGTCCGGCGAGTATGAGTCCGCCAGCGAAGTCGTGCGCGCCGGCTTGCGCGCGCTTGAACGGGAAGAAAAGGCGCGAAACGAAGTCTGGCGCCGATTGATTCAGGAATCGCTCGACGATCCGAGGCCGGATGTTCCGGCTGAGGAGGTCTTTGCTGAAATCGAAGACATGCACAAGGAACGCATGAAAGCCGGTCGATGAGCCGTAGGGTTCGCTTTCGTCCCGCTGCTAGGGTCGACCTGCGTGAACTCTATCTCTACATAGCGGATCATGCGAGCCCCGCTGTCGCCGTCGCCTATGTTCGACGCATCCGGGTTGCCTGCGAGAAGCTCGAATTCATGTCTCGTCGCGGTCAACCGCGGGATGACTTGGGATATGGAATTCGGACGTTGCCATTCGAAGGCAGGGCAACGATCGTCTACCGGATCGACGATATAGGCGTTCAAATCGCTCGCGTTTTTCCGGCTGGCAGGGACTACTCCAGCAAAGACATTCCTGATGAGACCTGACACCTACCCCGCCTTCGCCGTAGCCAGCGCGCTCCCGAAGGCCTTGGCGAAGCTGTCGCGGTCGTCCGGATTGAGAAACGTCCCGATGGCAACCTGCTTTCCCTGTCCTTCCACGGTCATCGAGGTAATTCCGATCTCGTCGTGCCGCGCGACCGAGAAGCGCGCCCAGAACGGGTTGAAGTGGTGCTCTCGCGTCTTGCCCGATGGGGCGACCTGGAGGATGTCGAGCGCGGTGCGCGAGACCGAGACGACCTCGCGCGCACGCGCCGCGCGATAGTTTGCGCGGAAGGCGATGTAGACCAGGAGCACGTCGAGCCCGAAGAAGCCGAACACCGGCCAGGCGCCTTTCGACAGGAAGATGACGCCGGTGAAGGCCCAGCCGGCCAGCAGCGCCCCCATCAGCACCATGAATCCCGTTCGGCCAAGCGAGCGGTGCGGCGTCAGCAGCGCACGAAAGAACGGTTCGTCTGGGTCGCGGGCGTTTGTCTCGCTCATCGGCTCCAACTATAGGAGGACGATGGCAAAACTGAAGTCGAAAATCGCTGCCGGGCCGGCCGCGAAGGTCACATCCGCGGGAGCGCGGACCAAGCGCAGGCCGGCGGCCCGTTCCGCCTATTCGCGCGCCGAGATCGGCGAGATCTTCCGTCGCTTCTCCATCCAGAGGCCCGAGCCCAAAGGCGAGCTGGAGCACGTCAACGCCTTCACGCTTTTGGTGGCGGTCGTGCTGTCCGCCCAGGCCACGGACGCGGGCGTGAACAAGGCGACGCGGGCGCTGTTCGCCGTCGCCGACACGCCGCAGAAGATGCTCGATCTCGGCGAGGAAAAGGTCGGCACCTACATCCGCACCATCGGCCTATGGCGCAACAAGGCCAAGAACGTCATCGCCCTGTCGCAGGCGCTGATCCGCGACCATGGCGGCGAGGTGCCGGGAGACCGCGACGAGCTGACGAAGCTGCCGGGCGTCGGCCGCAAGACCGCGAACGTCGTGCTGAACATGGCCTTCGGCCAGCCGACCATGGCGGTGGACACACACATCTTCCGGATCGGCAACCGGTTGAAGCTCGCGCCGGGCAAGACGCCGGAGGAGGTGGAAGACACGCTGGTGCGGATCATCCCGCCCGAATACATGCGCCACGCCCACCACTGGCTGATCCTGCACGGCCGCTATGTCTGCAAGGCGCGCAAGCCAGAGTGCTGGCGCTGCGTGATCGCCGACATCTGCAAGTCGCCGGAGAAGACCACCGACATTCCGGCGCCTCTGGTGCCGCTCGACGAGCTGGACGAGGCGCCGAACCTCGATCAGTAGCCGTAGCGGGCCATGGCCGCTGCGAAGATCGGGATCAGCAGGAAGATCGCCGCCTCGGCATGCATGAAGCGGCGGACACCGCGCACTTCCATGTCGGGCACGACATAGTTCGGGTTGGCCGCCGCTTCCTTGCGCCAGCGCGTGAAGCGGATCGTCGGCGCGATGGACAGGAGGCCGACCAGGAGGAAGGCCGCCATCTTGTGCCAGAACCAGACATTGCCCGAATAGGCTTCCCAGCCCTTCGCGCCCCAGATCAGCCGCGACACGCCGACGACGAGGACCGCCAGCGACAGGGCGCCGTAGACGCCGTCGACGCGGCTGATGCGGCCGACGAGCGCACCCGCGAGACCGGGTCGCACCATCACCAGTTCCGCGGCAAGTGCTGCCATCAAAAGGAAGATCAGCACGTGGTGGAGCGAGGCTAGGACGAAGTCGGTCATCATGGCTGGCATCCGAATGTTTACAGTGTAAAGTTACACTCCCATATCACGCGCCGCTTGTCGACCGGAAAAGCCTCTGCGGTCCTCGCGGGCGGAGATCGCCTTGTGGAGACGCACCATCATCGCGGCCGCGAAGAGCGGCGTGGCGAGGTTGAGCAGTGGAATGGCGAGGAAACCGGCAATGACCAAGCCGGCGAGAAAGATCGTGCCGCCATTGCGGCTGCGCAGCGCCTTGGCCTCCGCCTCCGGCCGGAACCGCATCGCGGCGAACTCGAAATATTCGCGCCCGAGCAGATAGCCGTTCACCACGAAGAAGGCGGCGATATTCACGCCCGGGATCAGCAGGAGGAACAGCGCCACGATGTTGCCAAGGATGACGATGCCGACGAATTTCAGCGACAGCACGAGCGAGCGCAGCGGTGGCACCGCGGTGCCGGGCGGGTCGTCCGGAAAGTCCTCCCGCTCCACAACCTCGGCGATGTCGTCGAGGAACAGCCCCGCCACCAGCGCCGTCACCGGGGCGATCAGCAAGGCAAGCGCAATGGCAAGGCCGATGCCGGCCGCGATCGCCGCGATCAGGCTCAGCCACCCCGCCCAGGCCGGAAAGCCGGGCAGCAGCGCGTCGATCCACGGCATTGCGAGCGCATCGAAGAGACTTTGCAGCCCGAACCAGAGGCCGACGAGGATCAGCAGGGTGAGGCCGATCGACTTCAGCAGGACCGACCGGAACGGCCGCGAGAAGATGCGGCTCGCGGCGGCCTGCGCAGCTTCGACGATCATTGTCGATCTCCTTCACCCTGGTGCGTCCCGACCGGATGCGCGATCGACATAAGAAGGAGTGTCGGGCATGGCAAGGGCGGCGCGGCTGCCATGGAAGGCGCCGGCGCCGCCCTGTCCGGCCGCGAGACTGATCCGCAACTCGGCGGCCGAACCCGTGGCTGGTGCAGCTTGAACGCCGGAACGGAGATATGGTTTCGCCGCAGCGGCTATCTTGGGGCTAGGAAGAGTCGATCAACTTCCTCGGCCAACCTGTCGAGTGCGGCTACGAGGCTGCCGTTTTCGAAAGGTTCTACTAGAGCGCCGTCTGCCCACCGTTCACCGCCCCAATTCTCTAGAAGCCTGAAATACAGCTCTGCCAGATCAATCTCACCGATCCGATTCGGCGTGTCGGGGAGCCAGGCTTTCGTACCGGGATTGTTGTCCAGAAACCTGCTCAAGGCCGGACGAAAGTCCTCGAATTTCTGAAACGGTATCACTGTTAAGAGAAGGCTAGAAAAGCGGTCCAAGGAAGAATGGTAGCAGAGCGTGCTCTCGTCAAAAAATGCCTCTGAGCTCATTGTTCGCAACACGTCGGCTAGAGAGCTTACCCGCTTTGCCCATTCGGCGGTGGATTGAGGAGGAACGGACGGATCGTCGGAAGACATTCCGCCATCCAATCACAGCCCGATCAGCCGCGGAAGGTCCCGCATGTCGTCGAACAGTTCGCCGCCCGCTGCGGCCAGCCCCTCGCGTTCAGCCTCCGGATCGCCCGCATAGGCCAGCGCCCGCATGCCCGCCGCCCGCGCCGCCGTCACGCCGGCGACGGAATCCTCCACGACAACGCAGGCCTCCGGCGTATGGCCCATTGCCTGTGCCGCATGCAGGAAAAGGTCGGGAAAGGGTTTTCCGCGCGAGACCATGCTGACGCTGAACAGCGACTGCTCGAAATAGGACAGCAGCCCGGTCAGGCCGAGCGTCAGCCGCATCTTCGTCAGCTGCCCGGACGAAGCGACGCAGAAGGGAAGTCCGGCCGCCGCGATCGCCGCGACCGCTTCGCCGACATGGGGGATCGGGTCGAGCCCGTTCCTGAACACGTCCGGCAGGCCGTCGTTCCAGCGCTGCACGAAGTCCGCGCCGAGCATGACGCCCGTCGCCTCGACATGCGCCTGCACCGCCGCCATCGGCTTGCCGACGAAGGTGCGACGGCAGTCTTCATAGGAGATCGGAAAGCCCGCCTCGGTCAGCACCTGCGCGAGCCGCTGGTTGCCGAGCCGTTCGGAATCGACCAGCACGCCGTCGCAGTCGAAGATGACGAGGCCGGGCGTCACGAGGTTCCGGTCGATCCGAAACCGCCTGCCCCGCGCGCGGTCTCGCCGGCCAGGCTGTGCTCCTCCACACGCATGCGCGTGACCGGCGCCACGACCAGCTGCGCGATGCGCATGCCGCGCGTCACCTCGAACTCCTCGTCGCCGAGATTGACCAGCAGCACCTTCACCTCGCCGCGATAGTCGCTGTCGATCGTGCCGGGCGTGTTGAGGCAGGTGACGCCGTGCTTGAAGGCGAGGCCCGAGCGCGGCCGCACCTGTCCCTCATAGCCGTCCGGCAGCTCGAAGACCAGTCCTGTCGGCACCAGCGCGCGCCGGCCGGGCAGCAGTATCAGCGGCCGGTCCGCGGCCACGGCGGCGCGCAGGTCCATTCCCGCCGCGCCCTCGGTCTCATAGGCCGGCAGGTCGAGGCCGGCCGAGTGTGGGAGGCGAACGATCGGGAGGGCGGGAGCGCTGGACATGATGCCCGTCTATCCTGCACGCGCGCGCCTCCGTCAATCGCTCCCGCGCATTTCCGGACAACTGTTGACTCTCAAATTCGTCCGCGTTATTTAACCGTAAAGCTAATTAACCGATCGGCTAAATACGTGCCCGAAACCGACCACCTCTCCGCCACCTTCGCCGCGCTCGCCGATCCGACGCGCCGAGCGATCCTCGCCCGGCTGGCGCGTGGCGAAGCGTCGGTGACGGAGATCGCGGAACCGTTCTCGATGAGCCTGCCGGCCGTCTCCAAACATCTCAAAGTGCTGGAGCGGGCAGGCCTCGTCAGAAGGGGCCGCTCGGCGCAGTGGCGGCCGGTGAAGCTTGATCCCGCCCCGCTGAGGGACGCGGCCGGCTGGATCGACCATTACAGGCGGTTCTGGGAGGAGAGCCTCGACCGCCTCGACGCCTATCTCACCCAGCTGCAGGCAGGAGATCCCGATGGAAGCAAACATTGATGTCACCGGCGCCGGCGGTGCCGCGCCCATGCAACTGCCCGACCTCACCTTCAGGCGCGTTTTCGACGCGCCGATCGCCCTCGTCTTCAAGGCCTGGACCGACCCGGCCCATGTCGCGGCGTGGTGGGGCCCGCACGGCTTCTCCAATCCCTTCACGGCCATAGAGCCGCGTCCCGGCGGCCGGTTCCACGTCCACATGCAGGCGCCGGACGGCTCGATCCAGCCGATGGGCGGCCACTTCGTCGAGATCGAGGAGCCGACCCGCATCGTCTTCGTGACCAGTCTGTCCAGCGAGGACGGGGCGACCATCATCGAGAACGTGCACACCGTCACGCTCGTCGAGCGCGGCGCGCGCACCGAGATGACGCTGCATTCGAAGATGGTCCACGCCGCGCCGTTCATGCTGCCGCATGTCGGCGGCATGGAAGAAGGCTGGAGCCAGAGCCTCGAGCGGCTGGCCGCCATCCTGAAAGCGATCTGAACCGCAACCACGCATTCCCAGCCGCATCATCCGGGCAGGAGGAGAACCAGCATGAAAGCCAACACCTACATCTTCTTCGACAGCAACTGCCGCGAGGCCTTCGCCTTCTACGAGAAGCTCGGCATCGGCACCGTGCAGGACATCATCACCAACAAGGACGCCCCTCCCGGCCAGCAATACGACCCGGCGCGCGCCGACAACGTCATGCATGCCTCGCTGAAGATCGGTGACGTGCTGGTGATGGCGTCGGATATGCCGAAGGACTGGTACAAGAAGCCGGAAGGCTACAACATCCACCTGACCGCGCCGAACGTCACCGAGGCGGAGCGGCTCTTCGCGGCGCTGTCGGAAGGCGGCGAGGTGCAGATGCCGCTGGAGAAAACCTTCTGGGCGGAGCGCTTCGGCGCCTGCGTCGACAGGTTCAACATCCCGTGGATGGTGAGCGTCGATCCGGCGCCGGCCGAGTGATTGCCGGCGAAACCCGAACCGAGGAGAAGAGCGATGCCGCTTGCACGACGGATCGAGCCCGATGCGGGCCACGAACTGACGATCACCCGCATCTACGACGCGCCGCGCGCGCTGGTGTTCCGGATGTGGACGGACCCGGACCACATGAGGGTGTGGAGTTGCCCGCGCGGCATGACCATCCCTGAGGCCACGGGCGGCACGGCCGCCACCGGCGGATCGTTCCGGGTGGTGATGCAGCGCGCAGACGGACAGCGCCACGTCATGCGCGGCACCTATGTCGACGTCTCGCCCATCGAGCGCATCTCCTTCACCCACCAGTGGGAGGAGGACGGTTGGGAAGGCAATGGCGGCCTCAGCCCGCTGACGACCGTCACCGTACGCTTCGAGGACACGCTGGACGGCAGGACCAGGCTGACTCTGCACCAGGGCAACTTTCGCAACGCGGCAGTCCGTGACGGCCATGAGGCAGGCTGGACAGAATCGCTCGACAAGCTTGCCGAGCATCTGGAGACGGTATCGTGAAGCTCTACTACTTCGCCGACGGCTGCTCGCTCGCCACCCACATCGCGATGCGGGAGGCAGGGATGGAGTTCGAGATCGAGGAAGTCGATGTCCAGACCCGTCTCACCAGAAGCGGCCGGCCGTTCCCCGAGATCAATGCCAAGGGATACGTGCCCGCGCTCGTCTTCGACGACGGCTCGATGCTGACCGAGAACGTCGCGCTGCTCGACTGGGTGGCGCAGCAATCGGCCAGTTTGAAGCCCGACGAAGGGATGCCCCGGACCCGCCAGACCGAGGCGCTGGCGTTCATCTCGACCGAAATGCACAAACCGTATCTTTCGTTGTTCTTCCTGCCGGGCGACGAAGCCAAGCCGATCCTCACCGGCGCGATACAAGGTCGCTTCGCCCACCTCGCGGCAGGACTTGGCGACGATTACCTGCTCGGCGATCGCTTCTCCGTCGCGGATGCGTTTCTTTACGTGATGCTGCGGTGGGCGGTCATGTCGAAGATGAGCGTCCCCGACCGCTTCGCATCCTATGTCGCCCGCATCGAGACGAGACCGGCCGTCCAGGCCGCGCTCGCCGCCGAAGGTGTACAGACGATCGCGGCCTGAGCCGAACGAAGGAGGAAACGAGATGAGACAGGTCATCGCCAGCGCATTCGTGTCCCTCGATGGCGTGATGCAGGCGCCCGGCGGTCCGGATGAGGACCGGAGCGGCGGCTTCGAATATGGCGGTTGGGTCGCGGGCACCTGGGACGACGGCGTTGGCGAAGCGATCGGCCGGGTCTTCGAACGGCCCTTCGACCTGCTGCTGGGCCGCAAGACCTACGAGATCTTCGCCGCCCATTGGCCGCGTGTCCCGGACGACGATCCGATCGCCCGCCAGTTCAACGCCTGCCGCAAATATGTGGCGACGTCGTCCGACGCACCGCTCGCCTGGGCGAATTCGACCGCGATCCACGATGCTGCCACGGAAGTGCGCCGGCTCAGGCAGACGGATGGACCGGACCTGCTCGTGCAAGGCAGCAGCGGGCTCCTCAAGACCCTGCTCGCGGAAAGGTTGGTCGATGAGATCACGCTGCTGACCTTCCCGCTGGTGCTCGGCAAAGGAAAGACGTTCTTCAGTGACGAAAGCAGGCCGGGAGCCTATTCGGTCGTCGCGTCCAGCCTCACGCCAAGCGGCATCTTCATCGCGACCTACCGCCCGTCGCGACCGGTGCCGACCGCTTCCTTCGCCCTTGATAGTCCCGGAGAGGAGGAGATCGCCCGCCGCAGGAACATCGAGGCGGGCGGCTGAACCCGGCGTGAGGCGGGACGGCCTCGCTTTCTAGCGTCGTCGCTCGAGCCGGCCGCTCCACCAGATCATGAGCAGGGCCAGCATGATCGCTCCAGTCGCAGCCCAGCCCATGGCGCGATGGAAACCGCCGTCGAACATCACGCCGCCGAGCGCCGAGCCGGCGGCCTGGCCGACATAGAGAGACGACGAGTTGAGCGCGATCGCCGCCGCCGCAAGTGCCGGCGCGGCGCCGGCAAGGCGTGCCTGCTGCATCGAGTTCGAGGCCATGAAGCCCGCGCCCCAGACCATCGAAGCAGCGAAGACGAATTCGATCGATCCGACGGTCGCGCTCCACAAGGCCGCTCCGATCGTCATCATAGCGAAGAAAAGCAGCGACGTGCGGACCCCGCCCAACACACCGACGATGCGGGACGCCGCGATGTTGCCGATGAAACCGGCGATGCCGAACATCGCGAAAGCGATCGCGATCTGGGATGGCGTCGCGCCGGCGAGGTCTCCGAGCAACGGGCCGAAAAAGGGGAAGACCACGAACTGGCCGCAGGCGGAAAGGATCGTGGCCGAGAGAAGGACGAGGACCAGCCGGTTGGAGAACAGCCCTCCCCAGCTCTTCAGCGACATTGCAGCGCCGCGCAGTCCCGACGGCACCGACAGTGCCACGCCGGCGGCCGCCACGAGACCGATGGCCGCAAGTCCCCAATGCACGCCGCGCCAGCCATGTTCCGAGGCGAACCAGGCCGCTATCGGGAGGCCGGCGGCCGCGGCGAGCGACCAGCCCGCGAAAATGAAAGAGATCGCGCCCGCCCTTTCCTTCTCGGGCACGATCATCGCGATCGCGCCGGCGGCCTGCGGCGTATAGACCGCCGCGAACGCCATCGCGACGATACGAACCGCCATGAGGCCGCTCAGGCTCGGCGCGAGCGCAGATGCCACATGGCTGAGGGCCAGGCCGGCCAGCGAGAGGGAGAGCAGGAGCCGGCGGTCCAGCGCCGCCCCGCCCCAGGCTGCAAGCGGCGAGCCGATGCAGAGCACCACCGCCCCGAACGTCAGAAGCAGGGCGGCGCTCGTGACCGACACGCCGAGGTCCGCCGACAGCGGGCCGACCATGCCCGCCGGCGCCACGACGGACATGCCGATCAGGAAATTGCCGACAAGGAGCGCGTAGGCCGCCGCACGGGAGGTCATGGGAGTGTCCATTCGATGAGAACTTGCGAGACAGGCCCTATGCCTGGTTGCCGCGCTTTGCAAAGAGGTTCTGGAGGTCGCCGAAGGGCATGGCGTCCCGGGCATATTCGAACGTGCCCTGTTCCAGCATTTCGAGCGCCGCGCGCCGCACCGCGCCGAACGCCGCGGTGGAGAGCTTCGAGCCGACCGAAATGCGCTTTGCCCCGGCCCCGCGCAATGCATCGACCGTAAAGCCCGCAATCGCCAGCACATTGACCGGCCGCGACACCGAGGAACAGACCGCCTTCACCGTCTCGACGTCGGCGAGGCCGGGCGCGTAGAGCACGTCGGCGCCGGCCTTCTCGAAGGCCTGCAGGCGACGGATCGTATCGTCCAGGTCCTTGATGCCCCAGAGGAAATTCTCGGCCCGGGCGGTGAAGACGAAATCGCGCTTCAGCGCGCGGGCTGCCTCGACCGCCGCCTGGACCCGCTCGACGGCGAGCGAGAAGTCGTAGATCGGACTGCTCGGGTCGCCGGTCGAATCTTCGATCGAACAGCCGGCGAGACCGGCGGCTTCCGCGGCGAAGATCGTTTCGGCCGCACTTTCCGCACTGTCGCCCTTGCCCTTCTCGAGGTCCGCCGAAACGGGGACGTCAACGGCCGCGGCCAGTTCCCTGCAATGCGCGATCATGTCCTGGAAGCCGACGGCACCATCGGCCAGTCCGCGCGAGAAGGCGTAGCCGGCACTCGTCGTCGCCAGCGCCCTGTAGCCGAGCGATTCGAGCAGCCGCGCGGTGCCGATATCCCACGGATTGGGGATGACGAAGGTCGTCTCGTGCAGCGCCCGGAACCGGGCCCCCTTGTCCGCGTCCATCGGAATCGTCCCCGCATCCGTCTCGTGCCAAATCTAGGGTCCCGACCACCGGCGGTAAACCGCCCCGTTTGGTCAGGCCGCACGCTCCTGACAAATCTGCCTGGACACGCCTAGGACGGGCCGCATCCTGCTCGGATTTCGGGGCCCCCTGTCGCAGTTCTTTCCGAACTCAGCTATGGAAAGCGGACGGTGCCGGAAAGATCTAAAATCGGGTGGGCGGCATGAAACGTGCGTTTCTCTTCGGGCTCGCGGCCCAACTGGTCATCATCGGCGCGGTCTTCCTCGTGTTCGATGACATGATGCTGCCGATGACGCGATCTCCGGTCATTGGCATTGCCGCGATTGGCCTTGCCGTCGCGAGCGCGGTGTTTGCGTGGAAGGCCGCTCCGCATCCGTCCTGGCCGGTCAAGATCGGGATGTGGATTGCCGGCTTTCTGGCCATCTACCTGGCGATCCCGTTCATCGAACTCGTCGTCGTGCTGATCATCCCCCTGGTCTCGAACTGAAGGCGGCCGCGACGGCCTTGCTCGACAGCTTGGCAGCGTTTTGTTAGAAGCCGGCCCCGAACGGAATTCCATCCATGACCGAGACGATCAAGGACGCCGTCGCGCGTCGCCGCACATTCGCGATCATCGCGCACCCGGACGCCGGCAAGACGACGCTGACGGAGAAACTGCTCCTGTTCGGCGGCGCGATCCAGCTCGCCGGCGAGGTGAAGGCCAAGAAGGACCGGATGAACACCCGCTCCGACTGGATGAAGATCGAGCGCGAGCGCGGCATCTCGGTCGTCACCTCGGTGATGACCTTCGAATATGGCGACAACGTCTTCAACCTGCTCGACACGCCCGGCCACGAGGATTTTGCCGACGACACCTACCGCACGCTCTCGGCGGTCGACTCGGCCGTCATGGTCATCGACGCCGCCAAGGGCATCGAGCCGCGGACGCTGAAGCTGTTCGAGGTCTGCCGGCTGCGCGACATCCCGATCGTCACCTTCGTCAACAAGATGGACCGCGAGGCGCGCAATACGTTCGAGATCCTCGACGAGATCGAGGCGAAGCTCGCCCTCGATACCGCGCCGATGACATGGCCGGTCGGCCAGGGCCGCACCTTCTCCGGTACCTATCACCTGCCCACCAATTCGGTGCGCAAGGGCGACGACGAGATGGAGCGGACGCCCGTCAACGGTCCGGACTCCAACCGCGTCGCCGGGCTCCTGCCGCTCAACGAGCAGGAGGCCTTCATCGAGGAACTGGAGCTCGCCCGCGAAGCCTGCAAGCCGTTTGACCGCCAGGCCTTCCTCGAAGGCCACCTGACGCCTGTCTATTTCGGCTCGGCGCTGCGGAATTTCGGCGTGCGAGACCTGATCGAGGCGCTGGGCGCCTTCGCCCCGCCGCCGCGCGACCAGGAGGCCGACAGCCGTGTCGTGCATGCCACCGAGCCGGAGATGAGCGCCTTCGTCTTCAAGATCCAGGCGAACATGGACCCCAACCACCGGGACCGCATCGCCTTCGTCCGCGTCTGCTCGGGCGAGCTGAAGCGCGGCATGAAGGCCAAGCTCGTGCGCACCGGCAAGCAGATGTCGCTGACCGCGCCGCAGTTCTTCTTTGCCCGCTCACGCATCACCGCCGACGAGGCCTATGCCGGCGACGTGGTGGGCATACCCAACCACGGCACGCTCAGGATCGGCGACACGCTGACCGAGGGCGAGGAAATCCTGTTCCGCGGCGTGCCGAATTTCGCGCCCGAGATCCTGCGCCGCGTGCGGCTGGGCGACCCGATGAAGGCGAAGAAGCTCAAGGAAGCTTTGCAGCAGATGGCCGAGGAAGGCGTCGTGCAGCTGTTCCAGCCCGAGGACGGCTCCCCGGCCATCGTCGGCGTCGTCGGCGCGCTGCAGCTCGACGTGCTGAAGGAGCGGCTGGCGGCCGAATACGGCCTGCCCGTCGATTTCGAGATCGCCCGCTTCACGGTCTGCCGCTGGATCGACGCCGACAGCCCGGCCGAACTCGATCGCTTCATCGACAGCCATCGCGGCGACATCGCCCGCGACCTCGACGGCGACCCGGTCTTCCTCGCCCAGCACGGCTTCGGCCTCAACTACGAAGCCGACCGCTGGAAGCAGATCACCTTCACCGCGATCAAGGACTATCAGGTGCGCGAGGAGACGTGAGCGCCACCATACCCGTTCTGCACGGACGACGGTGAATCGCGATTGCACCATCGCTTGGCGCTCTGCGATAGTGCCCTCCACCCTTGGAGGAGGCCACAATGCTGTTTCTGTACCACGCCCCGATTTCGACCTGCAGCCAGAAAGTGCGTCTCGTTCTGGCCGAAAAAGAGCTGGAATGGGATGGCAAAGCCATCAATTTCGGCAAGGGAGACCACCTGACGCCGGACTATCTGAAGCTCAACCCGAACGGCGTCGTGCCGACCCTGCTGCATGACGGCGACCCGATCATCGAGAGCAGCGTCATCACGGAATATCTGGACGAGGCGTTTCCGGAGAAGAGCGTCCGGCCGAAGGACCTGAAGACGCTGGCTCGCATGCGAGCCTGGCGCCAATATATCGACGAGGTTCCCACGCCGTCGATCCGTCCGATCTCCTTCAATACCTTCTTCGTTCCGATCTGGTCCAAGATGACGGAGGAGGAATTCTGGAACTATACGGAACGCCTGCCTCTGCGAAAGCATTTCTACCGGAAGATGGGCCGCGGCGGCTTCTCGAAGGCTGAAATCGACGAATCCCTCGACCGCCTGACGCAGACTTTGAACCGGATGGAGTTGGCGCTGGAGAACGGGGACTACATCATCGGCGACCAGTACACTCTCGCAGACGTGGCATTGACGCCCACCGTGGTGCGGCTCGAGGATTGCGGGCGGTCCGATCTGTGGGACCATCTTCCCCGCGTCGCAGGCTGGTACGAACGCATCAAAGCCCGGCCGAACTTCGACATCGCCTATATGCCGGGCTCCCGCGATCTTGGCGCGCATATCTAGGCAACCGGAGCCGAAATGCGGAAATGACGCCGAAGATCAGCAGCAGGGAAGCGGCGGCCCGTGCGGCATCCAGGGTCGGCGACGAATTTCCCGAGCTCGCCGACCTCGCCTTCCTGCTCGACTCGCGCTGGCGCATCCCCGTCATCGGCTTCCGCTTCGGTGTCGACGCGGTGGCCGGGCTGCTGCCGGTCGTGGGCGATCTCGCGGCCGGGCTCATCTCGGTCCACATCGTCCACAAGGCCTACCGGCTCGGCGCGCCGCGCCGACTGATCCTGCAGATGGCGGGCAACGTGGCTCTCGACGTCGCGGTCGGATCGATTCCGCTCGCCGGCACGGTCTTCGACATCTTCTTCAAGGCGAACAACGTAAACGTCCGTCTGCTGCGCGAACATCTCGCAGCTCAGGGAAAGAGGCTTCCGCCGCCCCTGCCCGAACAGAAATCGACCGCCGACCTCGGCTAACCCCCTCCGGCCGCGGCTTCAGGGATATTTTTCTGTCGCGTGCAGATGCGATAGAATTGTTATCCGTCGGTTTCTCGGCCAGCCCCGCGATGCGGTCTCGCTGGTCCGCCCGAAGCGCCCTATTTTTACAGGGACACATCAGGAAAGGGAGCATCATGAGCCTGCGTATCAACGACATCGCGCCCGACTTCACGGCGGACACGACCCAGGGAACCGTCCGTTTCCATGACTGGATCGGCGACGGCTGGGCCGTCCTGTTCTCGCATCCTAAGAACTTCACGCCGGTCTGCACCACCGAGCTCGGCACCATGGCCGGCTATGCGCCGGAATTCGCCAAGCGCAACGTCAAGATCATCGGCATCTCGGTCGATCCCGTCGAAAGCCATTCGAAGTGGAAGACCGACATCAAGACCGCGACCGGCTTCGACGTCGACTACCCGCTGATCGGCGACAAAAACCTCGAAGTGGCCAAGCTCTACGGCATGTTGCCGGCCGGCGCCGGCGACACGTCGGAAGGCCGCACGCCGGCGGACAACGCCACGGTGCGTTCCGTCTTCGTCATCGGCCCGGACAAGAAGATCAAGCTGATCCTTACCTACCCGATGACGACCGGACGCAACTTCGCCGAGATCCTGCGCGCGATCGATTCCATCCAGCTCACCGCCAGGCATCAGGTCGCGACGCCGGCTGACTGGAAACAGGGCGAGGACGTCATCATCACGGCGGCGGTCTCGAACGAAGACGCCGTGAAGCGTTTCGGCTCGTTCGACACGATCCTGCCCTACCTGCGCAAGACGAAGCAGCCCACCGCCTGACGCGGTCGAAACCGACACGAAGGAGAGGCCGGCATCGTCCGGCCTTTCTTTTTGGCAAAAGTTAAACCAGTCGGTTGACTATTGCATTTGCATGCGGTAATTAAACCGTATGGTTGAACAACAGCTCGACACCGTGTTTCACGCGCTTTCGGATCCGACCCGCCGCAGGATGCTGGCGAGGCTGAGCGAGGGTGCTCGCTCGATCGGCGATCTCGCGACGCCGCTCGACATGAGCTTCGCCGGCGCGTCGAAGCATGTGCGGGTCCTGGAGAAGGCCGGGCTGGTGCGCCGGCATGTCGTCGGCCGGACCCATTGGTGCCATCTCGAAGCGTTGCGCCTGAAGGAGGCGCGCGACTGGATCGATCGCTACGAACGGTTCTGGACGGGGCGCCTCGACATCCTCGAGGACCTGCTGCGCGCAGACCTCGACGCTGAACAGGAAAAAGGAAAGCCGACATGAGCAGATCCTCCGAAACCTACGGCGCGTTGATCGAGCCGACGACCCTGAAGCTCCAGCGCCTGCTTCCCGGCACGGTGGACCGCGTCTGGGGCTACCTGACGAAGAGCGACCTTCGCCGGAAATGGCTTGCCGCCGGCGAGATGGTGCTGGAACCCGGCGCTCCCTTCGAACTCACCTGGCGCAACGACGAGCTCACCACGCCGCCTGGCCACCGCCCGGATGGGTTTGCGCCCGTCCAGAGCATGGCCAGCCGCATCGTCGAAATCGATCCGCCGCGAAGGCTGGTGATCGGCTGGGGCAGCGAAGGCGAGGTGACCTTCGAGCTCGCGCCCGCCGGCGAACGCGTGCTTCTGACGATCATTCACCGCCGGCTGGTCGATCGCGGCTCGAGGCTCAATGTCAGCGCCGGCTGGCACGCCCATGTCGATATTCTGGAGGCGACCCTCGCCGGCGAAGGGCCCGCTCCCTTCTGGGACAACTGGGTCTCGCTGAAGGGCGACTACGACAGGCTGCTGCCGCCCGCCTGAACCCATCTTCCAACCAGGGAACCAAACCGATGTCAGACAGCAATTTCACCGTCTCCGTCCGCGTGGCCGCGACGCCCGATCAGGCCTTCGCCGCGATCGTCGATCCGCGCTCCTGGTGGGGCGAGAACATCGAAGGCGACGCCAGCCGCGTCGGCGCCGAATGGAGCTACCGCTACAAGGATCTGCATTACTCCCGGCAGAAGACAACCGAACTCGTTCTTGGCCGCAGGGTCGTCTGGGAGGTCGTCGACTCGGCCCTCAACTTCATCGAGGACCGGACGGAATGGACCGGTACCACGATCCGGTTCGACATCGCGCCGAAGGGCGAGCAGACCGAGATCGTCTTCACCCATGTCGGCATCAGGCCCGCGGTCGAATGCTACGCCATCTGCTCGGATGCCTGGACCGGCCTCATCACCGGCAGCCTGCGCGAGCTGATCGAGACCGGCGCCGGCGATCCCGACAGCGTCGAGAAGACGGCGGCCTGAAGGCTACCGCTGCCGCGATGCACTCCTGAAGTCTGAGCCGATCGGACAGCGACCGGCCGGCGCGTCACGCCGGCCGGAGCCGCTCGAAGAGGATCGTCGGCGCGCCGTGATAGGTCGATCTGGCGAATTCGCGGAAGCCGTGTTTCTCGGCAACCCGGATCGACGCGGTGTTGCCGGGATCGATGAGACAGGTCATGCGCATGGCGGGTCTCTGCGCGTCGCCCCAGGCTAGCACGGCCGAGACCGTCTCCGTGGCGACGCCCTTGCCGTGCGCGTCCGGCACGAAGCCCCAGCCGGTCTCCAGCGTGCCCTCGATGCTGGGCGTCAGGTCGCGCTTGAGATCGTGGAAACCCGCCTCGCCGATCAGGCGGTTCGTCGCCTTGTCGATGACGGCCCAGAAGCCGAAGCCCATCACCTGCCAGCTGCCGATGTGGCGCAGATGGCGGATCCATGCCTGCTCGCGGCTCAGCGGCACGCCGCCGATGAAGCGGGTGACGACGGGATCGGCCCACATCTCCGCCTGCGCCTCGAAGTCGCCTTGCGTCATGCCTCTCAGCAGCAGGCGTTCGGTTTCGATGACGGGGATATCCATCGTTTCAGACCGTGATGGTGCGCAGGCGCTCGGCGACCAGTGCCGCCAGACGCTCCGCCACTTCCGTCTTGCTCATCTCCGGCCATTCGTGGATGCCGTCCTTCGAGACGATCTTCACCCGGTTGCGGTCGCCTCCCATGACGCCGCGCGCGTTCACGCCGCTGTCGTGCGACACATCATTCGCGACGATGAAGTCGGCGCCCTTCCTCTTCAGCTTAGCCGCCGCATTGTCGATCAGGTTCTCGGTCTCGGCGGCAAAGCCGACGACGAGCCAGGGACGCGACTGGCCATGGCCGATCGTCGCCAGGATGTCCGGATTCTCGATCATCTCGACAGCGGGCGGCGCCTCTCCGGCGCGCTTCTTGATCTTCTCGCCGACCTCGACCGCGGGCCGCCAGTCCGCGACGGCGGCGACGAAGATGCCGGCGTCGGCCGGCAGCTCGCTCTGGACGGCCGCGAGCATCTGCCGCGCGCTCTCGACATGGATGGTCGTCACGCCCGCCGGGTCGGCGATCGAGACGGGGCCGCTGACGAGGCGCACATCGGCCCCAAGCTTGGCAAGCGCTGCCGCGATCGCATGTCCCTGCTTCCCGGAGGAGCGGTTGGCAATGTAGCGGATCGGATCGAGCGGCTCGTGGGTCGGCCCGGAGGTCACGACGATGCGCCGGCCTGCCAGCGGGCCGGCCGGCGGCGCCAGCAGCGCGGCGACGGCGTCGGCGATCTCGACCGGCTCGGACATGCGCCCCTCGCCCGCCTCGCCGCTCTCCGCCATCTCGCCCTTGCCCGGCCCGACGAAGCGCACGCCGTCCTTCGCCAGCGTCGCGCGGTTGCGCTTCGTCGCCGCATGCGACCACATCTTCGGGTTCATCGCCGGCGCCATCAGCACCGGTCGGTCGGTCGCCAGCAGCACCGCGGAGGCGAGGTCGTTGGCAAGGCCGCCCGCGAGCTTCGCCATCAGGTCCGCCGTCGCAGGCGCCACCACGATCGCATCGCACTCCCGCGCCAGGCGGATATGGCCGACGTCCTGCTCGTCCTGCCGGTCGAAGAGGTCTGTGAAGACGTGGTCCGCCGACAACGCGCCCGCGGCCAGCGGCGTCACGAACTGCTGCGCGGCGTGCGTCATCACGCAGCGCACCTTCGCCCCCCGCTCGCGCAGGCGGCGGATGAGATCCAGCGACTTGTAGGCCGCGATGCCCCCGCCGATGATGAGAAGGATGCGCTTCGACTGCAGGGCGCTCACAGTCCAGACTCCGGCTTGCATGCTGGAATGACGTCGGTACGGATGAAGTCGTCGCCCTTAAAAAGAAGAGGCAGATTTCGCGACTTGGCGAGTGCGTAGGCAAAGCAATCGCCAAAGTTCAGTTTCGCGGCGTGGCCGGAGCCGCGGCTGAACCTGAGCCGCGCCTCAACCGCGACCTCCAACTCCTCCGGGCCGAACGGGACGATCTTGATCAGTGTATCCGAGACGAGTTCGCGCAGGAAAGCCATACCCTTGTTCGGCGCGATGCCGGCCATCACGAAGGCGCATTCGAGATAGGTCGGCGCGGCCATGAGCTTTCCCGGCGTTCGCTCGAGCATCCGGCTGAATGTGAGCGCTTCGGGCTCACGCCGGGCTATTGCGACGATGGCGGATGTATCGACGACCATCACAGATCGTCATATTCGCCGCAGATGGCGTCGCTAAGTTCCTTCTGGGTAAAGTATTTGTATCGGGAATCGGTCGGCTCGTCGTCCTCGAGCGCCGCCGCTCGCCGCATGATCTCGTCCGCATCGATCCGGGATACCGGTTCTGCATCACGACCAGCTTCAATCGCCAAAAGTTGGCGAAGCGCGTCTTCGAGCGAGCGCCCTCGCTCGGCAGCCTTGACGCGCAGAGCGTGCTTCACGTCGTCGGGGATATTCCTGATCGTCAACGTCGCCATGAGTATAACCGTGCAATCATTGACAGCAATGTAATCATTGACAGCAAGCGAGTCAAACGGAACGCCGCATGGCCCTCGTCACGTTACCTGCCAGGCGATCCACACCAGCGCCAGCGCGCCGACCCACAGCGCCACGCGGCCCCAGCGGGTGCCGCGCGCCTCGGCCTTGCCGATCTTCTTCGCCGTCTCCTCGTCGAAGCGCAGGCCGCGCTCGGCCATCAGGTCGATCTCGCGCGTCAGCCGCTCGGTGCGTTCGGCCAGTTCCGGCGCCTGCCGCGCCAGCGCCACCAGCGCGTTGACGCCGTCGCGCGCATCGATCAGCAGGCCCTTCGGCCCCAGATTGTCCCTGATCCAGCCGCCGACCACCGGCTCGGCCGTCTTCCACATGTTGAAGGCGGGATCGAGGGTGCGGGCGACGCCCTCGACGACGACCATCGTCTTCTGCAGCATGACGAGTTCCGGCCTTGCCTCCATGTCGAAGAGCTCGGTCACCTCGAACAGCAGCGTCAAGAGCTTCGCCATCGAGATCGTCTCGGCCGGCTGGCCATGGATCGGCTCGCCGATGGCGCGGATGGCCTGTGCGAAGGACGCCGGATCGTGCTTGCGCGGCACGTAGCCGGCCTCGAAATGCACATCGGCCACGCGCCGGTAGTCACGCACGATGAAGCCGTAGAGGATTTCGGCGAGAAACCGCCGCTCCTTCTTTCCGAGCCGGCCGGTGATGCCGAAGTCGACCGCGACGATCGTCCCGTCCGCCTCCACGAACAGGTTGCCCGGATGCATGTCGGCATGGAAGAAGCCGTCGCGCAGCGTGTGCCGCAGGAAGGACTGGATCAGCGTCGCGGCCAGCACGTTGAGGTCGTGGCCGGCGAGCCGCAGCCCTTCCGTGTCCGACATCTTGATGCCGTCGATCCATTCGAGCGTCAGCACGTCGCGCCCGGTCCGCTCCCAGTCGACGGCCGGCACGCGGAAGCCCGGGTCGGCGGCCGTGTTCTCGCCGATCTCCGACAGCGCCGCCGCCTCCAGCCGCAGGTCCATCTCGATCTTGGTCGTCTGCTCCAGGATCTCGGCCACCTGGACCGGCCGCAGCCGGCGCGTCGCCGGAACGAAGCGCTCCATCTGCCGGGCGGCGAGGAAATAGCTTTCAAGATCCTGGAAGAAGCGCCGCCGCACGCCCGGACGGATCACCTTGACGGCCATCTTGCGCAGTTCGCCATCCTTCGCCACCTGGGCCGGATGCACCTGCGCGATCGAGGCCGCCGCCACCGGGTCGCCCAGATGCACATAGAGGTCGTCCACCGTGCGACCGAGCGACCCCTCTATCGCCGCCACCGCCTGCTCGCGCGGGAAGGTCGGCATGCGGTCCTGCAGCTTGGCGAGATCGTTGGCGATCTCGCTGCCTACCACGTCCGGCCGGGTGGCGAGGAACTGGCCGAGCTTCACATAGGAGGGGCCCAGCCGCGTGACCGCCTTGGAAAAGCGTTCGCTGCGGCCGAGACTCGAGGAGCGCCTGCGCGAAAACAGCCTGCCGAGCCGCCAGCCGAGCTTGGGCAGGCCCCAGAGCTGGTCGCCCGGTAGCGCTGCGATCACGCCCTCGCGGACCATGATCCAGCCCGCGCGGGCCAGACGAAAATAAGCGCCCGATGTGCCCATGCCCGGTCAGATCTTCCAGGCCGAATGCAGTGCGGCGATGCCGCCGGAATAGTTGCGCCAGGTCGCCCGCGACAGGCCGGCCGCCGTCATCATCGCCGCGAAATCGCGCTGGTTCGGGAATTTCCGAATCGATTCCACCAGATAGCGATAGGGTTCGCCGTCGCCCGCCACCATCTGGCCGATGCGCGGGATGGCATTGAACGACCATGCATCGTAGACGCGATCGAGCAGCGGCATCTCGACCTCGGAGAATTCCAGGCACAGGAAGCGGCCGCCGGGCTTCAGTACCCTCGCCGCCTCCGACAGCGCGACATCGATGCGCGGCACGTTGCGGATGCCGAAGGCGATCGTATAGGCGTCGAACGTGTCGTCCGCGAAAGGCAGCTCCTCGGCATTGGCCTCGACGAAATCCACATTCTCCGCGATCCGGCGCTTCTCGGCGCGCTCGCGGCCGACGCCGAGCATCGAGCCGTTGATGTCGAGCACGGTGACATGCGCATTGCGGTCCGACGCCTCGACGATGCGGAAGGCGATGTCGCCCGTGCCGCCGGCAACATCCAGCGAGCGCCAGTCGCCGCGCTTCGGCGGGTTGAGCCAGGTCACCATCGCGTCCTTCCAGACCCGGTGCATGCCGGCCGACATCAGGTCGTTCATCAGGTCGTAACGGTCGGCGACCTTGTGGAAAACGTCGTTGACCAGACCCTGCTTCTCGCCGGGCGCGACACTGCGGAAACCGTAGGAGGTCTCCATGCCGCCGCGAACCGTGGTGCGTTCTTCTGACATGATTGTGTCCTGTCGAAATCGGGCCGGACCATAGCCGATGCGATCCGGCAGCGCTATGTTCCGGGGCGCGATGAACCGCCGCGCGCCGAATCATGATGAATGCGGGCATATCGCGCAGACCGGAGCGTGCCTATGGTGTTGAAAGCCGAGATCCACTGCCATGTCGAAGGCGCGGCTTCTCCCGAACTGGTCATCAAGCAGGCGCGCAAATACGGGGCGGACGTCTCGGGCTTCATCAGGGATGGATCCTTCGTCTGGCACGATTTCACCTCCTTCCTGGCCGCCTACGATGCCGCCTCGAGCCTCTTCCGCGACGAGGAAGACTATGCCCGGCTGACCGAGACCTATCTCACCAGCCTCGCGCGGGAAGGCGCCATCTATTCCGAGGTCTTCACCTCGCCCGACCACGCGGTGAAGTCGGGCCTGTCGCCCACGGCCTACACAAACGCGCTCGGCGAAGGCATCCGGCGGGCAAATGCGAAGACCGGCATCGAGGGCCGGATGATCGTCACCGGCGTGCGCCATTTCGGCGTCGAATCGGTCGAGGCGGCCGCCCGTTTCGCGGTCAAATGCGGCCATCCGCTCGTCACCGGCTTCGGCATGGCCGGAGAGGAGCGTTTCGGCGACGTGGAGGACTATGTGCGCGCCTTCGAGATCGCCCGCGAGGCCGGCCTCGGCATTACGGTGCATGCCGGAGAGCTTGCCGGCTGGGAAAGCGTGCGCGACGCGCTCGACCACATCCGCCCATCCCGCATCGGCCACGGCGTGCGCGCCATCGAGAACCCAGACCTCGTCAAGCGCATCGCCGACGAAGGCGTGGTGCTGGAAGTCTGCCCGGTGTCGAATATCGAGCTGAAGGTATTCCCGTCCTATGCGGACCACCCGTTCCCGAAGCTGCGCGCGGCCGGCTGCAAGGTCACGCTGTCCTCCGACGACCCTCCCTATTTCTGGACCAGCCTCGGCAAGGAATACGCGGTCGCCAAAGAGCATTTCGGCCTGTCCGACCGCGACCTGACCGCGGTCACGCGCACGGCGATCGAAGCCGCCTTCGTCGACAGGAAGACACGGAAGGCGCTGTTGGCGAAGCTTGGCGACCCGACCCGCGCGGGACGCTGAAATCTCCGACAAAACTGTGGCTGACCCTTCGCCGGCTGTTCCCCGGACCGCGAGGCTTGGCTAAAGTCCAGCGGTCCCGTTCCGCCAGGAGTTGCCCGAATGAGCGTCACCGTCGTCAACCACCCGCTCGTTCAGCACAAGCTCACCATCATGCGCAACAAGGAGACCTCGACGGCGGGGTTCCGACGGCTGCTGCGCGAGATCTCGCTGCTGCTGGGCTACGAAGTCACCCGCGACCTCGAACTGACCACGACGCGCATCGAAACGCCGCTGCAGCCGATGGACGCGCCGACGCTGGAGGGCAAGAAACTGGTCTTCGCCTCGGTGCTGCGCGCCGGCAACGGGCTGCTGGAAGGCCTGCTCGACCTCGTGCCCGCCGCGCGCGTCGCCCATGTCGGCCTCTATCGCGACCACGAGACGCTGGAGGCCGTCGAATATTTCTTCAAGGCGCCGAGCGACCTCGGCGACCGGCTGGTGATCGTGGTCGACCCGATGCTGGCGACGGCGAACTCCGCGATCGCCGCGATCGACAAGCTGAAGAGCCGCGGCGCGACCAACCTGCGCTACCTCTGCCTGCTCGCCGCCCCGGAAGGCATCGAGCGCTTCACCAAGGCGCATCCCGACGTGCCGGTGTTCACGGCGGCGATCGACGAAAAGCTGAACGAAAAGGGCTACATCGTCCCCGGCCTCGGCGATGCCGGCGACCGAATGTACGGGACGAAGTAAGCGCTGCAACGTTTGACACGCTGACGCGACCCCCGCGCACCGGCAAAGAACTAGCGCCGTCATTCTCGGGCTTGTGCCGAGGATCTATCGGCGGTCGGGATTGTCGTCCTTCACCCTTCCCACAGAAGCTGGCAGATTCTCGGGACAAGCCCGAGAATGACGGCGTGGAGTCTGCCTGCGCCTTGGCAACGGTCCTCGGCAGCCGCCTTTCTCCCACGCGTTAAACCCGTGGTGACCGCGCCAGGTTAGCATTCCCCGAAACGGGACCTCACCTGATGCGGACCATCCTGCTGCTCGGCGCGCTTATCGGCGTTTCAGCCTCCGTGCCCTACTTCCTCGACATCGGCCCGCATGATCCGGAGGTTGTGCCGATCGAGGTCGCCGCGCCCGCCGCCCCAGCGCGACCGGCCGAAGCCCCGCCTACCGGCCGCAAGGTTGCCATCCCCGCCGACCAGGCCGGCCATTTCCGCACCGAACTGCGCTTCAACGGCCGCAGGGTGGAAGGGCTGATCGACACCGGCGCCACGCTGATCGCCATGAACGAGACCACCGCCCGCAAGGTCGGCGTCGCGGTGCCGCGAACGGCCTTCAAGCATGAGATCAACACCGCCAACGGCAAGACGAAGGCTGCCGTCGTGCGGATCGACACGGTTGAGATCGGCCGCATCCGCGTCTCGGACGTCGACGCCGTGGTGCTGGAGGACGAGGCGCTGTCCGGCATCCTCGTCGGAATGAGCCTGCTGCGCCAGCTCACCCGCTTCGAGGTCAAGGACGGCACGCTGCTCCTGGAGCAGTAGGGTAAAGGCGAGGCGGAATGCCCCCTCACCTGGCTGCCGGCATCGCGGGTCGAGACCGTCGGCTCGACCCTCGATGCCCGGCAGGGCGATGAGGGGGGACGGCCAAGGATGTCGAGATTGGCCAGGTGGCCTTTTCTACCCATCCCCTACGACGACACCTGCCTCAGCACCACCGGCGACGGCTGCGGCCGCACCTTGCCGATGTCGTAGGCCGCCAGCACCGCATTCGCCGCCGCCTTCGCATCGTCATCCGAGCGGGCATGGACGAGGCAGAGCGGATCGCCCGCCCGCACCTCCGCGCCGACGGGCGCGAGGCGCGTCAGCCCGACTGCCGGATCGACCTCGTCCTGCGGCCGCGTTCGCCCTCCGCCGAGCGCCACCACCGCGAGGCCGATGTCGCGGGTCGCGATCGCCCGGACATAGCCGGACGAGCGTGCCTCCACCGCCAGCTCGACCGGCGCCTTCGGCAGATGGTTGGCGGACTTTGCAAGAAAGTCCGCCGGCCCGCCCAGCGCATGCACCATGCGCCCGAACCGCTCCGCGGCGGCGCCGGACTGCAGCGCCTGCCGCGCATTGGCCACCCCCTCCTTCTGGCTGCGCGCCAGACCCGTCGAGACCAGCATCTCGGCTGCAAGCGCGAGCGTGACCTCCTCCAGCCTGCGGTCGCGGAGCCGGCCGGTGAGGAAATCCACCGCGTTCGTCACTTCCACCGCATTGCCCGCGGCCGAGGCCAGCGGCTGGTTCATATCGGTCACCAGCGCCGTCGTCGGCAGGCCGGCGCCGTTCGCCACCTCGACCAGGCTCTTGGCGAGCGCGGACGCATCGCGGGGCTTGGCCATGAACGCGCCATTGCCGGACTTGACGTCGAGCACCAAGGCGCCAAGGCCCGCGGCGAGCTTCTTCGACAGGATGGAGGCGGTGATGAGCGGGATCGACTCGACCGTCCCCGTCACGTCGCGGATCGCATAGAAGCGCTTGTCGGCGGGCGCGAGGTCGCCCGTCTGGCCGATGATGGCGCAGCCCACCTCGCGCACCACCTTGCGGAAGCGCTGGTTGTCCGGCTGGCTGACATAGCCGGGGATCGCATCCATCTTGTCCAGCGTCCCGCCCGTGTGGCCGAGCCCGCGCCCCGAGATCATCGGCACATAGGCCCCGCAGGCAGCGACGATCGGCGCCAGCATCAGCGAGACGTTGTCGCCCACCCCGCCGGTCGAGTGCTTGTCCACCACCGGTCCCGGCAGGCTCCATGCCAGCACCTCGCCTGAATCGCGCATGGCAATCGTCAACGCGACGGCTTCGTCGCGGCTCATCCCGTTGAGGAACACCGCCATGCCGAAGGCTGCCACCTGCCCCTCGGTGACGGAGCCGGAGGCCATGCCCTCGACGAATTCGGCGATGGCCGCCTTCGGCAGCGCCTTGCCGTCGCGCTTGAGGCGGATGAATTCCTGGGGGAGGAGGGTGCTCAACGAGATACCCCCCTCTGGCCTGCCGGCCATCTCCCCCTCAAGGGGGGAGATCGGCTGTCACGATGGTTTTCGCCAGTTGGCAGCGTTGCAGGCAGCGGGCAGTCGCCGAAGCTGCCAATCTCCCCCCTTGAGGGGGAGATGGCCGGCAGGCCAGAGGGGGGTCTTTTCACCGCGCCCGAGAGACGCACATCACACCCCGAACGGCGTCCAGATCGCCTTGTGCCTCACCGCGTGGAACAGGAACTCCTCCCCCTGCCCCTGCGCCGGATCGAGCCAGTCGCGCGCCAGACCCTGATTGGCCCACACGGCCTTGAGGTTGCCCCCCGATTCTTTCTCCACCAGCGCCGAGCCTTCCTTGGACCCGAAATACCAGTGCGCCGCCACATCGTCGTGCTTCGCCAGCACGCCCGCGAGTTGGTCGCGGTCGCCGGTGACGATGTTGACCACCCCGCCCGGCACGTCCGACGTGTCGAACACCTGGTAGAGGTCGAGCGCCGCCAGCGGCTGGCGCGGCGAGGGCGTGACCACCACGCGATTGCCCATCGCGATCGCCGGCGCGACCAGCGAGACGAAGGACAGAAGCGGCGCCTCGTCAGGACAGGAGATCGCCATCACGTCCCACGGCTCGTTGAGCACCACCGACAGCATGCGCGCCTGGGGCGCGCGGGCCGCGCCGTCGTACTTGTCCGCCCAGGCCGCGTAGTACATCACCCGCGCCACGGTCGCGTCCACCTCGCGCGAAGCCTTCGCGGCCGACGCACCGGTCGCCTGCACCAGCCGCCGCGCGAATTCGCCCGCGCGCAGCTCCAGGTTCTCGGCGAGGAAATACAGCACCTGCGCCCTTGCATGACCGGTCATGCCCGACCAGCCGTCGGCCTTGTGCGCGGCTTCCACCGCGTTGCGGATGTCCTTGCGGTTGCCGAGCGGCGCCTCGGTGACGAACTTTCCGGCGTGGTCGTGGACCGGATAGGAATAGCCCGAATCCGGCCGCGCCTGCTTGCCGCCGATATAGAGCTTCACCGTCCGGTCGAGCGAAGCACCCTCGCCGCGCTCCTCGTCCGCATCGAGCGGCGCGGCCGCCGGCAGCGGCTTGGCGATGGCCGCCGGCTTCGCCGTCTTCAGCCAGCCGGGCACGAGATATTCGTGCATGCCTTCCTTGCCGCCTTCGCGCCCGAAGCCGCTTTCCTTGTAGCCGCCAAAGGGGATCGCCGCGTCGAACAGGTTGGTCGAGTTGATCCACACCACGCCCGCCTTCAGCCGCCGCGCCGCGTCGAAGGCGGTGTCCAAGTTCTGCGACCAGATCGAGGCGGCGAGCCCGTAGCGCGAATTGTTGGCGAGCTGGATCGCCTCGCCCGGCGTGCGGAAAGTCATCGACACCAGAACCGGGCCGAAGATCTCCTCCTGCGCCAGCTTCGAGGCCGGCATCACGTCTGTGAACAGCGTCGGCGGGTAGAAGCAGCCCTTGGTCGACAGCTTCGACGCCCAGCTCGGCTGGAACATCGCCGCGCCTTCGGCAACGCCGTCCTTCACGCGCGCCGCGATCTGCTCCATCTGCACCTTCGCCACCACCGCGCCGACATCGGTCGACTTGTCGAGCGGATCGCCGACGCGCAGCTTTTCCATCCGCGCCCGCAGCTTGGCATAGAACCGTTCGGCCACCCCTTCCTGCACGATCGCGCGCGAACCGGCGCAGCAGACCTCGCCCTGGTTGAACCAGATCGCATCGACCACGCCTTCCACCGCCGCGTCGAGATCGGCATCGGCATAGACGATGAACGGCGACTTGCCACCGAGCTCCAGCGACAGCTTCTTGCCCGATCCGGCCGTCTGCTTGCGCAGGATGCGGCCGACTTCGGTCGAGCCGGTGAAGGCGAGCTTGGCGATGCCCTCATGCCCGGCGATCAGCGCGCCGGTCTCGCCGCCGCCGTTGACGATATTGACGACGCCGGCCGGCAGGCCCGCCTCCTTGCAGATCTCGGCAAAGGCAAGCGCCGTCAGCGGCGTGTGCTCGGCCGGCTTCAAGACGACCGTGCAGCCCGCGGCAAGTGCGGGCGCGATCTTCCAGGCGAGCATCAAAAGCGGAAAGTTCCACGGGATGATCTGGCCGCAGACCCCGGCCGGCACGTGGCCCGGAAACGCCTCGTCGCGCAGCTCTGCCCAGCCGGCATGGTGGTAGAAATGGCGGGCGACCAGCGGAATGTCGATGTCGCGCGTCTCACGGATCGGCTTGCCGTTGTCCATCGTCTCCAGCACCGCCAGGAAGCGCGCATGCTTCTGCACCTGCCTGGCAATCGCATAGAGATGCCGGGCGCGCTGATTGCCGGAAAGCTTCGACCATGAGGCAAAGGCGCCCGTCGCCGCCTTCACCGCCGCGTCGACCTCCTTCTTCCCGGCGATCGCTACCTCCGCCAGCGTCTCACCCGTGGCGGGGTTGGGGACACCGAACGTCTCGCCACCCGCCGCCGTGAACTTGCCGCCGATGAAATGGCCGAACCTGCCCTTGTGCCGCTTCAGCCAGTCGCGAACGATCGCATCCTCTTCCGGCGCCGGGCCGTAGTCCATCGTCTTCAGGATGTCCTGGATCTGGTTCATCGGTGAACCTCCGAAACGGAATGGAAGGGCAGCGCTCTTTCACGCCCCCCTCTGGCCTGCCGGCCATCTCCCCCACAAGGGGGGAGATTGGCAGCTCCGACGACGCGCGTAATCTCCCCCCATGTGGGGGAGATGGCCGGCAGGCCAGAGGGGGGCGTGAAGGAACTCAGGTTTGCGATCATTCCCCTCACCCCATCCCGTGCCGGTCGTTCGACGAATACCGCCCGGTGACATAGTGCTCCAGCTGCCGCTCGATATCGCCCAGCAGCGCAGATGCGCCGAGCCGGAACAGGTCCGGCTGCAGCCAGGCGTCGCCCAGCTCCTCCTTCATCAGGATCAGCCAGGCGAGCGCGTCCTTGGCGGCGCGGATGCCGCCGGCGGGCTTGAAGCCGACATGCACGCCGCCGGTGAACTCCAGATAGTCGCGGATGGCGCGGCACATGACGAGGCTCACCGGCAGCGTGGCGTTCACCGCCTCGGTACCGGTCGAGGTCTTGATGAAGTCGGCGCCCGCCTGCATCGCCACCATCGAGGCCTTGTAGACATTGGTCAGCGTCTTCAATTCGCCGGTGGCCAGGATCGCCTTCAGATGCGCCTCGCCGCAGGCCTCGCGCATCTGGGCGACCTCGTCGTAGAGGGCTGCCCACTCGCCGTTCAGCACATGCGCGCGGGTGATGACGATGTCGATCTCGCCCGCACCCTCGCCGACCGCATAGCGGATTTCCTCCAGCCGCTGCTTGAGCGGCGTGAGACCCGTCGGGAAGCCGGTGGCGACGGAGGCGACTGGAATGCCCGATCCTTCCAGCGCCTTCACCGCCGTCGGCACCATCGTCGGGTAGACGCAGACCGCGCCCGTGGTCAGCCGCCGGCCGGTCAGCCCCAGCGCCTCGACCAGGTCGTCGCGCAGCGGGTGGCGCGCCTTGGCGCAGAGCCTCCTCACGCGGCCGGGCGTGTCGTCGCCGGCAAGCGTCGTCAGGTCGATCACCTCGATGGCGCGGATCAGCCATGCCGCCTGCCAGGCCTTCTTCACCGTGCGCCGCGTGGTCAGCGTCGCGGCGCGGCGCTCGGCGGCGGACAGGTTGACGTCCATCGCCTCGAACCATTCGGCCTTCAGCGGCGTGCCGTCGTTGCGGGGGCGCAGATTGGACAGGTGGACGGGCGCCGCGCCCGACGCCACCGCATGCTCCGTCTTGGCGTTCATCAGAACCCTCCGATCGCCTCGCGCAGGATCGCCGCAAGCCGTGCTCCTCCGAGCGGCGCCATGTCCTTGGTTTCCTGGTGCGAGAGTTCGCCGCCGGTCATTCCGGCCGCGAGATTGGTGATCACCGAACAGGCCGCCACGCGCAGGCCGAGAAACCGCGCGAGGATGACCTCGGGAACGGTCGACATGCCGACGGCATTGGCGCCGACGATGCGGGCCATGCGGATTTCGGCCGGCGTCTCGAAGGACGGGCCGGAGAACCACATGTAGACGCCCTTGTGCAGCGGCGTGCCGGTCTTCTGCGCCGCCGCCTCCAGCGCGGCGCGCATCTCGGCATCATAGGCCTGCGTCAGGCCGACGAAGCGTTTGTCGGTCGGCTCGCCGAACAGCGGGTTGGAGCCAGAGAAATTGATGTGGTCGGTGATCAGCATCACCGAGCCCGGCCCCATGGTGGGCTCCAGCGAGCCGGCGGCGTTGGTCAGCATCAGCGTCTCGACGCCGATGCCCTGCAGCACCTCCAGCGCCGGACGCATCGCGCCCGCATTGCCGTGCTCGTAGTAATGCGCCCGGCCGGCCATCATGATCACCGGCGTGCCGTTGAAGTCGCCGGCCACCAGCTCGCCGGCATGACCGGTCACGCCGCTCTTCGGAAAGCCCGGCAGCTCGCCGTAGGAGATGCGCACCGGGTTCTTCACCTCGTCGACCAGTCCGCCGAGGCCCGAGCCCAGCACGAGGCCCACCTTGGGCGTGCGGCCGGCGAGGCGTTCGACCAGGATATCGACGGCAGTGGTCATTTCAGGATCTCGCCAGAGAAACCATAGGGCAGGATAGCACCCATCGTTGTCGTTTCCACTACGCCGTTCTGGTCGCAGAGGTGAAGGCGGGTCGATGGCAGGGAAAACTCCGCCAACCGTTGCCTGCAGCCGCCGCAGGGCGTGATCCGATCCATCCGTTCGGCGACGACCACGATATCGGTGATCTCACCGCCGCCGTCCATGATGTAGTGGCCGAGCATCGTCGTCTCTGCGCACCAGCCTTCCGGATAGGACGCGACCTCGATGTTCGCGCCGGAATAGGTGCGTCCATCAGCGGTGCGCAGCGCCGCGCCGACCGGAAATTTGGAGTAGGGTGCGTAGCTCTTGGCCATCGCCGTTCGTGCGACCGCGAACAGCTCGTCGGTCACCGCCATGCTCACCGCTCCTTCACATAGGCGACGCCGCCCGCCTTGGGCGGCACCGCCTTGCCGATGAAGCCGGCCAGCAGGATCACGGTGAGGATATAGGGCAGCGCCTGCATGAGCTGCACCGGCACCTGCCCGATGAACGGGAAGGCCGTGCCCTGGAAGCGGATGCCGAAGGCTTCGAGGAAGCCGAACAGCAGGCAGGCGAACATCGCCGGCACCGGCTTCCACTTGGCGAAGATCAGTGCCGCGAGCGCGATGAAGCCGCGGCCGGCGGTCATGTCCTTGACGAAACCGGGGCTCTGCGCCAGCGACAGGTAGGCGCCCGCGAGACCCGTCAGCAGGCCGCAGACGATCACCGCGCGATAGCGCAGCCACGCCACCGACACGCCGGCCGTGTCGACGGCGGCGGGGTTTTCGCCCACGGCGCGCAGCCGCAGGCCGAACCTGGTGCGGAACAGCACCCACCAGGTCAGCGGCACCATCAGGAAGGCGATGTAGACGAGCACGGAATGGCCCGAGATCAGCTCGTAATAGATCGGCCCGATGACCGGCACGTCCCGCAGCGCGTTCGCGAACGGCAGGGTGATGGGGTCGAAGCGCGCATCGCCGGTCAGCTGCGGCGTGCGGCCGCCCTCCTTGAACCAGGCCTGGCCGAGCAGGATCGTGGCGCCCGCAACGACGAAGTTGATCGCCACGCCGGACACGATCTGGTTGCCGCGGTTGGTGATGGCGGCGAAGCCGTGCACCAGCGCGAAGAAGACGGCGGCGAGCAGCGCCGCACCCACGCCCAGCCATGCCGACCCGGTGACCGCGGCGGCGGCCGCGCCCGCGAAGGCGCCGGCCAGCATCTTGCCCTCCAGGCCGATGTCGAACACGCCCGACCGCTCGGAATAGAGGCCTGCCAGGCAGGCCAGCAGCAACGGCACCGACAGCCGGATCGTCAGGTCGAGCAGCGAGATGAGGACGTCGATGAACATGTCAGGCGTCTCCCGCCGCTTTGGGCTTCAGCCCCATGCTCGATGGTCTCAGCGAGGCGAACACCGCCTGCACCGCCGGCCGGAACATGTGCTCCAGCGCGCCGGCGAAGAAGATCACCAGTCCCATGATGACGACGATCATCTCGCGGGTGATGTTGGGCATCTCGAAGGCGATCTCGGCGCCGCCCTGGTAGAGCATGCCGAACAGGATCGCGGCGAGGATGATGCCGACCGGGTGCGACCGCCCCATCAGCGCCACCGCGATGCCGACGAAGCCCGCGCCGCCGACGAAGCCGAGTTGCATGCGGTCCTGCGCGCCCATGATCGGGTTCAGCGCCATCAGGCCCGCGAGGCCGGCCGAGATCAGCATCGTCACGATGATGATCCGCTTCTCGCCGATGCCGGCATAGCGCGCGGCCTTCGGGCTGTGGCCCATGGTGCGGATCTCGTAGCCGAGACGGCTGCGCCAGATCAGCACCCACACGCCGAAGGCGGCGATCAGGGAGACGAAGAAGGTGATGTTCAGCGGCGTGCGCCGCGCCGCGATGCCGAGCGCGCCGAGCAGCGGCTCCAGGCTCGGAATGTTCGCGCCTTCGAGGAACACGCGCGTCTCCGGCGCCTGCTGTCCGGGCGCCTTGAAGACGTTCACCAAGAGGTAGACCATCAGGCTCGCGGCAATGAAGTTGAACATGATCGTCGTGATGACGATGTGGCTGCCGCGATAGGCCTGCAGCCAGGCCGGGATCAGCGCCCAGGCCGCGCCGAAGAGCGCCGCGGCAACGATCGCGATCGGATAGGTGATCCACCACGGCAGGATGGAATCGAAGGCGAGGCAGACGATGGCGACGCCGACGCCGGCCACCGAGGCCTGTCCCTCGCCGCCGATGTTGAACAGGCCGGCATGGAAGGCGACGGCCACCGCCAGCCCGGTGAAGATGAAGTTGGTCGCGTAGTAGAGCGTATAGCCAATGCCGCGCCCGGAGCCGAACGCGCCCTTGATCATCAGCTGCACCGCCTCGAACGGGCTCTCGCCGACGAGAAGCACCACGAGGCCGGCGACGAAGAAGGCGACGATCAGGTTGATCAGCGGAAGGAGACCGTAGTCGGCCCAGCCGGGGAGCTTGGCATAAGGGGTGCTCATGGCAGGGCCTCGATCAGGGAACGCGTATCGGTGATCTGCGCATACTCCTTGTCGAGTATGGCGAGCGTCAGGGCATGCACGTCCTCCGCCGGCCAGTGGCGGCCGCGCCGGTCGGTGCGATCGACGCTGGCGACGGCGTCCTCGGGAATGACCACCTCGAATCCGAGATTGCCGGCCATGCGCGCGGTGGCCTCGACGGAGTTCTCCAACAGCACGCCGGTCATCACCAGCCGGCGCACGTCGAGTTCGTCGAGAACATCCACCAGGTCGGTGCCGATGAAGGCGCTGTTGGTGCGCTTGTCGACCACGGGCTCGCCCGGCAGCGGCGCCACTTCAGCCTTGAAGTCGTTGCCGGCGGTGCCCGGCCGATAGGGCGAGGAGAGATTGGTCGAGTCGTGGCGGATGTGGATCACCGGGAGTCGCCGCGCGCGCCATGCCTCCAGCAGGTCCGCGATCCTGTCCTCCATCTCCGGCTGGCCGCGCCGACCCCAGACCGGATCGTCGATGGCGTTCTGCACGTCGATCACCAGCAGGGCGGGCGTGCTCATTCCGCCGCCTCCTTCTGCTCGACGCCCGCCATCAGCAGGCCGAGTTCGCCTTCCGTGGCGTCCGGCCCGCGCTCGCCGACGACGCGGCCGTCGAACATCACGAGGATGCGGTCGGAGAGCGAGCGGATCTCGTCCAGCTCGACCGACACCAGCAGCACCGCCTTGCCGGCGTCGCGCATCGCGATCAGGCGCTTGTGTATGAACTCGATCGCGCCGACGTCGACGCCGCGCGTCGGCTGGCCGACGATCAGCACGCCCGGGTCCTGCTCCATTTCCCGCGCCAGCACGATCTTCTGCTGGTTGCCGCCGGAGAAATTCGCCGTCTTCAGATGCGGATCGCCGGGACGGATGTCGTATTTCGCGATCTTGTCGCGCGCGTCCGCCTCGACCGCCTTGAGGTCGAGGAACGGGCCTTTGCCGTATTCAGGATCGTTGTGATAGCCGAGGATCGAGTTCTCATATTCCTCGAAGGGCAGGATCAGGCCCATGTGGTGCCGGTCCTCGGGCACATGGGCGAGGCCGCGCCGGCGCAGGTCCGCCGGATCGGCCGCGCCCGTCACGTCGACCGGCCGCCCGTCCAGCGTGACCGACCCCGAGACCGCCTTGCGGATGCCGGCGATGGTCTCGATCAGCTCCGACTGGCCGTTGCCGGCCACGCCCGCGATGCCGACGATCTCGCCGCCGCGCACGTCGAAGGACACGTCCTTGACCATTGTGACGCCGCGCGAGTCCTTCACGGTGAGGTTGTGCACCGACAGCTTGACCTCGCCCGGCTTCGCCTCGCCCTTCTCGACATGCAGCAGCACGCGGCGGCCGACCATCAGTTCGGCCAGTTCCTCGACCGTCGTCTCCGAGGTCTTGCGCGTCGCCACCATCTGGCCCTGGCGCATGACGGAGACGTTGTCGGTGACGGCCATGATCTCGCGCAGCTTGTGCGTGATCAGGATGACCGTCTTGCCCTCCTCCTTCAGCCTGCGCAGGATGCGAAAGAGATGATCCGCCTCCGCCGGCGTCAGCACGCCGGTCGGTTCGTCGAGGATGAGAATCTCGGCGCCGCGATAGAGCGCCTTCAGGATCTCGACACGCTGCTGCAGGCCGACGGCGAGTTCCTCGATCACCGCGTCGGGGTCGACCTCGAGGCCGTATTCCTCTTCCAGCCGGTGCAGTTCGCCGCGCGCCTTGGCGATGCCCTTGTTGAGGAGGGCCGCGCCTTCGGCGCCGAGGATGATGTTTTCCAGCACGGTGAAGTTCTCGACCAACATGAAGTGCTGGTGGACCATGCCGATGCCATGCGCGATCGCCTCGTTCGGCGTCTTGATCGCGGCCGGCTTCCCGCCGATGCGGATCTCGCCGGAATCGGCCTGGTAGAAGCCGTAGAGGATCGACATCAGCGTCGACTTGCCCGCGCCGTTCTCGCCGATGATGCCGTGAATCGTGCCCCGCTCGACCTTGAGATGGATGTCGCGATTGGCCCGGACCGTGCCGAAGCTCTTGTTGATGCCGACCAGTTCGATCGCCGCGTCCGCCATACGCCGTCCCGTTCCGAGGCCGGGTCCCTCCGGCTCTTTATCGTTTGGTCAAATTCCTAGCATGCGGCGGGTTTCGATGCCAAGAACCCGCCGGGGGCCGATGCCTCGGCGCAGTCTCGACAAAAGGGGCTGTCATTGTCAATTTCGAAACAGCGCTGGAGCATCACGCCATGACGGTTGAAACAGACGAGCGCCTCACCTCGCTCGAAGTGCTTGCCGCCGAACAGGAGCGGACGATCCACGAACTGTCGGCCGAGATCGGCAAGGCCTGGAAGACCATCGACGACCTGACCCGCCGCCTCGACGCCATGTCGCTGCGCCTGACCGGGCTGGAAGAGGCCACCGCGCCGGAGATCCCGGTGACCAAGCCGCCGCACTGGTGAACGTGATCAGCTTGCGGCTTTGTCGAGCGCCTCCGCCATTCTCGCACGCCAGTCGGCGCCCTTGGACTTGAATTTCTGGATAGTCTCGGAATCCAAGCGAAGGGTGACGGCCTCCTTCGGGCTCTCGATACGCGGCCGGCCGCGAGACCGCTGCAATGTTTCGTACAGCTCAGGCATAGCTTCCCGGAACGGTTTTGCCTGCCGCAGCTCCTCTTCCGTCAGTTCCGGGCTGTCGACTGCGTCCCAATCTTCCTTGCTGTAGCCGCGACCGGGCTGGAATTCCTTCAGGAGTTTGATCTTCTTCGTCATATCAGGTTCCTTTCCTTGGCACCGGCGGGTCGCATCGACATCACCGACAGCGCCTCGCGTCCGAGCGGTCGGAAGACCACGGAGATCTTGCGGCCTTCGAGATACCCCACCGCCATCCATCTCTCGTGCTTGGCGGGAATAACCGTTGACGTCTCGAAGAACATTTCGGTCAGCGCGGCGAAATCCAGGCCGTGCTTGTCGAGATTGGCGATCCGCTTCAGCTCGTCCCAGAGTATCTCCATTTCATTTCCGTACACGAAAAAATGCTCCGAGTCATCAACTCGGCGTATGATTGAATTTCGCCCGGCACTTGGGAATATTGTCCTCCCGCGCCGAATCCCCTAACCTCCCCCGATGCCCATCGTCTCCCCGATCAAGCCTCCCAACCCGCTGGTGGACGGCCGTCAGTCCGAGCGCGCCATGCTGGTCAGGCGCGGGGTGCAGCGGCTGTTCCTGGAGATGGGCGCGACGATCCTGCCGGAGCTGTGCCTGGTGACAGGCCGCCGCGCCGACCTCGTGGCGCTGATGAAGAACGGCGACGTCTGGATCATCGAGGTGAAATCCTCGATCGAGGATTTCCGCGTCGACCGCAAATGGCCGGAATACCGCCTGTTCTGCGACCGCTTCTTCTTTGCCACGCATCCGGACGTGCCGGCCGGGATCTTCCCCGACGAATGCGGCTTCATCCTCTCCGACGGCTACGGCGCCGAGATTCTGCGCGACGCGCCGGAACACAGGCTCTCCGCCCCGACGCGAAAAGCGCTGACGTTGCGCATGGCCCGCACGGGCGCTGCGCGCCTGATGGCCGCCGAGATGGCCGGCATCGCGATCCAGCCTGTGGACGGCGAGAGCGAGTGAGAGCCATGGCGAACGTGAGGAAAGGCCAGCTCACAACCGCCCGCGAATGGTGGAGCACCTGCGCTGGACGAAACGCGACTTCTGGAAACGCGAGAGGAAGGCCGGAAAGGTCATCGCCACGGTCGAAGCCGCCTCGTCCCGCGATCCGACCAGGACGGACCCGGTCAAGTAGATCGCATCCGCCGTTCAGACCGGCCTTACCCGCTTGCGGCCATCGGACGGAACCCGCCCCCTACCGCGGCGCGCGCTTCGCCAGTATCCGCTGCAGCGTGCGCCGATGCATGTTGAGCCGCCGTGCCGTCTCCGACACATTGCGGTCGCACATCTCGTAGACGCGCTGGATGTGTTCCCAGCGCACGCGGTCGGCCGACATAGGATTCTCGGGCGGCGCGATCGGTTCGGAGCCGGTGCGGGTCAGCGCGGCGACCACGTCGTCGGCGTCGGCCGGCTTCGACAGGTAGTCGATGGCGCCCAGCTTCACGGCGGTGACGGCGGTGGCGATGTTGCCGTAGCCGGTGAGGATCACGGTGCGGGAATCGGCCCGCTTCTCGCGGATGGCGGCGACGACGTCGAGGCCGTTGCCGTCGCCGAGCCGCATGTCCACCACCGCATAGGCCGGCGGACGCGCTTTGGCCTTGGCGACGGCTTCCTCGACGCTCTCGGCGGTTTCGACCGCGAAGCCGCGGCCTTCCATCGCTCGCGCAAGCCGGGTGAGGAACGGCTTGTCGTCGTCGACGATGAGGAGGCTTGCATCCTCGCCCGGAGCCACCGCCGGTTGTATCGTGTCTGCCGTCATGGCGCCCTGTCCCTTTTCCCTGCTTCTTCTTGTCGCACTATAGGCGACACGCGGCTCATAATCCAAGCATTGCGCCGGCTTCAAGAAGCGATCTTCGCAGGTTCTTCCGGCGCGTCGCGCAGGAACACCTCGCGCGGCCATACGACCTCGACCAGCGCGCCCTTGCCGCTCTCGCTCGCATTGCGGAACGAGACTGCGGCACCTGAGCGCTCCAGCAGCGTGTTGGCAATGAACAGGCCGAGCCCCAGGCCGCCGCCCGACTGGCCGTCCGCCGCCCCGCCACCGGGCCGCGTGGTCATGTAGGGCTCGCCGATCCGGTCGAGCACCTCCGCCTGGAAGCCGGGGCCGTCGTCGATGATCACCAGGCTGATATTGGACTGGTTCCAACCCCAGCGGATCGTCACCGTCTCTCGTGCGAAGTCGACGGCGTTTTCCACCAGGTTGCCGAGGCCGTAGATGACGCCCGGATTGCGCCGGCCGACCGGCTCCGGCCCGGTCTTCTCGCCCGCCTCGAGCTGGATGCGGATGCCGAAGTCGCGGTGCGGCGCGATCACCTCCTCGATCAGCGAGGACAGCGGCAGCCGCGCCATGTGCTCCTCGGACGTGGAGGACAGGCTGGTCAGCCGCTTCAGGATCTCGCGGCAGCGCTCGCTCTGGGTCCTGAGCAGCGTCACGTCCTCGGCATATTTCGGGTCGCTGCCCAGCGCGCGTTCCATCTCGCGGGCGACGAGCGCGATGGTGGCGAGCGGGGTGCCGAGCTCGTGCGCGGCGGCCGCTGCCAGCCCGTCGAGCGCGGAGAGATGCTGCTCGCGCTGCAGCACCAGCTCGGTCGCCGTCAGCGCATTGGCGAGCTGGCGCGCCTCCTCCGCCACGCGCCAGGCATAGACAGCGGTGAAGACGATCGTCGACACTACCGCGATCCACAGGCCCGCGACATAGATGAACGGGATCGGGAACTCCGCGTTCGGATACCAGGGCAGCGGCAGGTGGAAGAAGGCCAGCACCGTCGTCGCCAGGATGGCGATGACGCCCAGGCCCGTGGTGAGCTGGAGCGGCAGCGACGTCGCCGAGACGACGACCGGGACGGCGATCAGCACGGCGAAGGGGTTCGTCATGCCGCCGGTCATGTAGAGCAGGCCGGACAGTTGCAGCGTGTCGAACAGCAGGATGCCCATCGCCGCGTATGGCTCCAGCCGGTGCGTCGAGGGATAGCGGAAGGCGAGCAGCAGGTTCAGCCAGGCCGAGCAGGCGATGAGCGCGAAGCAGAACCCGACCGGAAGCGGGAATCCCATCCAGTAGGCGACGACCATCACAGCCGCGCTCTGGCCCGCGACCGCCAGCCAGCGCAGCCGGATCAGCGTGTTGAGGCGCAGGCGGCGTGAGAGTTGCGGGTCCGGGGCGCGCAGGTCGAGCAGCATCGCGCTCTTATGCGCCGGCTTCGCCGCAAGGCCAAGCCTCGGCATGTCCTCGTCAAAGAGATTGCGCCTCCCTTCATCGTCGGCGCCAAGCAGGCAAGGCCAGAACCTCGCCGCTCACGTCCCCCGCGGCTTGGCCCGCGCGGTGGGCGCCGCCTGGCGCGGGTCTTCCGGCCACACATGCTTGGGATAGCGGCCGCGCATGTCGGAGCGCACGTCCGCCCACGAGCCACGCCAGAAGCCCGGCAGGTCGCGCGTGGTCTGGATCGGCCGGTGCGCCGGCGACAGCAGCTCCAGCGTCAGCGGCACCGTGCCGCCGGCGATGGAGGGATGCGTGTCCAACCCGAACAGCTCCTGCACGCGCACCGCCAGCACGGGCCATTCCTCTTCGTAGCGGATCGGCAGGCTGTTGCCGGTCGGCACGGTGAAATGGGTCGGCGCAAGCTCGGCCACCTTGCGCTGCAGGTCGTAGGGCACCAGCGACATCAGCCCTTCCGTCAGCACCGACGGCGCGATGCGCGACAGCGACGCGGCACCCGGCAGATAGGGCAGCAGCCAGTCGTCCAGCCGCGCCACCAGCGCCTCGTCCGATACGTCCGGCCACGGCGCGCCGAGACCCTTGTGCAGCCAGGCGAGCCGCCGGCGCAGCACCTCGGCGGATTTCTCCCACGGCAGGATCGCGAGCCCGTTCTGCCGCACCGCCTCGACCACGGCGCGGTCGGCGTCGACGCCGGTCGGCGGCGGCAACTGGCGCTCGCCCAGCTGGATCGCGCCCAGCGTCACCGCCTCGCGCACCCTGACGGCGCGCTTTTCCGGATCGAAGGAGACCTCGATGCGCCGCGCGATACGGTCGCCGAGCGCCGAGCGGATTTCGTCCTCGGTCACCGTCGCCGCCGTAACGATCCGCGCATTCTGCGCCTTACCCTGCAGATCGGCCACGACGAGGAACGCCGCTTTCGCCAGTGGATCGGTCTCGTCCACCGTTGCTCCCCGCCCGTTCGCCAGCACAAACCGCCCCAACGCCCCGCGTGCCTTGGCGACGCGGTCGGGCCAGGCGAAGAGGAGGAGTGAGCCGGGAGAGGTTGGAGCGGTAATACCCCCACCCCGTACCGGGTGAGCCGACGAGCTGCCCCCACCCCGTAACCCTCCCCGCAAGGGGGAGGGGGATTCTGAGACGTTGGCGCCTCCCTCCCCCTTGCGGGGAGGGGTACGGGGTGGGGGCAGCTCGTCACGCGCAGCCCTCGCCAATCGTCTCGCCAACGCCTTCGCATTCTCCGCCCTTGGCGAGCGATCCCGCCGGAATCCCTCCAGCCGCCGCTCCAGATCCGCGCTCGGCCCACCCAGCCCGCGCTCCGTCAGCAGCACCGCAAGCTCGGCCGCCGCCTGCGCCTCGCCCGACTTCGCCGCCTCCGCCACCATGTGCGCCAGACGCACCGGCAGCGCCAGGCCGCGCATCGCCTTGCCGCTATCGGTCAGCCGCCCCTCGCCGTCGATCGCGCCGAGCTCGCGCAACAAGGCGCGCGCTTCCTCCAGCGCCGGTTTCGGCGGCGGGTCGAGGAAAGCGAGCGTCGAAACGTCGGCCACGCCGAAGGCGGCGGCGTCCAGCACAAGGCCGGACAGGTCCGCCTCCAGGATTTCCGGAGGTGTGAAGGCCGGCAGCGCCGCCGTCTGCTCGGCACGCCACAGGCGGATGGCAGCGCCAGGCTGTGTTCGCCCGGCGCGGCCGGCGCGCTGGTCGGCGGAGGCGCGCGAGACGCGCACCGTCTCCAGCCGCGTCAGGCCCGTCGCCGGCTCGTATTTCGGCAGCCTCGACAGGCCGCTGTCGACCACCACCCGCACGCCGTCGATGGTGAGCGACGTTTCCGCGATCGAGGTCGCCAGCACGATCTTGCGCCGCCCGGCCGGTGCGGGGCGGATCGCGGCATCCTGCGTGCGTGCGTCGAGATTGCCGAACAGCGGCACGATGTCGGCATTGGCCGGGATGCGCCCTTCCAACCGTTCGGCCGTGCGCTCGATCTCGCGCTGGCCGGGCAGGAAGGCAAGCACAGACCCCTCCTCCTTTGCCAGCGCGCCGCGGATCGCGCGCGCCATCGCGTCCTCCACCGGCTCGTCCGGCCCGCGCTCCTCGTGGCGGATGTCGACCGGAAAGCTGCGACCCTCGCTCTCGATCACCGGCGCATCGCCCAGCAGCGACGCCACCCGCGCGCCGTCGATGGTCGCCGACATCACCAGCAGCCTGAGATCCGCCCTCAGCGCGCCCTGCACGTCGAGCGCCAGCGCCAGGCCGAAATCGCCGTCGAGCGAGCGTTCGTGGAACTCGTCGAACAGGATCGCCGCAATGCCGGTCAGCTCCGGATCGTCCAGGATCATCCGCGCCAGCACACCCTCGGTGACGACGAGGATTCGTGTGCGCGGCCCGACCTTGCTCTCCATCCGCATCGCATAGCCGACCGTGCCGCCGGGTTGCTCGCCGAGCAGCTCGGCCATGCGCCGCGCCGAGGCGCGGGCGGCGATGCGGCGCGGCTCCAAAAGCAGGAGTGTGCCGTCGCCGCGCCACGGCTCGTCCAGCAGCGCCAGCGGCACCAGCGTCGTCTTGCCGGCGCCCGGCGGCGCGACCAGCACGGCCGACGAACGCTCGCGCAAGGCCGCGAGCAGGCCGGGCAGCGCCTCGGTGACAGGGAGCGTAGGCAGGTCGCGCATTGTCACGCCCCGATCCGCACGACCGGACCGCCGGCCGCGGCCGCATCCGCCTCGTCATGCGTAACGAGGATAACCGGCAGGCCCGACGCCTTCGCTTTGCCGAACACCAGCTCGCGCATCTGCTGCCGCAATTCCGCGTCGAGGCGCGAGAACGGCTCGTCCAGAAGCAGCATGCGCGGCGAAGAAAGCAGCGTGCGCGCCAGCGCCACCCGCGCCTTCTGGCCGCCCGACAGCGTGTCGGGATCGCGCTCGCCGAGCCCCTCCAGCCCGACATCCGCCAACGCTTCCTCGGCGCGGGCGCGGCGTAGCGCCCTGCCTTTCACCTCGGCCGGCAGCGCGAAGGCGACATTGCCGGCCACCGTCATGTGCGGAAACAAAAGCGCATCCTGAAACAGCAGGCCGGCGTGGCGCTCCTCTGCCGGCAGGCGGGTGATGTCGACGCCGTCCACGCTCACCTTGCCCGAGGCCTCGAAGGCCGGATCGAGGAAGCCGCCGACATAGGCCAGCAGCGTCGACTTGCCCGAACCCGACGGGCCCATGACGGTCAGCACCTCGCCCGGCGCCACGGCATGCGTGATCGAAACGAGCACGCGCCCGCCGAGCGCGATCGTCACGCGATCCAGCATGAGGCCTTTCTCGGACATCGGGTTCCGTCAGTATCGCAAGGCGCGGAAGCGCCGCCATAGCAGCGCCGGAACCAGCGTGGCAATCGCGAAGCCGATCACCGGCAGCAGCATCTGCAGGAAGGCATAGACGCCGATGACACGCCGGTTGCCGCCCGACGCAAGCGCCACCGCCTCGGTGGTGATCGTCGGCAGCCGCCCGCCGGCGACCAGCAGCGTCGGCAGATACTGCCCGATCGACACCGCAAAACCCACCGCCGCCGCGACGAGGGTCGGTCGCGCGAGGATCGGCAGCCTGACCGAGACCAGCGTACGCAGCCGGCTCTTGCCGAGCCCGGCTGCGACCGCGTCGAAGCGCCGGTCATAGGCCCGCCACGGGTCGGAGAGCGACAGGAAGACATAGGGCATGACGAAGACGAGATGCGCCAGCACCAGCGACGGCAGCGAGGCGTTCAGCCCCGCCAGCAGGAACAGCAATTGCAGCCCGAACAGGAACGCCGCCTGCGGCACGATCAGCGGCAGGTAGACGATCGCCAGCGCCCCCCGGCCGGCCGCGCGGCCGGTCCGGTCCTCCCGTATCAGGCAGAGGATCGTCACCCAGACCGCGACCGCCGTCGCGATCGCCGCGACGATCAGCGTCGTCGCCAGCGGCCCGCCCGCGCGCGGAAGCACCTTCATCCAGGTCGAGAGCGTCCATTCGCCCGGCAGCGCATCGGGAAACTGCCAAAGGCCGGCGACCGACCAGATGCCGAGCGTCGCCAGCCCGGCCATTACCACGAAGCCCGACAGCGACATTGCCCCCAGCCCGGCATAGCGCACCGCGCCGTCGCGCCGGGCGCGACAGCCTTGCTCGCACAACCGGTCACGGACCGCGGCCGCAGCCCGCTCCACCGCGATCCAGATCAGCAGCGCCAGCGCCGTGAGGCCAAGCTGCAGCACCGCGCCGGCCGAGGCCTTGAAGCGCATCGACAGGTCCGGATCGCTCATCCAGCCGACGATCCGCACGCCGAGCGTCGCCGGGCTGGTCGGCCCGAGGATCGCCGAGACGTCGACCACCGAGGTCGAGAAGGCGAGCACCGCGAACACCGCGAGGCGGATCTGCCGGTAGACCGCCGGCCATGTCGAGAACAGGAACCCCGCGACCCTGCCATAGCCCAGCGAAGCCACCAGCGCCGCCCGCGGCGCCGGGCTTGCCTGCTGGAGCGCCGCGAGCGCCACGAGGAACAGGAACGGGATCTCCTTCACCGCCAGCCCCGCCACCAGCGACAGCCCGAGAGGATCGTTGACGATCAGAAGATCGGGCGGCTGTTCCCAGCCGGTCAGTCCGGGCGAGAGGAGCCTGGCGATCATGCCTGACGGGGCGATCAGGAACGCCAGCCCGAACGCCGCCGCCGCGTGCGGCAGCGACAGCAGCGGCGAGATCAGGTGCTGCACGCGCGCGAAGGTCTTGGTCCCCGTCCATCCGGCCAGGAACAGCGCCACCACCAGCACCGAGAGCGCCGTCGCCGCCAGCCCCGTGCCAAGGCTGAGCAGCGCCGACCGCACGATCGCCGGCTCCGCCGCCAGCTGCCGCAACGGCTCCAGCGACATCGCCTCCCCACCCAGCGCCGGCAGGTATCCGAAGGCCGGCAGCAGCGTGCCGAGAAGCCCCGCCAGGATCGGCCCGGTCAAGAGCAGGATCGCCAGCGGCGGGCCGAGGCGGGTCAGCATGGCAGGGGGAAAGGGGTTTGCGCGCGCGATGCGGATCGCCGAAGACCGACGGCGCCGATACCCCCCTCTGGCCTGCCGGCCATCTCCCCCTCAAGGGGGGAGATCGGCTCTCGCGAGAGCTTTCGCCTGTCGCCTGCATTCGGGAATGGCCGATGCCGTTGAAGCTGCCAATCTCCCCCCTTGAGGGGGAGATGGCCGGCAGGCCAGAGGGGCGTGTGGACGGCCGAAACCACTGCGAAGCGGTTTCTACCGTCTCTCAATTCGCAGCCCCATAGCGTCGCTTCCACTCCGTCTCGATGCGCTCCATCCAGCTCGGATGCGGCTCGTCGAGCGCGGGACCCAGCTCCTCCGGCTTCAGCGTCGCGACGCCGAGGTCCAGCGCCGCGAAGGCAGCCTTTGCCTCCTCCGGCAACTTGTCCACCGCCAGCACCGTCGGATCGCCCCACACCTTCGGGTCCTGCTTGCGCGCCTGCGCCTCCGCCGAGATCAGGAAGTCGGCCAGCACCAGCGCGCCGGCCTTGGCGTTCGCGTTGAACGGGATCGCGACGAAATGCGTGTTCGCCAGCGTCCCGCCCGGGAAGGTGAACGAGCGCACCGTGTCCGGCAGTTCCCCCGACGCGATCGCGCTCGAGGCCTCGGACGGATTGAAGGCGAAGATGATGTCGACCTCGTAGTCGGCCAGAAGCTGCTTCATCGCCGGATAGTTCTGCGGAAACGCCTTGCCGGAGCGCCACAGCACCGGGTTCAGCGCATCGAGATAGTCGAACAGCGGCTTGGTCACCTCGGCGAAGCTCGCCTCGTCCACCGGCTGCTGCAGCAGCGCCTTGTCGGCGATCTTCTCGGCCAGCACCTGCTTGAGGAAGGACGAGCCGACGAAGTCCGGCGGCTGCGGATAGGTGAAGCGGCCGGGATGGGCCTTCGCCCACTCCAGCAGCCCGTCGGCCGATTTCGGCATCGTGGCCGCGTCGGTCCGGGCGGAATCGTGGAAGAACACCAGCTTCGCCATGCCCCACGGGCTCTCCAGCCCCTCGACCGGAATGGTGAAGTCGGTGCGGATGGTCGGCTTGTTGTCGATGTCGACATAGCGCCAGTTGGGCAGCTTCTCGGCCCAGCCCGGCGACATCAGCAGCCCCTCGCGCTTCATCGAAGCGAAGTTCTCGCCGTTGATCCAGATCAGGTCGACTGCCCCGCCCTCGCTCCTGCCCGCCGCCTTCTCGGCGACGACGGTGCCGACGGCCTTGGCGGTGTCGTCCACCTTCACATGCACGACCTTGACGCCGTAGCGCTTCTCGACCTCGTCGCCGGCCCACTCGATATAGGCGTTGATGTTCTCCGCCCCGCCCCAGGCGTTCCAGTAGACCGTCTCGCCCTTCGCATCCTTCAGCACCTCGTCCCAGCTCGCAGGGTCCGGATCGGCGGCGAAAACGGCACCGGTCAGGGCGAACAGCGAAACGGCGGCGGACAGCAGCAACTTCAAGGCAACCTCCCGAAAAGACACCTGCTTGTGCGCATCCGAACCGAAAGCGTCAAAGCACATTGCGGCGCGCACATTCACATCGGCGTGTGCCGTCGGACATCGCAGCAGCCGCCTTTCGCTTAGCCGATTTATTTCCCCCGGCGGCATCCGCTTCGTCAAACTGTCATGCAAATCACCTATTTGGACCGGTCAGGCGAGGACAAGCAATGCGCTATGCGATCTACTACAGTCCGCCCGAACGGAGCGAGCTGGCGATAAAGGCCGCCGCCTGGCTCGGCCGCGATGCGTTCACCGGCGAGAAGACGGCGCCCATCGCGTCGGGCCCTCTGTCCGCCGGCGAGGTCGCCTATCATACTGCATCCGCCCGGCGATACGGCTTCCATGCGACGCTGAAGGCGCCGTTCCGGCTGGCGCCCGGCGAGAGCGAGCCGGCGCTCGCCGCCGCGGTCGACGCCTTCGCCGCCGCCGCCACGCCGCCGGTGATTTCACAGATCGCGCTGAAGCAGATCGACGGCTTCTTCGCCCTGGTGCCGGCCGAGCGGAGCCTGCCGCTGGAGAGCTTCGCGACCGACATCGTGCAGCAGTTCGACCGCTTCCGCGCGCCGCTGTCGGAGACCGACCTCGCCCGGCGCAACCCCGACGCGCTGTCGCCGCGCGAGCTGAACCACCTGCAGCGCTGGGGCTACCCTTACGTGCTCGACTGCTTCCGCTTCCACATGACGCTCACCGGCCGCGTCGGCGGGTCGGACGTGCCACGCGTGCGCGAGGCGATCGAAGCGCATTTCGGCGACGTCATCGGCGCGCCGCTCAGCGTCGACACGCTGGCCGTCTTCGTCGAGCCGGATTCCGGCGGGCCCTTCATCGTCTGGTCCTCGCACCCGGTCGGCGCCGGCCGCGAGCGGCGCTTCGCGTGAGCGCGTCCCCGATGGCGTCGAGGCCCGGCCTGTGGCGGGGACCGATCGGGCCCGGCGCCTTCATCGCCGTCATGGGGCCGAGCGGCTCGGGCAAGGATACGCTGATCGGCGAGGCGCGCCGCCGCGTCGATCCCGAGCGCACCTTCTTCGTCCGCCGCATCGTTACGCGCCCGGCCGACGGCGCGGCCGAGGACCACGACACGATGAGCCGCGAGGCCTTCGCCGCCGCCGACGCGGCGGGCGCCTTCGCGCTTTGCTGGGCGGCGCACGGGCTGAGCTACGGCCTGCCGGTCGAGGTCGACGACGCGATCAGGCAGGGCCGCACCGCCATCGCCAACGTCTCGCGCGCGGTGCTGCCGCTGCTGCGCCAGCGCTACCGCACCGTCGTGGCGGTGCATGTCTTCGCCGACCCTGCCATCCTCGCCGAGCGGATCGCCGGGCGCGGGCGCGAGAGCGGCGAGGCGATCGCCGCGCGGGTGGCGCGCGATCCCGGCATCAGCCTCGCCGGCGACGACATCGTGCGCATCGACAATGGCGGCGAGCTGGCCGTCGCGGTGGACAGGATGGTCAGCACCATAGAGGCAACGCTCGCGCCGCAGCCCTGAGCAACCTCACGCGGCGCTGCGCACCCTGGCGGGCGTGTCGATATGCGCCCAGTCCGGCCGCTCGAACAGGAACCTGCCCCAGCCGCTCCACTGCACCAGGCCGTAGAGCACCGCCGGTCCCGCCACCGCCACGATCATCACCAGCACGGACATCGTGCCGACGTCGGGCACGATACCGCTCCTGATCAGCACGACGCGCGTCACCGCCATCGGCAGGAAGAAGGCGAGGTAGACGACGATCGAATGCTCGCCCAGCCAGCGCAGCCATTCGGTCCAGCGCCGGCCCGACAGCAGCGTCGACACCGCCACCACCGCCAGCAGGCCGGCCGAGCCGAGAAGCAGCGACAGGACAGGCAGTTCCGCCAGCCCGCCCTGCGCGCCGGTGTTGCCGAGGTCGGGCTGAAGATAGGGGACAAGGGCCGCCGGCGCCGGCGTGAACACGAACCAGGCATTCACCAGCGCCCACAGTGCCATCAGCGCCAGCGTCCTGCCGGGATTGGCTGAAAACCAGTCGGCAATGCGGAACACGTTAGCGGCCAGCACGTAGCCCGCATAGAAATAGACGAAGCGGGCGCAAAACTCGTCGAACACCACCGATCCGGTGGCGACCGGCAGGATCTCCAGCAGCGCCGCCCAGGCGAGCACGATCCAGACCGGAACATTCTTCACCAGCCGGGTGAAGACGAAGAAGATCGGCAGCAGGTAGACGAACCACAGCGTGCCGAAGGGCTGGACAAAGGCCAGCAGATAGTTCCACGCCGCGCTGGCAATGCCCTCCTCCATCGCCATGCCCGGCGCCTTGAAGGCGAACTGGATCGTCAGCCACAGCACGTAGAAATAGGCGAAGTGCACCACCTTGCGGTCGAGATAGCGCAGCCAGGGCCGGTCGATGACCAGGCCGAGGAACAGGCCGGAGATCAGGAAGAAGTCGGGCATCCGAAACGGTCGCGCCCAGGCGACGACATAATGCATCCAGCCCTTCTCGCCGACCGCGAGCTCGACGCCGAGCGTCGCATGCACCATCACCACCATGATGATGCAGATTCCCTTGGCGATATCGACCCAGGCGACACGGGAGCGTTCGGCGGCAGCGCTTTGCATCGGGGCAGCATGCCTCAAAAGCGATAGCGGCCGGTTAACCCGAGATCACATTCGTGTCAGCAGGCAGCCCTCAGAAGTAGATGCCGCCGCGCATAGGCCGGATGCGCGGATTGCCGTCGGCGTCGGCAAGGCCGCCGGGACAGGCGAATTCGTCCGCCGTCACCGGCATCTCCATCGCCTGCAGCGGCATGAAGGCGGCGAGGTCGGGATGGCGCGGCCGGATATGCGGCACGATGCTGGGCCGGTGCTGCGGCGGCGGCATGGCGGGGCCGTCCGGACCGAGGTCGACCGGTCCGCCGCGCTTCAGCGCCATCAGCCGCGCAACGCGCTCCTCCGTCGCCGGATGGGTACGCAGCACGGAGGGCACCGGCGTGCGGCTGCCGGGCAGCATCAGGCTCTCCCAGTACATGCCCTGCGCCTTCTCCAGCCGGCGGAGCGCCGAGGCGAGCCCGTCCGGGTCGCCGGTCAGGATCGCCGCATGCAGGTCGGCGTCGAACTCGCGGGTGCGCGACAGGGAAAGCTGCAGCAGGCCGCCGAGCGTCGGCGCCAGCACCAGCAGCGCGACCGCCGGCCACGGCACCATCGCCTCGCCGCCGCCCGCGACGCCGAACAGGTTGAAGAACAGGGCGAAGATGCCGAAGGTCGACCACAGCGAGGTGAAGCGCGAAACCATGTCGGCGAAGGCCATCACCTTCAGGTCCTCATTCGCGATATGGCTGATTTCGTGCGCCAGCACGCCGGTGAACTCGCGCACCGTGAGATTGCGCGCCAGCGCATCGGTGATCGCGATCGCCGAATCCTGGCGGCTGCCGACCGCAAATGCGTTCATCATCTTCGACGGCACGACGTAGAGAGCAGGCGCATGCTCCAGCCCCGCGCGGGCAGCCAGCCGCTCCACGATGTCGAAGCCGCCGGGAAAGCTCGCCCGCGAGACCGGCCGCGCCTTGTACATCTGCAGCACCACCTTCGGGCTGACCCGCCGCGCCGCGATGCTGGTCAGGAACCCGAAGCCCGCCGCGAAGAGGAGCCCGAGTCCACCCGCGAGCGCAAAAGCCGTCGCCGCCAGGAGCAGCAGGCTGCCCGTGCCCAGAAGCCAGGTATGGATCGTATTGCGCGCGCCGGAGCGCAACTGCTGGACGCGGTCGAGACGCAGGGGGTCGTTCATTGGTCTAATATGGGGTGAGACGACAGTTCGCCAAAGGCGAAATGACAGGTCCGGCGGACCTTTCATAGCCGTCGAACGGGCGGAAGCCGCGCAGCAACACGACGCCGCACCAGCTCAGCATCCTCCCCGCCTTCGCCACTCGCTTCCTACTCTGCGCGCCCCCTCCACCACTACGTGGTCCCCCTCCCCCGTAAACGGGGGAGGATCCGGTGCCTCGCCGCCTTCCGCACGCATCCGTCATCAAAGGAACAAGAAGCGACGGCCGAGCGCGTAGATCCTCCCCCGTTCACGGGGGAGGGGGACCACGTAGTGGTGGAGGGGGCGGGCGAAAGCCTACGTCTGACGAAGCACGGATCAGCTTTCAGATGGATCGATTTTCACTCCCTCTCCGCCAACCCTTTGTCTAGGTTAGAGATTCTCACAGCCGAAACTTTTTCCATCCCCACCCTGCCAGCATGCCCGAAACTGTGTCCGGTCAAACGGGAGCCGGCGATGGGCTGGAGGGCGAAGGCGGGGAGGCAACAGGCGGTAAAGGCGCGGATCGTCATGCGCCTGTTCTCGATCGCCGACATGGCCGAACAGGCCGCCGGCCGCTCGTTCTGGGTCCGCTGGTACGTGCTGTGGGCTGCTTGGCAGGCCAATACGCTGCTGAGCGCCTATGTCGAAGGCACGCTCCGGAGCTTCGCACGCAGGCCCTGGACGCCGGTCATGATGCCGGCAGGCTTCGGCAGCACTCCCTTCGATGCGGAGGACCTTGCAGATTCGCTCAGGGCATTCGGGCTCTACATGCAGGCGGTGGCGGCGCAGCTGTGCCGGCTGTCGTTCCTGCACCGGGGGCTGGCGTCGGACGAGGCCGGGAATGAGGGCGCCGCGATCCACGGCCTGGGCGCGCTCATCGCAAGGTTCGCCATATCCGCCGCCGTTCCGGTCGAGTTCTGCGACACGTCCTGAGGCGCGCCTGTCGTATCCTTATCGCAGTGTCATCGCAGATGAGATCGGCCTTCCCTTGCACGGGGAGGACAATTTCGCACGCCCGTCTTTCCGGGGCCGCGCAGCGGAACCCGGAACCCAGAGCGCCGGGCAAGCAGGCAGTTCAACGACTGTGGTGACCATGTCGGAGCGCAGGTGAGTGCAGTGCGCAGGCGTTGGCGCGCTGGATTCCGGGCTCCGCTGCGCGGACCCGGAATGACGGCGGTGAGATGCCGGCGCTCGCGCGCGTCGCTTCCGCCGCCCTATATCTCTCCGAAATCCTCCGAGCGGCTTTCGCCGTGGATCGCGGGTCCCCGCCCGATGTCCGGCGTGAAGCGCGGTGCGAACTTCCGAGACATCGCGCCCGCCCCGCCCTTCGGACAGTTACCCCCGTGAACGGGGACAAGGACCCCGCCAAACTCACGCCGCGCCGCGCACCTCGCGGGCTTCGAGGCCGCCATCCTCCTCGATGAAGGCGATCACCTCGTCCAGGCCCTTGCCGCGCGAGAGATCCGTGAAGCCGAAGGGGCGCTTGCCGCGCTGCTTGCCGGCGTCGCGCTCCATCACGTCGAGATTGACGTTCACATAGGGCGCGAGGTCGGACTTGTTGATGACGAGGAAGTCGGAGCGGGTGATGCCCGGCCCGCCCTTCCTCGGGATCTCCTCGCCCTGGCAGACCGAGATGACGTAGAGCGTGATGTCGGCGAGGTCGGGCGAGAAGGTGGCGGCGAGATTGTCGCCGCCGCTCTCGATGAAGACGATGTCGAGGTCGGGGAACTTGCGGTTCATCTCGGCGATCGCCTGCAGGTTGATCGAGGCATCCTCGCGGATCGCCGTGTGCGGGCAGCCGCCGGTCTCCACCCCCATGATGCGCTCCTCCGGCAGCGCCTGGAGGCGTGCCAGCATCATCGCGTCCTCCTTGGTGTAGATGTCGTTGGTGACGACGGCGATCGAATAGCGGTCGCGCAGCGCCTTGCAGAGCTTCTCGGTCAGCGTCGTCTTGCCCGAGCCGACAGGCCCGCCGATGCCGACCCGAAGGGGTCCGTTGGGGTTCATGACAATGCCCTTTCGAAAGCGAGAACGAGGAAGCCCGCGCCGAGCGCGAGGCAGAGCGGCGAGAAGAAGCGCCGGTCGTTGGTGGCGAAAGGCTCTTCCGGGGTCAGCCGCCGCCAGGCCGGCGTGAAGCCGGCGATCCCCCGCGCGAGGAAGACCAGCGCCAGCATGACGGCGCCCGCGACGAGGCCGGCGAGCTGGAACGGCGAGGCGAACAGGCCGGCCAGGGCCGCCGGCCAGAGCGCGGCGAGCACGAGGCAGGCGGCCACCGCGAAACAGGCCGTGGGAGAAGGCGTCGCGTCGACGCCGCGAAAGCCCACGACTGCGCGGGCAAGCGAACGCTGGTCGGTTCCCGGCCAGACGCCGCCGATCCCCCAGTAGACGTGGAGGCCCGCGACGAATGTCAGAACGACGGTCAGGGCAAGCGCGATCAGGGTCACGTCCTGAACAGCCTCGAATAGTGCGTTTCGTGCTGCATCGCAGCGATCTCGGCCATCATCGTCGCCGAGCCGAGATCGTCAAGCGTGGACTGTGTCGCACGCCCCGCCACACCGGACAGCACCGTCTCGAGCGAGGCCAGCGTCGCCATCGCATCGACCTGGCCGATGACGCCCAGCCGGATCGCCGCCTGGATCTGGTTCGAGGCGAAGGCCTGGAGGAAGGCCGCGAGCGCCGGGCGCAGGTCGACGCCATGCGCTCCGGCGACGGCCCCGACCGCGACCGGATAGGCGCAGTCGGCCGGAAGTTCGGCAAGGGCGGGGTGCGGCCATGCCGCCGCCGCCTTCAGGAAGGCCGAACCCTGCAGCATCGTCTCCATGTGCCGCTCGCGCGACCCGGCCAGGGCCTCGGCGAGTTCGCAGAGTTCCGCGAGTGCAGGATCGTCTTCGGGTGGCGCGAGGGCACCCCCCTCTGGCCTGCCGGCCATCCGCCGGTGCGCCTCGGCAAAAAGCACGGCGTCGTTCCACGCCGATCCGCGCTTGATCAGGTCGACCAGCCATTGGCGCAGGCCGGCGGCCTCGCCGACCAGTTCGCCATGCGCGGCCGTCTCCAGCCCGTGGCTGTAGCTGAACGAGCCGATCGGAAAGGCCGGCGACAGCCAGGCCATCAGGCGCAGCAGCGCCGTCTGGCCGTCAGGCATGGTTGTGGCCGTAGTGCGGATCGCCCGGAAGCCGGCCGAAGCGATCGGCCTCGCCGTGATGGTGGTCGTGACCGTGGCCATGCGAATGCCCGCCGGAATAGGCGCCGCGGACCGGATGGAACGGCTCGGACACCTCCGTCACCGTCGCACCGAGCCCCTCGAGCATCGCCTTGATGACATGGTCGCGCAGGATGAGAATGCGGTCTTCTTCGATCTGGGCGGCCAGATGCCTGTTGCCGATGTGCCAGGCGAGTTCGGCCAGATGCACCGGGCCTTTCGCGCGGATGTCGTAGACCTCTTCCTCCGCGGCGATGATCTCGGCGTGACGGCCGTCGTCCAGCACCAGCACGTCGTGGTTCTCGAGCTGGACGGCATCGGGCAGGTCGACCAGCACCTTGTCGCCGTGAACGAGTTCGACCACGCGCCGGCGCAGGTGCCGATCCTCGTGATCGAGCACGGCAAGGTCGAACGGGATGATGCGCGCGCCTTCCGACAGATCGGCGGCGCGGATGATGCTGCCGGCGCGCGGCATCTTGGTGAAGTCGGTGTTCATCGACAGTTTCATGCGGCCTGAACCTCTTGCTCGCGTTCTTTCGCCCGCGCCAGGGCCGGGCGGGAGAGCACGCGCTCGAAATAGTCCGCAACAGCGAGCGACGCCACCTCGAACTTGCCGCTCTTCGCCCATTGGCCGCAATGGCCGAGGATCACGTCGACCGCTGAGAAGCGGTCGCCCAGCGCATAGGGACGGCCTGCCAGCTTGGCCTCCAGTCCCTTGATCTCGGCGGCGAATTCGTGCCCGACCCAGGGCGCGACCTCGGCCCGCAGCTCGGTCGGCAGCAGGAAGCGGTGCTTCAGCTTGTTCCACATCGGCTGCTCGAACTCGGACAGCGCGTAGAGCATCCATGACATCATCTCGGCGCGGCCTCGAAGTCCGGGGTTCGGGCCGAGTCCCTTGTCGGCATGTTTCTCGCCGAGATAGGCGCAGATGGCAGCGGAATCGGTGAGCACGAAGTCGCCGTCGACCAGCGCCGGCATCTTGCCGGTCGGATTGTAGCGCTTCATAGTCTCCGAATACTGCTTCGCCCTGACAATCTCGTAGGGCTCGCCGAGCTCCTCCAACAGCCACGTCACCCGCGTCAGCCGCGAGCCCGCAGATCCAACGGCCTGGTACATTCGCTTCACCCTCCCGCCTGGAAGCGCCTCACCCGATGTCGTCGAACAGGCGCAGGATCCAGACTATCTGGTAGATCAGCGCCAAGGCAACAAAGGCGAGGTGGAAGCGGCGGCTGGTGGTCATCGCCGCGACGAGGCTGAGCGCGATGAAGATCGGCGTGCGCACCAGATATTCCGTGCCGAACCTGGCGAAATGCTCCTCGCCCTTGATCATCGTGTCGATCACGTCGAGCACGTAGGTGGCGGCCAGGATGCCGAAGAACCAGCCGCGCCGCTCGTAGAAATAGTCCTCGTAGCTCTCGTAGTCCCGCATCGAATCGGGAAACAGCAGCGCGCAGAGCAGGAACAGCAGGATCGCGTAGGCGATCACGAACAGGTAGATCGGGAAGGTCCAGTGCTGGATGGTGTGCAGGCCGAACTGCCACCACCAGAAATGCACCAGCACCAAAAGCAGCATCGCCGACCAGGCGAGATGCACCGGATAGAGCGGGTATTGCGTCGGATGCTGGACGATGCGCGCGAAGCCCGACAGGATGCGCGTCACGCCGAGCCCCACGACCATGCCCAGCACCACGCGGACATGGGGGAAAACGTCGGCGGCGGAAGCGTGCGGTTCCATGACGGATCGATAGCGCCGCAGGCCGGCTGCATCAACCCGTCGCGCGCTGCGGCGAAGCTCAGAACTCCTCGATCTTCTCGGGGTGCACGATCTCGATCTTGCGCGACGCGGTGAACGGCGCGCTCGCCTCGCGCCAGGCTTTCAGGTGCGGCTGCTTAGAATGCGCCGTCAGCGCCTCGCGCGTCGCCCACTTCTCGACCACGACCAGCTTGTCGGGATTGTCCAGGCTGGAGAACATCTCATAGGCGATGCAGCCGTCCTCTTTCAGCGTCTCGACGCGGCAGGCCGCGGCGGCCGCGCGGATGGCGTCGACCGAACCGGACTTCAGCTCGATGGTGGCGACGACGTAGATCATGCAACTCTCCTCCAGGCACTTGCTTGCCGGGGGATTTATCCTGCGTCGGGGAGCCAGTTCAAGTCGAGAACCTGCTCGATCGTGAAAGGGCAGGTCGTGGGGAACACCGTCTCGGGGAGGCCGGTCTCGTCGGCAGCCTCCGGAATCGCGTAGGCGTATTCCTCGGCGAGTGCCTTCGACGGATGGCCGCGAAGACTCGGACTTTCCTTGATTATCTTCGCGATCCCCTGCCGTTGTCCCCGGATCGTCGAACGCCAACTTCCACTTCGGCTCTCCGGCTGATGACGCCATTTCAGCAGGTGGACCAACAGCACCTTCAGCCTGTTCTCGATCTCCCGCCGCTCGCTCCGTCCCAAGCTCTCGATCTCCTCGGCAAGGTTCTCGCGATCGAGTGTGTCGAGACGACCTTCGCGCAACATGGCTCCCTGCTCGGCGCACCAGCGAGCAAAGTCCGTTTCGTAGTGCGTCAACTCCTGGAGGCGGAAGACCTTGTTCATGGTATGAGTATCGCGCAAACGACCGTTCTTTTCCAGACGGCGTTACCTGACCTGAACCGGCCGGCTCGCCGCCCTCAAAACAGGAAATACCGCTGCGCCATCGGCAGCACTTTCGCCGGTTCGCAGGTGAGCAGTTCGCCGTCGGCGCGGACTTCGTAGGTCTCCGGATCGACTTCGATGTGCGGCGTCGCGCTGTTCAGCACCATCGATGCCTTGCCGATACCGCCGCGCGTGTTTTCCACCGCGACGAGTTCCTTCTCGACACCGAGTTTCCCGCGCACGCCGAGGTCCACGGCAGCCTTCGAGACGAAGGTGACGGACGATGCCGTCATCGCCTTGCCGTAGGCGCCGAACATCGGCCGGTAATGCACCGGCTGGGGTGTCGGGATCGAGGCGTTCGGGTCGCCCATCGGGGCCGCCGCGATCATGCCGCCAACCAGCACCATGTCAGGCTTGATGCCGAAGAAGGCCGGGTTCCACAGTACAAGGTCCGCCCGCTTGCCGACCTCGACCGAGCCGATATGCTTCGACAGGCCGTGCGCGATGGCCGGGTTGATAGTGTATTTGGCGATGTAGCGCTTGACCCGGTAATTGTCGTTGTCGCCGGTCTCCTCCTTCAGCCGGCCGCGCTGCAGCTTCATTTTGTGCGCGGTCTGCCAGGTGCGGATCGCCACCTCGCCGACACGGCCCATCGCCTGGCTGTCGGAGGAAATGATCGAGAAGGCGCCGATGTCGTGCAGGATGTCCTCGGCCGCGATCGTCTCCTTGCGGATTCGGCTCTCGGCAAAGGCGATGTCCTCGGGGATTGACGGCGACAGGTGGTGGCACACCATCAGCATGTCGAGATGCTCTTCCAGCGTGTTGACCGTATAGGGCCGCGTCGGGTTGGTCGAGGACGGGATCACGTTCGGGAAGCTCGCCACCTTGATGATGTCCGGCGCATGCCCGCCGCCGGCACCCTCGGTGTGGAAGGCGTGGATGGTGCGGCCCTTGATCGCCGCGACCGTGTTCTCGACGAACCCGCTCTCGTTCAGTGTGTCGGTGTGGATCATCACCTGGACGTCATAGTCGTCGGCGACGGATAGGCAGTTGTCGATCGCGGCCGGCGTCGTGCCCCAGTCCTCGTGCAGTTTGAGCGACGAGGCCCCGGCCTCGATCATCTCCACCAGCGCGCCCGGCAGCGAGGTGTTGCCCTTGCCCGACAGGCCGATGTTGATTGGCACCGCGTCCATCGCCTGGATCATGCGGCTGATGTGCCAGGGGCCCGGCGTACAGGTTGTGGCCAGCGTGCCGTGCGCCGGACCGGTGCCGCCGCCGAGCATGGTCGTCATGCCCGACATCAGCGCCTCGTCGATCTGCTGCGGGCAGATGAAATGGATGTGCGCGTCCATGCCGCCGGCCGTGAGGATCTTGCCCTCGCCGGCAATCGCCTCCGTGCCCGGGCCGATCACGATCGTCACGCCGGGCTGGGTGTCCGGATTGCCGGCCTTGCCAATGGCATGGATGCGGCCGTCCCTCAGGCCGACGTCGGCCTTGTAGATGCCGGTCGCGTCGACGATCAGCGCGTTGGTGATCACCGTGTCGACCGCGCCGCCTGCGCGGGTGACCTGGCTCTGGCCCATGCCGTCGCGGATGACCTTGCCGCCGCCGAACTTCACCTCCTCGCCATAGGTGGTCAGGTCCCTTTCGACCTCGATGATCAGGTCGGTGTCGGCAAGCCGAACCTTGTCACCGGTGGTCGGACCGAACATCTGGGCATAGGAGGCGCGGGAAATGCGGGCGGGCATGGGTCAGGCTCCGGTATGAGCGTGCTGAAACGGGGCGATGGCGGATCGCGAGGGGAACCATCCGCAACGCGGGCGGTTTCCAATGATCCGGACACGAACGAGACGAGGTGAAAGATGTTGCGACGAGCCATGTTCATGGCCCTGCTTGCGGCGACGACGGCCGCGGGTAGCGCATCCGCGCAAGGACTGGACGCCGAGGGTGCGATCGACGCTATCGTCGGCTCCGAGATTCGCGAGCAGGAGAGCTCGGCCAGCGTCGACCACGGCAAGATCGTCGAAGCGATCGACAATGCTGGCGAAAGCGCGGTGGCGGTGCGCAAGGTCACCGACGTCAGGAGCGTTGATATCGTCTTCCTGCCCGACGCGGCGGCGACCGAGGGCGGTCCTCCGTCCGAGATCGACGCCAAGCTGAAGGAGCGAGAAAACGAGATCGCTTCGCTGCGGCAGGAGCTCGAGGGCAATGCGCTGCTCTTCCACGCCATCGATTCGCGACAAGTGCTGATGCGCGACGTGCTCGCGGTAGAGATCGGCGACGACCGGCGCGTCGTGGTCTACGCGGCCGCGAAGCCGGCGGGCTGAGCCCCCGGTCCTCACAGCTTGCCCATCACCTTCTGCTGGAAGCCGTAGACCTCGCGTTTTCCGCCGAGCGGCACCAGCGTCACGTCGCGCTCCTGGCCGGGCTCGAAGCGCACGGCGGTGCCGGCGGCGATGTCGAGCCGCATGCCGCGCGCCTTGGCGCGGTCGAAGCTCAGGCCCTCGTTCGTCTCGAAGAAGTGATAGTGCGAGCCGACCTGGATCGGCCGGTCGCCGGTGTTGGCGACCTTGAGCGTCACCGTCGGCTGCCCGGCATTGAGCTCGATGTCGCCCTTGGCGGTGATGATCTGGCCGGGAACGAAATCTCCGAGAATCATGGAATCCCCCCTCAGCCCGCGAAAGCGAGCCAGAGCCCGCCCGCCGCCGTCAGTGCGCCGGCCGCGCGGGCCGCGACCTGTCCGTAGCGGCTGCCAAGCCCGATCCCGAGCAGGACGCCGGCGGCGTGCAGGAGCGCGGTCGCCGCCGCGAAGCCGATCGCGAACTGCCATGCTCCAGCCTCGCCGAGTTCGCCGCCGTGCGCATGGCCGTGGAAGAAGGCGAAGAAGCCGACCATCGCCATGGCGGCCACCGTCGGTACACTGAGCGCGACCGCCGCCAGCAGGCCGATGGCCACCACGGAGGCGAGGATCACAGGCTCGACGACGGGCAGCGGCGCTCCCAACATGGCCGCGCCGAAACCGGCGAGCATGGTGCCGACGAAGGCGGCGGGCACCAGCCAGACCGCCCGGCGGTCCGTCCCCCTCGCGAGAAGCGCGGCCCACAGGCCGACCGCCACCATCGCCAGGATATGGTCGAAGCCGAACAGCGGGTGCGAGAAACCTGCCGCGAACGAGCCGTGCTCGGCCGGGTTGAGATGCGCGAAGGCCGGGGCCACGCCCACGCCGAGCCCCGCGAAGGCCAATCCGATCCGCTTCATCATTTTGTCGTCCCCTTCTCTGTCAGTCGCCGTTCAAGCCGCCCGCTGCGGGCAGCCCTCGGCCTTCAGCACGCGGCGCTTGGAGGCCGGATATTTCTGGAGCATTGCTGCCGGCCGCAGGGGCCGGCGCACAAGGTTGCCGCCGCAGTTCGGGCAGACACCGCCGAGGGTCCGCTCCGCGCAGTCGCAGCAGAACGTGCATTCGAAGGTGCAGATCATCGCGGCCGCGCTCTCCGGCGGCAGGTCGCGGTCGCAGCACTCGCAATTCGGGCGCAACTCGAGCATGCCGGCCTACCGGATCGGCTCGTGCACGGTGACGAGCTTGGTGCCGTCCGGGAATGTCGCTTCGACCTGGATGTCGTGGATCATCGAGGCGACGCCGTCCATCACCTGGTCGCGGGTGAGGACATGCGCGCCCGCCTGCATCAGGTCGGCGACCGAGCGGCCGTCGCGCGCACCTTCCACGACGAAATCGGTAATCAGGGCGATGGCCTCCGGGTGGTTCAGCTTCACGCCGCGCTCAAGCCGCTTGCGCGCGACGATCGCCGCCATGGCGACCAGCAGCTTGTCCTTTTCCCGCGGTGTCAGATTCATGCGTCCTCCGAATGCTATGTTGACCAGACTTTAGGCAAAGCTGCCTGTGCGTTGAGCAGGTCCAGCAAGGGAACCAGCCGCCGCCTCAAGTCGTAGCCATCGCTTGCGACAAGCCTCGCAAGAAGCTTGCCATTCGCCGCCTGCGCATCGCCGCGCAGCGCCCAGAAGCTCACCCCGCCCGTCTCGCCGACGATCTCGCGCGCCCTGCCGAGGCGCTCTTCCGCCTCGGGCGCGATCAGCAGCACGGTGGCGAAAGCGGTGCCCCCGTCCGCAACCGCGGCGCGGGACAACTGGCCGGCGACATCACCGTCGTAGGCGATCGCGTCGGCATGGACGAGACGGCCGCCGGAGCGGATGCGCCAGACGTCGCGGAACTGCGCGGTCGTGACCACCTCGCCCATCGCGCGACGGCCGAAGATGACGGATTCGACGATGAGTGCGGTCGCGCCCGGCGCAAGGTCGACGTCCAGCCGCCGGTGCAGCGCCGAACGGTCGTAGAGGATGGTTTCCTGCGGCAGCCAGGCGAGGTGGCCGCCTGCCGCCACCTGTGCGGAGGTCCGGATGCGGGCGACGCCGCCGGCCGATCGATAGGCTTTCTCGCAGGCCTGTGTGGTCAGGACCGCGGCCGCGCCGGTTCCGACCTCGATCTCCCATTCGAGCCGGTCGCCGCCGGTCATGCCGCCCGCCGTGTTGATCAGGATCGCCTCGAGAGCGCCTGTCGTTACGGTGGGCATCCTGATCTTCGCCGCGCCCTGTTGGAACAGCCGCTCCAGACGCGTGCGGCCGCCTTGCGCGGCCACGGCGAGCCGGCCCAGCGCCTGCACGCGTTGCAGTGTTGGCTCCGTCAAAGGGTCGGCTGGGATCGAAACGCGGATCATCGGCAGCGAACCTAGGCGCAGCGCGACACCGCTGTCGAGGCACCAGTTGTTGCCACCTGCGGTTTCCCTTTCTATAGAAGAAGCGGAACGGCGCTGGAAAAGCGTGGATACTGGGGGGAGCGGCGGCCGGACATGGCCGCGTTCGCGTGTTCTTAGCAAGGGGATTTCATGTCTGACCCGCTCGCCGCGGAAACAATCGAGCTGATCAAGGCGCATGCCGGTCCGGACGCTGGGGAGATCACCACCGATACCGAACTGGATACGCTGGGCATCCACTCGCTCGAGCTCACGGAGATCATCTTCGACCTCGAAGAGAGGCATGCGATCGAGATCGAGATGAACACGGTCGACGCCTGGAACAACCTGAAGACAATCGGGGACATCGTCGCCGCGGTCCGAACGCTGATCGACAAAAAAGGCTGAGATGAGCCGTCCTCGCATCGTCATCACCGGCCTGGGCGGGCTCTGCTCGCTCGGCACCGACACCGCCGCCATCTGGAGCGCGATGCAGGCCGGCCGCAGCGGCATCGGGCCGCTGGAGACGATTCCGCTGCACGACCTGAAAATCCGCACCGGCGGCGAGATCAGGCAGCTCCCCACCCACGACATCGACCGCAAGCGGTTGGTGACGATGGACCGTTTCTCGCTGCTCGCGGTGTTAGCCGCCGGCCAGGCGATGTCGCAGTCGGGGCTCAGCGTCGAGCCGGGGCGCTCCGACCGGATCGGGGCCGTGGTCGGCACCGGCATCTGCGGCTGGGAGGCGATCGAGGAAAACTATCGCAGCGTGCTGCTCGACGGAAAGACCCGCGCCGGCATCTTCACCGTGCCGCGGGTGATGCCCGGCGCGCCGGCCGGACAGGTCAGCATCCAGTACGGGCTGCATGGGCCTGTCTTCGGCGTCAGCTCGGCCTGCTCGTCCTCCAACCATGCCTTCACGGCGGCGGCCGACCAGATTCGGCTCGGGCGTGCCGACGTCATGCTGGCTGGCGGAACCGACGCGCCGATGGTCTGGGGCATCCTGAAGGCATGGGAGGCGCTGCGCATCCTGTCGCCGGACACGTGCCGGCCGTTCTCGGCCGACCGCCAGGGCCTCGTGCTCGGCGAGGGCGCCGGCATGGCGGTGCTGGAGAGCTACGACCATGCGGTGGCGCGAGGTGCCACCATCCTCGCGGAATTCGCCGGCTCGGGCATGTCGGCGGATGCCGCCGACATCGTCGCGCCGACCGTCGAGGGTCCGGCGGCGGCCATGCGCGCCTGCCTTGCGGATGCGGGGCTTGCGCCGGAAGAGATCGACTACGTCAACGCGCACGGCACCGGCACCAAGGCAAACGACGAGATCGAGACGACGGCGATCCGCCGCGTCTTCGGCGCGCAGGCCGACCGCCTCTCCGTCTCCTCGACGAAATCGATGCACGCCCACTGCCTCGGTGCCTCGGGCGCGCTGGAGATGATCGCCTGCGTCATGGCGATCCGCGACGGCGTGGTGCCGCCGACCATCGGCTATCGCGAGGCCGATCCCGCCTGCGACCTCGACGTGACGCCCAACGTCGCGCGTCAGCGGCCCGTCCGCGCGGCGGTCAGCAACGCCTTCGCCTTCGGCGGCACCAATTCGGTCATCGCCTTGCGCGCCGTCTGACCGATTGCGATATCAGGGGCGGCATCCGCCCTTCCTTACGCGAGACCCGACGATGACAGACCTTTCCGCCTTTCCGATCACCAAGCGCTGGCCGGCCAGGAACCCGGACGTGCTGCAGCTCTATTCCTTTCCCACGCCGAACGGCGTGAAGGTCTCGATCGCGCTGGAGGAGATCGGCCTCCCCTACGAGGCGCATGCGGTCAACATCATGCAGAACGAGACCTGGGGGCCGGAATTCCTGTCGCTCAACCCCAACGGCAAGATCCCGGCGATCATCGACCCCAACGGCCCGGGCGGCAAGCCGATCGGCCTGTTCGAATCCGGCGCGATCCTGCTCTATCTCGCCGACAAGACCGGTAAGCTGATCCCCGCCGATCCGGCAGCCCGCTGGGAGACGATCGAATGGGTGTTCTTCCAGATGGCCGCGATCGGGCCGATGTTCGGCCAGGTCGGCTTCTTCCACAAGTTCGCCGGCAAGGACTTCGAAGACAAGCGGCCCCTCAAGCGCTACGCGGACGAGTCGATCCGGCTGCTCGGCGTGCTCGATTCCCGTCTCGCCGGCCGCACCTGGCTGATGGGCGACGAATATACGATCGCCGACGTGGCGCATCTCGGCTGGGTGCGTAACCTGGTCGGCTTCTACGAAGCAGGCGACCTCGTCGGCTTCTCCAACTTCAAGAACGTGCAGGCCTGGCTCGACCGCGGCGTGGCGCGGCCGGCGGTGCAGAAGGGGTTGGACATTCCGGCGAGAGGGTGAGTGCAATCCGAACTCACTTAAAATCAGACGGCCTCTGACTTTAAATTGGACGAACCATGCGTTAAATATAGACGTATGGTGCCTTCTGTTTCGCCTCATCGAATTATCGAGCGCAAAGTCCGGACAAAGGTTGAAGCTGCGCTCGCAGACACGCGCGTCGTCCTGATCGTCGGGCCGCGCCAGGCAGGCAAGACGACGCTCGTCAGACAATTTGCAGACGAGGGAAGGCCATACATCACGCTGGACGATGTCGGCGCCTTGAGCGCTGCACGCGCAGATCCGGTGGCATTCGTGAGAGGTATCAGGCGCGGGGTGATCGATGAGGTCCAGCGTGCACCTGAACTGTTGCTCGCAATCAAGGAGAGCGTCGATCGCGACGGAGAGCCGGGCCGCTTCCTGCTCACTGGCTCGGCCAACATCGCAACAGTGCCGATTATCGCCGATTCTCTTGCGGGCAGAATGGCGACAATCCCTCTTCTGCCGTTTGCCCAATCAGAACTCCGCTCCACGTCCGGCAGGTTTCTGGATCGCCTGTTTGCAGGAGACGAACCCGAAGCCGGCCAGAGTCCGGCATTCGGTGACGCATTGCTCGCCGTCGTCCTGCAAGGAGGCTATCCGGAGGCGCTGCGAAGAACCACCGCCGTCCGGCGCACGGCATGGCTCGAAGACTACGTCAGCCAGATTCTCGACCGGGACGTCCGTGACATCGCCAACATCGACCAGTTGGACCGACTGCCTCGCCTGATGGACGTGCTCGCCGAACATGCCGGTCAGCTGGTCAACAACTCCAGTTTCGGGGCGGCCCTCGGCCTGTCCAGCGTGACTGCCCAGAAATATGTGGCAATCCTGGAAAGGCTGTTCCTCGTCAGAGCTCTACCGCCGTGGTCGAACAACCGACTGACGCGACTGGTGAAGACACCCAAACTGCATTTTTTGGATAGCGGGCTGCTTGCGGCCCTCCGCGAGGATGAGGAGACGGCATTGCGGCAAGACAGAACTCGGTTTGGTGCCCTGCTTGAGAGCTTTGTTGTTTCCGAACTCCAGAAGCTGGCGTCTTGGTCGGAGCGCAAAGTATCGTTCTTTCACTACCGTACGAAGGACCAGGACGAAGTCGATGTCGTCATCGAGGACCGACGCGGCCGCATCGTGGGAATTGAAGTGAAAGCCGCCGCCACGGTACGGCCCAACGACTTTCGCGGGCTAAGGCAATTGCAGGAAGCGGTCGGCGAACGGTTTGTGCGCGGTCTGGTGTTGCACGACCACGACCGTGTCACGCCTTTCGGCGAGAAACTTCACGCCGTCCCTATTTCGACGCTGTGGTCAATGTGAGGCTCACGCTTCCTACTTCCCGAACAGCCGTCCCAGCGCCTGCTCCAGCCGAGAGCGCTCGCCGGCGTCGATCGTCGGCGAGAGGATATAGCTGTTGAGGAAGGTGCGCGCCTCGCTGGCGCTCTTGACGCTGCCGCGCCGCAGGATCGACAGCGTCGAGAGCAGCGCTGCGCTGTCGCAGGGCTCGGGCGAGTAGGCCCAGTACGACCCCTTGTCGGAGGTCGACTTGGTCATGCCGCAGCGCTGCTCGGGCGGCGCGTCGCGCCAGAACAGCGACAGGATATCGGTGAGGGCGGACGGGTTGTTGGCGTAGTAGCTGTGCGCCAGCATGTCCTCGCCGATCGTCGTCATGTCGATCGAATCCACATCCGCCAGGCGCAGAATGTCGTTGCCGCCCTGCCCCGCGCGTGGTGCGTCGCCATGCAGCTGGCGCGAGACGGCGAGCGCCCAGTCGCGATTGGAAGCATAGAGCGTGATGCGCTGCGCGGTCGGCCGGATGGTCTTGACCATCTCGCCGAACAGGCCGGCGTCGAGGTCGGGCGCGGTGAACAGTACCTGGTCGAATGCCGGCGGCTTGTCCTTGTTGCGCAGGGCGAAGAGTTCCAGCGCGTCGGTCAATGCACGGTTGCCCATCGAATGGGCGATGAGATGGATGCGTGTCGCGCCCGACTTCGCCACCACGTCTTCCAGGAAGAGCGAGAGACGGCGGCCTGAGAGGTTCACGACGGCGGTGTCGGCGATGTAGCTCAGCACCGAGCCGCGCGACGGCCAGGAATAGAGGATCGGCAGGCCTTCGAAATTCATGTCGTAGGCCATCTGCGCAGTGCGCATCGCGGCCTCGTTGAATGGCACGTTGAAGCCGTGGATGAAGACGAAGGCCTCCTTGCCCGGCGCGGCCGCCATCTGCTCGCGCATCTGCGCGAAGACCGCTTCATTGGCGGACGGCGTGACGCTTGCGAGCACGATGTGGCGCTGCGGATCCTCGCGGAAGTCAAAGCTCCAGATCGAGGGCGCCTCGATCTGGCCCGGACGGTGGTCGAGCGGGATGGAGACGACCGCGGTGCCGAGTTCCAGTGCGGTGCCGCGCTGGCCGCCGTAGAACTCGCCCGGCAGCTCGCTGCCCGAGCGGGCACGGTCGGTCGCATAGTAGATCTTGACCTCCTTGTAGCCCTTGTCGGGATCGGAGGTGTCGCGCAGGCCGCCGGCGGCCTTGTCGGCGAAGTCCTGGCGATAGTCCGCGAAGGCTTCGAGCGCATCGATCGCCTGGTCGGCCACGGGGCCGTCGGGCGCATTCTCGGCCAGCTTGTCGAGCTTCGTGTAGATGTCCGCCGCCACGGCCGGATCGAGGCCGGCGGATTCGACGATGGCGAGCGCCCTGGCATAGGCGTCGACCGCCGGACCGGTCTCGCCGGCCTTTTCGAACTCGGCCCCCGCCTTCTCCCAGACCGGGATCAGTTCGGGCGCCTTGTCCTTCAGACGCTCGGCAAGCTTCGCGGCAAGCCGTGCCCAGGCCTCGCCGGCCTCCTTGGCCTGCCCGGCCTCGGAATGGACGACGGCGCGACGGCGCAGCAGGTCTTCGACGATAGCCGGATCGGTCTCCGCCGCCAGCGCGGCGTCGATGATACCCAGCGCCGCCGCGGTGTCGCCCTTCGCGGTCGCCTCGGCGACGCGGGCGTCCAGCATGATGTCGAGGGCAGAGGCCGGCGCAGCACCCAGCGCCAGGAACACGGCACATGCCGCCGCCAGACCGGATCTCATTCCAAGGCCTGGCACACGCGCCAGAAACGCAGTCCACATGTCGTCGCTCCACCCGCCCGGTGCCGGCCGATCCCAGCCTAGCGGGATCACAAGCCGATGACACGAAACAATTCATCGCCGCGATTGCGGAAACAATAGGGTCGGGCGCGGAAAAGGTTCGTCTCGTCCCATGCACGTCTCCAGCCTGCGCGGCGCCCGGTGCCGAGCGGAATGGGGATTGCGATTTTTTGAGACGAGAGTATCATATTGATATGATAGTCTCACACGAGGCGATCACGGGTTGCCGGAGCGGCCGGGAGCGACGCTCAAAGTTCATACATCTCTGGTCTTACCAGATTGCGCCACTGTTGCAGTCGGGCGGTCAATCGTCGCGTCGATGTAATCGATTACAACGTTCAATATGTGGACACCAGCAGGTCAGAAAACCGCGGAAAAGCGAGGAAGAGCGGGGTGGTAAAGAAAGCGCTTGACCGGGCCGAGGCATTGGTAATACCAGTTTAGGGGAATGTCCGGCCAGCGCGGCTTACGCCGCGGGAGAACTGACCGGTCATCTCAATCTGCTCGCCTCGGGAGGAGACCAAGGCGGGACGAGGCGGCGAAGAGCCGCCAACGGGAGCCGGCGCCGCGGCCATGCCGCGCACGGACCCGATCGAGGCACGACAGGGAGGAAATGACATGCACAGGAAAGTGACCGGCCTTTTGGCCGGATTGGCCCTTACGCTTGCCGGCAGCGTTTCGTCGCTGCACGCGCAGGAACTGACGATCTTCTGGGCGGAGTGGGATCCGGCCAACTATCTGCAGGAACTCGTCAACGAGTACGAAAAGGAAACCGGCGTCAAAGTCACGGTCGAGACCACGCCGTGGCAGGACTTCCAGACGAAGGCCTTCACCGAATTCAACGCGAAGGGCTCGGCCTACGACATGGTCGTCGGCGACTCGCAGTGGATCGGCGCGGCCTCCGAGGCCGGCCACTATGTCGACCTGACCGAGTTCTTCAACAAGCACAAGCTCGGCGAAGTGATGGCCCCGGCGACGGTGAAATACTACGCCGAGTATCCGTCAAATTCTGGCAAATACTGGTCTATCCCGGCCGAGGGCGACGCGGTGGGCTGGTCCTATCGCAAGGACTGGTTCGAGGACCCGAAGGAGATGGAGGCGTTCAAGGCCAAATACGGCTACGACCTCGCTCCGCCGAAGACCTGGAAGGAACTGCGCGACATCGCCGAGTTCTTCCACCGTCCGGACCAGAAGCGCTACGGCGTCGCGATCTACACCGACAACTCCTATGACGGCCTCGTCATGGGCGTCGAGAACGCGATCTTCTCCTATGGCGGCGAACTCGGCGACTATGCGAACTACAAGGTCGACGGGATCATCAACTCCGAGAAGAACGTCAAGGCGCTCGAGGCCTATCGCGAGCTCTACGGCTTCACGCCTCCCGGCTGGGCAAAGACCTTCTTCGTCGAGAACAACCAGGCGATCACCGAGAACCTGGCGGCGATGAGCATGAACTACTTCGCCTTCTTCCCCGCGCTGGTGAACGAGGCCTCCAACCCGAACGCCAAGGTCACGGGCTTCTTCGCCAATCCGGCGGGTCCCGACGGCGACCAGTTCGCCGCGCTCGGTGGCCAGGGCATCTCCGTCGTCTCCTATTCCGAGAACAAGGAAGAGGCGATGAAGTTCCTGGAGTGGTTCATCAAGGACGAGACCCAGAAGCGCTGGGCCGAGCTCGGCGGCTACACCGCCAGCGCCAAGGTGCTGGAGAGCCCGGAATTCCAGAACGCCACGCCCTATAACAAGGCCTTCTACGAGACCATGTTCAAGGTGAAGGACTTCTGGGCCACGCCGGAATATGCGGAACTGCTGATGCAGATGAACCAGCGCATCTATCCGTTCATCACCGCGGGCCAGGGCACGGCCAAGGAAGCGCTCGACGCGCTCGCGGCCGACTGGAACGCCACGTTCAAGAAGTACAACCGGATCAAGTGATCCCGACTTCGCCGGAGGGGGCGCCACACGCCCCCTCCGTTTTCGTCTCTGACGCTCACCGAGGAGGTGGCCTTGGCCACGGCAGCATTGACCACGCTCGACCCCACATCGCGCGCCGCCTCCCGCGGCATGAGCGACCTTGCGATCCGCAATCTCTTCATCATTCCGACGATCGTCTTCCTGATCGTCTTCAACATCTTCCCGCTGCTCTATTCGCTCGGCTATTCGTTCACCGACTTCCGCGCCTCCGGCAATGCCGCGGCGAACTTTGTCGGCCTGCAGAACTACCGTGAGCTGCTCAACGACCCTTACATCTGGGCGAACTTCTCGATCACGGCGAAATACGTCATCGTTTCGGTGGTCGGGCAGGTGATTGTCGGCTTCGGCACGGCGATGCTGCTCAACCGCGACATCCCGCTGAAGGGGCTGATCACGACGCTGCTGCTCCTGCCGATGATGCTGTCGATGGCGGTGGTCGGCCTGTTCTGGAAGCTGCTCTACGATCCGTCCTTCGGCATCATCAACTATGCGCTCGGGCTCGGCAATTTCGAATGGCTGGCCAATCCCGACATGGCGCTCTACGCGGTGGCGCTGACCGACATCTGGATGTGGTCGCCCTTCGTGATGCTGCTGTCGCTCGCCGGTCTTTCGGCTGTGCCGAAGCATCTCTACGAGGCCGCGGCCATCGACCGCGCCGGACCGATCTACACCTTTTTCCGCATCACGCTGCCGCTGGTGGCGCCGATCCTGATGATCGCGATCATCTTCCGCACGATGGAAGCCTTCAAGACCTTCGACCTGGCCTACATCCTGACCAGCCAGCCGACGACCGAGGTGATCTCGATCCGGCTCTACAAGATGGCCTTCCAGACCTGGGAGACGGGCCGCTCCTGCGCGCTCGCCTACATCATGCTGATCATGGTTCTGGCGATCACCAACATCTACGTCAAATACCTGAACAAGGTGAAGGAGCGCTGAGATGGCTGCTGTCCAGACCTCCACCGAAAAGGGCCTGAACCGGCTGGCGATCGTTGCCGTGCTCGTCGTGACGATGATCTTCCTGGCGCCGATCTACTGGATCGCATCGACGGCCTTCAAGCCGCGCAACCTCGCCACGACGATCCCGCCGACGGTTGTGTTCACGCCGGAGATCTCGCCCTTCGTCAAGCTGTTCACCAAGCGCTCGCAGCTGCGCGCGCCGCCCACCGCCGAGGAATACGAGGCGGCGCCCTGGTGGGAGCGGCTGGTGTTCGACGGCGGCGAGAAGGTCGTGCGGTCCGGCCGGGGCGAGGTTCAGTGGTCCGGCTATCCGAGCCGGTTCATGAACTCGCTGATCATCGCCATCACCTCCACGGTGCTGGCGGTGGGGATGGGCACGCTCACGGCCTACGGCTTCTCCCGTTTCAAGGTGAAGGGCGAGGGCGATCTTCTGTTCTTCATCCTGTCGACGCGCATGCTGCCGCCGGTCGTCGTCGCGATCCCGATGTTCCTGATGTATCGGGCGGTGGGTCTCAACGACACCCATTGGGGTCTGATCATCCTCTACACCGCCTTCAACCTCTCCTTCTCGGTGTGGCTGATGAAGGGCTTCATCGACGAGATCCCGAAGGAATACGAGGAGGCGGCGCTCGTCGATGGCTACACGCGCATGGAGGCCTTCTTCAAGATCGTGCTTCCCGAGGCGGCCACAGGCATCGCCGCGACGGCCGTGTTCTGCTTCATCACCGCCTGGAACGAATACGCCTTCGCGCTGATCATGACCAACCGGCGTGCGCAGACCGCGCCGCCCTTCATCCCCAGCCAGGTCGGCTCCGGCCTGCCGGACTGGACGGTGATCGCGTCGGGCACCTTCCTGTTCCTGCTGCCGGTGGCGATCTTCACCTTCCTCCTGCGCAACCACCTGCTGCGCGGCATGAGCTTCGGGGCGATCCGCAAATGATCAAGTCGACGCAACTGCAGCGCATCGCGGAAGTCGTGATGGTGCTCGGCATCATCTTCCTCTGCCAGCCCTGGGTGGAGTTCCTGCACCGCTACGGGCTGACCGTGATCATTGTCGGCCTGCTCACCTTCATGTTCACCGGCTGGTTCGGCAAGCCGGACAATGCCCAGGATGGCGTGTTCGACGTCTCGGATCATCACGAAGGCAAGTCATGACCCAGATCGAGCTTCGCGGCGTGCAGAAGTGGTTCGGCGACGTCCAGGTCGTCAAGGACATGAACCTCGCCATCGCCGACAACGAGTTCATCGTGCTTCTCGGCCAGTCCGGCTGCGGCAAGACGACGACGCTGCGCGCCATCGCCGGGCTGGAGACGATCGACGAGGGCGATATCCTCATCGACGGCAAGCCGGTGCAGCACATGAAGGCGTCGGACCGCGACATCGCGATGGTGTTCCAGTCCTTCTCGCTCTACCCGCACATGACGGTCTACGAGAACATCGCCTTCCCGCTCAGGGCCACCGGCATGGACAGGGCGGGCATCGACCGGTCGGTGCGTGAGATCGCCAAGGTGCTGCGCATCACCGACCTGCTCGGCCGCAAGCCGTCGGCGCTGTCGGGCGGCGACATGCAGCGCGTGGCGATCGGGCGCGCGCTGGTGCGGCAGCCGAAGGCGATGCTGATGGACGAGCCGATCGGCGCGCTGGATGCCAAGCTGCGCGAGGAGATGCGGGCCGAGATCAAGCGGCTGCATCTCCAGCAGGGCTCGACGACGATCTACGTCACCCACGACCAGGTCGAGGCCATGAGCCTCGCCGACCGCATCGTCGTCATGCATGAGGGCGTGCTGCAGCAGATCGGCGCGCCCGAGGAGGTCTACGCCCACCCGGCCAACCTGTTCGTCGCCCAATTCGTCGGCAGCCCGGTGATGAACGTCGCGCCGGTGACGGTGTCGTCCAACACCCAGGGGGCAACCGTGATGATGGGGGGAGAGGCGAACGGCTTCGCCTTCCCGAAAGAACTGACGGGCAAGCTCAACGGCCATGCGGACAAACCGGGCGCGCTCAAGCTCGGCATCCGGCCGGAGGGCGTGCTTGTCGAGCGCGAGGAGCGTCAGGGCTACCTGCCGGTCGAGGCGCACATCATCGAGCCGCTCGGCGCCTACGACATCGTCGACCTGGCGGTAGGCTCGACCATGCTGCGCGCACGCACCCGCGCCGGCTTCGTGCCGAGGGCAGGCGAAAAGGTCTACGCCCGCATCGACCCGGCGCAGGCGCACTTCTTCGACACGGACAGCGGGCGGAGCCTGGGGGTGCGGCTTTGAGCGAGCGACGCCCCCTCCACCACTACGTGGTCCCCCTCCCCCGTAAACGGGGGAGGATTATGGTTGTGCCGGCGGCGCCGTCGATCCTCCCCTGCGAAGCGGGGGAGGGGGACCATGCGAAGCATGGTGGAGGGGGCGCGTGCTTCCGATCGCCCTCGAAGAGCGGCACCCAAGGAACATTCTGATGGCCCATATCCGTCTCGACAACGTCACCAAGACCTTCGGCGCCCATACCGCGCTCAGGAACCTCAACCTCGAGATCGCCGACGGCGAGTTCTTCGTGCTGCTCGGCGAGACGGGTGCCGGCAAGACGACGACGCTGCGCATCATCGCGGGGCTGGAGAAGCCCACCGAGGGCCGCGTGCTCATCGACGGCGTCGACGTGGCCGACTGGGGCGCGGCCGAGCGCGACGTGGCGCTGGTTCTGCAGCAATACTCGCTCTACCCGCGCTACACGGTGAAGCAGAACCTCGAATTTCCGCTGAAATCCAAGCTGCGGCGCGTGCCGGACGGCGAGATCGCCGAGCGCGTGGCCAAGGCGGCAAAGACGCTGCGGATCGAACACCTGCTCGAGCGCAAGACCGACCGGTTGTCGGGCGGCGAGATGCAACGCGTCTCGATCGGCCGCGCGATCGTGCGCAAGCCGCGCGTGTTCCTGATGGACGAGCCGCTGTCGGCGCTCGATGCCAAGCTTCGCGAGGCGCTCCGCACCGAGCTCAAGAACATCCAGATGAATCTCGGCCAGACCTTCCTGTTCGTGACCCACGACCAGATCGAAGCGATGTCGATGGGCGACAAGATCGGCGTGCTGAACAACGGCGCTCTGGTGCAGGTTGGCACGCCGCAGGAGATTTACGCCAATCCGAAGAACACCTTCGTCGCCCGCTCGGTCGGATCGCCGCCGATGAACCTGGTCAACGGCCGCCTCGTCGCAGGCCGCGCCGTGGTCGCGCCGGGGTTCGAGCTGCCCGCCGGAGCCACCGCCGCCGGCGCAGCGGACCGGCCGCTCACCTTCGGCATCCGCCCGGAGGATGTGCAGGTGGAACAGGGCGCGCCGGTGACGGCCAAGGTGCACGATGTCGAGAACCACGGCGTCGAGAAGATCCTGACGCTGCGCGTCGGCGACAACATGCTGCGCGCGACGGTTCCCGCCCGCACCAGCCTGTCGATCGAAGACGAGGTGCGGTTTGGCTGGAATCCGGACAAGCTGACGATCTTCGACCAGGCCAGCGGCCTCAGCCTCAAGCACGCGAGCTGACCGGGCCTACTGCTCCGGGCCGGCCTCGGGCTCGGCAACCTCGGGCCTCGCCTCTCCCTTCGCGGGCCGCGCACGGCGGCGCGGCTCGGCTGCCTTCACCTGGACGATGCGCACGCGCTTCACGCGGCGCGGATCGGCGTCGAGCACGTGGAATTCGTAGCCGGGCACGGCGCGGACGACCTCGCCGCGCGCCGGTATGCGGCCGAGCGTCGAGAAGATCAGACCGCCGATCGTGTCGACATAGTCGCCATGCTCGCCGGCGGTGAAGTCGCCGCCGACCTTCTCGGCGACTTCGTCGATCTCGGCCTTGGCGTCCACCACGAAGACGCCGTCGCCGGTCTGGGTGATCAGCGGCTCGTCGTCATCGTCATGCTCGTCCTCGATGTCGCCGACGACCATCTCGACGATGTCCTCCAGCGAGACGAGGCCGTCGGTGCCGCCATATTCGTCGATGACGAGCGCCATCTGGGTGCGGGTGGCCTGCATGCGCGCCATCAGGTCGGAGGCAAGCATCGAGGCCGGCACGAACAGTACCGATCTGGTGAGGCCGAGATCGCCGATCGGACGCTTCAGATCGACCTGGGCGAGGTCGAGCCCCGACGGATCGGCCTTGCGTGCGCCGCGGCCCTTCTTCTGCCGCGCCGTGCGGGTGAGATGGCCGACGACGTCGCGGATGTGGATCATGCCGCGCGGATCGTCCAGCGTCTCGGCATAGACCGGCATGCGCGAATGCCCGGATTCCTCGAAAAGCTCCAGCACCTCGCCCAGCGTCGTGCCGATCTCCACCGCCTCGATGTCGGTGCGCGGAATCATCACGTCCTCGACGCGGACCTCGCGCAGGCGCAGGATGTTGTTGAGCATCGCCCGCTCGGCGGGCGTAAAGGAAGCGCCGTCGGGCGCCGTCTCGGACAGCGCGTCGGCAAGGTCCTCGCGCAACGTGTTGCCGTTGCGGCCACGGAAGAAATGCAGGAGCCCGTCGAAGAGTGAGGTGCGCGGAGATGTCCGCGCGGGCGTACTTTGCGGGTCGCCCGAGGTGTCCGCCCCCGCCTGTTCGCGGGGCGAACCCGCTGGCGCAGAGCTATCCGAAATGTCGTTCATCGTCATCGCTTCAATCAGGCTTCATCCGTTACCGCATAGGGGTCGGCGATGGCAAGCCTCGCAAGAATACGACGTTCCAGCGCTTCCATCTCTTCCGCCTCGTCGTCCGTCTCGTGGTCGTACCCCAGAAGATGCAGCAGGCCGTGCACCAGGAGATGGGTCAGATGGTGGTCGAAGGACTTGGATTCCAGTGCCGATTCGGCGCGGACCGTCTCGGCGGCGAGCACGATATCGCCCAGCATCGGCGGCAGCGCATCGCCCGGCCGGACCGGAAAGGCCGGGAAAGACAGGACATTGGTCGCCTTGTCCTTGCCGCGCCACTCGGCGTTGAGGGTGCGGATGTGTGCGTCGTCGGTGAAGAGGACACTGAGTTCGCTGTGGCCTGCCTTTGCGCCGAGTTCGGCCAGCGCGGCCGCCACGGCCCGGTCGCCAAGCGCTGCGAGTTCGGCCTCGGCCGGCCACTCGCCGGCCTCCACCGAAAGATCGATCTCGACCACCGGGAGACCGGTGGCCGAAGATTTTGCGGAAGCTCGCGGCATGGTCGTCAGACGGCGCCCTTGTCGGCGCCGGCGCGGTCGTAGGCGCGCACGATCTCGGCGACGAGCGGATGGCGCACCACGTCGGCGTCGTTGAAGCGCACCGTGACGATGCCCGGCACGCCGTCGAGGATCTTCAGCGCCTCGACCAGCCCGGACTTGGTGTTGGGCGGTAGGTCGACCTGCGTCGGGTCGCCGGTGACGATCATGCGCGCGCCCTCGCCGAGGCGGGTGAGGAACATCTTCATCTGCATCGACGTCGTGTTCTGCGACTCGTCGAGGATGACGGCGGCATGCGCCAGCGTGCGGCCGCGCATGAAGGCCAGCGGCGCGATCTCGATCACGCCGGCGGCGAGCGCCCGCTCCACCTTGTCGGACGGCATCATGTCGTAGAGCGCGTCGTAGAGCGGCCGCAGATACGGGTCGACCTTCTCCTTCATGTCGCCGGGCAAGAACCCCAGCCGCTCGCCCGCCTCGACCGCCGGGCGCGACAGGATGATCCGCTCGACCATGCCGCGTTCGAGCAGCATCGCCGCGTGCGCCACGGCGAGGTAGGTCTTGCCGGTGCCGGCCGGGCCGATGCCGAAGACCAGCTCCGAGCGCTCGAGGGCGCGCATATAGGCGTCCTGGTTGGGCGTGCGGGCATAGATGGTGCGCTTGCGGGTCGAGATCTGCGCCGCGGCGAGGCGGCCCTTGCGCTCCAGCGTCGGCAAGGTGAGCTGGTCGTCGGCCGCGACCGCCATGCGGATCGCACCCTCGACGTCAGATGGAGCGATCTCCGAGCCCTTCTGCGCCCGCTCATAGAGATAATCGAGCGCACGGCGCGCCTGCTCCGCGGCGACGGTCGAGCCGCGCACCGAGAGCTGATTGCCCTTTGAGCGCAGGTCGACGCCGAGCTTCTGCTCGATCAGGGCCAGATTCTGGTCGAACTGGCCGTAGATCGCGCTGGCGTGCTTGTTGTTGTCGAAAGTCAGGACGATGTGCGCCATGTCGGACGCCCCCGCGGGGGTAGTCTTCAGTTCTGCAGCGGCGTTCAAACATCTCTCCTTGTTGGGCGCCGGCCGCCGTCAGAGCGGCTCGGCATAAAGGGTGTATCCCGTCCCTGTGATTCGCACTGTGACAATGTCACCGATTCCGCCGGCCTTTTCATCAACAATCACCGGCTGAAGCCAGGGAGAACGACCGACGACCTGACCCGGTTCCTTGCCCTGGCGTTCGATGAGGATCTCGACCGGCTTGCCTTTCAGCGCGCCGACGAAATCGGCCTGGTGCTCGTTGAGCAGGGTCTGCAGCGCCTGGAGCCGCGTATCCTTGACCGCCTCCGGCACCTGGTCCGCCATGCCGGCGCCCGGCGTGCCGGCGCGCGGGGAATATTTGAACGAATAGGCGGCGACGTAGCGGACCTTGCGCACCAGATCGAGGGTCGCCTCGAAATCCTCGTCGGTCTCGCCCGGGAAGCCGACGATGAAGTCGCCCGACAGCGCGATGTCCGGCCGTGCCGCGCGGATCCGCTCCACCAGGGCCAGATAGTCGTCCGCCGTGTGCTTGCGGTTCATCGCCTTCAGGATGCGGTCGGACCCCGCCTGCACCGGCAGGTGCAGATAGGGCATCAGATTTGGCAGGTCGCGGTGGGCGGCGATCAGGCCATCATCCATGTCGCGCGGATGGCTGGTCGTGTAGCGCAGGCGCGCGAGGCCGGGGATGTCCGCCAGCCGGCGCAGCAGCTCGCCGAGCCCCCATGCGCGACCGTCCGCGCCCTCGCCGTGCCAGGCGTTGACGTTCTGGCCGAGGAGCGTGACCTCGCGCACCCCCGAGGCGGCGAGCCGCTCGGCCTCGGCGATGATCTGGCCGACGGGGCGGGACACTTCGGCGCCGCGTGTATAGGGCACGACGCAGAAGGTGCAGAACTTGTCGCAGCCTTCCTGCACGGTGAGGAAGGCCGTCACGCCGCGGCTGCGGGTGGCAGCAGGCTTCGGCGCTGGCAGGTGGTCGAACTTGTCCTCAACCGCGTAGTCCGTCTCGACCACCTTCTCGCCCGCGCGGGCGCGGCGCACCGCGTCCGGCAGCCGATGGTAGGTCTGCGGGCCGATGACGAGGTCGACCAGCGGCGCGCGGCGGATGATCTCCGCACCCTCCGCCTGGGCGACGCAGCCGGCGATCGCGATCGTCGTCTGCTGGCCCGCCGCCTTGCGCTGCGCCTTGATCTCCCGCAGCCGGCCGACGTCGGAATAGACCTTCTCCGCCGCCTTCTCGCGGATATGGCAGGTGTTGAGCAGGATCAGGTCCGCGTCGTCGGGGTTCTCGGTCGCGCTGTAGCCGTCGGCGGCGAGCGCGTCGGCCATGCGCTGGCTGTCGTAGACATTCATCTGGCAGCCGAACGTCTTGACGAAATAGCGCTTCGGGGCAGTCCCGGCCGCCACGTCGCCCGCGCCGCGGGGCTCGAGGGTCATCATCTCTTCGTTCATGGGCGGGCTCATAGCGCTTTTTGACGCCGAGCGACAGATGCCCTGGCGGGCAGGGCGCCGGATCAGCGTTTGCGGCGCGACGGGTCTGGATTGGACAGCGCCGCCGACAACATGCGCCGCACCTCGTTTTCCGCGGCCGCCGCGACCTCCTTGCGGCGGCTGTCGGACGTGAACTCCACCGGCGCACCGAAATGTACCTCCACGTCCATCGCCCCTTCCCGCAGCAGGGCGCCGATATGCGGCGCCAGAACACTGTCGCCGATCCAGGCAGCGTGCACGCGATGTTGGCGCCCCATCGGCATGCCGTGCAGCCGGGTGTAGGCGATGGCGACCGGTTGGATAAAGACGCGCTCGCCGCCACCATTCGACAGCGCCACTTTTGCAGCGCCGAACAGGGTCGACTTGAAGGGCAGGATCTGGTTGCCGTCGCCGGTTGTGCCTTCAGCGAACAGCACCATCGGGTCGCCCTTGGCGATGCGCGAGCCGATCTCGTTCGCCTGGGCGCCCGACTTACGACGCTGCTCGCGCTCGACGAAGACGCTGCGCTGGCATCTCGCCAGCAGCCCGAACACCGGCCATGTCGCCATCTCCGACTTGGCGATGAAATGCACGTCGGCGATCGAGCTGAGAACGACGATGTCGCTCCAGGACACGTGGTTCGCCGCGATCAGCAGCGGACGCTCGCGGGCGAGGTCGCCGTGGACATGGACGCGGATGCCGAGCAGCCTGAGCACGATGCGGTGCCACAGACGCGGTGCCGGCTTCTCGTTCCAGCCGAAGCGCATGGCGAGCATCTGCCACAGAATCAGCGGCGGAGTGACGACGATCGCGACAGCGAGGCCGAACACGAGGCGGAGCCAGCCGATCATGCCCGAGTGCCCTCCACCTCGCCCGGCCGCGCTAGCGGAGATCGCGGCGCATGACAAGCGCGCCGGTGGCCGGAGCGCCTGCATGCTCGTAATAGTTCCGCCGCCTGCCGACCTCGCGGAAGCCGAGGCGGTGGTAGAGCGCCAGCGCCGGCGCATTGGTCTCGTCCACTTCGAGGAGCAGATGCGAGGCGCGATCGGCGTGAAGCTGGCGCAGCACGGCCTCCATCAGCTCGCGGCCGAGGCCCTCGCGGCGATGGGCGCGCGCGACGGCGACGGTCAGTATCTCGGCCTCGTCGGCGGCGAGCCGCGCCAGCACGAAGCCGGCAGGGTCCATCTTGCGGCCGACCTCGCGCGCGATGAAACCGAACACCGTCGGCTGGTCGATCAGGTCGGCGAACTCGCCCGGCGACCAGGGCCGGGCGAAATCCTCCTTGTGCAGCTTCGCCACCGACGGCGCATCGTCGCGCAGCAGGCGTTCGACCATGTATTCGCGGCGACGGGAGACGAAGGGCAGGCGCATCAGGGCGCCCTCCTCGGAAGCGCGAACCCGTCCTGCGGGCGCGCATCCGGCCCGCGCAGGTAGAGCGGCTTCGGCGGCGAGTTGAAGCTGCGGCCGGCGGCGGCGAGACGGGCATAGACGGCGATGTCGGCGGTCGCCGCCCCGCCCGCGAGCTCATATCGCGCCGGATCGGCGCCGGCCGCGATGACCGCCGCGCCGGACCCGGCAAGGACGGGGCGCTCACCGTCGAGCAGAGCCGGCGCTTCATCCACCGCAACGATAGCCGGACCATGTGTGATCGAGCTATCCGCCGCATGCTCTTCGACATAGATCTCGTCGCGCTTGGCGTCGATCGACGCGACGATGCGGCGGCCGGGGAAGGTCTCGCGGGCTTCCTCTGCAATGGCCGAGAGCGTGGTAACGCCATGGGCCGGAACCTTCAGCGCCAGCGCCAGCCCGCGCGCCGCGGCGACGCCGACACGGATGCCGGTGAAGGAGCCGGGCCCGATCGAGACGGCGATGGCGCCGATATCGGCATGGGTCTTCCCGGCAGAGGCGAGCGCTGCCGCGATCACATCCATCAGCCGCTCGGCATGGCCCTTGCCGATGTCCTCGACGGCGCGGCCAAGCTCGCGGCCCGCCACGGCGTCGTAGACGCAGGCGGCGCAGAGGGACGAGGCGGTGTCGATGGCGAGGAGGATCATGACGCTTCGGCGAAAATACTTTGCGCGCCCTCCACCGCCTTCGGCGGTCCCCCTCCCCCGTTTGCACGGGGGAGGATCAGGTCGAGGCCGATCGCCGCGGTCGATCCTCCCCTGCGAAGCGGGGGAGGGGGACCATGCGAAGCATGGTGGAGGGGGCGCAAGACAGTCCTCTGTTACCTCGCCTTATCCCGTGCCTTCAGCTCCAGCCGCCGTGCATGCAACACCGGCTCGGTATAGCCGTTCGGCTGGGCCAGGCCCTTGAACACCAGGTCGCTGGCGGCCTTGAAGGCGATGGAGTTCTCGAAATCGGGCGCCATCGGCCGGTAGAGCGGGTCGCCAGCGTTCTGGCGGTCCACCACGCCCGCCATGCGCTTCATCGTCTCGGTCACCTGGTCCTCGGTGCAGACCTTGTGATGCAGCCAGTTGGCGATGTGCTGCGAGGAGATGCGCAGCGTCGCGCGGTCTTCCATCAGTCCGACATCGTTGATGTCGGGCACCTTGGAGCAGCCGACGCCCTGGTCGACCCAGCGCACGACATAGCCGAGGATGCCCTGGGCATTGTTGTCCAGTTCGCGCTGGATCTCTTCCGGCGTCCAGTTGGGACGTATCGCGACCGGCACGGAGAGGATGTCGTCCAGCTTGGCGCGCGGGCGGCTCTTCAGTCTGTCCTGCACGGCCTTCACGTCGACCTTGTGGTAGTGCGTCGCGTGCAGTGTCGCGGCGGTCGGCGACGGCACCCAGGCGGTGTTGGCGCCGGCCTTGGGATGCGCGATCTTCTGCTCCAGCATCGCCGCCATCAGGTCGGGCATCGCCCACATGCCCTTGCCGATCTGGGCGCGCCCCTGCAGGCCGCAGGCCAACCCGATGTCGACGTTCCAGTTCTCGTAGGCCTGGATCCACGGTGCGGCCTTCATGTCGCCCTTGCGGATCATCGGGCCGGCTTCCATCGAGGTGTGCATCTCGTCGCCGGTGCGGTCGAGGAAACCGGTATTGATGAACACCACCCGCTCCTTCGCGGCGCGGATCGCCTCCTTGAGGTTCACCGTGGTGCGACGCTCCTCGTCCATGATGCCCATCTTGATCGTGTTGCGGGCCATGCCGAGCGCATCCTCGACGCGGGCGAAGATCTCGGAGGCGAAGGCGACCTCGTCGGGACCGTGCATCTTGGGCTTCACGACATACATCGAGCCCTTGCGCGAGTTCTTCCGGCGCCCGTTGGGACCGACGTCGTGCAGCGCGATGGCGGCCGTGATGAAGGCATCCATGATGCCCTCCGGCACTTCCGAGCCGTCCTTCAGCAGGATCGCCGGATTGGTCATCAGGTGCCCGACATTGCGCACCAGCATCAGCGAGCGGCAGGTGACCTCGAAGGTCGAGCCGTCCGGCGCCGTGTAGTCGAGATCGGGATTGAGCTTGCGCGTGAAGATCTTGCCGCCCTTCGACACCTCTTCGGTCAGGTCGCCTTTCATCAGGCCGAGCCAGTTGCGGTAGACGACGACCTTGTCCTCGGCGTCGACGGCCGCGACCGAATCCTCGCAATCCATGATCGTGGTGATGGCCGATTCCAGCCAGATGTCGGAAATGTTGGCCGGATCGTCCTTGCCGATCGCCGACGTGGCGTCGATGAGCACCTCGACCAACAGGCCGTTCTTGCGCAGCAGGAACTGCGACGGGGCATCGGGCGAGCCGAGATAGCCGGCGAGCTGCGCGCCGTCCGCCAGGCCGGTCATGCGGCCGTCCACCAGCGTCACGGCTAGGCGGCCCATGGCGATGTCGAACGACTTCGCGTCCGTCCAGGAGGCGCCGTCGAGCGGCGCGCTCTCGTCGAGGAATGCGCGCGCCCAGGCGATCACCTTCGCTCCGCGCACCGGATTGTAGCCCTTGCCCTTCTCCGCGCCGTCCGTCTCGGGGATCGCATCGGTGCCGTAGAGCGCGTCGTAGAGCGAGCCCCAGCGGGCGTTGGCGGCGTTCAGCGCATAGCGGGCATTCATCACCGGCACGACGAGCTGCGGGCCGGCGATGGTCGCGATCTCGGGATCGACATTCGCCGTGGCGACCGAGAAATCCGCGCCTTCGGGCAGCAGATAGCCGATGTCGGACAGGAAGGCCTTGTAGACCGCGAGATCGACCGGCGCGCCGTTGTCGCGGTGCCAGGCGTCGATCTTCGCCTGCAGCTCGTCGCGGCGGGCAAGCAGCGCCCGGTTCTTCGGCGCGAGGTCGTGGACGATGGCCGAGAAGTCCGACCAGAATTTCGCCGGATCGATGCCGGTGCCGGGCAGCGCCTCGTTGGCCACGAAGTCATGCAGCTCGCGCGCGATCTTCAATCCGTCGATGTCGATGCGGTCGGTCATGCACGTTCTCCCGTTTTCGTCGCGCCCGCTTCAACACGCGGGCGCGAAGGGCGTCAAGCTGTCCGAACCGCCAAACACTCTTCAGAAAAGCAAATCACTCAGCGATCCGGGGCCTGCCCGCGGCCGTGGCGGTCAGGATCGCCTCGATGAAGGTGCGCTGGCCTTCGACGGTGGCGGCGCGGATGTCCCGCAGCAGCTCGATATTGGCGTCGGCCGCGCCCGCCTCCCGGGCGCGCTCCGCCGCTGTGGCGCGGATCTCGGTTTCCGCCAGCTCCATGGCGGCCTCCTCGCTCGGGAAGTCGCGGATCGTGTCGCCGGCGGCGACCCGGAACAGTCCTTCCTTCGGCTGGCTGACGCGCGCCTCGACCGAGACGCGCACCTGGCCGACCACCGCGCCGAGTGCATTGGCGACGTCGGTGTCTTCCGGCACGACGCAGTCGTTGCCGACGAGCGGCGGCAGCCCCTCATAATGCAGCGGCGCGGAGGCGCCGAGGCCGATCACCGGCCGGTCGAGCGAGACCGCGAGCCGCGCAATGCCGTGGTCGCCGTCGACGGCGCGCTGCACCAGCGCGTGCGCGACGGTCGCGGCTCCATCCAGCCCGTCTTCGGCGAAGGCCGTCTCCAGAATCACCTCGGCCGAGCGGCGGGTCAGCGCATCGAGCACGCGGCGCGAGATTTCCTCCGGCGTCGCCGCAATCGGCTGGCCGCGGCCGTCGCGGCGACGGGCGAACAAGTCGGCCGCCATCCGGCCCGTCGCCGCATTCCAGTTGCGCTGCAGTCCCAACGCGTGCGCCGCGTCCGACGGCGTGAAACCTGAGACATGCACGAGGCCGCGCGCGACAAGCCGGTTGAGCGTCGCCGCCTGCGCGGTGGACGCAAGCACCCGGTCCAGCGGCTGCGGCACGTCGGTCAGCGCGTCGTAGAGCTTCTGCTCGGGTGCGGTCAGTCCTGCCGCCAGCCGCTCCGGCACGCCGGTGCGGAAGGCGAAGCGGCCGTCCATGCGGCCGGGATTGGGCGCGCGCAACTGGCGTTCGAGATGTTCCCTCACAACCGCCTCGTGCCTCACGCCAGCCAGCGCCAGAGGCACCAGCCGCCGCGGGCCGAGCTGGATGCGCGGCGCAAGCCCGCCGTCCTCCAGCGAGACCTCCGAGTCACCGCCGAGGCCGAAGGTGCGCATCGCCACCGCCTCGACCATCGTGCGAAAGCCGCCGACTGTGGCTCCCTCCGGGTCGAGGCGCGGCCTCCCCTTGTCGAGCACCGCGACGTCGGTCGTGGTGCCGCCGATGTCGGACACTATGGCGTCGTCCAGCCCGGTCATGTGGCGCGCGCCGACGAGGCTGGCGGCGGGGCCGGACAGTATGGTCTCGATCGGCCTCGTGCGGGCAAAGGCCGCAGACACCAGCGCGCCGTCGCCGCGCACCACCATCAGCGGCGCCTCGATGCCGCGCTGCGCAAGGAAGCCTTCGGTCGCCGCCACCAGCCGGTCGATCATCGAGATCAGCCGGGCGTTGAGCAGCGTGGTGAGCGCCCGGCGCGGGCCGCCGAGCTTCGAGGTCAATTCGTGGCTGGCCGTGACCGGAAGGCCGGTCGCCTTACGGATCATATCCCGCGCGGCGTTCTCGTGCGCGGGATTGCGCGTGGCGAAATAGGCGCAGACCGCGAAGCCCGAGACGGACCCGCCGAGCGCCGGCAGCGCCTCCCCCAGCGCAGACAGGTCGAGGGGCTGGGCATTGCCGTGGACATCGTGGCCCCCGGGGCAGAAGACGACCGGATCGGAGCCGAGTGCTGCCTTGAGCCCGTCGCGCTCGAGGTCCGCCGCCGAGAAGCCGACCATCACCAGTGCGACGCGCCCGCCCTGCCCTTCCACCAGCGCATTGGTCGCCAGCGTGGTCGACATGGAAACGAGCTTGATCGAGGACGGCGCGACCGCCGCCTTGTCGAGCACCGCGTCCACCGCGCCGGAAATACCCTCGGCGAGATCGTGCCTTGTGGTCAGCGACTTCGCCTTGGCGACGACGCCGCGGTCCTCCGCCCACAGCACGGCGTCCGTATAGGTGCCGCCGGTGTCGATGCCGAGGAAGATCGGCACGGCGTTTCGGTCGGTCGTCATCGAGGCTCGCAAACTGAAAAGGGCGCGGATGTCTCCGCGCCCCTTACTTGATCTCGTGAAGCCACGATAGCGTGCCCTACGGGACCAGATCGATTTCCTCGGTCTCGCCGCCGGTGCAGGTGTAGCAGCAGTCGTCGCAATTCTCGGAATTTTCCGGCCCCACACCCCAATAGGTGCCCTTGTCGCCCGAAATCCAGGCGCCGTAGCAGATCGTCTCGCCCTCCTCGCAGGAAAGCGGCATGGTCTTCGTCTCGCCGTCGTCGAGATAATAGACCTGGTTGTTGCCCGGCCAGACATGATCGCGGTCCTGGCTGTAGAGCTCGACCTCCAGCGCGTTGGGATGCGAATTCTTCATGACGAACGTCACGTCGCTCGCCAGCGATAAGGACGACGCCGCAAGCACGGCCGTCGTGGCGAATGCGGCAGCCGCCAGGCTGCGCATGAAAAGGCTGTTCATGGAAAAAGTCCCCGAAAGAAACGCGGCACCCCTCGCCGCGCGGTAAGGACATTCGCATGCCGCACGGCCGGCGGGAAGCGGCCTGCGCTGGCCGCCAACGGATTATTTTCCGCTGGCGTCGTCATCCGTTCGCCTCTCCGGCTGGCAAACGACGCCGGGAGCCGAAGCCCCTCGCCGTATTGCCCGATAAGGGCGCCTTTGGGTCAGACGTCCAGGTTGGCCACGCTCAGCGCGTTGTCCTGGATGAACTCCCGGCGCGGCTCGACGTCGTCGCCCATCAGGCGGGCGAAGAGCGAGTCGGCGTCGTTTGCCTCCGTCACCTTGACCTGCAGCAGCGAGCGGACGTTCGGGTCGAGCGTCGTCTCCCAGAGCTGTTCGGCGTTCATCTCGCCGAGGCCCTTGTAGCGCTGCATGGTGAGACCCTTGCGGCCCGCCGCGAACACGGCGTCGAGCAGCGCCACCGGTCCGGTGATCGTCTCGTTCACATCCTTGCGGCGCAGCACCGGCGGCGTGCCGTAAACCTCGCCGAGGCGCTGCGCGTAGCGGTCGAGCGCGCGGGCGTCGGCCGAGTTCAGCAGCCCCATGTCGAGATGCGCATATTCGCGCACGCCGCGCACGGTGCGCTCGAAGATGAAGCCGCCGGCGCCCTCGTTGGACGTGCTGGTCCGGCCTTCCCAGCCGCGCTCGGTGTCCTCGGCGATCAGGTCGAGGCGCGCGGCGATCCTGGCCGCCATGTCGATCGCGCGGGCCGGATCGCCCGCGATCTCGGCGTTCAGGCCGCCGGCGATTGCCGCCTGCTCGACCACGGCGCGGTTGTAGCGGGTATGCAGGCCGTTGATGAGGCCGCGCACGGCGAGCGCATCGCCGATCGCGGCGCGCAGATCCTGACCGGCGCGCACCTCGCCACCCGCGACCGTCAGGGTCGCCTCGTCCAGCCCGGACTCGATCAGGAACTCCTCAAAAGCGGTCTCGTCCTTGAGGTATTGCGAGCTCTTGCCGCGCGAGACTTTGTAGAGCGGCGGCTGGGCGATGTAGAGATGGCCTCGCTCGATCAGCTCCGGCATCTGGCGGAAGAAGAAGGTCAAGAGCAGCGTGCGGATGTGGGCGCCGTCGACATCGGCGTCCGTCATGATGATGATCTTGTGGTAGCGCAGCTTGTCGGCGTTGAATTCGTCCTTGCCGATGCCGGTGCCGAGCGCGGTGATCAGCGTGCCGATCATGTCGGACGACAGCATGCGGTCGAAGCGGGCGCGCTCGACGTTGAGGATCTTGCCGCGCAGCGGCAGGATCGCCTGGTTCTGGCGCGAACGCCCGCCCTTGGCGGAGCCGCCTGCAGAGTCGCCCTCGACGATGAAGATTTCGGACTTGGCCGGATCGCGTTCCTGGCAGTCGGCGAGCTTGCCGGGCAGCGAGGTGATGTCCAGCACGCCCTTGCGCCGGGTGAGTTCGCGCGCCTTGCGGGCCGCCTCGCGGGCGGCGGCGGCCTCGACGACCTTCGCCACCAGCACCTTCGCCTCGGCGGGATGCTCCTCGAACCAGGTGCCGAGCGCCTCGTTGACGAGGCTCTCGACCACCGGGCGGACCTCGGAGGACACCAGCTTGTCCTTGGTCTGCGAGGAGAATTTCGGATCGGGCACCTTGACCGACAGCACGGCCGTCAGGCCCTCGCGGCAGTCGTCGCCGGTGAGCGAGACCTTCTCCTTCTTGGAGATGCCGGACGTGTCGGCATAGCCGGTGACCTGGCGCGTCAGCGCGCCGCGGAAGCCGGCCAGATGGGTGCCGCCGTCGCGCTGCGGGATGTTGTTGGTGAAGGCCAGCACGTTCTCGTGGTACGAGTCGTTCCACCACATCGCGACCTCGACCGTGATGCCGTCACGCTCGGCGCGGATGGCGATCGGCGCTGTGATCAGCGGCTTCTTGGCCCGGTCGAGATATTTCACGAACTCCTCGAGCCCGCCCTCGTAGTGCAGTTCCTGCACCTTCACATCGGCATGGCGCGCGTCGGTCAGCACGATGCGGACGCCCGAATTGAGGAAGGCGAGCTCGCGCAGCCGGTGTTCCAGCGTGTTGTAGTCGAACTCGACCATGGTGAAGGTCTCGCTCGACGGCATAAACGTCACCTCGGTGCCGCTGCGGCCTTCGTTGGTGCCGGACACCTTGCGCGCCTCATAGCTGCCCGTCACGGCCAGCGGCCCGTCGGCATTGCCATGGGTGAAGCTCATCTCGTGGATCTTGCCGTCGCGGCGGATCTTGAGCTTCAGCCAGATCGAGAGCGCGTTGACGACGGACACGCCGACGCCGTGCAGGCCGCCCGAAACCTTGTAGGAATTCTGGTCGAATTTCCCGCCGGCGTGGAGCTGCGTCATGATGACTTCCGCCGCCGACACGCCTTCCGAAGAATGGATGTCGGTGGGGATGCCGCGGCCGTTGTCGGTGACGGTGCAGGAGCCGTCCGGATTGAGCGTCACGGTCACCAGGTCGGCATGGCCGGCCAGCGCCTCGTCGATCGCGTTGTCGACGACCTCATAGACCATGTGGTGCAGGCCCGAGCCGTCGTCGGTGTCGCCGATGTACATGCCGGGACGCTTGCGGACGGCGTCCAGCCCCTTGAGAACCTTGATGGAATCGGCGCCGTACTCGGCCGGTTCGTTTCCGGGCGCGGCGGCAGCCGGATTCTCGGTGTTATCGCTCATGCAGTGCTTTTTCTCCAGCGCGCCGGACAGGCGCTCGGATCACGCCGAATCAGGCGTCAAACCCTGCCTAGATATAGGCGCTTGATGGGGTCTTTCCAAGTTTGCAGGCCCCGATAGGGCGGTCGAATGCCGAGCTATCCCCGCTAAATGCTCCCGGAATGGCCTTGGCAGCCCGGCAGGGCGGAACCGGGGGCCGATCTCCGCGTTTTCACAGCCGGCAACTTCCGTTCCGGCATCGTGACAAAGACAAAACTGCATCTATAGATATTCAAACTCGCCCGCTTTTTCCCGAGATCTCTCCACGATGCCCAATACCATATTCCCGGCTGCCGGCGGTGTTTCCCCCAAGGGCGCCGGCTCCGGCGAGATGCTCGGTCTGATCAACAGCTTCGATTGGGGAGGAACGGCTGTCGGCCCGATACAGGCTTGGCCTGAGTGTCTCCGCGCGGCAGTCAGGATCATGCTGTCCTCGCCGGTCCCCATGGTCATGCTGATGGGTGAAACCGGTGTTCTGGTCTACAATGACGGCTATGCCGTTTTTGCTGGCCTGCGGCATCCGGAAATATTGGGCAAGGATGTCGCGATCGCCTGGCCGGAGATCGCCGAATTCAATCTTGAGATCCTGAAACGGGTTCTTTCCGGCGAGACCGTCTCCTTCACCGATCAGAAAATGACCCTGGATCGGACCGGCGTCTTCGAAGATCTATGGCTCGATCTGAACTACAGCCCCGTGCTCGACGAGCGCGGCGTGCCGATCGCGGAACTGGTGATCGTCAGCGAGATGACGAAACGCGTACTTGCCGAACGGGCCTTGGCGCGGAGCGAAGAGCGGCTGTCACTGGCGTTGGATGCTTCCGGCATCGTCGGGGTGTTCGACTGGGATCTCATTGCCGATCGGGTGACCGCCGACGAGCGATTTGATGATATGTTCGGCGTCGATCCTGAAGCATCGCGAGCCGGTGCCCCGATTGCGACTTACATCGACAGTGTTCATGTCTCGGACCGCGAGGTACTGACCGCGGCAATTGAAAAGTCGATCGCTGAACGAAGCCCTTTCCGGGCCGAGTATCGGCTGGCTGGCCGGAGAGCGGAAGAACGCTGGGTCCTCGCCACCGGCCGCGTGATCGTCGACCCGGACGGCACGCCTGTTCGGCTTGCAGGCGTCGCGGTGGACATCACCGATCAGAAGATGGTCGCTGAACAACTGGCGCAGAGCGAAGCGAAGTTCCGGGCGATCGCCGACTCGATGCCGCAGATGGTGTGGTCCACGCTTCCGGACGGATATCACGACTACTACAATGCCCGTTGGTACGAATATACCGGAGTGCCCGAGGGCTCCACGGACGGCGAGGGATGGAACGGGATGTTCCATCCCGACGATCAGGAAAAAGCCTGGGCCGCCTGGAGGCATTCGCTTGCGACCGGCGAGCCCTATCAGATCGAGTATCGCTTGAGGCACCACAGCGGGGAATATCGCTGGACGCTCGGCAGGGCGATGCCCATCCGCGGCAATGACGGTCGCATCGTGAGATGGTTCGGCACCTGTACTGACATCCACGAAACCAAGCTCGTGGCAGAAGAACGCGAGATAGTGGCTCAGGAACTCAGTCACCGGATCAAGAACATCTTTTCCGTAATGAGCGGGATCGTCGCGCTTTCGGCGCGCACCTATCCCGAACTGGCGCCGTTGGCGAGCACCCTGCGGGCGCGCATCTCGGCGCTCGGCGTGGCACACGACTTTGTTCGGCCTCATTCGGCCGCATCCCGGCCGGCCGGGATCGAAATGACTGTGAAGGGCCTCATCACAACCTTGCTGAAGCCTTATCGCGATGAAGGAGACGACCGGCTGTCGATCTCCGGCGACGATGCGCGGATCGACGAGCGATCCGCCACACCGATTTCGTTGCTGTTGCACGAACTCGCGACAAACTCTGCAAAGTATGGCGCTCTCGCGGAGAAGAACGGCCGGGTTGTCGTTCGGCTCGATACCGACCCCGATAATCTCTTTATCGAGTGGAAGGAGAGCGGATCGGCCATTACGGCCCCAGCTCGGCAGGAGGGCTTTGGCAGCCGGCTGATGTCCTTGTCGGTTGAAGGTCAGTTGTCCGGGCGGCTGGAACGGATGTGGGAACAGGACGGTCTGCGCGTGCGCGTCACGATACCGGCGCGGGCGCTCCGTCGCTCCGCCTAGACCAGCCGGATATCAGCTGGCGAGTCTGCTCGTATCAGCGCTAAAGAGCGTCATGCTTGCCGGCGGCATTGCCTCCTGACGCTGCCGATGCGCAATCGCGAAACTCACCGCCTGACGCATCTCGTCGTCGTTGACGGGCTTTGGGATCACACCGAGCGTTCCAGGAACTCCCTCGCCGAGTTGTGAAGGATTGGCGGTGACAAACACCACCGTCACGCCATGCTTCTCGGCAAGCATGCGCCCGATCGCCGGACCGGTCGGACCGTCGCGCAGATTCAGGTCGACCAACGCCACTTCGGCTTCGCCCGCCAGTTCCTCCGCCTTGCGGCTGTCGGCCGCAATGCCGATCGGCCGATGGCCCATCTGAGAAACCACGTGTTCTATCTCGATAGCGACGAAGATTTCGTCTTCAACCACAAGTATCCTGCACGACATTCCAGACTTCCGCTTGTGAACCTCTTTTGCCCTTCTCCGGGATACTCAAACTTCCGATGACAGATAAAGTTGCACTCACGCCCTTTTATCAAGCCGAACCGCACGCCGGAACGAAATTCAGGCGACTTTTCCAGGGTTTCTGTCGCGTGACGACCATGTGCCACACGATCACGCGTCGAGTGAAGTTGGCGGCATGTCGCACATCACCTATGTAGAGGACGAAACGGATTTCCGATCGATGGACGCAACGCCCGCCCCCTTCGTGCCGCCCGCGCCGAAACCGCGGACCTCGCCACCGTCGACGCTGGAAATGATGCGGATCGTCTACCGCAATCCGCTCGAACTGTGGGGCGAGCCGTCCTACAACCAGCCCTGGATCTCTGTCTCGGGCTTCGGCGGGCCGCTGGTGGTCGCCAACGATCCCGGGCTGATCCGGCATATCCTCGTCGACAACGTCAAGAACTACCGCATGTCGACGGTACGGCAGAAGGTGTTGCGGCCGATCCTGCGCGACGGGCTGCTGACCGCCGAGGGGGACACCTGGAAACGCTCGCGCAAGGCGATGGCGCCGGTGTTCACGCCCCGCCATATCTTCGGCTTCGCGCAGCCGATGCTGAAGCGCACCCAGGACTTCGCTGACCGCTACGTGTCGGGCACAACGGTCGACCTGGCGCGCGACATGACGACGCTGACCTACGACATCCTGGCCGAGACGCTGTTTTCCGGCGAGATCGCAGCGCCTCCCGGCACGTTCGAAGCCCAGATCGACCGCCTGTTCGAGACCATGGGCCGCGTCGACCCGCTCGACCTGCTCAGGGCGCCGGACTGGCTGCCGCGCATCACGCGTATCCGCGGACGCAAGACGATGGCTTATTTCCGCGGCATCGTCGCCGACACGATCGCGCTGCGTGAGGAGCACCTGGCGAAGGATCCCGGCAGCGCGCCGCAGGACTTCCTCACCCTGCTGCTGAGGGCGGAAGGACCCGACGGGCTGACGCGCGGCGAGGTCGAGGACAACATCATCACCTTCATCGGCGCCGGCCACGAGACCACTGCCCGCGCGCTCGGCTGGACCATCTACTGCCTCGCGGAATCGCCGTGGGAGCGCGAGAAGATCGAGGAAGAGATCGCCTCCGTCCTCGCCCGCGAGTCGGACCCGGTGAAATGGCTCGACGCCATGCCGCTGACGCGCGCGGCCTTCGAGGAGGCGATGCGGCTCTATCCGCCGGCGCCGTCGATCAACCGCGAGCCGGTGGAAGAAGACCGCTACGGCGACCTCGTCCTGCGCAAGGGCGCGACCGTGCTCGTCATGCCGTGGACGGTGCATCGCCACCGCAAGCTCTGGGACAAGCCCGACGCCTTCATGCCGTCGCGCTTCCATCCCGGGCGGCGCGACGCGATCGACCGATATCAGTATCTCCCCTTCGGCGCCGGCCCGCGCATCTGCATCGGCGCCAGTTTCGCCATGCAGGAAGCCGTTATCGCGCTCGCCGTGCTCCTCTCGCGCTTCCGCTTCGACACGGTGGCGGAGACCAGGCCGTGGCCGGTGCAGAAGCTGACCACCCAGCCGGAGGGTGGCCTGCCGATGAAGGTGACGGCACGCGTGTAGGTCGCAGGTTTGATTTCTTGCGAAAGAAGATCTATATTTCCTTTCAACAGAAAGGATTTTGCTGTGTCGACCGCGCTCAAACTCGACCACCCGCTGGACACTTCCGTGGTCGCCGCCAAGGCCGTAACACGGGCCGCTGATCTGCTCGATGTTTCGGGCAGGGATCTCGCCGCGATCATTGGCGTGTCGGAGGCAAGCCTGTCGCGGATGAAGCGGGGCGACGCCAGCTTCCGCCTCTCCGGCAAGCCCTATGAGCTGGCGCTGCTTTTCGTCAGGCTCTACCGCGCGCTGGACGCCATCATGGGCGGAGACGATGCTGCCTCGCGCCACTGGCTGCGCGCCGAGAACCTCGCGCTGGGCGGACAGCCGCTGGCGCGCATCAGAAGCATAGACGGGCTCACCCATGTCCTCGCCTATCTGGACGCCCGACGCGCTCCGGTCTGAGGCGAGGCCGCTCGGCGGCGATTGCTGGCGCCTCGTCGAGGCGCAGCATCGCGTGTCGACGATGAAACTGGTCGACACGCTGGAAGAGCAGGCGCTGCTGGAGGAGGAACTGGAACGGACGAAGCCGCCCGGCCCGCCCGAATGTTCCGGCCTCCACTACCTCCTGTCGACGCCGTTCCGATACGGACGATATCCTGGGAGTTCGAGGTTCCGGCGCGAAGGCTATTCGCCAGGCGTCTATTATGCGGCCGAGCACCCTGAAACCGCGGTGGCAGAGACCGTCTTCTACCGGCTGCTCTTCTTCGCCGAGAGTCCGACGACGCCCTTTCCGCGCAATCCGCTCGAATTCACCGGGTTCGAGGTAGCCTTCCGCGTCGACGCCGCCATCGACCTGACGGCGGCGCCATTCTCCTCCGATGCAGCGCTCTGGACCCATCCGGCCGACTATTCGGCCTGCCTCGATCTGGCTGACGCCGCCCGCGCGGCCGGAGTGACCGCGATCCGCTACCGATCGATCCGCGATCCGCACGGCAGGGCGAACCTGGCGCTCCTGTCCTGTCTCGCCTTCTCCGCACCGGCGCCTGCCCGATACGCCACATGGCGCATCGGCTTCTCGGCCCGTGAGGCGATCGCGCTGTGCGACCGCCCCGAGGCTCGCCTGTCGTTTCCGATCGCGCTCTTCGCCGCCGACCCGCGACTGGCGGTGTTGGCGGCGCGATAGGCCGTTACACGAGCGCAAACACCCGCGCCGGGCCGCCGGTGCCGCCCTTCACCTTCGGCGCGCCGACGACGATGGTTGCGCCCTTGGCAGGCAGGGCGTCGAGGTTGGTGATGCCCTCGATGCCGTAGCGGCCGGCAGGCAGCCAGGTGTTGTGGACGATGAAGTCGGGCGACTGGCCGAAGTCGAGCGACAGCGTGTCGACCGCGATCGCCTTGGTCGACCCTTCGAGAAGCTGCTTAATGGCGTCGACGTGGAAGCCGGGGAAGTGCATCGTCTTGCCGTCGGCGCCGAGGTTGCGGAACTTGTCGGTGGCGACATGCGCCGACCAGCCCGAGTTCATCGCCACCACCGCGCCGTCCGGCAGCGGCCCGTTGGCGTCGGTCCAAGCCTTGATATCTTCGGGCGTCACCTGCGCATCCGGGTTGTCGGCGGCCTTGGCCTTGATGTCGATGACGACGAGCGGCCCGACGAGGTCCTCCACCGGCAGTTCGGCAACCGACTTGCCGTCGGCGGTGAAATGCAGCGGCGCATCGATATGAGTGCCGGTGTGCTCGCTCAGCCGCCATTCGAACAGGTTGAACGTGTCCTTCGCATGGCTGAACTTCTGATCCATCCAGAACTGCTGGGCGCCGAAGTAGGTCGGGAATTTGTCGTAGAGCTCGTGGGTCAGGTCATGCGCCTTACCGGGCGCGGCGGACTGGGCAAACAGCGGCGCAGGAGCCGACGCGACAGCGGCGACAGCACCCGCCCCGGCGAGACCGCGGAACAAGGCGCGGCGCGACAGCATGTTCGACTTGACGTTCTCGATAACGCAGGCGTGACACATATCGATAACTCCGAAGGTTATTGAGACCATTCAGAGTGCAGGGGATGTCGTCGTTCCGCAAGGGAAGTATGAGGTGCGGCTACCGCCTGCCTGAAAAAACATTCTCGACATGCACCGGCCAGCGCCACGGCAGCACCGCCACCATGTCGAAGCGCACCGACAGGCGCGGGAAATCGCGCTGGCACGACAGCCACATGTCGGCCGCGCCCTCGATGCGCCAGGCCGACTCGCGACCGATCGCATCCATCGCCTGCGCCAGCGTCGGCCGCGCCTTGACCTCGACGATGGCGATCAGGTCGCCGCGCCGGGCGATCAGGTCGATCTCGCCGAGCTTGGTGCGATAGCGCCGCGCGACGATGCGGTAGCCCTTGGCCATCAGGGCGACCGAAGCGAGGAACTCGCCCCGGAAGCCGAGGCGATAGGCGCGCAGGCGTTTGCGACGGCCGTCAGGCGCCACCGCCCTCCCCCTTGAGTTCGAGGAGCCGGCGATAAAGGCCGGGTTTCGGCTGCCCGGTCAGCCGCGCCGCCTCGGCGGCGGCCTTCGACGCCGACATTTCCGCCGCCAGCGAGACGAGGAGCCGGTCGACATCCTCGACGTCTGCCACCTCCTCAGCCGGCGGACCGACGCAGATCACCACCTCGCCCTTGGGCGCATCGACCGAGCCATAGTGCGCGGCGAGGTCGGCAAGACCGGCGCGGCGGAACTCCTCGAAGGTCTTCGTCAGCTCGCGCCCGACCACGGCCGGACGGTCGCCGAGCACCTCGGCCATCGCCGCCAGCGCATCGTCGAGACGGCGCGGCGATTCGAAGAAGATCAGCGTCGCCGGCACCGCCTTCAAAGCTTCCAGCCGCTGCCTGCGCTGGCCGTCCTTCACCGGCAAAAAGCCGGCGAACAGGAATGCATCCGACGGCAGGCCGCTGGCGGTCAGCGCGGCGAGTGGCGCCGATGCGCCGGGGATCGGCACGACGCGGTGCCCCGCGCCGATCGCCTCGCCCACCAGCCGATAGCCGGGATCGGACACCAGCGGCGTGCCCGCATCGGAGACAAGCGCGACGCTCTTGCCCTCGGCAAGGGCCGCGATCAGGCCGGGGCCGGCCTCGGCGGCATTGTGCTCGTGATAGGACACCGGCCGCTGGCGGATGCCGTAGCGCGAGAGCAGGTTGCGGGTGACGCGCGTGTCCTCGCAGGCCAGCACGTCCGCCGCAGCGAGCGTCTCCAGCGCGCGCAGCGTGATGTCGCCGAGGTTGCCGATCGGCGTTGCGACCAGATAGAGCGCCGGCTCCAGCGGACGCGCGACGACCTCCGCCTCACCGACGAGGAAGGTCCGGCGCGGCGAGGCTTCGGGAGATGTGTCGTGCCTGCTCATGCGCCGTGTGTCGCATGCCCGTCCGGTCCAAGGGAAGAGCATCGCCACGCCCGCGCCACGATCGGGAACGAAAACCGATTCGGCGGATTTAGGCATCGGACATCAGGAGGCGAAGGATGGACGGCCTGCTCATTCACGACAGCTACGAACCCTACTATGCCGGACGCGAGCGCCGGAAGGAAAAGCCGCCGCGGCCGCCAGCCCTGCGGCGGGCCGACGTCAAGGACGCCGCGACCCAGCCGGCAACGCCGCTGCCGGTCAACCTGCCGAAGCCCTGGGAGCGGCTGCCCCGCTCATGAGCGCCGCTGCACGCTTCTCGGCGAAGATCGAGTATCTCGTCCATACGATGGACGCATCGCAGGGTGCCCGCTCAGCGGACGGCGACCAGGACGGCCCCGCCGGCGATCCGGGTGGCAGGGCCGACCCTCATCGCCGCGAAGGCGGCGTGCAGGGTTCGAAACTCCCGGAAAACAAATTCAGCGTCGTCAAGCGCTAGTCGGTCCGCGCGAGATCGGCAACGAGGGCGTCGAGCACGATCATGCCGGTCGGCGTGGCGCGCAGCCGGGAATTGCCCAACGATTCGACCAGCCCCTCGCCCTGCAGCACGGCGATACGCTTCAAGGACAGCGGCTGGTCGGCCATGTCCTCGTAGCGGGCGAGGTCGATGCCTTCGGCAAGCCGCAGCCCCATCATCAGGAACTCGTCGGCCTCCTCGCTCCGGTGGAGGACCTCGCCGCCCACCACGCCGTGGCCGTTGGCCTCGACCAGATTGGCCCAGGTCTCCGGCATCTTCTCGGTGAAGGTGACGACGCGGCGGCCATTCTCGACGAAGCGCCCATGCGCGCCGGGGCCGGCGCCGACATATTCGCCGTAGCGCCAGTAGACGAGGTTGTGCTGGCTTTCCGCGCCCGGCCTGGCGTGATTGGAGATCTCGTAGGCCGGCAGGCCGCGCTGGGCCGTCACCGACTGCGTCAGCGCATAGAGGTCGGCCGAGAGATCCGGATCGGGCATGACGAACTTGCCCGCCGCGTGAAGCGCATGGAAGCGCGTGCCTTCCTCGATGGTTAGCTGGTACAGCGACAGGTGGTCGGCCGCGAGGTCGATCGCCTCGCCGAGCTCGCGCTGCCAGGCGTCGAGCGACTGGCCGGGACGGGCATAGATCAGGTCGAAGGAAAGCCGCGGAAAGATGTCACGCGCCAGCCCGATGGCGCGCTTGGCCTCCGCCACGTCGTGCAGCCGGCCTAGGAAGCGCAGGTCCGGATCGTTCAGAGCCTGGACGCCGAGCGAGACGCGGTTGACGCCGGCGGCGCGGTAGCCGCGGAAGCGCCCGGCTTCGACCGAGGAGGGATTGGCCTCCAGCGTCACCTCGATGCCCTCCGGCACGGTCCAGAGCTCCGCCACTGTATCGAGCAGCGCGCCGACGGTCTCAGGCTCCATCAGCGACGGCGTGCCGCCGCCGAGGAAGATCGACGTCACTTCGCGCGGCCCGGTGCGAGCGCGGAAGTGCTCCAGCTCGCGGCGAAAGGCCTGCGCGAAACGCGCCTGGTCCGGCGGCTGGTGGCGGACATGGCTGTTGAAGTCGCAATACGGACACTTCGCCGCGCAGAACGGCCAGTGCAGGTAGACGCCGAAGCCGGGGTCGGTGAGCAACCGCACTAGCACGCCCCCTCATCCGGCCCTTCGGGCCACCTTCTCCCCGCCGGGAAGAAGAAGGGCGCCGCGTCGCCACCGCGTCCTCCTCTCCCCTCGGGGAGAGGTGCCGAGCGAAGCGATGCGGTGAGGGGGCGGCCGACCGAGGTCACTTCAACCCCAATCTCGCCTCGGCGAACTTCTTGAAGGCGCAGGCGCGGTGCGAGGTGGCGGTTTCCATGCCGGGCTTCCAGCCGTGCTTTTCCTCGGCGGTCATCTCGCCAAAGGTACGCGAATGCCCGTCGGGCAGGAAGACCGGATCGTAGCCGAAGCCACTGGTTCCGCGCGGCGGCCAGACCAGCGTGCCTTCGGCCTCGCCGCGGAAATACTCCGCCTCGCCGTCGGGGAAGCAAAGGCAGATGACCGCGACGAAGCGGCCGGTGCGCTGGTCCGGCACGGTCGCACCCGCCTTCTGCAACGCATCCTCGGTCTTCTGCATCGCCATCATGAAGTCGCGCGTGCCGTCCGGCTTCGTCGCCCAGTCCGCCGTGTAGACGCCGGGCGCGCCGTCCAGCGCGTCGACCACCAGGCCGGAATCGTCCGACATGGCCGGCAGGCCGGTGGCGGACGCAGCCGCATAGGCCTTGATGTAGGCGTTCTGCTCGAAAGTCGTCCCCGTCTCCTCCGGCTCCGGCAGGCCGTATTCCTTGGCGGACCTCGCCTCCAGCCCGAACGGCGCCAGAAGGTCGGCGAACTCCGCCAGCTTGCCGGCATTGTGGCTGGCGACGACGATGCGCTTGCCGAGATCCCTCATCAGAGCCCCCAGATGGATGGATTGGCGAATTCGAGCGAATTGCCCGACGGATCGCGGAAATAAATGGAGCGGCCGCCTTGCGGCCATTCGAACTCGGCCTCGATCGCCACACCGGCTTCGATCAGATGCGCCTTCCAGCGGTCGATCTCCGCCTCGGTCGCCGCGAAGCAAAGATGTCCCTCGCCCACGGTGCCATGCGGCGGCACCGGCAGGCGCGCATCGGGTGCCGGCGGATGCCGGGTCGCCTCGGCGCTGAACAGGAGCACGACGCTTCCGCCGCATCTGAAGAAAGCGTGCCGCCCCTCGACCCTGCCGAGCGGCTCCAGCCCGAGCACCGCGCCGTAGAAATGCTCGGCGGCGGCGAGGTCGGTGACGTAGAGGGCGGATTCGAGGACGGCGGAGGGTTTCATCGGCAGCTCCTTGCAGGGGCCTGATGCCGGAGGCTTACGCCACCGCCATCTTCTGCAGGTCGACCAGCCGGGCAATACCCTTCTTGGCGAGCCCCATCAGCGCGGCGAATTCCTCCTCGGTGAAGGGGATTCCTTCCGCCGTGCCCTGGATTTCGACAATGCCGCCCTTCCCGGTCATGACGAAGTTGGCGTCGGTGCCAGCGGAGGAGTCCTCCAGATAGTCGAGATCGAGCACCGGAACGCCGTCGTGGATGCCGCAGGAAATTGCCGCGACGTGGTCCTTCAGCACTTTGGAGACGTCGGTCATCTTGCGCGCCGCCATCCAGGAGAGGCAGTCGTGCAGCGCGACGAAGCCGCCGGTGATCGCCGCCGTGCGCGTGCCGCCGTCGGCCTGGATCACGTCGCAGTCGACCGTGATCTGCACCTCGCCGAGTGCCTGCAGGTCGACGACGGAGCGCAGCGAGCGGCCGATGAGGCGCTGGATTTCCATGGTGCGGCCGCCCTGCTTGCCGCTCGCCGCCTCGCGGCGCATACGGTCGCCGGTCGAGCGCGGCAGCATGCCGTATTCGGCGGTGACCCAGCCCTTGCCGGTATTGCGCAGCCAGCCGGGCACTTTTTCCTCGAGACTCGCGGTGCACAGGACATGCGTGTCGCCGAACTTGACGAGGCACGAGCCCTCGGCATGTTTGGAAATGCCGCGTTCGAAGGAAATGGCCCGCATCTCGTCGGGCTGGCGCTTGGAAGGACGCATGACTCGGTTCCGGTTGGCTGGAGAAGGGCGCTTGTAGACGCAGTCTAGGCGCGGAGCAACCGAAACGCCGGCTCGGTTGCACGGGTCGCGCACCCGACTATATTCTTCTGCACAGAATCCAGCGCTCCGGTCCCATCCTCCGGCCATGACGAACCCGGTCTTCGATCAGAATCTCCAGTCGCTCGACGTCCGCTCCCGGGACATCTTCCGGGCGATCGTCGATTCCTACTTGCGCGACGGCGAGCCGCTCGGCTCGCGCAACCTGTCGCGCATGCTGCCCGCCTCGCTGTCGCCGGCGACCGTGCGCAACGTGATGAGCGACCTGGAGCAGCTCGGCCTCATCTACGCGCCGCACATCTCGGCCGGCCGCCTGCCGACCCAGAAGGGCCTGCGCTTCTTCGTCGACGCCTTCATGGAGCTGGGCGACCTGTCCGAGGAGGAGCGGCGCACGATCGACGCGCAGGTGAAGGCCTCCGGTTCCGGATCGACGCTGGAGCAGATGCTGACCGAGGCGAGCCAGATGCTGTCGGGCATGTCGCGCGGCGCCGGCCTCGTCGTAGCCGCCAAGAACGAAGTGCCACTGAAGCATCTTGAATTCATCCAGCTCGAGCCGACCCGGGCGCTCGCCGTGCTGGTGTCGCAGAATGGGGACGTGGAGAACCGCATCGTCGAGCTGCCGCCGGGCGTGACCACCTCGCAGCTCATGGAGGCGTCGAACTTCCTCAACGCCCATATCGTCGGGCGCACGCTGGCCGAGGCCCGCGCCGAGGTCGCCCGGCTCAAGGCGCAGACCAAGACGGCGCTCGACGCGCTGTCGCAGGATCTGGTCGACAAGGGTCTGGCCGTCTGGTCGGGCGGCGACGGCGGCCTGCCGGCGACGCTGATCGTGCGCGGCCGCGCCAACCTCTTGGAGAACGTCACCGCCGAGGCCGATATCCAGCTGCTGCGCCACCTGTTCGAGGATCTCGAGACCAAGGACGGGCTGATGCAGCTTCTCGACCTCGCCGAGGGCGGATCGGGCGTGCGCATCTTCATCGGCTCGGAGAACAAGCTGTTCTCGCTGTCCGGCTCGTCGCTGGTGGTCGCGCCCTACCGCGACAAGGATTCCCGCGTCGTCGGCGCGCTCGGCGTCATCGGCCCGACACGGCTGAACTATGCCCGCATCGTGCCGATGGTGGACTATACCGCGCAGATGATCAGCCGGATGCTACGGTAGCCATTCTCTATCTATACGTGTATTATCTATCTTCTCAATCATGGGAGGATGGCATGCCGCAGGTCTTGAACTATCGTGGTTCCTGGGACATCGATCAGAAGATCGGCGTCGTTCAGCTTGCATTGGCAGGAGGGACGGTCGCGACAACGCCGAGCCTCGATGCCGCAAACTTTACGGCGGTGATGACGGTGTTGGGATCTGATCCGAACATCCAATACGACCCTGCACAAAAACGGCTCTTCTCTCCCAACTAGATTGGAGATCGGCTAACACGCGGGTGCAAGCCGCGCCTCATCGTCGTCGGAAGCGAAGCCCGCCAGATTGGCGGGCTTTTCTTGCGTAGCTGTCCACGCGGCCCGACGACAGCCTCGCAAGCACCATAGAGCGATCAAATCTCCATGGTCGCGCGCCAAACGCGTTGCGAGCGAACAGGAAGAGGTTGCATACCGCCGATCCAGCCTTGATTTTTCGACCGCAAGTATCGATATCGGGCACAACTCACGAACAGTTGATGCAGGACCGACGCGATGAGCGAGAAGCCCAACGACGACATGAACGACGAGCGCATCGAAGATGCCGCGCCCGGTGAAAACGGCCAGGGCAATGACGGCGACTATGAGGCGCTGGTGCGGCTGATGAAGGAGAACGAGGAGCTCAAGGACCGGGCGCTTCGCCTCGCAGCCGAAATGGAAAACCTGCGCCGCCGCACCCAGCGTGACGTCGCGGATGCGCGCACCTATGCCGTAACGAATTTCGCGCGTGACATGCTGACGGTGTCGGACAATCTGCGCCGCGCGCTCGATGCCGTGCCGGCCGAGGCGAAGGAGGCAGGCGATGCCGGTTTCAAGGCGCTGTTCGAAGGCGTCGACATCACCGAGCGCGCCATGCTCTCGGCGCTCGAACGCCACGGTGTGAAGAAGCTGGAACCGCAGGGCGAACGCTTCGACCCCAATTTCCACCAGGCGATGTTCGAGGTGCCCAACCCCAACGTGCCGAACGGCACTGTCGTGCAGGTGGTGCAGTCAGGCTACTCCATCGGCGACCGCGTGCTGCGCCCGGCCATGGTCGGCATCGCCAAGGGCGGCCCCAAGGCCGCCCCCGCCCAGGCCGCGGAGCCCGGTCCGGTGAACGAGCAGGCCGAGAAGGATGCGTGAGTAGGGGGACAAGGGAATAGGGGGGAGTAAGGCAGTAGGAAGTCGCTCCTGGCAACCGCGGAGACGTGCTATGAATGCGTCTCTAACGCCCTACTGCCCTATTCCCTTACTCCCCTACTCCCTTAATACATGAACCCCATCCTCGCCTTCGACTATGCCGGCATCGCGGTTTTCGCCGCCACCGGCGCGCTGGCGGCGTCGCGGAAGCAACTCGACATCATCGGCTTCCTGTTCCTCGCGGGCGTGACGGGCGTCGGGGGCGGCACGTTCCGAGACCTGATCCTCGGGCTGACGCCGGTATTCTGGGTTCGGGAGCCGGGCTACATTCTCGTCTGCGCGGGCGTCGCGGTGCTGGTGTTCTTCACGGCCCATCTTTTCGAGAGCCGGTGGAAGCTTCTTCTTTGGCTGGATGCGGTCGGTCTGGCTGCCTATTGCGTGCTCGGCGCGCAGATCGGTCTGGTTACGACCGGCTCACCGGCCGTCGCGATCGTCACCGGCGTTCTGACGGCCACCTTCGGCGGCATCCTGCGCGACCTGCTCGCCAATGAGCCCTCGGTGCTTTTGCGGCCGGAAATCTACGTTACCGCTGCCCTCGTCGGCGCGGCGGCGCATACCGGGCTGGTGCTGGCGGGCTTTCCGCTGCTCGCCTCGGCGCTGATCGCGGCGGCGGCGGCCTTCGTGGTGCGCGGCGGGGCGCTGAAATTCGGCTGGACCTTTCCGCGCTATCGCACCCGGCCGGGACGCCGCCCGGAAGACATCCCTTAACGTTCGCCACACGGTTTTCGCATTTCTGACGCATTTCGGCAGCAACGTTCACGTAACCGTATTAACGGAACAATTATCAGTGAACGGCATTCTGCTGAAACGGTGAGTCGATACAAACACGTCGTTGTATCTGGGAACTGAAGCGTGAAACGTTGTGTGACCGCAATCCTGCTGCTCGCCGCGACGCCCGCCGTCGCGGCTGACGAGATTCCGGCACCGATCGCCGAGCGTTTCGCGGGTGACCAGAATTTCGACTGGAGCGGCTTCAGGCTCGGCGTGCAGGGCGGCTATGCCTGGGGCAGTCCGGGCGTCGTGGCCGGTGACGGCGCGATCGGCGGCATCCATGGCGGCTATGACTGGACGCTCGGCGACGCGGTCGCGGGCGTCGAAGGTTCGGTATCCGCCGCCGACATCGAGATCGGCCCCGACAACCGGCTGACCTCCGTCATCGATCTGCGGGCAAGGCTCGGCTATTCCTTCGACCGCGTGCTGGTCTACGGCACCGCCGGCGGCGCCTATGGCAGCACGAGCGCCGGCGTCGACGGTCGCGGCCTGGCCGTGGGCGCGGGCCTCGATTTCGCGACACTGCAGAACGCGATCTTCGGGCTGCAATACCTGAAATACAAGTTCGAAGACCTGAACAACACCGGCAACTCGCTCGAGATCGACCTGATCGAGGGCAAGCTCACCTACAAGTTCTGAGAGACTGTTTCGAAATTCGCTCTGGCGACACAGCTGGTGGCGGTTTCGAGAACAGAAGCGGAGCGGACATTTGGGTCCGTGAGCACCGGAAGCGCAGAAAACGCCATCAGACGGCCGTCAGAGTAGAATTTCCAGACAGTCTCTGATCGCTACGCCTGATCGGCATGGCGCTCCTTGTTGGCGCCGACCTTGCGCGAAAGGTCGGAGAAGGTCGTCCGTTCCGACGTTCCGCGGTTTGCAGCCTTCAAAAGACGGATCGGGAAGCAGATCGCATCCCGGTTCGAATGCGACAGGTCTTCCGTCATCCTTTCCTCGGAAGTGAGATCGGCTTCCGCCTTGCGCAGGGCCAGGTCGATCTCCTCGACCGACAGAAGGCCTTTCCTGACGAGCATCTCGTTGATGGACGCAACCGCCATCAGAAGACCCTGAAGCTGGAGATTGGCGACGTTCATTGGCGACCTCCCTGGGTGCGCTGCCATGCCGGCCCGCACCCATGAACTGCCGCGGCGGCCCGCCTTGTCAAGCCCTGCTCAGAGCAGCCCCGCCTCGACGGCCGCCTGGCGCAGGCTCTGACGGGGGCGCGGGCCGACCTGCTGGATCACCAGCCCCGCCGCGAGAGAGCCGAGCTTGCCGCAATCGGCGAGCGAACGGCCCGTCGTGTAGCCGAACAGGAAACCGGCGGCGTAGAGGTCGCCCGCGCCTGTCGTGTCGACCAGCTCGCCGATCTCGATCGCGTCCACCACGACCGTTTCGTCGCCGCGCACGACGACGGAGCCGAGTTCCGAGCGCGTCACGGCCGCGAGCTTGCAATCCTTGCGGATCGCCTCCAGCCCCGCCTCGAAGGACGAGGTCTGGTAGAGCGCCTTCAGCTCGCTCTCGTTGGCGAAGACGATGTCGACCGTTCCGGACCGCATCAGGAACAGGAACTCGTCGCGATAGCGGTCGACGCAGAAGGAGTCCGACAGCGTCATCGACACTTCGCGCCCGGCGGCATGCGCATGCTTCGCCGCCAGCCGGATCGCATCCTTGGCGCGCGGCGGGTCCCACAGGTAGCCCTCGAAATAGGTGACCTTGGCGCCGGCCGCCTTGTCCTGTTCGACATCCTCGGGCCCGAGCTCCACGCAGGCGCCGAGATAGGTGTTCATCGAGCGCTCGCCGTCAGCGGTGACGAAGATCATCGAGCGGGCGGTGGGCGGCGGCACGTCGAGCGGCTTGGTGTCGAAAGCCACGCCCTGGGCGCGGATGTCGTGCGCATAGATCTCGCCCAGCGCATCCTTCGCAACCTTGCCGAAGAAGGCGGCCCGGCCGCCGAAGCTCGCGACGCCCGCCGCCGTATTGCCCGCGCTGCCGCCCGACGCCTCGATCGCGGGGCCCATCCGGCTGTAGAGAAGCTCGGCGCGGTCGGCGTCGATCAGGTTCATCGCGCCCTTGATGATGGCATTGTCGACGAGAAAACTCTCTTCGCACCGCGCAATGATGTCCACGATCGCGTTGCCGATGCACAGCACGTCATACTGACTCATGAAGCGTCCCGCTCTCCGCGCCGTCCGTCCGCGGGGCGCCTGTCATCGACGGGTTTAGCGCGTGGATGACGGATTGCAAGCGCGTCGGACGACTCCGCCGGGCCCTCCGCTGCCGTCCAAACGGCGCCCGCAAGGCAGCTGGCATCTGAGCCGTAGAATTTCATTCTAGGTTCCAGGCTTTCTTGGGACAAAATTCTACACAACGCGCCCTGCGCGATCGTTCGCCTCTCGGATTTCGGCCTGCAAGAGACTATGGTGCTGCAAACCGCCTCAGGGAGAAAACGATGAACAAGCATGCGAGCGCCACGCACGTGCCGGGCCGCGGCAGGGTCTACAATTCCATCACCGAGACCATAGGCGACACGCCGATCGTGCGGCTCGACAAGTTCGCCAAGGAGAAGGGCATCGTCGCCAACCTGTTGGCGAAGCTCGAATTCTTCAACCCGATCGCCAGCGTCAAGGACCGTATCGGTGTCGCCATGATCGAGACCATGGAGGCCGACGGCCGCATCACGCCCGGCAAGACGACGCTGGTCGAGCCGACCTCGGGCAATACCGGCATCGCGCTCGCCTTCGCAGCCGCGGCCAAGGGCTACCGGCTGATCCTGACCATGCCCGAGACGATGTCGATGGAGCGCCGCAAGATGCTGGCGCTGCTGGGCGCGGAACTCGTGCTTACCGAAGGCGCCAAGGGCATGAAGGGCGCCATCGCCAAGGCCGAGGAGCTCGTGCAGACCATTCCCGGCGCCATCATCCCGCAACAGTTCGAGAATCCGGCCAATCCGGAAATCCATCGCAAGACCACGGCCGAGGAGATCTGGAACGACACGCAGGGCGGCGTCGACATCCTGGTGTCGGGCATCGGCACCGGCGGCACGATCACCGGCGTCGGCCAGGTGCTCAAGGCGCGCAAGCCGGGCGTCCGCGTCGTCGCCGTCGAGCCGGAAGCCTCGCCTGTGCTGTCAGGCGGTCAGCCCGGCCCGCACAAGATCCAGGGCATCGGCGCCGGCTTCGCGCCGAAAATCCTCGACACCACGGTCTATGACGAGATCGTCACCGTCTCCAACGAGGATTCCTTCGCCAATGCCCGCCTCGTCGCCCGGCTCGAAGGCGTGCCGGTCGGCATCTCCTCGGGTGCGGCACTCCAGGCGGCGACGGTGGTCGGCCGCCGGCCGGAAAACGCCGACAAGAACATCGTCGTCATCATCCCCTCGTTCGCGGAGCGCTACCTGTCGACGGTGCTGTTCGACGGGCTCGGCTGAGCCGCGGGACTGTCGCGTAGGGCGCGTTACCCCCACCCCTGCCCCTCCCCGCAAGGGGGAGGGGAACTCCGCCAGTCCGGCGCCGATCATTGGCGGTTCCGGGCCGACATGCACACGACCAAGTCCCCCTCGCCCTTGCGGGGAGGGGCAGGGGTGGGGGTAACGCGCCACAATAACGAGAGTCGACTGCCCGGCACCGAACCAGAAGACACTTCCCGGCTTACTTCGCCAGGTTCTTCTTCACCAGGTCGATCTTCTGGTCGACCAGCTGGATCAGCGGCGCATAGCCGGCCGCCGCGAAGCCTTCCTTCGCCTGCTCGAACATGGCGAGCGCCTGGCGGTAGTCGGCCGCGCCGCCGCCCTGGGCGGCGAGCGACCAGTGCACGTCGCCGATATTGTTGAGCGCAAAGGCCCACTGCACCGGCTGCGTGTCGCGGGTGAAGACCTTCGTCGTCGCCTCGAACGCGGCCTTGGCCTCGGGCAGGAAGGCCGCGTTCTGCTCGCGCGTGGCGAGGTTGAGCAGCGACATGCCGAGGCCGTTCTGCGCATTGGCCCAGTCGACGGGCGCATTCTCCGCGGTCAGCACCTCCAGCGCGGCGCGGCGCGCTGCGACGGACGCGTGCAGATTGTCGGTCTTCTCCTCCGTCGCGGCGAGGAACTGCATGGCGTCGCCCATGCTCGACGTCGCCAGCGCCCACTGCATCGGTGCGCGCTCGCGTGTGTATTCACGCAGCGCCAGGTCATAGGCCTCGATCGCCTCGCGATAGTATTTCGGATCGCCCGACACCACCGCCATCAGACGCAGCGTGTTGCCGGCATTGTTCTCGGTCATCGCCCAGTCGGACGGGAAATCCCTGCGCTTGTAGACGCGCCGCGCCGCCTGGAAGGCCTCCAGCGACTTCTGCAGCGCCGAAAGGTCCTGGGTGCGCTGGCCGATGGTCTGCCACGAGGAGCCGAGATTGTTCTGCACCGAGGCCCAGTCGAGCGGCGTCTTCTGACGGTCGAAGACGCTCAGCGCGTTCTCATAGGCCGCACGCGCTTCCTCGATGTTCGCCGTGCCGAGTTCGTGGCGGCCGAGCGCGGTGTAGGAGTTGCCGAGATTGAGCTGGCTGCTGGCCCACTGCAACGGCCAGGTCTCCCTGGTGCGCACGGTCATGGCCGCCTTGAAGGCCTCGGCCGCCTGTTTCGCCGGCTCCGGATCGTTGCGCACGAGCGAGAGCGCGTTCAGCGTATTGCCGAGATTGTTCTGCACCAGCGCCCAGTCGACCGGCGCCGAGTCGCGCGTCAGCACCTCCAGCGCGGCGCGGTAGGACGCCTCCGCCTCGACCAGCCCCGCCACGTCGCCGGTGGGCTGCGAGAGCTGGAACAGCGCGATGCCGATGTTGTTGTGCGAGGACGCCCAGTCGAGCGGGACCTTGTCGCGCGAGCGCTTCTCCAGCGCGGCGCGATAGGCGGCGACGGCGTCGCGCGTCATCGCACGATCGCCCGAACGGCCGCCCATCGCCAGCAGGATGTTGCCGATATTGTTCTGCGCGGCGGCCCAGTTGGTGTCGTCGCCCTCGGCCCTGAATATCTCCATCGCCTCGCGGAACGTGTCGAGCGCGCGCTTCAGCGTCTCGGTGCCTTCCTCGCGCTCGCCGATCGTGTTCAGCACCACCGCCATGTTGTTGCGGGTGATGGCCCAGTCGCGGCCCTTCTCGCCGTTGGGCAGCATGTCGAGCACCGTCTGGTAGGCGGCGAGCGCGCCATCCAGCGCAGCGCGGTCGCCGGTGGCAGCACCCTGGCCACGCAGCGCCTCCGCCTCGAGGTTCTTGTAGTTCCAGGCGAGCCGGTCGTCCCATTTTTCGACGAGGTCGAAGGCCTTGGCATAGTCGGCCGCCGCGGCGCGGAAGTCGAAGACGAGAACCGACGCGTCGGCGCGCCTGGCATAGATCGCGGCGTCGGCCAGCCGCTTTTCCTTCAGCTGGTCTTCCAGCGCGTCGACCGCGGCGCTCCCCGCCTCCACCTTCGCCACCGCGTCGTCGAGGAAACGCCGTGCCGCGACGATCGCGCCCTCGCCGATGGCGCGGTCGGCAGCGTTGGCGAGCGCCAGCAGTTCGGGATCGTCAGTGCGCAACGCCGCGCGCTCCGACAGCATCGATTTCAGCCGGCCCGCTTGCGCCTCGAGCAGCTTGCCGAGTTCCTCCGGCGTGCCGGGCGTCTGCTCCTCGCCCAGCGCGCGAAGGACGCCGTAGAGCGAATCGAGCTTGACGCCCTCGCGCAGTGCGACCTGCTCGACCTGGACGCGCTCGAAGTCCGGCAGGTCGGCCATGGTGAGCAGCAGCTGTCGCCGCTCGCCGGTGATCGTGGCGTCGACGCCTTCGGGTTCCTCCGGCGCAAGGCCGAAATAGAGCAGGCGCCTCAGGCTCTCGTTCATCCACGGCCGCTGCTTCGCGCCGGTGGCGAGATAGACCTCTTCCGTCACCATGCGCATGACCTGGCCGAACTCCAGCCCCTTCATCGCCGCGAGATGGCGGATCAGCGCGGCCGCATAGGGGCTGTTGGCGCCCGGCTCGCCGTCGAGCGCCGGCTGGCCGGGTTCGGCGGCAAAGCCGATCACCATGCCGAGATTGTCGTTGGCGGGCGTCTGCGCCTTGAAGCCGGTGACGCCGCGCACCGCGCCGAGTCCCCCGGCCGAGACGGGTTCGGCCGAGCCGGTGGGCGTGCGCTTCAGTGTCGCGTCTGGTGGAAACGGGCTGGTGCGGCACGCGTCGAGCAGCACGATCGTCACCGGCACGGACTTCTTCAGTTCCTCGACGATCGAAGCGAGCGAAATGAAGGACTCCTCCGCCGAGTCCAACGCTGCCGGGCCGGCGTCGACCGGGATCAGCCAGTTGTCGCCGGCCGCCTCGATGCCATGGCCAGAATAATAGAGCAGCGCCACGTCCGCCTCCGCGGCGTCCTCGACGAAGCGCTCGATGTCGCGCCGCAGCCGATTGGCGTCCCGGTCCGTGACACCGCGCGCGTCGAAGCCGAGATCGGTGAGCAGCTTGACCATCTCGCGCGCATCGTTGGCGGGATTGGGCAAGGGCTGGATGTTCTGGTAGGCCGACTGCCCGATGACCAGCGCCACGCCGTTCAGGCTCTTCGGCTCCTGCGCCAGCACCGGCCTTGCCGCGAACGCCAGAACAAGAACGAGGGTCGCGATGCAAAGCACGAGCCTCGGCAGGACGATCGAGACAAATCTCGTGTCGCTTTGGCCGGATGACCCCCACCCCTGGCCCCTCCCCGCAAGGGGGAGGGGGATCGCGGGAGCTTCGCCACAGCAATCGTTTCTGTCGAAGGCACTACGACGACGCCCCCCTCCCCCTTGCGGGGAGGGGTCAGGGGTGGGGGTCTCCCGATATGCGATAGCCCTGCCGGAAATTTCCACGTAACCGTCCGTCAAGCAGCATCTTCGTCCGGACATCCGGACTGTCCGGCGCTAGCATGGCGGAGTATCGAAACTGTGTCGTGAGCGCGCTCACTCGCCGAACGTCTTGATGTAGGCGATGACGTCCAGCCGGTCCTTCTCGTTCTTCATGCCGGCAAACGCCATCTTGTTGCCGGGCAGCTTCTTGCGCGGCTCGGCCAGGTATTCGTCGAGATTGGCCTCGTCCCAGACTAGGCCGTTCTCCCCGGCCTCCTTCATCACCTTCGAATAGCCGGACGCCTTGGCGGCGAAATCCGGTTCGGTTCCCGCGGTGCGGCCGATCACGCCGTTCAGGGTCGGACCGATCGGCTTCTTCGCATCGCCGATGCCATGGCAGACGGCGCAACGGGCGAAGATCTTCTTGCCCGCCTCGGCATCCTGAGCGTTCGCCACGCCGGCGGACAGGACGAAGGCGAACGCGGCAAGGGTGGATGCAACGAGGCGAGGCATGAACATCTCCGGATGGCTTTTGGCTGGCGGATCAGAATCCGGATGCGAGACCGCGGTCAAGAGGGCAAAGACGACGTCGCGAACGCAGAAGGCTCATCGCGACGAGCGTGACAGGCGCGGCGGGATTGCGGAATGGGCCTCAGGGCCTCAGTCACCCATCTGTTCGATCGCGATCACGAGCATGTCGGAGGGCTTTTCCGCCCGAATCCGGATCTTCTCGACGCGTCCGAGGCCGACAAGCGCATCGAAGCGATCCAGCGGCATGCCTGCGACGGTCACCGGTCCGGTGAACAGCAGAATATTCGTTTCCGCCGCCCCCGTCGGAACCGTCAGTTCCTCGCACCGTACGCGCTCCATGCGATGACGGAATCGGCCCCGCCGTGTCATCGCGTTGAGGTCTGTCGTCGCTCCGTCGAGCAACTCGGAGCGAACCTCCGCCTCGCCCGTGAAACGGAATGGCGGGTCGCCCTTGAGCAGCGTCACCATCTCCCCGTCGACATCGAGCCGCATACCCGCGCCGTCCAGCACCGCGATGCTGCGGTCGATGCCCGGGAAGCGCGAGAACGGGCCGGCTTCGGCCACCGTCGCGATGCTCACCCGCCACAGGAACTGCGCGGGATCGGCCGGGTCCGGCTCGACCAGCACCTCGCGCGTCAATCCGCCGCCGTTCTTCCAAGGCACGACGCGGTGCTCGGCGGCGCGGATGATGCGCATCAGTTGCCGAGGATGCCGGGCAGCCTGAGGCCCTTGTCCTTGGCGCAGTCGATGGCGATGTCGTAGCCGGCATCCGCGTGGCGCATGACGCCCGTCGCCGGATCGTTCCACAGCACCCGCTCCAACCGCCGCGCCGCATCGGCCGTGCCGTCGGCGCAGATCACCATGCCGGCATGCTGCGAGAAGCCCATGCCGACGCCGCCGCCGTGGTGCAGCGACACCCAGGTGGCGCCCGAGGCGGTGTTGAGCAATGCGTTGAGCAACGGCCAGTCGGACACGGCGTCCGACCCGTCTTTCATCGCCTCGGTCTCGCGGTTGGGCGAGGCGACCGAGCCGGAATCGAGATGGTCGCGGCCGATGACGACCGGGGCCTTCAGCTCGCCTTTCGCCACCATCTCGTTGAAGGCGAGGCCGAGCCGGTGGCGATCGCCGAGGCCGACCCAGCAGATCCGTGCCGGCAGCCCCTGGAACGCGATGCGCTCGCGCGCCATGTCGAGCCAGTTGTGCAGATGCGTGTTGCCTGGCGTCAGCTCCTTCACCTTGGCGTCGGTCTTGAAAATGTCCTCCGCATCGCCCGACAGGGCCGCCCAGCGAAACGGGCCGATGCCGCGGCAGAACAGCGGGCGAATGTAAGCCGGCACGAACCCTGGGAAGGCGAAGGCGTTGTCGAAGCCTTCGTCCTTCGCGACCTGGCGGATATTGTTGCCGTAGTCGAGCGTCGGCACGCCGGCGTTCCAGAATGCGACCATCGCCTCGACATGCTCGCGCATCGACGCGCGGGCGGCCTTTTCCACGGCTTTAGGGTCGCTTTCCCGCTTGTCGCGCCACTCGGCGACGGTCCAGCCCTTCGGCAGATAGCCGTTGAGCGGATCGTGCGCCGAGGTCTGGTCGGTCAGCATGTCGGGGCGGATCCCGCGCCGGTAGAGCTCCGGCACGATCTCCGCGGCGTTGCCGAGCAGGCCGACCGACTTCGCCTCGCCGGCCCTGGTCCAGCGCTCGATCATCCCCAGCGCTTCGTCCAGCGTCGTCGCCTTCTCGTCGACGTAGCGGGTGCGGAGCCGGAAATCGATGCGGGTCTCGTCGCATTCGATGGCGAGGCACGAGGCGCCCGCCATCACCGCCGCCAGCGGCTGCGCGCCGCCCATGCCGCCGAGGCCTGCCGTCAGTATCCACTTACCTTTCAGGCTGCCGCCATAGTGCTGGCGGCCGGCCTCGACGAAGGTTTCGTAAGTGCCCTGCACGATGCCCTGCGTGCCGATGTAGATCCATGATCCGGCGGTCATCTGGCCGTACATGGCCAGCCCTTTCTTATCCAGCTCGTTGAAATGGTCCCAGGTTGCCCAATGGGGCACGAGATTGGAATTGGCGATCAGCACCCGCGGCGCATCCTTGTGGGTGCGGAACACGCCGACCGGCTTGCCCGACTGCACCAGCAGCGTCTCTTCCTCGGTCAGCGTCTTCAGCGTCGCCACGATGGCGTCGAAGTCGGCCCAGGTGCGGGCCGCGCGGCCGATGCCGCCATAGACGACCAGCTCGTTCGGATTTTCGGCGACGCCCGGATCGAGATTGTTCATCAGCATGCGCATCGGCGCTTCCGTCATCCAGCTCTTGGCAGAAAGCTCCGGGCCGTGCGGGGCGCGGACCTCGCGGATGTTGTGGCGGGGATTGGTCATGTGCGGCCTCCGAGTTCGTAGGCAATACGTTCGATTTCGGTAAGGATGTCGGCGAGCACCGTGCGCAGCCGGCGCGCCTTGCCGGGATCGAGGGCGAAGGGGAGCTCCTCGGTGGCGAGGTGCGTGATCTGCGCCAGCTCCATCTGGATCGCGTGGACACCGGTTTCGGGCCTGCCGTAGTGCCGCGTCGTCCAGCCGCCCCGGAAGCGGCCGTTGAGCACTGATGTGTAGCCGTCGGCCTTGCCGCAGATCTCTGCCACCGCGCGCTCGATCTCGCCCGCGCAGGTCTTGCCGTTGTCGGTGCCGATGTTGAAATCCGGCAGCACGCCCTCGAACAGGAAAGGGCAGCGCGAGCGGATGGAGTGGCAGTCGTAGACGACGGCGATGCCGTGCAGCGCTTTCACGCGGCCAATCTCGGCTTGCAACGCGGCGTGGTAGGGCCGGTGGAATTGCGCGAGCCGCACGGCGATGTCCACCTCGGTCGGTGCTTCGTTCCAGAGAGGCTGGTTGTCGAAGTCGGTGAGCGGCACGAGGCCGGTGGTGTTCTGGCCGGGATAAAGGCTTTCGCCGGACGGATCGCGGTTGGCGTCGATCACATAGCGATGGAACGTCGCGCGCACCGTCGTCGCGTCGGGCAGCAGGCCGGCATAGAGCTGGTGGATGTGCCAGTCGGTGTCGCGGAGTTTTGCGCCCTCGGCGTTGAGGTGCGAGGCGATGTCGATGGGCACCTCGGTTCCGGTATGGGGGAAGGCGAGGATGACGGGGGAGGTGCCGGGAATGATCTCAGCGGGCAGCATCAGAATTCGGATGCCCCATCGTCGGAGAAGCGCTTTGTCGGATAGTGCTTCTTCTTCTGCTTCTTCAGCCCCACGAACAGGGTTCCGTGAATCCCTTGAACCTCCGATTTTACGACACGGCGCGGCCAACAAGCGTGATAGATCTCGCCCGCCCGCTTACTGCCGAGGCGTTTGAAGAAGTCCTCAACGAACTCGATGTCCTGGCCATTCGGAAACATCAAATCGAAATCCTCGTCTGGCATCGCATAGATGTTATAGGCGGCGTTTTCCGCGCCATCGATCAGCTGGATGTTCTTCATCAAAAGACTCTTCTCGCGCGAATGATCATCCGAGCCCCGGCAAAATGCCCGCGCTGACGCTGGCATTCAGCTTGCCACTCTTCACCAGCTCGGCGCCGGCCTCCAGATCGCCCGCCATGTAGCGGTCGACCTCCAGCGTCGGCACGACGCTGCGGATTGCCCTATGCGCGTTCGTCAACTCGGTGCTCGTCGTCAGCGGCGCCCGAAAGTCCAGCCCTTGCGCCGCCACCACCGCCTCGATGCCGACGATGCCGGCGAGGTTGTCGGTCATCTGCAACAGCCGCCGCGCGCCGTGGCAGGCCATGGAGACATGGTCTTCCTGGTCGGCGGAGGTCGGCGTCGAATCCACGGAGGCCGGGAAAGCCATCTGCTTGTTCTCGCTCATCAACGCAGCCGAGGTCACCTCGGCGATCATCATGCCGGAGTTGAGACCGGCATTCTTCGCCAGGAAGGGCGGCAGGCCGTAGGAGAGCTTCGGGTCCACCAGCAGCGCCACGCGGCGCTGGGCGATCGCGCCGATCTCGCAGACGGCAATCGCAATCTGGTCGGCGGCGAACGCCACCGGCTCGGCGTGGAAATTGCCGCCGGAGACGACGCGGCCGTCGGAGAGAACCAGCGGATTGTCGGTGACGGCATTGGCCTCCGTCTCCAGCGTCGTCGCGGCCATGCGCAACAGGTCGAGGCAGGCGCCGTCGACCTGCGGCTGGCAGCGGATGCAATAGGGGTCCTGCACGCGCTCGTCGCCTTCCAGATGGCTGTCGCGGATCTCGGAACCGGCCATCAGCGCACGCAGCGCCGCTGCGGTTTCGATCTGGCCGCGATGGCCGCGCAGCGTGTGGATCTCCTCGACGAAGGGGGCCGAGGATCCCATCGCAGCGTCGGTGGAGAGCGCACCAGTGATCAGCGCCGCATTGGCCGCGCGATGCGCCCGGAACAGGCCGGCGAGCGCCAGCGCGGTCGAGACCTGCGTGCCGTTGATCAGCGCCAGCCCTTCCTTGGCAGAGAGCACGATCGCCGCGAGGCCGGCCCTTTCAAGTGCAGCCTTGCCGTTCAATCGTTCGCCGGCAAAGAAGGCCTCTCCCTCGCCGACCATAACCGCCGTCATATGCGCCAGCGGCGCAAGGTCGCCGGATGCGCCGACCGAGCCCTTCTCAGGGATCACCGGGATCACACCCTTGTCCAGCATCGCCTCGATCAGCTCGACCACCACCGGCCGCACGCCCGAAGCGCCGCGGCCCAGCGAGATCAACTTCAGCGCCATGATCAGCCGCACGATGTCCGGGGCAAGCGGCGCGCCGACGCCGCAGCAGTGCGACAGGATCAGGTTGCGCTGCAGGGTCGCCAGGTCGGACGGCGGAATGCGCACCGAGGCGAGCTTGCCGAAGCCGGTATTGACTCCGTACACCGCATCCCCGCCGCCCGCGATCTCCGCGATGCGGGCAGCGGCCTTCGCGATGCCGGGACGGAAGGCGTCGTCCAGCCGGGCGGGCGCGCCGATGCGATAGATGGCTTCGAGGTCGGAGAGGGGGACCGAGCCGGGGTGGAGGGTGATCATCGTGAGCTTCCTTCTCCCCGTTCACGGGGAGAAGGTCCGGCAGGGGATGAGGGGCAGCGTCCGACATTGGTCATCGATATTCTCATGATCTTGCGCCGCCCCTCATCCGGCCTTCGGCCACCTTCTCCCCGTGAACGGGGAGAAGGAGAGCGTGCAGCGGATTGAACCCTATCCTGTAAGCAAGCTCCGCCGGCTCGGCGGCGTTCCAGATCGCGATTTCGGCCCGCTTGCCCGGCTCCAGCGTCCCGATCTCCTCCGACAGACCCAGCGCGCGGGCGGCGTTGCGGGTGAACCCGGCCAGCGCCTCCTGCGGCGTCAGCCGGAACAGGGTGCAGCCCATGTTCATCGTGGTGAGAACGGAGGTGAGCGGCGAGGTGCCGGGGTTGCAGTCCGTGGCGAGTGCGATCGGCACGCCGGCCTCGCGCAGCAGCTTCACCGGCGGCGCCTGCGTCTCGCGCAGGAAATAGTAGGCGCCGGGCAGAAGCACCGCGACGGTGCCGGCCGCGGCCATTGCCGCGACGCCCGCGGCGTCGAGATGCTCGAGGTGGTCGGCCGACAGCGCGCCAAAGGAGGCCGCGAGCCGGGCGCCGCCGAGATTTGACAATTGCTCCGCATGCAGCTTGACCGGCAGGCCGAGCGCGCGCGCCTTCTCGAACACCTTGCCAATCTGTGCAGGGGAGAACGCGATGCCCTCGCAGAAGCCGTCGACGGCGTCAACGAGGCCCTCGGCCTGCGCCGCCTCCAGCCCCGGCAGCGCGACCTCGTCCAGATAGGCGTCCGCGCGGCCCTTATATTCGGCGGGCACCGCGTGCGCGGCGAGCCAGGAAGTGACCACGCGCACGGGCCGCAGGCCGCCAAGCCGACGCGCGACGCGCAGCATCTTCAGTTCGTGGGCGATGGTCAGCCCGTAGCCCGACTTGACCTCGACCGTGGCGACGCCCTCGGCCAGCAGCGCGTCGAGGCGCGGCAGCGCCTGGGCGACCAGCTCGTCCTCGCTCAGCGCCCGTGTCTGCGTGACGCTCGAGACGATGCCCCCGCCGGCCCGCGCGATCTCCTCATAGGTCGCGCCTTCCAGCCGCATCTCGAACTCGCGCGCGCGATTTCCACCGAAGACGAGATGGGTGTGGCAGTCGATCAGCGCCGGCGTGGCGAGGCGGCCAGCGAAATCCTCGCGCTCCACGCCCTGCCAGCCGGCGGGCGCCGCGCCGACGAAGGCGATCCGCCCGTCCTCGATCCCGATCGCGCCGTCGACCATGCCCCAGCCGTGCGGCCCGGCCATGGTGGCGATACGCAGATTGTCGAGAAGGCGACGGCTCATCGGATTTCGCTTTTAATGTCTGCGCATATTGCTATTATGTATAGACATAAAGAGTCAACGGGGCAAGCGCATGAATAGAATGGGGATGCCGGCGGAGGCGGGCAATGCAGCGCCGTCATCCTCGGGCTTGTCCCGAGGATCTGCCGACGCGGCCGAAAATCCGCATCGAGGCGGCATCGCTTCTGCGGAATCGCCGCAGATCCTCGGGACAAGCCCGAGGATGACGACGCGCGGGGGCGCAATTCATGCCTCGGTTGCGTTGCTGCCTGAGGGCTGGTCGAAGGATGTCCGGGTGGAGATCGGCTCCGATGGGCGTATCGTCTCCGTCGCCCCGGGCGTCGCCTTCGTGACCGATGCCGTCCGCGTGCCGTTCCTTCTTCCGGCGCTGTCCAACCTGCACAGCCACACATTCCAGCGCGCCATGGCGGGGCTGACCGAGACGCGCGGACCGTCCGAGCACGATTCCTTCTGGACCTGGCGCGAGGTGATGTACCGTTTCCTCGATGTCCTGACGCCCGACGAGATCGAGGCCATCGCCGCCTATGCCTTCATGGAGATGCAGGAGGCTGGCTTCGCGGCCGTGGCCGAGTTCCACTACCTGCACAACCGGCCGGGCGGCGCGCGCTACGACGACCCGGCGGAACTGTCGTTGCGCATCGCCGCCGCCGCGGCGGAGACCGGCATCGGCCTGACGTTGCTGCCGGTGCATTACGCGCAGGGCGGCGTCGACGGCCGGCCGCTCGCCGGCGGGCAATTGCGCTTCCGCAACGATCTCGCTTCCTTCGAGGCACTTGTCGCGCGGATGCCGGAGATTGCCGGCCGCCTGTCTGCGGATGCGGGCTGGGGCGTCGCGCCCCATTCGCTGCGCGCCGTTTCGCGGGACGACCTGCGCCATCTCGCGGCGCTCGCGCCCGGTCACCCGCTGCACATGCACATCGCCGAGCAGGAGAAGGAACTGGAGGAGACCCGCACGGTGTTCGGCGCGCGGCCGGTCCAATGGCTGTTGTCAGAGCACGATGTCTCCGCGCGCTGGTGCCTGATCCACTGCACCCATATGACGCCGGGCGAGACCGAAGGTCTGGCGCGCAGCGGCGCGGTCGCGGGCCTGTGCCCGGTCACGGAGGCCAATCTCGGCGACGGCATTTTCGATGGCCGGCGTTTCCTCTCTTTCGGCGGTTCCATCGGCGTCGGCTCCGATTCCAACATCCGCATCTCGGCGTCGGAGGAGCTGCGCCAGCTCGAATATTCGCAGCGCCTGCGCGACCGGCGGCGCGTGGTGCTGGCCGATCCCGGCCAATCGGCGGGCGATGTGCTCTACCGCGCCGCACTCGCCGGCGGCGCGCGCGCGCTCGGCCGCGACACGGGCGCGATCGAGAAAGGCCGCTGGGCGGACCTCGTCGCGCTCGATCTCGACGCGGCAGGCTATGCGCCTCTCGGCGAACAGGCCGCGCTTGATTCATGGGTCTTCTCGGCCGGCAATGCCGCCGTATCGGACCTCTGGTCGGCGGGGCGGCACAAGGTGAGGAGCGGCCGGCACGTCGCGCGCGAGGCGATCGCGGCGCGCTATCGGGCCTGCCTGGCATCGATACTGGAGCGTTTCTGATGGCCACCTTCCGGGCGATCAAGGAGGAGATGGAGCGCCGCATCGCCGCGCGGGAATGGGAGCCGGGCGCCATGATTCCCGCCGAGGAGGAGCTGGCGCGCGAGTTCGGCTCGGCGCGGGCGACGGTCAATCGCGCGCTGCAGGAGCTCGCCCGCGCCGGCGTGGTCGAGCGCAAGCGCAAGGCCGGCACCCGCGTCTCGCTCCATCCGGTGCGCGAGGCGCGCTTCGTCATCCCGCTGGTGCGGCAGGAGATCGAGGCGGAGGGCGCGGAATACCGCTATGCGCTGCTGTCGCGCGAGATGGAGCGCGCGCCGGATCTCGTGCGCGCCCGCCTCGGCGTCGAGGGCGAGCTTCTCCACCTGCGCTGCCTGCATCTGGCCAACGGCGCGCCGTTCCAGTTCGAGGACCGCTGGATCAATCCGGCGGCGGTTCCCGGCGCCCTGGAGGAGAGCTTCGCCGGGATCAGCCCGAACGAATGGCTCGTCCGCAATTCGCCCTTCTCCCAGGCCGACTTCTCCTTCCGCGCCGCCCGCGCCTCGCGCTCCGAGGCTGAAATCCTCGGCCTGCCGGAAGGCGAGGCCGTGTTTATCGCCGAGCGTGCGACCTTCATCGGCGACGCGCCGGTCACCCTCGTCCGCCTCGTCCATCCGCCCGGCTACGTCCTGCGCACCTCGCTTTGATCGGCACGACGTCGACGGCTCCGCTCTGGGACTGGCTTGAGCGGGCCACGAGCGGTCAGTCTGGGCGTCCGTCTTGTGGATCGATTTCCGTCCATTTTCCTGCAAGCCCTTGTTTCTGTTGGAGCGGAAATTTTTCCGATCCCCCTTTCGCCGACATGCCTCACACTAAGGCCGGTCGAAAGGAGACGGCGATGGGTCGGAAGGAAAAGACAGGGACGGACGCGCTGTACCGCATCGTCCTGCTGCTGCTTTCGCTCGCCAATCTCGCCGAAAAGGCGGCCGGCCGGTCGTATTCGGTCCGGTCGGCCGCACTGGCATATCTCTGGGTGGCCGATGCGGAGGTCAGGTACTATATCGCCGGCCGGACGTGGAACGAGACAGACGGGCACTGGTCGCCCGCCATGCCAATGGTCCGCTACGGCACCGACCCCGCCGATGCGCTTGCCCTTGCCGTCTCGCTGCGCGCGCTGGCGATGATCATCCTGCACATGGCGACGCAGATCCGCCGCGTTTCACTCATGCAGCAAGACGAGGCATCCGGCGAGAGCGTCGGCGCCGTCCTCCCGCACCAGGATGTCGTCCGCATCATGCAAACCATGTGCGCCGCGGCAGCGACACCCCCGCGCCTCGACACCTCCTAACGCCCGGACAGTTCCTTCATCCCTCCAGGGCAGGCGCATCAGCCACACCCTTGCGGGAAAGTGCCCTGCCCACGACATCCTGACGGACGCGCAAGCGGCCGTTCAGGGCGCATCCGTGCCCTCATAGAGGAAATAGCCGAAGTCCGCCGGCATCGCCCGGCCCGACGTGTCGAAGGCCGCCATGCCGACAAAGGCGCCGGTGAAGGAGCCGTGCTCGCCGCGTCCGCCTTCGTCGGAGATGATCGACTGGTCGAGTACCTCACCCACGGGCATCCAGTCCCCGCCGGTGGAATACGAAAACTGCAGCGACGCCCCGTCGACCTCGGCGCGCAGGCCGATCTCCCCTTCGGGCAGCGGGAGCGGCTCGGGCAGGCCGAAGGTCAGCTTGCCGTTCTGCCAGTCGCCCAGGCAGGACATGATCATCAGCGCGCGGCCGGTCTTGGGCGTATACGTCACCGCCAGGAAGTGGAACTTGTGGCGGTTATAGTAGCTCACCAATCCCGCCGCCTGCTGGTAGGTCTCCGGCTGGAATGCGAGCGACGTCTCGGCGCGATAGACGAAATGCTCCTGCCGGCGCGCGACCAGCGCCTGCTCGAACCAGCTGCCGATCGACTCGCGGCCGAAGAGGCGCAGCCCCTTGCCGGTCAGTGCGAAGATGCGCTCGGGCAGCGGCGTGCGCAGCCACTGGAAGTCGGGCGGCAGCGTGGCATCGGCGAAATCGTGGCGGATGGAGACCGACCGGTCCGCCCGGCTGCCCGCCGTCCCCCTCGGCGCATCGACCTCCAGCGCCGGCACCTGCCCGCCATGCGCGAGATACAGCCAGCCGTCGTCGCGCCATTCGCATTTCTGGATCGCCGTTTCGCGGCCGAGCGGCGAGCGGCGCAGGCCGGGCAGTGGCCGGCCGGTCAGGTGTGTGTGGTAGACCTCGCCGTCCGGCGTCTCGACGATCTGGCCATGGCCGGCGCGCTGCAGCGGCGCGTCGGGCGCGTCCTTCGAGGTGATGAGATGCGTGCTGGGATGCAGTTCGTAGGGTCCCGCGATGTCGCGCGAGCGGGCCATGGTCACGGCGTGGTCGTAGCCGGTGCCGCCCTCCGCCGTGGTGAGATAGTACCAGCCGTCGCGCCTGAAGAGATGCGGCCCCTCCACCAGCCCGTGCGTCGAGCCGGCGAAGATGTTGCGGATCGGGCCGACCAGCTTCCCCGCTTTCGGATCGTATTCCTGCAGCAGGATGCCGTCGAAGGACGGATGCTTCGGGCTGCCGCCGACGCCGTGCGAGATGTGGTTCCACTGCATGTTGAGGAACCACTTCCTGCCGTCGTCGTCATGAAACAGCGACGGGTCGAAGCCCGACGAGTTGACATAGACCGGGTCCGACCACGGACCTTCGATCGCGGGCGCGGTGACGATGTAGTTGTGCGCGTCCTTGAAGTTGCCCTCCAGCCGCTTCACGTCGGTGTAGACCAGCCAGAACAGGCCATCGGCATAGGAGAGACACGGCGCCCAGATGCCGCCCGAGTCCGGATTGCCGCGCATGTCGAGCTGGCTCGCGCGATCGAGCGGCCGCTTCGCCAACGTCCAGTTGGCGAGGTCCGTCGAGTGATGGATCTGCACGCCCGGGTACCACTCGAAGGTGGAAGTCGCGATGTAGTAGTCGCGGCCAACCCGGCAGATCGACGGATCGGCATTGAAGCCGCGCAGGATCGGGTTGCGGATTTTTGTCATGCGTGCGGCTCCTCCCAAAGCCCCATTCTGAACGTCGGCGAAGTCCCCCTCACCGTGCCGGCCGTTACTTCCTCCCCGGCCCCTTCCGCTCCGCCGACGCGGCCCAGAGGTTGATGTCGGCTTCCTTGGCATAGCTGTCGATCTCGGCGAGCTCTGCCGGGGTGAAGTCGCGGTTGTCGAGCGCCGCCACGCAGTCCTCCACCTGCTCGGGTCGGCTCGCGCCGATCAGGGCCGTGGTCACGCGACCGCCGCGCAGCACCCAGGCGATGGCCATCTGGGCAAGCGTCTGGCCGCGGCGCTTGGCGATGGCATCCAGCGCCCGGATGTTGGCGATGGTCTTGTCGTTCAGGAATTCCTGCCGGAGCGACTTGCCCTGCGTGGCGCGGCTGCCCTCGGGAATGCCCTTCAGATATTTGTCGGTGAGCATGCCCTGCGCCAGCGGCGAGAAGACGATCGAGCCGACGCCGAGCCCGTCGAGCGTGTCGAGCAGGCCGTCGTCCTCGATCCAGCGGTTGATCATCGAATAGCTCGGCTGGTGGATGATGAAGGGCGTGCCCAGTTCGCGCAGGATGGTCGCCGCCTCGCGGGTGCGCTGTGAGTTGTAGGACGAGATGCCGACATAGAGCGCCTTGCCGGAGCGCACCGCGTGGTCGAGCGCGCCCATCGTCTCCTCCAGCGGCGTGTCGGGGTCGAAGCGGTGGGAATAGAAGATGTCGACATAGTCGAGGCCCATTCGCTTCAGGCTCTGGTCGAGCGATGCGAGCAGGTATTTGCGGCTGCCCCATTCGCCATATGGGCCGGGCCACATGTTGTAGCCGGCCTTGGTGGAGATGATCATCTCGTCGCGATAGCCGGCGAAATCGGTGCGCAGCATCTCGCCGAAGGCCAGCTCGGCCGAACCGGGCGGCGGGCCGTAATTGTTGGCGAGGTCGAAATGGGTGATGCCGAGGTCGAAGGCCTTGCGCGCGATCGCCTGCTTGGTGGCGTGCGGCGTGTCGTCGCCGAAATTGTGCCACAGGCCGAGCGACAGCGCGGGCAGCTTGAGACCCGACGTGCCGCAGCGGTTATAGATCATCTTTTCATAGCGGTTTTCCGCCGGCTGCCAGGCCATCTGCGTCTTCTCCCGGTATCGTCGGCCCTTTGCCGATCTGTCATGTCTGGTTCTAATCGATTAAGGGGCGGCGCTCCAGTATTTCGACAGCGAAAGTCGCCAGTTCTGCAATCGATTACATTGATTTCCCGGCTTCGACGCGAAAGAGTCCGGCGAAGCACGCGAGGGGGAATGCCAAACCGTCAGCCGACCGTACGCGACGTCGCACAAGCCGCCGGCGTCTCCGCCGCGACGGTGAGCCGGGCGCTGTCCTTTCCGGACAAGGTGTCCGAGGCGACACGGATCAAGGTGCTGCGTGCGGTCGAGGAGACCGGCTACGTCGTCAACCAGCTCGCGCGCAACCTGCGCCGGCGAACGACGAGTGCCATCGTCGTGCTGGTGCCGAACCTCGGCAACCAGTTCTTCTCGCACATCATCGCCGGCATCGAATCCGCCGCGAGCCGGGCGGGCTACACGGTGCTTGTTTCCGACACGCGCCCGCCGGGCGGCGGCGAGATGCTGATGGACTTCGTCCGCAACAACCGCGCCGACGGGCTGATCTCGCTCGACGGCAACCTGCCGGGATCGATCCTGTCCTCCGCTTCCGGCGGGCGCGGCAGGCCGACGCTGGTGTTCGCCTGCGAATGGCACGACGGGCTCGGCGTTCCCTCGGTAAGGTTCGACAACGAGGGTGGCGCGGAACTGGCGGTCGAGCATCTCGTCTCGCTCGGCCACAGCCGCATCGGCCACCTGCTCGGCCCGCCCGGCAACGTGCTGACCGACGCCCGCTTCGCCGGTTACAGGCGGGCGATGGCGCGGCACGGACTGCCGGTCCGCGAGGACTGGATCCTGCAGGGCGACTTCACGCTGGATTCGGGCGTCCAGGCCGGGCGCGAATGGCTGGAACTGGCTGAGCGCCCGCGCGCGATGTTCCTCGCCAATGACGAGATGGCGTTCGGCTTCATCTCGGAACTGCACGGCAAGGGCGTCGAGGTGCCGCGCGACCTGTCCGTCGTCGCCTTCGACGACATCGACATCGCGGAACGCTACATTCCGGCGCTGACCACGGTGCGCCAGCCCCGGCACGAGATCGGCGAGGCGGCGTTCGCGACGTTCCTGAAGGCCTTCAACGGCGCGACAACCGAACTGATCCGCACGCTGCCGGCGACGCTGATCGTGAGAGACAGCGCCCGACCGGCCTAGCCGGCCATATGGCCGCCCCAGGGGCCGTGATGCGCGCCGGGGCCGTCAATGCGCTCGAAGCCGTGGGCGCCGAAGAAGTCGCGTTGGGCCTGGATCAGGTTCGCCGTGCCGCGTGCGAGACGATAGGCGTCGAAATAGGCCAGCGCCGAGGAGATCGCCGGCACCGCGAGGCCATGGGTGGCGGCCGTTGCCACGACGCGGCGCAGCGACGGCTCGGCCTTCGAGACCATCGAGACGAAGGCCCGCGAGACGAGAAGATTGGGAAGGTCGGCCTTCGCCTCAAAGGCAGAGGCGATGGTGTCGAGGAACTGCGAGCGGATGATGCAGCCGGCGCGCCAGATGCGCGCCACCGTCGCCATCGGCAGGTCCCAGCCGAACTCCTGCGAGGCCGCGCGCATCACCGCGAAGCCCTGCGCATAGGCGCCGATCTTGGCGGCGAACAATGCCTGCTCGATATCCGCGATCAGCGCGTCGCGATCGGCCGGATCGATCGGCTTCACCGGCGATCCATAGGCGCGCTCGGCCGCGTCGCGCTCCTGCCGCATCGACGACAGGCTGCGCGCGGCGACCGCCGCCTCGATGCCGGTGGCCGGAACGCCCATCATCTGCGCCTCGATCACGGCCCAGCGGCCGGTGCCCTTCTGGCCGGCGCTGTCGACGATGACATCGACCATCGGCCGGCCGGTCTGCGGGTCGTCGGCAGCAAGCACTGCGGAGGTGATCTCGATGAGGTAGGAATTGAGCGGGCCTTCGTTCCAGCGGCCGAAGACCTGGCCGATCTCCTTCGGCCCCATGCCGAGCCCGTCGCGCATCACGCCATAGACCTCGGCGATCATCTGCATGTCGGCATATTCGATCCCGTTGTGCAGCGTCTTGACGAAATGGCCGGCGCCATCCGGGCCGAGCCAGGCGGCGCAGGGCTCGCCGTTGTAGGCGGCGGCGATCGCGGTCAGCACCGGTTCGACACGGTGCCAGGACTCCTTGGCACCCCCGACCATGATGGAGGGGCCGTGGCGCGCGCCCTCCTCGCCGCCGGATACGCCGACACCGAGGAACTCGATGCCCGAGCCTTCGAGTTCGGCAAAGCGGCGCATCGTGTCGCGGAAATTGGCGTTACCCGCGTCGATGATGATGTCGCCCGGCGACAACAGCTTGCGCAACGCGGCGATCTGCTCGTCGACCGCCTTGCCGGCCTGGGTCATGATGATGATCGGCCGCGGCGGACGGATGGCGGCGACGAGGTCGGCAAGCGTGGTACAGGGAACGATGTTTTCGCGCAGGCCTTCGGCATTCTCGAAGAACAGGCCGGTGCGCGAGGCCGTGCGATTGTAGACCGCGATCGGATGACCTTTCTCGGCGATGTTGAGCGCGAGGTTGGATCCCATCACGCCGAGCCCGATCAGTCCGATTTCAGCATGCGACATCGCTTCTTCCCTTGGATTGTTCTGGGTACTCTTTGCGAGCTTGGGGGAATGATGAACAGGCGAGCCGCGTTCCGTCAACGCAACTTCGCGCATGAATTCCATGCAGAATCGCGGCAACGGCTCAGTTGGCGAGGAATTCGGCCCGCATCGGCGTGAACGTGTCGATCAGCACGCCGGCCTCCAGAGCGCGGCAGCCGTGCCATTCGTCGCCCGGCACGATGAAGCTCTGGCCCTTCGTCAGCACTTCGGTGCGGCCGGAGATGGTCACCTCGAAGGCACCCTCGGCGACATAGCTTGCCTGGATGTGCGGGTGCCGGTGCAGAGCGCCGACCGCGCCCTCTTCGAAGGCGACCTCCACCACCATCAGCTGCTCGTTGTAGGTCAGGATACGGCGCTTCACGCCCGGCTCGGTCGGGGTCCAGTCGGCCTCGCCCGGTCTTACGAAATTGTCGCTCGCGGTCATCTCGCCCCTACCTCGCCAGCCAGCCGCCGTCGACCGGCAGGATTGCGCCATGGACGTAGTTCGCCGCGTCGCTGGCGAGATAGACCGCCGTGCCGCCGATGTCCTGCGCGCTGCCCCAGCGGCCGGCCGGAATGCGCTTGAGAATGTCGGCCGACCGCTCCGGGTCGTTGCGCAGCGCCTCGGTGTTGTTGGTGACGATGTAGCCCGGCGCAATCGCATTGACGTTGATGCCCTTCGCCGCCCATTCGTTGGCGAGGATGCGCGTAAGCCCGGCGAGACCGCTCTTCGCGGCCGTGTAGGACGCGATGCGGATGCCGCCCTGGAACGACATCAGCGAGGCGATGTTGACGATCTTGCCGGCGCGCTCCGCCGCGAAGACGCGACGGGCGAAGGCCTGGCTGAGCAGGAAGACGCTCTTGAGGTTGACGTCGAGCACGTCGTCCCAGTCCTGCTCGGAGAAATCCAACGCCGCCGCGCGGCGGATGATGCCGGCATTGTTGACGAGGATGTCGATCGGGCCGTGCGTTTCCCAGGCCGCGTCGAGCATCGGCGCCACGCTCGCCGTCCTGGCGAGATCGGCCTTGAGCGCGACGACCTTCCCGCCGGTATCGCGGATCGCAGCTTCGGTCTCGGCCATCGACGAGCGCCCGACCGCGAGCACTTCCGCCCCCGCTGCGGCGAGGGCAAGCGCGATGCCCTGGCCGATGCCGGTGTTGGCGCCCGTCACCATGGCGCGCCGGCCTTCGAGGCTGAACAGGCCGCTCATCGCAGATCGCCCATGGCGACCATGTCGACGTCCTTGTAGTCGACATTGTCGCCGGCCATCGCCCAGATGAACGTATAGTTCGACGTGCCGGCACCCGAGTGGATCGACCAGCCAGGCGACAGGATCGCCTCCTCGTTCTTCACGATCAGGTGCCGCGTCTCCGCCGGCTCGCCCATGAGGTGGACCACGCGCGCGTCCTCGCCCAGCGCGAAGTAGAGATAGGCCTCGGAACGCCGGTCGTGCACGTGGCAAGGCATGGTGTTCCAGACCGAGCCGGGCGCCAGCACCGTCATGCCGACGACGAGCTGGCAGGTCTTCAGCACGTCGGGATGGATGAACTGGTAGATCGAGCGCTCGTTCGACGTCGCCTGCGCGCCGAGGTCGAGCCGGTTCGCCTCGCCGATCCGCACGAGGCGCGACGGGTAGGAATGGTGAGCGGGCGCGCTGAGCAGGTAGAACTTCGCCGGGTTCGCGACATCCGCGCTGGCAAAGGAGACCTCGCCAGCGCCCATGCCGAGATAGAGCATGTCGCGATGGTCGAGCGTGAAACTGTCCTTGCCGGCCGAGACCGTACCCTTGCCGCCGATGTTGACCGCGACGAGCTCGCGGCGATCGAGGAAGGAGGGCGTGCCGGCCTGCTTGACGGGCTCAAGCCTGAGCGCGCCGCCCGCGGGCGTGGCGCCGCCGACCACCATCCGGTCGTATTGCGAGTAGGTGAGTCTTATCTCGCCCGGAACGAACAGGTTCTGGATCAGGAATTCCGACCGGAGCCTATCGGTGCCGTAGCCGGCCGCTGCCTGTGGATCGATGGCCTGTCTGACGTCAACATGCATGGTTTGTAGTCCCTGGATGAAAAATAATCGTCACGCCCGGGCGGCGGACCGCGCGAGGTCGCCACCATGCAGCAGGCTCTGATAGCGTCGCTGGCTCGCCGACAGGTGCCGCCGCATTGCGTCGCGCGCGGAGGTGGCGTCGCCGTCGATGATAGCGTTCATGATGTCGCGATGCTCGGCCTGCAGCCGCTGCTGATAGTCCGAGGATTGCAGCAGGCTGGCCGAGACCGTCGTGACAAGGTCGCGCGGAATGGTGCGCCGGCCGAGCACATCGAGGATCTCGACATAGAACGGGTTGCTGGTCGCCGCCGCGATCGCCCTGTGGAAATCGAAGTCCGCTGCCCCGGTCGGTTCCCCGCGGCTCAACTGCTTATCGAACGCAGAGAAGGCGACGCGGATGTCGGCTTCCTGCGAGGCCGTCCTGCGCTGTGCCGCGAGCGCGGCGGCCTCGATCTCGATCGCCATGCGCACCTCCAGCACGTTGAGCACCATCGAGACCTTGCCGGTCATGTCGGCGAGCAGGCTTCCGAGCAAGGCTTCAGGACGATCGTTGACGAAGACGCCGGCACCCTGGCGCGCGGTGACGAGGCCGTCGGCCGCGAGCCGTGTGACCGCCTCGCGCACCACGGTCCGGCTGACCCGATGCTCCTCGGTGAGCTGCTGCTCGGTCGGCAGCCGCGAACCCGGCTTGAGATCGCCCGAGGAGATCCGGGTCCGGATCTCCTCGACGAGCCGGTCGGCCAGCTTGGGCCTGCGGACGGGAGCCAGCGTGTCGTCGTTCATCGACATGCTCACCTGAACACCGCCGGCAGCCACAGCGACAGGGCCGGGATATAGGTGACGAGCAGCAGCACGACGACACCGGCGCCGTAGAACGGCCAGATCGACCGCATCGCCTCCCATACCGTGATCTTGCCCACCGCGCAGGCGACGAACTGGACTCCTCCAACCGGCGGTGTGTTCAGGCCTATTCCGTAGTTCAGGATCATGATGACACCGAAATGAACCGGATCGACCCCGTAGGCGACGACGATCGGCAGGAAGATCGGCGTGGTGATGATGATCGTCGGCCCCATGTCCATGAAGGTGCCGAGCACCAGCATGATGATGTTGAGCAGGAGCAGGATGATGATCGGATTGTCCGAAATCGTCTGCATCCAGGCGACCAGCGTCGCAGGCACCCGCAGGAAGGCCATGAGCCATGAGAAGGCGGCCGCTGTGCCGATGATGAGGAGGACCATCGCCGTGGTACGCACAGCGCCCATGGTGGCGTGGACGAAATCCTGCCAGCTCATCTGCCGGTAGATCGTAAGCGTGACTAGCAGCGCGTAGAGCACGGCGATGCAGGAGCTTTCCGTCGCCGTGAAGATGCCCGACCTGACGCCGCCAAAAATGATGGCGATCAGGAGCAGACCGGGCGTCGCGACCGCAAAGAGATAGACGATCGCGCTAAAACCGGGGAAGGGCTCGGTCGGGTAGCCGCGCTTGCGCGCAACGAAATAGGCCGTGACCATGAGGGAGGTCGCGAGCAGCAGGCCGGGGATGACGCCGGCGGTGAAGAGATCGGCGATCGAGATCTTTCCGCCGGCCGAGATCGAATAGATGATCATGTTGTGCGACGGCGGCAGCAGCAGCGCGATCAGCGCCGCCATGGAGGTGACGTTGACCGCGTAGTCCGCGCCGTAGCCGCGCGCCTTCATCTGCGGGATCATCAGGCCGCCCACCGCCGCGGCTTCCGCGACCGCTGAACCGGAGATGCCGCCAAAGAGCGTGGCGGTGACGATGTTGACCTGGCCCAGGCCGCCGCGGATGTGGCCGACCAGCGAGGCGGCGAAGGCGACGATGCGCTGGGCGATGCCGCCGCGCACCATCAGATCGCCGGAATAGATGAAGAAGGGGATGGCCAGGAGCGAGAAGACGCTCATGCCCGAATTGAGCTGCTGGAAGACGACCAGCGGCGGCAGGCCCATGTAGAGGACCGTCGCGAAGCTGGCGACGCCGAGGCAGAAGGCGATCGGCGTGCCGATCAGCATCAGCAGCGTGAAGGTGCCGAAGAGGATCCATAGTTCCATCGTCAGGTCCTCTTCGCCAGCTCTGCCGCGTCCCGGCGCACGTCCTCGACGTTCTCGAGCTCTACCGCGATCTCGGGCGGCGGCAGGTGATCGAGCACATCGTCGATCGGGGCGCCGTAGATGCGCAGCGCGATCCTCTCCAGCGCGAACAGCGAAACCAGCAGTCCGCCGGCGACCACCGGAACGTAGTCCCAGCCGCCGGATATGCGCAGCGCCGGCATGACCGTGCCCCACGTCAATCCGACAAGCTTGCTGCCGTACCAGATCATTCCGAAGCCGAAGGCGAGCACGACGATGTCGGAGGTCATGCGCAGCCACTTCTTCGCCGCTGGAGGCAGGACGTAGAGCAGGACGTCGAAGCCGAGATGATTGTTCTCGCGCACGCCGACGGCGGCGCCGAGAAAGATGAACCAGCTCATCAGCATGACGGCGCCCGGTTCGGTCCAGCTCGGCGAGTCGTTCAGCACGTAGCGGCAGAACACCTGGTAGGCGACAGTCGCCGTCATCACCACCAGGCCGAGGCCGGCGAGATAGAGCGCTGCCGTGTTGAGACGGGAGAGGATGGGTACGCCGTGTCGTAGGTCGGTGCTCATCAGGGCAACCTGCTAGAATTGGATAGGCCGGTCGCCCCTTCCACCGGGCGTCGCCCAGCACCCTCCCCGTCCAGGGGAGGGAGGACACCCCGTCCTCGGACCTCCTCCCCATCGACGGAGGAGGAGGCGCCAAAGACGGCAAAGGGGATGGCTCGGCGTCTCAAAAGATCACTGCACCGCCTGAACGTCGGCGACCATCTTCTTGAGCACTTCATCGGTGACGTGCTTGTCGTAGACAGGCTTCATCGCGTCGATGAACCCCTGCTTTTCCGGGGTGGTGATCTGCGAGCCGGCAGCCTCGACGATCTTGCGCGATTCCGCGACCTTCGCCGCCCAGAGCTCACGCTGCTTGGCGACACTCTCCGTGGCTGCCTGCTTGAAGATCGCCTGATCCTCGGGCGTCAGCTTGTCCCACGCGCCCTTGTTCATGACGAACACTTCGGGAAGGATGGTGTGCTCGTCGAGCGAGTAGTTCTTCGCGACCTCGAAATGCTTGGCGGTGTCGTAGCTCGGGAAGTTGTTCTCCGCACCGTCGATGACGCCGGTCTCGATGGCCGAATAGACCTCGCCATAGGGCATCGGAGTGGCGTTGGCGCCAAGAGCCGCGACCATGTCGACGAAGATGTCGGACTGGATGACGCGGAACTTCAGACCCTTCATGTCGGCGACCGAGTTGATCGGCTTGGTCTTGTTGTAGAAGGAGCGCGCGCCGGCGTCGTAGAAGGCGAGAACGACCAGCCCGGCCGGCTCGAACGCCGCCTTGATCTGATCGCCGATCGCGCCGTCCATCACCTTGTGCATGTGCTCTTCCGAACGGAAGAGATAGGGCAGCGCCGGCACGATGGTCTCCTTCACGGTGCCGTTGAACGGCGCCATCGAGACGCGGTTGAGCTCGATCACGCCCGAGCGGACCTGCTCGATCGTGTCCTTCTCCTGGCCGAGCTGGGCCGAGTGGTAGACCTCGACCGAGTAGCGGCCGTTGGTGCGCTGCTTCACCAGTTCGCCGAAATACTTCACCCCCTCGACCGTCGGGTACCCATCCGGATGGGTGTCGGACGACTTCAGGACGGTCTGCGCGAGAGCGCTCGCCGTCATCAGTGCGGTCATCGCAGCGGCAGTCGCAAATTTGCGTATCAGGTTCATGAGTTCCTCCCTTGGGCTCCTGATGTTGCAGTTCAGAGTCGGTAGGCGCGCTTGGCCAGGCGGTAGGCGAGATCGTGGGCGAGCTCGGCCGCTTCGTCGTCGCGAAGCTGGCCCTCGACCACGAGGTCCGCGAGGTAGGCGCAGTCGACCCGTCGGGCCACGTCGTGCCGGGCGGGTATCGAGGGAAAGGCGCGGGTATCGTCGTTGAAGCCGACGGTGTTGTAGAAGCCGGCGGTTTCCGTGGTTAGCTCGCGGAAGCGGCGCATGCCGGCCGGGCTGTCGAAGAACCACCAGGCCGGGCCAAGCCGCAGGCACGGATAGACGCCGGCCAAGGGTGCCAGTTCGCGCGAATAGACGGTCTCGTCGAGCGTGAAGAGGATGACAGTGAGGTTCGGCTCGAGGCCGACCGCATCGAGCAGCGGCTTCAGCGCCTGCACGTAGTCGGTGCGGCCGGGGATGTCGAAGCCCTTGTCGCGGCCGAAGCGGGCGAAGATGTCGGCCGAGTGGTTGCGGCGCGAACCGGCATGGATCTGCATCACCATACCGTCCTCGACGCTCATCTTCGCCATCTCGGTCAGCATCTGGGCACGGAACAGGCGCGCCTCGTCGGGTGTGGCGTCGCGCGAGGTGACGATCTGGTAGAGCTTGGCGGCCGCGTCGGCGGACAGGTTCGCGGTGTCGGCGCTCGGATGGCCATGGTCCGTCGCCGTCGCGCCATGATCGCGGAAGAAAGCGCGGCGGAGGCGGTGCGCCTCCAGATAGCCTTGCCAGGTGCCAGTGTCGCAGCCGGTGATTTCGCCGAGTACGCGGATGTTGTCTCGAAACCCTTCGAAATCGGGATCGATGACCGAATCCGGCCTGTAGGTCGTGACGACCCGTCCTTTCCAGCCTGACTGCTTGAGCTGGGCATGCCAGCGCAGGTCGTCGAGCGCGCCTTCGGTCGTGGCGATGACCTCGATGTTGAAGCGTTCGTAGAGCGCGCGCGGGCGGTAGTCGTCCTGTTTCAGCCTCGCGTCGATGGCGTCGTAGTAAAGGTCCGCCGTAGAGGCCGAGAGCGGAACGTCGAGCCCGAACAGCGTCTCGAAGGTGTGGTCGAGCCAGAGGCGCGAGGGCGTGGCGCGGAAAAGATGATAGTGCTCGGCGAACAGCCGCCAGATCGCGCGCGGATCGGTCTCGACCGCGCCGCCGTCGACCCGCGGCACGCCCAGCCTCTCCAGCGCCACGCCCTGGCTGAACAGCATGCGGAAGATGTAATGGTCCGGAACGACGATGAGCTGGGCAGGATCGGGAAAGTTGGCGTTGTCGGCAAACCACCGCGGATCGGTGTGGCCGTGCGGGCTGACGATGGGCAGATCCTTGACCGACGCGTAGAGTTGTCGCGCTATGGATCGCGTCGTCGCGTCGGCTGGAAAAAGCCTGTCGTCGCTCAGCAGGGGCACGCCGGACTTTCCTCCCGAGAAATCCTTGCGAGGAACTGGTATGGAAGTATACATGTTATGTCAACTCGGAATTGGGCGAAATTCGTATGATGAATATTGAGCGGCTGGCCTTCGACGCCGAGACACGTCCGACGATCGCCAAGCGCATTGCGGAATCGTTGCGCGACGCCATCGTTTCGCTGGATCTGAAGCCGGGGGACACGATCTCGGAGAGCGACATCGCCGCGCGCTTCGGCGTCTCGCGCCAGCCGGTGCGCGAGGCGTTCATCCAGTTGGCTGAGCAGGGGCTGCTGCGGATCCGGCCGCAGCGGTCGACCGAGGTGATCCGCATCTCCATCCGCGACGTGCTCAATGCGCGCTTCGTGCGCGAGGCGCTCGAGGTAGCCGTGGTGCGCAAGGCCGCCGCGGAGTGCGCCGAAATGCCGGTCGATACATTCGACGAGCTGTTCAAGGCACAGACCGATGCCTCCGATGCCAACGACTACCGCGCCTTCCACGCCAAGGACGACGCGTTCCACCGGTTGATCGCCAAGCTGTCGGGCAACGAATTCGTCTGGAAGCTGATCGACGCACAAAAGGTGCAGATGGACCGCGTGCGCTATCTTTCGCTCAAACTAGGCATGCCGGCGACGATCCGCGAACACCGCGACATCGGTGAGGCGATCCTGTCGGGCAATCCGGACCTCGCCGAGGCGCACATGCGCAAGCACCTGCGCAAGATCGACACGCAGATCCACCAGATCCGTGATCTCAATCGGGAGTATTTCCAGGAGGAGTGAGGCAGTAGGCAGTAGGCAGTAGGCAGTAGGCAGTAGGCAGTAGGGAAGAGTTCCGGCCGCCTGCCTACGGTCAATGGCGATCGCAGTATCGTCGAAGCGGGGAGCAGAGCATCCTACTGCCTACTGCCTACTGCCTACTGCCTACTGCCTACTGCCTTCTACAGCTTCGTCCAGGCCGCGTTCTTCTTCGACGATTTCACGCAGGCCTCGACGAAGGCCACTCCTTCGACGCCGTCGGCCACGGTTGGGTAAATGACATCCTTCGCCGGCTTGCCATTCTTCCTGCGCGCAGCACGGATGGCGCGGGCGGCTTCGGCGTAGATGGTGGCGAAGCCCTCGAGATAGCCTTCCGGATGACCCGACGGCACGCGGCTGACGCGGGCGGCGGCGGGACCGGCGCCGGCTCCGGCGCGTGTGATCAGCTGCTTCGGCTCGCCGAAGGGCGTGAACCACAGATGGTTCGGCTGTTCCTGGCTCCACTCGATGCCGCCCTTGGTGCCGTAGACGCGCAGCTTCAGCGCGTTCTCGTTGCCCGGCGCCACCTGGCTCGCCCAGAGCATGCCCTTGGCGCCGCTCTTGAAGCGCAGCATGACGTGCGCGTTGTCGTCGAGCAGGCGGCCCTTCACAAAGGCGTTGAGGTCGGCCGACAGGCTGTCGAGCTCAAGGCCGGTGACGAAACGGGCGAGGTTGTAGGCATGCGTGCCGATGTCGCCGGTCGCACCTCCGGCGCCAGACTGCTTCGGGTCGGTGCGCCAGACCGCCTGCTTGGCGCCGGTGTCCTCGACCTTCGTGGTCAGCCAGTCCTGCGGATACTCGGCCTGGACAACGCGGATCTCGCCGAGCTGGCCCTTCTGCACCATGTCCCGCGCCTGCCGGATCATCGGATAGCCGGTGTAGTTGTGGGTCAGCACGAAGACCTTGCCGGACTTCGCCACGAGTGCTGCCAGCTTTTTCGCGTCGGCCAGGTTCGACGTCAGCGGCTTGTCGCAGATGACGTGGATGCCGGCATCGAGGAAAGCCTTTGCAGCCGGCCAGTGCATGTGGTTGGGCGTGACGATCGACACCGCCTCGATGCCGTCGGCACGGCTCGACTCGGCCTTGGCCATCTCCTGGAACGAGCCGTAGCTGCGCGAAGGGTCCAGGCCGAGTTCGGCCGCAGAAGCCTTGGCCTTCTCGGGGCTCGACGACAACGCGCCGGCGACCAGTTGGAACTCGCCGTCGATGCGTGCCGCAATGCGGTGCACGCCGCCAATGAAAGCGCCCTGCCCGCCACCCACCATGCCGAGCCTGATCGGCCCATTGCCGGATTCGATCATCTTGCCGCTGACCATTTTGTCCTCCCGTGTGAGGGCAGTAAGGCAGTAGGGGAAACCGAAGCATGACATGTCCGATTTCGATCTGCTGCCCCACCACCTCCTACCGCTTCCCCTACTGCCCTATTGCCTTACTGCCCTACTCCCCTAACCCCTCAAATCCCCATCAGCTTCCGCAGCGCCGCCTTGTCCGGCTTCGCTCCGGCGAAGTCGTCGAAGGCCTTTTCCGTCACGCGGATGATGTGGCTTTCGATGAAGGGCGCCCCCTCGGCTGCGCCGTCCTCCGGATGCTTCAGGCAGCATTCCCACTCCAGCACCGCCCACGAGTCGTAGTCGTATTGCGCGAGCTTGGAGAAGATGCCGGAGAAGTCGACCTGGCCGTCGCCCAACGAGCGGAAGCGGCCGGCGCGCTGCACCCAGCCCTGATAGCCCGAATAGACGCCCTGGCGCCCGTCCGGATTGAACTCGGCGTCCTTCACATGGAAGGCCTTGATGCGCTCGTGGTAGATGTCGATGAAGGCGAGATAGTCGAGCTGCTGCAGCAGGAAGTGCGACGGGTCGTAGTTGATGTTGGCCCGCTTGTGGCCGCCGACCGCGTCGACAAACATCTCGAAAGTGGCGCCGTCGAATACGTCCTCGCCCGGGTGGATTTCGTAGCAGAGATCGACGCCGGCCTCGTCATAGGCGTCGAGGATCGGCTTCCAGCGCTTGCCGAGCTCGGCGAATGCCTCCTCGATCAGACCAGCCGGCCGCTGTGGCCAGGGATAAAGGTAGGGGAAGGCGAGCGCGCCGGTGAAGGAGACCGAGGCCGTCAGCCCGAGGTTCTTCGACGCCTTGGCCGCGAACTTCATCTGCTCGACCGCCCATTTCTGGCGGGCCTTCGGATTGTTGTGCACCTCGGGCGGCGCGAAGCCATCAAACATCGAATCGTAGGCAGGATGCACGGCGACGAGCTGGCCCTGGAGATGGGTCGACAGTTCGGTGATCTCGACGCCCGCATCGGCGCAGATGCCTTTCACCTCGTCGCAATAGCTCTTAGACGAGGCCGCCTTCTTCAGATCGAACAGGCGTCCGTCCCATGTCGGGATCTGAACGCCCTTGTAGCCGAGCCCGGCGGCCCACTTCGTGATCGCGGGCAGCGAATTGAACGGCGCGGCGTCGCCGCCGAACTGCGCCAGGAAGATTCCCGGCCCCTTCATGGTCTTTGGCATCTGTTTGTCCTCCCAGACGATCTTTTTAGAAGGCAGCGGCGCGGAAGCGCAATGGCACGCCGCTGCCACAAGCATTCGTTCATTCTGGTATGACCAATGAGAGACGGCCGGTCAAGAGCCGGAACCGCGCACGAACGTCATCCGAACGTCGAAAACCCACCACAATCCGCCTCTTTGCAGCGCCTTAGCACATATCGTCCCGTCGTTCATCCAGTTTGCTTGCGGGGGTAGGAAAAATGCGTTACTCGTCCAATCGCTTGATTTTGGTCCAACCAGTTTTTGAACCGGCGGGACCGGGAGGAAAATCGGGCGAGGGATCGTGACGCGCGTTTTCGCGCACCTCGCCCGCGCAGGAGCATCTGGAGAGGAGACACCATGCATCTTTCGACACACAACTGGATGCGCGCCGAGCCGTTGGAAACGACGCTGAAGCGCATCAAGAAGTTCGGCTACGAGTCGATCGAGATCTCGGGCGAGCCGGAGCAGTACAAGACCAAAGAGACCCGCGCGCTGCTGAAGGAGCACGGCATCCGCTGCTGGGGCGCGGTGACGTTGATGCTCGGCGAGCGCAACCTCGCGGCCAAGGACCAGGGCCAGCGCGAGCGCTCCGTGCAGTACGTCAAGGACGTGCTGACGATGGTGAGCGAACTCGACGGCGAGATCATCACGCTGGTGCCCGCGACCGTCGGCAAGGTCGTGCCAGACGCGACCGAGGAAGAGGAGTGGAAGTGGGTGGTGGACGCGACCCGCGAGTGCTTCACCCACGCCAAGAAAGTCGGCGTGCGAGTCGCGGTCGAGCCGCTGAACCGGTTCGAAACCTATCTCTTCAATCGCGGCGAACAGGCGCTGGCGCTGGCCGACGCGGTATCGCCGGAGTGCGGCGTCTGTCTCGATGCCTACCATATCCACATGGAGGAATTCGACGTCAAGGAAGCGATCCAAAAGGCCGGCAAGCGCCTGTTCGACTTCCACGTCGCCGACAACAACCGTTTCGCCGCCGGTCTCGGCACGATCAACTGGAAGCAGCTCGTCGGCTGGCTGCGCGAGGCGGGCTATGACGGCGCGCTCACCAACGAGTTCGTCGCGCCGGTCGACCGCACGCCCGCCAACCGCTACCCCGACATGGTGGAGCGCAACCCGGTCGACATCTCGCCCGAGCAGCTCAAGTTCATCCAGGACCACGGCTCCTCGGTGCTGACTGAGAAATTCTACACCGACCAGATGCGGATCACCGCGGAAACCCTGCTGCCGCTGATCAAGTGATGGGTTCGAACACAGTCGAGAGAAAGCCGTCCCGCAATGGCGGGGCGGCAACGGGGTAGCGACATGCGCATCGCACGAATCCAGGCATGGTGGGTGAGGATCCCGATCGAGGCCGCGCGCCAGCACAAGAGCGACTTCGGCCAGATCACGACCTTCGACGCCGCCATCGTCAGGGTCGAGACAGACGCCGGCATCGTCGGCTGGGGCGAGGGCAAGAACGCCGCCGGGAGCGCCGGGACCTACGGCGCGCTGGTGTCGCTCATCAACAACGAGATCGCGCCCGCGCTGCGCGGCCGCGACGCGCGCGACATCAATGGCATCTGGGAGATGCTTTACAACGGCGTGCGCCACCAGAAGGCTGCCGCTTCCGGCCACGTCATGCCGGTTCTGGCGCGCCGGGGACTGACGGTTGCCGCGATCAGTGCGATCGACATCGCATTGTGGGATATCCTTGGCAAGTCGCTCGGCGTCCCGGTGTGGCAGCTGCTCGGCGGCCGCAAGAGCGAGCGCATGCCGGCCTATGCCTCCGGCGGCTGGGCAAGCGCCGACAAGATCGGCGAACAGTTGCAGTCCTATATCGACAAGGGCGGCTTCAAGGCGGTGAAGATGCGGGTCGGTTCGATGGACGGGGCGCCGCACGTTTCGTCCGAACGCGTGCACGCCGCGCGCGAAGCGCTCGGGCCGGGGATCTCGATCATGGTCGACGCGCACGGCACCTACACCGTCGCCGACGCCAAGCGCTTCGCGCACATGGTGCGCGACTGCGACCTGGCCTGGTTCGAGGAGCCGGTGGCGGCGGACGACAAGCAGGGCATCGCGGAGGTTCGAGCAGCCTGCGGTATCCCGATTGCCGCCGGCGAGAGCGAGGCGACCCGGTTCGACTTCCGCGATCTCGCCGTCGCGCGCGCGGCCGACGTGTTCCAGCCCGACCTCGGTTTCTGCGGCGGCATCTCGGAGGCGATGAAGATCGGTGCGATCGCGTCGGCCTTCAACATCCGGCTCGCCCCGCATCTGTGGGCCGGCGCGCCGGCCTTCTATGCTGGCCTGCATGTCTGCGCGGCGTCGCCGTCGAGCTTCATTCTCGAATATTCGCTGGGCGCCAACCCGATGCTGCACGATCTCGTGGTGGAGAAACTCGATGTGGCCGAAGGAACCATTGCCATTCCGGACGCGCCGGGGCTAGGCATCACTGTCGACGAGGATTTCCTGAAAGCCCACGCAATGGGTGGCTGAAGCCATGGCCGAGAAAGACCTGCTGCCGCATCTCGCGGCGTTCCTGATCGCAGAATCGGATGCGGAAAGCCACCGCACGCCGTCCGAGCGGGAGCTTGCCGAGCATTTTCAGGTTTCGCGTGGCCAGATCCGCGAAGCGCTGGCGATCCTTGAGGCGATGCGGCTGGTCGAACGCCGGGCGAAGTCGGGCATCTACCTGACCAAGCACGAGGCGAGCGTCGAGGCGATGGCGCTGTTTGCCCGCGCCGGCCTGCCGCTCGACCCGGTGCAGATCTACGAGACCGTCGAACTGCGCAAGATCCACGAGATCAAGGCCGCTGAACTCGCCTGCAGCCGCGCGACGGAAGAGAACTACGAGGCGCTGCGCGAAATCCTGCGCGCCTCCGAGGCCAAGGTCGCGGCCGGCGAGCCGATCCATACCGAGGATCGGGACTTCCACCTCGAGATCGTGCGCGCGACCAAGAACAGCGTCTTCTACCGAATCTGCACCCTCTATTACGTCATGGGAGAGGGCCGGCTGCCGATCTATTTCAACGACCCGGAGCGCGGCCGCAAATCGCACGCCGAGCACCTGCAGATCTTCGAAGCATTGGTGCGGCGCGATGGCAACCTCGCCCAGGCACTTATGAACGCGCATCTCCAGGGGGCGGAGAGTTACTGGAAGGGCCTGATCAGCGAGATGGACCTAAAGGAAGGCGCGCGTCTGGAAAATGCCTGACGCGGCTGCCCCGGTCATCTTCTCGACGCACGCGCTGCATCCCGCCGCGGTCGCAGCGCTTGACGGCGCAGGCAAGCTCAAGATCGCAACCGCGCTCGATCCGGCCACGCTGATCGCGGAGTCGCGCGATGCCGCGGCCATCATCGTTCGCGCCAACCTGCCCGAGACGATCTTCCGGGATGCTCCGGCGCTCCGAGCGGCGGTTCGGCATGGCGCGGGCCTGGACATGATCCCGATGGAGGCAGCGACGGCGGCCGGCGTGCTGGTCGCTAACGTGCCGGCCGTGAATGCCCGCTCGGTTGCGGAGCACGTGTTCTTCGTGACCATGGCGTTGCTCCGTCGCTTCCGGATGATGGACCGCGACCTGCGGACCGCCGGCTGGCTCGCAGGCCGGGCGCATGCGGAACACACCAACGAACTGTCCGGCCGCCGGATCGGCATCGTTGGTTACGGCGCTGTCGGGCGGCAGGTGCATGCGATCGCAGCGCAAGGCTTCGGCCTCGAGGTCGCGGTCAACAGCCGCAGCCGGCCGGAGGATCTCGGCGAGGCGGCGTTCCTGGATGTCGACGCTCTCGTCGCGCAGAGCGACGTCGTCGTGCTCTGCTGTCCTCTCACGCCGGAGACGCGCGGCCTGATCGACGCCCGCAGGATTGGCCTGATGAAACCGGGCGCGCTGATCGTCAATGTCGCGCGAGGGCCGGTGATCGTCGACGACGCGCTTGTGGCCGCGCTACGCCAGGGACGCATCGGGGGGGCGGCGCTCGACGTCTTCGCAACCCAGCCGCTGCCGCCGGACCATCCCTATTTCTCCTTCGACAATGTGATCGTGACGCCTCATATGGCGGGCATCACCGAGGAGAGCATGATGCGGATGGGAACGGGTGCGGTTGCCGAAGTCGTGCGCATCCTGCGCGGCGATCTGCCCGTCAACCTGCGCAATCCCGAGGTTCTCCCGGCCTACCGCGCCCGCTTCGGTTGAGGAGAATCTGCCGCCGTCGCGTCTGACGCGATGTGACAAGGCGACTCCATTCGTTAGATCCCCGCCACTTCAGCGCCGCATTCGCTCCACATTCCGCCCCCCTTTCGCCCCTAGGCGCCGAACTCAGGATCAACGGCAGAGGGTGCCTACGGAATGCGGAACGGTTTCGGTGTTGTCTTGGCAGTGGCCATCGCGGGGGCGACGTTTTCAACAAATCCAGCCTTCGCCCAGTGCGGACGCGCATCGTGGTATGCGCTTCACTCCAAGACGGCATCGGGCGAACGGATGAACCCATCCGCCATGACCGCGGCACACCGCTCGCTTCCCTTCGGTACGAAAGTGCGTGTCACCAACAAGCACAACGGCAAGAGCGTGGTGGTTCGCATCAACGACCGCGGCCCGTTCATCAAGGGCCGGGTGATCGACCTCTCCAAGGCCGCCGCCCGCCAGATCGGCATGGTCTCGCGCGGACATGCCTCGATCTGCATGGCGAAGATCTGACGACGGAAAACAGTGTAAGGGCTGGTTAAGGCGCAGCTCCTGCCGCGCCTTTTTCACACTCAGCCGAGCATCAGCAGCGCGATCATTCCCGCGCCGCCGACGATGATGCGCCACCAGCCGAACAGCGCGTAGCCGTGGCGCGAGACGTAGTCGAGCAGGAAGCGCACCACGATCACGGCCGAGATGAAGGCCATGACGAAGCCCGCCGCGATGATCGGCAGATCCGCCGCTGAGAGGATGTCGCGGTTCTTGTAGAGGTCGTAGGCGAAGGCGCCGGCCATTGTCGGCATGGCGAGGAAGAACGAGAACTCCGCGGCCGAGCGCTTGTCGGCGCCCATCAGAAGCGCGCCGACGATGGTCGCGCCGGAGCGCGAGGTGCCAGGGATCATGGCGAGGCACTGGAACAGGCCGATCTTCAGGCAGAGCGACAGCGGATAGTCCATCACGTCGTGATAGCGTGGCTGGAGCGCCCAGCGGTCCACCCACAACAGCACCACGCCGCCGATCAACAGCATGACGCAGATCAGCATCGGCGTCTCGAACAGCACCGTCTTGATGAAGTCGTGCGCCAGCGCGCCGATGAAGGCGGCCGGCAGGAAGGCAACGAGAATGCCAAGCACGAAGCGCTGCGTCCTGCCGTCGCGGGGCAGGTCGACGAGGAGCTTCCACAGCCGGCCGAAATAGACCGACAGGATGGCGAGGATCGCGCCGAGTTGGATCAGCACCTCAAAGGCCTTGCCGGTCGATTCGAAGCCGAGGAAATGGCCGGCGAGCAGGATGTGCCCCGTGGACGAGACCGGGATGAACTCGGTCAGGCCCTCCAGCAAGCCAAGCAAGAGCGCCGAAACGATGGACTGGTCCTGCATGGGAAGCTCCGGGAGGGCGGCTTGCTTGTCATCGACGGGTCGAGCCCGTATAGGTCGGCACGAATCCCGACCTCGACGGGTGGCGCAGGATTAGCCGCCCCGACGGTAAAACGCCAGTGCCGCGACGGGGCCTTCCGCAACCTCGCCGGTGCGTCCAGAACGGATCGATGCTGACTCTCTTCCACCATCCCATGAACGCCGCCAGCCGTTTCGTCCGGCTCGCCTTTGGCGAGTATGGCGAGGAGCTGGAACTGATCGAGGAAAAGCCGTGGGCGCGGCGCAAGGAGTTCCTCGCGCTCAACCCGGCCGGCACTCTGCCCGTGCTTCTGGCGGAAGGCGATGTGCCGATTGTCGGCGCCAACGTCATCGCCGAATATGTCGACGAGACGCGCGGCGTCCTCAAGCGCGACAAGCGCCTCTTCGCCGAGGATTCGATCGGCCGCGCCGAAATCCGCCGGCTGTGCGACTGGTACCTGGTCAAGACCGAGAGCGAGGTAACGCGCCATCTGGTGCGCGAGCGGGTGTTCAAGCCGCACATGCCGTCCTCGCAGGGCGGCGGTTCGCCCGATTCGGCCGCGATCCGCGCAGCGCGCGCCAACATCAAGCAGCACCTGAAATATACCAACTGGCTGGCCGGTACGCGCGACTGGCTGGCCGGCACGCGCATGAGCTATGCCGACCTCGCGGCGGCCGGCACGCTGTCGATCCTCGACTATCTCGGCGAGATCGATTGGGCGGAGAACGGCGCGGCGCGCGACTGGTACAGCCGAATCAAGTCCCGCCCGGCCTTCCGCCCACTTCTCAACGACCGCGTGCGCGGCCTTTCCCCCGCCGCGCACTACGCCAATCTCGACTTCTAGAACGATGCGCGCGGCACCGGCATCAAGACCGGATACGCTGCGGCCGTTCATCGATCGCGAGGCGAGACGGCTCGGCTTCTCGACCGTCGCCGTCACCACGCCCGATTCGATCCCGCTCGCCCGCGAGCGGCTGGCGGCGGCGCTGTCGGCCGGTCATCACGGCGACATGGACTGGCTTGCGGAAACCTTCGAGCGGCGCGCCGCGCCCGCCGTGCTGTGGCCGGAGGTCCGCAGCGTCATCATGCTCGCCATGAACTACGGTCCCGATGAAAACCCGCTCGGCCTGCTCGACCGCAAGGACCGCGCCGCGATCTCGGTCTATGCCCGCAACCGCGACTATCACGACATCATCAAGGGCAGGCTCAAGGAACTGGCGGGCAAGATCGCCTCGCGGGCCGGCGGGGACGTGAAGGTCTTCGTCGACACCGCGCCGGTGATGGAGAAGCCTCTGGCCGCGGCTGCGGGGCTTGGCTGGCAGGGCAAGCACACCAATCTCGTCAGCCGCGAATTCGGCTCCTGGCTCTTTCTCGGCTCGATCTTCACCACGGCGGAGCTGCCGGCCGATACGCCCGAGGTCGACCATTGCGGCTCGTGCCGCGCCTGCCTGGACATCTGCCCGACCAATGCGTTCCCCGCGCCCTACCGGCTCGATGCGCGGCGCTGCATCTCCTACCTCACCATCGAGAACAAGGGGCTGATCCCGCGCGAGTTCCGCGTCGCGATCGGTAACCGCATCTATGGCTGCGACGACTGCCTGGCAGCCTGCCCTTGGAACAAGTTCGCCGCCGCGGCATCCGAGGCGAAGCTGGTCGCGCGCGACGATCTGAAGGCACCGCACATCGCGGACCTGCTGGCGCTGGACGACGGCGCGTTCCGGGCATTCTTCAGCGGCTCGCCGGTGAAACGAATCGGCCGCGACCGCTTCGTGCGCAACGTGCTCGTCGCAGCCGGCAATTCGGGCGACACCTCGCTGATCCCACCGTGCCGGAACCTGCTTGACGACCCCTCGGCGCTGGTGCGGGGCGCGGCGGTGTGGGCACTGTCGCGGCTGATGGGGGATAAGGCATTCCAGGCGCTTTCGAGCGACATGGAGGCCGGGGAGAGCGATGCTTCGGTTCGCGAGGAATGGGCGGCCGCACTCGGCGAGCGGCGCGAAAGGCTGACAGCATGACCATGCGGATTTTCCTGTTCGGTGCCGGCTATTCCGCCCGCGCCTTCGCGAAACTTGCAGCCGATGAAGCGGACGCGATCGCAGGCACGACCCGCAGCGAGAGCAAGGCGGACGCCCTGCGCACCGCCGGCATCCAGCCGTTCCTGTTCGACGGCACGGACGTATCGCCACAGATCGCAGCGGAACTCGCACAGGCCACGCATCTGGTCATTTCCGCCGCGCCGACCGAGGCGGGCGACCCGGTGATCGCCGCCGCGCACCACCTGCTCACCGGCGCGATGCCGGCGCTGCGCTGGATCGGTTATCTTTCCACCGTCGGTGTTTACGGCAACCATGACGGCGCATGGATCGACGAGACGGCCGAATGTCGTCCCCGCCCCGGCCGTTCCGACAACCGGCTGGAAGCAGAGAAGGAGTGGAGCGACCTCGCCCGGCAGCGCGGCGTCCCGCTGGCGATCCTGCGGCTCTCGGGCATCTACGGCCCCGGCCGCAACGCATTGGTCAACCTGGAGAACGGGACCGCGCGCCGCATCATCAAGCCGGGCCAGATCTTCAATCGCATCCATGTCGACGACATCGCCGGCAGCCTGCTCCATCTCGCGCGGCACGAGACCGGCGGCGTCTTCAACGTCACCGACGACGAGCCCTCGCCGCCGCAGGACGTCGTCGCCTTCGCGGCCCGGCTGATGGGCGTCGCGCCGCCGCCGGAGGTCGACTTCGACACGGCGGACCTGACGCCCATGGCGCGCTCCTTCTACGGCGAGAACAAGCGCGTCTCGAACGCAAAGCTGAAATCGACCGATTACCGCTTCATACACCCGGACTACCGCGCTGCGTTGACCGCAATGTGGGCGAAGGGCAACTGGCGGCGTTAAAACCGAAGCCGGAAGCCGCCACGCAAGCAGTTTCGTATCCTTCACCATCCATTAACCCTTTGCCGCCCACGCTTCGCCAAAGTTGTCAGGCATCGAGGCCTCGGACATCGGGGACTGGACTATGAGCAAGACTGTGCGAAGCGCCCGCAGGGGCCTGATCGCGGGCTTCGTCGCTGCGCTGGCCCTGACCGGGGTCGCGGTGGACGCCCAGGCGGAGCAACTGGCGAAGAACCTGTTCGGCGCCAAGACCCTGCCGGCGGCGACGGCGCCCAAGTCCTACGGATTCTATTCCAAGGGCTGCTTCTCTGGCGGCGTGGCGATCGCCACCGACGGACCCAACTGGCAGGCGATGCGGCTGTCGCGCAACCGGCGCTGGGGCCATCCGGCGATGATCAACCTGATCGAGAAGCTGGCGCGCGATTCGACGCAGGACGGCTGGCCGGGACTGCTGCTCGGCGACATCTCCCAGCCGCGCGGCGGACCGATGCTTTCCGGCCATGCCTCGCACCAGATCGGCCTCGACGCCGACATCTGGCTGACGCCGATGCCCGACAAGCGACTGAGCGCGAGCGAGCGCGAGAACATGAGCGCGACGCTGATGGTGGACGAGAAAACCCACCTCGTGAAAGACAAGCTCTGGACCAAGGCGCATACCAACCTGTTGAAGCGCGCCGCGAGCTATCCCGAGGTCGAGCGCATCCTGGTCAATCCAGGCATCAAGAAGAAGCTTTGCGACACGGTGAGCGGCGACCGCTCGTGGCTGCGCAAGGTGCGCCCCTTCTGGGGGCATGACTACCATTTCCACATCCGCATCGGCTGCCAGCCGGGATCGACCGAATGCCGCGGGCAGGAAAAGGTCGCCGCCGGCGACGGCTGCGACAAGTCGCTCGCCTGGTGGTTCACAGAGGAGCCCTGGCGGCCCAACAAGAACCCGGACGCGCCCAAGGCCCGCGACATCATGACGATGAAGAGCCTGCCGGCAGCCTGCGTCGCGGTGCTGAGCGCGCCCTCCCCGGTATCGGAAGCGGCGGTGACGGTGCGGGGCCTCGGCAGCCCGCAGCCGACGATCGCGGCGACGTCGAGCAGTTCGACGCCCGTGACGGCGAACGCTTTCTCGGAGATTCCGCTCGACCGGATCCCCATTCCGATGTTCCGGCCCGATCCGGCGCAGTGAGGCGGCAACTTGGCGCTTCACTCCAGCGGGTGATTGGGCTAAGCCTTCCCGGACACTTCAACCGATTTAACCGGATGGCTGGCGCGTGCGTATCGCCCTCATCGCGCATGACGAGAAGAAGGACGACCTCGTCGCTTTCGCCGGCGCCCATCGCGATTTCCTGAAGGACTGCGACCTGGTCGCCACTGGCACGACCGGCGGGCGCGTCGCGGAGGCCTGGCCGGGACTGACGATCAGGCGGCTGAAGAGCGGGCCGCTCGGCGGCGACCAGCAGATCGGCGCGCTGATCGCCGAGGGAAAGGTCGACGCGCTGATCTTCTTCGTCGACCCGCTCACGCCGATGCCGCATGATGTCGACGTCAAGGCGTTGATGCGCCTCGCCATCGTCTACGACATTCCGATGGCCTTGAATCGCGCCACCGCCGAGATCATCCTGTCCGGCAACGAAACAACGGCGCGGGCCTGAGACGATTGCAACCGGGGGAGAGAATGGCCCGAATCACAGACACGGACATGGTGCTCAACTTCCCTATCCTGATCGGGGACATCGGCGGCACCAATGCGCGCTTCGCGATCCTGATCGATTCCTATGCCGAGCCGAAGGAGTTCCCTGTCGTCCAGACCGCCGACTTCGCGACGATCGACCAGGCGATCCAGACGATGATCCTCGACCGCACCTCGATCCAGCCGCGGTCTGCGGTGCTGGCAGTCGCGGGTCCGGTCGACGGTGACGAGATCCACCTGACGAACTGTCCCTGGGTCGTGCGCCCCAAGGCGATGCAGGCAGAGCTCGGCCTGCAGGACATCGTCGTGCTGAACGATTTCGAGGCGCAGGCGCTCGCCGTCGTGGCGCTGGGCGACGAGCATATGATCCGCATCGGCGCCGGCACGCCGGAGCCGGCCGCCAGCCGCGTCGTGCTGGGTCCCGGCACCGGGCTCGGCGTGGCGGGGCTTGTCCACGCGCGCCGCACCTGGATCCCGGTCCCAGGCGAAGGCGGACATATGGACATGGGCCCGCGCAGCCCGCGCGACTTCGAGGTTTTTCCGCATATAGAGCGGATCGAGGGTCGCATCTCGGGCGAGCAGCTCCTGTGCGGGCGCGGCCTCGTCAACATCTACCACGCGATCGGCAAGGCGGACGGAACGCCCGCGCCGTTCACGACGCCGGCGGAGATCACCAGCGCCGCGCTCGACGGATCCGACAAGACCGCGGTCGAGGCCGTATCGATGTTCTGCACCTGCCTCGGCCGGATCGCCGGCGACCTGGCGCTGGTGTTCATGAGCAAGGGTGGAGTGTATCTGACCGGCGGCATCGCGCAGAAGATCGTGTCGCTCCTGGTGAAAAGCGACTTCCGCGCCGCCTTTGAGGACAAGGCGCCCCACTCGGCGCTGATGCGCGACATGCCGGTCTATGTCATCACCCATCCGATGGCGGCGCTTCTTGGCCTCGCGGCCTATTCGCGCACGCCGGGACGCTTCGGCGTCGAGACCTCGGGGCGCCGCTGGCGGTCGTAGCGGAATTTTGTGGCATCGCTGCCATAGGCAAGGGCGGCACATGCCGCTATGAGCGTGCCACGACGCGATGCGTGGGACCAGGGCAGCGGGACAGGATCGACTTGGCGGCAGACGGCAGCAGCAGACGAGTTGACACGGGCGAAGTCGTCTCCGTGCTGCGGCGCATGCTCGCCGAAAACGGCCGCGACTATCTCGGCTACTATGCGCTCGCCGTGCTCTGCCTCGTCGCCTTCGCGGTGACGACCGCCTTCACCGCCTACATCATGCGCGACATCGTCGACCAGTTGTTCGCCGAGCGGCGCAAGGACCTGATCCTGCTGATCTGCGGCGCGGTTGTGGTGGCCTTCGGAGTGCGCGGGCTGGCCAGCTACGGTCAGGCTGTGCTGCTGGCCAAGATCGGCAACAACCTGGTCGCGCGCTACCAGCGGCGTATCTTCGACCAGTTGATGCGCCTCGGCGTCGGCTTCTACACGTCGACCCGCTCCGGTCAGCTCGCCGCGCGGATCAACGAGAATGTCACCGGCATCCGCGACATCCTGTCGATGACGCTGACGGCGATCGCGCGCGACGCGGTGTCGCTGATCGCGCTGGTCGGCGTCATGGTCTACCAGGACCCGGTACTGTCGGTCATAGCGCTCGTCATCGGCCCGCCGATCCTCGTCTCGGTCAACTACCTGATGCGGCGGCTGAGGCGCGCGACGCGCGAGGCAGTGGAGGTAAATTCGCGCCTCATCGGTGCGATGCAGGAGGCGACGCAGGGTATCACCATCGTCAAGGCCTTCACGATGGAGCAGTTGCTGTCGGACAAGATCAGCAGCCTGATCGACAGCGCCGAGGCCCGTGCGAACCGCATCGCCCGCATCTCCGAGCGGATGACGCCGATCACGGAATTCCTCGCCGGCTTCGCGGTCGCAGGCGTCATCGGCTATGCCGGCTACCGGGCCGCGGTCGCCCAGGTGCCGCCGGGCGCGGTCATCTCCTTCATCACCGCTCTGCTGCTCGCCTACGAACCGGCCAAGCGGCTTGCCCGCGTCCAGGCCAATCTCGAGCGCGCGCTGGTCAATGCGAGGATGATCTACGAGATCCTCGACATCGAGCCGCAGCAGGGAGACCGCCCCGGCGCCGGCGAAATCAGCGTCGACAAGGGAGACGTCGTCTTCCGCGACGTCGAGTTCGCCTATGCCGAAGGGCCGCCGGTTCTGCGCGGCGTGAGCTTCCGGGCGGAAGCCGGCAAGACGACGGCGATCGTCGGCTCATCCGGAGCGGGCAAGTCGACGTTGATCGCCCTGCTGCAGCGCTTCTACGACCCGACCGGCGGCGCGATCGAGATCGACGGCCAGAACATCGGCGCCGTGACCAAGCGATCGCTGCGCGGCGCCATCGCCTATGTCTCGCAGCAGCCCTACCTGTTCGAAGGTTCGATCCGCGACAACATCCGCTACGGCCGGCCGGACGCGACGGATGTGGAGGTGGAGGAAGCCGCGCGGCTTGCGCAGGCGACCGACTTCATCGCGCTCCAGCCACAGGGCTGGGACACGCTGGTGGGCGAGAACGGCGTGACGCTGTCGGGCGGCCAGCGCCAGCGCCTGTCGATCGCGCGCGCCATCCTGCGAGATGCGCCGATCCTGCTCCTGGATGAGGCGACGTCCGCGCTCGACAACGAATCGGAAGCCAAGGTCCAGCAGGCGCTCGACACAGTGATGAAGGGGCGCACCACCCTCGTCATCGCGCACCGCCTGTCGACCGTGGTCAATGCCGACCATATCGTGGTGCTGGAGCAGGGACGGCTGATCGAGGAAGGCACGCATCGCAGCCTGCTGGTGAAGCCGGGCGGCGCCTACGCGCGCTTCCACTTCATGCAGGACCGCACGGGAGAGGTGGTCGAGGTCGCCGCACCCAAGTCCTCGCGGCGCAAGTCGGGAGGAACGCGATGAGCGACATGAAGCTCGTGGTGGTGGGCGCTGCCGGCCGCATGGGCCGCACGCTGATCCGCATCATCGCCGAGACGCAAGGCGCAGTCCTCGCCGGCGCGATCGAGCGCGAGGATTCGCCGCATCTCGGCAAGGATGCGGGCGAACTGGCGGGAACAGGCCCCAACGGCATCGCCATTTCGTCCGACACGCTGCCGGTGTTCGCCAGGGCGGACGGCGTGCTGGACTTCACCTCGCCGGCTGCGACCGTCGGCTTCGCCGCTTATGCGGCGCAGGCGCATGTCGTGCATGTGATCGGCACCACCGGCTGCTCGGCCGAGGACGAGGCGAAGATCAAGGCCGCCGCGCGGCATACGCCGATCGTCAAGTCCGGCAATATGAGCCTCGGGGTCAACCTGCTCGGCGTACTGGTCCGACAGGCTGCAAAAGCGCTCGACGCGGCGGATTTCGACATCGAGATCCTGGAGATGCACCACAAGCATAAGGTCGACGCGCCGTCCGGCACGGCGCTGCTGCTCGGCGCGGCAGCGGCAGAGGGGCGGGGGATTGGCCTCGCCAACAGCAGCGTGCGGGTGCGCGATGGCCACACCGGCCCGCGCCCGGAAGGCACGATCGGTTTCGCGACGCTGCGCGGCGGCTCGGTCGTCGGCGACCATTCCGTCATTCTCGCCGGCGCCGGCGAGCGAATCGTGCTGTCGCACCACGCCGAGGACCGCGCCATCTTCGCCCGCGGCGCCGTCAAGGCCGCCCTGTGGGCGCATGGCCGCAAGTCCGGCCTCTACTCCATGCTCGACGTGCTCGGCCTGTCGGAATGACCCGATACTGGATCGGGGTCGCGGCCGCACGCCACGTCCGGATCGCCGTCGAGAACAGCTTCGCCATGTTCGCCCATGGCAGGCACTCTGCCGCGCTACGCACCCGGCCGGGCGACTGGGTCGCCTATTACAGCCCGCGCGAGGGCATGAACGAGGGCGCGGAGGTGCGCGCCTTCACCGCGATCGGCCGCATTCTTCCCGGCGAGCCGCACGAACAGCTGATGACCGCCGCAGGCGACACCGGCTGGCAGCGCAATGCCGAATGGCTGCCGGCGCGCAAGGCCGACATCTATCCCCTGCTTGACCGCTTCTCCTTCGTACGGGACAGAGGCCATTGGGGCATGTATTTCAGGAAATCGCTCTTCCCCGTCGAGCCCGTCGACTTCGCCCTGATCGCCGAGGCGATGGGCGTCGCCGACGCTTTCGGAAGAGCCGGAACGCAAGAGGACTAGACGATGTCGCGCACGCTGGTGCTCGTCCGCCACGGACAGAGCGAATGGAACCTGAAGAACCTGTTCACGGGCTGGCGCGACGTCGACCTCACCGAACAGGGCACGGCGGAAGCCAAGGCGGCCGGCCAGCGGCTGAAGGCCAAGGGGCTGAAGTTCGACATCGCCTTCACCTCGGTGCTGATGCGGGCCGAGAAGACCTGCGCCCATATCCTCGCAGAGCTCGGCCAGACCGGTCTGAAGACGGTGCGCGACCAGGCGCTCAACGAGCGCGACTACGGCGATCTCTCCGGCCTCAACAAGGACGACGCCCGCGCCAAATGGGGCGAGGAGCAGGTGCATGTCTGGCGTCGTTCCTACGACGTGCCGCCGCCCGGCGGCGAGAGCCTGAAGGACACCGGCGCGCGCGTCTGGCCCTATTACATCCACACGATCCAGCCGCACGTTCTGTCGGGCGGGACCGTGCTGGTGGCCGCGCACGGCAACTCGCTGCGGGCGCTGATCATGGCGCTCGACGGGCTGACCGGCGAGGAAGTGGTCAAGATGGAACTCGCGACCGGCGTCCCAGTCCTCTACCGCCTGAACGCCGATTCCACGGTCGCCTCGAAGGAATTGCTCGAAGCGTGAGGCGGCGGCACGAGATAGTGCCGCGGGACGCATTTTCGCGTTGACACAAGCGGATCGCCCGCCTACATGGCGGGCCGCACCGTTGCCCAGATGGCGGAATTGGTAGACGCGCACGGTTCAGGTCCGTGTGCCGCAAGGCGTGGAGGTTCGAGTCCTCTTCTGGGCACCATCAACCCTCTAAGGTGTTGACGGCGCTGAATATTAAGCAAAAATAGGCACTTACGATCGCCCGAGTGATGCACAAGGGTGATACACGTAGTGCTTCGCGTGAGCCATCCGACCAAACATCCGAGCACCGGAATCTACTGGCTGCGCATGACATAGAGGCCATTGGGCTCGATGCTTGTGATCTCGGCGTCGAACCAGCCTTCCCATTCGACGCCATAGGCGAGAACGAACTGACCGACCATCGGCGGCTGCCAATGATCCTTCGCACCAGGACCCAACACCTCGCCGCCCTTCTCTGAAAGGAAGTTCGACTTTTCCAGGCACTCAGCCCCGACCAGGGTGACGGTCTACCACTCGAACCCCTCGGGAAGTAGCGCCGCTAGCTCGGCGAACATCTCCTCGCGCACATTGGCATCGCCGTCACCAGCTTTGTGTCACTCTGAACTTGTATGCATGCTATTCACGCATGCGGAAGGGCGGGTTTCTTCGGCCGAACTTGTCTGTCGCGATCTTCCAATTCCCGCTGGCCATTCACCGAGCTCAGACGCCGGGAAGAGTTTCCACGCATGAAACGCAGTCCCGAACGTCGTAACGACGGGAATGCGCCCCCATCCCGGACATTCCGGCGAACTCTGCTTTAACTTAGAAGCGGACGTTCGCGATCTTTTCGACAAACGCCGACAACGCGGATTTTTCGACCTCCGATCAGCACCGGAAGCTGCCCCTCGATCGATTGGGTTGCGATCCTGGCGGCTTGCCGATTTGTGCGCTCTTTCGGAGAGCGTGTCTCTCATGCGGTCTGCTCTTCCTTTCGACAAGGTCTGCCCGCGATCTGTTATTCTACGGCAGGTGTATCCAGTTCGATCGAGATGCTCTTTGACAACCGTTCCAGATCCTCCGCGATGGCCGAGGCAGCCGAAAGCAGGACGGGTGCATAGCGTGCGCAGGCTTCCTGTTCGGACGGAAAGGCCGACGTGAAATAGGTCAGGCCGAGGCTGGCTAGGACCTTGCCCGACCCGCCCATGATAGGGACGGCGATGGTGTTGGAATTGCGGGGCTCCACGAGCGAGGAACGTGTCGCGTAGCCGTTGGCGCGCACCTTCCGTACCAGTCGCGCAAGCTCGGCCGGGTGGTGGCTGAGCACGTTCTCGGGATCGTCGGAACGCCGCAGGACATCGGTGATCAGTTCCGCTTCCTCCCCTTCGAGAAACGCAAAGTAGGCAAGACCCATGCCGCGCGTGAGCAGGTTCAGACGCCGGTTGACCGTGCTGTGGAAAGGCGAGACCGGGCTGTCGGGCACGGTGCTGAAGCGGATGATCACGCCGTCATAGTCAGGCAGCGCGATCGCCGTCGGCCACTTGTGTTTGCGCGTTATGGCGACGGCCCAGGCGCGGCCGGCCTCTACCACCAGCGGCCCCTTGTGGAAGCCGGAGCTCAGCGAGGTGACCAGGGCGCTGACCCGATAGCCGCCTTCGCGCACGTCGTTCTCGACATAGCCGGCATCCTCCAGCGTCTTGAGAATGCGCACCAGCGTCGGCTTCGGTAGCCGGGTTCGGGCGTGAAGCTGCGCGATCGTGTTGATCGGTTGCAGGTTCAGTTCTTGCAGGACGTTCATCGCGCGTTCGATGGACCGGATGCCCATGGTTTCTCTCCTCCGATATTCCGTCCTGCGGAACGCCCCCGACTACAGGTTGAGGCAATGCGGGGTCAATCTCTATGCCCGTGGCAACCAAGAAAAGGACCCAATCCATGGCTGCTGCAGACCAGGCGACCCGGAACCGCGAGGAGGCGAGACACCTTATCGCAACGATCGACGACGGAAGGGCCAATGCCCTGCTCAAGGGTGCGTACGACCTGCATGTCCATTCCGGCCCGTCCACCATGCCGCGCCAGGTGGACCACCTCGAAGCGGCGGAGGAAGCCGTGGCCGCTGGCATGAAGGGCCTGCTCTTCAAGGACCACCACTATTCCGTGGCGCCGTTCATCCCGCTGCTCGACCGCGTTCTCGCCCGGCCAGACTTCAAGATGTACAGCGGTCTCGTCCTCAACAATTCGACCGGAGGGTTCAATCCCTACGTCGTCGACGCGCAGCTCAAGATGGGTGCGCGGCTGATCTGGATGCCGACGGCGCAGGCCGCCAACCACGTGCGCAGCGCGCACCGCAAGACGCGGCTGGCCTCGAACGTCCAGCTCAAGTCGTCGCCGCTGCTCAGCCCGCTCGACCCGCTCGGCAATGTGCTCGATCCGGTCAAGCAGATCCTCGACTCGATCGCGGAGTTCGATGCGATCCTGTCGTCCGGGCACCTGCATGTCTGGGAGATCTGGAAGCTGTTCGACGAGGCGCGCGCCCGCGGCGTCAAGCGCTTGCTGATCAACCACCCGATGTACGGCCTGCACTTCAGTTACGAGGACATCCGCGACCTCGCGCGGCTCGGCGCGGTGGTGGAGCAGTCGGCCGGGCTGTATATCGATTCCCGTTTCAACACCTACTCGCCGCAGGAGCTGAAGGAACACATAGAGGCTGCCGGGGTGGAGCATTCATCCATCGGCTCGGACCTGGGCCAGGTCGACAATCCGACGCCAGTCCAGGGCATGCGCGAGGTGATCAAGCTCTGCCTCGCGCTGGGCTTCAGCGATGACGACGTGCGCATGATGGTTGCCACCAATCCGGCGCGGCTGGTCGGCCAGGAGGGCTGACCCGCCATGCGGGTGGTCGAGATCGCACGGCCCGGAGGACCGGAGGTCCTGCGGATCGTCGAACGTGACATTCCGCAGCCGCGCGCCGGCGAGGTGTTGATACGGGTCGTCGCGGCGGGCGTGAACCGTCCCGACATTCAGCAGCGTCGCGGCCTCTATCCGCCGCCTCCCGGCACGACGCCCATTCCGGGCCTCGACATCGCGGGCCTCGTCCATGCGGTCGGCGGCGGGGTTGCAGATCTTGCGGTGGGTGATCCGGTCTGCGCGCTCGCCAACGGCGGCGGCTACGCGGACTACTGCGTGGTGCCAGCAGTCCAGTGCATGACCGTCCCGCGTGGCTTGACCTTCATCGAAGCGGCATCGCTGCCCGAAGTCTTCTTCACGGCCTGGAACAACATTGTCTGGCTCGCAAGGATCGGCCGCGGCGATACCCTGCTCGTCCATGGCGGCACCAGCGGTGTCGGCATGGCGGCGATCCAGATCGGACGCCAGCTCTTCGATGCAAGGGTCCTGGCGACCGCCGGCAGTGCGCAGAAGCGGGCAGTGTGCCTGGAGGTCGGGGCCGAAGCCGCCTTCGATTATCGGGACGCTTGGGACGTCCAGATCCGCGAACACCTGGCGCGCAGAGGCGTCGACATCATCCTCGACGGGCAGGCCGGGCCGGCTACCCAGCGCCAGCTCGATCTCCTGAACGAGGACGGCCGGCTGGTCTTCATCGCCAGCCACCAGGGCGAGTTCGCCGAGATCAACATGCGCCAGGTCGTGCGCCGACGGCTGACCGTCACCGGCTCGACGCTGCGGCCGAGGCCGGCCGAGTACAAGGGCCAACTCGCCCGGACGCTGGAAGAGCAGGTGTGGCCCCTGCTCGAAAACGGGCGGATCGCGACGCGCATCCACGCGGCGGTGCCGTTCGAGGAGGTCGCTACTGCCCACGCGCTCCTCGACGCCAACCTGCAGATCGGCAAGGTCGTGTTGACCGTCGATGCGACATGCGCCGACACCGTGCCGCGTCCGCGCGACGCCGAGTAGCCTCGTCCGATACCGACGGACGTCCGCCCGGCACCGGGGGATACGGGTTACTGGCCCGGCATCGGATAGTCCGCCTCGTTCAGCACCCAGCCGGGCTTCAGCGAGAAATCCATGCGGGGCGGCGCGAAGATGTCGACCAGCTGGTTGACGCCCTGTCCCTCGGCCGTGGTCGTGTGGATCGAGGGCGGCGGGATGACGCAGATCGACGGCGACCCGCAGAAGATGTGCTCGTCCTCGCGCCAGACGTTCATGTTGGTCGTCCACGGCCAGCGTAGATGATGGGTGAAGTCCCCGGTGAGCGCGAGCGAGCACTGCTCGAAATCGTCGTGGTGATGCGGCGAAACCTTGTCGCGGGCACGCGGCCCGACGCGCGGGGTCAGGTAGTTGATCATGAACGTCGTGCACCGGTAGATGCGCCCGAAGCGGGAGGGGTCTTCAGGCACGTCCAGCGTATAAGACCTGACCTTGAACCCACCGGGCGGATCCGGCCAAGGCTGGAATGGGGGAACGTTGGGGTGCGGACCCTTGAATGCCGCCGCGTTGGACGCCGCCTCGGCCATGTCACGCGACTTCGGCGTGAAGAGCCGGACGAGCGTGCCGGCCGTCAGCATCCGGATCGAGCTGTCGCCGGGCGGAATGAAGGCGACGGAATAGCCCGGCACGATCGTCTTGCCCTGTGGCGTCGTGATCTCGATCGACGTCTTGGCGTCCGGCACGATCAGCGCATATTCGTCCGGCTGGGCCGTGCGGGCAAACACGCCGCCTTCGCGGGCTTCGCTGTAGGCGACGACGAAGTTCTGGCCGCGGCTGATCCAGGTCTTGCCGTTCGCGTCCGCCTGCTGCGGCGCGGTCTCGTAGAAGCGCGCAGTCTCTGACCCGAAAAAGCTGTCGTGCATGTGGGTGGGCATAGGGTCAGGGCGGCTCGTCAGGGTGGATCGTGGGTCGCTTTGATCGTACATGATTGGCCTCCGTTGGTTGGGTCGTCGCGTTTGTCGCGTGCCCGGCCTAGGCCGGCAGCGGTGCCTGCCTGATGAGGCTGAGCATCTCGCGGGTCTCGCCGGGCGTGGCGATTCGACCGCCGAGGTCGCGGACCATGCGGACCGCCTTCGTGACGAGCGCGGCGTTGCTCGGTGCCAGCACGCCCTTTTCGATGTAGATGTTGTCCTCCAGGCCGACGCGCACATGGCCGCCGAGGAGCCAGCTCTGCGCCAGCATGGGAAACTCCCAGCGGCCGACGCCGAACGCACTGAAGGGGGCCGTCGGCGGCAGAAGCGACCTCATGTACATCAGTGTTTCCGGGGTCGCGATAGCGCCGTAGCGGACGCCGAGCACAATCTGGAACAGCGTCGAGGCGGGAAGCCGACCCTGTTCGATGAAATGATTGCCAAGTTGGATGTCGCCGCTGTCGAACACCTCCAGCTCCGGCTTCACCCCCGCCTCGGCGATCAGTTCGGCCATGACGCCGAGGCTCGCGGGCGTGTTGATGACGACGGAGGATCCCGAGTACATCGTGTTGAGATCCAGGCTGCACAGTTCCGGCCGCAGCGCCTGGACATGCGTCACGCGCCGCTCGGGCCGCATCAAGGTCGTCCCCGGGGCGGCGACGCTCGGATCGGCCTCGCTCGGGATGAACCGCTGCCCGGGCCCGGTCGTCAGATTGATCACCACATCCTCGTCCGCCGCACGCAGGCGTTCCACCACCTCGCGATAATGCGCCAACTCCATGCTCGGCCGGCCATCCGGATGACGCACGTGAATGTGGACGATCGCGGCGCCGGCGCGCGCCGCCTCGAGACAGGCGTCTGCGATCTGCCCGGGCGTGATCGGCAGGTGGGGCGTCTGCTGTGGTGTCGTGATGTTGCCGGTCACGGCGCAGCTGATGATGGTCGGATCGGCCAAGGCGACAGGTTCCCTGCGTTAGAGGTCCGCGAACGGATGCATGCCCCTGCTCGCATCGGGGCGACGCGCGGGGCAACGCTGATGCCGGCCCGTTTCGCAGCGGGAAACGACTTCGCCATTCCGTCTGGCGAAACAGAGTCTATTCCCGCCCCCGCTGGCTGGCCGCTCTCGGTAGAAAGGATCGACCAGTTGGAAGCGCCATGTCAGATCACCGTCCCCCATTCGCTATGTTCAGAGACAGGCTGCTGGCCCGAACGCGGCTCCTCGGCACGTTCCTGAAGCTGCCGACCACGCAGGTGATCGAGATAATCGGGCCCATCGGCTACGACTTTGTCATTATCGACCAGGAGCATGCTGCGCTCGACCGCGCCATCACCGACCTGATGATCTTCGCCGCGCGCGCGGCCAACATCGCGCCGGTCGTGAGGATCCCGGAATTCACCGAGTCGCATGTGCTAAGCGCGCTCGACTCCGGCGCCATGGGCATCATGGTTCCGCACGTCGCCTCCGTGGAGAAGGCGCAGGCCATCGCGCGGAGCGCGCGCTACAAGGGCGGCAGCCGCGGATTTGCCGGGCTGACCCGCGCGAGCAACTGGGGCAGCGTCGGCGCGACCGGCCACATGGCTGCGCAGGACGCACAGGTGGCTGTGATCGCGATGATCGAGGACCAGCACGCCATCGACTCGGCCGGTGACATCGCGCGGGTCGACGGCATCGATGCGCTCTTCGTAGGGCGGGGCGACCTCACCGCATCGTTCGGCGAGGATCCCGACGCCGGGGCGAAGGTGGCGGACATCAGCCGGCGGGTCGCCGCCGCCGCGCGCGACGCCGACGTGCCGCTGATGATGTTGCCGACGGGGCGGTCCGATTTCGAGTTCGCGACCGGTCTGGGCGCATCGGCTCTGGCCTTTTCGAGCGATCACGGCTTTATCCGTTCGGCGGCCGCGGCCGTCATCAAGGACTATGCCGGCTGACGCCGGAACGGATGCAGGGAAACAGGCGCGCCGCGCCCCGAAGGGCGGCACACGGCACCGGGCATCCCGGTGAAGCGCCCGGAGGAGGAATACAATCGATGGCAGCGATCGAAGTGCCCGCGCTCGCGGTGCCGCGCACGGTTCTGGTGACGGGAGGCAGCGGCGGCATCGGCCGCGCCGTCTCCGCGCGCCTGGCGGACATGGGATCCCGCGTGGCGGTCGGTTACAACAGCCGTGCGGATGCCGCCGAGGAGGTCGTCGCCGGTCTGCGCGGGGACGGCCACTGCGCCATCCGCATCACGATCGAGGATCCCGCGTCGATCGCGCAGGCCAAGGCGTCGCTCGAGGCGCGCTGGGGATATCTGGACGCGCTGGTCAATTCGGGTGGCGCGACGACGCCGGTCCCGGCCGCCGATCTCGACGCGCTGACCGACGAGATCTTCGACCGTGCGGTTCTGCTCAACCTGCGCGGCCCCTTCGCGACGATCCGGGCAATGCGCCCGCTGCTCGAACGCGGAGAGAACGCCGCCATCGTCAACATCTCGTCCATCGCGGCGCGCACCGGCATCGGCAGCAGCCTCGCTTACCTTGCCGCGAAGGGCGGGCTCGATTCGCTCACCATCGCGCTTGCCAAGGTGCTGGCGCCAAAAGTCCGGGTGTTCTCCGTCTCGCCGGCCGGCGTCGACACCGACTTCGTGCCCAACCGCACGCGCGACCAGCTCGAACGGACGGCGGAGAAGGTCCCGCTCCGCCGCGTCACCGTGCCGGACGATGTCGCCCGGGCGGCCGTGGCGTGTATCGTCAGTCTGACGAGCTCGACAGGCATCGTCCTTCCGGTTGACGAGGGACGACACCTCTAGGGCAAAGGCGACGGCGGGACAGGGAGGCGGTCGAGGGCCTGGCCGGCCGGGCCCGCAGCCGGCATCGTATGCGTCAAGCCATCGATGCCGAGCACGAGGAGAATGCCGATGATCACGTGTTGCTTCGGATATGCGACCGTGGTTCGCCATTGTCGGCGTGGCATGGTTTGACGGGGAGGACATCGCATGAAAGTCAGTCAGGACGTCGCGCTCGGGCTCTTCTTCGCGGCGATCGGCATCGCTGCCGGCGCCATCTCGCTCGGCTACCCGATCGGCAGCCCAAGCCGCATGGGGCCGGGCTTCTTTCCCCTGATCATCTCGGTCCTGCTAACGACGACTGGCGCGGCGACCCTGCTGCGCGCCCGCCGCGACGGCTCGCCGCCGATCGAGGCGGTCAATTGGCGGCCCGTCGTCGTCGTGCCGCTCATGATCGTCATCTTCGGCCTGGCGATCGAACGGCTCGGACTGCCGCTGTCGGTGTTCATGCTCGTCGTTTGCACGGCTGCGGCCAGCGCCATGTTCGAGGTCAGCTGGAAGGCGGCCGCCGGTGCGGCCGTCTTCTCGGTGGTCTGCGCGCTTCTCTTCGTCAAGCTGCTGGGCCTGCCGATCCCGCTCGCCGGCAGCTGGCTGCCGTTCTCAGGCTGAACCGAGCAACGCCGGGAGGGCGCCATGGACATTTTCAACGGGCTGATGCTGGGGTTCTCGACGGCGACGACGCTGTCGAACTTCTCCTACTGCTTCTTCGGCGTCTTCCTCGGCACGGCGGTGGGTGTGCTGCCTGGACTGGGGCCGATCGCGACGATCTCGATGCTGCTGCCCTTCACCTTCGGCCTGCCGGTCGACACCGCGTTGATCATGCTCGCCGGCATCTTCTACGGCTCGCAGTATGGCGGCTCCACGACCGCGATCCTGATGAACCTGCCGGGTGAGGCCTCCTCGGTGGTCACCACGCTCGACGGCCACGAAATGGCCAAGCAGGGCAAGGCCGGGCGCGCGCTGGCCGCGGCGGCCATCGGCAGTTTCTTCGCCGGTACGGTCGGCACTCTTTTCATCGTCGTCGCCGCGCCCTTGCTGGCAGGCCTCGCGCTGACCTTTGGTCCGGCCGAGTACTTCTCGCTGATCGTGCTCGGCCTCGTCACGTCCATGGTGCTTACCAGCGGGTCGCTGCTGACCGCCTTCGGCATGGCCCTGCTCGGCATGATGTTCGGCATGATTGGCACCGACATCAATTCGGGCTTCTCGCGCTTCACGTTCGGATCGCCCAACCTGCTCGACGGGCTCGATTTCGTGGTCATCGCGACGGGCGTGTTCGGCCTGGGCGACGTGATCGCCAACCTGCAGAACGAACATTCCCGCATTGCCGGCGTGGCCCCCGTGAGCCGGCTGTTCCCGACCCGCGAGGACTGGAAGCGGATGACCGCGCCGATCCTGCGCGGCACCGGCGTCGGCGTCGCGCTCGGCATCCTGCCGGGCGCGGGCGTCCTGCTCGCGTCGTTCTCGGCCTATGCGCTGGAGAAGAAGATCTCGCGCTGGCCCGAGGAGTTCGGCAAGGGCGCGATCGAGGGCGTGGCCGCGCCGGAGGCCGCCAACAACGCCGCGGCGCAGACCTGCTTCATCCCCATGCTGACGCTCGGCCTGCCTGGCACGGCGACCATGGCGCTGATGATCGGCGCACTCGTCGTCCAGGGCGTTCAGCCGGGGCCGGAGATGCTGACGCAACAGCCGGCACTGTTCTGGGGCCTCGTCGTCTCGATGTGGATCGGCAACCTCTTGCTGCTCCTGCTCAACCTGCCGCTGGTCGGCATGTGGGCGAAGCTGATCTCGGTGCCCTACCGCTTCCTGTTCCCGCTGATCTGCGTGTTCACGGCGATCGGCGTCTACTCGATCAACAACAATGTCTTCGACGTCTACCTGATGGCGCTGTTCGGGGTGCTCGGCTTCTTCTTCCGCAAGGTCGGCGCGGAGCCTGCACCGCTCATCCTGGCGCTGATCCTCGGACCGATGGCGGAGGAATACCTGCGCCGAACGCTCCTCATCTCGCATGGTGACGCGACGGTGTTCTTTACCAGTCCGATTAGTCTCGTCATTCTGGTCGTCACCGCGCTGCTTTTGCTGTCGATCCTCTCTCCTCACTTCCGCAAGGTGCGCGAGGAGGGGCTGCAGGAAGCGGATTAAGCTTCACCCGTCAGACCGCCCGCAATGACGCCGGATCCGAGCTCACAGGAGGAATTACCGTGCAACAGGATGCCGGGACGCGACTGCAGAGCTTTCTCGACCGTGAGGAACTCTTCGACCTCGTGCGTCGCGAGCGCTTCGCCCGTGACCAGCGCCGCTTCGACGTGATGGCCGAGTGCTTCCATCCGGACGCCTATATCCGCACGAGCTGGTACGACGGACGCGGCGGTCAGGCCTATGTCGAGGCGACGCGCAGCTTCATGGGCAAGGCAGGCAACGGCAAGCACTGGGTGTTTCCGGCCTATGCCGAGTTTGCCAGCGATCGGGCCACCGTTGAGAGCCCTGCGATGATCTTCAACCGCGTCACCTTGGGCGGGGTGGAGGCCGACTTCCACGTCTTCTGCCGCTTCTTCTCGCGCGCCCTGCGCGTCGACGGCACGTGGAAGCTCATGAGCTTCGAGGTCCTGTTCGAGCGCGACGTCCTCAAGCCGGTCAATCCGTCAGAGGCCCTTCCGATCGACTGGGGTCTGGTTGCTACCCTGCGGCCGTCCTACAAGTTTCTCGCCTATGTCCAGCAGACGCGCGGCGTGAGGGTGAATCCGGACCTGCTCGGCGACGATAGGCCGGAGGAACTGGCGGCGTTCCATGCTCGCGAGCGGCAATGGCTCGCGGAGGGCGCCTAACTTCGAATCCGCCCGACCATTCCGCGAGGCGGAATGATGCCACTGTTCGATACCGGCGGACACTCACCTTGGCATAGGTAGACACAGGCCTGATGCAGCGTATGGCGCAACGGGAAGGGAGGAGACACAATGATCAATCGTCGTGAACTTATCGCACTGGGAGGGGGAGCTCTCGTCGTGGGCGCAACCGGCATCGGCCGCGCCGCCGAGTGGCCGTCCAAGCAGGTCACACTTATTTCGGCCTATCCGCCCGGCGGCACGAGCGACGTCGTCGCCCGTCTCGTCGCCGATGTTCTGACGTCTAAGCTCGGCCAGCAGTTCGTCGTTGAGAATGTGGCCGGCGCTGCCGGTGCGCTTGCGGGGAGCAAGCTCGCCCGCTCGGCGCCCGACGGCTACACGATCATGGTGTCCGGCAGCGCCCCGATCGCCGCCAACAAGGTGGTGCAGAAGAACCTGGCTTACGATCCGCAGGTGGATTTCACACCGATCACGATCGTTGCCGAGAGTCCGGCTCTGCTCAGCGCCAGCGCCAACGCGCCGGCGAAGACCCTCCAGGAGATTATCGCCTACGCCAAGGCCAATCCCGGGCAAGTTAATATCGGCAACCCGGGCGCGGGCACGAAGGGACATATCTGCGCTGCCCTGATCGGTCAGATCGCCGGTGTGGAGATCAATCACATCCCCTACAAGGGGTCGAGCCCGCTCGCGGCAGACATCCTGGGCGGTCACATCCACTTCTCGCTCGACGCGCCGACCAATTACCTGCAGCACATCAAGGACGGAAAGATCGCCGGCGTAGCAGTGACGTCTGCCAAGCGGCTTGGGGAGATCCCCGACGTCAAAACGGTCGCTGAGCAAGGCCTGGACGGCTACGACCAGACGCTCTGGTTCGGCGCCGTGGGACCGAAGGGCATGCCCAAGGACATCGTCGACACGATCTACATCACGATCAAGGAATGGGAAGCGACACCAGAGGCGCAGCAGAAGCTGACGGCGATCGGAGTGAGCGCCGTCGCGAACACGCCGGACGAGATGGCCGATGCTATCACCCGCGAAATCGATGCGATCAGACCTCTTGTCGAGGCCGGCCTGGTTCAGCCAAGCTGAACCTGAGGGCCAGATGGTGCGGTCGGCCATTCGACCGCACCATGAAGCCGTTCTTCAATCGCCGGGATCGATCCGGGTAACCGGTCGCTTTGCCGGTCCGACTCGCGCACTCCCTCTGTCGTGGCACGCCGAGCCGCGGGTGCAATCCTTTCCGGCAGGACCATCCCGATGAGCAGCGGATCACAGGACAGCATCCTTCGATACGGCGATCCGCTTGGCTTCCGAACCCGGATCGGTGCGTCCCGTCCTGACGTGGTGGTAGGCGCGGGAGACGGGTGCTTCAGGGTGGCAGCGCGCGCGGCTGAAGCGCAGCAGAAGGAAGGCGTGCTTTCGGAGGGAGACCAAGGCAGCACCTGGCGTCTGACCGCCGACGAGGGCGCGACGATGAACGGGCACGATATTGCGCCGTTCCCGCTCGGCTACCTGATCGCAGGAGTGGCCGGGGATCTGTCCAGCCGTCTGGAGGCAGCAGCCGGACGGGCCCGCGTCGACCTGGTCGGGACCGCGATCGACGTGTCGCACACGTTCGGCGCGAGCGGCTCGTTCATCCATTCTACGGCGACGGCCACGTCGGAGGCGGCAAGCCTCGACGTCGCTCTGACCGGCAGCCTGTCAGCGGCGGCCGCGCGCTCGCTGCTGGAGGAGGCTATGGACACATCACCGGCGATCGCCTTCCTGCGCGAGCCGGCGCGGAGCAGCAGCTTCGCTCTGACCATCAACGGCCGGCAGCGCTTGGCCCTCGGTGGGCGGCAATCGGTGGGTGGGGACTTCGCCGATCCGTTTCTGACGCTCAAGCCCCCACGGCCGGAAGGACTACAAGGCGATAGGGCGATCCTGGAGAAGCCAGGTATCACCGAGATCGGCGAAGCGCCGCAGATACCTTTCGCTTCGACCGGAAAACGATACTTCACGATCGCGGGGCGAGGTACGTCCCTCGGCCACGGCCGGTTCGCGACGGAGACGTGGATCGCACGCCCCGGGATGAGCCATTTCCGTCTGCTGAGCGACGATAGTCCGGCGGACACGGCGCCATCGGCACTGGGCCTTCTCTCGACGGGGATCGCCTTCTGCTTTCTCACCCAGCTTCACCGCTACGTCGAGGCGCAAAAGCTTGCGATCCGCTCGCCGCGGCTCGTCCAGCAGACCGCGTTCACAGGCGGTGCAGACGTCCGGACCGAGGTGCTCGACACGCACCTGTTCCTGAACGGAGACGCGCCCGAGGAAATGCACGAGAATCTCCTCAACATGGCCGCCCGCACATGCTTCATGCATGCGGCAGCTGCCGCCAGCGTCACGCCGGCCGTGACGCTCCGCCTCAACGGCGAACTGATATCCTGACGCCGCGAAGGACCGCATGAACGAACATCTGACCCTGACCGTCAATGGCCGTGACCACGTGGTCGAGGCGCCCGTAACGACCCCGTTGCTCGACGTTCTGCGCAATCACCTCGGGTTGACTGGCGCCCGCTATGGCTGCGGCCTCGAGCAGTGCGGCGCATGCATGGTGCTGGTCGACGGCGATACCGCCTATTCATGCAGCCGTGAGGCCGGCACCCTTGAAGGGCGCTTCATCGTTACGGTCGAGGGACTGGCCACGGACGGAGCCCTTCACCCGTTGCAACAAGCCTTCCTCGACGAGCAGGCCGGCCAGTGCGGCTATTGTCTGTCGGGCATGCTGATCGCGGCCAAGGCGCTGCTCGACCGCAACCCGTCGCCCAGTCGCGCCGAAATCGTCGCGGCGCTCGATCCCAACCTCTGCCGCTGCGGTGCGCATCCTCGCATCCTGCGCGCGGTGTCTCGAGCGGCAGGCATGCTGCGCGGGGAGGTCTGCAATGGCTACTAGCCAGAGCCTGCGGGACAATCCCCGCCTCGACCGCTGGCTGCGCTTCGAGCCCGACCGGACGATACGCGTCGCGACCGGCAAGGTGGAACTCGGACAAGGCATCCTCACCGCGCTGGCGCAGATCGCCGCTGAGGAGCTGGACCTGCGCCTGGACCAGGTACGGGTCATGTCCGGCAACAGCCTCGAAGGTCCGGGAGAGGGCTACACCGCGTCGAGCTGGTCGGTGGAGCATTCCGGCGGCGCGATCCGGGCTGTGTCCGCCGAGGTCCGCGCGCTCGCGCTCACCCGCGCCGCGCTCCGGCTCAATGCCGCGCCGGAAGAGTTGTCGGTGCTGGCCGGAGAGTTCGTCCGGGGTGGCCTTGCTACCGGGCTCGACTATTGGGACGTCGCACCGGAAATCGACCTGTCGGCGGAGGCGACCGATGCCGTCGCGCCGAAGCCCGTCGCGGAGCATCGCATTGTCGGGCGGGCCATCCCGCGTCTCGACCTGCCGGCGAAGCTTACCGGCACCGGCTTCATCCAGGACATTGTCATGCCCGGCATGCTCCACGCGCGCCCGGTGCGCCAGCCTCGACGCGGCGCCCGGCTGCGCGCGCTCGACGACGAGGCCGTGCGGCGGGCGGCAGGCGACGAGGTGATGATCGTGCGGCGGGCGGATTTCGTCGCCATTGCCGGGGAGGACGAAACTGCCGTGCGCAAGGCGGCAGCCAAGGCGGCCGACATCGCGGTGTGGGAGACCCGTCGTGAGCTCCGTGCCGAACAGGCGAGCCCGGCCTGGCTCGCCGCGCAGCCGTCGCATGACCGCCGCATCGGCGATCCCGCGGCAGCCGGCGACGCGCACCGCGTTTCGATGCGCTTCTCGCGGCCTTTCCTCTCACATGGCTCGATCGCGCCCTCCTGCGCCCTTGCGCTGTGGCAGGACGCGCGCCTGACCGTCTGGTCGCATGCGCAGGGCATGCATCCGTTGCGCGCCAACATCGCGGCAACCCTCGGCCTGTCGATCGACAAGGTCGCCTGCCACCATGTGCAGGGCGCCGGCTGCTATGGTCACAACGGCGCCGACGATGCCGCCCTCGACGCCGCGCTGGCGGCAATGGAATTACCTGGCCGACCGATCCGTCTCTGCTGGACCCGTGCCGACGAATTCTCCTACGAGCCGCTCTCTTCCGCGATGGAAGTTGAAGTGCATGCGACGGTCGGCGAGGATGGCCGTCCGGTCGGCTGGACAACCGAGATCTGGAGCGCGGCGCACGGCCAGCGGCCCGGCGTCGGCGGCGCCTATCTCCTGGCCGCCGAGGCGCTGGAGACGCCACCGCCCGAGCGAAAGCCTTTCGACATCCCCGAGGAGCGCGGCGGTGGGGCAACGCGCAACGGCATTCCACTCTACGATATCGCGACGAAGGGCATCGACTTCCACCTCATCCACGACGTTCCGGTCCGCACCTCGTCGCTTCGCGGGCTGGGGGCGACGCTGAACGTCTTCGCCATCGAGGCCCTCGTCGACGAACTGGCCGCACGCGCCGGTGCCGATCCGCTCGCCTATCGCCTGTCGCTGCTGAGCGATCCGCGTGCACGGGCAGTGCTAGAACGCGCCGCCGCCCTCGCGCGATGGTCGGAGCGCGGCCCGGGCGGAACCGGACGCGGCCTCGGGCTCGGACTTGCCCGCTACAAGAATAGCTCTGCCTATGCGGCGGTGGTCGCAGCCGTCGAGGTGGACGAGGCTGTCCGCGTCACCGATGTCTGGTGTGCGGTCGACGCCGGCCTGGTCATCAATCCCGACGGGGTCGCCAACCAGGTCGAAGGCAACATCGTGCAGGCGGTCAGCTGGGCGCTGATCGAAGAGATGCGGTTCGACGCGAGTGGACCAGCCGGTGTCGACTGGAAGAGCTATCCGGTCATCCGCTTCAACGACATCCCAGAGATCCATGTCGAACTGGTCGAGGCGTCTGCTCACGACCCGCTCGGCGTCGGCGAATGCGCGGGCGGTCCGGCGGCGGCTGCTATCGGCAATGCCGTCGCCCACGCGCTCGGCGTGCGGATCCGTGACATGCCGATGACGCGGGACCGCGTCGTCGCGGCTCTGATGGACACATGACGACTGCCGCGCCCCCCGACGGCACGGACAATCACGGAAGGGATTTTAGCATGACTACGGCGCATCACATCGGCGTACCCCGCGACGGCGACCCGACGCTCTTCTACAGCCCAGGCGCCTGCTCGCTGGCCTCCCACATCGCGCTCGAGGAAAGCGGGCACCCCTACCGCGCGATCGAGACTCTTCTGGCCAAGAACCAGCACCAGACGCCGGAATTCCTCGAGATCAATCCACGCGGCCGAGTGCCCGCGCTCAGCGTGGACGGCAAGGTGATCACGGAGAACACCGCAATCTTGACGTGGATCGCGACCGCCTATCCGGAGGCCGGCTTGCTTCCCACGGACCTCATTTCGCGCATGCAGTGCGTCGCGCAGATGGCGTGGTTCTCGAACACGCCGCACATCTTCCAGCGCGCCAGGTTCCGGCCGCACCGCTTCGTCGACCACGAGGACATGCACGACGCCATCAGGACCAAGGCAGCATCAAGCTACTGGGAATGCATGCGGGAGATCGATGCGCTGATCGGCGACAATCACTGGATGATGGGGGATGCCTACACCGTCGTCGATCCCTATGCGCTCGTGTTCTACGGTTGGGGAACCAGCAATGGCCTGCCGATGCAGGATCTTAAAAACTACACGCGGCACAAGGTGCAAATGCTGCAGCGTCCGGCCGTCATTGCCGTCATCGAGCGTGAACAGAACCGGCATTTCCTGACGAAGTAGTCGACTGCTCGGTCGGCGGCAAGCCTCCTGTAGCGTCCCGCTGCTCGCCGCGCCGACGCGCGCGCTCAGGCGCCTGTTCCCGCGCCCGCATCTCACGGGCTGATGTCCAAGGAGAGAATGACAATGCCTAGATTGTATCTTCTGGCTTCCGTAGCGACGGCGGCCACGATTGCAGTGGCAGGTACGGCTTCGGCCAAACCGCTCAAGGTGGTCGCAAGCTTCACCGTTCTCGCCGATGTAGCGAAAGAAATCGGAGACTCGAATGTCGAGGTCAAAACCATCGTGCCCCCGGACGGCGATCCTCATAAATACGAACCGACGTTGGATGATGCCAAGAACCTCAGAGGCTGATGTCGTCTTCGTCAGCGGTGAAGGTCTGGAAGGCTGGATGGAACGCTTGGTCATCGCGACTGACCGAAGTTCCGTTCATCAGGAAAATCCCGGATTCCAGCCCGATTCATATGGATTGCACTATGATTGACGGCTAACCTCCCTCCGGGAGGAAATGCCGATGCAACGTCTCTTCGCGTCGCAGGCGACGCTGCACAAGCTCGAGATCTTCTGTCTCGTCTGCCAGCTCCAGAGCGTCACGCGGGCCGCCGAGAAGATCGGCGTGGCGCAGCCGGTCGTTACGGCGCATCTCCGGTTTCTGGAGGACAAGCTCGGCGTGCGGCTCTTTGCGAAGCAGGGCCGCCGCATTGCTCTGACAGAGGCAGGCGAGCGAGCGCTCGACTGGGCGACGGAGATCGTGACCCGGACGCGCGAGTTCGAGCGCGAGCTCGGCGCACCGGCGGGCGACCTCACCGGTTCGGCGGCACTCGCCGCCTCGATGACCGTGGCCTCCTACAGCCTGCCGCCGACGCTCGCGCGGTTCAGTCGCATCAATCCGGCCTCGACGGTCACCGTCAGCGTCTCCAATCCGCAGGGCGTGACGGATGCGGTCCGCAGCGGCGCCTGCGACTTCGGCCTGACCATCCTCGATCCGCGTCACGACATCGACGGTCTTGTGGTGGAACGCCTCTGGGAGGAGCAGTTTATCCTGATCGCGGCGCCGGACTATCAAGGTCTCGGCGCGCAGGCGACCGCCGCCGAGCTTGCGACGATCCCTTTCGTCAGCGCGCCGCGCAACCAGGTCCGCAGGGAGCTGGAGGAGGATGCGCTGCGCGCCTACGGCATCGTCCGCGAGAACATCAAGCTGGAGTTCGGCCACCCGGAAGCGATCAAACAGGCGGTGCGCGCCCATGCCGGCGTGGCCTTCGTCATGGAGACGTCCGTGCGCAACGAGCTGGCCAACGGGCAGCTTCGGCACATCGCGGTGCCGCAGATCAAGCTGGGGGTCCCGACATTCCTCGTCCACCGGCGCGGCAAGAGCTTCTCGCGCCTGCAGCGGCTGCTGATGGAGTTCCTGCGCGCGGAGTTGAAGCCGACCTCGAACGGCACCGGCGAACAGGACGACGACTGACCGGTCATCCAGGCAGTGGCGCGCCGCCTGGATCAGAGCCCGTGGAAACCCGCCTTCGCCTTTCGGTAGGTCCATGCCCGCTCGAGCGGCATCGGGCTCAGCAGCATCGCGGCGGCCTTGTCGACCTCGCCCGCCGTCAGGTAACGCGGCGCGCCCAGCGGCAAGGCGTTCAGCACCATCTCGGCGTTTTCCTTGAGATAGACCGAGACGAGACAGGCCCCGGCGATCGTCGACGCCGCGCAGACCGCGCCATGGCCCCGCAGCAGTGCACAGGTGCCGTCGCCGAGAGCCCGTGCGAGAGACTCTCCCATCGGCAGCGTGTCAACCAGCATGTTCGTGTCGCCGAACTCGTCCTGGCTTTCCCAGACCGGAACGGCGTGACCGATCACGGACGCCATGTGAAACATCGGACGCAACACGGTGTCAGTCACCGTGAAGGGCAGGACCGAGCGGGCGTGGTGATGCGTCACGCAGTTCACCTCCGGTCGCGCGGCGAAGATCGCGGCGTGGATGAAGCGTTCGGCATAGACGCGCCGCCCGTTCTGGTCGACCGGCGTGCCGTCCAGTTCGAACTCCATGATGTCGTCGGCGCTGACCAGCATCGGCGAGCGCGACCGCGACAGGAGAAAGCGGTCCGGCCGCAGGGGATGGCGGGCGCTGACATGGCCGAAATCGTCGATGACGTTCTCCGCCGCGAGCGCCCGGTTGGCGATGACGAGTTCCTGGATGGTCGTCCTGACAATGGCGTCGTCGTGCATGAGGGTCCTACCGCAGTACGATGTTGATGGTCTTCGTCTCGGTGTAGCTGAGCATCTCCTCGATGCCCTCCTCGCGGCCGACGCCGGAGTTCTTCATGCCCCCGAAGGGCACGCCGAGATAATGCGCCGAGCAGCCGTTGACCCAGGTGTGGCCGGCGCGGATCCGGCGCACCATGCGCAGCGCGTTGTTGATGTCGTTGCTCCACACCGCGCCGGTCAGGCCGTATTCGGTGCTGTTCGCCAGTTCCACGGCCTCGTCGAACGTCTTCCATTTGCCGACGGAGAGGATCGGTCCGAACACCTCTTCCTGCCAGAGGCGCATTCCGGGCTCGACACCGGCATAGACGGTCGGCTCGACCCAGAAGCCGCGTTCGAAGCCCGCGCCTTCGGGCCTGCGCCCACCCGTCATCAGCCGTGCGCCATCCTTCTTCGCCGCCTCGAAGAAGGCCAGCACCTTGTCGTACTGCATGCGCGAATTGACCGGCCCCATACCGGTCGCGGGGTCTTGCGGGTCGCCGAGGCGGATCGCCTTGACCTTATCGATCACCAGCGAGAGCACGCGGTCGTGGATATCCTCGTGCAACAGGAGACGCGACGTCGACCCGCAGGACTGGCCCTGCCAGGAGAAGTTCATGCCGCGGATCGCCGCGTCGGCGATCGCCTCTGGATCGGTGTCCGGGAAGGCGATCAGCGGGTTCTTGCCGCCAAGCTCCAACGTGACGTGCTTGACCGCGACATCGGCCGCCGCGCGCTGGATGGCGCGTCCGGTGGCCGGCGAACCGATGAAGGCTATGCGCTTCACCAGCGGATGGCGCACCAGCGCGTCGCCGGCCGTGCGCCCGTCGCCGGTCACGATGTTGAACACCCCCGGCGGCAGTGCATCGCGGGCGATCTCGGCCAGGATCATCGCCGACAGCGGGCTCGTCTCCGGCGGCTTGACCACCACCGCGTTGCCGGCGGCGAGTGCCGCGGCGGTGCGGGCGACCGCAAACATCAGCGGATGGTTGAACGGCGCGATGCGCACGACCACGCCATAGGGCTCGCGAACCGTCATGTGCAGGTTCTCGTGCGTGGCGGGAATGGTCTCACCCTTCAGCTCGTGGATGAGACCGGCGTAATAGTCGAGGCTGTCGACCGCGACGCCGACATCGCCGCGCATCGGCGTGATCGTGTTGCCGGTGTCGGCCACTTCGACACGAAGGATCTCCTCGGCGCGGGCGCGCAGCGCCTGGCCGAAATCGCGCAGCACGCGACCGCGCGCGGCGGGCGTCAGCTCCGCCCAGGCCGGCCAGGCCGCATCGGCTGCGGTGACGGCCGCATCGACGTCCGCCACGGTGGCGCGCGGCACGCGGCCGATCACCTCCTCGGTCGCCGGATTGATCGATTCGTCGAACGCCCCGTCGCTGGCGTGAACCAGCTCTCCGCCGATGAGCATCCGGTCGGCTTGCGTCACATAGGCCATCTCACATCTCCATATTGCGCCTGACGGGACCGGCCCGTCAGTGCATCACCATCCCGCCGTCCACATTGAGCAGCTGGCCGGTGATCCAGCGCGCCTCGGACGACAGCAGGAAGATGATCGGCGCCGCGATGTCGTCCGGCGCGCCGGCCCGCTCGAGGCATTGCTGGCGGATCATCGCCTCGCGCTGCTCCGGCGTGACCGTCTTGCGCTCGATCTCGGTGAAGGTCGGCCCGGGCGTCAGCGTGTTGACGCGGATATTGAATCCGCCGAGTTCGCGCGCCATGGCGCGGCTCAGCCCCATCACTCCCGCCTTCGACGACACGTAATGCGCATAGTTCTGCCGGCCGAAGAGCAGGGTCGAGGAGGCGATGTTGACGATCGAGCCCGCGCCCGAGTTACGCAGTGCCGGAAGGGCCGCCCGCGACATGTTGAAGACGCCCTTCAGGTTGACGTTCTGGACGCGATCCCATTCCTCGGTCGGGATTTCCCAGAACGGCCGCATCTGCAGCGTCGAGAAGATCGAGGCGTTGTTGACGACGCCGAACACGCCGCCGAACGCCGCCTCCGCCTCGCCGACCGCATTGGCGCAGCTCGCCTCGTCGGACACGTCGGTGCGGACGAAGATCATGCGGCCGGCGCCGTCAGGGTTCTCCGCGACCACGGCGCGACCGCCCTCATCGTTCCAGTCGGCAATGCAGACGTCGACGCCTTCCGCCGCCAGCATCAACGCCAGCCGCCGGCCAATGCCTTGGGCGGCGCCGGTGACGATCACGCCACCGCGCGTGGGAAATCTCGATGCCATGATGCGTGTCTCCTTCAGGCACTCAACGCGATTGTGTGCAGGGATGGGTCGCCGCGCCGCACGACTTCCACTTCGAGCATCGTTCCGCACTCGCCGCAGAGATGCTCGCGCAGTTCCAGCTCGGCATGGGTGCGCAAATGCGGCCCGTAGCTGTCCGCCCCGACCGGCCGCGTCGTTGCCGCCGCCTTCCAGTTGCCGCTCGCAGCTCCCAGGTCGCAGCCGCAACCACAACGGAAACGCCCGCCGGCAAGATGCAGGTCCTTAGCTCCCGGTTCCGTGGCAGGCCGCCGGCCAAGCCGTCCGAACCGGATTTCCGCGCGACGACCACGCGTCGCTGCGGCGTCCACCGCATCGCCGTCGAGCACGACGCCATACTGCCGCTCGGCGGCGCCAACGCTCACATGGCCGTTGCGGATGTCGGCGAGCACGGCCTGCGGATCGCGCTTCAGCGGATCGCCATAGCCGCCGCCACCCTGGAAGGCGTAGCCGAGCACGTCGCGCGGCGAGAGCGCCATACGGCCCGGCTTCGGGCCAAGCTCATCGACGCCGACGTCCTTCAGTTCGTCCGCCGAGGCGGCGAGCCCGGCAATCGCGGCGGCGTCGCCTGCGTCGCGTTTAATGAAGTTGCGGCCACAAGCGCCCGGTTGGCCGCCGAAAAGACCGGTGGAATTAGGCACCTCGACGCCATGGCCGAGCATCATCGCATGCAGACCCGGCGTCTCGTAGGGCGCGATCGCCAGCGAGGTGCCGGCGCCGCCGCGCATGCGCCCTGGCCCGCCGGTGTCGGGCACGAAGCCACGATAGAGGTAGAGGAAGGGCCCGTTCGCTTCGTTGGACTCGACATTGGCGATCGCCGGGCGCGGCACGCAGTAGTCGCCCGAACCGTCGAGACCGTCATGGTCGACGAACGCCCCGCCGCCGCCGGCGGTCGAATCGAGCAGGAAGGTGCCGAAGGGGCCGCCGTCGCGGTCCTGGCCGGCCAAGGTCATCACCATCATGTGGCCCTTGGTGACGGCCTGGCCTTCCTTCGCATGCGCTGGGGAGCAGGCAACCATGCGCGACAGCGCGGCCACGACGACGTTCTGGACGATCCAGGCTGTCGAGATCGTGCCCGAGGAAATCGGGGCCGGCCAGGAGGCGTTGCAGAGAATGCCCTCCGGCGCGACGAAATCCACAGCGCGGATGATGCCCTCGTTCCAGCGGATCGTCGGCGCGAGGATCGGCAGAAGGCCGGTCAGGGCCGCGCCCCGCATGCCGGAGAAGGTGCAGTTGATGAAGCCCGGCGCCTGCGGCGAGGTCCCCGTCATGTCAAGGGTCAGGCTGTCGCCCTTCTTCGTCGCGGTGACGACCACTTCGTAGAGGCGGTTCTCGTGCCCGTCATGCTCGATGTAGTCGCGTGCCCGGAAGACGCCGTCGGGAAGCTCGCGCAGCGTCTGGCGCATCTGGCGCTCGGAGGCATTGATCTCCTCGGCCATGATGGTCGACACGGTGTCGGCGCCGTATTTGTCCATCAGCGCGCGCAGCCTGTTCGCCGCAACGTTGTTGGCCGCGATCATCGCCTTGAGATCGAGGCCCAGCACATGCGGCAGGCGCGTCATGCCCATGATCATCTGCCAGAGGTCTTGCCGCAGCACGCCGCCCTCGACGAGCTTGATGCCTGGAAGCAGCATGGCCTCCTGCTGGATCTCGGTCGCGCCGATCGCCCAGGAGCCGAAGCTCATCCCGCCCACGTCGAGCTGGTGCGCGCAGGAGCCCGCCCAGGCGACGTGACGGCCTTCGTGGAACACCGGCGCCACGATTGACACGTCCGGCTGGTGGATCGCGCCGCGATACGGGTCGTTCAGGATGAACATGTCCCCGTCGCGGATGCCCGGATTCTCCGAGAAGTTCTCGATGATCGAGCGGATCACCGTCGACATCGTGCCGGTGTGGAAGATCACCTGCGGACCCATCGTCACGATGGAACCGTCCGGCAGATAGATGCCGTTGTTGAAGTCGGTCGCCTCGGTGACGACGGGCGATCCCGAAACGGATTTGAGCGTGATCGCCTGTTCCTCGGTGATGGCGCCGAGCTTGTTGCGGACCACCTCGAAGGTGATCGGGTCGATGGCGGGAGCGGAGCTCATCCTATGCCTCCACGTTCTGTTCGATGGTGATGTTGGCGCCCTCGTCGAGCCGCGCGTACTGGCCGGCGGCGACGAAGACCGAGGTTTCGGGATGTTCGATGACCGCCGGGCCGTCGATGCGGAAGCCAACCGGCAGGTCGCGCCAGTTGTAGACGGCGGTCTCCATCCACTGCATGGCGACCGGCTCGAAGATGCGACGGCGGCCGGCGGCCGGTTCCTTGACCGACGTTTCGACTTTGAGCTCGGGCCTCCGCGCCGCGCCGAAGGCCTCGACGCGCACGTTCGTTAGTTCGATGCCCGCTTCGCGGAACGCGGAGCCCTTGCCGTAGGTCTGCTCGTAGGTCTCCTCGAAGCGCGCGACGAGCTCTTCGAGCGCAGCCTGATCCACGGCCCCGGCGGGGAAGGAGATCATCAGGTCGTTGGTCTGGCGCCGGTAACGCAGGTCGGCGGCGCGCAGCAGCCGCACGTCGTCGGCAGCGACTCCCGCCCGCTCCATGGCAGTACGGCAATCCTCCTCGAGCTCCGCGAAGGCCGAGCCGACCGCGCAAGGGTCGAGCCCCTCGCTCAGCTTGCGCGGCCCGCCACCGCCGCGCATCAGCATCGAGCGCTCGCGGGAATACTGGACGTCGGCGGCAAGTGCTCCATAGGCGGAATGCGCCATCGAGGTGACCGGCACGATCATCTTCGGCACGCCAAGCTCCGCGCCGTAGCCGGCGCAGTGAACGGGGCCGGCGCCGCCATAGGCGAAGATGACGAAGTCGCGCGGGTCATGGCCGCGGCCGATCGTGACCTCGCGCAGCGTATCGGCCATCTGCGCATCGACGATGCGCCTGATGCCGGCGGCCGCCTCCTCGACGGAGAGACCGAGCGGCTCGGCGATCCGGTCGCGCACCGCCTTTTCGGCCGCAGCGCGGTCGAGCTTCATCTTGCCGCCGAGGAAGGTCTCGGGGTCGATGATGCCGAGCACGACGTCGGCGTCCGTGACCGTCGGCTCCGTGCCGCCGCGGCCGTAGCAGGCCGGTCCCGGCCAGGCGCTGGCGCTGTCGGGACCGACGCGAAGCTGGCCGTCGACGACACGTGCGATGGAGCCGCCACCGGCGCCGATCGCGCGCACCTCGATCATTGGCGTGGCGATATGGAAGCCGCCCGCCTCGTGGTTCAGCGACATCAGCGGTTTCTCGTCGACCACGATGGCGACGTCGAAGGAGGTGCCGCCCATGTCGGTGGTGATCAGGTTGCGATAGCCGAGCCGGCGGGCGAGGTGGACGGAGCCCATCACGCCGCCGGTCGGACCGGAGGTCACCAGCGTCACCGGGCGTCGGGCGGCCTCCGCGACCGGCATTACGCCGCCGGCGGAATTGAGAATGGAAAACGCCCCCTTGAAGCCGCGACGGCGCAGCATCTGCTCGATGCCGTCGAGATAGGAGACCACCTTCGGCGCAAGATAGGAATTCAACGCGGCGGTCGCGGTGCGCTCATATTCGCCGATGACGGGCGCCACGTCGCTCGACAGCGTCACATAGGTGTCGGGCGCCATCTCCCGGATGATCGCGCCGGCGCGCCGCTCGTGGTCGGTGTTGCGGAACGACCAGAGGAAGGCGACGGCAAAGGTCTGGACGCCCTGGTCGAGCAGTTCGCGCACGGCCGTGCGGACGCCGTCCTCATCGAGTTCGACAAGCACCTTGCCCTGGTGATCGACACGCTCGCGGACTTCGCGGACCAGGCTGCGCGGCACGATCGGATCCGGATAGCGGCGGCGCGAATACCAGCCCAGCCGGCTGACCGGCACACCGGCGGTGAAGCCCATCAGGCGCTGGATCGCCAGCGTGTCGCCGAAGCCGCGCGTGGCGAGAAGCCCGGTGCGCGCGCCGTCGCGTTCGATCACCGCATTGGTGGCCTGCGTGGTGCCATGGCCAAAGGCGGTGACCTTCGCAAGAAGCTCCTCGGCGGTCATGCCGATCTGCTCGGCCGCGTTGCGTACGGCGTCGAACACGCCGACTTCCAGCTCTCCCGGCGTCGACAGCGCCTTCGTCGTGGTTAGGCGACCCTCGCCGTCGACGAGCACGAGGTCGGTGAACGTGCCGCCGATATCCACTCCCAGATACATATCTTCCTCCCGATCGATCTATCGCTTGGTCGCGGCCGCAGCGCGGACCGCCATCCAGCGGGCGAGCGCGACTGCAAGCAGCAGCGCACCGCCATTGAAGAACTGTTCGACGTAAAAGGCCGCGCCGAGCTGCTGCAGCCCTGAGATGCCGGCGGCGAGCACATAGACGGCGATCACCGTGCCCCACGCGTTGAAGCGGCCCGGGCCTGCGGGCGCCGCGCCTAGAAATACCGCCGCGAAGGCGGGCAGCAGATAATTGAGCCCGATGTTCGGATTGGCCGAGCCGAGAATGCTGGTCGACAGGATGCCCGCCAGCGCGGCGAGCGCGCCGGACACCATGAAAACCTGGACCGTGATCCGCTCGACCGGGATGCCGACCAGCCGCGCCGCCTTGGCATTGCCGCCGATGGCGTAGCACCGCCGTCCCCAGTCCGTGTAGCGCAGCACGGCCCACATCAGCGTCGCGACGGCCAGCACATAGACAAGCGGCAGCGGAATGCCGAACAGCCGCCCGCGGCCGAGCGCCAGGAAGTAGGACGGCATCTGGCCGAAGAGAGACGAGCCGCCGGTATAGAGCTGGGCGAAGCCCTGGATGACGATGCCGGTCGCCAGCGTCGTGATGAAGGCGTTGAGGCCGGCGCGGGCGACAAGCAGGCCGTTGATCAGGCCGATGAGCATGCCCACGCCGACCACAATGGCGCCCGCCAGCAGCGGCGGCACGCCGTGATGGATGATCAGCCCTGCGCACAGCGATTGCGCCAGGGCCAGGGTGAAGCCGATCAACATGTCGAACTGGCCGCTGATGAGCGGCAGCACCGCCGCCAGCGCGAGCAGCGCCAGCACCGCGTTCGTCGAGAAGATCATCTGCGCGTTGGCGAACGAAAAATAGCTCTGCGGCAGCAGGATCGAAAAGAAGGCCACCACGACGATGAGCATCAAGAACAGCGAATTCGCCCAGAGCGCCTTGCCGATGGCGGAATGATCGAGCGCACTCATGACGCCAGCCCTTGCATTGTTGCCGTTGGCAACGGCGCGTGGCCGCCATGCGCCTCCATGAACAGTCGATCCCACGTCACGTCCTCCCCCGAGATCTCCGCGCAGATGCGGCCGTCGCGCACCACCAGCACACGGTCGGCCACGGCGACGATCTCCTCGAAATCGCTCGAGCCGAACAGCACGGCGGTTCCCTTGCGGACCGCCCGACGCAGCAACTCGTGCAGCTCGGCGCGCGCGCCGACGTCGACGCCCGCCGTCGGATCGATCAGCACCAGCGCCTTGGGCTCGGCCATGAGCGCGCGGGCGAACAGCACCTTCTGCTGGTTCCCGCCCGACAGCGACTGCATCGCCGCCTCGCCGCAATTCCTCGGCCGCACGTCGAAATCGGCGACCAGCTCGCCGGTGCGCACCCGCTCGCCGGGCAGGTCGGGACGACCCCGGCCACGAAACAGCCGGTCGGCGAACAGGTTCTCCCGGACCGCCCGTTCCGCGAAGGCTGCGCGGCTGCGATCGCCGAGAACGATTTCCAGCCCGGCCGCGCGCGTGGCCGCGGTGCTTCCAGGCGCAATCGCCTGTCCGCCAATGCCAATCCTGCCTTCGACAGGTGTCGCGATCCCGGCAACCATCTCGCAAATGGCGTCGTAGCCCGAGCCGATGATACCGGTGATGCCGACGATCTCGCCCGCCGACACCGAAAGTGCTGCGCCATTCCCGACAACGCCGCCGCGAATGCCCTCTGCCTCCAGTCGGACCGCGCCACCGCCTCCGCCGACCGAAGCCCGGCCCAGGCCGAGCGACTTGCCGGCGATCCAGTTGACCACCTGCGCCATGTCGACCGAACCGACCTCCGCCGTGGCGATGGTGCGGCCGTCGCGGAGCACCGTCAGCCGGTCGCAGAGCTGGAATACCTCTTCCAGGCGATGCGACACGTAGATGAACGCCGCGCCGTGATGGTCCCGCGCCGCCCGGATGGCCTCGTGGACACGCGCCACGTCCGGGCTCGGCAGGGCCGCGGTCACCTCGTCGACGACGATCAGCCGCGCATCGCCGGACATGGCGCGGGCAAGGGCCAGGATCGCTTTCTCCGCCACCGACAGGCTGCCGACAAGGGCCTCCGGATCCACCGTGAGCCCGAGCCGGGCAAGCTGTTCCCCGGCACGCCGGGATGACGCACGATGGTCGATCAGCCCGGCGCGACGGACAAAACCGCCGACCAGGGCCATGTTCTCCATCACGCTCATTGTGTCGATGAGACCGAGATCCTGATGCACGAAGCGGATGCCCGCGCGCGCGATGTCGTCCGGCCCGAAGCCCGCCGGCAGCGTCTCTCCGGCAATCTCGAAACTGCCGGCATCGGGCGCGTGGACCGCGGCGAGGATCTTGATGAGCGTCGACTTCCCGGCGCCGTTCTCGCCGAGAAGCGCATGGATCTCGGCCTCGCCGACCTCTAGATCCACGCCGCGCAGGGCGACCGCGCCTCCGAAGGCCTTGGTCGCACCTCGCACCGAGAGAACGGACCCGGACATCTCACTTGCCCCAGAGCTTCCGGAATTCCGCCTTGTAGTCCAGATCGCCGAGCCAACCCTCGGTCGTCGGCGCGTTGTCCTTGTCGACCAGCCGATCGACGACCGTGACATTTGCCGGCGCCGCACCCGCAAAGGCCCGGACAAGCTCATCGGCCGCCTGCCAGCCCATCCATTCGGCCGGGTCGGCGATCGTCATCGCGTATTCGCCATTGCGGATCGCCGCGATCGTCTGCGGATCGCCCTCGTAGGAGCCGACACGGACGGCGCCGATGCGCCCGGCCTGGCGGACGCCTTCATTGGCGAAGAAGCCGTTCGAATCGAACGGAGCGATGACGTAGTTGGCGTCCGGGCGCCGGCTGAGCGCGGCAGCGACCGCGCCGGGCAGACGCTGCGCCATGGTCGCGAGCGTCGACTCGACCGCCTCGACGATCTCGCAGCCGCCACAGCTCGCAATGCTCTCGCGGAAGCCCGCGCCGCGCTGCACGAGTTCGGGAAAGATCGGGTCCTCGACGAGGATGATCTTGGCGGTCCCGCCGGAATCGGCCTCCACCCAGTCGGCCGCCAGCGCGCCCTGTGCCACGTGGTCGGGCCTGACATAGGCGAAGACGCTGTCGGCCTGCTCCGGCTTCGGGTTGAAGACGGACACGACCGAGATCCCGGCTGCCTTGGCCTGCGCCAGCGCATCGCCCACCAGCATCGGCGGCACCGCGGCGAGCACGATGCCGTCAGCCTTCGCCGTCACCGCCGACAGGATGCCGGCATTCCACGCGGCCGGATCGCCGCGGCCGTCGATGACGCGGACATCCCAGCCGAGCACTGCGCCCGCCTCGACCACGCCATTGGCGGCGCGGACGCAGCCGATGCCCTGCGACGCGCAGGTTATGACATAGATGTTCTTGCTGCCCTCGGCCTTCACGGCCTCGGTCGGGCCGGGCCAGGTCGTCTTCGCCTCGCGCGCGGTCGCAACGGCGGATTTTGCATCCTGCGCCAGCGCGGCGCCAGAGATCGCCAAGACGCTGGCCGCGGCCAGCATCGCCTGCCTGAAAATCATGTTCTCCTCCCGTGACGCAAACCGAGCGTCTAGCCGTTAGCTAAAGGAGGAGGCCTCATGTCGTCCAATATATAGTTCGCCTACTATCCATAGGCATTTGACTATTGATCTATCAGGCCCGGATGTCCGGCCTCCTCCTTTAGCGATAGCCCCCTCCAGCTACCGTGATCGTCTGGCCACTGACATATCCGCTTTCCTCCGTCGCCAGAAACCGCACCGCATTGGCGATGTCCTCGCCCGACGCCAGCCGCCCGAGCGGGATATGCGCGTAGAGCTTCTGCTGCTCCTCCGGCGGCAGCGAGCGGAAGCGCTGCGTGATGCGCGCATCCTCGCCCGGCAGCGTCAGCCCGGGGCTGACGCAGTTCACCGTGATGCCGAACGGGCCGAGATCGTTGGCGAGCTGCTGCGTCAGGCCGACGACCGCCATCTTGCAGGTTACATAGGGCAGCCGGCCGCGCACCGTGCCGACCGAGCCGAACACGCCCTCACGCAATGAGGACGAGATGTTGATGATGCGGCCGTAGCCTTGCGCCTTCATCCCTCCCACGAGCCCGCGCGTGAAGCGCATGCCGCTGGAGAGCGTCAGAGAGAGCACGAATTCCCACTGCTCGTCGCTGATGGTCTCGACGTCGTCCCCGGGTTCCGTTCCGCCGCCACCGACATTGTTGACGAGGATCGCGGCCGGGCCGAAATCCTCCTGCACCTGCGCGCACACGGTCCGGACCTGATCGGACGATGTCGCGTCGCAATGATAGGAGCGGAAGCGCTGTCCCGTGCCCTGCCTTCCGCCGGTCAGCCGCTCGCGCTCGACCGGCTTGATGTCGATCGCGGCGATATCCGCGCCGGCATCCCACAGGGCACGGCTGATCGCCGCCCCGATGCCTTCGGCGGCACCCGTGACGACCGCGACCTTTCCTGCAAACGACATCTGAACCTCCTGGAAAAGGAAGCCGTCCCGGTCAGGAACGGCGCATGACGAAATTCGCGGAGAGGTCGGCCCCGAACATCTTCGGCCCCCTCAGATGACCGCCTCGATGAGAAAAGGACCTCTGGATTCGAACGCCGCCGACAGCGCTTTCCTGAAACCGGCAACCGTATCGACCCGGCGTCCCTCGACCCCCATGCCCTCGGCAAGCTTGACCCAGTCGAGCGACGGCTCGACCAGCTCCAGCATGCGGCGCGCATTCGGCCCGGCGTCGGATACGCCGACATTGCGCAGTTCCGTCTCGAGAATGCGATAGGCGCGGTTGGCGAAGACGATCGTCACGACGTCGAGACGCTCGCGCGCCTGGGTCCACAGCCCCTGCACGGTATACATCCCGCTCCCGTCGGCCTGCAGCGCCACCACCTTGCGACCCGGCGCGCCAATCGCCGCACCAGTGGCGAGCGGTATGCCGATGCCGATCGAACCGCCGGTCAAGGACAGGAAATCGTGCGGCCTCGATGTGTGCGAGCGCGCGAAGAAATCAGCGCCGGAGGTCAGCGATTCATCGCAGACGACCGCGCCGTCCGGCAGCGTTGCCGCCACGATGTGCGCAATGGTGGCCGGGGTGAGGGGGCCGTCCGGAAGCGCCGAGATGTCATCCGCCTCGTAGGCCGATGCCGAAGCGACTGCATCGCTCGCGCCGACCCGTTCGGCCAGTTCCTCCAGCACCGCCTCGAGATCGTGCCCCCTGCCCGCGACGTCGACGATACGACAGTCCGGTCGGGTGAGCCGGCCCGGCTTGCCGGGATAGGCGAAGAAGGCCACGGGTGGCTTCGCGCCCACCAGGATCAGCGTCTGCACATCCGCGAGGAACGCGACCGCCAAGTCGACGGGATACGGAATACGGTCCACAGGCACGCGGCCTGCGCCGCGTTCCATGCGTGCATTTCCCGTCTCGGCGAAGATACGGACGCCGGTCGCCGCGGCGATCCTGCCGGCAAGCTCCAGGGCATGCCCCTGCAAGGCGCGCCCGCCGAGAAGGATCGCAACGCCCTCCGGGGCGGAGAGCGCGCGAGCGGCCTCGCCCATGCGCGAGATGTCGAGTACGGCAGGTTGCGGCTGACGCGATGGCGTCGCCCGCTGCTGGCCCGCATTGCCCCATGCCGCGTCGGCGGGCAGGATCAGCGTGGCGATGCCGGGCGTGGAGACGGCTTGCGACCACGCCTCGGTCGCGACCTCGCGGATCAGCGCCGCATCGCTGGCGCGGCCCACCCAGTGCGACATCGGACGGGCAAGGCTCTCGATATCCGAAGTCAGCGGGGCGTCCAGCGGCAGATGGTAGCCGGCGTGATCGCCGACGACGTTGATGATCGGCGAGTTCGCGCGGCGTGCATTGTGCAGGTTGGCCAGACCATTCGCGAGACCCGGTCCGAGATGGAGCAAGGTCGCGGCCGGTTTGCCGGTCATGCGGGCATAGCCATCCGCCGCCCCCGTCACGACACCTTCGGACAGACCCAGCACGCAACGCATGCGCGGGTTGCGGTCCAGCGCCGCGACGAAGTGCATCTCCGACGTTCCGGGATTGGCGAAGCAGGTATCCACGTCGTGCGCGAGAAGCACGTCGCACAGGAGTTCCGCACCGTTCACATGCACACCTTAGCTGTTTTTGGGCCGACGGAGAGTCTTGGGCCGGAGGGTCGATAGCGATCGGATATTCGGCGTGCGCGCGGGGCGGAAGCTGCGACCTCGACCAGAAAAACATCCGGGCGCTGCCGCGAAAAGCCCTGCATGGCCTTCCGAGGCGGCCGGTCATAAACGTCCCTGAGAACATTTTCCGGGCCGACAGGACCCGCATGGAGGCCGCCGATGACCCAGCTCGTCCATCGACCCAACAACCCGCTGTTCGGGGCCAACAAGCTCAAGATCGGCATCTTCGGCACCAACGGGAAGGGTTCGGCCCACACGCTCGTGCCCGAGGCGTACAAGCCGGCCTGGGACAACGTGATCCGCACGGCGAGGCTTGCCGACGAGTCCGGCTATGAGGCGATCGTCGCCTATGCGCGCTGGAAGGGCTATATCGAAGGCCGCATCGATCATCCGGCCGGCATCATCCTCGACCCGTTCACCTTCGCGGCCGGCGTCGCGCAGGCCACGTCCCACGCGGCGGTGTTCGCCACCAGCCACGCGCCGACGATCCACCCCATCGCCGCCGCCAAGCAATGCGCAACGATCGACATCATCTCCAACGGGCGTCTCGTGCTCAACGTCGTTGCCGGCTGGAACCGGCCGGAGCTCGAAATGTTCGGCGCGCCGCTGCGCGAGCACACCGAACGCTACGAGCATCTCGCCGAATGGCTGGAGATCATTCGCCGGCTATGGACTGCCCGCGAGGAATTCGATTTCGAAGGAACATATTTCAAGGTCAAGGCAGCGATGTCGATGCCGCAGCCGGTGCAGAAGCCCTGCCCTCCCATCATGAGCGCTGGCGGCTCCGACACCGGCCGCCGCTTTGCTTGCGCCCATGCTGACATCTGCTTCCTCCTGCTGCACTCGGAAGATCCCGAAGAGTGGCGTCATCAGATCAGCGCCTACAAGCAGTTCGCCCGCGACGAGTTCGGCCGCGAGGTCCAGGTCTGGACCTATGCGCCGATGGTGCAACGCGATACGATGAGCGAGGCACAGGCCTATCTCAACCACTACGCGGTCGAGCAGCAGGACAAGGAGAGCGTCGACGGCTGGGTCGCCGGAAACGCGGCGACTGCCAAGGGCATGTCGCCCGAGACGCTGGCCAAGTTGCGCAACCATTTCGCCGCCGGCGGCGGCGGCAACCAGCTGGTTGGCACCGCCGACCACATCGCCGAACGGCTGACGCAGCTGTCGCAGGCCGGCCTCGACGGAATCCTCTTCACCTATGTCGACTTCATCGACGGGATGACCCGGTTCAACCGCGACGTCCTGCCCATCCTCGAACAACGCGGCCTCCGCGCGCCCTTCGCGCCCGTGGGCAAGGCGGCCGCCTAGGAGAACATGATGCTGCAACCAGCCCGAGCCGCGACGACGGCTTTCCCGCAACGCTCGTACATCGATGTCGGCGGCATCCGCACCGCCTATCACGACCTCGGATCGGGAGAGCAGACGATCGTCTTCGTCTATGGCGGCAATTTCGGCGGCGCGGAGGCGTCGTCGAGCGCCGCGGTGTGGAGCCTCAACGCCGGCCCGCTCTCGGAGAAATACCGCGTCGTCGTTCCCGACAAGATCGGCCAGGGCTACACGGACGTGCCGGAGCGAGACGAGGACTACGTCATGTCGCGCGTGGTCCGGCATATCGCAGACTTCATCCGCGCGATGAAGCTTCCCCCTGTCCACATCGTCGGCCATTCGCGTGGCGGCTTCGCCTCCGCCCGCCTGACGATGGAGTATCCGGAACTGGTCCGCTCGCTGTCGATCGTCTCGTCTGGCACGCTCAGCCCCGGCGTCGGCACCAACGAGGTGACGCTGGCCAACCCGCCCTTCCCGCCCTTCACGCGGGAATCGGCACGGTGGGTCTACGAGAACTACTGCCACAACCCCGAAACGGTCACCGAGGAATGGCTGGACGTCGTCATGGATGTCCTTTCGCAACCGGTCTACCGCAAGGGCGTCTCGAAAATGGTGGAAGAGAAGCTCGGCGTCCGCCTCTTCCTGCCCGACCTCGCGCGCTACAAGCGCGAGACGCTCGCCTGGATCAACGAAGGCCGGCTGCAGCGCCCGACCCAGATCGTCTGGGGCTTCAATGACCGCACGGTAGTCGCGGAGCGCGGCGTCGAGATGTTCAACATGATCTCCGCGCACGAACGCCGCACAACGCTCAACCTCGTCAACAAGGCGGGGCACTTCGTCTACCGGGAACATCCCGACCGCTTCAACGCGTTGCTCGACGCCTTTGTCTCGCTCTATAGCGCCTAGGAGGGATTCATGACCAAGCTGACCGAATCCTTCGCCGCCATCGATGGCGTCCGTACCCGCGTCCTGGCCGGCGGAGCCGGTCCCGGACCGGCCACGGTCCTGCTGCACGGCGGCCTGCCGGGCGTTTCGCCCTTCTGCGGCGGCACGCATCTGTGGGGCTCCATGCCGGACCGGCTGGCCGAACGTGGCCGCATCTTCGTGCCGGACCTTCTGGCGAGCGGCGACACCGAGGCCGGCGTCGGGCCGCTTACGGTGGAGCGCATGGTCGCGCACGTGACTGCGTTGATCGACAGCCAGGCGCGGGAACCGGTGCAACTCGTCGGCCACGACCTTGGCGGCCTCGTCGCGCTCTGGACGGCGATCGATCATCCGGACCGCGTCGCCTCGCTCACCATCGTCGCCAGCAATGCGGCCTCGCCCACGGGCGACGGCGTGGAGAACCTGTCGCTGCTCAGCCCGCCGCGACCGCTCTGGTCGCGCGAGTCGCAGGCATGGGCCTACGACCGGCTTTCCTACAGCCATCACCACATCGACGCCGACCTGCTCGACGCTTCGGTCAGGGCGGCAGGGCTCGCCGGTCACAGGGCGGTTGCAGACCCGGATCGGCCGGCGACGGAGAGCGATATCCAGGTCTCGATCATGCGCGCCAAGTCGCGTTTCTTCCGCGTCGCGCGCGAAGCTGGCGTTCGCGTGCCGACACAGATCATCTGGGCGAAGAACGATCCGCTGGTGTCGGTCGATCACGGCGTCTGGCTCTACCGGATCATCGCTGCCAAACAGCGCGCGGCGCACTTCCATCTGATAAACCGCTCCGGATCTTTCCCCTTCCGCGAGCAACCGGACGAATTCTTCCGCCTTCTCACGGCATTCCAGTCGGGATTGGCCGCGGAAGCGGCCTGAGCCGGCGTTGCGATGCGCCGGCTGATCGCCACGAACTCGCCGTTCGAGCGGAAATACGGCTATTCGCGCGCCGTAGTGGACGAGCCCTTCGTGTTCGTCTCCGGCGTCGTCGGCTACGAGGAAGGCTCAACGACGCTGCCGCCCGACATTCGCAGGCAGGTCTGGAACTGCTGGCGCATCATCGGCGATGCGCTAGCCCAGGCGGAGTTTGACCTCGCCGACATCGTGCGCGCCACCTATTACGTGACGGACCGCGCCTACATGGTTCCGGTGGCCGAAGTGTGCGGCGAGGTGCTCGCACAGATACGTCCGGCCTCCACCCTCATGACCGTGAGCAGCCTGATGCTGCCGGAAATGTGGGTGGAGATCGAAGTGACGGCCAAACGGCGAAGCGTCGACTGACGCCGCCGCGGCTCAGGCCGCGGCGTGTTTGTCCAGCGTCCAGCGCGCGATGTCGCATTTGCGGGTGAAATAGACCCCTTCGTGCTCGAGCGCGTAGGAGAGCATGCGCTCAATCGCCGGGATAAGAGTCGGCCGGCCGGCCATATGCGCGTGCAGCGTGATGTCGATCGAGCGCGCGCCACCTTCCTTCGCCTCTGCATAGAGCGCGTCGAACGTATCCTTGAAGCCTTCCCACATCACGCTCGGCGGATTGCGCGAGAACACCCAGTGGGTGATGTCGTTGGTAGCGAGGCTCTGGCGCGGCATCATCACGAACGGGCCGGCGCCGCTCTCGACCACGAAGGGCAGGTCGTCGCTCAGATCGTCGCCGTTCCAGATGTAGCCCTCTTCCTTGAGCAGCCGGATCGTGTGGTCGGACCCCGTGCTGCCGGGGCTCGTCCAGCCGACCGGCGCCACGCCGCCCGAGGCCTCGGTCAGCACCTGGGTGCAGCGGCGGATCTCCTCGCGCTCGGCCTCCTCGCCGGCGTCCTTGATATAGACGTCGTTGACCCAGCCATGCCCCATCACCTCGTGCCCCTCCTCGACGAAGGTGCGCACGATGTTGGGATGCGTCTCGGCGGCCTGGCCGTTCGTCGCCATCGAGGCCTTGGCACCGAAGCGGTCGAGCAGATCGAGTAGGCGCCATACGCCCGACTTCCACGCGTAGTCGGCATAGGACAGCGACAGCAGGTCCTTCTTGCCGGGCGTGGCGATGTAGTTGAACTGGCTCTGGAAGCGGAATGCCTCGAACGGCACGCCGATGGTGACGGCCATGAGTTTGCCATCCGGCCACGACCACTCACGCGGGAAGGATCTTCTTTTCCTGGTCATGGCTCGAAACTCCGAAGGGCTGGATTCTGTCCGGGGAGTCTATGGGCATCGCTGGCCATGCCCAATGCGGAGCCGATGCCCGGCTGATCGCGACAACGCAGGAATTGTTGCGTCACCGGGAAATCGAAGGCCGCGGCCTGTCGCAGGGTCTCCTCGAACGCATCCAGCCCGAACGCCGGAACCGCAACGGACGACCGCAAACACGCCTGCGGCGCAGCCTCAAAACGACGAATTCATATTGACTGTACTCTTATAATAAGTATGCATCATATCTGGAGCCGAGAGAGCCGACCTCCACCGAACAGCCGCCGAAAGAGCGGTCCGGCATCGGGGATTTTGCCTCGCACCTCGAACGCGGAGCATGAAATGATCAGTACGTCCTTACGAGTATCCGTACCGCATCAGGTCCATCGGAGCCCCAAGCTCCCGGTGACGATGCTGGGAAATGTCGAGCTCGTCACCTTGACGCTCGAGAAGGCGCAATCCGTCGAACAGCTGGCCGAACTCGCCTATACGAGGGCGGACCGGTTCCTGCTGCTGCTCGTCGAGAACGGCGCAATTGCCGTGAAACACCGGGGGCGGCGCTTCACGCTGGAGCGCAGCCAGTATGTCCTGCTCGATTGCGCGCACAGCCTGGAATTTACGGCAAGCGGTGAATATTCGATCCTGGGCATCTTCATCCCCGCCTCGCTGCTGCAGGCGCGGTTGCGCCACGTCCCGGCGCTGATCGCCCAGCCCATAACCTGCAGCGGCTCACCGTGGCGCATCGCATCGAACCAGCTCAAGCTGCTGCTCAGCGAGATCCGGCATATCCCTATGCCGATGGCCTACGGCTATGGCAGCCAGGTGATCGAGCTCGTGAGCATTGCGGTCGAGGCCGACACGCAGAGCACCATCGATCCCTCGGGCCGCCATGCGATCTTCCGGCGCTGTGCCGCCTACGTGAAGGCCAATGCCGCGGACCCGGCGCTCGGCCCCAACAAGATCGCCGACGCGATGGGGATTTCGGTCCGCTATCTGCACAAGATCTTCCACGAGTCGGACGAGACGGTCTGCGAATTCATGCGCACGAACCGGCTCGAAGTGGCCCGCAAGGAGCTCGCCGATCCGCAGAAGGCGCACGTCCAGATCCGCGAGATCGCCTATCGGGTGGGCTTCAGGAGCCAGGCGCATTTCGCGGCGGCATTCAAGCAGCGCTATGGCCTGTCGGCGACCGAATGGCGCCGCGCCGCCGGCCGGGAATTAGCCGGCTAATACGCTTCCGGTTCGGCTCTCGCAAGGCGGCTTCGGCCGCCTTGTCCTTTTCCGGCATGCCGCCGCCCGGCACTCGGCCGGACGACGAGGGGGTCTTTAGCGACTACGCGCGAAGCCCGGCCTTGGCGAGGATCGGCACCACGTTCTCGACAAGGATCGGCAGGTCCGCGACATAGTCGACGAGCCCTATCCCCGCGCCGGAGAAACCTGCCTCATGGAGGGCGATGAGCTGGTCGGCGACATCCTGCGGGCTGCCGACCAACGGGAAGTTGGTATTGCCGCCGGCGATGCGCGTGCGCATGCGATAGATCGCCTCCGGCAGCATCGCCTGTGTCTGGCGGCCCGCTACCCAATAGTCGACGGCGACATTGTCGGCCTTCTCCTCGGCATAGTAGCGGTGAAACGCCTCGGCCTCCTCCCGCGTCTCGCGGCAGACCGCGTAGCACACCGCGATCGGCTTCAGCGGCTCGGCACGGTTGCCGCTTGACGGCAGGTCGGACAGTGCCGTGATCTCCCGGCGCGCCGCTTCCAGATCCTCTGCGACCGTCAGAAGATAGTCCGACGTCTCCATGGCAAAGCTCCGCCCCGCAGGTGAGAACGCGGCGGAGATGACGACCGGCCAGGGGCGCTGGACGCTTCCAGGCATCGCCTCGGCCCGGCGGACGCCCTTGAAATGATCGCCGTCGTAGTCGAACGGCTCGGTCACGCCGGACATCAGCCGCGACCAGATCTCGAACCATTCGCGTCCGTGCTTGTAGCGTTCGTCATGCGGCAGGCTCTCGATGCCGAACATGTCGAAATCGTCCTGGTTCCAGCCGCAGACGATGTTCACGCCCGCGCGGCCGTGCGACGCGTGATCGATCGTCGCCATCATCTTTGCCGCAATGACCGGATGGATGATCGGCGTGTGAACGGTGGAGAAGACGCCGATACGCTTCGTCAGGCCCGACAGCGCAGCCGCCTGCGCCAGGGTCTCGAACGACCATGTGCGTTGGGGGATCTCGCCGGGAATGCCCTTCCACCTGGCATAGGGCAGCAGGAAATCGAGCCCGCCTTCATCGGCATAGACCGCCATCTTCGCGATGTCGTCCCAGTTGGCGGCCCATCGCTCGCTGGCGGTGGTCAGGCTCACCCCACCGTCATGCAGGTAGCCGAACAACCCCAATTTGAAGGGCGCGCCGCCTTGCATGAAAATACTCTTCTGCATCTCGAAATCCTTCCGATCCAGCAATATCCTTGAGAATAGCCCAATCGATCCTCGGCAGACCGAAGAACAATTCCGTCAGAACGTCTGATGATTATCCTGTGCCCGAACCGCCGTCAGGCGCGGGCGCCGAGGTCTATGCCCTCGATGCCAGCGGCCCAGCGGGCGATGTCGCCCTTGCGCGGGAACCAGACGCCTTCGTGTTGGCGGGCATAGGCGATGCAGCGCCGCACGGTGGGGATGAGCGTCGGACGTCCGCCCATATGGGCATGAAGCACGATCTCCACCCATTTCGGGCTGCCCTTGCGGCCCTCCGCGTAGAGCTCGTCGAATGTGTCCTTGAAGCTCTCGAAGATGACACCGGGCGGATTGTTCGCCTTCGCCCACATGATGAGGTCGTTCTGCGGCATGTTCACGCGCGGCAGGATCATCATCGGGCCGTTCTTCGTCGGCACGCTGTAAGGCAGATCGTCATTGGCCTGGTCGCCGTTCCAGATGTAGCCCTCGCCCGCGAGCAGATCGAGCGTGTTCTGCGATCCAGCCGAGCCGGGGCTGGTCCAGCCGACGGGTCTCACGCCGGCCGCGGAGGCAATGGCCTCTGTGACGCGACGGATCTCTTCCAGTTCCTTCTCGGGATCGGCGTCCTCATTGAGGACGTCGTTCTCCCAGCCGTGGCCGACGACCTCGTGCCCCGCCTGCGCCACCGCCCGCACGGCATCCGGATAAAGCTCCGCCGCCTTGCCGTTGGTCGACATCGATGCCTTGAGGCCAAGCTCATCGAGCAGGTCGAGGATCCGCCAGATGCCGGCGCGGGCGCCATACTCCGCATAGGACAGCGAGAAGTGGTCGGTCTTGCCAGGCCGCGCCTCGAGCGTCAGCTGGCTCTTGTGGCGGAACGCCTCGAGCGCGAGATTCACGGACACGGCGATGCGCGCGCTGTCCGGCAGTTTCCAGTTCGAGCGGTCCGGACGCGCAAACGACATGAGGTTCTCTCCCTTAGGCAATGGATGCTTCGTTGACCGCGAGGGCCGGATCACCGTCGGCAAGCCGCCTGATCAGCGCGTCGGACTGCTCCAGCTCGCCGCTTTCGACACGTCCGATGAGATCAACCAGGCGGCGAAGCATCGGGGTCGGTACGCCGTTGCGCAGCCCTGCCGCGATCACCGGCTCCATTTGATCGCGTATCTCGGTCCTGCGCTTGTGGACGGCGATGTCGCGCCATGGGCCCGAATGCGTCTTCGGGCTTCCCTTCAGGATCGCCGCCATCTCGTCCATGCTGCGCTGCGCGTCGGCCGGGCTCGCCTGTGCCGAAAAAGCCGCCGGCTCGAAACCATCGAAGCCCCTCGGCCTTATGTCCGATGCCGCCGCGACCGCCATCACCTCACCGGCGAGCCCACGCCACACCGGCAGCAGTTCGCGCGAGGAGAACAGCTCGGTAAGAGTTGATTTACCCAATGCAGTTCCGAAGATCAGGGCGCCGAAGCCGAGCTTCCCCCACAGATAGCCCCAGATGTCGTCCGTCGCCTCGACGTCCGGTTCGAAGTCACCAAGCAATCGCGCAAGATCGGCGAGCCGCGGCGACATCCGCCCGTCCAGCTCGCCGACCGCGAACTTCGCCCGCTGGCCGAAGCGGATCTCGCCAGGGGCCAGCCAGTCGCCCATGAAGCCGATAAGGGCCCCCATGGTGCGCGACGCACCCAGCTCCTCCGCGATCAGCGTCTCGCACAATCCGTTCTGCAGCGAGACGACGATGCCATCCTCGTCGAGATGCTCCGCGATCTGCCGGCAGGCCTCGCGCGTCGCCTGCGCCTTCACCGCCAGCATCACGACCGGCCAGCGGCCGGCCACCTCTTCCGGTGAGAATGCCGGGACATCGACCGTGAATTGGTCAACCGGGCCGACAATCTTCAGCCCATGCGCGCGGATCGCCTCGACATGGGCGCGGTTGGCATCGACCACGGTGATCTCATGGCCGCTGCGCGCGAGATATGCCGCGACGGTCCCGCCGATCGCGCCCGCCCCCCAGAAGAGGACGCGCCTTCGATCTCCCGCGGAAGGCGACCGGTCAGCCATTGCGGCCGGCCACGCCGCTGCTTTCGCCCTTGACGATTAGCCGCGACAGCGGCTGCAGGATAAAGCGCTGGCCGATGATGACGAAGATGACGATGGCGATGCAGAGCGCGAGGATGCGATCCGTCTGCCCGACATCCTGGGCATGCTGCATCATGTAGCCGATGCCCGACCGGGCGCCGAACAGTTCGGCGATCAGGCTGATCTTCCAGCATACGCCATAGGAGATCGTGATCGCTGACATGAAGAACGGGCTGAGCAGCGGCAGTTCGATGCGCCAGAACGTGGCAAGTCGGTTGCGGCTGAAGCTGCGCCCCATCTCCACCTCTTCGGTTCCGATCGCCTTGGCGCCCTCGGCGACGTTCACGAGGGCGAACGGTAGAACGATGAAGAACTGGACGATGATGACCGCCTGTGACGTCACCCCGAACCAGACCGTGCCCAGGATCGCCCAGGCGAGGCCGGGAAAGGAGCTGAAGAACGGCACGAGGATGTTGTCGACAATGCCGCCGGTGGAGGGCCAGTAGCGCGGCATGATACCGATCAACCCACCGACGATCGTCGCCGCCGCGATCGCCACCACGATGCGCGAAAAGGTGACCGCCGCGTTCCACCAGAACTCCGGATCCTGCGCGAAATCGAGCAAGGTGAGCGCGATGGTGCCGATGGATGGAAAGATCCGCTCCGGCAGTGTGCTGGAGGTTGCCCACCAGGCGGCCAGCGCAAGGACGAGCAGTCCGTTGGCGACCAGGCTGGAGCGGCCGAAGAGCCGGTAGAGGAGCGTTCCGCTAGACATTGTACACCTTGCCGATGCGGTCCTGCAGCCGCGCAAGCACGAGCCGGTCGACCAGGAAGACGACGAGGAGGATGAGGATCGCCACCGCGAAGATCATGTCCGTCCAGTAGCGCGAGCGGGCGAAGTTGATGATGCTGCCCAATCCCTTGGCGCCGCAGAGCAGCTCGACGATGACGACGATCTGGAACGAGACGCCGAAGCACAGGCGCAGCGCCGCGAAGAGATACGGGAACAGCATCGGCAGGATGACCAGCCGGACTTGGCGCAGCGGCGCGCGCGTGAAGGAGACAGACATCTCGATCGCCTCGCGGCTGAGCTCGCGCAGCCCCGTGCCGATGTTGATCAGGGCAAGCGGCAGCATGGCGGCGGTCGCGGAGAAGATCACCGCCTGGCTGTTGATGCCGAACCAGATCAGCGCCAGGAACGCCCAGCCGATGCCTGGAAACGAGTTCATAAATGGCGCGAGCCGCCCGTACACGGCCAGATCCAGCACCGGGAAGAAGTAGCAGAGCAGGGCGATGACGAGTGCCAGAACGAAGGCGAGCACGACCGACACCAGCACATGCAGAAAAGTGTAGCCGGCATAGGTCAGGAAGCCGGGATCCGACCACATCGTGGCGAAGCGCGACGCGACGCGCAGCGGCGAAGGAATCTGGATCGGGGGAACGAACAGAGAGTAGACCTGCCAGACGGCAAGCACCGCGACGAGGAAAGCCACCGTCGCCACCGTGCGCCGGCTCGGCATCCATCGTCCGCCGCCCGTGCGCGCACCCTTCGCGGGTGCCGTGTCCGTCAGCCTCTCAGCGGCCATCTGCATTCGATGTCCTTGGTAAACGTGGTCAAGCAGGAACGGCCTCCGCATCGCGGAGGCCGCCAGTGCATGGCGTGTGGATCAATCGGCCATCACGGCCTGGGGCGCGATGAGCCCGTCGGCCGTATCAGGTGCCTTGGTGAGGATGCCCAGCTTCACGGCGGTGGCCCAGGATTTGACCATCACGTCCTTGTCGGACTGCTTCAGCGTGTATGGCATCTCGCCAAACTCGGTGAACCAGCCCTTCAGGTCGGCCGGGTTCATGTTGTATTTCGGCGCGACGTCCGCGAACACCTCGTCCTGGTGCTCCTTGAGATACTGGGCGGACTGGGCGAGCAGCTTGGCCGCCGCCGCGATCGCCTCCGGCTTCTCGTCGATCTTGGTCTGGTAGGTGAAGAGCAGGATGGCCGGCAGCGGCGCGCCATAGAGCTTCACCAGATCGGCGCCGCCATGCATGACGGCGCGATAGTCCGGCGACTTGGAGATCTGATAGGCCTTCACGTTCGAGAAGGCCGCGGCGTCGACGCGACCGGCCTCCAGTGCCGCCTCGAACTGCGAGCCGGGAATCTCGACCCAGTTGAAGTCGCCGCCGATTGCGGAGACGTTGTAACCGTACAATTCCTGCATGATCGCGCGGCGAGAAACGACGTCGCCAGCCGAGACCGACTGGACCGCGATCGACTTGCCCTTCAGGTCGGCCAGGTTCTGGATCGGGCTGTCCTTGCGCACCCACAGGCCCGGCTGCACGACGTCCTCGCCGGGCAGGTAGCGGATGACGGTGGCGAGCACGCGCACGGGCAGGCCCTGCTCCGCGAGAGCCGGGATCGCATTGGTGCCGTTCGGCATGATGTCGTACTGCTGCGACAGCGCCGCCTGGTGCGCCGCCGGGATCGGCATGAAGTCGACCGACACCTCGACATTGGGATCGCTCACCTTGCCGTTGAGGATCGCCCACATGGCCGAGTGATAGCCGGGATCGGCAATCATCCCCACCGTGACCTTCTCCGCCGCCCAGGCCGCGCTCGACGCGGCGATGGACAACGCCATTCCCAGGACTGCTCCGAAACGAGATTTCATGGCTGTTTCCCTCTATAGCCGGTCGATTGCCGAGCCGGCGTTTTTTGCTAGTGGACCGAAGGGTCGCCGATCAGCTTCCTGAGCTGGTCGTGCATTGCGCGCAGCGCCGGATCTTCTAGATTGCGGGGACGGTCCTGCGGCACTTCGATGATCGAGCGGACCTTCGTCGGCTTGCTGGACAGCACCACGATCCGGTCCGCGAGTTCGATCGCCTCGTCGACCTCGTGGGTGACGAAGATGATGGTCTTGCCGGTCTTGCGCCAAAGATCGACGATCTCGGCGCGCATGCGGTGGCGCGTCATGACGTCGAGGGCGGAGAAGGGCTCGTCCATGAGGATGATGCGCGGCTCCACCGCCAGCGCCCGCGCGATCGAGACGCGCTGGCGCTCGCCGCCCGACAGCATGGCCGGCATCTTCAGCCGGTCCTTGCCGAGGCCGACGAGCTCGAGCAGCGAGCGGGCCCTCTCCAGCATCTCGGCGCGGGAGCGACTGCGCCCGAAACGAAGCTGCTGGCCGAGAACGACGTTCTCCTCGGCATTGCGCCAGGGCAGTAGGCGAGGCGACTGGAAGACGTAGGCGATCTCGTCCCAAGCCTGGTCCGCCGGCCGCGAGCCGACCAGCACCTTGCCGGAATCGACTTTAAGCAGGTCGCCGATCACCCTGAGAAGGGTCGACTTGCCGCAGCCGCTCTGCCCGACGATGCAAAGGAACTCGCCGTCGCGGATGTCGAAGGACAGCCGGTCGTAGACGGTCTCTCCCGAGAAGGAGATGCTGATATCCTTGAGTTCGACGATCGCGTTCAAGTCGGTCCTGTCCGTTTGCGGCGCATGCCTGCTGGCAGCGCGGCTTCGAAGCTAGGGGGCCTTTTCCGACAAGTCATCGAACGGCGCGGAAGTGAAAAACAATAGTGCGCCGACGATAAATAGGCCGCGTTCTGCCGGGTTTACGGCAGGCCGATGCGGCCGCGGTTTTCCGCCAGCGGCATGAGTTGTTGCCGCCGGGCGCAACCGGTCCACGCATCGCTTGATGGCCGCCCGCCACACCAACATTGTGCCGCCATGACGAACTCGCATGACGATCCGAAGGAGCAAGCGATGACGATCCATGTGGATGCCGCCGAACCAGCCCTCCCCTCGATGGACAATGGCGCGTTCCGTTCCATCATGCGCACCATGGTCAACGGTGTGACGGTGATCACCACCTCGCACGAAGGTCACATGCATGGCATGACAGCCACTGCCTTCTCGTCGGTGTCGGCCGATCCCCCCACGGTGCTGATCGTGCTCAACCGCTCGACGCGCACCCATCCACTCGTCAGCGCCAGCCGGCACTTCGTCGTCCACCTCCTGTCGGAGGACCAGATCGAGCTCGGCAACCGGTTTGCCGGCAAGCTGGACGACCAGTTCGACGGCATTTCCTATACGATCAACGAGCACGGCATCCCCGTCATCGACGGCGTCGTCGCCACGCTCGAATGCGAGACCGTTAACGAGCTCAGCGTCGGCACGCACACGATCTTCATCGGCCGCGTGCTGCGAGGCTCGCGGTCGCAGACGATGCCGCTGGTCTATCACGACGGAAGCTACAAGGCCGTCGCCGGCCGCTGAGCATCCAGACCTACGAAATGAAAGAGGGGCGGGATGATCCCGCCCCTCTTGTTTGACAAAAGCCGTCGCCGCCTATCGGCCGGATATCAGCGCCGCGGCCCTCTCGCCGATCATGATCGACGGCGCATTGGTGTTGCCATTGATCAGCGTCGGCATGACGGACGCGTCGGCGATGCGCAGTCTCCTGATGCCGTTCATGCGCAGTTGCGGATCGACGACCGCCTCCGCATCCGTGCCCATCCGGCAAGTGCCGACCGGGTGGAACGCGCTGCCGGCCATCCTGAGAAGCTCCGCGCGGAAGACCTTGCGGTCGCCAAAGCGGCGGGGCAGCTCGTCGGGCAGGGTGATGTAAGGCCGCATCTCGGGTCGCTCCATCAGCTCTCCGACCTTCGCCACTGCGGCGAAGAGGCCATCCTCGTCGGAGGCTTCCCCGAGATAGTTCGGATCGACCGCCGGCCGCGCCATCGGGTCGGCGGATTTGAGCCTGACATGACCGCGACTCGCCGGTCTGCCCTGGTTGACGACGACGCAGAAGCCATGGCCGGAGGGGAGCGGTATCTTGCCCGACACCTCCTCGATCTCCGGCAGCTTGGCGATGGTGAGATGCATCTGCGCATCGGCGACCTCCGCGTCCGGTTTCGACTTGTAGAAACCACCGGTCGGAAGCGAAGGGCGGCCCAGCGGCCCCCCGCGCGTCAGCGTATATTGCACGCCGGCCATGAAGGCCCGCACCGGATTCAGGAGCCGGTAGGCGCTGACCGGCAACGGACAATCGATATTGATGTGATGTCCAAGGTGATCCTGGAAATTCGCACCCACACTCGGCACGTCGAGTGCCACGTCCACGCCCACGGAGCGCAGATGATCGGCCGGCCCCACGCCCGACAGCATCAGCAGGTGCGGCGTGCCGATCGCGCCAGCGCAGAGGATCACCTCCGCATCCGCCTGGACCGTTTCGCTGCGACCGTTCACGACCACTTCGACACCCCGCGCCACGCCGTTCTCGAGCACGATGCGCGGCACCAGTGCGCGTGTCAGCACGGTCAGGTTAGACCGGCGCTCGGCGGGCCGCAGGAATGCGGAGGCCGTGCTCCAGCGCCTGCCGCGATGGATCGTGTTGTCGAAATAGCCGAAGCCTTCCTGGTCCTCTCCGTTGAAATCGTCGTTGATGCGTTCGCCGGCGCCGGCACAGGCCTCAACGAAGGCCTCGCAGATCGCGGTGCCGGGCGTCCCCTTGCGCACCTTCAGGGGCCCGTCGCCCCCGTGATAATGGTTCGCGCCGCGCTCGTTGCCCTCCGATTTGCGGAAGAAGGGCAAGACGTCCTCGTAGGCCCAGCCGTCGCAGCCGAGCTCCGCCCAGTGGTCGTAGTCCCAACGGTCGCCGCGCACGTAGAGCATGCCGTTGAGCGAGCTCGATCCGCCGAGGATACGTCCCATCGGCATGTGGATCGCGCGGCCGCCGAGCCCTCGCTGCGGTTCGGTGAAATAATGCCAGGAATAATGCGGGCTCACCATGTTCTTGATCTGCGCCGCCGGAACATGGATCGACAGGTTAGAGTCCGCCGGCCCCGCCTCGATCAGGCAGACGCGCGCCTTCGGATCTTCCGACAGCCGGCTGGCGAGCGTGCTGCCCGCTGACCCGGCTCCCACGATGACATAGTCGAAAGACCGAAGGCGTTCAGACGTCATTGCCTTTTCTCCGTATGCTGAATGTCGATCGTCCGGCCTATCGGGCCCGGCGCTTGGCGCTGAGGCCGACTGCCACAAGGATGACCAGTCCGGTCGTCAAATCCTTGAGGAACGGGTCGACGTTGAGGATGTTGAAGCCGTTGCCGATCAGCGCCAGCAGCAGCACGCCCGACAGCGAGCGGTAGACCGCGCCCGATCCACCATAGATGCTGGTGCCGCCGATGATCACCGCGGCGATCGCGTCCAGTTCCATGCCGACGCCGGCCGTCGGCTGGCCGACGCCGATGCGCGAGACGGCGATCGTGCCCGCGAGGCCTGCGGCAAGGCCCGTCAGCGCGAAGGTTGCGATCTTGACCAGATCCGTCCGGACGCCCGAGAGGATCGCCGCCTCCTCGTTGCCGCCGACCGCACGCACGCGCCGACCGAAGGTGGTGGCATTGAGCAGGAACATCATCGCCGCCGCGAAGACCGCGAGCACGATCACCGCGATATTGACGATGCCGACGCGGCCGCGGCCAAGCCAGGAAAACACCTCGTCGCGCACCGGGATGAGGCCGCCGCCGGCGATCAGGATAGCCAGGCCGCGATAGACCACGCCGGTGGCGAGCGTGGCGAGGAAGGGATGCACGCTGAAGCCGGTCACGATGACGCCATTGACCAGGCCGAGAACGAGGCCGATCAGCGGCCCCGCGACGAGGCCCAGCATGGGATCGAGGTTGACCGCGACCGTGGCGCTGAGCACCGAGGCGACGCCGAAGACCGCGCCCGTCGACAGGTCGAAGCCGCCGGCGATGATCGCGAGCGTCAGCGCGCTGGCGATCAGTGCCAGCGGGACGGCCTGGTTGACGACGTTGAGCAGGTTGCGCGGTGTCAGGAACGCATTGCTCGCCACCGATAGGACGACGATCAGCGCCACGATCAGGATCAGGACGCCATACTTCTGAAGAGTGTCGCGGATCATCCGGTCTTGCTCGCCTGCGCTGGACCCGGGTGGGTTGCCATGGGGTTCGTCTTCTCCTCCACGTCGAAGAGGCGGCGCAGTACGTCCGCCTCGGTGACGCCCTCGCAATCGATCTCGTCCGCGATCCGGCCGCCCCGCATCAGATAGCCGCGATGCGCCAGGCCCAGCACTTCCTCGAGCTCCGACGAGATCAGGAGGACGCCCGCCCCCTGGCCGGCGAGCTCAACCACGAAATCGTGGATGCGCCGCCGTGCATTGATGTCGACGCCCCTGCTCGGTTCGTCGAGGATCGCCAGGATCGGCCGCTCGCAGGTCCAGCGAGCCAGGAGCACCTTCTGCTGGTTGCCGCCGGAATAGGTGGCGACCATGCCATCCGGATCGCGCGGCACGACGCCCAGCCAGTCGGTCAGGCGGCGCGCCAGCGCATATTCGGCGCCGCGGTTCAGGATGCCGTGCCGGCTGACCAGGTGCCGATGTACCAGCGACAGATTAGGGCGCGTCGGCTGCGTCAGGTCGAGCCCCTGCTTGCGCCGGTCCTCCGGCACGAAGGCGACGCCGCGCCTGATCGATTTCGCCGGCGACGGGCTCTGATACTCCTGCCCCGCGACAACAATGCGCCCCGCCTGCAAAGGGTCCGCACCGAAGATGGCGCGTGCAAGTTCCGACCGCCCGGAGCCGACGAGGCCGATCAGGCCGACGATCTCGCCCGGCCGCACGGCGATCGAGACGTCGCGCAGACCCGTGCTGGTGGTGAGCGCCTTCACGTCGAGCACTGGGGGGATCTCCGGCGAGGGACGCGGCGGCCGGTGCGGGATCACGATGTCCGTCGCCGATCCGATCATGCCCTCGACGAGCGAGGCGCGGGTTTCGGGGCTGACGGCGGACGTCCGCACACGTCGCCCGTCACGCATGATCGTGACGCGGTCGCACAGCGCCAGCACGTGATCCAGCTGGTGCGTCACGTAGACGACGCACCGCCCGTCGTCGCGCAGCCAGATGATGATGCGATGCAGCCGCTCGACCTCGTCCGCGGTCAGAGAGGACGCCGGTTCGTCCATGATGATGAGCCGCGCGTCGCGCGCGATCGCGCGCATGATCTCCACCTTCTGGCGATCCGCGATGCGCAGGGTCGACACCAGCGCGTCAGGATCGAGGCCGAAACCGCAACGCTCGTCGAGCTTGCGAAGCCTCGCGGTCTCGTCGCCCCGCGTCGCGCCGAGCAGGTTGTTCTCTATCCCGAGGAAGACGTTCTTCGCGACGGAGAGCTGTGGCACCAGCTGAAGCTCCTGATGGATCATCGCGATGCCGCTCGCGAGCGCCTGGCGCGGCGAGAAACGCCCCACCTTCGCGCCGTCGATCTCGATCGATCCCTCGTCGGCAGCGTAGTATCCGCCGACGATCTTGCCCACGGTCGATTTCCCGGCTCCGTTCTCGCCGATGATCGCGTGGACCTCGCCGGCCCTGAAGTCGACATCGACCTCGCTCAGCACCTTGGCTCCCGAGAACGACTTGCCGATGCCGCGAAGACGCACGAACGCCGCGTCGCCTTCGCTGGCCGACAAGGATACGGGAGCCGGGTTCATCGTCACCTTGTTGCGCCAGGCCTCTCAGCCCTTCCATTCCGGCACGAAGTCCGGATGGGAGTCGAGCACGTCCTTGGTGACCAGGGAGGGGACGGCGCCGATCTTCAGCGCGTCGATGACGGCCGGCACTTCCTTGCCCTGGAGCGCCTCGACGAGCGTCTTCACCGCGATGTAGCCCTCGCTGGCTGGGAACTCTGCCAGATTGGCGTCCCACTTGCCCGACTTGATGCGTTCGATCCCGATGTCGGTGCCGCCGCCCGAGACGATGAACAGGCTCTCGACCTCGAGGCCGGCATCCTCGATCGCAACCTCCGCACCGAGCGTCTGCTGGTCGGCGATCGACAGGATGGCGTCGATCTCGGGATTGGCCTGGAGCGCGTCCTGGACACCCTTCATCGACGTGCTGGTGTCGTAGGCGCCTTCGACGGTGGAGACCACCTTTATGTTCGGATGCTTGGCGAACTCCTCGACGAAGACGTCGTATTTGCGCTTGTCGAACGGATAGATCAGCCGGCTGATCAGGATCAGCACCCGGCATTCCGCCTTGTCCTTGCAGAAGGCGACGACGGCATCGGCCTGCAGCTTCGCCGCCTCGGCGGGCACGGAAGCGACCGTCGTCGTCAGTCCCTTGAACTGCGGTTCGAGCGTGTCCGGGTTGGCACCCAGCGGAAACTGGACGGCCGCGACCTTGAGGCCGGATGCGGCTGCGGCTTCCAGCGCGGGGACGATGCCGACGGAATCGTTGGCGAGAAGTGCGATCGCGTTGAACCGGCCGGACGCGACCACGTCCTCGACCTGCGAGAACTGCTTCGACGGATTGAACTCGCCGTCGAAAATCTCGATCTCGACGCCGAACTCGGCCGCGGCCTTCTCCATCCCGGAGAAGACGGCCTGGTTGAAGATGTTCGGCCGCGAGGCGGCGAGATAGGCGATCTTGTAGTCGGCGGCCGACGCCGGGCCGGACACGGCCAGGCTCGAAGCCATCGCAACGACGGCGACGGCCGACCTCAGCATTCTCGAAACAGGGCTATGCATGCTCATCCCTCTGGTTGGAGCCCGACGCCGGCCATTGCGCCTGTCCGTCTCGGCTCAGTTCTCCGATGATTCAACAAGACGGCAACATCTGCCTGCCGCAAATAGCGAGAATCCGCTACTGGCCTCTACAGAAGCGCCCAGCAGGCATTGGCGAGCTGCGTCCGGTTGGCGACGTTGAGCTTGGCGCGAATGCTTCTGAGCTGGTTGTCGATCGTGTTGGGCGACTTGCCCAGCGTCTTGCCAACCTGCTTGTCGGTCATACCCGCAGCGACCAGCCGCGCCACCGCCATCTCCGCCGTGGTCAGCGGCATCGGTGCCCGCCCTTCCACGCAATCGAGGCTCGCACGCAGGATCGGGGCAATGAAAGTCTCCGTCATGGTGTTGAGATAGTCCCGCGCCTGTCCGTTCCAGTCGCCGCGCGGCTCGCGGGCGTCGACGCAGACCATGCCGATCACCCGCCCGCCGTCCTGGATGCGGCATGCCAGCTTGGCGCGCACGCCCCTGCCGAGGGTCGCCGTCCTCAGCGTCCCCAGGACCGGGTCGTTCTGGATGTCGAGATAGACCGCGCCGTTCGAACGCCAGACGATCTGCACCGCGGGGTGCCTGTTGGGCACCTCACGGCTCTGGGCGCGATCCGGCACGCCGTCGCGCCATTCCTCGACGGCGATCCGGTGCATCGGCTCGTCGGGCGAGCCGAGACCTATGTCGGTCCTGCTCGCGTCCAGCTTCTCCAGCAGGTGCCTCAGCACGGCGCGCTGCAGGCCGGCTGGATCGTCCAGATAAAGCAGCATGTGGGCGGCGCAATCCAGCATGGCCGAAGGAACCGCGCCGACATTCCGGTCGATGAGGCGGGACCGGAGCATCTTGCGATGCCTCTCGACCGCCGACGAATGCGCCGCGAGACGCGACGACGTCCGCGGGACGGCATGTGCGAGCGGCCGGTTCTCGGCGGCATCGGGAACTGCGATTGCGTTCATGAGCGGTATATTCCTTTGCCCAGCACCGCCTCGATGCCAACAATCCTGTCGAGAACAACGATGAAGGCGATGGCGAGCAGGATGAGCATGATGGATGCCGCGGCGATCGTCAGGTTGAACTGGGACTTGATGCTGCTCGCGAGCGCGACGGGCAAGGTGTAGACCTTCGGATCGGTCAGAAAAATGGTCGCCGAAATATCGTCCATCGAAAACGCGAAGGCGAGGATGAAGCCTGTCGCGATGCCGGTCCGGGCGAGAGGGAAGACTACGCGAAGCAGCGCCTGCCGCTCATTGGCTCCGAGGCTGAGAGCGGCTTCCGTCAGGGTTGGTGATATGCCGTCCACCACGGCAAGGCTCGTCCGGATCGTGTAGGGGATCGTGAGGAGCAAATGCGCCAGCACGATGCGCGCGAAGCTCGAGTCCAGGCCCGTGAGCGAAAAGAAGACGACAAGGGCGAAACCGAGCACGACGCCGGGCACGACAAGCGGTGACAGGAACAGCGCGCTCAGCAGCCTTGCACCCGGAAACGTCGCCCGCGACAGGCCGATCGCAGCGAAGGTGCCGAGCGTCGAGGAGACGGCCGACGAGATCAGCGCCACCAGTAGGCTGGTCCAGAGACCTCCGAGGAAATACGGGCTCTCGAAGAACTTGCGGTACCATTGCAGCGACAGCGTCTCGGGCGGGAATGGACCGATCGTGGGTCGCGGTTCGAACGACATCGCTATCGTGTAGACGAGCGGCAGGATGAGAACTGCCGCCGTCAGCGCCATCGCTGCGCCGACGACGATAAACACCGCCCTGTCCGCCATCCGCTTCACGCCATCTTCTCCTGTATGCGGGGCGCGAGGCGCGCGGCAGCGATGCCGATCATGTAGACGGACAGCAGGGACAGCAGCAGCAGAACGATCGCGAGGGCGGCTCCGCTCGGGAAATTCCCGACCGAACTGAAGCGGCTGTAGATCAGCGTGGTCATGAACGTGACCTTGCCGCGGCCCAGCAGCATCGGAATGACGAAGGCGCTGATGCCGAGGGTGAAGACGACGAGGAATGCAGCCGCGAAGCCACGCGCGCAGAGCGGCATCACGACTTTCAAATGGCCGCTGGTACGGTTCGCCCCCAGCGCCATCGCAGCCTCGAGAAATCGCGGATTGACGTCCTGGATCGTGGAGACAAGCATCAGCGTGCAGACGGGGAAGGCAAAGCTGAACAGCCCGATGACCACGAGAAGTTCGGACATGAAGCGGCTGTTGAGACTGGTACCCAGAAGCCCTGCCAGTTCGCGACCGAATCCATAGGGGCCGAGCGAGATGAGCAGTGCGAAGACCTTGACGAGCGCGCTCATGAACAACAGGAGCACCAGCCCGCAGACCATGAGCTTGTGCGCGAGGTCGGTCGGGCGTCGCGCGATGTGATGCGCCAGCGGATAGCTCAGTGCCAGCGTCACGACGGACGCGACGAGCGACAGGCGCAGCGTCTGGAAAAAGTAGCCGAGATAGGCGGCGTCGAGCAGTTCGGCATAGTTGGCGAGCGTCAGGGGCGCACCCGTCGCCGAACCGATGCGCCCCGGCACGAACTGCCGGAAACTCTCGATCACGACGATGGCCATCGGCGCAAGGAAGAGGACAAGATAGAGCGCCAGCGGCAGCGCAACTAGCATGAGCCGCAGGCGTTGGTCGGTTCCCGACATATCTGTCCTTTCAAGTCCGCCGATGGCCGTCTCCTTCTCAAAGCAGCGGAGCGATCTCTTTTTCCCAGCGCTGGATCCAGCCATCGACCTGCGTCGCCACATAGGCCCAGTCGGTTGGGAAGGTGTATTTCGCGTATTCCTCTTCCGTAAAGGCGACGTATTTCTGCTCCTCGCTCACCGTGGCCTTGATGTTGGCGGGAATGCTGCCGACCGCCGAACAGAAGGCCGCGTTGCTTTCTGGGCTCATCATGCCGTTCAGCCATTCCTTGGCGGCCGCCGTGTTGGCTCCCTTCGGCACGATCCAGCCTTCGGTGACGATGCCGGTGCGGAAGCCGCTGTCCGCCGGCATCCGCGCCAGGTTCTCGACCGGGGTGACCGTGCCGATGTGCTGAAAGCCGGTCGAGGTGGTGAAGGTGACGCAGGTCTCGCCGGTAGACATCGACGTGAACGTGTCGGCGTCGGACATGGATACGCGGCCGATATTGCCGGCCTCCGCCATCTTCTTCACGAACTCCCAGGCGGGCTCCATGTTGCGCTCGTCACCTCCGAGCGCATAGGCGATCGATATCATCTGCATGTTGGTGCTGGATTGCGGCGGAGGCATCAGCACCAGGCCCTTGAGTCGCGGATCGAGAAGGTCGCGGATGTTGGTGAGCGGGAAGGGGCAGAACTGCTTCGCATAGCCCCAATGCAGCGCCATGATCGACCGGGGCACTGTCTTCCACGCGCCGGTCCCGTCGCTCATGAAAAGCGCGGACGGAACATCCTTCAGATTGGGAATCTCGTCGGCGGTGACCGTCTCCGCCCAGCCTTCGTTGATCATGGAGGAGAAGATCGGATTCCACGCCGCGACGACGTCGTAGTCGCTCTTCGGCCAGGTGGTCTTCATCTTGGTCAGGGTGGCCGTCGCGTCTCCCGCATGGACGTCATAGGTCACGTCGAAGCCGGTCAGCTTCTCGCTCACCAGGCGGATATTGTCGATGTAGTTGCCGCCCCAGTCGATGACGGTCAGCGGCTTGTCGGCCGCGAAGGCCGGCAGGCGGGAGGTGACCGACAGCGCTCCGAGCGTCGCGGTGGAAAGCATGCCGGTCTTGAGCAGGTGGCGTCTGGACAATCGCATTGGACTTCCCCTCTTTTCGGTCGTTGCGACCGGTTTCTATTCGGTGTCGACGAACCCCATCTCCGTCGGATGGAATCCGACGCGCACGCGGTCGCCCCGGCCAAGGCCCGCGGCACGACCTGTCCGGTCGAGCACCACGACGGTGTCGCCGGTGTCGAGCATGCAGGTGATCTCCGTGTCGGTGCCGAGAAAGATCGCGTCGCGGAAGGCGGCCGGCAGCGAGACCATGCCGGACGGCGTGTCTCCGGAAGCTTCCAGAATCCGCAGCTTCTCCGGCCTGATGAACCCCGACACCCGCCGGCCCGCCGGCAGGGATGCGGCGAGAGGCACCAGTGCCCCGCCGGCCATGCGGAATCCCGTTCGGTCCTCCGTCACGGCCCCTTTCATCCAGTTCGACCGGCCGACGAACTCGGCGATGAAGCGGTTGGCCGGCCGGTCGTAGATTTCGCGCGGTGCGGCGTCCTGCATGATACGGCCGCCATTCATGACCAGAACGCGATCCGCGAGGCTCAGCGCCTCCTCCTGGTCATGCGTGACGATGATGGTCGTCGCACCGGCCGCGCCGAGGATCTGCTTCAACTCGCTGCGAAGCCGTTCGCGCAGCTTGGCGTCGAGCGCCGACAATGGTTCGTCGAGCAGGACGATCTCCGGCTCGGTCGCCAGCGCACGCGCCAGCGCGACACGCTGCTGCTGCCCGCCCGAGAGCGCGTTGGGCTGGTTCGCCGCCTTGTCCGACATCTGGACGAGCCGCAGGTAGCGCTCGACCCGCTGCCGGGTCTCCTCCTTGCCGACGCCGCGATGGCGTGGCCCGAACGCGACATTTTCCGCGACGGACAGATGAGGGAAAAGGGCATAGTCCTGGAACACGATCCCGATGTTCCGCGCGTAGGGCTTGCTCGACGTGATGTCGGCGCCTGCCAGGCGGATCGCCCCGCCGTCCGGCTTCAGGAAGCCGGCTATCATCCTCAGCGTCGTCGTCTTGCCACAGCCGCTCGGCCCGAGAAGAGCAATCGTCTCCCCGCGGCTGACCTCGAAAGTCGCCCCCTCGACCGCGATATGCGCGCCAAAGGATTTGCTCACCCCGTCAAGCGAGAGCATTGCTTCGCCCCGTTGTCCGTTCCATCAAAATTCCCGCAACGTCTCGCGAAGCGTCTGCCGCGTGTATGAGGTGCGGGCGAGGCCTCGCCGCTGGAGCGCAGGCACAAGCCCATCCGATATTTCGGCAAACACGCGCCGCGAGGTTCGCTGCATCGGTGGGCTGATGAGGAAGCCGTCGCCTCCGACCTCCTCCATCACCGCGGCCATCTTGTCGGCCACCGTGTCCGGCGACCCGACGAAATCGAGGGCCGGATCGGCGGCCTCGTCATATTCGGCGAGCGCCAGCTGCCGCAGGGTCTTTCCCGACCCCTTCTGCGCGAAGCGGTCAAGCGACCCTTGCGTGCCGTTCGTCGTGACGTCGGGAAGCGGCTGATCGAGGTCGAACTGGGCGAAGTCGATATTCGTGAAGGTCGACATGGAGGCCAGCGATCGCTGCACCGACGCCGGATCGGCCAAGAGCCGCGCCCGCCGGGCCAGGGCTTCCTCGTCCGTCTCGCCAATCGTCGGGTGGATCAGGAACATGATCTTGACGTGGTCGGGATCGCGTCCCTCCTCCTCGGCGGCCTGCCTGACGGTGTCGCGATAGCGCTTCATTCCGGCGACGCCGCGGGCGATCCCGATGATCGCATCCGCGTGCTTTGCGGCGAAGCGAATGCCACGCGGCGAGGCGCCCGCCTGCAGGAAGACCGGCCGCCCCTGCGGCGAACGCACGGTATTGAGCGGTCCGCGGCACTTGTAGAACTTGCCCTCGAAGTCGACCGTGTGAACCTTGGACGCATCGGCATAGACACGCCTGTCGCGATCCATGACGACGGCTCCCGGTTCCCAGGAATCGAACAGCTTGCAGACGAGGTCGACATACTCCTCCGCCATCTCGTAGCGCTGCTCGTGCGGCGTCAGCGCATCCAGGCCGAAGTTCTGCGCGGCCCGGTCCTCGCTGCTGGTGACGATGTTCCAGCCGAACCGACCACCCGCAATATGGTCGATGGTCGAGGCCAGCCGTGCGAGAAGAAAAGGCGGATAGCCGAGCGTCGACATCGTCGCCACGACGCCGATCTTCGACGTCGCAGCGCCCATCAGGGCGGCCAGCGGCGCCGGGTCGTGCTTCGGCGCGTACATGCCATTGCCCAGCGTCGCACCGGCGCTGCCGCCATAGACGTCGGAAACGTGGAGAGTGTCCTCGATCATAATGAAGTCGAGGCAAGCCAGCTCCATCTGGCGGGCGAGGTCGATGTAATAGCGCCCGTCCCACGGCTGGCCACCCGAGGAAAACGCGCCTTCCCAGTCTCCGGCCGAGAAGCTCATGAACCAAGCAAGGTGGAAGGGTTTTGCCATGCGATCACCGTGAACGTTGCGCAGACAGCCTTTCGTCTGTTCCGCGAACGGGCAATCGGCGTTGCGTCGGTGCTGAAGAATGCATGCGCGGACTCAAAAACGGCACGACGCATTTGCATGCCCTGCGCAAAACGAATGCATGTTATGGTAGCGATCGATGCAACCCATGGCCGCTCGTTTCGGCCGTGTCAGGGTTGAAGGTGGTGGCACACCGGCGTAACGAGGCCCGGGAGCGCGACGACGGACGGGTCGGGTATTGATCGAGATCAAGGAGCGGCGTTTCGAATGACGGCAAGCAATGGAGCGAAGGGCGTTCATCGTTCCGCCGAATCCGCAAGCTTGTCGCCACAGGCGGACGAAACGCCGGACCGAAAGGAACGGGCTCTCCCGGTCGGGGGAGACAAGGGACCACTATTGTTGCATTCAAGCCCCAATTATCTGTTCTGGTGCCTTCACAAGACCTCAATGTCGCTGGTGACAGAAGAGCTTGAGCGCGCAGGAACCGACCTTACCCCAGTCCAGTATGCCGCGCTGACGGCGGTCCACGCCTATCCAGGCATCGACCAGGGATCGCTGGCCTATGTCATCGGCTACGATCGCGCGACGATCGGCGGCGTCATCGACCGGCTGGAGAAGAAGGGGCTGATCGTCCGGCGCATCCAGGCGCACGACCGCCGGGCGCGAGCGTTGTTCCTTGAGCCGGCCGGCGAAGAGCTGCTGCCGGGGCTGGAGCACAAGGTGGCCCTTGCGCAGGCGCGCATCCTGGCCCCGCTCGCCCAGGAGGAGCGGGAACAATTCCTCGCAACCGTCGCGAAGCTGATCAGGGAAGACCTGCCGCACTCGTTGCGCAGCTGAGGCCTTGGCTCATCGCCGGAGGCGGTTTGCGACGAACGCAGGGTTTCTTGCGTGACAGCGCGCCGGCGCTTGCTCGCGATTGCCGAGAGTGCAGCAACCACCCTAGTTCCTTGGCCAGCATTTACCGTAAGCCTGGTCGGAATCCATGTCTCATCTCCAGCATGCCATCGTCACCGGCGCCGCGCGCGGCATCGGCCTCGAAACCGCCCGCTCGATGGCGCAGGCCGGCCTCAGGGTCGGGCTCCTCGACATCGACGAGACGGCAGTTCGGCAGGCGGCAGCCGGGCTCGAGGCGGAAGGTCTGTCCGTTGCGCCGCTCGTCGCGGATGTCACCGACCGGCCGGGCTTGGGGAAGGCCTTCGATCTTTTCCTCGCCGGCGCTCCTCTGCGGGCTCTGGTCAACAACGCCGTCTATCTGCGTTTTGAATCCTTCAGCGAGCTGAGCGAGGACAATGTCGACAAGACGCTCGCCGTCGGGCTGAAGGGTGCGATCGCCTGCGTGCAGTGCGCCCTGCCAGCCCTGAAGCGCTCGGTCGAGGCGGCCGGCGACGCCACGATCGTGAACGTCGCCTCGGGTGCTGCGATCCAGGGATCGGTGGGTTTTTCGGCATACGCGTCGCTGAAGGCCGGGCTCACGGGCTTGACGCGCCAGCTCGCGGTGGAGCTCGGGCGCGACGGCATCCGCACCAACGCCGTCGCTCCCGGACCCATCCTGACCGAGGCTGCGCTCGCCGAGCCCGGCAAGCCGAGCGACTGGGCCGAGGCGACGATACGGCGCACGCCGCTCGGCCGGATGGGCAGGCCGGAGGAAGTCGCCACCGTCATCGCCTTCCTGGCTTCGGATGCCGCAAGCTGGGTCAACGGGCAGGTCATCTCCGTCGACGGCGGCAAGTCGATCGCCGCGCACGATCTCAGATAGGAAAACGGAATGGCGGAACCGGATGTAAAAACCTTCTGGCGGCTGATGGGTGCGCGCCCGGTGAGCGTGCCGGTCGTGGCGGCGCGAGGATCGGATGGCCCTGCCGGTTTGCTCGCACTCTCCGCCACGCACGTGGCCGCGGCTCCGCCATCGATGCTCGTCTGCGTCGGCCAGTCGACCAGCGCACTGCAGACGATCAAATCGTCGGGTGCATTCGCGATCAGCTACCTTCCGGAAGGCGCGGAGGAGACGGCGGAGATCTTTGGCGGCCGTCGCGGCCTGTCGGGGGCCGATCGTTTCGCCGAAGGTGAATGGATCACGATGACAACCGGCGCGCCCGTCTTCGCCAAGGCGGTGCTTGCGCTTGACTGCCGGGTGTCCGCAATCTTCATCCACGAGGGCACGGAACTCATCATCGGCCGGATCGAGGACCATGCAACCAGCGAACGTACACCCCTCGCAACGCTCGGCGGGCGCTATCGCGGCATCACGCTCTAATCATTGCCTCACCGGAGGGACAGTCAGAGCCCGGCGAAGCCCGCCCGCGCGGTGTAGTAAGCCCAGGCGCGTTCCATCGGCAGGTCGCTCAGCAGCATCTGCGCCGTCTGCTCGACCTCGCCGGGTGTCAGATAAGTCGGCTCGCCATGCGGCAAGGTTTCCAGCAGAACCTTGGCGTTCTCGGCAAGATAGATCGACGTGAAGCAGACGGCCGCCAGGCTGTGCGCGGCGCAGACCGAGCCGTGCCCCCTCAGGATCGCCGTCGTGCCGGAGCCCAGCGCACGGGCCAGGGAGTGTCCCTTCGGAAGATCGTCCACCAGCATGTTCGTATCGCCGAACTCGGCCTGGCTGTCCCACTTGGGCACTTCCGCGCCGATGACCGAGGCCATGTGGAACACGGGCCTAAGGCGCAGGTCGGTGATGGTGAAGGGAAGGATCGAACGCGCATGGTGGTGCGCCACCGCCTGCACATCCGGCCGCGCCATGTAGATCGTGCCGTGGAGCGCGCGTTCCTTGTAGAGGTTGCGCTTTTCCGGCCGCACCGGCTCGCCGTCGAGGGTGAACTCGACGATGTCGTCCATGGTCACGATCTCGGGGCTGCGCGAGCGCGACAGGAAGTAGCGGCCCGGATCCTCCGGATGGCGCACGCTGACATGGCCGAAGTCGTCGATGATGCCCTCGCGCGCGAGAATCCGGTTCGCCATCACCAGATCGCGCAGAACCCCGTCCACCGACTTCTTCACCGACATGTCGCACTCCTCTCCGTAGGTTCGTCGCGCGGACAGATGCGCCCCGTGACAGCGCTGGACAAGTCTGGCCTTTGCCGGGCAACGCCTCCGTTGTTGCGCCTGTGCGCTCTTCGGGGATCGAGCCGGCTGCCGTTCAGATGGCGAGACCGTCGGTGCGCAGCGCGTCGGCGAAATCCGGCGGGAAGTCGGCAGGCGAGCCCTTGTTGTCGAGGTCGAGCGCGCGCAGCCAGATCTCCCGCGCGCGCAGCCAGGGGGTCCTTGCGACCGGCACCAGTTCGCCGTTCAGCGCCCGCACGCTCGCCTTCCAGCCCGTCTCGTTCAGGTCGCGCCACTCGACGTTGAGATGCACTTCGGAATGCTGGAACAGATAGCGCAACGCGTGCGCCGGGAGCGTCGCGCCGAACTCGACGTCCTCGATCTGGTTCTCGGGCTCCGCCAATACCTCCTCCGCCATCCCGTTGCGCGCCGCCTCGGCCAAACGCGCCAGGCTGCGTGCATGGTAGCCGACATGGGCGACGACGTGACGCCGGCTCCAGCCGGGGACGCGGGACGGCGCGTCGAGCGCGCTGTCCGGCAGTTCGTTCAGCTTGCGGGCAAAATAGGCCGTGCCCCGCCGCGCCCATAGCAGGTCGCGCGCCGGCGCCGCGGGCGAATCGTACCGCGCGCCGCTCCCCTGCCTCTCGCGCAGCCGGGCGCGCGCTTCCTCCTCGCCGTGATCGGTCATGCCGGACCTCCCGTTCCTGATGCCGTTTGGCTAGCGCGCCGCCTCCTCGACCTGCGTCCGCGCGAAGCCGAGCCGCTCCATCACCGGCGCGTCGGAAAAGCGGAACAGGTCGAACTGCGTCTCGGCCTGAAGCGACCACGCGACCCAGGACGGGACTACGAAAAGATCGCCCTTGTCGAGCTTGGTCTCGGTCCGGTTGAGCAGCACGGATCCCTTGCCCTCGAAGACCTGGAACACCGACGATCCGACCTCGCGGCGCGGCGGGGTGGAGGCTCCCGCCCGCAGGCGATGAAACTCCGCGCGGATCGTCGGCATCACGTCCCCGCCGGTGGTCGGGTTGACGTAGCGCACCGCCGCATGGCCTTGCTCGACCGTCGCCGGCTGGCCTTCGTCCTCGAGCAGGAGCTGTTCCGTCAGGGCCCGGTCGGTGAACTCCCACCGATAGGCGCCGAGCGGCGAACTCACCGTGTCCTTCAGCTCCGACAGCGGCCTCAGCCCCGGATGCGCCCACAACCGCTCGCCACGCGAGAAACGCGGCGTGGCGTAGTCGGTGACACGGTCGGAGCCGAACTCGAAGAAGCCAACGTCGTTCTGATAGGAGAACGGGATGTCGAGCCCGTCGATCCACGCCATCGGCTTGTCGGTGTCATTGTGATGGCCGTGGAAATGCCAGCCCGGCGTCAGCAGCAGATCGCCGCGGCTCATCCGCACCGGATCGCCGTTCACCACCGTCCACACGCCTTCGCCTTCGACCACGAAGCGGAAAGCGTTCTGCGCGTGGCGATGTTCGGGCGCGGTCTCGCGCGGGCCGAGATACTGGATCGCCGCCCACAGCGTCGGGCTGATGTAGGCCTTTCCGCCCAGCCCCGGATTGGCGAGGCCGATCGCCCTCCGCTCGCCGCCCCGCCCGACCGGCACAAGATCGCCGGAACGCTCCGCCAACGGGAACAGCTTCGACCACTTCCAGATATGCGGGACGGCCTTGGGATTGGGCACCACCGGCATCAGGTCGTCGATCTGCGTCCAGAGCGGCTTCAGGTGCTCGGCCTCGAAGTCGGCATAGAGCTGGCGCAGTTCCGGAGTGTCCTCCGGCCTCATCACATTGCTATGGCCCGCGTCGTTCATCTTCTCCTCCTTCGCGTTCTTTGTTGATGGCGCACCGGCTAGGGCAGCTTGTGCGGCGCGCGGCTCAGGCTGTTGTTGCCCTCGGCCATCTTCCGCAGCAGCGTAAGCAATTGTGCCTGCTCGCGACCGTTCAGGGGCCCGAGCATGCGCTTCTGCGCCTCGAGCGCGCTCGGCAGCACATCCGCCAGGGTGCGTCGTCCCGCTTCGGTGATGGCGACGATCTTGGCGCGTTTGTCCTTCTTCGACGGCACGCGCGTCACGAGACCCCGCTCTTCCAGCTTCGTCAGCACGACGATGATCGTCGTGCGATCCAGCGCCGTGACGCCGCCCAGCCGCGCCTGGTCCATCGCACCGAACCCGTCCAGTGCCGACAGCACGCTGAATTGCAGAGGTGTGAGGTCGAACGCGCGGCATTCGTCGAGGAAGACCGCCACGCCGATCTGGTGGCAGCGCCGCAGCAGGTGGCCGGGCATGGCGAGGAAGCTATCCTCGCTGGCCGCGACATCGTCGTTGTTGGGTTCACCCGCCTGCTTCGCCATCACGCCTCGTCCATCCTCACTCCGCGTCGGGCTGGTTCTCGGGCGCGGCCTGCGCGAATTGCGGCAACGCCGCGCATGCGTCGAAGATGCGGCCGATCGTCGGATAGGGCGTCATGTCGACCTTGAAGCGCCGGTTGTTCAGCACCTGTGCGTAGAGGCACACATCAGCCAGCCCGGGCGTGTCGCCATGGCAGAAGCGTCGGGTCCTCGGATCGCCGGCCAGCATCTTCTCCAGCGGAACGAAGGTCTCGTCGACCCAATGCCTGAACCAGACCGCGCTTGCCTCGTCGTCGGCTCCGAAGGCCGACTTCAGATAGCCGAGCACCCGCAGGTTGTTGACCGGATGGATCTCGCAGGCGATCGCATAGGCGAGCGACCTGACCCGCGCCCGGTCGACGGCCGTCGCGGGCAGCAGGGGCGGCTCGGGAACCGTCTCGTCGAGATATTCGATAATCGCGAGCGACTGGGTCAGCACCGTTCCGTCTTCCAGCACCAGCGCCGGCACCAGCCCCTGCGGGTTGAGGGCGAGATAGTCCGCGCTGCGATGCTCGCCTTTCCTCAAATGGTGGGCGACATAGTCGTATGTCAGCCCCTTGAGGTTGAGCGCGGCGCGCAGCCGCGTCGACGTCGAGGACCGGAAGTAGTTGTGCAGGACGAGACCGGTCATTTTGCCGGCTCACCGATCGTCGTCGTCAGCTTGCCGAGCCCGTCGATCTCGATCACGCAGACGTCGCCCGGCACCAAGGCACCGACGCCGGCCGGCGTCCCGGTATAGACGAGATCGCCCGGAAGCAGCCGCACCGCGCGGGACAGGATCGAGACGATCTCCGGCACCGACCAGATAAGATCCGCCACGTCCGCGTCCTGTCGCACCGTTCCGTTGACCGACAGCCGGATCGCGCCCTTCTCGAGATGTCCGATTTCGCCAGCCTTGCGGATCGGTCCGCAGACGGCCGAGTTGTCGAAAGACTTGCCCCAGTCCCACGGCCTGCCCTTGTCGCGCGCCTCGAACTGCAGGTCGCGGCGGGTCAGGTCGTTGCCGATCGCATAGCCCCAGATCAGATCCCAGGCATCTTCCTCCGACACTTCGAAGCCGGAGCGTCCGATCGCGAGAACCAGCTCGGCCTCGTGATGCAGGTTTTTGGTCAGCGGCGGATAGGGCACGACGGCGCCGTCATCGACGACCGCATCGGCCGGCTTGGTGAAGAAGAACGGCGCCTCGCGGGTGGGGTCCTTGCCCATCTCGCGCGCATGCGCCTCGTAGTTGCGGCCGACGCAGAAGATGCGCCGGACCGGGAAGCGCGCTTCCTCGCCATGGACTGCGACGCTCGGCGTCGGTTGGGGCTCTAAGACGAAACTCACCTGATGTTCCTCCTGTTCAATGCGTCTGGCCGGCCGCCGATGGCCCGGCCGGCGGCAGGATCGAGCCGCCGTACAGCCATTCCAGGCGGTCGTAATATTCATCCGGCGTCCAGGAGCGCAGCACGTGGTTGCGCGCCAGGGCGGTCGCGCCCGCCGGATGGTAGATGTACTGGCCGATCGCCCGCGAGCCAAGCTGGACGCGCGCCGTGTGCGGCACGCGCAGCGCCTGATAGGCGGCGAAGGCCTTCTCGATGTCGCCGGGATGGGCGGCCGCCAGTTCGGACAGCGTCACGCCGTCCTCCATCGCCATGCAGGCGCCCTGCGCGAAATACTGCAGCATCGGGTGCGCCGCATCGCCCAGCAGCGCCACGCGGCCGTCGACCCAGCGGTCGACCGGATCGCGGTCGCACAGCACCCACAGCTTCCAGTTCGAACCATGCTCGATGATCTTCTGCGCACGCGGATGGATGTGCTCGAAGCCGCGCTTCACCTCCTCCACCGAGACTGGCTTTCCGGCCACCGCCTCCTTCACGTCGTTGTGGTAGGTGACGACCAGGTTGAACACCTTCCAGCCCTTCAGCGGATAGTGGACGATGTGGCACTTCGGCCCCGCCCACAGCGTCGCGGCATTCCAGCGCAGATCCTCGGGCATCTGCTCGACCGGAATCACCGAGCGGTAGGTCGTGTGGCCGGAGACGATCGGCTCGCCGTCGGCGAGCATCTGGGCGCGGACCGGGGAGCGCAGGCCATCTGCGCCGATCAGCGCCGAGCCGCGGATGGGCTCATGGCCGATGCAGGACACCGTCACCGACGAGCCGTCCTGCTCGTAGCGTTCGACCCTGTGGCTGGTCCTGATCTCGACCAGTCCGCTCGTCCGCGCCGCGGCGAGCAGAGCCGCGTGCAGGTCCGCCCGGTGGACGACGGCATAGGGATTACGGAAGCGCCTGCGGAAGTCGTCGCCGAGCGGGATGTGCACGATCTCCTCGCCCGTGAGGCCGTCCATCAGACGCAGGCGATCGACGAACACCGCTTCCGAGCGCGCCTGGTCGCCGATGCCCAGTCTATCGAAGCAGTGGAAAGCGTTGGGCGCGATCTGGATTCCGGCGCCGATCTCGCCGAGTTCGGCTGCCTGTTCGAGCACCAGCGTGCGGATTCCCTTGCGGGCGAGCCCAAGCGCGACGGCTATCCCGCCGATGCCTCCACCCGCGACAATGATCGGCAGCATTCGATCCTCCCATGCCAATTAGTCAGTATTATGCGCATATCTATGATTAAATCAAGGGCCTGTCGCGGCCTTGCCCGTCCGAGTGCGCATACTGGTTCATCTCTCGCCGAAACACGCGCGGACGCTCTCGTTCCGCCGCCGATCCGGGCTAAGGTAGACCGGCGAATCAGATATAAAGGGAGTTCTTCCATGCTTCGGCGCACGGCTCTTGCATCCATCCTCCTCCTGGCCGCCGCGTGGCCGGCTGCCGCCCAGGACACCTACGCCGCCGCGGATGCGGAGCTGAACAGGCTCTACCAGAAGATCGAATCCCGCCTGATCAACGACCACGCGACGAAGCAGCAGCTGATCAAGGCCCAGCGCGCCTGGGTTGCCTTCCGCGACGCCGAATGCGCCTTCTCGGCCTCCGGCGTGGAAGGCGGCAGCGTTTATCGCGAAGTGCTTGAGGCTTGCCTCAGCGACCTGACCAAGGTCCGCATCGGCAATTTCAACGGCTATCTGAGCTGCCAGGAAGGCGACATGGCCTGCCCGGTCCCCGCGAACTGAGTTCGCGAAGCGCGATTCCACGGTGCCTGCGCATCCTCAGACGCGCGGACACCGCTCAATGGTCGTCCCGGGTGAGCGCTGCGTAGAGCTCTTCGGGACGTCTCGCCGCGCGCGCCCTGTCCAGCACGCCCGGCGCCCTGAACTGCCTTGCGATCCGCGACAGGAGGTTCAGGCAGGTCGCTACCTTCTCGGGCGGGGTCAGCACGAGGCAGACGATGTCGACCGGCATCTCGTCGATGGCGTCGAAGTCGATCGGCTCGGCGAGCCGTGCCACCATCCCAAAGGGCTGCGTCACGCCGGCGACGGGCGCATGCGGTATGGCAACGCCCTCGCCGATACCCGTCGAGCCGACCCTTTCGCGCGACGCCAGCGCGGCGAATATGTCGTCGCTTGCGACGTTGAGGTGTTGCCCTGCCTTTTCCGCCAGCGCCTTGAGCAGGTCCGTCTTCGAGCCGGCGTCCAGATCAAGCACGGCATGGGCCGGCCTGATGCATTGCGAGATCATCATGGGTCGCTCTCTCTCGGCTTGCCTGGGCGTCAGCCGGCCGGTCCCACCGGCTGCTCGGGGTCGGCTTCCCGCAGCCTGTAGCCGACGCCGGTCTCGGTCGTGATGTAGTACGGATCGTCCGGGCTGCGCTCGATCTTCTGCCGAAGCTGGCGCACATAGACGCGCAGGTACTGCACGTCGGCGGAGCCCCCCCACACCTGGTGCAGGAGATGCTGGTGGGTGATCACCTTGCCCGCATGCTGCACGAGGATGCGCAGGATGTCGTATTCCTTCGGCGACAGTTTCACGTCCTTGCCCGCCACCTTGACGATGCGCTTGACCAGGTCGACCGAGAGCTCGCCGGTGTGGAACACCGGCCGCTCTCCCTGCTGCTGGAGCCGGTGGCGCAGCGCGACGCGGATGCGCGCCGCCAGTTCCTTCATGCCGAACGGCTTGGTGACGTAGTCGTCCGCGCCCTGCTCCAGCGCCCGCACGATGCCGTTCTCGTCGGTTCGACTGGACAGGATGACGACCGGCAGCTCGATCCCCTCGCCGCGCCATCTCGCCAGGAGGTCGTGACCCGACATGTCCGGCAGGCCGAGATCGAGCAGGATCAGATCCGGCCGCTCGTGTGCGACGCTCTCGATCGCCGTTCGCGCGTTCGATGCCTCGACGACCGCATAGCCTTCGCTTGTCAGGCCGACGCGCAGGAGCTTGCGGATCGGCGGTTCGTCGTCGACGACCAGGATCGTCACGGCCGAAATGCTCATTTGGTCTCCTCCGGGCCGGCCGTCGCCGGCAGCGGCAGCCTGATGGTGAACACCGCGCCCGACCTGTCGCGCCTGTTGGCGGCCGAGATCGTGCCGCCCATCGCCTCGACGAAGCCGCGGCAGATGGGCAGGCCGAGCCCGGTGCCGGCGCGCACGTGGTCCGTCTTGCGCACACGGTAGAAGGTATCGAAGACACGCTCCAGGTCCTGTGGCGGGATACCCGGCCCTTCATCGAGCACGTCGAGGACGACCGATCCGTCGTCCGTCCGCGCCCGGATGAGCACCGTGGACCCGGAAGGCGCGTATTTCGCTGCATTGTCCAGCAGGTTGAACAGCACTTGCTCGAACAGAACCGGGTCGATCCGCAGCATCGGCAGATCGCGCGGGATGTCGATTTCCGTCCTGTGCCCGGCCATGATCTTCTCCGCCCGGCGCAGCGCGCTGCCGACGATGTCGCCGACATAATGGAGCGATGTATTCGGCTCCGTCGCCCCGCTCTCCAGGCGCGTCATGTCCAGCAGGTTGGCGATGAAGCGGTTCAGCCGCTCGGACTCGTCCACGATCGTCGCCAGCAGATCTGCGCGGTCGGTTTCCGAGATCGCCGAATAGTCCCTCATCGTGCCGGCCGCTCCCATGATCGCCGCCAGCGGCGTCTTCAGGTCATGCGAGATCGATGTGAGCAGCGCCGAGCGCAGCTTGTCGGCTTCCGCGGCGAGCCTCGCCTTGTCGACGTCGGCGACGAGCTGGATGCGCTCGATCGCCACTGCCGCCTGGTCGGCCAGCGCATCGAACAGGCGCTGCTGCTCGGGCGTCAGCAGCGGCCCCTGCCGGTCGTTGTCGAGGCCGATCACGCCGACGGCGGTGCGCCCTGTCCTGAGCGGAAGATAGAGACGCCTGGCGCCCGGCAGCGTGTCCGCCCCGCGCCCGGCCGGGCGGTTGTGCTCCCACGCCCAGCGGGCGGCCGCGATGTCCGCGTCGACCAGCGTGTCGTCGGGCGGATAGCCCGCCTTGACCGCGATCGTGTCGCCCTCGGGAAGCAGGATGACGACGCGAACCTTCAGCATGGCCGCGATCTGATGCGCCGTGGCCCACAGCACGTCGTCCAGCGTGCCGGTGCCGGCGAGCTTCTTCGAAAAGAGGTAAAGGTCCTCCGTCGTCCGTGCCCGCAGCCGCGCCGCCGCTGCCTGCCGGTGCACGCGCGCGGTCAGGTTGCTGGCGATCACCGCCGCACCCAGGAAGAAGCCGAAGGCGATGACGCTTTCGGGGTCGCTGATCGTGAACGTGTAGCGCGGGTCGAGGAAGAGGAAATTGAAGGCGAGCGCGCCCACGACAGAGGCGAACAGCGCTGGCCACAGGCCCGCCGTCGCCGCCGAGGTCAACACCGCCATCAGGAAGACGAGCGCGATGTTGCGCACGTCCAGCGTTCTGGAGAGCAGCATGCCGAAGGCCGCCGCGATCCCGACATAGGCCAGGCTGAAGACATAGGGCCGCAAGCTCGGCGGCCGCCGAGCGTCGACCGGCGCCACCCCGCGCGCCGGCAGCGCCTCGCGCTCCTTGCCCGAGATGACGTGCACGCTGATGTCGCCCGCATGGCGGATGAGGTCATGCGACACCGAACCTTCGAAGACCTCGCGCCAGCGCGGCTTGTCGGACCTGCCGATGATCACATGGCTGTAATTGTTGGCCGCCGCGTAGCGCAGGATCTCGCCGGCGATGTCCTGGCCGGGCAGCGTGATCGCGTCGCCGCCAAGCTGTTCGGCCAGCCTCAGATTTGCCGCGACGCGGTCCTTGTCGGCCTCCGACAGGGCGGCCGCGTGCGGCGATTCGATGTAGAGTGCCGCCCAGGGCGCGCGCAGCCGGTCGGCCTGCCGCCGGGCATAGCGCACGAGTGCGGCGCCACGCGCGCTCTCGTCCACACAGACGAGCACCCGCTCCCCGGCCGCCCACGGACCGTGGATGGCGTGAGCCTGCATGTGGGACAGCAGCTGCTCGTCGACCCGCTGTGCGGTACGCCGCAGCGCGAGTTCGCGCAGCGCGGTGAGGTTGCCCGGCGAGAAATAGTTCTCGATCGCCCGCTTGGCGGTCTTGGGCAGGTAGACCTTGCCCTCGTGCAGCCGCTTGATCAGGTCGTCCGGCGTGAGGTCGATGATCTCGACGTCGTCGGCTCTGTCGATCACCGAATCCGGCACCGTTTCGCGCACCTTGATCCGGGTGATCTGCGCGATGACGTCGTTCAGGCTCTCGACATGCTGCACGTTGAGGGTTGTGTAGACGTCGATGCCCCGGTCGAGCAGTTCCAGCACGTCGAGATAGCGCTTCGGATGGCGGCTGCCCGGCGCATTGGTGTGCGCCAGCTCGTCGACGAGCACGAGTTGCGGCCGCCGCTCCAGGATCGCGTCGAGGTCCATCTCCTCGAGCCGCTGCCCCTTGTAGGAGATCCCGGCGCGCGGGATCACCTCGAACCCTTCGACCAGGGCCAGCGTCTCCTTGCGCCCGTGCGTCTCCACGACCCCGATCACCACGTCCACGCCGTCGGACTTGCGCGCCCGGCCGGACATCAGCATCTCGTAGGTCTTGCCGACGCCGGGCGCTGCGCCGAAGAAGATCTTCAGGCGGCCGCGCATCTCCTGCTCCGCCTTCTCCAGAAGCGCGTCCGGGGAAGGCCGTTTGTCGTCGTCTCGCAGGTCGTCGCGGCTCATGTCCTGCTTTCTATCCGCTCTCGGGCGATTGCGGAATTGCGGCTATTGCTTCCCTGACATGCCATCGAGGGCCAGGTTGAGCTCCAGCACGTTGACGATGCGGTCGGGCGTGACGAAACCGCCCGGCGCAAAGGCACGGTCGCGGATCATGGCCTCGATCTGCGCCGCCGGGACGCCGCGCGCCTGCGCGACGCGCGGCACCTGATAGAGCGCGCCCCGTTCGGTGATGTGCGGGTCGAGCCCGGCGCCCGACGCAGCTGCGAGCTCGGCCGGCAGCGGATTGGCGGGCGTCGCGCCATAGGCGGCCACCGTCTCGGCCGCGCGCGCGGCAAGGTCGGGGCCGGTCGGCGACTTGTTCGAGCCGCCGGCGCCGGCCGCGTTGTACGAAACCGCCGACGGGCGCGGCCAGAAATAGCCCGGCTGCGTAAATGCCTGGGCGATCTGGCTGCTGCCGATCACCGTGCCGTCCGGCTTGGCGACGAGCGAGCCTTCGGCGGTGGCCGGGGTGAGCGCCTGCGCCACGCCCCAGACCGCGGCCGTGTAGACGCCGGCGCAGATCGCCATGGTCGCCACGCCGATGCGGATGCTTGCGAGGAGGGAGTCCATAATCGCTGTCTCCTGTCAGTTCATGGAGATGACGTGTTCGGCGATGGGGCCGAGCGTCGCCGCGGGAAAGAAGGTCAGCGCGCCGACGATCACCACGGTGGCCGTCAGCATGCCGGCGAAGGTGCCGTCCTCCACCGAGAGCGTGCCGCTCGATTCGGTCGCGCGCCGCTTGGCGGAGAGCGACCCGACGATCGCCAGGGGCAGGATGATCGGGATGAACCGGGCAAGCAGCATGACGGCGCCGGTGGCGATGTTCCATGCCGGCGTGGCGTCGCCGAGACCCTCGAAACCGGAGCCGTTGTTCGCCGTCGCCGACGAGAACTCGTAAAGGATCTCGCTGAAGCCGTGCGGCCCGATATTGTTCAGCGTCGCCGCACCCCATGGCGTCGCGGCGAAGATCGCCGTGCCGACGAGGATGAAGAAGCCGTGCGCCAGAAGGCCCAGCATGGCAAACTTCACCTCGCGCGCCTCGACCCGCCAGCCGAGATATTCCGGCGTGCGCCCGATCATCATGCCGGCGATGAAGACGCCGACGATGATGTAGAGAAACATGTTCACCATGCCGACGCCGACGCCGCCGAAGTCCTCGTTCAGCCACATGCCGATCATCGGCATCAGGCCCGTGAGCGGATTCAGGCTGTCGTGCATCGCGTTGACCGAGCCGTTGCTGGTGGAGGTCGTCAGCACCGCCCAGAGCGGGCCAGCGGAGGCTCCGAAGCGCAGTTCCTTGCCTTCGAGGTTTCCAACGTCCTGCGTGATCGGCAGCGAGGCGAAGGCCTGGGTGGGCGCCGTCTCGAAGGCCACCGCACCGACGATGCGCGCGCCCATCAGCAGAAGCATCACGGCGAACAGGACGCCGGCATGCCTCATGCGGCCGATGATGCGGCCGAACATCCAGACGCAGGCCATCGGGATGAGGATGATCGCGACGGTCTCGATCACGTTCGACCAGAAGGTCGGGTTCTCGAGCGGATGTGTGCTGTTCGGGCCGAAGAAGCCGCCGCCATTGGTTCCAAGCTGCTTGATCGACACGAAGGCCGCCACCGGACCGCGGGCGATCGTCTGCTGCACGCCCTCGAGCGTAGTCGCGACGACCGAGCCGTTGAAGGTCATCGGCACGCCGGTGGCGACCAGCAGCAGGGCGACCACGAAGGCGACCGGAAGCAGGACGAGGAACGTCGCCCGCTGCACGTCCACGAAGAAGTTGCCGAGCTTGCGGCCGGCCAGCCCGCGGGCAAGCGCCGCGAGCACGGCGATGCCGACGGCTGCCGACACGAACTGCAGCCACATCAGCGCCGCGAGCTGGGCGAGATAACTCAGCGAGACCTCGCCGGAATAGTGCTGCAGGTTGGTGTTGGTCGTGAACGATGCCGCCGTGTTGAAGATCAGGCTGGGGTCGAGCGCTTCCTTGGCGTCCGGATTCAGCGGCAGGTACTGCTGCAGCGCAAGGATCGAGAAGGTGACGACGAACATCACCACATTGAACGTCAGCAGGGACAGGGCGTAGCGCTTCCAGTCCTGGCCGTCCCGCGTGAGCGCGCCGCCGATCGACTGGAAGAGCGAGGTGAAACGCCTGGCCTCACCCGCGGACTCCGAGGGATCCATCGCCCAGCGCATGTAGCGCCCGAGTGGCCAGGAGATCAGCGCGGTGACGCCGAGGATGAGAACGACGAAAAGTATGGCTTGCAGCATTGGAATGACTCCGCATCAGGCGCGATCGAGCGCCGAGGCCATTGCGAACAGCAGGGCGAAGATGATCAGGCCGAGAACGAGGTAGAGAATGGTCATGGAAGCGCTCCCCGGTCAGGCGAGGTTGAGGGCTGTGACGACGATGTCGATGAGCTTGATGCCGGCGAACGGCACGATAAGTCCGCCGAGGCCGTAGATCAGCAGGTTGCGCCGCAGCAGCGGGCCCGCGCCGATCGCCTTGTAGGCAACGCCCCTCAGGGCGAGCGGGATCAGCGCGATGATGATCAGCGCGTTGAAGATGATCGCCGACAGGATGGCGCTCTGCGGTGTAGCGAGCCCCATGATGTTGAGCGCGCCGAGCTGCGGGTAGAGCGTCATGAACATCGCCGGGATGATGGCGAAGTATTTCGCGACGTCGTTGGCGATCGAGAACGTCGTCAGCGAGCCGCGCGTCATGAGCAGCTGCTTGCCGATCTCGACGATCTCGATCAGCTTTGTCGGGTCGCTGTCGAGGTCCACCATGTTGCCGGCTTCGCGGGCCGCGACCGTGCCGGTGTTCATCGCCACGCCCACATCGGCCTGCGCCAGCGCCGGCGCGTCGTTGGTGCCGTCGCCGCACATCGCGACGAGCTTGCCCTTGGCCTGCTCCTCCCTGATCAGCGTCAGCTTGTTCTCGGGCGTCGCCTGGGCGAGGAAGTCGTCGACGCCGGCCTCGGCAGCGATCGCAGCTGCGGTCATCGGATTGTCGCCGGTGATCATGATGGTGCGGATGCCCATGCGGCGCAGCTCGGCGAAACGCTCGCGGATGCCGCCCTTGACGATGTCCTTGAGATGGACGACGCCGAGCAGCCGGCTGTCGCGCACGACGGCGAGCGGCGTGCCGCCCGCCTTGGCGATCTCGTCGGCGATGGCCTGGATATCGCGAACGGCCCCGCCCTCCGGGCGCCCGGCCACGGTCTCCCCGATATACTTCAGCACGGCGTCGACGGCGCCCTTGCGGATGGTCGAGCCTTCGAAGTCGATGCCGCTCATGCGGCTCTGCGCCGTGAACGGCACGAAGGTCGCATGCAGGCTCTGCATGTCGCGGGCGCGGATGCCGTATTTGTCCTTGGCGAGAACGACGATCGAGCGTCCCTCGGGCGTCTCGTCCGCCAGCGACGCCAGCTGCGCCGCATCCGCCAGTTCCTGCTCGGTCACGCCCTTCACCGGCTTGAATTCGGTCGCCTGGCGGTTGCCGAGGGTGATCGTGCCGGTCTTGTCGAGCAGCAGCGTGTCGACGTCGCCCGCCGCCTCGACGGCGCGGCCGGACATGGCGAGCACGTTGAAGCGCACCAGCCGGTCCATCCCGGCGATGCCGATGGCCGACAGCAGCGCACCGATCGTGGTCGGTATCAGCGTCACGAACAGGGCAACCAGCACGACGATCGGAATGGCGCCGCCGGCGTAGGAGGCAAAGGCGGGAATGGTCGCCACCGCCATCACGAAGATCAGCGTCATCGCGGCGAGCAGGATGTTGAGGGCGATCTCGTTCGGCGTCTTCTGGCGCTCGGCGCCCTCCACCAGCGCGATCATCCGGTCGATGAAGGTCGAGCCGGCGGCCGCCGTGATCCTGACCTTGATCCAGTCGGAGAGGACCTGCGTGCCGCCTGTTACGGCCGAGCGGTCGCCGCCGGATTCGCGGATGACGGGCGCGGATTCGCCGGTGATCGCCGCCTCGTTCACCGAGGCGATACCCTCGACCACCTCACCGTCGGACGGGATGATGTCGCCCGCCTCGACCAGCACCAGGTCGCCGACCTTGAGGCTGGTGCCGGGCACCGTCGTGAACTCCTGCCGGCCGCCATTGGTGAGCAGCTTGGCCTGGGTCTCGGTGCGCGATCGCTTGAGCGAATCCGCCTGGGCCTTGCCCCGGCCTTCCGCCACGGCTTCTGCGAAATTGGCGAACAGGACCGTGAACCACAGCCAGAGGATGATCTGGAACGAGAAGCCGAGGCCTTCGGCCCCGGCCGCCAGATCCTTGAGGAAAAGCACGGTCGTCAGCAGCGAGACCACGGCCACGACGAACATGACCGGGTTCCTGGCAAGCGTTCGGGGATCGAGCTTGCGAAATGCCCCGCCGATCGCGGGAATGAGGATGCCGGCATCCATGACGCTGGCGGACTTCGACTGGCTCATGGGAGACTCCAGTTGTGAATTCTTGGAAACGCGCCCGCGGTCAAGCCGGCGTGAACAGGCTCGCCACGGCCCGGACCAGCAGCGCCGAGATCAGCATCGCCAGCGTGATCCCGAAGATGATGTCCGATGCGCGAACACCCTTTTTGTCCTCGCGGACGGGAGGCCGGGGATTGATCTCGCCGGTCGAGCGGCGGAAGCGGCTGGCCATGCTCTGCACTGTCTCGGGAAAGACGCCGGGACCGCGGTCAGAACCGCTCCGGCCTGAGCAAGGCATAGGCGAGATATGCCGCGACAAATATCGTGACGGCTCCGCTCAGGACATATTCCAGTATCATCGGACACCTACCGGCTCATTTTGGCCCTTTGCGCGCGAGCCATCGTCGATAGCCGGCGGCATAAGGCCTTTTGTTACTCAGCTGCCGTCGCAAGGTGCCTGCCGAGAGACCTGCGTCCGCTCGGCGACCGGCTTCACCGGACCAACCTGGCCGCGAGGCGCTGAAGCTGGCGAGGATATGCCCCCGAACCCCATAAACGTTCGAGAGCGCCCGCAGGTCAAAGAAATAGGATTCTCATATGAATCCCGCATCTCGGGGGGCGTCGCAACAGCCGGGTCGTTCGCACATACCGCACTGATCGCCCTCGCCGCCTTCGGCGGTCCCGTCGTTCCTCTGCGCCGAACGAAGCAAAAACGAGCCTTCCGGTGGATCGATTTTCGCCTGCTCTCCCGTAACCCCTTGTCCAGCTTGGAGATTCTCACAGCCGAAACTTTTTCCATCCCCACCCCTGCCAGCATGCCCAAAACTACATCCGGTCAAACGGGAGCCGGAGATGGGCTGGAGGGCGAAGGCAGGGAGGGAACAGGCGGAGATGGCGAGGATCGTCATGCGCCTGTTCTCGATCGCCGACATGGCCGAACAGGCTGCTAGCCGCTCGTTCTGGGTCCGCTGGTGCGTGCTGTGGGCCGCCTGGCAGGCGAATACGCTGCTGAGCGCCTATGTCGAAGGCACGCTCCGGAGCTTCGCCCGCAGACCCTGGACGCCCGTCCCGATGCAGGCCGGCTTCGGCAGCCATCCCTTCGATGCGGAGGATGTTGCCGATTCGCTCAGGGCATTCGGGCTCTACATGCGGGCGGTGGCGGCGCATCTGTGCCGCCTGTCGTTCCTGCATCGGGGACTGGCGTCTGACGAGGCCGGCAATGAGGGCGGCGCGACCCGTGGCCTGGGCGCGCTCATCGAAAGGCTCGCCATATCCGCCGCCGTTCCAGTCGAGCTACACGACACGTCCTGAAAAGCACCTGTCGTGCCCCTGATCGCAGCGTCATCGCAGATAAGATCGGCCTTCCCTCACATGGGGAGGACAATCGCGCTTGTTCAACTTTTACGGGCAGCGATCAGTTCTCGTGCAAATAATGTCTCCGCCTCGAACCTCGGTCGTGTTGACCGGCCACTTGCCTCAAGTATCTCAGGCCTCAGCGAAACCCAGGGTGCGGATTTCCACCAATACATGATTCAGAATCGAATCACCGCAATCGCGAAAGAGAACGCTCTGGACACGGTTCGATTTGATCTATGCTTATCTTACGTTAGGGAACGTACTAGCATCTCTGCCAATCTCCTTCGAAACTTGAAACAACTCTTAAACTAAACCGAAACAGGATAGTTTTCATACAACTGCTTTGTGAAACATGTCACAGTCGGACGACTATTTATTTTTTCTTACGTGAGAAAAAACACAGTTTTCGCCCATTTCTTACCATAAATTTCCCTTGCGTAACCCAATGGCCGGAGTAATCTCCGCGCCGGAATAAGTCGAACCCCTTTTTGGAGGAACATCATGTCTAGCTTGCTGAAAGCAGCCAGGCTCACATCAATCACACTTGGCATCACGCTGGCGCTTGTGGAGATGGGCAGTGCCCAGCTCGCCAACGGAGCCAAAACCGTAGCAGCCGGGCCATCGGGATCTGCCTCGGCCTCGGGACCCGTCGGCCCCGGTCTCAGCCGTCTGCCGACCACCACGCCGAGCGTCGTTCCCTATGCCAGCACGGGCGGCACGCCAACCGTCGGCGAGCAGGCCGGTGCGACCGGAGACAACGGCGTCGGCAGCAACGCCTACGGCCTGAACAGCAGCTACAAGTGGCCCTACACCATCGCCCGCGTGGCTGTGACCGGCGTTCCTATGAACACGACCAACGGCGCACTCGTTCCCGTCGGGAGCCGCCCCTATCGCTATTCCGGCAAGCTCTGGATGCGCTTCGGCTCGAGCTGGTACGTCTGCACCGCGTCTCTCGTGAAGAAGGGCGTGCTGATCACCGCCGCGCACTGCGTGCACAATTACGGCCAGGGCACGGCCGGCTTCGCGAACGAAGTGCGCTGGTATCCGGCGAACTACAATTCCGCGGGCGGCCCGTGGGGCTACTATAGCGGCGTGACCTGGCGTATTCCGACCGTCTACTTCAACGGCACCGACACCTGCCAGTCCGGCGCCACCGGCGTGGTCTGCAACAACGATCTGGCGACCGTCACGCTTGCGCCGAAGAACAGTGTCTATGCAGGCACTGGCATGGGCGGCTGGTACGGCTACGGCTGGAACGGTTACAGCTATCTCTCTACGCCGATCTTCGGCAATGCAACGGTCGCCCAGATCACTCAGATCGGCTATCCGGTCGCGATCGACAACGGCTACCAGATGCTGCGCGGCGACTCCTACGGCAAGTACATCACTTTGACCGGCTCGAATGGCAAGCTGCTGAAGAACACCCAGCTCGGCTCCGCCATGACAGGCGGTTCCTCGGGTGGCCCGTGGCTCGTCAACTTCGGTACGGCTCCGGTCGTGACCGGCAGCGCCTCGCTCGGCAATGCGGCCAACCGGAATATCGTCGTCGGCGTGACGAGCTGGGGCTACACCTCGGTCGGCATCAACGTCCAGGGCGCGTCCTGGTTCGGCCAGAACGCCGAATGGCCGAATGCATCCTACGGAGCCTATGGCGCCGGCAACATCGGCGGCATGATGCAGGCGACCTGCACGGCCAGCGCAGCTTACTGCTGATCTGACCGCATCTTCATTGCGCGACCCCCGGTTCGTCCGGGGGTCGTTTGTTTTTTCGGGAGTGAAAAGCGGCAGGCGGGCACAAACGCCGGTCGCAACGAGAGATTGGCTTTCTCTTCCGATTATGGTTCATCTCGCGTCTGCCAGGGACGCCCGGTCCCGCTTTCTCGGACTGAACCATGACCGACAGAATTCTCATCGCCGGCAGCGGCCAGGCCGGCTTCCAGACCGCTGCGAGCCTGCGCCAGGACGGGTTCGAGAGCGAAATCCTCATCATCGGCGAGGAGCCGGGCCTGCCCTACCAGCGGCCGCCACTCTCCAAGGGATACATCAAGGACCCGAATCCGGACCGGCTGCTCTTCCGTAATGCCGACTTCTTCGAGAAGAACAGGATCGGCCTCGAGGACGGCCGTACTGTCACCGGAATCGATCGCGCCGATCGGACCGTCACGCTCTCGAACGGCCGCACCATCGCCTACGGCCATCTCGTCCTCGCCACCGGCACGCGCAACCGCCGCCTGCCGCTGCCGGGGATCGACCTCGACAATGTGGTCGGCCTGCGCACGCTGGCCGATGCCGAGAACCTGCGCGAGCGGCTCGCCGGGGCCTCACGCCTGGTCGTGGTCGGCGGCGGCTTCATCGGCCTCGAAGTCGCGGCGACTGCGCGGGCGGCCGGGCTGCATGTCACCGTTCTCGAAGCCACCGCGCGGCTGATGTCGCGCGTCGTCTCGCCGCCGGTCTCCGAATACTTCTACGCCGTCCACACGGCGAGCGGCGTCGACGTGCGGCTCAACTCGCTCGCCCGCGCCATCCTTGACGACGGGGCAGGCAAGGCGGGCGGTGTCGAAACCGCCGAGGGGGAGCGAATCCCGGCGGACCTCGTCCTCATCTCGGCCGGTGTCATTCCGAATGCTGAAATCGCGGAAGCCGCCGGCCTTTACGTGCATGACGGCGTGCGTGTCGACGATCTCCTCGCCACGGAGGACCCCGCCATCTCGGCGATCGGCGACTGCGCCTCCTTCCCCTTCGGCCAGGAGGGCCTGCAGATCCGCCTCGAATCCGTCCAGAACGCCATCGACCAGGCGAAATGTCTGTCGCGGCGGCTGGTCGGCCATCCCGAGCGCTACGACAAGCTGCCCTGGTTCTGGAGCGACCAGGGACCGCACAAGCTCCAGATCGCCGGACTGACGGCGGGCGCCGACCATCACGAGATTCGCGGCGGTGTCGACGACGGCAAGCTTTCCGTCCAGTGCTTCCGTCTCGGCGAGCTGATCGGCGTGGAAACGGTCAATGTGCCGGGCGACCACATGGCGGCGCGCCGGCTGCTCAGCCAGCCGACACCGCTGACCCTGGAAGCCGTGCAGGCGTCCGGTTTCGACCTCGCCGCGCTGATGAAAGCCGGCGCATCGCGCGGGTGAGCTTTCAGGAGGCTTCGTCGTCCTTCCGGCTGAGCTGGTGCCGGTCTGGATTGAAGTCGATGAAAAAGCCGTGAAACGACATCAGCGCCAGCGCGCCTACCACGCAGGCCCACAGGAACGCGCCGCTCCACAGTTCAAAGAGCGCCCAGCCTGCGGTGAAGCCGAAGGTCGCGATGCGAATCCACAGCGGCCGGAAGAACGGGTGGTCGGTGTCGAGCAGCCTCACCGCGGCGCCTTGAGGTAGGTCTCGATCCCGACGGCCAGATTGGCCGTGCCGGCCTTGCGCTCGCGCTCGATATAGGTCGAGAAGAAGCGCCAGAACGACCGCGCATAGTCGAGGAAGAACTCGTCCGCTACCGCGCGGTCACAGAGCTTGGTGTTCACGCAGGAGGCGAGCCGGCTCAGGAAGTAGACGACCCTGTCGAACCGGTCCTGGAATTCGGCAAGCGGCATGGTTCCGCCCTCATCGGTCATCGCCTTCGCGCCGATGCTCGCCATGATGATGTCCATCTGCTCCGGCGAGGTCTGCGACGTCACGAGGCCTGCCGCCTGCCGGTTCAGCTCGCCCAGCCGGCGTTTCACGGCGCTCTGCGCCTCCTGGTATTCCGGCTTTTCCCACAGCTCGACCAACGCCAGCGTGCGCTCGACCCGCTTGTCCTGGCGCGATTGCAGGAACTGCGCCGCCGAGAAGACGGCGCCGACGCATAAGAGCACCCGGAGCGTAAAGCCGCTCCAGGCAAACAGGAACAGCCGCCAGTCTGTCGCCTTGAAGGGATTCGGCTCGTCCTTGGGCTCCTGCGTGTTCGGCATCGGTATGCCGGTGCCGGTATCCGGCAGCTTCGCCGGCTTCTTCATCGGCAAGCGCCCAGGTCGATGCGTGCCGACGGATCGAGGTCGATCTCGTCGGATTGCAGCTTGTCCTTCAGGCACTCGACCTGACCCCGCGACAGGAGAAACTTGGTGTCCGGCTCCTCGAAGGCGGCCTTCGGCTCAGGCAGCGCCAGCACGACACTGCGGCTCTTCTCGCAGCGGCTGAGGTCGACCGCCACCATGTCGCCGCTGATCGCCGCCGGATCGGCGTATTTCTGCAGGAAGCAGTCCGCGAGATCCTCGTTCATGACGATCGAGTTGGCGCAGATCACACAGTCCGCCCGAGCCGCCGGAACGAAGGCGGCCGTCGCGGCTACGGCCGCCAGTGCGAGATGCCTGATGCCTGTCATGTCATGCCTCGTCTCGGGCCTTGCCCGATCATGATTCCATAGACGCGGTTTGCTTCAAGAGGAAGCCGGCTAGTTTGCAGCCGGGCTGGTCTCCATCGGGAAGACAAGCACCGCGCCCTTGGAGCCGCGCTTGTCCTGGAAACGCTTGACGTCGCGCGTCGCCGGTGCCTTGGCGATATCGTCCAGCAGACCCGCGAAGCCTTCGGGCGCAGCGGCCGAGCGCGTCGCCTGCCGCACGCCCTTCTGCGCCAGGTAGCCAAGGTCGAGCGTGGACGACTGCTGCTCCGCCTCGGTCAGCACCGCGATCAGTCGCTCGTTGCCGAAACTTCCCTCCGACACGGTGAACAGGCCGGTGTCCGGCAGCTCGTCCCGCTCGTGCAGGCGGATCGGCGCTTCCGCCGAGCTGATCGTGTAGTCGCTGCCGACATAGAGCACGTTGAGGTCGACCGGCTTGCGGGACTCGTTCTTCGCCGAGACAAAGATCGAATCGCCCGGATGCAGCACCGGCACGTTCCCCGCCTCGATCGGCGTCAGCTCCTCCTCGTCCGCTCGCTGGATCGAGAAGGTGACGCTGACATCGCCGCGGCGGAAGTCGGACGCGCCCGCAAGGCGCGACAGGTTCATCGCCCGCGAGATCACGACGAGATCATCGGAAAGCTTCGCGCCGAGCTTTTCCGCATCCGACGTGAACATCGACGGCGGGCGGCGGCCCTGCTCCAGGCTGATCTCTCCCGAGGGCGGCAACAGCCAGAGTGCGGCCTCCTTCGACGCTTCGGCGGCAGCGCCCGGCACGTCGCTCTCGCGCATCACCGCGAGCCGTATGTCGGCCGGCGCGCCGGGCTCGACCACGCTCAGCTTCAGCGGCGTCTTGCCGTCCGCCGCGATCGCCTCCAAAGCCGCGTTGGCGCGCGCGACATCCTCGGACAGTCCGTCCGCATCCGGCGCCTTAGCGACCGCGAGTTCGAAGTTGATCGCCATCTCGGCGATCCGCGCATAGGCCCCGTCCGGGATTTCCTCCATCCGCAGCGCGGAGCGACCGGCAAAGGCCGCCGGCAGCGCCTGGCTGGTCAGGTTGGTCGCCGAGCGCACCTCCAGGTAGCCGATCGCGTCGTCGATCGGATCGAGCGGTGATTTCAGCAGGGCGAGCTTGGTGCCGGGCTCGACCCTGTGCAGCATGCCGGCCGGCAGCGCCACGACGCCGTCCTTAATCGCCACCTTCCATTGAAGCACGGCGTCGCCCGGCTCCATGCCGAACACCGGCGCGTCGAGATCGCCCTCGAACAGCGGCGTCGGCTTGGTTCGGTTGAGCCCGGAATAGGCCTGCAGGATGCTCTGGCTGAGCTGGCGGTAGGTGACCTGCGGATTCTCGGCCAGCTTCGACATCAGCGTATAGGTAAACAGGCCGAAGATCTTGCCCGAAGGATCAGTCACCGGCTGCGGAAACTCCGGTGTTGTCTCCACGGTCTGCGCGGCGAAGAAGGCGACCATGCCGCCGCGCTCCGCTCCGCCTGCCCCTTCTTCTTCATCAGAAAGCCCAAGCGCATTCTCGCGCTCCGCGTCGCCTCCCGCTCCACGCGTGGCCTCCCCGCGCGCCTCGGCCATCATCTGAGGCGTGAAGCCGAGCGATTCCGGCGAGATCTTGCGCTCCTTCTCTTCAACGCCGAGTCCAGCCGCGCGCGTCGCCGTGCCCGAATGGCAGGCGTCGAACACGACCCAGACGAAGGCGCCTTTGTCGCGGATCGCGTCCAGCGCCGCGCCGATCTCGTCGTCGAGGATCGCGTTCGGTACCTGCTTCGTGGAGGGATCGATCTTGGCGACGTCCGACGCGAGAAAGATCTCGTCCTTGCCGTCGATCTCCGTCGAAGGTTCGATCGCCGGCTGCTGCGAGCCATGGCCGGAGAACTGGATGTAGACGAAGTCGCCGGCCTCGGCCTTCGCCGCGAGATTTGCGAGGCCCTTCAGGATCGCCGCCCGTGTCGGCGCTTCCGCGCCCTCGGTGTTGCTGGCAAGCACGGTCACGTCGACCGCCGCGAAGGGCGCTGTCGGATTGCTGACGAGATAGTCGCGCACCAGGCCGGCGTCGTTCTTCGGTCCTTCCAGCCAGTCGCCCTTCGGCAGGTTCGGATATTCCGAAACGCCGACGAGCAGCGCCCTGTTGGTCCGCGCCCCGGCCTCCAGCGTTCCACCGCACAGTGTGGCGAACGCCATGGCCGCAAGCAGGCTGCCCGCGCGTTTCAAAACCATTCGTCTCTCCCAAGCCCAAGCGGCGCACCGGCCGTAAGGGAAGGTTCATGGCAGATTGAGGCCGATTTTTGAACCGGTACAGGTCGCCGCCAAAGAGAGAAACGCCTTGACCCGTCGCCCCCCGCGTGGGCAAACGTCTCCCACCATGACCATAGCGAGGCAGGACGCATGAGCCGAACCATCATCGCGCCGTCGGTTCTCTCGGCGGACTTCTCGAAGCTTGGCGACGAGGTCGAGACGATCGTGCGCGCCGGCGCGGACTGGATCCATCTCGACGTCATGGACGGCCATTTCGTGCCGAACATCACCTTCGGTCCGCCGGTCATCAAGGCTATCCGCAACCGCACGGACAAGGTGTTCGACTGCCACCTGATGATCACGCCCGCCGATCCCTATCTCGCCGCATTCGCGGATGCCGGCTGCGACGTCATCACGGTCCATGCCGAGGCCGGGCCGCATCTCGACCGATCGCTGCAGGCGATCCGCAATCTCGGCAAGAAGGCCGGCGTGTCGCTCAATCCCTCGACGCCTGAGAGCGTCATCGAATACGTGCTCGACCGACTCGACCTGGTGCTCCTGATGACCGTCAATCCCGGCTTCGGCGGCCAGGCCTTTATCCCCTCCGTGGTCGAGAAGGTGAAGCGCGTGAAGGCGATGATCGGCGACCGGCCGATCGACATCGAGATCGACGGTGGCGTCACGCCCGAGACTGCCCCTCTCGTCGCTGCTGCCGGCGCCAACGTGCTGGTCGCCGGCTCCGCCGTCTTCAAAGGCGGCTCCGAAGCCTCCTACCGCGCCAACATCGAAGCGATCCGCACGGCGTCGGACGGCGCGATGAAGCGCGCGGCCTAGAAAATCGCCGTAAAGCGGATCAAGATCGAACTGTTCGATCGGCCTTGGAGAAACCTGATTTGAGCGACACCTGGCCGCGGGCGGTCCTGTTCGACCTCGACGGAACGCTGATCGATTCGGCGCCCGACCTGCATGCGTCGATCAATATCCTGCTGATGCGTCGCGGGCTCGGGCCGCTGTCGCTGCCTGACGTGGTGTCGATGATCGGCAACGGGGTGAAGAAGCTGGTCGAGCGCGCCTTCATCGCGGTCGGCCATCCGCTGGACGCCGACGAGCTCGATCTCGAATACGAAGCTATGATCGGCATATATGCCGATCACCTGACCGTGCTCACCGTGCTGACGCCCGGCGCGCGGGAAATCGTCGAGGAGCTCCATGCGCAGGGCGTGTTGATGGGCGTCGTCACCAACAAGCCGCAGATGCCCACCGAGGCGATCCTCGATCATTTCGGGCTTTCTCCCTATCTCGACGCCGTGATCGGCGGCGATTCGGGCGTGGAGAAGAAGCCGGCGCCCGACATGATCTTCGCCGCGCTCGACCGGCTGGGCCTCAGGCCGGAGGACGCTGTCCTGGTCGGAGACAGCGTCGCGGATGTCGGCTCTGCCCGCGCGGCGGGCATTCCGGTGATCGCGCTGCGCGGCGGCTACACCTCCGTGCCTGTCGACGAGATCGGCGCCGACATCGTCATCGACGGCCTTGCCGACCTCCTCGCGACGCTCGCGGGCATGCGTCCGGCCTGAACCGCTTGGCTTCCTCAGGCAAAGCCCCCATATTCGTGCCATCGCGCTTCACAAACCGCGCGCGGAATGGTTGAAGGCAATATGGCGACCAGGACGGACCTTACGCGAAACCAGACCCTCGTGCTCGATCGGCTCGAAAAGTCCGAAGGGCCGCTCAGCGCCTATGCCCTGCTCGACCAGCTTCGCGACGATGGCTTTCGTGCGCCGCTGCAGGTCTACCGCGCGCTCGACACGCTGATGAAGAGCGGGCTGGTGCATCGGCTGGAGAGCATAAATTCCTTCGTCGCCTGCCACGGCCACCATCACCACGACCACGGCATCACCGGCTTCGCCATCTGCGAAACCTGCGGCCAAGTGACGGAATTCACCGATCCGGTCCTGTCCGAACGCCTGGAAGCCTGGGCGCAGGCTACGGGCTTCAAGGCGAGCAAGGCCGCCATCGAATTGCGCGGCACCTGCGGGAAGTGCGCCTCCGCCTGAGCGGACCCGCGGCTCAGATCGAACGCGATCGGGACGCCTTCAATGCGCCTCGTCCCAGTTGTGCGCGGCGCGCGCGTCGACGCTGAGCGGCACGGACATCGACACCGCCGGCATCGCCGCGTTCTCCATCACCTCGCGGATCACCGGGATCGCCAGCTCGACATCCTCCTCGCGCGCCTCGAAAATCAGTTCGTCGTGCACCTGCAGGAGCATGCGCACCGCATCCAGTTCGGCGGCGACGAGTGCCGCGTCCATGCGGATCATGGCGCGGCGGATGATGTCGGCGGCCGTGCCCTGCAGCCGCGCATTGGTCGAGGCGCGCTCGTTGAACGCACGCACCGACGGGTTCGGCGACCTGATCTCCGGATAGTGGATGCGCCGGCCGAAGATGGTCTCGACATAGCCTTCGCGGCGCGCGAACTCCTTGGTTTCCTCGATATAGTCGCGGATGCCGGGGAAACGCTCGAAGTAGCGCTTGATGTAGTCCGACGCCTCCTCGCGTGGAATAGACAGCTGGTTGGCCAGCCCGAAGGCTGAAATGCCGTAGATGATGCCGAAATTGATCGCCTTGGCCCGCCGGCGGATTTCCGACGGCATGCCGGCGACCGGCACATTGAACATCTCCGAGGCCGTGATCGCGTGAATGTCGGCACCCTCGGAAAAGGCCTTCTTCAACTGCGGAATGTCGGCGACATGCGCCAGAACGCGCAGCTCGATCTGGCTGTAGTCGGCCGAGATCAGCCTGTGGCCGGGTTCGGCGACGAAGGCGGTGCGGATCTTCCGGCCTTCGGCGGTGCGAACCGGGATGTTTTGCAGGTTGGGGTCGGACGAGGACAATCGTCCCGTCGTCGTCGAGGCAAGCGCGTAGGAGGTGTGCACGCGGCCGGTCTCCGGGTTCACGAAACCCGGCAGCGCATCCGTATAGGTCGATTTCAGCTTGGTGAGCTGGCGCCAGTCGACGATCTTGCGCGGCAGTTCGTGGCCTTCCGCCGCAAGGTCCTCGAGAAGCTGCGCCGATGTCGACCACTGGCCGGTCTTGGTTTTCGAGCCGCCCGGCAGGCCCATCCGGCCGAAGAGGATGTCGCCCAGTTGCTTGGGCGAGCCGATGTTGATCCGTTCGCCGACCAGCGCATAGATCTCGTCCTCGATGCGGGCGGCGTTCTGCGCCAGTTCGCCCGAGAGGCGCGAAAGGATCTGCCGGTCGATCGAGATGCCGCGCTGCTCCATGTTCGACAGCACCGGCACCAGCGGCCGCTCCAGCCGCTCGTAGACCGAGACGAGGCCTTTCGCGACGAGCCGCGGCTTCAAGACCAGCCAGAGCCTCAGCGTCACGTCGGCGTCCTCGGCCGCGTAGCAGGTCGCCCGCTCGAGATCGACCATGTCGAAAGTCTGGAACGATTTGCCCGAACCGCTGACGTCCTTGAAGGCGATCGGCTTGTGGCCGAGCCACTTCTCCGACAGCGCGTCCATGCCGTGGCTGGTCGATGCGCCGCCGTCGACAACGTAGGACAGCAGCATCGTGTCGTCGTAGGGGCGCACGTCGATGCCGTGGCGGTTCATCACCACCAGGTCGTATTTCAGGTTCTGCGCAACCTTCAGGACCGACGGGTCCTCCAGCAACGGCTTTAACGCGGCGAGCGCATCGCGGATTGGAATCTGGTTCTCCACCAGCCCGCCGCCGAGCAGGTCGCCGACACCGTTCTTGTGGCCGACCGGCACGTAGGCCGCTCGGCCGGGTGCGGTGGCGATCGAGAAACCGCACAGCTCCGCCTGCATCGGATCGAGCGAAGTGGTCTCGGTGTCGAAGGCGACGACGCCTGCGTCCCGTGCCTCGTCCATCCAGCGGTAGAGTTCGGCGATGTCGCGGATGCAAGTGTACGACTTTACGTCGAATGGCATCGACGCCGCCGTCTCGGCGCGGGCGGCAGCGAGGGTTTGAGGCGTGTCCCCCTCCCCTCTGAGGGGAGTGGGTGGGGATGCACCGGCAGGAGTCGAGGCGGCTTCACCCCCACCCGCGCCTTCGGGGCGACCTCCCCGCAAGGCGGAGGTTGGAACGCTGTCGCCCGCCCCCACATCCGGCCCGTGCGCGGCGTCGCCAAGTTCCACCTTGACCACGGCTGCTTCCACCTCAGCCGCATCCGTGCCGCTCGCTTCCGCCACGCGCCGGGTCAGCGTGGTGAACTCCAGCGCCTTGAGGAAGGCGATCAGCTTCGGCCCGTTCGGCGGCTGGAGGACGAAATCCTCCAGCGGTTCGACGTTCGGCACGTCGTCCTTCAGCGTCACCAGGAGCCGCGAGATACGCGCCTTCTCGGCATTGGCGATGATCGCCTCGCGCCGCTTCTCCTGCTTGATCTCGCCGGCACGAGCCAGCAGCGTGTCGAGGTCGCCGAACTGTTCGAGCAGGAGGGCGGCCGTCTTCGGCCCGATGCCCGGCACGCCCGGCACGTTGTCGATGGAATCGCCCGTCAGCGCCTGCAGGTCGATCATCTTCTCCGGCGGCACGCCCCACTTCTCGATGACCTCGGGAATCTTGATTTCCTTGTCCTTCATCGGGTCGTACATCGACACCGCCGGGCCAACGAGCTGCATCAGGTCCTTGTCGGATGAGATGATCGTAGCGTCTGCGCCTGCCTCCCGCGCCAGCCGGCAGTAGGTCGCAATCAGGTCGTCCGCCTCGAAGCCCTCCATTTCGATGCAGGGCAGATCGAAGGCCTTGGTCGCCTGCCGGATCAGCCCGAACTGCGGGATCAGGTCTTCCGGCGGTGCGGAGCGGTTGGCCTTGTATTCGGGATAAAGCTCGTTGCGGAATGTCTTCGACGAATAGTCGAAGATCACCGCCAGATGGGTGGGCGTGACGCCGACGTCGGTGTTGCGCGCATCCTGCATCAGCTTCCAGAGCATGTTGCAGAAGCCTGAGACCGCACCCACAGGCAGCCCGTCGGACTTGCGGGTGAGCGGCGGCAAGGCATGGTAGGCGCGGAAGATGTAGCCCGAGCCATCGACGAGGAAGAGGTGATCGCCTTTTTTCATGGCCGAAGGGATAGCGCGCTGGCGACGTACGGTCTATCGGAAAGCCGCGCGGGCCAGCGGTAGCTGTCAGGACCTGACAGGACCGGGAGGACGTCCCCGATTCTCACGGGTTCGTTACAAAGATGTAATCTTGGCGCCCTTGAATCGCCACGTTCAGGGACCCAAATCACGGTCATCGGCAATTAACGCCGAGTTCGGTTGAAGGCCCGTCCCCCGCCTATACCGGACACTGCGGCAGCCTCATCCCCCCTCTCCGGGCTGCCGCATCGTTTCGAGTAAGGCCGCCACGGAACCCCCCTCCACCGTGGCGGCCATTTTCGTTTCAGGACTACGGCCCGGAAGATCGGTGCTGTTGTGCGGGGTCTCGCGCCGGTGCATGCTGCGGCCTCGCAGGAGCCCAGCCCATGAATGTCGCCGCGCGCCGTATCGGTTCCAACATCACCCATTTCGACCAGCGCATCGACCTTGCGGCGGCGCTACGCTGGACCGCGCGGCTCGACATGCACGAGGCTGTCGCCAATCATTTCTCGCTCGCCGTCAACGACGACGGCACGCAGTTCCTGATCAATCCGAACATGGTGCATTTCAGCCGGGTGCGCGCCAGCGACCTCGTGCTGGTCGACGCCAACGATCCGCGCACCATGGAGCGCCCGGACGCGCCGGACCCGACCGCCTGGGGCTTGCACGGCTCGCTGCATAGACTCGTGCCGCACGCGCGCTGCGCCATGCACGTCCATTCGCGCTACGCCACCGTGCTCGCCTCGCTGGCAGATTCGCGCTTGCCGGCGGTCGACCAGAACTCGGCGATGTTCCACAACCGCGTCGTGGTCGATGACGGCTATGGCGGCCTTGCCTTCGAGGAGGAGGGTACGCGTTGCGCGAAGCTCTTCGCCGATCCGAAGATCAAGACCATGGTGATGGGCAATCACGGCCTGCTCGTCATCGGCCAGACCGTCGCCGACACATTCGACCGACTCTACTACTTCGAGCGCGCCTGCGAGAACTACGTCAAGGCGCTGTGGACCGGCCGGCCGCTGCGCTTCCTGTCCGACGAGGTGGCCGAGACGGTCGCCAGCCAGATGGACGCCTACCCGGTCGCCACCGCTGCGCGCCACCTCGACCAGCTCAAGCTCATCCTCGACGAGGAAGGCTCGACCTACCGCGACTGACGCCGCTCAGTCTGTAGGCAACAATTCATCGCAGCCCTTTCCGGAAACGCGCTGGCCGATCCGCATGTCGAGGTGGAAGTTTTCGCAGAACTGTGGAAAGTGCTGTCGTGGAGCAAAAAGACCGGGCGGCGGCCCGCCGCGGGACAATGAAACAACGGGAGTATCGAGATGGGTAAGCTTCTTGCAGCGATCGCCTTCGGCCTGGCGGTCGGCGTGTCCGGCCTGGCGATGGCCGAGCCGCTGAAGATCGGCATGATCACCACATTGTCAGGCGGCGGTGCCGGCCTCGGCGTTGACGCGCGTGATGGCTTCATGCTGGCGATCAAGAAGGCCAACGATGCGGAGATCACCGTCGTCACCGAGGACGATGCGATGAAGCCCGAGATCGCGGTGCAGATCGCAGACAAGATGATCCAGGCCGAGCAGGTCGACGTTCTGACCGGCATCATCTGGTCGAACCTCGCAATGGCGGTCGTTCCCAATGCGGTCGCCCAGGGCAAGTTCTACCTGTCGGTCAATGCCGGCCCGTCGCCGCTCGCCGGCGAGAAGTGCAACCAGAACTACTTCAACGTCGCCTACCAGAACGACAACTTCCACGAGGCCGCCGGCAACTATGCCCAGCAGCAGGGCATCAAGAAGATGTTCATCCTGGCGCCGAACTATCCGGCGGGCACGGATTCGCTCAATGGCTTCAAGCGCTACTACAAGGGAGAGCTGGCGGGCGAGGTCTATACCCAGCTCGGCCAGACCGACTATGCCGCCGAGATCGCTCAGATCCGCGCCTCGGGCGCCGATTCCGTATTCTTCTTCTTGCCGGGCGGCATGGGCATCGCTTTCATGAAGCAGTACGCGCAGTCGGGCGTTGGCATTCCGGTCATGGGCCCCGGCTTCTCCTTCAGCCAGGACGTGCTGCCGGCGATCGGCGACGCGGCGATCGGCGCGAAGAACACCGCCTCCTGGGCGCCCGATCTCGACAACGCGGCGTCCAAGGCTTTCGTGGAGGCGTTCAAGGCCGAATACAACCGCCTGCCCTCGATCTACGCCGCCCAGGCCTACGACACGGCGAACCTGCTGATCGCGGCCAAGGGCAAGGCCAGCGTCAAGGACGCCGACGCCTTCCGCGCCGCGCTCAAGGCAGCCGAGTTCGACAGCGTCCGCGGAAAGTTCAAGTTCAACACCAACAACCATCCGATCCAGGACTTCTACGTGCGCGAGGTCTACAAGGACGGCGACGGCGTGCTGACCAACAAGATCGTCGGCACCTCCTTCACCGACCACGGCGACGCCTACGCCGAGAAGTGCAAGATGTAAGGCACCGGGCAGTCGCACCCGATGCTTCAGGCCTGCCTCAACGGGGGACGCGTCCGCACTGCGGCGGCACGCGTTCCCCTGACACCGTCCGAACTGGCGGCGGATGCCATGGCATGCCGCGATGCCGGAGCGGAAACCCTTCACGTTCATCCGCGCAATGCCATGGGCGCCGAAAGCCTTGCACCAGGCGACGTCGCCGCGGCGCTCGTCGCGATCCGCGCGGCCGTGCCCCATATGCCCGTCGGCATCAGCACCGGCACCTGGATCGCACCGGGCGGCCGGGCGCGTCACGAAGACATGGCCGGCTGGACCGCCCTACCCGACTACGTCTCGATCAATCTCAACGAGGACGACGCACCCGAAATCATGGAGATGATGGCCGGGCGCGGTATCGGCATCGAGGCTGGAATCTGGTCGGTGGCGGACGCGGAACGTTTCACGGCGCTGCCCGACCCGCCGCCGCCCCTGCGCATCCTGATCGAGATGCAGGATGTCGAGCCGCAGGCGGCGCTCGACGAAGCGGACAGGGTGTTACGCATCCTGGCCGACCGGGCGATTGCCGCACCGATCCTGCTGCACGGCTCCGGCCGCAGCGCCTGGCCATGTGTCGGCGAGGCGGCGCGGCGCGGCTGCGACACGCGTATCGGCTTTGAGGACGTGCTGGTGCTACCGGACGGCAGTCCGGCCAGGGACAATGCTGCACTGGTAAGCGCCGCCCACGCCATTATGATCCGTGCCGCGCCACCTCGATGACCGCGGCCCTCGTCATCGAACAGTTCCTGAACGGCCTGCAGCTCGGCGTCATGCTGTTCCTGATGGCGGCCGGGCTGACGCTCATCTTCGGCGTCATGGGATTGATCAACCTCGCGCACGGCTCGCTCTATATGGTCGGTGCGTTTGCCTGCGCCACGGTCGCGGCCTGGTCCGGCTCGTTCTGGCTCGGCTTGATCGCCAGCCTCGCGGCGGCAGCCGCCGCGGGCGCGATCGTAGAGGTGACGGTCATCCGCAAGCTCTACGAGCGCGACCATCTCGACCAAGTGCTCGCCACCTTTGCACTAATCCTCGTCTTTTCCGAGGGTACGCGGTGGCTGTTCGGCTCGTTCCCGCTGTATCTCGACATCCCGCCGGCTCTGACCGGTGCGGTCGCGCTGCCGGGCGGCGTGCACTATCCGTTCTATCGGCTGGCGATCATCCTCGTTGGCCTCGCGGTCGCGTTTGGGCTCTACCTGCTCATCTCGCGCACCCGGCTCGGCATGCGCATCCGCGCCGGCGAGAGCGACCGCGAGATGATCGGCGCGCTCGGCGTCGATATCCGAACGCTCTACACGATGGTCTTCGCGCTCGGCGCCGCGCTCGCCGGCCTCGCAGGCGCGATGGTGGGAGCGCTGCAGTCGGTGCAGGTCGGCATGGGAGAGCCGGTGCTGATCCTGGCCTTCGTGGTCATCGTCATCGGCGGCATCGGCTCGATCAAGGGCGCCTTCCTCGGCGCGCTTCTGGTTGGGCTGGTCGACACGATGGGCCGCATCTTCCTGCCGCAGTTGCTGACGGCCCTGCTCGGCCCCGCCCAGGCCGCGAGCCTCGGCGGCGCGCTGTCCTCCATGCTGATCTACATCGTCATGGCGGCAATCCTGGCGTTCCGGCCCAAGGGCCTGTTCGCGACGGGGGCGCAATGACCCGGGAACGCCTCCTCACCCTCGCGCTCCTCGCCGCCCTGCTCGCGCTCCCCTTCGCGACGCAGGCCGCTGGCTACCCGTTCTACACCACGCTGGCCACCCGCATGGCGATCCTCGCTCTCGCCGCGGTCGGCCTCAACATCGCGCTCGGCCTCGGCGGCCTCGTCTCTTTCGGCCATGCCGCGTTCTTCGGCATCGGCGGCTACGCGGCCGGCATTGTCGCAACGCACGCGATGAACGCAGAACCGCTTCTCGGCATGGACATTCCGGCCTCGATGCCGCTCGTCTGGCTTCTCGCAGCCCTCGCCGCCGGCGTCGTCGCCGTCATCACCGGCGCGATCAGCCTCAGAACCTCCGGCGTCTACTTCATCATGATCACGCTCGCCTTCGCGCAGATGATCTTCTACTTCGCCGTCTCCTGGAAAGAGTACGGCGGTGAGGACGGGTTGTCGATCGCGCTGCGCAACGGCTTTCCCGGCCTCAATACCGCCGTGCCGCGCGACCTTTTCCTGATCGCCTTTGGCCTGCTCCTCGCCGGCCTCCTGGTTTTCTGGCGCATCCGCGTCTCGCGTTTCGGCGCGGCTCTCCAGGCGGCGCGGCAGAACGAGCTGCGGGTGGCCGCCGTCGGCATCGAACCGTTTCCGATCCGGCTCGTCGCCTTCGTCCTGTCGGCCATGATCACGGCCGTGGCCGGTGCGATGTTCGCCGAGCTCAACCGCTTCGCCAGCCCCTCGATGCTCGCCTGGCCGATGTCGGGCGAGCTGATCGTGCTGATCATTCTCGGCGGCACGGGCCGGCTCGCGGGGCCGGTCGCAGGCGCGATGCTCTACGTCATGCTGGAATACTGGCTCGGCTCCATCACCGAGCGCTGGCAGTTCTTCCTTGGCCTGATGCTGCTCGGGGTCGTGCTCTTCGCACGCGGCGGCATCGTCGGCCTGATCGCCGGAAGGGCTCGCCATGACTGAGCCGGTCCTTGAACTGCGCAACCTCTCGAAGAGTTTCGGCGCGCTCAAGGCGACCGACGATGTCACCCTCGACCTTAAACCCGGCGAGATCCACGCGCTGATCGGCCCCAACGGCGCCGGCAAGACGACGCTGATGCACCAGATTTCCGGCGCGCTGAAGCCCGACACCGGCTCGATCCGCTTCCTCGGGCAGGACATCCTGCCGCTCGGTATCGCTGCCCGCGCCCGTCTCGGCCTCGGCCGCACTTTCCAGGTGTCGTCGCTGATCCCGGAATTCTCGGCGCTGCGCAATGTCATGCTGGCAGTTCAGGCACGGCAGGGCTCGAGCTTCCGATTCGTGCGCAGCGTCATGCACGACCGCGGCCTGCTCGACGCCGCGGGCGCTGCGCTGGACCGCGTCGGACTGTCGGCCCGCGCGTCTGTACGGGCGGCGGAACTCTCGCATGGCGAGCGCCGCCAGCTCGAAATCGCCATTGCCATTGCGCTCGGCGCGAAGGCCTTCCTGCTCGACGAGCCGATGGCCGGCATGGGGCCGGAAGGCTCCCGCGCGCTGACGACATTCCTCGACAGGCTTCGCGCCGAGGCGCCGATCCTTCTGGTCGAGCACGACATGGACGCCGTCTTCGCGCTCGCCGACCGTGTTTCGGTGCTGGTCTATGGCCGTGTCATCGCCAGCGGTTCCGTCGCGGACATCCGCGCCGATCCGGCCGTGCGCGAGGCGTATCTGGGAGACAGCGCATGACGCTCCTCTCCGTCCAGCGCCTCGAAGCCTCCTACGGCGCGAGCCAGGCGCTGTTCGGCGTCGACCTCTCGGTCGGCGAGGGCGAGGTCGTGGCGCTGATGGGGCGCAACGGCATGGGCAAGACCACCACGATCCGCGCCGTCTGCGGCCTGATGCCGAACCGCTCCGGCGCGATCTCCTTCGCCGGCCGCGACGTGATCCGCGAGAAATCCTTTCGCATCGCCCGCCTCGGCATCGGTCTGGTGCCGGAAGGCCGTCGCTGCTTTGCCAACCTCACCGTGCGCGAAAACCTGCTCGCCGCAGCCCGGCCGGGCAAGTGGACGCTCGACACAATATCCGGGCTCTTCCCCCGCCTTGGCGAGCGCGAGGGGCAATATGCCCGCACGCTGTCCGGCGGCGAGCAGCAGATGCTCGCCATCGGCCGCGCGCTGATGACCAATCCCCGCCTGCTGATCCTCGACGAGGCGACCGAGGGCCTTGCGCCCGTCATCCGGCAGGACATCTGGCGCGCCATCCGTTCGCTCAAGACCAATGGAGAATCCATTCTGGTCGTCGACAAGACGATGTCGGAGTTGCTACCCGTCGCCGACCGCTGCGTGGTGCTCGAAAAGGGCGCCGTCGCGTGGACCGGACGGCCGGACGAGCTGACCGCGCAAGTGCAGGATCGCTATCTCGGCGTCTGAACCGGGAAGCGGCGGCCGGTCCACCGGCCAAGGGAAGGAAACGTAGGCATGAGTGCACACCCTTCGCTCGCGAAGGCCGCCTTGTGGATGGCGGGATGGCTGACCCTGATGCTGCTGATGAGCGTCGCCGGGCGGGCTGCGACGATCGAGATCGACGTGTTCCAGATCATGGAGCTGCGGGCCCTCATCGGGCTCGTCCTGCTCTGGCCGCTGGTTCATGCGGCCGGCGGGCTGCGCGCTATGCGCACGAGCGTCATCGGCCAGCATGTCGGCCGTAACGTCGTGCATTACTTCGCCCAATATGCCTGGCTTCTCGCGCTGACGATGATCCCGCTGGCGCAGTTGATCTCGATCGAGTTCACCATGCCGGTATGGACCGCGATCTTCGCCGGGCTCTTCCTCGGCGAGCGCATCGGTGGGCTGAAGATCGCCTCGATCGTGCTCGGCATCCTCGGTGTTGCCATCATCGTCCGGCCCGGCCTCGACCATGTCGCGCCCGGCCAGTTGATCGCTCTGGTCATGGCCGTCGGCTTCGGCATCTCGGTAACGATGGTCAAGGGCCTCACGCGGCATGACAGCGTCGTCAGGATCATGTTCTGGATGCTGGTCATCCAGGGCCTGATCGGTATCGTGCCGGCGCTCTGGGTGTGGCGTTGGCCGTCCGCCGAAACCTGGGCCTGGATCGCCGTGATCGCCGCCTGCGGCACCTTCTCGCACTACTGCATGGCTAAAGCGATGACCTATGCCGACGCGACCGTCGTCATCCCGATGGATTTCCTGCGCGTGCCGCTGTCGGCGGCGCTGGGTTACCTGCTCTACAGCGAAATGCTCGACGCCTGGACAGTCGCGGGAGCCGCGATGATCCTGTTCGGCAACCTGCTCAACCTCCGGGGCGCCGCACCGCCAAAGGCGGCCGCTACCGGCTGAAAAGGTCGGGATTATCGGACGCGAAGCTCGCGAGCAGCGTGTCGACATTGTCGAGGTGGCGGCGCATCGCGTCGGCCGCGCCCTCGCTGTTGCCGGCCCGGATCGCCTCTACCACGGCGGCGTGCTCCTCGAAGGTCAGCTCCATCCGGTGCAGGCTGCCCAGCATGCGGCGCACCCGGTCGAGGCCAGCCCGAGCGGCGTCGATCGTCGCGGTCACATAGGGGTATCCCAACTCCTGCTGCAGGATCGAATGGAACTCGATGTCGAGGTTGTAGTAGGCGGTGTCGTCGCCTGCCGCGAGGGCCGCGCGTTGCGCGGCGATGTTCTCGTCCAGCCGGGCCATCGGCGGCGGGGTGCGTCGCGCGAGCTCTCGCACGGTCTCGGCCTCCAGCGCCCTGCGGATCAAAAGGTTCTGCCGGACGTCCTTCAGGCTGATGCGGCTTACCCGCGTGCCGCGCTGGGGCAGCACCTCGACGAAGCCCTGCCGCGCCAGCTGGCCAAGCGCCTCCGACACAGGAAAGCGCGACACGCCCAGGCGCTCGCAGACGAGGTTCTTGTCGACGAATTCGCCGGGCCTCAGATGACGATGGACGATCGCGTCGCGCAAAGCGCCGTAGACGCGCTCCGTTGTCGAACCACGTCCGGTTCGTTCGAGCGGCTGGAGGAAACTATACATGCGGGTAAGGACCCACCATTTCGACCGCTGGAACCGACTTCAAATTGCGTGACCCGCCCTGCTTCGGATAGTGAGCCACGTCATATCACATTCCCGGGCCACGTAGGAAACCCCTCCGGAAGGCGCAGTCCATGGCGGAAGAACTCCTGCTCCGGTCAGGCCAGACCGAAGCGCGCATATCAAGCTTCGGCGCGGAGCTGACCGGCCTTTGCCATCGCGACCACGGCGATCTCCTCTGGCGCGGCGATGCCCGGTGGTGGGACCGGTCGAGCCCGATCTTGTTTCCTGTGGTCGGGCGAAGCGCCAATGACCGGATCAGGGTGGGTGAAACATCCTATCCAATGCCGCTGCACGGCTTCGCGCATTCGATGGAGTTCGAGGTGGTGGAGCGCGAAGCGGATCGTTGCCTGCTGCGGCTCGCGGATTCCCCGGCTACGCATCTCCACTACCCGTTCGCCTTCGTCCTCGACATTGCCTACGGTCTCGCGGAGGAGATCCTGACCGTCGTGGCGACGGTGCGCAATCCGGGCGGTGCGATCCTTCCCGCGAGCTTCGGCTTCCACCCCGGCTTCCGCTGGCCCCTGCCGTCCAGCCCCGCGAAGCACGGCCATCGCCTCGTCTTCGATGCCGACGAGCGACTTGAGATCTTCCGTGCCCGCAACGGGCTGATCCTTCCCGAAAGCTCCGTTCTCGATGTTAGGGGTGGCGTCTTGGCGCTTTCCGAGCAACTGTTCGACCAGGGCGCGATGGTGCTGAGATCCCTGGACAGCCGCCGCGTCCGCTTCGAGGCGCCCGGCGCGCCGCTCGCGATCGAGATCGGCTTTCGCAACCTGCCCTTTCTCGGGGTCTGGATGAAGCCGGGCGCGGATTTCCTCTGCATCGAGCCGTGGGCCGGCCATGCCGATCCGCAAGGCTTCGATGGCGACATCTTCGCCAGGCCCGGCATCGTCCCAATCGCGCCGGGCGATACGATCGCCTTCGCGATGGATATCGCGCTACGGGGCTGACCTTCCGCGCGGTATGCCGATCATGTCGAGATCGCGGCAGCCGCGTCCGCGCACGCGCTCTTACCGACATACGCCCGATACAAATCCTCGCGATTTTCCAAGGGCATAGGCATCATGTGTCCCAAGGGAAGATTGTGCCGCAAATATTCCCACATTGCCGCCAATCAATCTTGGCGACTTTGCCTGAAGAGTATTTGATGGCTTTGGGGCTTTGACGGCAGAGGGCGGGCGGCTTCGCAGGTCGCACCCGCGGGAAAGAAACGTCTCAGGAGGTACGAACTTGCAGATGATCAGGACTCTGACACGCGGGCTGGCGCTCCTTGCGCTCGCCGGCACCACGGCGCTCGCGGCCTTTCCGGCCGCTGCGCAGAACGCGGGCGAGCGGCCCGAGCTCTCGCCCATGAGCCGCGTCACCGAGGCGCGCGCCAAGGCGGAAGACGACCGCGTGGTCGGCGGCTACGCCACCGAGCAGGGCGAATATCCTTTCCAGGTCGCTCTGCTGTTCAGCGGCTCGCTGGATGCATCGACCGATTCGCAGCTCAACGCCCAGTTCTGCGGCGGCAGCCTGATCGCTCCCGACTGGGTGCTCACCGCCGCGCACTGCCTCGTGCAGGCCGGCGCGCCGATCGGCGCCGAGACGGTCGTGGTCCTCACCGGCGCGACCGATCTCGCCGAAGGCACCCGGCATGAGGTCGAGAAAATCATCGTCCACGAGGGCTACGACCCGTATGCGCTGGACAACGACATCGGCCTGATGAAGCTCAAGACCAAGGCGACCGAGAAGCCGGTCAAGCTGACCAAGGCCGACGTCGAGGACGGCCACGTCACCGTCACCGGCTGGGGCCGCATGGAGAACGGCGGCTTCCCGCGCAACCTGCTCAAGGCGCAGATGCGGCTGTTCCCGAACGCCACCTGCAATTCGGGCATCAAGAGGATCTACGGCGAGGATATGAAATACGTCCTCTCGCGCTACATCGGCCGCTTCCGCATGTCGGAAGACGCTCTGGACCAGCTCGGGCCGGCGCTGGAGCCTGCCATGGGCGATCCGCTCACCGGCAACATGGTCTGCGCCGGCGAGCCCGACGGCGCGCGCGACGCCTGCCAGGGCGACAGCGGCGGTCCGCTGTTCTCGGAGAGCTCCGCCGGTTCGGTCCAGATCGGCATCGTGAGCTGGGGCGAGGGTCCGCTCGACGCCGAGATGCCTTGCGGTCATCGCAACGCCTACGGCGTCTACACGCGGATCGCCAAATACACGGATTGGATCTCGCAGAACGCCGGCGTGCGCTGAGCGCGGTGGCTGGAAGGATGGTCGCGGGCGGCTTCGGCCGCCCGCTGTCGTTCAGGGCACAGCCGAGATTCGGTCGGTTCCCAATTCATTCAAATTTTACCCTAATTCGAACGATCCGTTCACTACCGGAACGATCGGGCGCAGGATGAGTTCACCTTTCCGAACGAGAGGTTTGGACCATGACCAAAGGCAGCAGAGGCAGAGGGGGCGAAGACGATCTGTCGGCGCTGATCCGCGATCAGCTGCACGACACCGGGAACCGTCAGTTCCTGTCGCGCCTGCCCGTCTTCCGCCCCGACACGAATACCAGCGAAGTCTTCGGGGAATACCTTCAAAGACTTGACCGCGCCGAGGCGAAGTCGTCTCGAAGCCGGATATGAAAACGGCGCCGTTTGGGCGGCGCCGTCTTTAGGGTGGGGCTGAAGCCCCGATTACACGTCGTCGAGAAGACCTTCCGAACCCTTGCCACGCTTCGCAGGCTTACGCTGCTCAGTCGGAGCAGGCGTGTTGCGCGAGCGCTCCGACATGAAGCGGTCGAACTCCTGCTGGTCCTTCGCGCGGCGCAGTTCGCGCGCATAGGCATCGAATTCGGCCAGCGTCTCGTCGAGCTTGCGACGTTCCTCGGCCAGGCGCTCCAGTTCCTTCTCGCGCCAGTCGTCGAAAGCGACGTTGCCGGTGCGGGCGTGGGACTTCCAGGAGCCGGCCTTGCGGCAGGAGCCGAAGATGCGGTCCGTCGCGCCATTCACGTCGCGCTTGAAGCCGTCAAGCCGGTCGCCCCAGATGATGTAGGCGAGCATGGCCAGGCCCAGCGGCCAGAACACCATGAAGCCGATCACCATGAGAGCAATGGTCGCCGGCGTCCAGGCCGGACGGATCAGTGCAGTCGTGTTCATCAGTTTCTGTTCCTTCGTTTACCGGCAACCCACCCGGCTGCCTTGAATTCGAAATGGCCCCGGCCACCCCCCGATTCAAGACTCTGCAATGTAAAGTTACGTAAAGCGGTCGGCGCGCGCCGCGCTACGGACAGGCGCTCAGGGCAACTGCGCCGCCGCAGTGTCCTTCGTTCCTCGTGCCGGCCCGGTGTCGCGGAAGTCATTGCGAACGCGCGGCAGTGCGCGCGGATGGTCCTGTGCCAACCAGGACACAAGTTGCTCACGGACTTCGCAGCGGAGGTCAAATGCCTTGCCGGCGCTGGGCGCACTTGCCAGGATGCGGATCTCCATCACCGTCTCACGAAAATCGGTGACCTGGACGGCAAATACCCCGCGGTCCCAGTTCTTCGACGCGGCCACGATCTCCTTCGCCTTTTCGCGGACGGCATCGACCGGCGTCGTATAGTCGAGATAGATCATCACACTGCCCAACAGGCGCGCATCCTGGCGCGTCCAGTTCTGGAATGGCTGTTCCATGAAGTAGTTGAGCGGCACGATCAGGCGGCGAAGGTCCCAGATGCGCACGACGACGTAGGTGGCCGTGATCTCCTCGATGTTCCCCCACTCGCCTTCGACAATCACCGCGTCGTCGATCCGGATCGGCTGCGTCAGGGCGAGTTGCACGCCGGCGAACAGGTTCTTGAGCATCGGCTGCAGGGCCAAGCCAACCACGATGCCCGCCGCGCCTGCGGAAGCGAGCAGGCTGACGCCGTACTGGCGCACGGGGTCGAACGTCATCAGGATCGCGGCGAGCCCGATCACCAGCAGGATCGTGTCGGCGACGCGCAGCAGGATGCGGGACTGCGTGACATGCTTGCGGGCGAGCATGTTGTCCTCGACGTCGATCTGGAAGCGCTTCAGGTGCAGTTCGGTCCACAGATTGAGGGCCGTGCGCGCGAGCCAGACGACCACTGTGATGAAGCCGGCAAGCAGAATGTGACGGATGAAGGTCTGTTCGGTCTGTGTCAGGGGGGCGACGGTGGACGCCGCCGAGAGGGCGAAGATGAGCATAACGAGCCGAAGCGGCCCGCGCATCCTCGTCAGCAACCGGTCGAAAAACACGGCGTAGCCACCGAGCAGACGCGTGAGTATCCGGTAAGCGACCGCGTGCGCGAACCATGCTGCGGCCAGGGCGAGAGCCACGATGATCAGTGTTTCGGCCCAATCCGGAAGGAACAGGCCCATCTGGTGAAACGGGCTTTGTTGCATCGCAACACAAGCTTAGCGCCCGGGGGCTCAGCTTCAACCCCCAAATCCCTTTTAGCGGCGCAATTTGCCGATACCGAATACGATCAGGCCGGCAAGCAGTCCCCAGAAGGCGGAGCCGATGCCCGCCATGACGAGGCCGGAGGCGGTCGCGGTGAATGCAGTGATCGCCGGAATGCGCTCGCTCTCCTCCTTGAGCGCGATGCTCATGGCGTTCACAAGCGGCGCCATCAGGCCAAGCCCGGCGACAAGGGCGATCAGCGACGGGGGCAACACAGCGAAGATCGCAACGAGCGAGGCGCCGAAGAGGGCGAACAACAGGTAGAACAAGGCATAGAACGGTCCCGTCTTCCAGCGTTCGGCCGGGTCGGGATGCACGTCCGGACCGGTGCAGATCGCCGCCGAGATCGCCGCGAGGTTGGTGGTAAGAGCGCCCAGAGGGGCGGTGAGGAGCGAGACCAGGCCTGTCGTCGCGATCAGTTCGCCTGCCGGCGGCTCGTAGCCGGCGGCCTTGAGAACGGCAAGTCCCGACAGGTTCTGCGAAGCCATGGTGACCAGGTAGAGTGGTATTGCCAGACCGACGAGTGCCGCGGTGGTGAACTGCGGCGCGATCAGCGTGATGGTCGACAGTTCCGGCGTCGGCAGGTCGCCGACACGTCCCAGAAGCACGGCCAGCACACCGCCACCGACCAACACTGCCAACACCGAGAGGGCCGGGTTGAACAGGCGGATGACGAAGAAGGCCGCGAGCAGGGGCAGGATGAGCAGCGGGTCCACCGCCACCGTCTTGAACGCGCCCGAAACGAAAGTGACGACGATGCCGGCCAGCATGCCCGACGACACGGAGGCCGGGATACGCGAAACGAGCCGGGTCAGCGGCCCGAACAGCCCGGTCGCGATCAGAAGTATCGCGGTGACGAGAAAGGCTCCCACTGCCTCGGCCATGGTGAAGTCCGTCGAGGCGGCGATGAGGGCGGCGCCCGGCGTCGACCAGGCGCTGATCACCGGCATCCGTGTCTTCCAGGACAGGTATGCCGTCTCGACCGTCATGGCGAGGCAAAGGGCGGTGACCATGCTGGCCGTCTCCGCATCGGTCGCGCCGACGGCCCTCGCGGCGGCGATGATCAGCGCGAGCGTGCCGCCGAAGCCGACGACCGCGGCGACGAAAGCCGAAGCGGGAATCGACAACCGCATCAGCCAGCCACCTGCCTGGTCATGCCCTCGACCGAACGCAGGATGAGGTCAATGTCCTGCGGGCGGGAGAGGCGGTGGTCGCCGTCGCGGATCAGCGAAAGCGTGACGTCGCAGACGGGCAGGTGCCGCAACAGCTTCTCGGCGTGGGTGTAGGGCACGTCCGGATCGTTCATCCCCTGCAGGATATGGACCGGACATCCCGTTTCGATCAGCCCGTCCAGGACCCGATTGCGCCGACCGTCCTCGAACAGCCCTTTCGTGTAGATGTTCGGTTCCGGCGAATATTCGGACGGTTCTGACAGGTAGCCCTTTTCCTCGATCTCGCGCCTCTGCGCCTCGGTCAGTTGCGGCTCCATCAGCTCCACTGTGAAGTCCGGCGCCGGCGCGAGCAGGATGAGGCCTGCGATCCTTTCGCCCTCGCCTGCCTTGCGCAGTTCCTGGATCATCCGCAGCGCGATCCAGGCTCCCATCGACGAGCCGACGAAGATCTGCGGTCCGGAGGTGAAGCGGCGGAACACTGCGAGACTCTGCTCCAGCCAGAGCGAGATCGTCCCATCCTCGAAACGGCCACCCGACTCGCCGTGGCCGGAATAGTCGTGGCGCAGGCAGGCATGGCCGGTGCGCCCGGCCCATTCGTCCAGCGCCTGCGCCTTGGTGCCCAGCATATCCGACCGGTAACCGCCGAGCCAGACGAGACCCGGCGCACGGCCTTCCCGGCGACGGACCGCAATTGAATCTCCAGCGACCCCTATATGTTCCAGATCCATATCCAAGGCAGGTCTCCGTCAGACCCGGCGTTCTGACATAGGAGATGTCGGGAGGAAAGCCGTCGCGGACGGCCTCCACATTGGTCCAGAACCGACGCGGCCGCTGTTTTTTTCACCGCATTGTGGTATTGAACCCGCGAAGCGGATAACACATCTGCCCTTTCCACCGGCGTCACGCCCGCGCCGGCACACCCTTAGTGACAACGATCGAGGAGATCACGACCATTCGCAGACCTTTCAAGGCAGCGGCCCCCACGAAGGAGGGACCACGCTCCAACCGTGACATCCGGGTTCCCCGGGTTCAGCTTATTGACGAAACAGGCGCCAATCGCGGCAACGTCTCCATCCAGGAGGCGCTCCAGATTGCCGAGGACGCCGGCCTGGACCTCGTCGAAATCTCTCCCAATGCCGAGCCGCCGGTGTGCAAGATCACCGATCTCGGCAAGCTGAAATACGCCAGCCAGAAGAAGGCGGCGGAAGCGCGCAAGAATCAGAGGGTCATCGAGATCAAGGAGATCAAGATGCGCCCGAACATCGACACCCATGATTACGAAACCAAGATGAAGGCGGTTCGCCGCTTCTTCGAGGAAGGCGACAAGGTCAAGCTGACGCTTCGCTTCCGCGGCCGCGAGATGGCGCATCTCGAACTCGGCATGGAACTGCTGAACAAGGTCAAGGCCGAGGTCGAAGGCATCGCCAAGGTCGAGGCAGAGCCGAAGCTCGAAGGCCGCCAGATGATGATGGTGCTGTCGCCGAAGTGATCCTTCGGCGGCCGCGCGCCGCAAAGCCCCGACATATGGCCGAATCGGTATTGCTCTTTTGCGGGCGCATCTGTATAAGGCCGCGTTCCAAACCGCCCGGCAGGGCATGCCGTGGCGGTTTTGTATGCTTTCCGGACACTGGTCCGTCCGGAGCAAAAATAAGCGCAATCAAGCGCACCGAGAAGGATAGCAAAATGCCCAAGATGAAGACCAAGTCGGCCGCCAAGAAGCGGTTCAAGATCACCGGCACTGGCAAAGTGCTGTCGGCAGCCGCCGGCAAGCGCCATGGCATGATCAAGCGTTCCAACAAGTTCATTCGAAATGCCCGCGGCACGATGGTTCTGGCTGAACCGGACGGCAAGAAGGTCATCAAGAATTTTCTTCCGAACGGCCTCTGAGCCGCGTCGGACCTGGAACAGATTTAAGGAGATCATGACATGGCACGCGTAAAGAGAGGCGTTACCGCCCACGCCAAGCACAAGAAGGTCCTGGACGCCGCGAAGGGCTTCTACGGCCGCCGCAAGAACACCATCCGCACCGCCAAGCAGGCGGTCGAGAAGTCGATGCAGTATGCCTACCGCGACCGCAAGGTCCGGAAGCGCAACTTCCGCGCCCTGTGGATCCAGCGCATCAACGCCGCGGTTCGCGAGCACGGCCTGACCTACGGCCGCTTCATCGACGGCCTCAACAAGGCGGGCATCGAGATCGACCGCAAGGTTCTGTCGGACCTCGCCATCCACGAGCCGCAGGCCTTCGTCGCGCTGGTCGCCAAGTCGAAGACCGCGCTCGAATACCTCAAGGACGGCATGCCGAACGAGTTTGAAGGCGCAGTCGCTTAAACGACCAGCGTTTTCCCAGGACTTCAGGCAACACCAATTGGGAAACCCGCGCTGGCAGGGCTGGCGCGGGTTTTTTCATATCCGGAACGATGGACAGGACACAGAGCGAAACTGACGAGGAACTGAGCCCGGCGGGCCTTGAGGCCCTGCTGAAGCTCGTCGTCGCGTCCGAGCGCAGCCGTGTCGGCTCCGTCGAGGTCGACGGGCGCACCGTCTGGATCAAGCGCTACGGCGTCGAGGCGCGCAGCGCCGCGAAATGGCTGCATCGCGTGATCTCGCCGCTCATGCCGCTGCCCTTCCTGCGCAGTTCCCCGGCCGCCTCCGCCGCAGGTCTCGCCGCGCGCGAGATGCGCAAGGCCGCCGCCTTCCGGGCCGCGGGATTTCCGACGGTGACGATCTTCTATGGCCAGGGCGACGTGATCGCCATGAGCGATGCCGGAACGATCGTGCAGGAAGAGATCAACCGCCTTCGGCGCAACGCCCCCGAGCGCCACGACGATATGCTGGTCGCCTGCGCCGAAGCCATCGCGCGCGTTCATCTCGCGGGCCTCTGCCATGGCAGGCCCCATCCGCGCGACATGCTGGTCAAGGGGCGCATGTTCGGCTTCCTCGATTTCGAAGAGGAGCCGGAGGCCTCGATGCCGCTCGAAACGGCCCAGGCACGCGACGTCTGGCTGCTGTTCCTGCAGATCGCCGGGCAGGCGCTGCGGCCTGAAACGCCGAAGCGCGCCTTCGCCGCCTATCGCCAGATTGCGCCGCCGGCGGTGATCCGCGAGCTGCGCTCCGTGGTCGGCTTCTTCTCGCTGTTCAGCCCGCTGCTGCGTATCCCGGGCCGCTTCTTGGGCCGTGACGGGCAGCGCATGCTTGCCGGAACCAGCTTCCTCAAATCCGCCTTGTCCAAGGATGAGGCATCCCATCCGAACCTGCCGGGCCCGACCGGCGAACTGCGGAAATCGAGCCATGACTGAGATCGACACAATCGAAAAGACGCTCGCCGATCAGATTGCTGAGGCGGCGGACGAGGCGACGCTGGAGGCCGTGCGGGTCGCCGCTATGGGCAAGAAGGGGTCGGTCTCCGAACTTCTGAAGTCGCTTGGTTCGATGACCCCGGAAGAGCGGCAGACCAAGGGCCCGGCGATCAACGGGCTGAAGAACCGGATCACCGAGGCGCTGAGCGCCCGCAAGGCTGAGTTGAAGGACGCCGCCACGACCGCCCGGCTCGCCGCCGAGAAGGTCGACGTGACGCTGCCGGTGCGCCAGTCGCCCGCCGAGCGCGGCCGCATCCATCCGATCAGCCAGGTGATCGACGAGATCGCCGCGATCTTCGGCGACCTCGGCTTCTCGATCGCCGAGGGTCCGGACATCGAGACCGACTACTACAACTTCACCGCGCTCAACTTCCCCGACGGTCATCCCGCCCGCGAGATGCACGACACGTTCTTCTTCAATCCTGACGAGAACGGCCACCGCAAGCTCCTGCGCACGCACACCTCGCCGGTGCAGATCCGCACCATGGAGGCGCAGCAGCCGCCGATCCGCATCGTCATCCCGGGCAAGACCTACCGGCAGGATTCCGACGCCACCCACTCGCCGATGTTCCACCAGGTCGAGGGCCTGGTCATCGACAAGTCGGCCAATGTCGCCAACATGAAGTGGGTGCTGGAGGAGTTCTGCAAGGCCTTCTTCGAGGTGCCGCAGGTGAAGATGCGCTTCCGCCCGTCCTTCTTCCCGTTCACCGAGCCGTCGCTGGAAGTCGACATCCAGTGCGACCGCTCCCGGCCAGGCGAGGTGCGCTTCGGCGAAGGCTCCGACTGGATGGAGATCCTCGGCTGCGGCATGGTCCACCCCAACGTGCTGCGCGCCGGCGGGCTCGATCCTGACGAATACCAGGGTTTTGCCTGGGGCATGGGCATCGACCGTATCGCCATGCTGAAATACGGCATGCCGGATCTGCGCGCCTTCTTCGACGCCGACGTCCGCTGGCTGCAGCACTACGGATTCAGGCCGCTCGACATGCCGACGCTGTTCGGCGGGTTGAGCAGCTAGCTATGCCGACGCTGCTGATCGAGGCCGGATTTCGCTTCCATTTCTTCTCCGGCGACTGGAACGAGCCGCCGCATGTTCATGTCGAAGGGAAGGGAACGCAGGCGAAGGTCTGGCTTCGGGATCTACGGATAGCGAAACGCGGCGGGTTCAGCGAACCGGACATGCGTCGTATAATGACGATAGTCGAAGAGCATCAGGGACAGTTTCTGGAGGCATGGAATGACTTCTTCGCCTGACTACCCGGAAAAGGATCGCCCCGTGGAGGCATGGTGCGATCTTCATGAACTTCATGTTCGGCTGTCTGATGGACGCCACGTTTCGACACCGTTGTGGTGGTATCCGCGCTTGCTCAACGCTACGCCGGCCCAGCGCAACAATGTAAGGCTGATGCTCAATGGGGTGCATTGGCCGGACGTGGACGAAGATCTGTCAGTCGACGGAATGCTGAATGGACGCAAGGCCCGCGGAGCTGTCGCCCCGTCGGTGGCCGCAGAGTAACGATCGAGACTTCTGATGAAACTCACTCTCTCCTGGCTCAAGGACCACCTCGAGACCGACGCCTCGCTCGCCGAGATCGTCGAGCGTCTCACCTCGATCGGCCTCGAGGTCGAGCATGTCGATGACAAGGCGGCGCTGAGGCCGTTCGTGATCGCCAAGGTTCTGTCCGCCGAGAAACATCCGGATGCCGACAAGCTGCGCGTGCTGATGGTCGATACCGGCTCGAGCGATCCGATCCAGGTCGTCTGCGGCGCGCCGAATGCGCGCGCGGGGCTGGTTGGCGCGTTCGCCGCGCCCGGCACCTATGTCCCCGGCATCGACACGACGCTTGGCGTCGGCAAGATCCGCGGCGTCGAGAGCCGCGGCATGATGTGCTCGGAGCGCGAGCTGCAGCTCTCCGACGAGCACAACGGCATCATCGACCTGCCTGAGGATGCGCCGGTCGGCCAGTCTTTCGCCGCCTACGCGCATCTCGACGACCCGGTCATCGAGATCAACCTGACGCCGAACCGCCCCGACGCGACCTCGATCCACGGCATTGCCCGCGATCTCGCCGCCTCCGGCCTCGGCACGCTGAAGACGCCTCCGGTCGCGCCGGTCGCCGGCACCAGCGAATGCCCGGTCAAGGTGACGATCGCCGATCCGGACCTGTGCCCCGGCTTCGCGCTGCGGCTGGTGCGCGGCGTCAAGAACGGCCCCTCGCCGAAGTGGATGCAGCAGCGGCTGATCGCCATCGGGCTGCGCCCCATCAACGCGCTGGTCGACATCACCAACTATCTCACCTTCGACCGAGGCCGGCCGCTGCACGTCTTCGACGCGAAGAAGGTCGCCGGCAACCTCGTCGTCCGGCGGGCGGCAGCGGGAGAAAAAGTGCTCGCGCTCGACACGTTCGAATACGAGCTGACGCCCGAGATGTGCGTGATCTCCGACGACAACGGCGTCGAATCGATCGCCGGCGTGATGGGCGGCGAGCACTCGGGCTGCGACGAGAACACCACCGACGTGCTGATCGAGTCGGCGCTCTGGGCACCGCTCAACGTCGCCCGCACCGGACGCTCGCTCGGCATCATCACAGATGCGCGCTACCGGTTCGAGCGCGGCGTCGACCCCGAATTCATGGTGCCGGGCCTCGATCTCGCGACCAAGCTCGTGCTCGACATCTGCGGCGGCACCCCGACCGATGCGGAAGTCGTCGGCTATGCCGGCTATTCGCCAAAGCCGATCATGTTCCCGGTTCTGGAGGTCAAGCGCCTCACCGGCATGGACGTGCCCGGCGAGGAGAGTGCGGCGATCCTGGAGAAGCTCGGCTTCGTCGTCTCAGGCGGCGGCTATTTCTACGACGTCACCGCGCCGTCGTGGCGGCCGGACATCGACGGCAAGGCCGATCTCGTCGAGGAGGTCATGCGCATGCGCGGCGTCGACCAGATCGCGCCGCAGCCGCTGACCAGCCACGACGCCGTCAACGGAAAGATCCTGACGACGCTGCAGATCCGCACCCGCGCCGCGCGCCGGGCGCTTGCCGTACGCGGCATGATGGAGGCGGTCACCTGGTCGTTCATCCCGGCGAAACATGCCGAGGCGTTCGGTGGCGGCCAGCCGTCGCTGAAGCTCGCCAACCCGATCGCCGCCGACATGTCCGACATGCGCCCCTCGCTGCTGCCGGGGCTGGTCGCGGCCGCGCAGCGCAATGCCGACCGCGGCATCTCCGACGTCGCCCTGTTCGAGGTGTCGGGCACCTATGAGGGCGATACGGCCGACGCGCAGCGCCGCGTCGCCGCCGGCATCCGCCGGGGAACGGCGAAGCTGGAGGGTTCGGGCCGCATCTGGTCCGGCAATGCCGGCGCTGTCGGCGTGTTCGACGCCAAGGCGGACGCCTTCGCCGCGCTCGAAGCCATCGGCGCGCCGATCGACCGGCTGACCGTCGAGGCCAGTGCGCCGGGCTGGTATCACCCCGGCCGCTCTGGCGTCATCAAGCTCGGCCCGAAGACTGTGCTCGGCCATTTCGGCGAGTTCCACCCCAAGACGCTGGAAACGCTCGACGTCGACGGACCGCTGTGCGGCTTCGAGGTGTTCGTCGACGCGGTGCCCGAGCCCAAGGCCAAGCCCACCCGCACCAAGCCGAAGCTGGAGCTCTCGGCCTTCCAGGCGGTAAAGCGCGACTTTGCCTTCGTGGTGGACCGCGCCGTCGAGGCCGGCACGCTGGTGCGCGCTGCGCTGGGCGCCGACAAGAAGCTCATCACCGGCGTCAACGTCTTCGACGTGTTCGAGGGTGCTGCGATCGGCGAGGGCAAGAAGTCGGTCGCCATCGAGGTCGCCATCCAGCCGGTGGAGAAGACGCTGACGGACGAGGACTTCGAGGCGCTCGCAGGGCGGATCGTCGAGAACGTCAAGAAGCAGACGGGCGGGGTGCTGCGGGGATAAGCCGGCACCCCTTCCTCCTCCCCGCTCGCGGGGAAAGGTGCTTGGACGGCGGATGGGAGGCGTAGCGCGATGTCTCGAAAGTTCACGCTGCCCCTCACTGTCCTGTCGGACATCAGGCGGGACCCGCTGCCTGCGGCAGCTCCTACCCGTTCGAAGCCTTTCGTCATGCCACCGGCATGACGAATCGCCTGCGGTGACCGGCTTCTCACCCCCGTGAACGGGGAGAGGAACGCAATTCTTTCGGCCGCGCGAGATCGTCGACCGCAGCGCACTTTCTCGCGGACGAAAGCAGGATCGATCTGGGGCATTCACCTATCTTGCGTGAGTGCAGGACAAGCGCCTTTCAGGACGTGTCGCGCAGCTCGACCGGCGAGACGGCGGCGGTTGCACGCCTTTGCATGAGCCCGGCGAGGTGCGACAGGTCGCCGTCGCCGGACGTCCGATCGAAGAGCAGAAACGCCAGGCGGCCGAGCTGCGTCGCCATCGCCTGCACGATCAGCGCCAGCGCGCGCAGCGACGCGGCGAGGTCGAGCGCGTCGGCCGGCGCGGTGCCGTAGCGAAGTATGGGCAGCGGCGGCCAGAGCCGTCCCGTGCCGTTGCGGCCGGCATGGGCGAAGTGGTTCCGGACCTCGGCATCGGCATGCCAGAGCGCCCACAGCACCTGCCAGCGCACCCACGGCGAGCGGCCGGCGGCCTGTTCGGCAAGCCCGGCGAGCGAGATCAGCCTCGCCACGATGCGGCCCAACACCTCCTGCTTCCTCCCCGCCTTCGCCCTCCAGCCCATCACCGGCTCCCGTTTGACCGGACATAGTGTCGGGCATGCTGGAGGGGTGGGGATAGAAAAACTGGGGGCGCTAACGGGAACAAGGGGTTAGTGGGAAACGGGCGGAAATCGATCCATCGGATGGGCATCCAGGACCGACCGCTGAGGCTCTCTCGAGACGGCGCACACCGTTCGCGATCGTCATCCCGACGGCCGAAGGCCAGCCGGGATCGATTGACCTTGGCGGGCTGGAGATCGGGGCGCCATTGCTCATGGCTGAAGCCCGCCACCGGCCGGGAAATGCTACTGAGGCGTCGTTCCGCCTTGCATACATTCTCAAACCTCCCCATATGCAGCGTCGCGGGCCGGGCCCCTCTGGCGATCTGTCGATCGCGATGTCGGACCGTTTGAACTTGGGCCCGCTTTGCATGATCCGGAGCGGGTAACTGGAGGTTACGGTTACATGGTGCGCTTCGGCCGCATTCGCTTCGTCGCTCTTTTCATGAGCCTTTTCGTGGGCCTCACGCTCGTCTCGACCGATTTTGCCGAGGCGCGTCGCGGCGGCTCGTTCGGCAGCCGCGGCACGCGCACCTGGCAGGCGCCGGCCCCGACGCGCACCGCGCCAAACCCCAACGGCCCGGTCGAGCGCACCATGACGCCGACGCCCAATACCGCCACGCGCCAGCCGCAGACGGTCGGCCAGCAGCGTCCAGGCCTGTTCAACGGCTTCGGCGGCTCGCTGATGCGCGGCCTGCTCGTCGGCGGCCTGATCGGCATGCTGCTCGGCTACGGTTTCGGCGGCATGGCCGGCGCGCTCGGCTTTCTCGTCCAGCTGCTGCTGGTCGGGCTGATCGCTTCCTTCGTCATCGGCTGGCTGCGCTCGCGCCGCGAGCCGGCGGCCGCCGGCGGCGCGCCCTATGGCGGCGGCTTCGGCCATGCCCGCAACGCGTCGGAACCTGAGCAGCGCGGCCGCGCGGGCTTCACCGTCCCACCGATCGGCGGGGGTGCCGCCGCTCCTGCCACGCAGGACATCCAGCTCGACAAGGCCGACCTCGACACGTTCGAGCGCCGCCTCGCCGAGGTGCAGAAGGCGTTCGCCGACGAAGATCACGCAGCACTGCGCCGGCTGAGCACGCCCGAAATGGTGTCCTACTTCTCCGAGGAACTCGCCGACAACGCCAAGCGCGGCCTGCGCAACGAGGTGCGCGACGTGCATCTCGTCTCCGCCGACATCGCCGAGGCCTGGCGGGAGGGCGACACCGATTATGCGACCGCGGCCTTCGGCTACGAGTCGGTCGACGTCATGCGCGATCGTGCCACCGGCGCGATCGTCGAAGGCGACGACGAGCTCACCGAGACGACCGAACTGTGGACCTTCGTGCGCGAGCGCGGCGGCGACTGGAAGCTCTCGGCGATCCAGGAGGCGTGACGGCTACCGTCCCGCCTGCCGCGCCATCTCCTCGGGATAGCGGCCGCCGGACACCTGGTCCGGCGTGACCAGCGCGCCGATCTCGGCGATCTCGCTCGCGGTGAGCGGGATCGAGGTGGCGGCCACGTTGGCCTCCAGGTTCGCTATCTTGCGCGAGCCGGGGATCGGCACGATGAAATCGCCCTGAGCGAGCACCCAGGCGAGGGCAAGCTGCGCGGCGGTGACGCCCTTGGCGGCCGCATGAGCCTTCAGCTTCTCGACCGCAGCGAGGTTCTTCGTGATGTTCTCCTCCTCGAAGCGCGGCAGCTTGCGGCGGAAGTCGTTCGGACCGAGCTGGGCCGCCGACGTGATCGCGCCGGTGAGGAAGCCGCGGCCGAGCGGGCTGAACGGCACGAAGCCGATGCCGAGCTCGCGGCAGGTGGCCAGCACCTCCGCCTCCGGGTCGCGCGTCCACAGCGAATATTCGCTCTGCACCGCCGCGACCGGGTGCACGGCATGTGCGCGGCGGATTGTCGCCGCATTGGCCTCCGACAGGCCGATCGTCCTGACCTTGCCTTCCTTCACGAGATCCGCCATCGCGCCGACCGTATCCTCGATCGGCACCGCCGGATCGACGCGGTGCTGGTAGAGCAGGTCGATCGTCTCGATGCCCAGGCGCTTCAGCGAAGCCTCGGCGACCGCGCGCACATGTTCGGGCCGACTGTTCAGACCGGGCCGTGCCTCAGGGCCGTCCGGAGTGTCGACCACGTTGAATCCGAACTTGGTCGCGATCTTGACCTTGTGGCGCAATGGCTTGAGCCCCTTGCCGACCAGAACCTCGTTGGTGAAGGGGCCGTAGACCTCGGCCGTGTCGAAGAAGTCGACGCCCAGCTCCACCGCGCGGTGCAATGTGCGGATCGCGTCCGCCTCCTCCTGACCGCCATAGCCGTGGCTCATGCCCATGCAGCCGAGACCGACGGGAAAGACTTCGAGTTCACTGCCCAGCTTGCGTCGGTTCATAGAGTCATCTCCTTGATATGCGGATCGAGCGGATATGGGGGGCGGTCGCCCCGCTGTCCATTGCGGCTTGACATTGCCGTGGAACATACCATGTTCAGGATATGAGCACCCGCACGGCAACCACCGTTTTCCGGATCGTCCCCATCGCAGGACGCTGACCCCAGCTCGGACACGGCTCCGGGCCTGGGGCTGTAACTCTTCACATCCATTCACATCGTATTTCGTCGAGGCAGGCTGCAGTGCGCGGCCGTCCCGGCGCGCTCGGCAACACGGACCGCATCGTCATGAAGAAACCACCCATCGTCGTCAACCGCATCGACCATACCCGCCTCGTCCAGATGGCGAATGGCCTGATCGACCGCAATCCCGATCTCGCCGACGAGCTGCTCGCGGAGCTGGAGCGCGCCAAGGTCAGGGACGAGCGCGCGGTTCCGGCCGACAGCGTGCAGATCGGGCGCACGGTGGAATTTCGCCTCGACGACGGCGCGCCGCGCCGGGTGACGCTCGTCTATCCGGCGGACGCCGATGTCGGCGTGGGCCGGATCTCGGTGCTCACGCCGGTGGGCGTGGCGATGCTCGGCCTGTCGGCCGGCCAGACGATGGAGATGACCTCCAACGACCGCAGGTCGCACCGCCTGACCATCGACACCGTCGTCCCGGCCGCCGAATGACGCCGTGACCGTTCTCCCCCCAATGCGAGGACTCCGCAGACCCGTCCGCGCCATGCGGCGGCGGCGTTTCCTCGACCATGCGGGTTCGCTGATCGCAGGCTCCTGACCCCTGGCCGGCAACGCCGGTCAGGGGAACTCTCCACGCAACCGTTCCGGCGGCCCGACCGCCCTGGGGAGAATAGCCATGCCCGGCATACCGATCAGCAGGATCACCACGAAGGATATCGCGATCCTCGAAACCATGCTTTCGCGCTACAACGGCTCGTGCCGCCACTTTGCAGCGCTGCTGCGCCGCAAGGTCGATTCGAGCGCGATCTACCTCCGCGACGACATTCCGCCCGACACAGTGACGCTCAACAGCAGCGTCGCCTACAGCGTCGGCACTGCCGTCGCCGGCCCACACCTCGTTGTCCAGGGCGAGATCGAGGACCTGCCGGCCTTCGCCGTGTCGATCCACTCGCTGCGCGGCCTCGCGCTGCTCGGCATGTCCGAGGGCGAGAGCGTGGACGTGCCGGTTTCGGACACCGAGAGCGAGCGCCTCTATGTCGATACGGTGCTGTCGCAACCGGAGGCGGAGGCAAATCTTGCATTGCGGCGTCCGGCCGGCCTGCTTCACGCCTCCAATGTCCTGCCGCTGCGGATGCGCCGCTCCGGCAGGGATGCCCCAGACGGCGACGATCCCGGCCCGCAGGCAGCCTGACGACGCCCGCAAATGGCTTCCCCGGCCCGCCGCCTTTGGCTAGAACGGCTGAAGAGGCCGTGCCGGTTCGACGGCGCGGCCGGTCACGGAGAGCAAGCCATGTTCCGCTGGGGTGTATTGTCGACGGCGAAGATCGGCCGCGAGCACGTGCTGCCGGCGATCGCGGATTCCGAGAACGGCGTGCTCGCCGCCGTCGCGAGCCGCGACCTGGAGAAGGCGGAGGCGCTCGCCGATCGGTTCAACGCTCCGCACGCCTTCGGTTCCTATGAAGATTTGCTGGCTTCCGACGTCGTGGACGGCGTCTACATTCCCCTGCCTACCTCGAAGCATGTCGAATGGGCGGTGAAGGCGGCGGATGCCGGCAAGCACGTGCTGGTCGAGAAGCCGCTGGCGCTGAAGGCCGACGACATCGCGCAGGTCATCGCGGCGCGCGACCGCAACGGCGTCGTCGTCTCCGAAGCCTTCATGGTCCATTACCATCCGCAGTGGGCGAAGGTGCGCGAGCTGATCGAGGAGGGACGGATCGGGCGGCTGCGCCACGTGCAGGGCGCCTTCACCTATTTCAACAAGGACGCCGCCAACATGCGCAACAGGCTCGATCTCGGCGGCGGCGCGCTGCCCGACATCGGCGTCTACCCGACCGTCACCACCCGCATCGCGACCGGCAAGGAGCCACTGCGCGTGCAGGCCCGCGTCGCGCGCGACGCCACCTTCGGCACCGACGTCTACTCCTCGGTCAAGGCCGATTTCGGCGCCTTCGAGCTCACCTTCTACCTTTCCACCCAGATGGCGGCGCGCCAGCTCATGGTCTTCCACGGCGACGAGGGCTTCATCGAGATCCGTTCGCCCTTCAATGCCGGGCTCTACGAGCATCATCAGGTGGAACTGCACAACCAGCGTCACACCGAGGCGACGGTCTTCCGCTTCCCCGGCACGCAGCAGTATAGGCTGGAAGTCGAGGCCTTCGCGAAGAAGGCACAGGGCGAAGACGTCTCGATCTTCACGCTCGAAGATTCGGTGAAGAACCAGAAGCTGATCGACGCCGTCTTCCGCGCCGGCGCCCATGACGGCTGGGAGAGCGTGCAGGTCTAGACGACCGCCGGTTCCCGGCTACGTTTCCAGCCCCAGCAACTGGCCGGCGCGAAGGCGGGTTCCAAACGCAAAATGACCCGCCTCTGCTGATCTGAGACCGAAACGTCCGGTTCAAGCGGCGTCCGATCCTATTCGACAGAACCGGGCTGAGGATTGAATCGGACCATGTGAAGCGCGATGCCGTTGGGGATCGTCGCCGCTGCATCCACAATCATCGCCGAGCAATAAATGTCCCTGTTAGTGGCGATGATCGCCGCAGCGCCTTGCGAAATCGAGGTGCCCGAAGTCAATATGATTTCTTCATAAAACACACTAGTGTTGTGCGTAGACGCCGTATAGGTTTTCTTTGGAGGTATATAGAAATTCAAATCAGCTTTAACTATACCACTAGAATTTAGTATTCTGATTCTAACATTCTCAGTCACAGAGCTGTTGTTATAGCATTGGAAGCTAGTCGCGATGCCGGCCGCTGTCGTATGGGTGCTATTGGTTACTCCAGCCACGCGATAGATCATCATCTGAGGATCGACACTCGCCATCGGAGCGGCGCCAATGCCCAATGTGGCGGGTCGGTCCTGTGCTGACGCTGGCAGGGCCAGAAGAGTTGCGACGGCGGCAGCAGATACGAGAGCCTTCATGGGTGTCTCCTGAGTTTGACTGGCAAATCCTTCCGTTGCGGAAGAGTATTGCGATACAAACCTCCCGAAGACGAAACCGCAACCTCTGTCGCTTTGGCGCGAACGCAAAAAAGCCCCCATGCCCGGTCAAGGGCAGCGGGGCAAAGGCGGCCTGGGAGGAACGGAGCGGTGACGGGGGCGGTACCGTATCGTTCATAACTACCTGTGCCGCCTACGATTTCCCGTTTGGCAGCTTAACCCCCCCTTAAAGCGCCGCATTTAGTGTCCATCCGAACGCCACGGATAACGGAGCGAGCGCGGCGAGGCATGGCGAAACGGGGACGTGACACGCGGATCGAGCCGAGCTTCGACGGCCCGGCACCCAAGCGCGGCGGCGGCGATGGACTGTCGCTGAGCGAGGACGATCGCGTCGTTCCCTCGGCCAAACGCGCGAAGAAGCCGGCAAAGCCAGCGCGCGAACCCGCCGCCAGGGGCCGTTCGCGCTCCCGCGCCCGGCGTGGCTTCGGCATGTTCGGCTCGCTGGTCTACTGGTCGCTGGTGCTGGCGCTGTGGGGCGGTATCGGCGTCGCCGGTATTGTCGCCTATTACGGCGCGCGAATGCCGAGCGCGATCACCTGGACCGTGCCCGACCGTCCACCCAACGTGAAGATCGTTTCCGCCGACGACCAGTTGCTCGCCAATCGCGGCATGACCGGCGGCGAGGCGCTGTCGCTGTCGGAGATGTCGCCCTACATTCCCCAGGCGCTGATCGCGATCGAGGACCGCCGCTTCCGCTCGCATTTCGGCGTCGATCCGCTCGGCCTTGGGCGCGCAGTCGTCACCAACCTGATGCAGGGCCGCTTTGTGCAGGGCGGCTCAACGATCACCCAGCAGCTTGCCAAGAACCTGTTCCTCAAGCCCGACCGCACGCTGGAGCGCAAGGTGCAGGAGGTGCTGCTCGCCTTCTGGCTGGAGCATGAGTACAGCAAGGACCAGATCCTCGAGATGTACCTCAACCGGGTCTATTTCGGCTCCGGCGCCTATGGCGTGGAATCGGCGTCCCGGCGCTATTTCGGCAAGTCCGCCCGCAACGTGACGCTGTCGGAGGCCGCACTTCTGGCCGGCCTGCTCAAGGCGCCGTCGCGCCTGTCGCCCGCCCGCGACCCGAAGGCCGCCGAGGCGCGCGCCCAGGTGGTGCTCGCCGCCATGAGCGAAGAAGGCATGATCGGCTCGAAGGAGCTCGCCTTCGCCATGAGCGCGCCCGCCACCCGCGCGGCCGCCTATTGGACCGGCGCGGAGAACTATGTCGCCGACCGGATCATGGAAGAACTGCCCGGCCTCGTCGGCGAAATCCAGACCGACATCGTGGTCGATACCACCGTGGACCTCACGCTGCAGAAGCTCGCCGAGGAGTCCATCCGCAAGCTCATCGAGGAGAACGGCCAGAAGCTGCAGGTCAGCCAGGGCGCGCTGGTCTCGATCGACAATTCGGGCGCGGTGCGCGCGATGGTCGGCGGCGCCGACTACGCCAACAGCCAGTTCGACCGCGCCTCCGAGGCGCGCCGCCAGCCGGGCTCGGCCTTCAAGCCGTTCGTCTACCTCGCCGCGCTCGAAGCCGGCCGCACGCCGGACTCGATCCGCAACGACGCGCCGATCAAGATCGGCAAGTGGACGCCGGAGAACTACAAGGGCAAGTATCTCGGCCGCGTGACGCTCACCGAGGCGCTGGCGAAGTCGCTCAATTCGGTCTCGGCGCAGCTCGTCATGGAGGTCGGTCCCGAGACGGTGGTGCAGACCGCGCAGCGGCTGGGCATCGAATCGAAGCTGCAGGCCAACACGTCGATCGCGCTCGGCACGTCCGAGGTGACGCCGCTGGAGCTGACGGCCGCCTTCGTGCCCTTCGCCAATGGCGGATACCGGCCCGAGGTGCATTTCATCAGCCGGGTCACCGACATCAACGGCAAAGTGCTCTACCAGTACCAGGCCAACTCCGCTCCGCGCGTCGTGAAGCCGGAGATCGTCGGCATGATGAACCGGATGATGACGGAGACGCTGGCGATCGGCACCGCGAGGAAGGCAGCGTTCGGCTGGCCCGCCGCCGGCAAGACCGGTACCAGCCAGCAGTCGCGTGACGCCTGGTTCGTCGGCTACACGTCCAACCTGACCACCGGCGTGTGGTTCGGCAACGACGACGGCAAGCCGACCAAGAACATCACCGGCGGCTCGCTGCCGGCAATTGCCTGGAAGACGTTCATGCAGGCGGCGCACGAGGGCGTTCCGGTGCGCCAGCTTCCCGACATCGAGCTCTACACGCCGTCCTCGCCGCCCGTGTCGGGCGAGGAGCAGCCGGTGGCGGCGGCGCCTCCACCGGCGGCCGCGGTCGAGACGGCCGCGCCCGAGATGGCCGGCGGCTTCAATCCGCGCCCCGACGGAGGGCAGGTGTCGTCGATCCGGCGCCCGGTGCCGCCCGGCGAGGTCGGCGGCCAGCCGGTCCGGCGCGAGAAGTCGATCCTCGACGTCATCCTCGGAAACTGAACCGTCCCTCTCGCTAAGAACGAAGTCCTCCGCTACATAGCGCAGCGGAGGCTCCCGATGGCGGATGCGATGCGAAAGACCCTTGTCCTGACCGGCGCCAGCCGTGGCATCGGCCATGCGACGGTGAAGCGCTTCTCCCGCGAAGGATGGCGCGTCATCACCTGTTCGCGCCAGGCCTTCTCCGAGGACTGTCCCTGGCCCGCAGGCCCCGACGACCACATCAAGGTCGACCTGTCGGACCAGGAGGATGTCGGAATCGCCGTCTCCGAAATCCGCCACCGCCTGGAGACGAACGGCGGCCAGCTGCACGCGCTCGTCAATAATGCCGGCATCTCACCCAAGCTCAAGGACGGCGGGCGGATGAACTCGCTTGACACGCCGATGCATGTCTGGCGCGACGTGTTCCAGGTGAATTTCTTCGCCCCGATCATGCTCGCCCGCGGCCTGTTCAAGGAACTGGCCGCAGCGCAGGGCTCGATCGTCAACGTGACCTCGATCGCCGGCACGCGAGTGCACCCCTTCGCCGGGACGTCCTATGCGACGTCGAAGGCAGCGCTCGGTTCGCTGACACGCGAGATGGCAGCCGACTTCGGCCCGCACGGCATCCGCGTCAACGCGATCGCGCCGGGCGAGATCGACACGGCGATCCTCTCCCCCGGCACCGACAAGATCGTCGAGACCATCCCGCTACGCCGCCTGGGCGCCACGTCGGAAGTGGCGGACATCATTTACTTCCTGTGCTCGAACCAGGCGTCCTACGTAACGGGCAGCGAGATCCACATCAACGGCGGTCAGCACGTCTGATCAGGGCTTATCGCCCTCGTCCGCGGGCTTCGGCGGCGAGACCGGAGGCGTGTCGAGCCTGGTCGTCGGCAGCACGTCGCTGTCCGGCTCCTTCGCCAATGCAGCCGGCGTGCCAAGCACCTGCTCGACCATGCCGCGCGCGATCTCGCGCTCACCCATGATGACATGGTCGGCGCCGAGCCCTTTCAGGTGCTCCACCTCGGCATCCGAATGCGCGCGAGCGATCACCCTGATATCGGGGTTCGCCGCCTTGGCGCGCGTCACCACGGGTCCAGCCTCGAAGGCGTTGGGGATCGCCAGGATGATGCGCCTGGCCCCGGCGGGGTTGGCCGCCGCCAGCACGTCGGCGCGGGCCGCGTTGCCGTTGATCACCTCGATGCCGTCATTGCGGATCTTTTCGGCGGCCTTGTCGGAATCCTCGATCACCAGAACGGCCGAGCCGGCATCCCGCAACGCCCTGCCGGTCAGGCTGCCGACGCGGCCGTAGCCGACGAGGATCGTATGGTCGGTGAGCGTCGTCGTGTCGGGCGCCTGCTCGGGATCGACCACCTCGGCCGGCGCGGGAGCCGGCTCCTCCGGCGTTCCCGGAGCAGGCGGCCCAACGGGCTGCGGCGCAGGCTGGACCGCGGCCGCTCGCTTTTCGAGGCGCGGCCTCAGCCAGTCGACGGCGGCGAACACCACAGGGTTGAGCACGATCGACAGGATGGCTCCGGCGAGGATCAGGTCGCGCCCCTGTTCCGGCAGCAGGCCCAGCCCAACCCCGAGCTCGGCCAGGATGAAGGAGAACTCGCCAATTTGCGCGAGGCTCGCCGAAATCACCAGCGCGGTGCCGATCGGATAGCGGAAAGCGATGACGATGAGAAAGGCCGCGACCGACTTGCCGATGACGATGATGAACAACGTCGCCAGCACCGGCAGCGGGCTCTCCATCAGGCTGTATGGGTCGAACAGCATGCCGACCGACACGAAGAAAAGAACGGAGAAGGCGTCGCGCAACGGCAGCGATTCCTCGGCCGCCTGATGCGACAGTTCCGACTCGCTCATGATCATGCCGGCGAAGAAGGCACCGAGTGCCAGCGACACGTCGAAGAGCTGCGCTGCGCCGTAGGCGACGCCCAGCGCGATCGCCAGCACCGCCAGGCGGAACAGCTCGCGCGAGCCGGTGTGGGCGACGTAATGCAGGATCCACGGAATGACCTTGCGCCCGACCACGAGCATGAGGATCACGAAGGCGGCGACCTTGGCGACGGTCAGGGCGATGACGCCGGTGACGCTCGCTCCAAACAGATCCGAGAGGACGGACGGAGGGTGATCCACAACCGTCGCGGTGGCGCCGTTGCCGCCCAGCACGCCCGCCAGCGCCGGCAGCAGCACGAGCGCCAGCACCATGGCGAGGTCCTCGACGATCAGCCAGCCGACGGCGATGCGTCCGCGCTCCGTCTCAAGGATGCGGCGCTCCTGCAGGGCGCGCAGCAGCACCACGGTCGAGGCGACGGACAGCGCCAGGCCGAACACGAGGCCGGCGCCGAGATCCCATCCCATCAGCCAGGCGAGCCCCATGCCGAGCAAGGTGGCGAAGCCGATCTGTACCACGGCGCCCGGCACCGCGATCGCGCGCACGGACAGGAGATCCTTGAGCGAGAAATGCAGGCCGACGCCGAACATCAGCAGGATGACGCCAAGCTCGGCGAGTTCCGTCGCCAGGCTCTGGTCGGCGACGAAGCCGGGCGTATACGGGCCCACGAGCACGCCCGCGACCAGATATCCGACCAGAGGCGGAATCTTGAGCCGGTTGGCAATGGCGCCGAACACGAATGCCAACCCCAGGCCTGCGACGATCGTGGCGATGAGGGGCATTTCATGCAGCATGCGGCAAGCCTCGAAAAAATGAGCAGCGAAAAAGGGAGCAGGCCGAGGCCCGCTTCCCGAGTATGGGGATGCCTTCCCGTCACCGCAAGGTTTGCGGCGGGCACAAATGTTCGAAGAGACGCGTGGGGCTAGAAAACTACTGCGGCATGCCGCCAAGATGGGCGAGAAGCTCGGCCACGTTGCTCGCCTTGTGCTTCTTCATGAGCCGCGCGCGATAGGCTTCCACCGTGCGCGGGGAGATCGTCAGCATGCGCGCGATCTCCTTCGACGTCCGCCCTTCGCCCAGATGCATGACGATCTGCCGCTCGCGGGTGGTGAGCGGCGAGACGGGCCGGAACTCGGAAAGGTCGGCGAAGCTCCACACCGCGCGGCGCAGCGGATCGTCCTGGCGCGTCAACGAATGGCCGCGCACCCGGCACCAGAACAGCGAGCCGTCGCGGCGCGCCATGATGCGCTCGTCGGTGTAGCGATTGGTCTTCCTCAACGGCTCGACGCCGACGTCGCGGATCGCGACGAACTCTTCTAGGGTCGGATAGAGAATTGCGAAGGACTGGTCGATGAGCTCTTCGGGCACATAGCCGAACATCTCGGCGAAGGCGGGGTTGCAGGCACGGATGATCCTGCTTTCGGTCAGCACGATGCCGACCGGAGAGTAGTGGAACGCAATCTGTTCGAGCTCTTCGCGTGTCAGCATTGCGCGTATTTATACGATATTGCCGCCCGTGTGTCTGGCTGACGATAATAATCAAAGCGTTGCGTCATGCCAGCGGGCCACAAAGAGCCGAGGCGAGCAGTATCGTCGCACGCGACGGGAGGAGAATGTTGCGCCTGCTGCGACCGCTTGCCGGTCCGCTTGGCACGATTGTCCCTCCCAGACGAATTCGCTGCCTTCCCGCCGACGGGGAGGGCGCGCATCGAATTCTGTTCGGTCGAACTGGTGGAGGAACCAACGATGAGAAGATTGCTGACGGCGCTGGCTGCGGCTTCCGCGCTGATGGTCGCGCAACCGGTCCTGGCGCAGGACGGGCCGGCCAAGATCGCGCTGATCCACGGCTTGTCGGGCTCGCCGCTCGAAGCCTATTCGAAGCAGACCCACACCGGCTTCGAGATGGGTCTCGAATATGCAACCAAGGGCACGAACGAGATCAAGGGCCGCAAGATCGAGCTGGTGAAGAAGGACTCGCAGTTCAAGCCCGACATCGCGCGTGCGCTGCTCGCCGAGGCTTATGCCGACGAGGACGTCGTGTTCGCCGTCGGCGACACCTCTTCCGGCGTCGCGATGGCCATGCTGCCGGTCGCTGCCGAAAACGAGAAGATCCTGCTGGTCGAGCCCGCCGTCGCCGACGGCCTGACAGGCAAGGATTCCAACCGCTACGTCTTCAAGACCTCGCGCAACTCCTCGATGGACATGCAGGCGCAGGCGCTGGCGCTGAAGCCGGACAGCAACCTCTACATCGCCACGCTGGCGCAGGACTATGCGTTCGGTCGCGACGGCGTCGTCGCCTTCAAGACCGCGCTCGAAGGAACCGGCGCGAACTTGGTGCACGAGGAATACGTGCCGCAGCAGACGACCGACTTCACCGCACCGATCGAGCGCCTGTTCAACGCGCTCAAGGACAAGCAGGGCCGCAAGGTGATCGTCATCTACGTCGCCGGCATCGACGCCATGACGCCGCTCGTCACCGCCGATCCGGGCCGCTACGGCATCGAGCTGTCGACCGGCGGCAACATCCTGCCGGCACTCGCCGGCTACAAGAAGGTGCCCGGCATGGAAGGCGCCATCTACTACTATTACGAGGCGCCGAAGAACCCGGTGAACGACTGGTTCGTCGCCGAGCACCAGAAGCGTTTCAACGCGCCGCCGGACTTCTTCACCGCCGGCGGTTTCGCCGCCGCGATGGCGGTGGCCAAGGCGCTCGAGACCGCCTCGGACTGGGAGACCGAGACGCTGATCAAGACGATGGAAGGCATGAGCTTCGACACGCCGAAGGGCCCGATGACCTTCCGTACGGAAGATCACCAGGCGCTGCAGTCGATGTATCACTTCAAGATCAAGGTCGATCCGAACGTCGCCTGGGCGATCCCGGAGCTCGTCCGCGAGATCAAACCCGAGGAGATGAAGATCCCGATCGGGCGGAACAACCAGCAGTAAGGAGAGGGGGAGTAGGGCAGTAGGGCAATAGGGCAGTAGGGAAGCGCGGCAGCCGCGTCTCTCCACGAAATCCCCTACTGCCTTCCTGCCCTATTGCCCTACTGCCCTATGAATCCCTCCCTCCGCACCGAAAACCTGACGATCCGCTTCGGCGGGCACGCCGCGGTCAATGATGTGACCGCAGCGTTCCAGCCGGGCGAGCTGACGGTCATCGTCGGGCCGAACGGCGCCGGCAAGACGACGTGGTTCAACCTCGTCTCCGGCCAGTTGACGCCGACCTCCGGCCGGATCTTCAAGGGCGAGACGGAGATCACGCGCCTGTCGCCGTCGGCCCGGGCCAAATCGGGCGTCGGCCGCGCTTTCCAGCTTACGAACCTGTTCCCGAAACTCTCCGTGCGCGAGAATATCCGTCTCGTCGTGCAGGCCCGCGCCGGCAAGGGGCCGGACGTGTTTCGCAGCGCCGCACGCCTTGCGGACATCAATGCGGAGACGGAGGAGCACCTCGCGTCGAGCCGACTGGCTTCCGTCGCGGACCTCCCGGCTTCGGCGCTTCCCCACGGCGACCAGCGCAAGCTGGAGGTCGCGATGATGATCGCGATGAAGCCCGACATCTTCATGTTCGACGAGCCGACCGCCGGCATGTCGTCGGCCGAAGCGCCGGCGATCCTCGACCTGATCGCGGCGATCAAGCAGGACCGGTCGAAGACCATCCTCCTGGTCGAGCACAAGATGGACGTGGTGCGCGCGCTCGCCGACCGCATCATCGTGCTGCACAATGGCGAGCTCGTCGCCGACGGCAAGCCGGACGAGGTGATGGCCATGCCGATCGTGCGCGAGATATATCTCGGCCAGGGCGCGGAGGACGTCGCATGACAGCGATCCTGCGCCTCGACGACGTCCACACCGACATCGGGCAGTATCACGTGCTGCATGGCGTGTCCTTCGACGTGCCGGAAGGCGGCGTCCATGTGCTGCTCGGCCGCAACGGCGCCGGCAAGACCACGACGCTGCGCACCATCGTGGGGCTGTGGCGGGCGCGCAAAGGTGCGATCGTCTTTCGCCACCATGACATCACCGCGATGAAGACGCCGGACATCGCGCGTCTCGGCATCGCCTACGTGCCTGAGAACATGGGCATCTTCGGCGGACTGACCGTCGAGGAGAACATGCGGCTTGCCGCCGCCACCGGCACCTTCGACAAGGAGCGGCTGGCGCGCATCTTCGCCATCTTCCCGGCTATAGAAAAGTTCTGGAAGAACCAGGCCTACGCGCTGTCGGGCGGGCAAAAGCAGATGCTCGCCATCTCGCGCGCGATCATCGAGAAGCGCGACCTGATCCTGATCGACGAGCCGACCAAGGGCCTGGCGCCCTCGATCATCCGCAACATGATCGACGCCTTCCGGGAGATCGGCAAGGAGACAACGATCCTGCTGGTCGAGCAGAACTTCCACTTCGCCAAGGCGCTGGGGCGCGGGGTGGGCGTTATCGACGACGGCCGCATTGTCCATCGGGGGCAGATGGCGGAGCTGGTCGCCGATACGGCGCTGCAGACGCGGCTGCTGAGCCTCAGCGTGGAGGGGCATTGATGGACCATCTGGCTGCGTCGGGATACGCCCCCTCCACCACTTCGTGGTCCCCCTCCCCCGCTTCGCAGGGGAGGATTCGCTGTCGCGCCAACCGCGCCCTTATCCTCCCCCGTTCACGGGGGAGGGGGACCGCCGAAGGCGGTGGAGGGGGCGGTCGTTCTGCGCCCTTCCCGATCGCCGTCTGGAGTGTCGCAACGTGGGCCTGAATCTCGATCGCATCGGCGGCGTCTACATGCTGCCCGTCATCCTGGCGCTGATCGCACTGGTCTTCATCGGCCAGCCCTCCACCTGGGCGACGCTGACGGTGGCGGGCCTTTCCATGGGGATGATGATCTTCCTGATGGCGTCGGGCCTGTCACTGGTGTTCGGCCTGATGGACGTGTTGAACTTCGGCCATTCGGCCTTCGTCTCCTTCGGCGCCTTCATCGCGGCGACGGTGCTCGCGGCGCTGGGCGTCTGGCTCGACGGCGACAGCGCGTTCCTCAATTTCATCGCGCTGTTCGCCGCGATCGGGGCCGCCACGGCCTTCGGCGCGATCGCCGGCTGGGCCTTCGAGCGCGTCATCGTCAAGCCGGTCTACAAGGACCACCTGCGGCAGATCCTCATCACCATGGGGGCGCTGATCGTCGCCGAGCAGCTCATCCTTGCGATCTGGGGCGGCGTGCCGATCCAGGTGCACCGGCCGGCGATCCTCACCGGTTCGATCATCCTCGGCGACGTGTCGATCGAGATCTACCGCGTCTTCGCCTTCCTGCTCGGCCTCGCCGTCTATGTCGCGCTCTACCTCGTGCTCAACCGCACCCGGCTCGGGCTGCTCATCCGCGCCGGCGTCGAGAACCGTGAAATGGTGGAATCGCTCGGCTTCCGCATCGACCGGCTGTTTGTCGGCGTGTTCATGGCCGGCTCGGCGCTCGCCGCGATGGGCGGGGCGATGTGGGCCGGCTACCAGGGCCTGATCACCCCGGCGATCGGCGGCGAGCTGATGATCCTGGTGTTCATCGTCGTCATCATCGGCGGGCTGGGTTCGATCCAGGGCTCGCTGCTCGGCGCGATCCTCGTCGGGCTGATGGCCAACTACGTCGCCTTCCTCGCGCCGAAACTGTCGCTCGCCTCCAACATGATCCTGATGATGGCGATCCTCTTGTGGCGGCCGTGGGGGTTGAAGCCGGCGGTGAAGGGATGACTCCATGAGCCTCGCCCTGGAAACCACCGCTCCCCGCCGCGTCCCGGCCGGCCGCCTCGCGGTCTATGGCGTGGTGCTTGCCATCGGGCTTGCACTCGCCTTCGCGCCGTTCCTCTTCCCCGACGTGCGGGCGCAGGAGGTGGCGGCGCGGATCTGCATCTTCATCGTGCTGGTGGCGAGCTACGATCTGCTCATCGGCTACACGGGCATCGTGTCCTTCGCGCATACGATGTTCTTCGGCCTCGGCGCCTACGGCACCGCGATCGCGCTGAAGGCGATGGGACCGAGCTTCACGGCCATCGCCATCGGCGGCGGCGCGGGGCTGGTCGCCACGTTGGTGCTGGCTCTGCTGATCGGGCTCTTGTCGCTGCGCGTGAAGGCGATCTTCTTTGCCATGGTCACGCTGGCCGCGGCCTCGGTGATGCTGGTGCTCGCTTCGCAGCTCTCCGAATATACGGGTGGCGAGGACGGCATCACCTATCAGGTGCCGCGCCTGTTCTCCCCGGCCTTCAAGTTGTTCGAGGACGCCGACGGCAAGGTGCTGCGGCTGTTCGACGTGCCGCTCAACGGGCGCGTGGCGGCCTATTATTTCGTGTTCCTCACCAGCCTCGCACTCTTCCTGTTCATGCTGCGCGTCGTCGCCTCGCCGCTCGGCTCGGTGCTCAAGGCGATCCGCGAGAACGAGATGCGCGCCGAGGCTATCGGCTACCGGGTCGTCGCCTACCGCACCGCCATCTTCTGCCTCGCGGCGCTGATCGCGGCCATGGCCGGTATCCTGCGCGCGGTGTGGCTGAAATATGCGGGACCGGACGCGGCGCTGTCGTTCGGCATCATGATCGACATCCTGCTGATGGTCGTCATCGGCGGCATGGGGACCATGGTCGGCGCGGTGATCGGCGTCGTGGTGATGACGCTGGCGCAGTTCTACCTGAAGGACCTGATGCAGATCGGCGCCGACGCCACGGCCGGCGTGCCGGTGGTCCACCAGCTGCTCGAGCCCGACCGATGGCTACTCTGGCTCGGGGTGATCTTCATCCTGCTGGTCTACTTCTTCCCCGCCGGGATCGCCGGCACGCTGATGAACAAGGATTGGCGCAAATGACCGGACCGCGCTCCACCTATGTGACCGCCGCGGGCTTCGAGGTGCACGTCACCGAATGGGGCAATCCGAACAATCCTGCGCTCGTCATGTGGCATGGGCTGGCGCGGACCGGGCGCGACTTCGACGAGGCGGCGCGGGCACTGAGCGACACCTATTTCGTCCTCTGCCCGGACACGATCGGCCGCGGCCTGTCGTCCTGGGCGCGGCGGCCGGAGGTCGACTATTCCTATCGTTCCTTTGGCGACACCGCGCTCGGCATCCTTGACCATTACGGCATCGACCGGCTGCGCTGGATCGGCACCTCGATGGGCGGGCTGATCGGTGTCACGCTCGCGGCTGGCCGGCTGAAGGAGCGCATCAGCCATCTCGTCATCAACGACATCGGCCCCGACATCCCCGAAGCCGGAACGGGGCGCATCGCCACCTATGTCGGCAGCCCGCCGGTCTACGAGACGGTGGCCGAGATGGACGCGTGGCTGCGCCGGAACTACGCCCCCTTCGGCCCGAACAGCGATGCCTTCTGGCAGCGCATGGTCGACACGTCCGTGCGCCGCACCGACGCCGGCAAGGTGACTGTGCATTACGATCCGGCCATCGTCACCCAGTTCACGCACCACAAGGCCGACCTCGACGTGTGGGACGCCTACGACGCGATCACGGCGCCGACGCTGCTGTTGCGCGGCGAGACGTCCGACGTGCTCGCCGCCCCGGTCGCCGCGACGATGACGCAGCGCGGCCCGAGGCCTCGCCTGGTCGAGTTCCCCGGCATCGGCCACGCGCCGACGCTGGCGACGGCCGCGGAGATCGACCTGCTGCGGCAGTTCCTGGCTGGTTAGGCGCGGGCCGGGCCAAGGCGCGGAAGACGATCCGAGACCTCCTTGCTACGCGCCCTGCCGAGTTCAATTCGGCGTTCGGGGATGCAGTAGGCCTAGGCGGCCATCAGCAGCTTTTCGATTTCGTAGACCGGGTGGTTGGTCAGCGTCTTCGGCACCTCGCCGACGATCCGGTCGCTGACCTCCTTGTGAAACTTGCGGCGCATCTCGCCGAGCACGAGCGGCGGCGCCACGATCACCAGCTTGTCGAAATCGCCGCGGTGGGCCAGCCTGTAGAGCCGACTGGCGATGTCGTCCGCGAACTTCTCCTTCTGGGCGCGGTGCCAGTCGGTGTCCGCGACGGCGCTGCGATGGGCGCTCGGCCCGTCGTTGAAACGGCCCGGCCTGTCGCTGCCCTGCTCGCGCGTCGGCGGATTCTCTTCCCTGATCTCGCGCACGACCTCGAGGTTGGGATAAAGCGCGTCGCCCTCGTTGCGCAGGAACAGCGCCTTCTCTCCATCCGCGACGACGACGAACATATCGTGCTCGAGCCTGAACATATTCCCGGCCATGTGGACGCTCTCCCGTTGGTCTCGAAGGATCAACGGCGGCAGCCATGGGCGGTTCCCAGCGAAGCGAGATCCGCGGCCCGCCGGCCAAGCCCTGCGGAGACTACGCCGCCTGCGCCATCCGCTCGCCGCTCATGCGCCAGGAGATCGACTCCGCGAGGTGGATGCGGCCGACCTTTTCCTCGCCGTCGAGATCGGCCAGCGTGCGGGCCACGCGCAGCACCCGGTGATAGGCCCGCGCGGAAAAGCCGAGCTTCTCGCTCGCGTCGCGCAGCAGCGCCGTCCCGGCAGCATCCGGCACGGCGATCTCCTCCACCATCGCCGTCGCGCAATGGGCGTTGGTGGTCGCCGCCGACAGGCCGAGCGCTGAAAAGCGCGCCCGCTGGATGTCGCGGGCGCGGGCGACGCGGGCCGCAACCACGCTGGACGCCTCGGCCTTCGCCGGCCGGATCAGGTCCGCCGCCGACACCGCCGGCACCTCGACGCGGATGTCGATGCGGTCCATCAGCGGTCCGGAGATGCGCGCCTGATAGTCTGCCTGGCAGCGCGGGCCGCGCAGGCACCTGTAGCCCGGCTGCCCCGCCATGCCGCACCGGCACGGGTTCATCGCGGCCACGAGTTGTATTCGAGACGGGTAGCTGACGCGGTGGTTTGCCCGCGCGATGACGCACTCGCCGTTCTCCAGCGGCTGGCGCAGCGCATCCAGCACCTGCGGCGTGAATTCGGGGAACTCGTCGAGGAAGAGCACGCCATGATGGGCGAGCGAGGCTTCGCCCGGCCGCACGCGCAGGCCCCCGCCCACCATCGCCGCCATCGAGGCGGAATGATGGGGGCTGCGGAACGGCCGCCGATCGGTGAGCCTGCCGTCGGCCAGCTCGCCGGCGATCGAGGCGATCATCGACACTTCCAGCAGTTCCTTCGGCGACAGCGGCGGCAGGATCGACGGCAAACGCTGCGCCAACATCGACTTGCCTGAGCCCGGAGGCCCGATCATCAGCAGATTGTGCCCGCCGGCCGCCGCCACCTCCAGCGCCCGCTTGGCGCTCTCCTGGCCCTTGATGTCGGCGAGGTCGAGCGCGTCCACGCCCATGCGCTTCACCGCAGGTTCGGGCCGCGACAGAACCTGCGTGCCGCGGAAATGATTGGCGATCGCGATCAGGCTGCGCGGCGCCAGGATGTCGATGTCGGAACCTGCCCACGCCGCCTCCGGTCCGGACGCATGCGGGCAGATCAGGCCCTTGCCGATCGCATTCGCCCCGATCGCGGCCGGCAGGGCGCCGGCGACGGGCGCGATCGTGCCGTCGAGCGACAGTTCGCCCAGCACCACATAGTCCGCGATCGCATCGCCAGGGATCGCGCCCAGCGCGGCCATCAGGCCGAGTGCGATCGGCAGGTCGTAGTGACTGCCCTCCTTCGGCAGGTCGGCCGGGGCGAGGTTCACCGTCACCTTCTTGGCCGGCAGCGACAGGCCTGATGCGTGGAGCGCGGCCTGCACGCGCTCGCGGCTCTCGGCCACCGCCTTGTCTGGCAGGCCGACAATATGGATGTTCATCTTGCCCGGCGCGATCATCACCTGGACGTCGACCGGAACCGCCTCGATCCCCTCGAATGCGACCGTGCTCACCCGCGAAACCATTGCCCGCCCCGTGCGCTGCGACCTGCCGGCGCTCAACCCCTCGCCCGGCGTCCCCAATGTCTGGTTGCAAAACCATCGAAACATATCGCGAACTGCGCGTCAAGAACATTACAAGAACATTTCGCGCAACGGCCGGTGTGCCGGCATCGGTCTATTGACGGCGGCGCGCATCTCGGCGAGCCATCGTCTTCGAGGACAAGAAAGGGAGGACACATGGGACCGCTCGCGGGGATCCGGATCATCGAAATGGCGGGCATCGGCCCGGGGCCGTTCTGCGGCATGCTCTTGGCCGACATGGGCGCCGACGTGGTCCGCGTCGACCGGCTCGCGCCGTCGGGTCTCGGCGTCGAGATCCCCGTCCGCTACGACCTCTTCAACCGCAACAAGCGCTCGATCGCCGTCGACCTCAAGTCGCCGGAGGGCGTGGCTACGGTGCTCAGGCTGACGAGCCAGGCCGACATCCTGATCGAGGGGTTTAGGCCCGGCGTGATGGAGAAGCTCGGGCTCGGGCCGGAGGTGTGCCTCGCCGCCAATCCGCGGCTGGTGTTCGGCCGCATGACCGGCTGGGGACAGGAGGGGCCGCTGGCGAAGGCGGCCGGCCACGACATCAATTATATCGCCCTGACCGGTGCGCTGGCCGCGATCGGGCCGACGGGCGGGGCGCCGGTGCCGCCGCTCAACCTGCTCGGCGATTTCGGCGGCGGGTCGATGTATCTGGCGATGGGCGTGCTGGCCGCGCACATAGAGGCGCTGCGCTCGGGCAAGGGGCAGGTGGTGGACGCGGCGATCGTCGACGGCACGGCGGGGCTGATGACCATGTTCCACGCCTTCCGGCAGATGGGCAGCTTCCAGACCAGGCGCGGGACGAACCTGCTCGACGGCGGAGCGCCGTTCTACGGCGTCTACGAGACCGGCGACGGGAAGCATGTGGCGATCGGCGCGCTGGAGCCGAAGTTCTATGCCGAGATGATCGAGAAGCTGGGGCTCGCGGGCGAGGATCTGCCGCAGCAATACGACACGAAAGGCTGGCCCAGGCTGAAGGCGCGGTTCGAGGAGGTGTTCCGGACGAAGACGCGGGAGGAGTGGTGCGCGGTGCTGGAAGGCTCGGACGCCTGCTTCGCGCCGGTGCTCGACCTGGACGAGGCGCAGGCGCATCCGCACATGGCGGCGCGGGGCATCCACCCGACGGTCGGCGGCGTGGTCAACACCGCGCCCGCGCCGCGCTTCAGCCGCACGCCGTCGCAGATCTCGCACCCGGCGACGGAGCCGGGGGCGGATACGGCGGAGATTCTCGCGGGCTTCGGCTTCGCGGCGGACGAGATCGCGCGGCTGAAGGCGGCGGGCGTGACGGCTTAACCGCGCGCCGCAAACGCCTCGGCCTGCGCGATGAGGGCGCGGGCCTGTTTCAGGTGGGGCACGTCGAACATCCTGCCGCCGAGGTTGACGACGCCGGCACCCGGCGCGGCGGCGAAGGCCGCGACCACCTCCCGCGCATGCGCGACCTCCTCGGCCGAGGGGGTGAAGGCGGCGTTGATGACGGCGACCTGGTTGGGGTGGATGGCCATGCGGCCGGAAAAGCCCTCGCGCGCGGCGGCCGCGCAGTCGGCGGCGAAGCCGGCGGCGTCGGAGAAGTCGGTCCAGACCGTGTCGATGGCCGCGACGCCGGCGGCCTTGGCAGCGAGCAGGCAGGAGGAGCGGGCCAGCCGATAGGTCAGGTCGAGCGCGCCGTCGGGCCCGCGGTTGGCGCGGGCGCCGAGGGCGGCGGCGAGATCCTCCGCGCCCCAGGTGATGGCGGCGAGGCGCGGGACGGGAACCTGCGCGTAGTCGCCAAGCGACAGCACGGCCGTCGGCGTCTCGGTGGCGATGGGGATGAGCGGGATGGGCGCGGCGATGCCGTCCCGGCGCTCCAGCGCATCGAGCATCAGGCCGAGCGAGAGGAGGTCGGACGGGCCGTCGGGCTTGGGCACGATCAGGCCGGCGGGGGCGGCCCGCACGATCGCCACGAGATCGTCGAGCCCGCCCTGCGCGAGCGGGTTGACCCGCACCCAGAGCGCGGGACCTTCGCCGCCGCGGTTCTCCGCGAGAAAGGCCGCGGCCATGTCGCGCGCCACCGGCTTGCGCTCGAGGGAGACGGAATCTTCCAGGTCGAGGATCAGCGCGTCGGCGCCGGAGCCGAGACCCTTGGCGAGCTTCTTTTCGGAATCGGCCGGGACGAAGAGCAGCGAACGCGGGATCATGCCGGCCTCTTCTTCTGCAGGCCGGCGCGGCGGCAGGAAGCGACGAGCTCGTTCTTCTGGTTGTAGGCGCGGTGGATGAAGGTGACGATGCCCTGGTCGGGCCGCGACTTCGAGGCGCGCAGCTCGGCGACCTCGGTCTCGACGCGGATGGTGTCGCCGTGGAAGACGGGCTTGGGGAAGCGCACCTCGTCCCAGCCGAGATTGGCGATGGCGGTGCCGAGCGTCGTCTCGCCGACGGAGATGCCGACCATCAGCGACAGCGTGAAGCAGGAGTTGACGATGCGGGTGCCGAACTCGGTCTCGGTGCGGCAGTATTCCTCGTCGAGGTGGAGATAGGCCGGGTTGTGGGTGATGGCCGAGAACCAGACATTGTCGGCCTCGGTGATGGTGCGGCGGATCTCGTGGCGGAAGACCTGGCCCACCGAGAGTTCGTCGAAATACAGACCTGCCATGCTTTCCTCCGGCTCTGAGCGCCCGGAGTGATACGTCCGCTATCGCGGCATGTCGATGGTCGTGGTGGTCTTGGCGACGCAGATCGAGCAGCAGTCGCGGCACGCGCGGTTCCCGTCCGGCCCGACGCCGTAGGAGATGCGGTCGTTGCCGTTGACCCAGGCGCCGTAGCAGATGTTTTCGCCCTCGCGGCAGTCGATCAGCACCGACTTCTTCTCGCCGGGCTCGAGCAGGTAGACTTGGTCGTCGCCCGGCCAGACGCGCTGCGTGTCGCGGCCGTGCAGCTCCAGCACCATGGCGCGGGTGGTTTCGTTCTTCATGTAGAAGGTCATGCCGCCCTCGGCATGGGCGGGGGTGCTGAGCGCAAGCGCGACGAGGACGGCGGCCAAAATTCGCATGGCGCCATCATCGCCGGCCTTGCTTGCGCGGGCATTGCCGTCTCACGACGTGTCGCGCGGCTCCTGCGCTTCCCAGGCGAAATAGTGCAGGTCGCGCAGGATGTCGTCGATCGGGTGCTCGGGCCGCGGCGAGCCGGGCCGGCGCAGCCCGTAGGCGCGGCCGGGGCGCAGCGTCGAGAGGCGGCGGACGCGGCGTGCCTTGCGCAGCGCCTCGCAGCGCGCCCGCCAGCGGGCGAGCCGCTGCGCCTGGCGCGGCAGGTCGGCAAGCGCGCGGCTGAGCGCGTCCACCCGCCGGCGCAGATATCCGGCATCGATCGGGTCGTTGGGCGACGGCTCGTGGCGGGGCGCGACGGGAAAGAGCGGCGTCCAGCCCGGCACGGACATGCGCGGCACGCCGGAGCTGCGCATGAGGAATGGCGGCCTCGTCGGATCGGGCAGCGGGTCGAGGAGGGAGAAGGCGAGTTTGCGCGGGGGGTTCGCTTCGGCGGGAACCTCGGCGGGACCGGCGCAGGCGAGCCCCAGGCCGGGGCGGACGGGGATGTGCGTGACCAGCGGGCCGGACCTGGTCTTGAGCGGGGCCAGCACCGGCTCCGCTGCCACCATGTCGCGGCCGACGACGATGATCAGCCGGCGCACGGCGGCTTCCGCCGCGCGCAGCAAGCGGTAGACGGCGCGGTGCCAGCGGCGGGGAAGAGTCGGGGACGGCAGATACCCCTCACCAGGTCCTTCGCTATGGCTCCGGGCGCTCGGGCGCTCGAAAAGCCCCGCCATGACGCACAGCGTGGCGACGATGGGGCCGAGCAGGCGCACGTTGCGCTCGATGACGCCGTCCCAGTCGATCCCGCTTTCCCCGTCACTTCTGTCCCAGACACTCACCGTCGCCTCCTTTCATCGCCGACAGTGTCGCGGAGGCGGGAAGGGGTGTGGATGGAAAAAGCGATGGCGGGTACGCCGCTCGATCTCTCCCCTTGAGGGAGAGAGTGAGGAATGGTTCCGCGCAGCGGATGACAAGCCCTTGAATGGGCTTGTCAAATGACGAACGCCCGAAGGGCCGATTTCACGACCTTGGCCGAAGGCCAAGTCTTAGAAATCGCACGTGAGGGGGAGATTGTGGCGGCGGCGATCCACCCCTGGTGGGAATTGATGCACGCCCCTATCGCACCAGGAGAGCCTCCGGCCGGAGGTAGCGGCGGCCTGCCGGGGCGGGTCCCGCTGCTTTCGGGCCCTCCGCTATGGCTTCGGGCGTTCGGCTGCTGCAGAAGGTCCACCGGACCTTCTGCTTCGCCTGCGGCGAACCGCTGCCTCACCCCCCCGTTCGACGCCTTTCGTCATGCCACCGGCATGACGAATTCGCCTGCGGCGAACCGGCGTCTCACCCCTCTCTGGCAAATTCCAAGGACTTGGCTGCGCCAAGCCCAGGAATTTGCTTTCTCCCCCTCCAGGGGGGAGATAGAGCGCTAACTCGCCAGCGCCTCATAGACCTTGCCCCAGCGCCTGGCGCTCTCGGCATGCAGTCTCTCGACAGCCGAGCTGACCTTGCCGGACGCGGCGTCCGTGAGGCGGCGGAACTCTTCCGGTGACAGCGCCACCGCTACGTCGCACCCCCGCCGCTGGACAAGAACCGGCTCAGCCTGGGCCATGTCGATCAGTTCGTCGAAACGGTTTTTGGCGTCGGTTGCGGCAAGGGTTTTCATAACAGGCGATTAGCTAAACTAGCTAATTTGGACAAGATGCCTAGAGCCACCGATTCGTTCGCACGGGAAGTTGCGGAATAGTACGGGTTGGCGGCGAGACCATTCCAATCATCAAGAACATTGACAATGGGCAATTTATGCACATATATCCCTCATTTAACGCTCATATGGAGTTAGAGAATGAGCAAGATACGGATGAACATCGAAGTTAGCCCTGAAGTGGCTGATTTCATCGAGCGCCTCGCAAACGAAGAAGGGGCTACCAAAACCGAAATAGTTCGCCGTGCTCTATCGGTCTTGAAGGCCTATAAGGACCAGAAGGAACGCGGAAGAAGCCATATAGGATTCGTAAAGGACCCAAGCAAACTTGATGCCGAAATAGTTGGCGTGCTAAACTGAGATATTCCGATGAATCACCCGGAGAAAATCGAGTCGGATGAGGTTATTCCAAGGTCCTCAGTAAGTGAAACTCCGGGTGATCTCTTGAAGATTAGAGCAGCTCTGATCATAGCTGCAGCTGCTTTAATAGTTGGGGTTCTGTTTCTATCAATCGCCTTAAGAATGGGTGACAGGGAACTTCAGACTTGGGCCACAGGGCTCATTTCTCTCGTTGTAGGCAGCGCAATCGGCTTTGCGTTCTCCAATAGCACAAAATCTGGATGAGGGTTGAGGGGCGGAGATGGGCATTGCAGCAAACTTGGAAGGGAGAACGGTTCCCGGAAAGAAGATGCCCGGGCTTTGGACAATCCTGGACCGACTAACGGACCCGGACGGCAACAGTGGTGGCAAGCGCTCTTTTGGTTACAGGGTTCGTCACGAGAGTGGCAAAGAGGGCTTCCTAAAGGCGTCCGATGCCGATCTTGCCCACGACAACGATGAATCCATAGCGGTGCGGCTTCAGGCCGTCCTAATGCACCATTCATTTGAGGCGGGGGTTTCAGAGCACTGTCGTGGTAATAGTATGGATCGTGTATCGCTTACGATTGATTTCGGCGACGCTATGTTGGAAAACAATGGCGTCAAAGAGCCTCTATTTTACCTAATATTCGAACTCGCAGACGGCGATGTAAGAACACACGCCTTGATCGAGAAAAATTGGACATTTGCGCAGAAATTTTCTCTACTACATCACGTCACCGTAGGTATATCGCAACTACATGGCGCGCTAGTAAGCCACAATGATATAAAGCCCCCCAACATTCTAGTGTACAGCGATGGCCACCGCGTTGCCGATCTAGGTCAGGCTACGCGTGAAGACATTCTAGCTCCGCATGATTGCAACGCTATAGTTGGTGATCCGCGTTATGCTGCTCCCGAGGTGCTTTATGCAAAAGACGGAAAGCCGGGCCAGCGCATCTTTTCTAATGAGTCGCGACGGGCGTGCGATTTATATCTCCTTGGAAGCTTTATCTACTATCTATTCTGTGGGAGAATGTTAACTCCCTCCTTGGTCGATCGGATGAGTGCTCTCCACCGCCCGCTTGCTGTAGGCGGGTGGGGTGGCACATTCCTAGAAGTTCTCCCCTATTGGCGCGCTGCCTTTGGTGAAGAGATTGAGTGTTTGGCAGATACTCTGGCTGCGTCTGCGGACCCCGCCGTTCGAAAGTATGCCGATCAGATCGTCGATTGCGTCCTTCAACTAAGTGAGCCAGACCCGGCCAGACGCGGCCATCCGGCCGAAATCTATCCACGTGGTACCCATTACTCGCTAAAAAGATACGTGTCACTGTTCGATAGGCTGGCACAGGTTGGATAATGGACGAAAGCGAGTTGACAAAGCCCCGTCGGATTCTGCCGCGGTGGCGAAAATTGGCTTTAACGCCGACTACCGAGATGCGGGGGTCGGAACAGGCTAGGTCGGAGATTCACTCAAGCGCCCGTCGCGAATTGGAGCGGAGTCTGAGAGAGTGGCATGCGCAACCCGATCTAATCAGTGCGGCAGAAGTAGCAGATGCTGTCTCGCTCGCGGGGCAGGACGTTCGGGCAAACTCTGCACTTGAGTTTTTCCGAAGCTCTTCAACACAAAAAATCGCTTACGCGGCTCTGCCTTCGTCCTATGGTGACGATACGCTTTATTCTACAATTCGTAAGCTCAAGGTGCGACTACGCCGTCAGCCACTTGACGCTATTGCGGCAATTGAGCTGGCACGAAACTACACGTTGATAGGTCAGTTGACCCCAGCCGCCAAGGCGGCCGAGCGTGCCTTAAAAGCAGCGCCAGAGGATAGATTTGTATTGCGAAGCGCAGCTCGCTTTTTCGTGCATCAGGGAGATTTGGCGCGCGCTTACAGGGCTATCACAAAATCAAACCTAGTTCGGGTTGATCCGTGGATAATGTCGACCGAAGTTGCGTTGGCAGATCTTTTGGGTCGCAGCCCACGATGGGGTATATCGCAGATCGCCGGGATCGCAGGATCAAAGCGAATAAATAGGCAGTATAGTGAGCTTGCGTCAGCGTTGGGCATGTTGGAGATTTCTTCCGGCAACCGGAAGCGAGCGCGACGTCTCATCGCGCGAAGCTTAGATAACCCAACCGAAAATGCAGTTGCTCAAGCGCAATGGATGGATCGAAGCGACAAACTGCAGGTCGACTATCCTAACAACCTTCTTGAACGAGAGGACATGCACGAGGCACGAGTGCTTCACTCGCTTGACACCGGCGAAGTGTCTGTAGGCGTTGAAAGTGTCGAGCGTTGGTTCTTGGATGAGCCTTATTCTGTGCGAGCAGCAGCGCACGGATCATTCATTAGTCTCGCCTTAGCGAGAGATTATGAAGCTGGATTGGGCTTTGCGGATCGAGGACTAGTCGCCAATCCAAGCAGTTTCATGCTGCAGAACAACAGGGCATTCGCTCTCGCAAAGCTAGGGAGGGTAGAGGAAGCCGAAATTGCTCTGTCAAAAATAAAACCACCTTCAAAGTCAGTGGAGGCCATGTATAGGGATGGTCTCGAAGGGCTTGTGAGATTTAAGAAGGGAGATCTGGAACTCGGTCGGCATTTTTACATGGAATCAATATTCAAGGCGAAGGATGCAGAGAATTATCCGGTTCTTCTGTCAGCTCTAATGCACTGGTTTGAGCAAGAATTTGAAGCAGGTACGATTGATCGTGAGACAGCAGTAGATCTAGTGAAGAATATAGATATGTCTTTAGCCAGAAACAAAAGGGATTTCGATATGTCTCTTCGCAGATCGTGGGATATGATAAAAGCGTCTACTATCTGCAAGGAACAGAATCAAAATAGGAAGGTACTTGGCTCATACAAAGGAGTTGAGTTCTTCGTGCCGGCCGATCTATTTTAAGATTCCAATTAGCGGCGCTAGTTGTCCCCCATCTTCAGCGCTTCAATAAACGCCATCCCGGCACGCCATCCCACCCCTTCGCGGCAACTGGCCGGACTTGACGCAACGGCAGGTCGAGGGTCTAGTCTGGCGGGCCGGCGTCGGGCCGGCGGAGACCGGAGATTGCGGATGCGATATCTTTCCCGCCGCCTTGCCGCCCTGATGATGCTCTGCGCGGCCGCGTCGCCGGCGGGGGCGCAGACGGCGCCCAGCATCTACGACGGCGCCAGCCCGATGGCGACCTGCACCAACATGGACCCGCCCCGGATCGCCTGCCTGAAAACCTTCCCGAAGACGCCGTCGACCACGCGCGTGCTGATCCGCTCCGTCAACTGCTACATCTATTCGTCGGTGCGGATGGACCGGCTGACGCTCGGCATGACGGAGGTGCAAGGCGGGCCGACGAAGAAGAAGGTGTTCATCCCCATCAAGGGCGAGACCGTGGTCAACAGCACCTATGTCTACACGATCAACGAGCCGGTCTATTTCTATGTCGGCCGCGACCGCTTCCTCGAACTGTCGCTGAGCTTCGTGACCTACGGGATGAGCGGCGCCGAGTGCTCGATCGCGGGGGAATATGTGCAGTGATGCGGCGGCGCGCCGCGCGGGGGGGCGGCGGGGTCGGCTCGCGTTGCGAAACGTCTCGATCGTAGCACAAACTGATAGGTTGAGGGGTCGCAGCAGCTTCAACGTCCCCCCGGGGCGGGTCCCTGCTGCCTGCGGCAGCCCCCGCCCGGACTTGCGCTCGCATCGATCCACCGGATCGATGCGTCGGGCCGGAGGCCCGACCGCTTAGTCCCCCATCTTAAGCGCCTCAATAAACGCCGCCTGCGGGATGTCCACCTTGCCGAACTGCCGCATGCGCTTCTTGCCCTCTTTCTGCTTGTCGAGCAGCTTGCGCTTGCGGGTGATGTCGCCGCCGTAGCATTTGGCGGTCACGTCCTTGCGCAGCGCCGAAATGGTTTCGCGGGCGACGACGCGGCCGCCGATGGCCGCCTGGATCGGGATCTTGAACATGTGCTGCGGGATCAGCTCCTTCAGCTTCTCGCACATGGCGCGGCCGCGCTTTTCGGCGGCGGAGCGGTGGACCAGCATGGAGAGCGCGTCGACCGGCTCCTCGTTGACCAGGATCGACATCTTGACCAGGTCGCCCTCGCGATAGTCGGTGAGCGCGTAGTCGAAGGAGGCGTAGCCCTTGGAGATCGACTTCAGCCGGTCGTAGAAGTCGAACACCACCTCGTTGAGCGGCAGGTCGTAGACCAGCATGGCGCGTTTTCCCACATAGGAAAGGTCGTGCTGGACGCCGCGCCGGTCCTGGCAGAGCTTGAGGATGGAGCCGAGATAGTCGTCCGGCGTGAGGATGGTGGCGCGGATCCACGGCTCCTCGATGTGGGCGATCTTGACCAGGTCCGGCATGTCGGCCGGGTTGTGCAGCTCCTTCACCGTGCCGTCGGTCATCGCCATGCGGTAGACGACGGAGGGCGCGGTGGCGATGAGGTCGAGGTCGAACTCGCGCTCCAGCCGCTCCTGGATGATCTCGAGGTGGAGAAGGCCGAGGAAGCCGCAGCGGAAGCCGAAGCCGAGCGCGGCCGATGTCTCCATCTCGAAGGAGAAGCTGGCGTCGTTGAGGCGCAGCTTGCCCATGGCGGCGCGCAGGTCCTCGAAGTCGGCGGCGTCGACCGGGAAGAGGCCGCAGAAGACGACCGGCTGCGCCGGCTTGAAGCCCGGCAGCATCTCGGGCGTCGGGCGGCGGTCCTCGGTGATGGTGTCGCCGACGCGGGTGTCGGCCACCTCCTTGATCGAGGCGGTGATGAAGCCGAACTCGCCGGGGCCGATCTCCTCGGCCTGGATCATCTTCGGCGTGAAGAAGCCGGTGCGCTCGACCGGATATTTGGCCCCGGTGCCCATCATGCGGATGGTCTGGCCCTTCTTCAGCGTGCCATCGATGACGCGCACCAGCACGATGACGCCGAGATAGGCGTCGTACCAGGAGTCGACCAGCATCGCCTTCAAGGGCGCGGCCGGGTCGCCCTCGCGCGGCGGCGGGAGCTGGTGGACGATGGCTTCGAGCACGTCCGGCACGCCGAGGCCGGTCTTGGCGGAGATCAGCACGGCCTGGGAGGCGTCGATGCCGATTACCTCCTCCACCTGCTCGCGGATGCGCTCGGGCTCGGCGGCGGGCAGGTCGACCTTGTTGAGCACCACGACGATCTCGTGGTTGGCGTCGATCGCCTGGTAGACATTGGCGAGCGTCTGGGCCTCGACCCCTTGAGAGGCGTCGACGACCAGCAGCGAGCCCTCGCAGGCGCGGAGGCTGCGTGAAACTTCATAAGCGAAGTCGACATGGCCGGGCGTGTCGATGAGGTTGAGGATGTAGTCCTCGCCGTTCTTGGCCCGGTAGGAGAGGCGCACGGTCTGCGCCTTGATGGTGATGCCGCGCTCGCGCTCGATGTCCATGTTGTCGAGCACCTGCTCCTTGCCCTCCATCTCGCGCGCGTCGAGCCCGCCGGTGAGCTGGATCAGCCGGTCGGCGAGCGTCGACTTGCCGTGGTCGATGTGGGCGACGATCGAGAAATTGCGGATGTGGTCGAGCGGGAAGGTCATGAGCGCGCCTTTAGCAGGGAAGTGCTGAAAGGCAAAGGGTCCGGGCCGCGCGGGCGGCCCGGAGATGCGCTGGCCTCAGCGGCCGGGCACGCGGCAGCAGGTGCGGCTGGCGCGCAGGGTGGCGGGGCCCGTGGAGTTGTTCAGTGCCGAACAGGTGCCGCTCTTGAAGAAGACCATGGGCATCATCCAGGTGGAGGATTCGCAGTTGGTCGAGGTCTGGGTGTAGCCGGCCGCGCAGACGGGCGCGACGGCGTTGCCACCGCTCCCCGGCGCGACGGTGAGATCGCCCGTCGCCGTGGTGACGCAATCGAGCGCGGTCGCCACCGGGCGCATGTAATAGCCGATCACGTCGATGACATAGTGCACCTGGGTGCTGGCGCGCACGGTGATGTCCCAGAGGCAGGTGTTGCAGGCGGGGACGGTCAGGTTGCCCGCCTCGCCGTAGCTGCCGGCAGAGAACAGGATGCCGGGGCCCGCCTCGTGCGTCTGGCCGTAAGCGTAGACCTTGAACGTGCCGTTGCCGGCCGGCGAGAGCAGCGAGATCGAGAGCGCATAGGCGGCAGGATACGTGCCGGGAATGCCGCAGTCCGCTGAGGAATTGCCGCCGGCGATGGTGCCGACGCCGCCCTGGCCCTGATAGCTCCCGGCCGGTGCGACGACCAGGTGGCGCGGCGTGGCGGCGGGCAGCGGGCTGTTGAGCACGACGGAATTGGCGATGCGGCAGCGGCCGTTGGGCAGCGGCGTGAAGGTCAAATCGGCATTGACGTCGCCGAGCGCCTGCGGCGCCACGAGGCCGTTGCCGATCGCGCCGGAGGCGGCCTGCACCTCGACGGCGGTGGGGATGTAGCCAGTCAGCGCGGCATGCATCAGCTCCAGCGTCGGCGCGGTTGTGGCGCGCAGGACATTGGCGGCGTCTCCCTCGGCGATGGCGGCCGTCAGCCTGGCCGACCAGCGCGCGACGTCGCCGCCCGGCGAGGCCTTGACCACGCTTTGCCACTTGGCGATCAGCTCGCGCGTGATCGCGGCGCGCTGGGCCGCGGTGAGGCTGGTCACGGAGGGGGTGGACGCCGTGGACGTCGAGACCGCGCCGGGCGCCTGGGCGGCGGCGGGGTTTAGCGCGGTGAGCGCGGCACAGGCGGCCACGCAGATCGCTTTCAGCACTTGCATCCTATTGCTCCTGGGAAGATCGAATGCCCCAGGGCAGTGTAGTTGACGTTACGTCATGTTGGGAAGACATAAAGACGCCAGCGTCTGGAATTCGCGGAAGATGGCGGCCCAAGACCATTCGGACAGGAGGCCTCGCCGCCGGGCGAAGGAAGATCTCGGCATCGCTCCGCCGGCGGATGCAACTTTGCGATTGCAAATCCGGATTGTACAATTTTAGAGTGCGATGCCGGCAAAAAGACCGGCTTTCTCGCGCGTCCGTTGAATGGAGGACGGCGTGGCGTTGGGCCGCGCCCACGGCCGCGCGCGTCGCGACGGGGGGAGCGGGGTGGACGCGGAGGATTTCATCCGGCGCTGGACAGCGCGGGAGGGGGGCGCGGAGCGTGCCAACTATCAGATGTTCCTGTCGGAGCTCTGCGACGTGATCGCGGTCGACCGGCCACGGCCGGCGGGGGCCGAGACCGGGCGCAACGACTATGTCTTCGAACGCGCGGTGCGCACCCGCGACAGCGACGATGTGGCCTCCTCGAAGCGCATCGATCTCTACAAGAAGGGCTGCTTCATCCTGGAGGCCAAGCAGTCGCGTATGCCGGGCGCCAAGAACGCCATACCCGGGCAGCTGCCGCTGCCGGACGCGGAGCCCGAGAGCCTGGGCAGGCGCTCGGCGGCGCGCGGCTGGGACGCGATGATGCAGAATGCGCGCCGGCAGGCGGAGGCCTATGTCTTCCTGCTCGATGCGAGCCAGCCGGCGCCGCCCTTCATCGTCACCTGCGATGTCGGCCACGCCTTCGAGATCTTCGCCGACTTCACCGGCACTGGCCGCGCCTACGGCCAGTTTCCCGACCGCAAGGGCTTTCGCATCTACATGGAGGACCTGCGCCGACCCGAGACGCGCGACCTGCTGGCGAAGATCTGGACCGATCCCGCGAGCCTCGACCCGGCACGGGAGTCGGCGCGAGTGACGCGGGCGATCGCACGGCGGTTGGCGGAGGTGTCAAAGGCGCTGGAGGCAAAGCATGCACCTGAAGAGGTGGCGCATTTCCTGATGCGCTGCATCTTCACCATGTTCGCGGAGGACGTCGATCTTCTTCCCAGAGGCAAGTTTACCGACCTGTTGCAGGACTGCATTTCGAGCCCCGGCGCCTTCGTGCCGCTGATCGAGGAATTGTGGGCGAAGATGGACAACCCTGCACACGAGCGGCGCTTCTTCTCGGCCTTCCGCGCGCATCTGCGTCACTTCAACGGCAATCTGTTCAAGGACGCGCGGGCGGTCCCCCTCGGCCGCGAAGAGATCGGCGAGTTGCTGGAGGCTGCGAGGGCAAAGTGGACCGAAGTCGACCCGGCGATCTTCGGCACCCTGCTGGAGCAAGCGCTGGAGCCGGGCGAGCGCAGGAAGCTCGGCGCACACTACACGCCGCGTTCCTATGTGCAGCGACTGGTCGAGGTGACGGTGATGGAGCCGTTGCGCGAGGACTGGGAACGGGCACTGACCAAGGCGGAGGACGCCAAGGAGCGCGGCGAGGAAAAGACCGCGGCCGCGATCGTGCGCGCGTTTCATCACGGGCTCTGCACGACCCGCGTGCTCGACCCTGCCTGCGGCACCGGCAATTTCCTCTATGTCAGCCTGGAGCTGATGAAACGGCTAGAAGGCGAGGTGCTGGAGACGCTGGCGCGTCTCGGCGTCAGCGAGAGCCTCGGCCTGGAGCGGGAAACGGTGGACCCGCATCAGTTCCTCGGGCTGGAGCTCAATCCGCGCGCGGCTGCCATCGCGGAGCTCGTCGTATGGATCGGCTACCTGCAGCAGCATTACCGCACGCATACGGGCCATCCGGCCGAGCCGATCCTGAAGGCCTTCGCCAACATCAATTTCGGCCGCCGCGACGGCTATGACGCCGTGCTGACCTGGGACGGATATCCGCTGCCAACGGTGGCGGACAAGAACGGGAAACGTGTCGAGACCTACCCGAATGCGCGCCGGCCGGACTGGCCGGAAGCGGAGTTCATTGTCGGGAACCCTCCGTTCATGGGCGGCAAGGACATGCGGTCGCGGCTGGGCTCGGCCTATGTCGAGACGCTGTGGGCGGTGCACAAGCACATGAACGAGAGCGCGGATTTCGTCATGTACTGGTGGGACCGGGCGGCGGAACTCTTGACGCGCAAGGCGAGCCCGTTGCGTCGCTTCGGCCTGGTGACGACGAATTCGATCAGCCAGGTGTTCCAGCGCCGGGTGATGGAGCGGCATCTCAACGCCAAGAACCCGATGAGCCTGGTCTTCGCCATTGCCGACCATCCCTGGACCAAGGCGACCAAGGACAGCGCGGCGGTGCGGATCGCGATGACGGTGGGCGAGGCGGGGAAAAAGGAGGGGACGCTGTATGAGGTGATGGAGGAGACAGGACTGGATACGGATGAGCCGAGGCTGGAATTCGGTTTCAAGAGCGGAGCGATCAATTCCGACCTGACGACGGGCGTGAACGTGGCGACTGCATCACCACTGCTTGCGACACAGGGGCTTTGCTCGAGAGGTGTGCAGCTCATGGGCTCCGGGTTTATTGTAACTCGCACCGAGGCTGAGCATCTCGGTCTTCACACCAGACCCGGCCTCGTCAAACACGTCAAATCATACCGAAACGGACGAGATCTCACCGCGCATCCGCGTAATGTCATGGTCATCGATCTGTTCGGCCTTTCGGCCGAGACTGTTCGGCGGGATTTTCCGGAAGTGTACCAGCATCTCACGGAGCGGGTGCGATACGACCTCGACGAGCATGGTAAACCACGCACGGATAAGGATGGCCGCAAGCTCGGGCGCGAATGGAACAATCGCGGAAGCTACCGGCAGAACTGGTGGATATTTGGTGAGCCGCGCGGGGAGCTCAGGCCTGCTCTTGACGGGCTTCCGCGTTACATCGCCACCGTCGAAACCACAAAGCATCGTGTATTTCAGTTTTTGGATGCTTCGATTCTGGCCGACAATATGATCGTTGTCGTAGCTATTCCGGACGCGGCGATCTTGGCAATTCTATCCAGCCGCATTCATACAAGCTGGGCGCCGACAATGGGAGGTTGGCTCGGCTACGGCAACGATCCCCGCTATTCCAAATCCCGCTGCTTCGACCCGTTCCCCTTTCCCGAACTCTCCGAAGCGCTCCGCCAAAAACTGCGCGAGGCCGGAGAAGAGCTCGATGCGCTGCGCAAGCGTGTGCTGGCCGAGCATCCGGACCTGACGCTGACCGGGCTCTACAATGTGCTGGAGAAGCTGAGGGGCGACGCCCCCTCCACCGCTTCGCGGTCCCCCTCCCCCGCAGGCGGGGGAGGATCCGCGCTCACCGCGAAGGAGGAAGACATCAAGAATCGCGGGCTGGTGCTGATCCTGAAGGAGCTGCACGAGACGATCGACCGGCTGACGGCGCAGGCCTATGGCTGGCCAGCGGACCTGCCCGGCGAGGAGATCCTCGCGCGGCTGGTCGCGCTGAACGCCGAGCGGGCGAAGGAAGAGGCGGCGGGCCATGTGCGCTGGCTGCGGCCCGACTACCAGATTCCGCGCTTCGCCAAGGGCGCGCCGGTGAAGACCGGGGAGCTCGACCTCGGCGAAACGGTGGTCGCGATCGACAGCCGCCTGCCGGCCTGGCCGAAGGACAAGGGCGAGCAGACGCTCGCCGTCGAGACGCTGCTCGGCGCAAGCGGCCGGCCGATGGACGTGGCCGCGCTCGCGCGCGGCTTCAGAGGCGGCGGCAGGCGGATCGAGCCGCGGGTGGCGCAGGTGCTGCGCACGCTCGCGCTCTACGGCCGCGCCAGCGCGCTGGCGAACGGGCGCTATGTCGCGCCGGACGGACGCCATATCCTGAGAAAGGCGGCGTGACCTCGGCGGGCGTAGCGATCACGCCGATCGGCCGCCATCCCGCCCTCACGCGAACACGTCGGCCACATATCTCCCGTGGTCGCGCTCGATCGTGTCAGCCCAGGTGTCGGCGTCTTCTGCCGAGGCGCCGGTGGTGTCGCGGTAGATCTTGACCAGGGTTTCGCGCACGGCAGGCGCCATGTGCTTGCCGTCGCCGCAGACGAAGACGGTGCCGCCCCGGCGGAAGAGGTCGGCGATCAGGGCGCGGTCGGACCAGACGCGGTGCTGGACGAAGCGGATGTCGCCCTCCGGCGCGTCGGAGAAGGCGGGCAGGACGGTGACGACGCCGTCGTTCTGCCAGGCCGCGAGCTCGTCGCGGTAGAGGTAGTCGACATCGGGATGGTTGGTGCCGAAGAACAGGAGCGCCGGGCCGACCTCCTGGCCGGCGGCCTTCTGCGCGGCGCGCTCCTGCAGGAAACCGCGGAAGGGCGCGAGGCCGGAGCCGGCGCAGATCATCACCAGCGGCGTCTTCGGATCGGCCGGCGGATGGAAGCGCGCATTGGACGGGCGCACGGCGATGGAGACGCGGTCGCCGGGTTCGAGCCCCGCCAGATAGGAGGAGGCGACGCCCTGGTAGCGGCCGACGCCTGACATCGCCGGCGCGTCGACCACGGCGATGGTGAGCGTGGCGTTGGCCGGGTTCCACAGCGGCGAGGACGAGATGGAATATTGCCGCGCCTTCATCGGCGGCAGCATGTCGAGGAAGCGGGCGAAATCGATCGGGCAGGACTGGAAGCGGTCGAGCAGGTCGATGACGCTGAAGCGGCGGCCGAGTACCTCGTTCTCGTAGCCGTCGCCGGCGAGCGCCTCCAGCTCCTTCTTCTCCGGCGGGCAGCGGGTGGCCGCGGCGAGCGCGGCGACCTGGGCGCGGGTGGCGGGCTGGGCGAGCTCGACATAGTTGGCGATGAGCTCGCCGCAGCTGACCGGATGGCCGACCGGCAGGCCGGTGGAGCCGGCGGCGCGGTCGATGACCACCAGAGTGTCGGAGGAAAGGCCGAAGCGGCGCAGCACGCGGTCGACCAGCGCGTCCGGATTGCGGGCGAGCACGGCGAGATAGTCGCCGGCGCGGTAGGTCATGCCCTCGGGCAGGGCGAACTCGATATGGCGCTTGGAGCGGGCGCCGGCAGCGGCCATGTCGACCAGCTCGCGGTTCTCGACCACGACGCCCTGCTTGAGGTCGCCGAGCCGCAACGCGCTTTCGCGGCCGGCCTTGACGAAGTCGAGATGGATTCCCGCCGGCGCTTCGGGTACGGCGGCCTGCCGGCCGAAGGCGGCGGAAAGCGCCGGCCAGAACGCGGCATACCATTCGTCGAAGGCGCCGAAGAAGTCGCCGCCGGAATCGGCCTCGCCGCGCGGGGCGACGCGCCGGCCGCCGGCCTTTTCAAGGGCCGCGTCGACGCGCTTGGGGATCGCCTGGAAGGTGCGCGCCCACTGGCGGTTGCCGCAGCCGAAGACGGCGAAGGGCAGGTCTTCGAGGGAGCCGGACGCGAGCGCTTCGACATCGGCGACGAAGCGGCGCGCATTGTCCGGCGGCTGGCCTTCGTAGGAGGCCGTGACGACGACGACCGCGCCGTCCGTCGGCAGGCGGCCGGCAAAATCGTCCATCGGCGCCACGGTGGGCGCGAAGCCGTAGGACGGGGCGTCGGCGGCGATGCGGTTGGCGAAGGCCTCGGAGGAGCCGGTGTTGGAGCCGTAGAGGACAAGCAGCGCGGTGGCGGCCTCGCCCTCGCGCAGCGGCGCGGGCGCGGCGGGCGCCAGCATCTTCTGCGGGGCGGCGAGCGAAGGCGCGCGCACCAGCGCCTGGGCAGAGCGGCGCGAGCGGGCGCGGATGCGCAGGCCTTCCGGCTTGATGGTCAGCGTCTCGTGGATCTTCAACTGATAGGAGGGGTCGTCGAAGGCGATGTCGAAACGCTGCAGCATCATGGCGAGCACCAGCTGCGCCTCCTGCATGGCGAAGGGCCGGCCGATGCAGGCACGCGCGCCATTGCCGAACGGCTTCCAGGCATTGGGCGGCAGCTTTTCGGCGTTTTCCGGGGCGAAGCGCTCGGGGACGAAAGCCTCGGCATCGTCGCCCCAGACAGCGGGGTCGCGGTGGAGCATCGGCTCCAGGATCATCACGCTGTCGTCGGGCGTGAGCGGATATTTGCCGGCAAGCAGCGTGTCCTCGAGCGGCTTGACGGCGAAGACGGAGGCCGTCGGCCAGATGCGCAGGCTCTCCATCAGGACCTGTTCGATATAGCGCAGCTGCGCCAGGTGCTCGACGCGGGGCATCTCGTCGCCCAGCACCTCGTCCACGACCGCGCGGGCCTTTGCCAGCACCTGCGGGTTCTTCAGCAGAAGGTAGGTGGCGAAGGACAGCAGGCCGCTGGTGGTTTCGTGGCCGGCGATCAGGAAGGTGATCATCTGATAGCCGATGTTCTCGTCGTCGAGCTTCTCGCCGGTGACCGGGTCGACGCCGTTGAGCATGATGTTGAGCAGGTCGTGCTTTTCGGCGCCCCTGGGATCGCGGCGGCGCTCGGCGATCAGCTCCTGCGCGACCGAGCGCATGAGGGCGGCGTCGCTGTCGAAGCGGCGGGCGGTGGACAGCATCAGGCTGGTCATCAGCTTCGGCCGGCGGGCGCGCTGGCCGGATTCCGACAGGGCGCCGACCATGGCGCCGACGAAGGGATGCATCTCGTCGCGGTAGAAGCTGTTGAAGCGGTAGTCGAAGGCACAGAGCGCGATCGTGTCGAGGGTGAGCCGCGTCATGTTGTCGGCGACGTCGATCGAGGCGGCGGGGCCGAAGCGCACCCAGCGGACGAACATCTGGTCGGCGATGTCGAGCATGCGGTCGAACATGGAGCGCACGCCGATCGGCCCGAAGGCGGGCATCAGCAGCCGGTGGGCCTTCGCCCAGTTGGGCTCGCTGTTGTAGGCGGTGAACAGGCCGTCGCCGGCAAAGGCGCGGATTTCCTTGAGCGGCGGGTGGACGCGCTTGTTGAAGCGGCTCTCGTCGCAGAGCTCGTTGACCAGTTCCTGCGAGCTCGCGACGTAGAACTCGCGATCGAGGATGCGCAGGCGGAAGAACGGGCCGTAGGTGCGGGCAAGCCGCATCAGGCTCTGCACCGGAGCATCGGTGTCGAGCTCGGGCAGGTTGCCGACGAAAGGCCGCAGCGGCGGCTGGGGGATCCGGGGGGTCGTTGTGTCTTGGGCCATGGGTGTGCACCTTCGGACAGAGGCAGGCGCTTGACCGGACAAGCGCGGCAGACTAAATTACAAACGTAAAATAGATGCGCAAGGCAGGCTTGTAAAGTGGCGATCGTGCAGTCGGCGAGACCGAGAGCGGAGGACCCCCGCTTCCAGCGCAGCCTGAAGGCGCTGGTGGACGCGGTGTCGGAGCTGCTCGACCGCGAGCCGCTGCAGGACCTGTCGATCACGCGGATCGTCGAGGCGGCCGGGGTGACGCGGCCGACCTTCTACCAGCACTTCGCCGACCTGCCGGATGCGGCGCGGCGGGCAGGGCTGGCGCGGCTGGCAGACGCGTTTCCGATCCCGCAGCCGGCGGCGGCGCTGGCCGGGATGGCGACGGCGGAGATGCGGGGGCAGATCGAGCGGCACACGCTGCCGGTGCTCACGCACCTGCGCGCGCATCGCGACTTCTACGTGCGCGTGCTGGAGGGCGGCGGCAACGTGGCGTTCTTCGAGGAGATCGTCGCCTTCGTGGCGCAGCGCATGCTGCCGGAGGCGTTCGAGATCGCGGCGCGCAAGGGGCTGGCGGCCAGGGACGACCTGATGGCGGTGCTCGCCGGCGGCATCATGTGGCTGGTGATCCGCTGGCTGCGCGGCGAGATCGACGGCGACCCGGAGGCGATGACGCGGCGGATCTCGGGCGTCGCCACGACGATGATCAAGAGCGGCAGCTGAACCGATTCAGAGCTGCGCCACCGGCGTCCAGATGATGTCGTCGATATGGCGCGCGCCCGTGGCCAGCATCACGAGGCGGTCGAAGCCCAGAGCCACGCCGGAGGCGTCGGGCATGATCGACAGCGCCGACAGGAAGTCTTCGTCGATCGGGTAGCGCTCGCCGTAGACGCGCTGCTTTTCGTCCATCTCGGCTTCGAAGCGGCGGCGCTGTTCGGCGGGGTCGGTGAGTTCGCCGAAGCCGTTGGCGAGTTCGACGCCGCAGCAGTAGAGCTCGAAGCGCTCGGCCACGCGCGGATCGTGCGCGGTGGGGCGGGCCAGCGCCGCCTCGGCGGTCGGGTATTCGCACAGCACCGTGGCGACGCCGATGCCGAGATTAGGCTCGACCTTCTCGACCATGACGCGGGAGAAGAGGTCGGCCCAGGTGTCGTCGGGCGCGGTGCGGATGCCGGCGGCGGAGACGGCTTCGTGGAGGATGTCGCGGTCGGTCGAGCCGTCGGGGCGGATCGAGGCCATCAGGTCGATGCCGGCATGGCCGGCAAAGGCCTGCGCGACGGTGACGCGCTCGGGCTGTGCAAACGGATCGGCCTCGCGGCCGCGGAAGCAGAAGCGCGCAGCACCCGCGCGGGCGGCGGCGAGCGCCAGGAAGGCGGCGCAGTCGTCCATCAGCACATCGTATGGTTCGCCGACGCGATACCACTCGACCATGGTGAACTCCGGCGAGTGCAGCGCGCCGCGCTCGCGGTTGCGGAAGACTTTTCCGAAGGAGAAGATGCGGCGCTCGCCGGCGGCCAGCAGCTTCTTGCAGGAGAATTCCGGCGAGGTGTGGAGATGGAGCGGCGCGCGCTCGCCGCCGGTGGTGATCGCCTCGGTCGAGAAGGCCGACAGGTGCGCCTCGTTGCCGGGCGAGACCTGCAGGATGGCGGTGTCGACCTCGATGAAATCGCGTTGCGAGAACCAGGCGCGAATGTCGGCGGCGATGGCGTTGCGGGCGAGAAGTCGGGGGCGGCGGTCGGCGTGGACGTGGGGTGTCCACCAGGGGGAGGCGGCGGTCATGGGAATATCTCGATCGACGTCATCCTCGGGCCGAGCCCTACGGGCGTTCGATAGGTTTTGCAAGGTCCACCGGACCTTGCAATTCGCCCTAAGTGCGAACCACCAACTCACCCCGAGGATCTGCCAACGGTTGCGATCTTCGTCACCGGCGCAGCGGCGTTCTACGGCGGGCGCGCCGCGCATGGTCGCGCACGACAGCAGATCCTCGGGACAAGCCCGAGGATGACGGCCAGACTCGATGCGGCGAGGTGCTGGCGGCGAAAAATCCCGCTCCGGCTGGCATGCCGGCGAAAGATAGGTTAGAGCGCGGGAAAGCACGCGCGGGTGCGCGAGACAGGGATTCTGAGGATTCGTCATGGTGAAGGTGATTGCGAGTTCGCTCCGCAAGGGCAATGTCGTCGAAAAGGACGGCAAGCTGTATTCGATCCTCTTCGCTGAAAACATCCACCCCGGCAAGGGCACGCCGGTGACCCAGCTGGACATGCGTCGCATCTCCGACGGCGTGAAGGTGTCGGAGCGCTACCGCACCACCGAGCAGGTGGAACGCGCCCATGTCGAGGACCGGCCGTACAACTACCTCTACCAGGACGGCGAGGGCTTCCACTTCATGCAGATGGAGACCTACGAGCAGATCGCCGTGCATCCCGACGTGGTGGGCGACTATGCACCCTACCTGCAGGAAGGCATGGAGGTGACGCTGTCGGTGCACGAGGGCGTGGCGGTGGCGATCGAGCTGCCGCAGCGCGTGACGCTGGAAGTGGTGGAGACCGAACCGGTGACCAAGGGCCAGACGGCGTCGTCGTCCTACAAGCCGGCCGTGCTGTCGAACGGCGTGCGCTCGGCCGTGCCGCCGCACATCCAGGTGGGCACCCGCATCGTGGTAATGACCGCCGACGGCTCCTATGTCGAGCGCGCCAAGGACTGATTCCCAGGACGCGTTTCCAGCTCGCTGAAACGCGCCTCTGACTACCAGCGCAGGACAAGGCGGCCGGCCAGTGCGCCGGCGAGCGTGAGCATGCCGATCGCGAGCGTGTACCAGACGGCGACGAAGAGCGGCGAATCGTCGATGCAGTGGGCGGCGTAGAACGTCGCCGCGAGACCTCCGGCCGCAAGACCGCTGAGGGCGCCGGCCAGCGTCGGCCGGGTCGGCGCTCCATTGCGCAGCGCGGCAAGAAGCATGGCGAGCGGCAGGGCGCCGATCAGCGGAATGAAGGTGAGGCATACGGTCGAGTTGGTGCCGATCAGCCGCGCCATCCGCGCCCCCTCGGGCACGGTGAACAGTTCGGCGATCACGCCCGCGGCGAGCAGAAGAGGCGCGGCGAGCAGCGCGGCGGCCGCGGGTGCGAGCGACGTTCCCGGCCGTGCGGCGGCGCGCCAGGCAAGAGCGGCGGAGGCGGCCAGGGCCAGCGTCACCACGAACTTGAACGGGAAACGCAACGTCGCCGCAGCCTCGGCGATGTCCGGACGCGGTCCGAGCAGGACGAGGAAGACAAGGGCCGCCAGCCCCGCCGCGAGCGCAAAGCCCGCGGCCAGCCGCCGGTCCAGCCGGCCGGCGCCGGCGGTATCCCGCGACAGGCCGCGAATGAGGCTTTGCGTGTCCATTCGACTGCTCAGATCCTTCCCCGGCCATTCGGCCGATGTGCTCGATGTATGGCGCGCCGGGTCCATCCGCCAGCCAGGCGCCGTTCGCTGGGACATGCGGCAGGCTTCTTCAACTAGCCGCGTCCCCTGGCGATGGCCGCGAGCCCGCGATGCAGGGCGACGCGCACGGCGGTCTCGTTCATGCCGAACGCCGTCGCCGCCTCGCCGATCGACAGGCCCTCGACGCTGACCGCAGAGACAACGCGGCGCTGGCCGGGCGGCAGCTGTTCGAGCGCCCGCTCGATCTCGCGCGGGCTGGCGGCATCCTCGACCGGCTCGGCCAGCGTTTCGGCGTAGTCGGCGATGTCGACCTCGATCCGCCGGCCCCGCCGCCGGAGGCTGTCGACCAGCTTGTAGCGCGCGATGGCGAAAATCCACGGGCGGACCGGCGCGTCCGCACGCCAGGTGTGGCGCTTGAGATGGATGGCCAGCAGCGTTTCCTGCACGATGTCCTCGACTTCGGCGCCGCTCCCGGCGTTGCGTCTCGTGACGGCGCGCACCAGCGCGGCCACGCGCTCCAGGAACGCGGCATAGGCCTGCTCGTCGCCTGAAAGCGCTGCCCGCAGCATGCGGGCGAGTTCCGCTTCGTCGGCTTCGGTCAAGACCTTCTCATCCCATCTTCGTCGGGCGGCGGCATTTGTTACACGGGCCGCGGCGGAAATGTCACGGGGCTTCTCACGCAAGCATCACGAAAGCGTGCTCGCGGGCAGTGTAACGCGGCGGCCCTTGGCAGCGAAGTCACCGTCATGGAGCGCATGTCGCGTTCCATCCAAGACTTCCAGAGGAGTAGACTATGAACCGCCAGACCATCGCTCTCGCCCTTGCCGGCTCGCTCGCCAGCGCCTTCGCCACCGCCGCCTACGCAGCCCCGCTGCCCGCCGAGAAGATGGTGGGCATGGAGAAGTGCTACGGCATCGCGCTGAAGGGCCAGAACGACTGCGCCGCGGGCGCAGGCACCACCTGCGCCGGCACTTCGACCATGGACTACCAGGGCAATGCCTGGAAGGCCGTGCCGGCCGGCACCTGCACCACGATGGACGTCAACGGTCACAAGGGCATGCTCGAGCCGATGAAGGGCTGATCCCTCTCGCGCGGGACCGGCGTGCCAATCGGCCCGCCGGCCCCGCCCACACTCGCCGGGGGCGATCGCCCGAAGCGTCCAGCACGAAGAAGCGAGATTCCGCCATGTCCTATGAACCCCTCCATGCTTCCAGACTGCCGCCGCGCGCCGGCATCGGCTTCAAGCCGGAGCACTATGGCGACGTCTTGGAGACGGAACCGGATATCGGTTTCCTGGAGGTCCATGCCGAGAACTATATGGGCGAGGGCGGCATGCCGCATCGCATGCTGGCGGAACTCTCCGCGCGCTACGCTCTGTCGCTGCACGGCGTCGGCCTGTCGATCGGCGCGGCGAGGCCGCTGGACAGGGCGCATCTGGCGCGGCTGCGCCTGTTGATCGACCGCTACAAGCCGCAATCGTTTTCCGAACATCTCGCCTGGTCGACCCACGACACCGGCTTTCTCAACGACCTCCTGCCGCTGCCCTATACGCCGGAAACGCTGGCGCGCGTCATCGACCATGTCGACGAGGTGCAGCAGGCGACCGGCCGGCAGATGCTGCTCGAAAACCCGTCGACCTATGTCCTGTTCGAGGAGAGCTGCATCGACGAGATCGACTTCCTCGACGCCGTCGCAGAACGCACCGGCTGCGGCCTGCTGCTCGACGTCAACAATGTGATGGTGTCGGCCGTCAATCATGGGCTCGACCCCCTCGCCTATGTCGACCGATTCCCGGTCGAACGCGTCGGCGAAATTCACCTCGCCGGCTATGACGAGACGGTCGACGGCGCCGGCGAGCGGCTTCTGATCGACGCACACGGCTCGCGCGTGAGGGAGGACGTGTTTGCGCTCTACCGCCACGCGATCCGTCGCTGCGGTCCGGTGGCAACGTTGATCGAATGGGACAACGACGTGCCGGGCTTCGCCATCCTCCATGACGAGGCTCGGCGCGCCGACGCAGTGCTGGCAGAGGAGGCGAAGCGGCGGGGCTTTGCGACACTGCCGAGGAGGGCGTCTGCATGAGCCACGCCGCTACCGAGGCAGCCTTCGCGGCGGCGCTTCTCGACCCTGCCCTGCCTTCGCCGGGAGGTCTGACGACAGCGCGCGGCGTGCCGGACGAGAAGCGCTTCGCCGTCTACAGGAACAATGTCGCCGTCGGCCTGCGCAAGACGCTGGCGACACGCTTCCGCGTCGTCGAGCGGCTGGTCGGCGAGGAGTTCTTCGCGCTGATGGCGCGCGCCTACATTGCCGGCGCGAGGCCCGCTTCGCCGCTGCTCTTCGCCTATGGCGACGACTTGCCCGATTTCATCGGAGGCTTCGCGCCGGTGGCGTCAGTGCCTTACCTGGCCGATGTCGCGCGGTTGGAAGCTGCCGTGACGCGCGCCTACCACGCCGAAGACGCCGCGCCGCTCGACATCGCGCAACTGGCCGCATTGCCGGCGGAGACGCTGGGCGACGTGCGGCTTGCGCCGCATCCGGCGGCGGCACTGGTGCGCTCGCGTTTTGCCGTGGGCACAATCTGGCAGGCGCACCAGGCGGACGTCGTGGCGCCGATCTCGGCCGCGGGCGGCGAGACGGTGCTGATCGTCCGGCCGGGCTTCGAGGTCGGCGTCCATATCCTGCCGGCGCGCGACGCGAGCTTTGCCGCCGCACTGCTCGACGGCGTGGCGTTGGGTGAAGCGGCCTCGCAGGCGCTCTCGGCCGACGATGGTTTCGATTTCGGCGCCGCACTGCTCGGATTGACGGGCCTGGGCGCATTTGCAGGCACGGTTTCGAACGACAAGGGAGACGAGGATGACGGACATGGTTGAAGCGCCATCCGGCAGCGGATGGAAACTGCTGGCGCCGGTGCGGCGCGCGGAGGGCTGGCTCGCCTCGGTGCCGGCGGCGCTGCCCCTGCTGGCGCTGCGTCTGGCGCTGGCGGTTCCCTTCTACAAATCGGGGCTGACCAAGTGGGACGGGTTCCTGCAACTGTCAGGCGGCGCGCAGTTCCTGTTCGGGCAGGAATTCAAGCTGCACGTTTTTGGCGCGCAGTATCCCTATCCGTTCCCGACGGCCGCAGCCTATGGCGCGGGAACGGCGGAGATCGTGCTGCCGGTGCTCCTGGTGCTCGGCTTGGGCACGCGCTTCGCCGCGCTTGCCCTGCTCATCATGACGGCGGTGATCCAGATCACCGTGCCGGAGGGCTGGGCGAACTTCCACCTGCCCTGGGCTGCGATGGCGCTGACGCTGGCCGTCTACGGCGGCGGCGCGCTGTCGCTCGATCGCCTCATCGGCCTTGGCCGCGAGAAGATGTGAGCCAGGTATTTTCCCGATCGGCGCAAAGGTCGTTCCCGTAGCCGGCGGCTAGCGTGCGCCGGACGGCGGATTATCGTGTCTCCATCGCAGGAGGAAGACGGCGATGGACGCGATTGTTGCGGAAAGCGGGAAGCAAGTGCCGGTGGGCGGCGCGACACGAGGGGCGGTGGCGTCGGCCTGCGGGCGGGATTGCTCCACCTGCCCGAAGAAGCTGACCTGTCCGTTTTCGCCCTTCGTCTCCACCAAGGGCGAGAGCGGCCGCGCGTGAGAGCGCGACCGCCCGGATTCAGGGCGTATGCGTCAGGCCGCAAGCCAGGCTTCGGTGAAGTCCTGCTCGTAGGCCTGGTGCATCTGGTAGCCGTTGAGCTTGGGGCTCATGTGGCAGAACAGCTTGCGCCAGTAGGGCTGGACGATGATGCCGGAGTCCTGCAGGCGGGTCTCAAGCTCCTTCATCAGCGGCCGGCGCGTGTCGGCGTCGGCGATCGCATTGGCCTTCTCGATCAGCGCGTCGAACTCGGGATCGGAGAAGCCGGTCTCGTTCCAGGCGGTGCCGGTCTTGTAGGCGAGCGCATAGGTCTGGATACCGAGCGGCCGCGCGTTCCAGTTGGTGGTCGCCAGCGGATATTTGGTCCAGTCGTTCCAGAACGAGCTTTCCGGGATGACGGTGCGCTTCACCTTGAAGCCGGCGTCGCGCATCTGCTGGGCGGCGGCGTCGGAGCTTTCCTTGCGGTAGTCGGCCTCGACCGAGATGATCTCGAATTCGTGGTCGGACTGGCCGGCTTCCGCGAGCAGCGCCTTCGCCTTCTCGACGTCGCGCTTGATCGGCGGCAGTTCGGCATATTCGGGATGCATGGGGCCGACATGGTGGTTCTGCGCCACCTCGCCCTGACCGTCGATGCCGAGCTTCATCACCGCCTCGTTGTCGATGGCGAGCTGGATGGCGTTGCGGACGCGCTTGTCGTCATAGGGCTTGGCGTTGACGTTGGTGCGCAGCACGATGGTGGCGGCGGTGACGATCTCCGACTTCTTCATGCCCATGCTGTCCAGCGCGCCGACATCGTAGGACTGGGTCTGGGCGGTGAGGTCGATCTCGCCGGATTCCATCGCGGCCAGCGTCGGCGCGGTCTCGGTGCCGTAGTCGACCCAGTCGATGCCGTCGAGGTGGACGTTGCCGCCCCACCACGAGCCGTCCGGACGCTTTCGGGCGGAAGCGCGCACGCCGACCTCGTGATGGGTGAGCTCGAACGGGCCGGTGCCGATCGGCGCCTGCGACAGCGTCGCGGTGGCCGTGTTGAAGCCGCGATGGACGATGAGGGCCGGATAGTCGGTCATCGCCGGGATGATCGAGATGTCCGGCTTGGAGAGCTTGAGCACGACCGTGTGCGGATCGCGCATCTCGATCGCGCCGGCCCGCGCCTTCTTGGTGTCGGGGTCGATGAGCGAACCCATGCGGCCGGCCATCGAGTTGCCGGCGACCTCCTTCTCGCACCAGCGGGTGATGTTGAAGACGACGTCCTCGGCGGTGAAGTCGTCGCCGTTCGACCACTTCACGCCCTTGCGGGCGTGCAGGACGTATTCGGTGGCGTTCTCGTTGACCTCCCAGCTTTCGAGCAGCATCGGCTTGAAGGTGAAGTCGGGCTTCCAGCGCACCAGCGGCTCGATGAACTGCATGGCGATGTTGCCCATCTGCGAGGTCTTGAACAGGCGCGGGTCTTCCAGCGCCATGACCTGCATGGAAACACGCACGATGCCGCCCTTCACCGGCTCCTGCGCGGAAGCGAGGGTTGGCGCGGACAGGCCGAGGAGGCCGTAGGCGGCGGCGGTCGAGGCGCCGAGCGCGCTGGCGGTGGCGAGGAATTCGCGCCGGTTCATGCGCCCCTCGCGGGCATCGCGGGCATACATCGCGATCGCGGGGTGAAGCTTACGTGTCATTCAGTATCTCCCTCTGTTGATTTTCCGATTGAAGCCGTCCGACAGTGGCGCGCGCGGCCGCGCCGGCTGGCGAGATTCCCCTGGAGGTCCCGGTGAACCTGTTGATCGCGATGAAGGTGTACGACCGGGTCTGCACCCTCGGCAGCCTGTCGGCGGCGGCGCGCGACCTCGGCATGTCGACGACGGCGGTGAGCCGGCAATTGAAGGAGCTGGAGGACGACCTGGGCGTGCGGCTCTTGAACCGCACGACGCGGCGGATGAGCCCGACCGAGGCCGGGCGCGACTATGCCGAGCGGGTGAAGGCGCTGCTGGCCGAGGTGGAGGAGTTGCAGGACCAGACGCGGCGGCTCGACCGCGGCACACGGGGGCTCTTGCGCCTCTCGTGCTCCAACGTGCTCGCCTATACGCGCATCACGCGGCTGATCCCGCGCTTCCTGGAGGAGAACCCGCTGGTCTCGGTGGAGTTCAACCTGACCTCGCGCCACGTGGTGGGCATCGTCGAGGAAGGCTACGACGTGGCGATCCGCTTCGAGGCGCAGAACGATTCCGAGATCGTCTCGCGACAGCTCGGCACCGTGCGCAATTTCGTCTGCGCGACGCCGGCCTATCTCGACCGGCACGGCAGGCCGCTTCATCCGGACGAGCTGGCCGGCCATTCCTGCGTGCTGTCGAACTTCGCCAAACGGCTGGGCGCATGGCCGTTCATGGGACCGGAGGGGCGCATGTCGACGCCGGTGAAGGGACGCGTGTCGACCAACAGCGTCGAGGCCGCCTACCAGATGACGATGGCCGGCTTCGGCATCGGCAACCTGCCGAGCCTGCTGGCGAGGCCCGCAATAGAGGACGGCCGGCTCGAAACCCTGCTGGAGGAGTTCAAGCCGGCGTCGAGCCCGATCTATGCGCTCTATCCGCACCGGACCTATGTTGCCATGAAGGTGCGGGTGTTCGTCGAATTCCTCATGCGAGAGCTCTCCCCTGATCTCGATTGAAGTGGTCTTCCCGCTGCGCAGCCAGCTTCATGTAACGCTTCCGTCTTACCCCCACCCCGTACCCCTCCCCGCAAGGGGGAGGGGGATTCTGAGGCCTCGGCGACCCCCCTTGCGGGGAGGGGTACGGGGTGGGGGATGTGTGCGATGCGCGCGCCTCAAGAAGCCCCCGGGGCTCCCGTCAACCCGCCGCCTTGAGTTTCTCTCCCGACTGCTTCGCCTCGTCGGTCCATTTCTCCTCGACATAGAACGGGCCGGGGTTCTCGCGCAGCTGTTCGTATTTGCAGATCTCCGGCTCGGCGCCGAGCGGGATGGAGCGGCCGTCGCGGAAGGCCCATTCGCCGCGATCGGGCGAATCCTCGGCGCGGACGTAGTTGTCGATGAGGAGAATGCGCGGCTCGGTCGAGACGTTGGGGCCGGAGCCGTGGATGGTGTAGAGCGTCCAGATCGCAAGGTCGCCCGGCTCCATCTCGAGCTGGACGACCTCGGACGGATCGATGCCGACGGCCTTCAGCTCCGAACCCTGCTCGGTCGAGCCGACCATGATGCCGCCGCCGTCCTCGGCGAGGCCGAGATAGCCGCGCTTGTGGTGGCCCGGCACGACCTTGAGCGCGCCGTTGGACGCGTCCTGCCGGTTGAGGGCGAGGCCGAGGTTGAGCGAGTAGCGGTCGAGATTGGCGAACAGTTCCGGCCGGCTGCGGAAACGCACGTCCTGGTGCATGCGGTAATAGGTGTATTTGCCGCCGGGCGCCTTCCAGTGGAGCTGGTTGGCGATCTGCTTGATGTCCGGGCCGAGCAGCGGCGCGAGCGCCTCGAAAATCTTCTGGCTGCGGCGATACTGCTCGAACACCGGATTGATCCACGAGAACCAGTGCGCCTGCGGCACCGCGCGGTGATTGTTGCCCGGATCGTTGATGACCTCGAAATAGAGGTTCCTGTCGCGATAGGTCGCGTGGTGCTTCAGCCCCTCGGCGTAGACCTTCTCGCTCTCGCGCCGCAGCTCGGCGACCTCGTCCTTGTTGAGAAAGCCGCGGATGACGGCGTAGCCGTTCTCGCGGAGCTCGACGACATGCTGGGTATTCATGCTGCTTCCTCACCGCTTCTGCGGCCGCGGCTTCTGCGCCGCAGCCGTTCTGTGTCGAAGGGAAGGATAGCCGCGGCTCGCACGGCGGGTAGGCACGGAATCGGGCAACGACTTTCCCGCGGAGCGGGAAAATGCGGGGCGCATATGCGGGCGCCCCCTCCACCGCCTTCGGCGGTCCCCCTCCCCCGCTTCGCAGGGGAGGATAACCCCAAACGCAAGCGGGGCGTCCCGGAGGACGCCCCGCTCGATGATTGTCCTGACGCCGAAGGCTACTTCTTCGGCAGCGCGTAGGCGATGACGTAGTCGCCGACATCGGGCGACAGGCGGGCGCCGCCGGCGGAGATGACCACGTACTGGCGGCCGTCCGCGCCGACATAAGACATCGGCGTGGCCTGCGCGCCGACCGGCAGGCGGCCCTTCCAGAGCTCCTCGCCGGTGGTCGTGTCGATGGCGCGCAGGTAGTAGTCCTGCGTGCCGGCGTAGAAGGTGACGCCGCCGGCCGTCGTCATCGGACCGCCGAGCGAAGGCATGCCGATCGGGATCTGCAGGCCGGTCTTGATCAGGCCGCCGGTGACCGGGTTGGTCGGGCCGGTGTCCTGCAGCGTGCCGGCCGGCACCTGCCAGACGAGCTGGCGCGAGGCGAGGTCGATGGCGCTGATCGTGCCGTAGGGCGGCTGGTGGCAAGGCACGTTGAGCGGCGAGAAGAAGCCGGCCTTGATGACGCCGTAGGGCGTGCCGAGCTGCTTCGACAGGCCGTCATGCGCCGCCGACGGGCCGTAGGTGTCGACGTTCTCGCGCGGGATGAGCTGCACGAACTGCGGCATGCGGATGTCGTTGACGATGAGCAGGCCGCGGCCTTCGTCAACCGAGGCCGAGCCCCAGTTCATGCCGCCGTAGTAGCCCGGATAGATCAGGCTGCGGTCGAGCCGCGGCGGGGTGAACTCGCCATCGTAGCGCATCTTCTTGAACTCGATGCGGCAGTAGAGCTGATCGTAGGGCGTGGCGCCCCACATGCGGGCCTCGGTGAACGGCTCGGTGCCGATCGCCGGCATGCCGACGGAGTAGGGCTGGGTCGGCGCGGTGAAGTCGCCTTCCTCCGTGCCTTGCGGCACAGGCTTCTCCTGAACCTCGGCGATCGGCGTGCCGTCGCGACGGTCGAGCATGAAGATCTGGCCGCGCTTGGTGACCTGGATCAGCGCCGGCACCGTGCCGCCCTTGCCGTCCGGCACGTCGTAGAGCGACGGCTGGGCGGGGACGTCGTAGTCCCAGATGTCGTGATGGGCGGTCTGGAACTTCCAGCGCTCGCGACCGGTGGCGATGTCGAGAGCCACGACGGAGGCCGAATACTCCTCGGCCGCCTTGGAGCGGTGGCCGCCCCAGAAGTCGGGCGTTGCATTGCCGGTGGGGAGATAAACGAGGCCGAGCGCGTCGTCATAGGCCGGGGTCGACCAGACGTTCGGCGTGCCGCGGGTGTAGCTCTCGCCGGGAGGCGGCAGTTTGGTGATCGCCGGATTGCCGAGGTCCCAGGCCCAGACGAGTTCGCCGGTGCGGGCATTGAAGGCGCGCACGGCGCCCGAAGGCTCGCCGACCTCGACACTGTCCCATACCCAGCCGCCGACCATGACGAGGTCGCGCATGACGGTGGGGGCGGACGTCTGGAAGTAGAAGCCGTCCTTGACCTCGCCCATGCCCTGCTTGAGGTCGACGATGCCGTTGGTGCCGAAGTCGGCGCAGGGTTCGCCGGTCTCGGCGTCGATCTCGATGAGACGGGCGTCGATCGTGGTCATGACGATGCGCTTCGGGCAGACGGCCGCGACCGGGGCTGCCGGCGCGGGCGCGGCAGGCGCCTGGGCGCTGTCGGTCGAGCCGAGCGGCACGGTGGCCATCGGCACGGACGCAGCCGCACCAGTCGCAGCCTGCGCAGGCGCGGCGGAGGCGTCATAATAGGAGACGCCGCGGCAACGCTGCCAGAGCGGCGACTTGGCCTGCGGATCGTAGGTCCACTTCTTCTCGCCGGTGGTCGCGTCGAGCGCGTTGATGATGTTGGTCGAGGAACAGGTGTAGAGCGTGTTGCCGACGAGCAGCGGCGTGTTCTGGTCCTGCGCGCCCTTGGCCGGCGGAGTGCCGGTCCGGAAGGTCCAGGCAACCTCGAGGTCCTTCGCATTTTCGGGCGTGATTTCCGCGAACGGCGCATAACGCGTGCCGGCCGGCGTGCGGCCGTAGGCGGCCCAGTCGTTGCCGGAGGCCGTGGTGACGGCGGAGGGCGCAGCACCCGCGGCGGCCTGGAAGTTGGTCCGGGTCACGCCATGCGGCTGGAAGGCATAGAAACCGGTGGCGGCGAGGCCCAGCACCAGCACGGCGGCGGCCGCGAAAGGCAGGGCCTTCGAGCGCGGAGCGGCGGGGAAAAGCGGCGCGATCAGCGCGGCGACAAGGGCAAGCACCGCGGGCGCAACGAGGCGCGGGACGAGCGGCCAGAAGTCGAGGCCGGATTCCCACAATGCCCAGACGACGGTGGCGAGGAACACCAGCGCATAAAGCCAGATGCCGGCGATGCGCCGGGCCGCAATGAGGATGCCGGACAGCGCCACGCCGAGACCGGCGAGCAGATAGTACCAGGAACCGCCGAGCGAGACGAGCTGGACGCCGCCCCAGACGAGCGGCAGCGCGGCGAGCACGAACAGGATGCCGACGAGCGTCAGCAGCCAGCCCAACCTGCCCCGGCCCGCCGTGGCGGATGAAGGTGTCGATGTAGACATGAGGAACCTCGTTCTCTTTTCGGGACCGAGGCACTGCGAGCGCCAGGGTCCGGACCCGGAGCGGTGACAGACGAGGCCCGCCGCCGCTTGCTAATTTGGCTTGCATGTTAATAGATCGTATATGAACATTCGGCAATGCCTGGACCAAACGATCCACACCCCGACAGCGACCACGCCGCTTTCGGCGAGCTCGTCTTCGCGGTCAGCCGGTTGTGGCGGCGGGCCGCGAACCAGAAGCTCGACCAGTTCGACCTGTCGCACGCGACGGCCGCACCCCTGCTGGCGCTGAAGCGACTGGGCGGGCGCGCGCGGCAGGGCGTGATCGCGGAGGAGGCCGGACTGGAAGGCCCTTCGATGGTGCGGCTGATGGACCTGCTGGTCGAGGACGGTCTGGTGACGCGAGCCGAGGATTCCACGGACCGCAGGGCCAAGATCGTCTCGCTGACGCCGGCCGGCATGGAGCGGCTGCAGGCGATCCACGAGATCATCGACCCGATGCGGGAGGATCTGATTTCCGGCATCGAGCCGGCCGCACTGAGGGCGGCGGTGCAGGTGCTGCGCACCGTCGAGGAGCGGCTGGAGGTGCGGCGGCCGCCGGTGAAGACCGACGACGCCTGACTGGCAAGCCATGCATGCCCTGCGATGCAGCCATGCGCAAACAGGGTGGCGGAATCCGCCCCTGTGCCCATTGTTTCCTAAGCATGCTTATAATATATGCCGCTCATGACCAACGAAGACAGAGACAGGCTCGGTTTCCTGATCCATGACGCCGCGCGGCTGATCCGCCGACGGTTCGAGGCGAAGGCTTCCGGCTCCGGCCTTTCGGCGGCGCAATGGCGCCTGCTGGTGCGCGTCGCCAAGGAACCGGGCGTTCCGCAAGCGCGGCTGGCTGAACTGCTCGAGATCGAGCCGATCAGCGTGTCGCGACTGGTCGACCGCATGGAGGACGGCGGCTGGATCGAACGGCGCAGCGACGCCGCGGACCGGCGCGTGCGGCTGATCTTCCCGACCGACAAGTCGCGCGAGGCCTACGGCAAGGTGAAGTCGATGGTCGGCGAGGTCTACGAGGCGGCCCTGTCGGGCCTCTCCCCTGAAGCGCGGCAGGCCACGATCGACGGCCTGAAAGCGATCATCAACAATCTTTCCGACGGCGAGACGCCGCAGGACTGCGCCGGGCGCGGCGAGAAGGCAGCATGACGATGAACGCAGTGACAAAGATCGAAGATGGACAGCGCGTCGGCGACGACGCCGTGAAGGTTGACCTCGAGGCCCCGACGCACCCTGCCGCGCCGGCCCCTTCGCAGGTCAATCTGGCGCCGCCCGCCCCTGCGCCCAGACCGCGCCGGGGCGGGCGGGTCCTGCTCATGCTGGCCCTGCCGTTGGCGCTGGCCGCCGGCGGCGGCTGGTACTGGATCACCGGCGGACGCATCCAGGAGACGGAGAACGCGAACCTGCGCCAGGCCCGGGTGACGATCTCCTCCGAGACGGCCGGCCGCATCGTCGACATGCGGGTCGCCGAGAACATGAAGGTGAAGGCCGGCGACGTGCTGTTCGCCGTCGATCCGGAGCCCTACCGCATCGCGCTCGCCCAGGCAGATGCCGCGCTCGCGCAGGCCCGCCTGCAGGTCGAGCAGCTGCGCGCCGCCTACGGGCAGGCGCAGACGCAGGCGAAGACCGCTGCCGGCGACGTCGCCTACTACACCGACCAGCTGGCCAGGCAGAAGGAACTGTCGGGCAAGGGCGTGACGACCAAGGCGGCGCTGGACTCGGCCGAGCGCGACCTGCTCAAGGCGCAGGACGCCGCGGCCACCGCCGCGGAATCGATCTCGAGCGCGCTTGCGGCCCTTGGCGGCGATCCGAACATCGTGACCGACAAGCATCCGGCGGTGCTCGCCGCCTTTGCCGCGCGCGACAAGGCGGCCTACCAGCTGGCGCAGACCACGGTGCGCGCGCCGGCCGACGGCACGGTGAGCCAGGCCTCGTCCTTCAAGCTCGGGCAGTTCGTCACGGCCGGCACCTCGCTGTTCACGCTCGTCGAGACCAGCGACACCTGGGTCGAGGCGAATTTCAAGGAAACGCAGCTCACGCACATGAAGGTCGGCCAGGAAGCGGAGGTGATGCTGGACACCTTCCCAGACCGACCGCTCAAGGCGACGATCGAGAGCATCGGCGCGGGCACCGGCGCGGAATTCTCGCTGCTGCCGGCGCAGAACGCGACCGGCAACTGGGTGAAGGTGACGCAGCGCATCCCCGTGCGGCTCAAGGTCTCGTCCGAGGACGCCGACCTGCTGCTTCGCACCGGCATGAGCGCCACGGTGGCCGTCGATACGGGCGTGAGCCGCGGCTTCGGCGACCTGATCCCGAGCGCGTTTGCCGGGACGGCGAAGAAGTAGGCGGATTTCAGGAATCAACGCCATGAGGACCCCCCTCTGGCCTGCCGGCCATCTCCCCCTCAAGGGGGGAGATTGGACGTCACCAGGACCTTCGCCAATCACCGGCATCGCCGGGTTGCGCGGATGGCCGAAGCTGCCGATCTCCCCCTTTGAGGGGGAGATGGCCGGCAGGCCAGAGGGGGGTGCTTGCGGACGGTATCCGACGAGTGCGTTCGTCGAAACAGGCCGACTCCCATGACCACACCCGCCCCGTTCAAGGAAGTGCCGCATCGCGGCCTGATCACCATCGCCATCATGCTGGCGACGATCATGCAGGTGCTGGACACGACCATCGCCAACGTCGCGCTGCCGACGATGACGGGCGACCTCGGCGCGAGCCAGGACACGATCACCTGGGTGCTGACCTCCTACATCGTGGCAGCCGCGATCATGACACCGGTGACGGGATGGTTGTCGGACCGGTTCGGCCGGCGCGAGCTGTTCCTCGTGTCGATCGTGGGCTTCACCGTGACCTCGATGCTGTGCGGCCTGTCGTGGAGCCTGGAGAGCATGGTCGCCTTCCGGGTGATGCAGGGCCTGTTCGGCGCGGCCATCGTGCCGCTGTCGCAGACCTTCCTGCTCGACATCAACCCGAAGGAGCGCCACGGCTCGGCGATGGCGATCTGGGGCGCCGGCATCATGGTCGGCCCGATCATCGGCCCGACGCTCGGCGGATGGCTGACGGAAGCGGCCAACTGGCGCTGGGTGTTCTTCATCAACCTGCCGGTCGGCATCCTCGCCTTCCTCGGCTGCGCCGGCTACCTGCCGCGGATACCGCGCCGCCTCAGAGGCTTCGACTTCTTCGGCTTCGCCATGCTGTCGCTGGGCGTGGGCGCGCTGCAGCTCATGCTCGACCGCGGCGGAGAGGTGGACTGGTTCTCGGCGGCCGAGATCTGGATCGAGCTGGGACTCGCCATCACCGGCTTCTGGGTGTTTGTGGTGCATCTCGCCACCGGGCGGGACACCTTCATCGACCCGCGCATCTTCGCCGACCGCAACTTCGTCACCGGGCTGGTTTTCATCTTCGTGATCGGCATCATCCTGCTGGCGAGCCTGGCGCTGCTGCCGCCGATGCTGTCGCGCCTGTTCAACCACTCGACCGTGCTGACCGGCCTGATCATGGCGCCGCGCGGGGTGGGCACGATGATCTCGATGATTCTCGTCGGCCGGCTGGTTCAGAAGGTGGACGCGCGCGTGCTGGTGGTGACCGGGCTGGCGCTCACCGCCTGGTCGCTCTACGACATGGCCGGCTTCTCGCCGCAGATGGACGATACGCTGATCATCTGGTCGGGCGTGATCCAGGGGCTCGGCCTCGGCCTGGTCTTCGTGCCGCTGTCGACGATCGCCTTTGCGACGCTGGAGCCGCGCTTCCGCACCGATGCGGCGGCACTGTTCAGCCTGGTGCGCAACATCGGCTCGTCGATCGGCATCTCGATCGTGACGGTGCTCTTGACCCGCAACACCCAGATCAACCACGCCGAACTGTCGGCGGCGATCTCGCCGTTCAACCCGAACCTCAGCGCACTGTCGCCTGCGGCGGCGGCCGGCAACCCGACCGCGCTGGCCCAGTTCGACCAGCTGGTCAACCAGCAGGCGCTGATGATCTCCTATGTCAATGACTTCAAGGCGATGATGCTGGTGACGCTGCTGGCCATTCCGCTCGCGTTGCTGCTGCGCAAGCCAAAGGCGGCGGGGGCCGGAGCATCGGCCGCGGTGCACATGGACTGACTGCGCGGCGATCGGTCGCGAAGGCGATTGTTGGAGTTCCACTAACGTTTGATTGATCCCCCGCGGGGGGAGCGCTAATATGTTGCCGGGAAGGACGAACGGCAGCATGCGGCATCTTCTGCACAAGCGACCAGCGGACAAGGCGAACGCCTTGGGCTGGCGCGTGCTTTGGGCGCTGTTCGCGATCCTGGCGCTGTGCGCCACCCCGCTCGGCACCGGCGAGCTGTTCGCCGCCGAGAGCCACGTCTACGAACGCAAGAGAGGCGAGGCGCAGCAGGGCGACCTGCCGGTGCGCTTCACGCTTGCCGGCGAGGCGCTCGCCGTGGCGGAAACGCTGCGGAGCAGCGACGACGCGGCCGTCTCCTCACTGCTTTTCGACGACACGCCCGGAATACCGGCGCGCAGCGACGACCTCGTCGCGGAGGACACCGGCTCGCTGCCGGTGCGCGCCCTTTCCGACGTCGCGGCCGCCGGCATCGACCGGCACTTCCGGGCGCGGGCACCGCCGCACTCCTGAGACACGTCAGGCAGATCCGCGAAGACGCCGGCTGCGCCGGCCTCGCGCATTCTAACGCTATTCATCCTGGCAGGCCGGCTCCCCTCTCCGAGCGCGGCGGCTGCAATCACGAAAGGCAAGACCCATGGCAAAGACCCATCCGCTCGGCTTCCGCATCGAACGCCACCTGAAGGAAGCACTCGTCAGGGCCGCGAAAGACGATCATCGCTCCGTCTCCTCGCTGACCGAGATCCTGATTGAGAAGTGGCTGAAGGAGAAAGGTTATATCGGCGAGGAATTGAAGGAAAAAGTGTCCTGACAGTTTAAGGTAAACTTCAGACACGTTCTGAAATTCTCATACACTTGCCGTGATACAAAAGTCATACAACCAAAGCCGTTCTGTCTATTTGACATGATCGGAGTATGACTTTCCCGTTTTTTGAAGACGGCGTTGCGCGGGGCGAACAAGCCCGCGCCGCCGGAACGGGAGGACGACATGGCAATGGCATCGACGGCTGGATCAATCCAGCAAGGCATGACGCGGGAGGAGAAGAAGGTCATCTTCGCCTCCTCCCTCGGCACCGTCTTCGAATGGTACGACTTCTATCTCTACGGTTCGCTCGCGGCCTTCATCGGCGCGACCTTCTTCTCCAGCTATCCTGAAGCCACGCGCAACATCTTCGCGCTGCTGGCGTTTGCGGCGGGCTTCCTGGTGCGTCCGTTCGGCGCGCTGGTGTTCGGCCGCATCGGCGACCTCGTCGGCCGCAAATACACCTTCCTCGTCACCATCCTGATCATGGGCATGTCGACCTTCCTGGTCGGCCTGCTGCCCGGCTCCGCCAGCTGGGGCATCGCCGCGCCGATCATCCTGATCGCGCTGCGCATGCTGCAGGGCCTGGCGCTCGGCGGCGAATATGGTGGTGCGGCGACCTATGTCGCGGAGCACGCGCCGGACAACCGCCGCGGCTTCTACACGTCGTGGATCCAGACGACCGCGACGCTCGGCCTGTTCCTGTCGCTGATCGTCATCCTCGCGGTGCAGAACCTGCTCAGCAAGGAGGACTTCGCGGCCTGGGGCTGGCGCGTGCCGTTCCTGATCTCCTTCGTGCTGCTCGGCGTCTCGGTCTGGATCCGTCTGTCGCTCAACGAATCGCCGACCTTCAAGCGCATGAAGGAAGAGGGCAAGGGCTCGAAGGCGCCGCTGACCGAGGCGTTCGGCCAATGGAAGAACGCCAAGATCGCGCTGCTGGCGCTGTTCGGCCTCACCGCCGGCCAGGCCGTGGTGTGGTATTCGGGCCAGTTCTACGCGCTGTTCTTCCTGCAGAACGTGCTCAAGGTGGATGCGGTGTCGGTCAACATCATGATCGCCGTCGCGCTGGCGCTGGGTTCCATCTTCTTCGTGGTGTTCGGCTGGCTCTCCGACAAGATCGGCCGCAAGCCGATCATCATGGCCGGACTGCTGCTGGCGATCCTGACCTACTTCCCGCTGTTCAAGGCGCTGACCTGGGCCGCCAATCCGGCGCTGGCAACGGCGCAGTCGACCTCGCGCGCCACGGTCACCGCCGCGCCGGGAGACTGCAAGTTCCAGTTCAACCCGGTGGGCACCGCCAAGTTCACCACCTCCTGCGACATCGCGACGTCGTTCCTGACCCGCAACTCGGTGCCCTACGACGTGGTGCAGACCGCGGCTCCCGGCACCGCCGCCACGGTCAAGATCGGCGACACGACGATCGAATCCTATGACGCGATCGCCGCGGGCGACAAGGCGGCAGGCCTCGGCAACGCCTTCAACAAGGCGGTCAACATCGCACTGCACGCCGCCGGCTATCCGCTGAACCGGGGAGCCGCGACCGTTGCGGACCAGAAGCTCGACGCCTTCGTGGCCGCCAATCCGGAAGTGAAGCTCGACGCCGCCGCCATCCGCGCCGGCGAGAAGAAGACGGTGCCTGTCGCGCAGGCGATCAAGGACAAGCTGGTGACGGCGGAGGAAGCCGGATCGGCCACCGAGGTCACCGCCTATTCGATCCCCGGCGCCGGCTCCTTCACCATGGTGGCGGACCCGGCGGCAGTGAACTGGCCGGTGATCATCGCGATCCTGTTCGTGCTCGTGATCTACGTGACCATGGTCTACGGCCCGATCGCGGCGATCCTGGTCGAGATGTTCCCGACCCGCATCCGCTACACCGGCATGTCGCTGCCCTATCACATCGGCAACGGCTGGTTCGGCGGTCTTTTGCCGGCGACCGTCTTCGCGATGAGCGCGGCGGCCGGCGACATCTACTACGGCCTCTGGTATCCGATCGCGATCGCAGCGATGAGCTTCGTCATCGGCACGCTGTTCGTGAAGGACACGCTCGGCACCGACCTGCACGACAAGGACTGACGGGCGGGATCATGCATTGACGAAAAGCCCCGGCGGGCGACCGCCGGGGTTTTTGTTGTCAGGATGCTCCAAATACCCCCTCTCTTGCAAATTCCAAGGACTTGGCTTTGCCAAGCCCAGGAATTTGCTTTCTCCCCCTCCAGGGGGGAGATAGGCTCCGGCTCCATGCGCTCCACCAAGACCATCCATGTCGTTTCCTGCCATGCCGAGGGCGAGGTGGGGGATGTGATCGTGGGGGGCGTGGCGCCGCCGCCAGGTGAGACGCTGTGGGAGCAGAGCCGGTTCATCCACCGGGACGGAACCCTGCGCAATTTCGTGCTGAACGAGCCGCGCGGCGGCGTTTTCCGCCATGTAAACTTGCTCGTGCCGCCGAAGGACCCGCGCGCGCAGATGGGGTTCATCATCATGGAGCCGGCCGATACGCCGCCGATGTCGGGCTCCAACTCGATCTGCGTGTCGACGGTGCTGCTCGACAGCGGCATCGTGCCGATGACGGAGCCGGTGACGCGACTGGTGCTGGAGGCGCCGGGCGGGCTGGTCTCGGTGGAGGCTCATTGCCGGAACGGCAAGGCGGAGCGCATCACCGTGACCAACCTGCCTTCCTTCGCGGACAGGCTGCGCGTGCCGCTGGAGGTGGAGGGGCTGGGCACGCTGACAGTGGACACCGCCTATGGCGGCGACAGTTTCGTGATCGTCGACGCGGAGAGATTGGGATTCGCGCTGGAGCCGGGAGAGGCACGGGCGCTGGCCGAGGTGGGGATGAAGATCACCGCGGCGGCGGACGAGCAGATTGGTTTTTCGCATCCGGAGAATTCGGACTGGGATCATTTCTCGTTCTGCGCCTTCGCAGGGCCGGTGAGCGGCGGGAGCGGCAGGCTGACGGGGCGATCGGCGGTGGCGATCCGGCCGGGCAAGATCGACCGGTCGCCGACCGGCACGGCGATCTCGGCCCGCATGGCGGTGATGCATGCCAAGGGGATGATGAAGGAAGGCGACACATTCGAGGGCGTGTCGCTGATCGGCTCGCGCTTCACTGGACGGATCGCCGGCGTGACGCGCGTGGGAGACAAGCCGGCGATCGTGCCGCAGATTTCGGGTCGCGCCTGGATCACCGGCACGCACCAGCTGATGCTCGACCCGGACGATCCGTGGCCGGGCGGCTACAGGCTGTCCGACACCTGGCCCGGTGCGTAGCGGCAGGCGCCGCCTGATGCTTCAGAAAGCCGTAAGTCCGCCCAGCGACACCAGGGCGACAAATCCGGCGCATGCGAAGAACAGGCCGTAGCTGACGTAATCTCCACCCATCGGTTCCATGACCAACTCCTCCAGATGCGATTGCAATGCGCGGAGGGGTCGGCGGGTTCCGCGATCGAGAGCCGGCAGGTCACAAGCACATTAGCTGTTGCTCGACCGCGACGACACCTGGCCTCAACTCTGCGCGAGCTGTGCTTCGATCGCCGCCTTGTCGATGACGGACCACACTTTCTCGATCCGGCCATCGCGGAAGCGGTAGAAGACGTTCTCGCTGAACGAGACGGCGCGGCCGTTTACCGGCAGGCCGAGGAACACGCCCTTCGGCGAACAGGCGAAGTCGAGCCGGCTCGCGACATGCTGCGTGTCGGCGACAAGCAGGCTGATCTTGAAGCGAAGGTCCGGGATCTGCTCGAAGTCGCGCTCGAGCATGGCGCGATAGCCCGCGAGGCCGACAGTCCTGTCGTTGTAGCGCACGTCGTCATGCACGAAGACGCCGAGCTTCGGCCAGTCCTGCCGGTTGAGGCAATCGATGTAGCCACGGTAGAGCGAGGCGAGATCGGTCATGGACGGTCCTCCTGGTTCGACCGACTGAAGCGGCTTCAGTTAAAGGCTTAGCCCGGGAACGGTTCCGGCATGGTCCGCCCTCGCCTCAGTCAGCTGGACCCAGCCGGTCGGCCGCCGTCGCTGCGATCGCCTCGGCGAGGCTCATGGTCCAGCGGCGGCGCAGGTAGTCGCGGAAGTCGAAGCAGGGCAGGCCGGGGCAGACTTCGAATTCGATGAGGTGGACGGTGTCGTCCGGCTCGACGCGGAAATCCATCGAGAAGACGTCGCGCAGGCCGAGTCCTTCGACGAGGCGGGCGGCGATGGCGCGGATGCGGCGTTCGGCCTCCAGCTGCGTGTCGCCGACCTGCTCCAGCACGGGCTCGGCATAGGCGCCTGACGCCTTCGCCGCGTCGCCGGTCTCGCCGTAGAGGGCGAGGCTGTCGGCCATGGTCTGGAAGTCCGCGCCCGAGTCGACGAAGACGGCGGCGAGCGCGTCGGGGCCGGCGTCTCGGTCCACCGCCAGATAGCTCGCCCGGACGTTGCGGCCGGGGACGTAGGGCTGGACGACCGCGTCGTCGCGGTACGCCTCGAAGATGCGGCGAGAGAGGGCGAGCGCGTGGTCACGGGTGGCGGCGCGCGAATCCGGCCAGATGCCGATCTTGGAGCCGAGGCGGTTCGGCTTGACGAACCAGCCCTGCGGCGAGGGTGGCGGCTCGACGATCCATGCCCCGTTCCGCGCGAGTCCGCAGCCGGGCGTCGGCACGCCGAGGGCGCGCAGCACCGCGCCGGAGCGGAACTTGTCCTGGCAGAGCGCGAAGAGGGAATCGTCCGAGCCGACCGTGCGCATGCCGGCGAGGCGGGCGAGGGCCGGGCCGGCGCTGCCCCGGTAGTAGGCGATGCCGTCGGAGATGGTCCAGACCAGCGTGCGGGCGGGATCGCGGGTGGCGATGGCGGCTACGGCATTGTCGAGCTCGACCGGCGTGAAGACGATGCCGCGCGCGGCGCAGGCGGCGGCGAAGTCGCCGAGCTCCGGCTGGATGTCGGTCGATTGCGCGAGGTAGGAGGAAATCTCCAGCGCATGGCGGTCGGAGAAACCCTGCGCGGCCAGACGCGCGCGGCAGGCGGCTTCGGGCTCGTAGACGAAGAGCAGTTCGCCGAGGGATGTCATGGGACGGGCTTCACCGGGTTGCGCCGCGGACATGCGGATCTGTCCGGCAGAAAAGCGCGGCGGGACGGGACGGGCTTGCACGAAACCGACGCACGACACGGGCGGTTGCGACAGACAGCGCGACGGGCGATCGGGGAAGCGTCAGGCGAGCACGTCGGGCTCGGCGCGGCCTTTCACCTCGACGTCGAGCAGATAGAGCATGCCGGCACCCGGATCGGCGTGGCGCGTGGCTTCGTCCATGCCCTCGCAAGCGGTGGTGACGGCGAGGCGGGACAGGTCCGGGCCGACGAAGACGGGGCATGAAGCCTGTGTGGCGGGGACCGGGATGCTGCGCAGATGCGTGCCGTCGGGCGCGTAGGCGTCGACGCATGACGAGCCCCAGCGGGCGTTCCAGATGACGCCGTCGGCGTCGCAGACCGAGCCGTCGATGCCGCCTTTCCGGCCGCGATGGTCGAGCAGCACTTCGGGCTCGTTCGTGGGCAGGCCGGTATCGGGGTCGCAGGCGACGCGGAAGAGGATGTTCTTGGCCGTGTCGGCGAAGTAGCCGGTCGCGCCATCGGGCGAGAAGCAGATCGAGTTGGGGATGCTGATGTCGGGGAAGAGCCGGCGCACCTCGCCCGTGCGGAACCAGTAGATGGCGCCGGCATGTTTCTCGGCCTTCTTGCCCATCGTGCCGGCCCAGATCGAGCCGGAAGGATGGGCGCGGGCGTCGTTGGAGCGCGTGACGGGGTTGTCGGCCTCGACCGGGGTGTGGAGGACGAGCTTGCCGGTGGCACGGTCGCGAAGATGGAAGCCGGTCTCGCTCCAGACGAGCTGGCGCTGCGCGTCGATGCGGAACAGCGCGCTCGCCATGAAGGGCAGGTCGTGCACGACGGTCTCGCCGTCCGGCCAGGCCTTTTCCAGCAGGCGGCGCTCAAGGATGTCGAACCAGTAGACGGTGTTCGTCGCCGTGTCCCAGGTCGGTCCCTCGCCGAGATGGCAGACGATGTCGCAGAGTGTCGTCGCGCTCATGCCGTCCTCCCGAAGACCTCGTCATAGGCGGTGACCGCCGCCTTGGCCCGTTTCGCGACTTCGATCCGATCCAGGCCCGGCTTGTAGAGGCTGGAGCCGAGGCCGAAAGCCACGACGCCGGCCTTGGCATAGGCCGCGAAGTCGGCTTCCGAGACGCCGCCGACCGCGCCGACCACCGCCTCGCGCGGCAGAACGGCCCTGAGCGCCGAGATGCCGGCCGGGCCGAGCACGCTGGCCGGGAAGAACTTCAGCGCCGAGGCGCCCGCGTGGTGCGCGAGGAAGGCCTCGGTCGCGGTGAAGACCCCGGGCATGGTGACCATGCCGAATTCCGCTGCACGGGCGAGGATTGCCGGATCGACATTGGGCGCGACGAGCAGGCGACCGCCGGCCTGGTGCAATCGGTCGACATCGCCGATGCGCACGACGGTGCCGGCGCCGGTGAGCGCATCGGGCAGGCGCTTCGCCAGAAGCTCGATCGACCGGAAGGGATCGGGCGAGTTGAGCGGAACCTCAATCGCCTCGACGCCGGCCTCATGGAGCGCATCGCCGATGTCGGCGATCTCGTCGGGCGTCACGCCGCGCAGGATGGCGACGATGTTGCGCTTCAGCTTCGGCCAGGGGGCGGAGGCGGTCATGCGGAGGCTCCGGACAGGAAAAGGCGGCGACCGGCCTCGAACAGGCCTTTTCGCACGGCGTCGTCGGCGTCGACGAGATTGACCAGAAGGCCGGCGGTTCCCAGCGCAGCTGCGTAGCGCTTCGCCATGCCACCGGACGCGACGAGGGTGACGACATGCATGGCGGGCGCGGCGGACTTCGCTCCGGCGATCTCGGCCCCGATGAGGAGGCCGGACAGCGTCGCCGCGGCATCCTCCGACGGAACGTTGTCGAGCAGGCCGCCGGCGCGGATGGCGAAGAGCGCGGAGGTGAGACGCTCTGGATTGGCGAGCGCATCCCTCAAGGCCTTCTGGAACGCAGGCGCCTTAGGCGTACCGGCATCCGGCGTCTCGCCGAGGGAATGACGCAGGATCGAGTGGCTGGCGAGCAGGTGGAACAGCTCGCCGGTCATGGCGGTGCGGAAGCCGGTGACGACGCCGTCCTCGACGGCAACCCATTTGGAATGGGTGCCCGGCATGCAGACGAAATGCGCGCCTTCGGCGAGTTCGGCGCCGGCAAGCTGCGTCTCCTCGCCGCGCATCACGTCCGGATGCTCCGCGCCGCGCTGGGCGAGGCCGGGCAGGATGCGCACCGGACGGCGCGCGCCGGGGGCTGTCGTCGCTGCCTGCGCGAAATCGGCGATCCGCGCCGGCACGTCGAGATAACCCGCCTCGACCCAGCCCTGGCGGGCGCCGGCCATGCCGCAGACGATCGCGGGCAGGCCTTCCGGCGCGCCGAGGGCCGCCAGATGTTCCTCGAGGATCGCCGCGAAGCCCTTGCCGCCGGCGCTCGACATGCCCTCGCCCGACTTGCGCTCGCCGACGACATCGCCGGCCTCGTCGAGCAGCCAGACGCGCAGGTTCGACGTGCCCCAGTCGACGGCGGCGAGCACGGCCGGCGAGGTCACAGGAAACCTCCGTCGACGATCATCGTCTGGGCGGTGAGCATGCGCGAACTGTCGGAGGCGAGGAAGAGGCAAGGGCCGACGATGTCGTCGGGCTTCATCACCTCGTGGATGCACTGCTTGGCGACATGGGCGGCCAGCCCCTCCTCGGTGACCCATAGCTCCTGCTGGCGCTCGGTGATGACCCAGCCGGGCGCAATCGCATTGACGCGGATGCCGTGCTTGCCGAGCGCGCCGGCCAGCCCCTTGGTGAGGCCGATGATGCCGGCCTTGGCCGCGGCATAGGAGGGCAGCGTGCCGAGATTGATCATGAAGGAGGTGGAGGTGAAGTTGATGATGGAGCCCGTGCCAGCCTTCTTCATGCCCTCGGCGACCGCCTGCGCGGTGAAGAAATGCGGCTTGAGGTTGACCGCCTGGTTGGCGTCCCAGAACTCGGAGGTGACGGCGGCGATGTCGTGCCGGTCGTCGCGGGCGGCGTTGTTGATCAGCACCAGCGCCGGCCCATGCGCGGCCTCGGCATAGTGGATGGCGGCCCGGAGCGCCTCGATGTCGCGCAGGTCAGCCTTGACGAACAGCGGCCGGACGCCCGCTTCCCTTTCCAGCCTGTCGCAGAGGGCGTTGCTGGGCGCGTCGGCGATGTCGATGAAGGCGACCTTCGATCCCTGCCGGACGAAGCCCTCGGTCAGCGCGGCGCCGATGCCGGAACCGCCGCCCGTTATGAGGACAGGCCTGTCCCTCAGGTCCGGATAGACCGCCGTGATCGCCATGCGTGAAGCTCCTTCTCCCGGTCCGAATGTATCGGAAAAAGGCGCGGCCGCCGCAAGGCCCCGGACGATGCTCAGATCGCGAGCGCGCGCGGCCCGGCGTTGCGCAGGTATTCGAGCGTCGCGGCGGCATCGACCGGCCTGCCGAACAGGTAGCCCTGGCCGCCGCCGCAGCCGAACTGGATGAGCCTGGAAGCCTGCGCCTCCTCTTCGATGCCTTCGGCCACGACCTCCATGCCGAGCCCGTCGCACATGGCGAGGATGGCGCGGATGATGTGCTGCGACGGCCTGTCCTCCAGGATCGAGGCGACGAAGGCGCGGTCGATCTTCAGCTTGTCGAAGTGGAAGTCGCGCAGGCGGCCGAGCGACGACTGGCCGGTGCCGAAATCGTCCAGCGAGATGCGGATTCCGACGGCGCGGAGATCGTCGACGATCTTCTCGGCCGAGATCGGGTCGGTCATCATGCCGGTCTCGGTGATCTCGATCTCCAGCCGGTGCGGATCGAAGCCCGTTTCGGCGAGGATGGACTGGATGTGCAGGCCGGTGTTCTGGTCGACGAGCTGCGAGGGCGACAGGTTGAAAGACAGGAACAGGTGCTCCGGCCAGTCGCGCGCGGCGAGCGTCGCCTTGCGCAGCGCGAGCTGCGAGAGCGCGCCGATGATGCCGCGCTCCTCCGCGATCGGGATGAAGACGTTGGGCGGCACGACGCCGAGATCCTGGTCGGTCCAGCGGGCGAGCGCCTCGAAGCCGATGGTATCACGTGTGCGCAGGTCGACGATCGGCTGGAAATGGGGCTCCACCTCACCGGCGGCGACGGCGCGGCGCAGCGCCTGCTCGATGCGGGTGACGCGCTTGGCCGCCTCCTCCATCTGGTGGGTGTAGACCACGACCCTGCCGCGGCCGGAGCGCTTGGCGTGATAGAGTGCCGTCTCCGCCTTGCTGATCAGGTCTTCCGCGCTCTGGTCGCCGAAATAGAGCGCACAGCCGACGGAGGCGGACAGGCGCGCGGTGCGGTCGCCGACATCGTAGGGGGCGGACAGAATCTCGATCAGCATCTGCGCCTGCTGGTCGGCGGCCTGCTCGGAAAAGGTCATCGGCAGGAGGACGCCGAACTCGTCTGCGCCGAGGCGCGTGACCGTCGACTGCTGGTCCATCGCGGCACGCAGACGCATGGCGACCTGCATCAGGATATGGTCGCCGGCACGCCGGCCGAACAGGTCGTTGATCGGCTTGAAGCCGTCTAGATCGACGATGCCGATGGCAAACGGGGCAGGATCCTCCGCGCGCTCCGCCTTCAGCCGCTCGACCTTGTCGACGAAGCGGCGCTGGTTGCCGAGGCCCGTCAGCGGATCCGTAAATGCGAGATCCGCAGGCTCCCTCCCCGTGTCTGTCGTGCCGGTCGATCCGGGCATCTTATCCGTGCATGCTGATGATTCAGCCTCACTATGCCGCAAAACAGTTGAAGAAGGGTATCGATGATAACGATGTTATGAACGAACGGTCAGTCCGGCCTGACGCGATAGAGGCGCAGCGCCTGATCGCCTCCGGCCGGCTCAAGCCAGGCGGGCACGCGGCCCGCATTCAACGCCGAAAGGAGCCCGTCGGGGGCCGCGGCGGCCAGCAGGGTGGTCTCGGAATTTCCGGGACAAACGGCGACAACGCCCACTTTCGCGTTGCGTGCAAGCGCTTCGGCCGCTTGCGGATCGGCGAGCAGCATGTCGAGCGCGGCAAGATTGCCCGCGACGTTGCGATGGTAGGAGCCGGCGAGCGCCCGGTGCGGCGTCCAGGCGAGGATGGCTGAGCCGAGATTGGAGACCGACACGACGGTGGTGGGCGCAAGGGCAGCCAGCGCCACGTAATCCTCCGAACGGTAGCAGGCGCCGGGCGGCGCCGCTGCCAGGGTAGCCTCCGGCGTGGCGGCCGGCGCGAATATGCGGCTGCCGGCCGTGCTCCAGACGGCGTTGAAGGAGAGGATCCAGGCGGCAGCCAATGCCAGCGTGGCTGTGCCAGACGGCGCGCCGGTCGCCCTCTCGCGCCGCGACGCGATCCAGCCCGACAGCGGGATGGCGGCCAGCGCCACCGAGAACAGCGCGCCACGCACCTGCCAGGCCGAGACCAGCACGGCCGCGACGAGCAGCGCGCCGACGATGGTATCGACGCGCCGGATGCCGTGGCGGAGTGCCGACAGCACAAGGACCAGCATGGCGACGAGCGGCGTCGCATACCAGGTCAGAAGCATCGCGGGGTCGCTGGCGGCGATCTGGAATAGCGGCTGGGCCTCGGTGACGCCGTCGAGCCAGAGGCGCTTCAGCCGCGGATCGAGGCTGGCATATGGATCGGCGAGGCATTGCGGGAAGGCAAGGACGACGAGCGCGCCCACCACGGCACCGAGCAGCGCAAGCGCCGCCAGGCGACGGCCAAGGCTCGCGGAGAGCGGGCGCAGCGCCGCGATGGCGGCAAGGCCGAGGCCGGCGAGCACGGCGACCGAGCCCTGCGCCAGCGAATAGGCGTCGCAGGCGGGCAGGCCCCATCGGGAAGGCGGAACCGTGACCAGGAAGGCCGCCGCCGCGACGATGGCGAAGCCGAGACCGAAGCCGGCGGCCACGCTGCGCTCGGCTTCGCCCCGGACGAGGAACAGCCCGGCGGCGACCGCGCCGCCGACGGCGACGTAGGGCAGCGTCTCCATGCCGATGGCGAGCGTGAGCGCCGCGCAGGCGCCAGCCGCCGCGGCCGACGCGAAGCCGCCCGCGACGAGGCCGAGCGCCACGCCGAGCGTCAGCACGAGCTGGATGTTGTGGTGGTCGATCGCGCCGGGCTGGAAGACGCCGATCGAGACCAGCGCCATCGCGCCGACGATGGCGGCCGGAAACGCCGCCTCCGGCCCGTAGGCGATGCGCGCCGTGCGGACGATGAGAAAGGCGCCGGCGCCAAGCAGGAGCGACGGCCAGAGCACCAGCGCGACGGCTTCGCCGAGCGGGGCGCTGCCGGTGAGGGCGGACGCGAGGCGCACGATTGCCGCGATCGGTGCGTCGACCAGCCGCGACCAGTGCATCGGAAAGCCGCCTTCGAGGCCCATGCGATACTGCATCGGGTCGAACCAACCCTGGCCGGCGAGCAGATCGCGGACCTGGACCAGGCGCAGCAGGCTGTCATTGTCGCCCTGCGCGTCGGAGAGCCGCGCGAAGCCGTCCGAGGCGGCGAGAAGAATGCCGAACAGGACGACGGCCAGCGCGACGGCAAGATCGACGCGCAGGGTTCCCTGGCCGCCCGACAGCGGTTTCGATGCGGTTTCGGTCAAGAAAGAGGTCCCCGGCTCCAGGGCCTAAACCTAGCCTTAACCGCGTCAATAGACAGTAAAGCGCCGCGTCCCGCGTGCGCCCGGAGCCCAGCGATGACCGAACCCCTCTCGACCAGCCTGTCGGTGGCGGTGCTTCTGCCCTGCTACAACGAGGAAACGACGATCGCCGGCGTGGTCGCCGGCTTCCGCGAGGCGCTGCCCGGGGCGCGCATCGTGGTGTTCGACAACAACTCGACCGACCTGACGGCGCTGCGCGCCCGCTCGGCAGGCGCGCAGGTGGTGCGGGTGCCGCATCAGGGCAAGGGAAATGTGGTGCGGCGCATGTTTGCCGACATCGACGCCGACATCTACGTGATGGCGGACGGGGACGGCACCTATGCGCCGGAGGACGCGCCTCTTCTGATCAACACGCTGATGACCGAGCATGCCGACATGGCCGTCGGCACAAGGCGAGGCGTCGGCGACGATGCGGGCCGCGCCGGCCATGCCTTCGGCAACCGGCTTTTCAACGCACTCTACCACCGGCTGTTCGGCCGCGACTTCACCGACATCTTCTCCGGCTACCGGGCGTTCACCCGCCGCTACGTCAAGAGCTTCCCGGCGGTCTCGGCCGGTTTCGAGATCGAGACGGAAATGTCGGTGCACGCCTCGATGCTGAAGCTGCCGGTGGTGGAGATCGCCCTCGACTACGGGCGGCGGCCCGAGGGATCGGCCTCCAAGCTCTCCACCTACGGCGATGGGCTGAGGATCCTTTGGATGTTCGCGATGCTGATGAAGGAGACGCAGCCGATCCGCTTCTTCGGCGCGATCTCGGCGGTTTGCCTCATCGCCAGCCTGGTGCTGATGGCGCCCGTGCTGGCCGAGTATTTCGCCACCGGGCTGGTGCCGCGCATGCCGACATGGGTACTGTCGATGGCGCTGATGATGATGTCGATGCTGTTTGCGATCGCGGGACTGGTGCTGGATTCGGTGGCGCGCGGCCGCGCCGAGCAGAAGCGCATGGTCTATCTCTCCTATCCGCCGCTGCGCTCGGAGACCGTGAAGCTGCGCACCGGCGGCGCGACCAAGCCGCGCGCGGCGTGAGACGCTTCGGGCGCTTCCTCGTCATCGGCGTCATCGGCTTCGTCGCCGATGCGGGGATGCTCGGCGCTCTCTTGATGTGGACGCCGCTGGGTGTCTATTCGGCCCGCCTCGTATCGATCGCCTTCGCCCTCGCCGTCACCTGGCTGCTCAACCGGCTGATCACTTTCGGCCCCTCGTCGCGTCCCGTCGCGGTGGAGGGGGCGCGTTATGGCGGCGTGGGGATCGCCACTTCGGCGATCAACTATCTCGCCTATTCCGCCTTTCTGTGGGCCATGCCCGACGTGCCAATCATCGTCGCGCTCGTCGTCGCCTCGGTGGTGGCGCTGGCCTTTTCCTTCGCAGGCTATTCGCGGCTCGTGTTCGACCGCTGATCAGCGGCGCGAAACGGCCGTTCAGGAAAACGCGACGCGGCCCCGCTGGACCGTGACAGCGGGACGGGCTACATCCAGCTTCCCGTTTCCAGAGGGTATTCGATGAAGCTCCGCGTCGCCGTCCAGATGGACCATATCCGCACCGTCAACATCGCGGGCGACACGACGTTCGCGCTGTCGCTGGAGGCGCAGCGGCGCGGCCATAGCCTCTACCATTACACGCCCGACCGGCTGACCCAGGAGGACGGCCGCATCTTCGCCCGCGTCGAGGAGATGGAGGTGCGGGACGTCAAGGGGGACCACTTCACGCTCGCAGAGCCGGTGCGCACGGATCTTTCGGAGATGGACGTGGTGCTTTTGCGCCAGGACCCGCCCTTCGACATGAACTACATCACCACCACCCACATGCTGGAGCGCATCCATCCGAAGACGCTGGTGGTGAACGACCCCGCCTGGGTGCGCAACTCGCCGGAGAAGATCTTCGTCACCGAGTTCCCCGACCTGATGCCGGCGACGCTGATCACCCGCGACCCGCTGGAGGTTGCCGCCTTCCGCAGGGCGCATGGCGACATCATCGTCAAGCCGCTCTACGGCAATGGCGGCGCTGGCATCTTCCACATGCGCGAGGACGACCGGAACCTCGCCTCGCTGCTGGAGATGTTCGGCCAGATGTTCCGCGAGCCGTTCATCGTGCAGCAGTATCTGAAGGACGTGCGCAAGGGAGACAAGCGCATCATCCTGATCGACGGCGAGGCGGTGGGCGCGATCAACCGTGTGCCGGCCGAGCACGACAGCCGCTCCAACATGCACGTCGGCGGCCGCGCGGAAGCGACCGAACTGACGCCACGCGAGCGCGAGATCTGTGAGCGCATCGGCCCCTCGCTGAAGGAACGCGGCTTCATCCTGGTCGGCATCGACGTGATCGGTGACTACATGACCGAGATCAACGTGACCTCGCCGACGGGCGTGCGCGAGGTGAAGCGCTTCGGCGGCGCGGATATCGCGGCATTGTTCTGGGACGCGGTCGAGGCGAAGCGGGGCTGAGGCCCGCAACGACCGATGCCGTGTTGATCCTGGTCAACGCGGCCCCCCTTTCGCGGGAGCTAGGTGTTCATCGGACGGCTCTTGTCCGGCGATGCCCGCGAGGAATGACCGATGCAAAGACTGAACCGCGTGTTCTGGGCCACGCTCACCGTGCCTTTGCTTTTGTGGCTGCTCGCGGACACTTCGGTCTTCCAGGCATCGAGCCTCTTCGGCATGCGCGACCCGATGGTGCAGGTCACCGGCATCCTCGCCATCGTCTGCATGAGCGCGGCGATGATCCTGGCGTTGCGGCCGCGATGGCCCGAAGCCTGGTTCGGCGGGCTGGACAAGATGTACCGCCTGCACAAATGGCTGGGCATCGGGGCGCTCGTCCTGTCGATCGTCCACTGGCTCTGGTCGCAGGGGCCGAAATGGGCGGTCGGCTGGGGACTGCTCGAACGGCCGGCCCGCGGCGCACGGCCGCCGATCGAGAATCCGGTCGAGGCGTTCTTTTCCGGCCTGCGCGGGACAGCGGAAGGCATTGGCGAGTGGGCGTTCTACGCCGCCGTCCTGCTGATCGCGCTGGCGCTGATCAAGGCATTCCCTTACCGTCTGTTCTTCAAGACGCACCGGCTGATTGCGCTCGCCTATCTGATGCTGGCCTTCCATGCGGTGGTGCTGATCAAGTTCAGCTACTGGAGCTCGCCCGTGGCCTGGCTGACGGAGGCGCTGCTTGTCGCCGGCGTGTTTGCGGCCGGCGTGGTGCTGCTGCGCCAGGTCGGCGCCGGCCGGCAGGCCGCCGGCACGATCGCCTCGCTGCACTACTATTCCGGAGTGAAGGTGCTGGAGACCGAGATCGCGGTTCCGCAAGGCTGGCCGGGCCACAAGGCCGGGCAGTTTGCCTTCGCCACGTCGGACGCGTCGGAAGGCGCGCATCCCTACACAATCGCCTCGGCCTGGAAGGATGACGATCGGAAGATCACCTTCATCACCAAGGAACTGGGCGACCACACCAACCAGCTTCGCGACAAGCTGCGCGTCGGCCAGGACGTGAAGGTCGAGGGGCCGTATGGCTGCTTCACGTTCGACGACGACTGTGCGCGGCAAATCTGGATCGGCGGCGGCATCGGGGTCACGCCGTTCATCGCCCGCATGAAGTACATGGCGCTGCAGAAGGACGCGCCCGACGGGCCAGTGTCCCAGGCGGTGGACGTCTTCCACACCACCGCCGACGTCGACGAGGAGGCGCTCGCCAAGCTGGCGGCCGACGCCAAGAATGCCAATGTCGCGCTGCACGTGCTGGTCGACGCACGGGACGGTCGCCTGACGGGCGAGCGCATCCGCGCGGCGGTGCCGCATTGGCGCGAGGCGAGCATCTGGTTCTGCGGCCCGCCCGGCTTCGGCGAAGCGCTGCGGAAGGATTTCGCCGCCCAGGGATTCCCCGTCGCGCAGCGCTTCCACCAGGAATTGTTCGCGATGCGCTAGACGGCCTTCGTTGGCTCAATCGTCCGCAGACGACAAGGCTGCGGGAATTGTATATCGGTCACGCCAGGGGCTGAACAATCGCGAAAGGCTCATGCATCGCGACGGCCCGGCGCGCCGATGTCGTCGACGTCGCAAACGCGGCGCGCATTGCAGGTGAGGCGGCGTTGTTGTTCACGAAAGGGGCACACGATTGAAAATTCTCGTCCTCGGCGGCGGCGTCATCGGCGTCACGTCCGCGTGGTATCTCGCGAAGGCCGGTCATGAGGTGACCGTGCTCGAACGGCAGGCGGGGCCTGCCCTCGAGACAAGCTTCGCCAATGCCGGCGAGATCTCACCGGGCTATTCGTCGCCGTGGGCCGGGCCGGGCGTGCCGGTCAAGGCGGTGAAATGGCTGCTGATGAAATACGGTCCGCTGGCGGTCAGGCCGGGCCTCGACCCCGCGATGTGGACCTGGCTCGTCCAGATGCTGCGCAACTGCACCTCGGCGCGCTATGCGGTGAACAAGGCGCGGATGGTGCCGATCGCCGAATACAGCCGCGACTGCCTGCGCGACATGAGGACCGAGACCGGCATCGCCTATGACGAGCGCAGCCTCGGCACGCTGCAGCTCTTCCGCACGCAGTACCAGCTCGACGGGATCGGCGGAGACATCGAGGTGCTGAAGCGCTTCGACGTTCCCTTCGAGGTGCTGGACCGCGCCGGCTGCATCGCGGCGGAGCCGGCGCTCGCGCGGGTGGCGGACACGTTCGTGGGCGGGCTCAGGCTGCCGGGAGACGAGACGGGCGACTGCCATATGTTCACCAACGCACTCGGCGCGCTTGCGGCCAAGGCGGGCGTCGACTTCCGCCATGGCGTGACCGTGAAGGAGATCGTGCACGACGGCCGCCGCGCCACGGGCGTGAGCACGGACAAGGGCACGTTCGACGCGGATGCGGTCGTCGTCGCGTTCGGCAGCTACTCGCCGCGGCTGCTGCGACCGGTCGGCATCCGCGTGCCGGTCTATCCGGTCAAGGGCTATTCGCTGACGCTGCCGGTGACCGACGCGGCGGCGGCGCCGATGTCGACCGTCATGGACGAGACCTACAAGGTGGCGATCACGCGCCTTGGCGATCGCATCCGGGTCGGCGGCACGGCGGAGATCGCCGGATACGACCTGTCGCTCAGGCCCTCGCGGCGCGCGCCGCTGGAGCACTCGTTCACCAGCCTGTTCGGCGCGGGCGGCTCGGTGGAGCAGGCGACGTTCTGGTGCGGGCTGAGGCCGATGACACCGGACGGACCGCCGATCATCGGGCCGACCGAGATCGCCGGTCTCTACCTCAACACAGGGCACGGGACGCTGGGCTGGACAATGGCGTGCGGCTCCGGCCACGTGCTCGCCGACATCGTGTCGGGCAAGGCGCCCGACATCGACGTGTCCGAACTCGGCATCGGACGGTATCAAGGTTGAGGCGGGCGCCGCGCCGGCATAAATGCCTCGCCGGGAGCGTCGTGGCGGATTCGGCGAGGCATCAATTCCAGCGAAGGGGCTGACATGGCCGGCGACGATGACGACTACATCTACGACGAGGCGACCGGCGAGTGGCGGCCCGCGTCGGAGATGGCCGCGGCCGTGGAGGCCGGGCGCGCCGTGGCGCGCGACGCCGCCGGCAATGTCCTTGCCGACGGGGATTCGGTCGTGCTGGTGAAGGACCTCAAGGTGAAGGGGGCCAACCAGACGCTGAAGCAGGGAACCGTGATCCGGTCGATCCGCCTCACCGACAATCCGGAAGAGATCGACTGCCGGCACGAAGCGATCAAAGGGCTGGTCCTGCGCACGGAGTTCGTGCGCAAGCGCTGAGCCGGCGGAAGCTACGTGACCCGGCGTTTCTCCAGCTTGCGCGCCAGCGTGCGGCGATGCATGCCGAGGCGGCGCGCGGCCTCCGAGATGTTGAACTCGGACTCCACCAGCGTCTCGTGGATGCGCTCCCATTCGAGCGTCTTGAGCGAGGTCTGGCGCTTTGTCAGCGGAACCTCGGTATCGCCGTCCGACCTGCCGAAGGCAGCCTCGATGTCGTCGGTGTTGGCGGGCTTGGCGAGATAGTGGCTGGCGCCGAGCTTGATCGCCTCGACGGCCGTGACGATGCTGGCGAAGCCGGTGAGAACGACGATGCGCATCTCCGGATCGTGGTCGTGCAGCATCTTCACGGCCTTGAGCCCCGAGCCAACGCCGAGCTTGAGGTCCACGACGGCATAGCGGTGCTCCATCCGGGCGAGTGCGTCGGGAAGGGCTTCGAGCCCCTCGCAGACCTCCACCGCATAGCCGCGCCGCTGGAACGAGCGCCGCAGGGCGCGCGCGAAGGCGGCGTCGTCCTCGACGATCAGGAGCGAGCGGGCACTAGCCATCGAACCCCGCACCGGACAGCGCGGCGAGCGGCAGGGTCAAGGTGACCGCCGCGCCCTTGCCGTCGTTGTTGCGCGCCGACACCATGCCGCCGAGCTTGCGCACGGCATTGACCACCAGGAACAGGCCGAGGCCGCTTCCGGGCCGGTTCTTGCTGGACTGATAGGGCTTGCCGAACGATTCGAGCACTTCGGGCCGGAACCCGGGCCCGGCATCCTTCACGGCGATTACCAGCTTGTCCTCCTGTCGGCTGACGGACAGACCCATCCACGAAGGCGAGGCTTCCAGGGCGTTGTCGAACAGATTGAACAACACCTGCTTCAGCGCCGCATCGGAGATGATTGCGGCGTCCGGCGCGAAGACGTTGTCGTAGTCAAACGTCGCTGGCGTCCGGCTGGCACGCCATTCTAGCACCACCGCGTCGACGAAGTCACGCACGGTCGTCCGGATCGTGCCCTCGCCCCTGGCCTCGCCGGAGGAGATCAGGATGCCCGACACGATCTGCTTGCAGCGGTCGAGTTGCGCCTGCATCTCGACGATATCCTCGGCGAGTTCGGAATCCTTGCGGAAGACCGGCATGCGCCGCCAGTCGCCGAGGATCACCGAAAGCGTGGCGAGCGGCGTGCCGAGTTCGTGCGCGGCACCCGAGGCCAGAAGGCCCATGCGCACGATATGGTCCTCTTCGGCGGCCTGCCGGTGAAGGTCGGCGAGATGGGCGTCGCGCTCGCGCAGATTGCGGTTGATGCGGGTGATGAACAGGACGAGCAGGCAGGTCGTCAACGCGAAGGCGATGAAGCTTCCCTGCACGTGCAGCGCGAAGAATGCGTCCGCGTCGCCGTCGGGGAATGCGAGCGGCCGGTTGAACGCCATCAGCGCGAGGTAGCCGGCACCGGCGAACGCGACGAGGGCCCAGGTCGAGCGCGTGTCGAGCAGCGTGGCGCCGAGCATGATCTGCAGCACGTAGAGGAGCACGAACGGGTTGGCCGCGCCGCCGCTGAGATAGAGCTGCGCCGTCAGTGCCGCGACGTCGAGCAGCAGTTCGATGAACAGTTCCGCATGCGCGATGCCGCGCTGGTCGCGCAGCCGCAGCAGCGTCGTGACGTTGAGGATGATCAGCAGCAGCACGATCGCCGCCATCGGGATCAGCGGCAGGGCGATGCCCATGCCCCAGTGGACGACGAGGATCGTCACGATCTGGCCGATGACAGCGAGCCAGCGGAGCTGCACGAGCAGGAGGAGATTCTTGCGGTTGGTCATTTCCAGCATCGGCATCCGGGGGCTCCTCCACCCAGTCGACGCCCGCGCCCGCCGGCCTGTCAGGGCGCGGATCCGGGCTCGGACACCATTCCTCCCGGCGGTTCCATCGGCTTTCCGCTTTCCCGCCGCCTCCAATCCTTCAGGACGAACCAGCCGCCGGCAAGCGCCATCAGCGCCAGCCCGAACCACGTGATCGCGTAGACCAGATGGTTGTTGCTGAAACTGATCCGCGTCAGCCCGCCCACCGGCCAGCCGCCCGGATTTGGGGTCGCATCGGCGTCGATGAAATAGGGGGCGGTATGATCGAGACGTTGTGCCGCGGCGATCGCCGCCACGTCGCGGGAATACCAGCGGCCGTTGCCGGGATCGTTGTCGCGCAGGAACCCGCCGCCCGGCTCGCTCAGCCTCAAAAGGCCGGTCACGGTGGTTTCGCTGCCGGCCGCGCCTTCGGAACGCGTCTCGGGATCGCGCAATTCCGGCGTGACGAAGCCGCGGTTGACGAGAATGGTGAAGCCCTGGTCCGTAACCACCGGCGTCATGACCCAATATCCGCTGCCGAGGTCCGTCACGGCCTGGACGAGCGTTTCCCTGTCATGGAGGAAGCGGCCGGTCGCGCGGACCCTCAGGTATTCGGCAGAGGCTGCGTCGACGCGGTCCCACGCCGCGGAGCCGGGGGGTGCGACGGGCGCCGCAGAGACCCGCGCGTCGACGCGCGCGATGAGGTCCAGCTTCCACTGGAGCCGCTGCACCTGCCAGACGCCGAGCGCGCACAGCAACGCCGCGCAGACGAGCGCGGCGGCCGTGATGAGGAGGACGCTGGCCGGAGGCCTTGCCGTCATGGCATCTGCTGCATGTCGTGGAACGGCATGGTGTTGGTGTTGAGGTGGTACATCACCCACAGCGAGCCGGACAGCGCGATGACGACGACGATCAGCGTGAAGATCAGCGCCATCATCGTCCATCCCTGCTCGGAACGCGTGTCCATGTGCAGGAAGTAGACCATGTGGACGACGATCTGCACGACCGCGAGCGCCATGACGATGAAGCCGGTCAGCTGTTTGCTGTCCAGCACGTCGCCCATCACCAGCCAGAACGGGACGGCGGTAAGCACGACGGACAGGAAGAAGCCGATCAGGTAGCCGCGCAGCGAGCCGTGCGCGTGACCGTCCTCGCCATGCCCCGCATCGTGGGCCGCGTGCGATTCCGCGTTCGTAGCGCTCATCTCAGCACTCCCATCAGATAGACGAAGGTGAAGACGCCGATCCAGATGACGTCCAGGAAGTGCCAGAACATCGACAGGCACATCAGCCGCCGCCGGTTGGCCTCGATCAGCCCGAACCCCCACACCTGCGCCATCAGCGTCACAAGCCAGACGATGCCGAAGGTGACGTGCAGGCCGTGCGTGCCGACCAGCACGAAGAAGGACGACAGGAAGGCGCTGCGCTGCGGCGTCGCGCCGATATGGATCAGGTGCTGGAACTCGTAGAGCTCGATGCCGAGGAAGGCGAGGCCGAACAGGCCGGTAATGGCGAGCCAGGCGAGCGTCGCGCGCACGTTGCCCTTGACCATGGCCAGCATGGCGAAGCCGTAGGTGATCGACGAGAAGAGCAGCATGGCGGTGTTCAGCGCCACGAGCTCGAGGTCGAAGAGGTCCTTCGGCGCAGGGCCGGCGGCATAGCTCGCGCCCAGCACCCCATAGATCGCGAACAGGACCGCGAACATGAGGCAGTCGCTCATCAGGTAGATCCAGAAGCCGAGCATGGTGCTGCCGCCCTCGGCATGTCCGTGCTCGTCCCTGAGGTAGAAGACGGGCTCCTGTTTGCCCGCGGTGTGTTCTGCTGCGATCGTCATCGTGTCATCCACCGACCGCGAGCAGCTTCGTGCGCGCGTCCTCGGTCTGCGTCACTTCCTCGGCGGGGATGTGGAAGTCGCGGTGATAGTTGAAGGTGTGGGCGATGGCGACGGCGATCATCGCGACGAAGGCGAGGATCGCCAGCCACCAGATGTACCAGATCAGCGCGACGGACATGACGACGCTGAGCCCGGCGATAACAACGCCGGTGCCGGTGTTGGAGGGCATGTGGATCGGCCTGAAGCCTTCGAGCGGGCGCTTGTAGCCGCGCTTCTTCATGTCCCACCAGGCGTCGTTGTCGTGCACGACGGGGGTGAAGGCGAAGTTGTAGGCCGGCGGCGGCGAGGACGTCGCCCATTCGAGCGTGCGCCCGTCCCACGGGTCGCCGGTGGTGTCGCGCAGCTGGTCGCGGCGCATGATGCTGACGGCGATCTGGATCAGGAAGGCGACGATGCCGACGAGGATCAGGAAGGCGCCGAAGCCGGCGATGATGAACCAGATCTGCAGCGAAGGATCGTCGAAGACCCTGAGGCGGCGCGTCACGCCCATCAGGCCGAGCACGTAGAGCGGCATGAAGGCGAAGAAGAAGCCGAGCACCCAGCCCCAGAACGACACCTTGCCCCAGAACGGATCGAGCCTGAAGCCGAAGGCCTTGGGGAACCAGTAGGCCATGCCGGCGAAAAGGCCGTAGACCACGCCGCCGATGATGGTGTTGTGGAAGTGGGCGACGAGGAACAGCGAGTTGTGCAGCACGAAGTCGGCCGGAGGCACGGCGAGCAGCACGCCGGTCATGCCGCCGAGAACGAAGACCAGCATGAAGGCAATCGTCCACATCATCGGCAGCTCGAAGCGGATGCGGCCGCGATACATCGTGAACAGCCAGTTGAAGATCTTCGCCCCGGTCGGGATCGAGATGATCATCGTGGTGATGCCGAAGAACGAGTTCACGCTGGCGCCGGAGCCCATCGTGAAGAAGTGGTGCAGCCACACCAGGTACGACAGGATGGTGATGCACACCGTGGCGTAGACCATCGAGGTGTAGCCGAACAGGCGCTTGCCCGAGAAGGTCGCGGCGATCTCGGAGAAGATGCCGAAGGCGGGAAGCACGAGGATGTAGACCTCCGGATGGCCCCAGATCCAGATGAGGTTGACATACATCATCGGATTGCCGCCGAGGTCGCTGGTGAAGAAGTTGGTGCCGACGTAGCGGTCGAGCGTCAGCAGTACCAGGGTCGCGGTGAGGATCGGAAAGGTGGCGACGATCAGCACGTTGGTGCAAAGCGACGTCCAGGTGAACACCGGCATCTTCATCATCGTCATGCCGGGCGCACGCATCTTGACGATGGTGGCGATGAGGTTGATGCCCGAGAGCGTGGTGCCGACGCCCGCGACCTGCAACGACCAGATGTAATAGTCCATGCCGACGCCCGGACTGTATTCGGCGCCGGAGAGCGGCGGATAGGCGAGCCAGCCAGTGCGCGCGAACTCGCCGACGAACAGCGACATCATCAGGATCACCGCGCCGCCCGCGGTCATCCAGAAGCTGAAATTGTTGAGGAACGGGAAGGACACGTCACGCGCGCCGATCTGCAGCGGCACGACGTAGTTCATCAGGCCGGTGACCAGCGGCATCGCCACGAAGAAGATCATGATGACGCCGTGGGCGGTGAAGATCTGGTCGTAGTGATGGGCGTTGAGGTAGCCCTCGGACCCGTTGAAGGCGATCGCCTGCTGGATGCGCATCATGATCGCGTCGGCGAAGCCGCGCAGCAGCATCACGATGCCGAGGATCATGTACATGATGCCGATGCGCTTGTGGTCGACGGTGGTGAACCACTCGCGCCACAGATAGCCCCAGAGGCGGAACCAGGTGAGCGCGCCGACCAAGGCGATGCCGCCGAGCGCCACCACCGCGAAGGTGCCGACGAGGATCGGCTCGTGCAGCGGCAGCGCTTCCCAGGTGAGCCGTCCGAAGATCAGCTTGATGAGGTCCGGATTGTCGAACATGGCAAACTCTCAGGTGCCGAAGGGCTGGCGCCGATCGAGGCGCGCATCGACCTGCGGGGACGCGAAGGGATTCATGGAGGGACGCGGCAGGCCGGCGCCGAGCAGCGGCTTCGGGTCCACGAACGGGCGCAGCGAGGCCGACCAGGTGGTCGCGGCGGCGGCGGCCGCTTCTTCCGCCGTGCAGATACTGGCGACGAGGGTGGACTGGCGGCCGAAGAAGGCGCTGAGCGCGGACGGGCGGCCTTCCTCGACCGGCTGGAGCAGCACGATGCCGTCGATGCCGAGGCCGCCGGCGGCGTCGATCGACATCATCTCGTCCATGCACATGCGGCCGGGCTCGGCGCAGCGGTCGCGGATCAGGCGGAAGAGGTTCGGCTCGACCGAAGCGTAGCGGCGCGCGGCCTCGTTTTCGCTGGGCTTCGCAAGATCGAGATAGGCGGTGCGGTCGAGCGAGCCGCCGGCCTGGCGCACCGCGCCCACCCATGCGTCGAAATCGGCCTGCGACTGGCCGTGGAAGGCGAAACGCATGCCGGAAAAGCCGTCGCCGCTGTAGTTGGCCGAGAAGCCGACATATTCGCCGGGCTTGTTGATGACGCCGTGGAGCGTCGTCTCCATGCCGGGCATGGCGTAGATCTGGCCGGCGAGCGCGGGGATGTAGAACGAGTTCATCACCGAGGTGGAGGTGAGCCGGAAGCGGATCGGCCGGTCGACGGGCGCGGCCATCTCGTTGACCGTCGCGATGCCGTATTCCGGGTAGATGAACAGCCATTTCCAATCGAGCGCGGCGACTTCGACCACGAGCGGCTCGACCTGCCGGTCCACAGGCCGCCCCTCCGAAACGCGGCCGAGCGGCCGGTAGGGGTCGAGCAGGTGCGTGCCCATCCAGGTGACCGCGCCGAGGCAGATGATGATCAGAAGGGGCACCGCCCAGATCACCAGTTCGAGGTGAGTGGAGTGATCCCAGTCCGGCTCGTAGCGCGCCTCCCTGTTGCCTGCGCGATATCGCCACGCAAAGAAGACGGTGAGCGCCATGACCGGAACGATGATGAGCAGCATCAGCAGCGTCGAGACGACGACGAGGTCGCGCTGCTGCGCGGCGACGTCGCCCGCGGGCGCCAGCACCACGAGGTTGCACCCGCTGAGCGCGAGGGCAAGGCAGAGCAACACGGTCAGTCTGGTCAGCTTCAAGATCGGATCCGCACGCCAATTGAGAGGTTTCAGGGCCTCGCTAACGGCTAGATGCTGCACCGCACATTGGACAATTTGCCCAATGCCGCGCGCGGCGGCACACGCATAATGACGGTCCTGCGGCGCGGGCGACGAGCCTCGCGCCGCTGACGGCGTGCGAGGTGTCAGGAAGCATGGTGCACTCTTCGACAATGACGGCGGACGATTCGGTCGGGCCCGAGGCTCGCCATGGCGCGGTCGCCCCCGGCGAGATCGCGGTGGGCGTGTTCATCGGCCGCACGTCGGAATTCTTCGACTTCTTCGTCTACGCCATCGCCTCGGTGATCGTGTTCCCGAGGCTGGTGTTCCCGCACATGGACGCGCTGACGGGGACGCTCTGGTCGTTCGCGATCTTCGCGCTGGCCTTCGTCGCGCGACCGGTGGGCACGGCGATCTTCATGGCCGTCGACCGCGCCTACGGCAAGGGCGTGAAGATGACCATCGCACTGTTCCTGCTGGGGACGGCCACCGTGGCCATCGCCTTCCTGCCCGGCTACGAGCGGATCGGCGCGGCGGCGATCTGGTTCCTGGCGCTGGCGCGCATCGCGCAGGGCATCGCGCTCGGCGGTACGTGGGACGGGCTTGCCTCACTGCTCGCGATGAACGCGCCGGAGGGCCGGCGCGGCTGGTACGCGATGATCCCGCAGCTCGGGGCGCCCGCCGGCCTGATCGTCGCCAGCGCGCTCTTCGCCTTCTTCGTCGGCAATCTTTCGGCCGAGGACTTCTTCAGCTGGGGCTGGCGCTATCCGTTCTTCGTCGCCTTCGCGATCAACGTGGTGGCGCTGTTCGCTCGGCTCAGGATCGTGTCCACGCCGGAATACCGGGAGCTGTTCCACAATCGCGAGCTGCAGCCGGCGCGCATCTCCGCGACCCTGCGCGCCGAGAGCCGCACCGTGGCGCTCGGCGCTTTCGCGCCGCTCGCGAGCTTCGCCCTGTTCCACATGGTGACGGTGTTCCCGCTGTCCTGGGTGTTCCTGTTCACCTCGGAAGGCATTGCGCGCTTCCTCGTCATCGAAGCGGTCAGCGCCGTCTTCGGGCTCGGCGCCGTCTTCGTTTCCGGCATCCTGGCCGACCGGATCGGGCGCCGCTCGCTGCTGATCGGCTCGGCGGTCGCCATCGCCGCCTTCAGCGGCTTCGCGCCGCAGCTGCTGGATGCGGGCCCGGTGGGCGAGGCAATCTTCATGGTGCTCGGCTTCGTGCTGCTCGGCCTGTCCTTCGGCCAGTCGTCCGGCGCGGTCGCCTCCAGCTTCCCGCAGGCCTACCGCTACACCGGCTCGGCCATCACCTCCGACCTTGCGTGGTTGTTCGGTGCGGGGTTCGCGCCGCTGGCGGCCCTTCTCCTGTCGGCGAATTTCGGGCTGATCTCGGCCGGCGCCTATCTGCTTTCGGGTGCGATCTGCACCATCCTGGCGCTGTGGCTCAGCGAACGCTTCGCGGCGAAGGCCGGCTAGAGATCATCTGGCGGCCGGCCGATCCGGCGCTGCGCTCGCGCTGCCCTGCGTGATCAGGCGCGAGCTGCGCTGGTCGCGGGTGTGGATCCACAGCCAGCTCAGCGCCACGCTCAACCTGTTGCGGACACCGATCAGGAAGTAGATGTGGGCGAGGCCCCATATCCACCAGGCCAGCGCGCCGCGCAGCTTGACGCGGCCGAAGTCGATGACCGCCAGGCGCTTGCCGATCGTGGCGAGGCTGCCCTGGTGGCGGTAGCGGAAGGGTATGCCCGTCGGTCGCCCCGCGAGCCGCGCCCTGATCGTATCCGCGACATACCTGCCCTGCTGCTTCGCCGCCGGCGCGATGCCCGGAACCGGCTTTCCGTCCGGAGCGTCGATGGCAGCGGTGTCGCCGATAACGAAAATCTCGGGATGGCCTGGCACGGTGAGATCGGGCTCGACCTTGACGCGCCCGGCGCGATCGGCCGCGGCCGCGAGCCATTCCGCCGCCGGCGAAGCCTGCACGCCCGCCGCCCAGATGATCGTGGCGGCGGCCAGACGCTTGCCGCCGTAGAGCACGCCGTCGGCCGAGCATTCGGTGACCGGACTGCCACGCTCCACCTCGACGCCGAGCTTCTCCAGCGCGCGCAGCGCATAGTCCGAGAGATCGTCGCTGAAGGCGGCGAGGACGCGCGGGCCGCCCTCGATCAGCACCACGCGCGTCCGTCTGGTGTCGATGTTGCGGAAATCTTCCGGCAACGTCACCCGGGCGAGCTCGGCAATGGTGCCCGCAAGCTCGACGCCGGTCGGGCCGGCGCCGATGATCACGAAAGTGAGGAGTGCTGCCCGCCGTGCGGGATCGGTTTCGCGCTCGGCCTTCTCGAAGGCGACGAGGATGCGTCGGCGGATGGTCGTGGCGTCCTCGAGCGTCTTGAGGCCGGGTGCAAACGGCTCCCAGTCGTCATGGCCGAAATAAGCGTGCCGCGCGCCGGTGGCCAGAACCAGCGTGTCGTAGGCAACAGTCGACCCGTCGTCGAGCCGCACCGCGCGGGCCTGCGTGTCGACACCGGCCGCCGAGGCCAGCAGCGTGGTGATCTCGCGGCGCCGGCGCAGCAGATGCCGGATCGGCCAGGCGATCTCGGAGGTCGCCAGCGACGCGGTCGCGACCTGGTAGAGCAGCGGCTGGAACAGGTGATGGTTGCGCCGGTCTATGATCGTGATGCGAACCGGCGCACCGGAAAGACGGTGAACCGTCTCCAAGCCGCCGAAGCCTGCTCCGACCACGACGACGTGATGGGGGGAAGATATATCCGCTGCTGCCATCGCAAACGCCTTTCCTGCCGGTGCACACCGGCCGGGGTTGTCGCCATGCCGAGTGCTGCTGCGTTTTCCACCCACAAAGGATGTGTGGCAATGCCGAACTTTTCATAACTGGAATGCAGGCCGATCGTTCAATCCTTGAAGGCTTCGGTGCGGGTCGCCCTGCCCGCTGCTTCAAGCCGTCCCGACGGCCTGAAAGCGCGAGCGGAGTTCGGTCTTGAGCACCTTGCCGTAGGCGTTCTTCGGCAGGTCATCCAGCCAGACATAGTCCTTGGGTCGCTTGAAACGGGCGATCTGGGTCAGGCAGTGGGCGTCGAGTGCGGCCGCGTCGGCGGTGGCGCCCTGTTCCAGCACCACGCAGGCGACGACGACTTCTCCCCATTCCGGATCGGGCCGGCCGATGACCGAGACCTGCGCCACGGCCGGATGCGTCAGCAGTGCCTCCTCGACCTCGCGCGGATAGATGTTGGTGCCGCCGGAAATGATCACGTCCTTGGAGCGGTCGTGCAGGGTGAGGAAGCCGGCCTCGTCCATTGCGCCCATGTCGCCGGTGTGCAGCCAGACGTCACGGATCGCGGCGGAGGTGGCAGCCTGGTCATTCCAGTAGCCTTTCATCACCGAGGGCCCGCGCACGGCGATCTCGCCGATCTCGCCGGCAGGCAGCGGCCGCGCGTCGGGGCCCAGCACCGCCACCTCGCAGGCGGCCTGGGCAACACCGACGGACGCCAGCCGGTGCGAATGCTGCACACTCTCCGGCCCGGCGGCAAGCGCCTCGACATGCGCCGCGCGGGTCAGCGCTGTGATCGTCATCGGCGTCTCGCCCTGGCCGTAGATCTGGGCGAAGCGGGGGCCGAACTGGTCCATCGCGTCGCGGATGTCGGCGAGATACATCGGCCCGCCGCCATAGACGATCGTACGGATGCCCTCGCCCCGGTCGCCGCGCGCTCTGGCGGCGGCGACGAGGCGGCGGACCATGGTGGGGGCGGCAAAGAAGCAGAGCCGCCCGAGCTGTCCGGCGAGGTCGAGGATCTCGTCGCTGTCGAAGCCGCCCGAGGCCGGCACGACATGGCGCGCGCCGCAGATCAGGTAGATGAACTGGTAGAGACCAGCCCCGTGCGACATGGGTGCGGCGTAGACCTTGGCATCGCCGGCCTCCGCCGCATCGACGTCGGCGAAATAGCTCATGATCATCGCCTGGATGTTGGCCGGCGTCAGCATCACACCCTTGGGCCGGCCGGTCGTGCCGGACGTATAGAAGAGCCAGACGAGGTCGTTCTGGCCGGTCGGGTGGAGCGCGGGCGCCGGGTTGTCCGAGAAGAGAGCGGCGAAGTCGGGTCCGTCCATGTCGACGACGCGCGTGCCGGGCGCCAGCGCCGCGAGGTCGCCGGCGTGATCTGCATCGGTGAAGCAGAGCGCCGCGCCGGAATGGCCGAGGATGTAGGCAGCTTCCTTCTCGTGCAGCTTGGCGTTGACCGGCACCGCCACCGCGCCGATGCGCCAGACCGCCTGCATGGCGACGAGATAGTCGGTACGGTTGGCGAGGAAGAGCGCGACGCGGTCGCCCGGTCCGACGCCCACCGCTGCGAGACCGGCAGCCAGCGATCCGGCGCGGGCGTTGAAGCCGGCATAGTCGAGAACCGGTTCGGTGCCCCTGAACAGCGCCGGCCGGTCGGGCCAGAGCAGGGCGGCACGTTCGAGCCAGCGTGCTGGATTCATATCTTCCTCCCTCCTCGTGCCCGGCGGTTGACCCCCGCGGTTGAGCCGACCGTCACGCCCCGATCAGCTCCGAGCGGGCAAACCGAGGATGGCTCGCGCCTCGGCCGGCGTCGCGGGGCGTCCGCCGGCGGCGTAGACCGTCTCCACGGCGGATGAGAGCAGCGCGGCGTTGGTGGTCGGCTCGCCGGCCGCGTCGAAGAGCGCGTCTTCCAGACCGGCGCGGACATGGCCGCCGCCGGCGACCGCCTCGCGCATGACCCAGAGATTGTCCTCGCCGGCCGCGAAGGCGGCCCAGACCGTGCCGCCGGGAATGCGTTCGCGCATCGCGGCAAGTGCTGCCGGCGTCGCGGGCGCGCCGCCATAGCCGGTGCCGAGGCAGATCTGCATGAACGGCCGTTGCCCGAACGCACCCTCGGCTGCAAGCTTGCGGGCGACCTCCAGATGGCCGAAGTCGAAGCACTCGACCTCGGCGCGGACGCCCTTCTCGCCGTAGAGCCGCGCCATCTCGCGCAGGTCGCCCATGCGCGCGACGTGGATCGCCTGGCCGAGCGCGAACGTGCCGCAGTCGATCGTGCCGATCTCAGGCGTCAAGGCGAGCACGTGGTCCGCCCTGCCTGCCGCGGGGCGGAGCGTGGTGCCATCGGCCGGAACGAAGCCTGCCGCGTCGTCGAGCACAAGCAGACCGTCCATCGAAGCGCTGAGGTTGAGCAGTATGTCGGTGCCGGCGGCGCGGATCAGGCCGACGGTCTCGCGCCAGAGGCCGATATCGTTGGAGGGCAGGCCCGTCTTCGGATCACGGACGTGGATATGCGCCACCGCCGCCCCGAGCTTTGCCGCCTCGGCGACTGCCGCGGCGATGGCTTCAGGACTCACCGGCAGGTTCGGATTGAGCTCCGCCGCGTCGGGCCGCCCACCGTTGACGCAGGCGGTCAGGATGACCGGGCGCGTCATGCCTTGCCCCGCACGGCGGTGACGGCAGCGTCGGCAGCCTGCTGCATGAACAGCGCATCCTGCATCAGCGCGATGAAGGAATAGCCGCGCGCGATGCAGTCGGTGGCGTAGCCAGAACTGATCGCGAAGACGCCCGCGAACTTGCCCGCCGCCTTGGCGCGGGCGGCGACATGGTCCAGCGCCGGCGCCACGTCCGCGCTGTCGAGCGTTTCGCCGCCGGACAGCGAGACCGACAGATCCGAGGGGCCGACGAAGACACCGTCGATGCCGGGCACGGCGAGGATCGCATCGAGATTGTCCAGCGCCTGCCGGGTCTCAATCATGGCAATCGCAAGGTTCAGCTCATTGGCCTTGGCGAGGTAGCCCGGCCCGTTCAGCCCCGACAGCGGGATCGCGCGGCGGGGGCCCCAACTGCGGAAACCGACCGGCGGGAACTTGGTGTAGGAGACCAGCCGCTCGGCGTCCGCCACCGTGTTGACCATCGGGCAGACGACGCCAACCGCGCCGAAGTCGAGCACCCGCGAGGCGAGGCCGCCGCAATCGACCGGCAGCCGCACGAAAGCCGGCTTGCCCTCCAGCGCGGCGGCGGCGACGCTTGCCACGACGGCGGCCTCGTCGAACATGCCGTGCTGCATGTCGAGGATGAAGGAATCGAGCTTCGTCTTCGCCAGCGCCTCGATCACGTTCGGATCAGGAAGCTGACAGAAGGTCGACAGGTGCAGCGCGCCCCGGCGCACGGCCGGGGCGATGTCGGCATGGACCGCGGGAAAGCCCATCTCAGCTCTCCACGGGCGGGAAGTCGGCGGCCTGGTGATCGACGATCTCGAGATAGTCCTTCCGGATCGGGCAGAAGATGTCGAGGTTCATCACGACCTCGTCCGAGATCGGGATGCCGCCATGCATCACGTCCGGCGGCACGCGCAGCACCTCGCCGGCGCCGACCTCGAAGGTCTCCTCGCCGACGGTCCAGCGCATGCGGCCGGTCAGGATCACCGCGATCTGCTCGAAGGGATGCTTGTGCATGCCGAGCGTCATGCCCTTTTCCAGCCAGTTCATCACCAGCAGCACGTCCTCGCCGCGAAAGCCGGCCCGACTGATGTGGTCGCGCACCGGGAAGCGCGGCAGGTCTTCCCATTTGACCGGCATGCGGAAGGGTTGCAATTCGCTCATCTTGTCCTCCTACTTCTCTTGAAATCCGTCAGGCGACCTTGGCCGCCTTCAGCGCGCCGAAGCCGCCGCCGCCGGGCGTGATCATTGTGATCTCGTCGCCGGCCTTCATGTCGGTCTTGCCCGAAAGCACGACCGGCTTGCCGTTGACGAGGAACTGGCCGGCGCGGCCGGGCGCGCCGCCGTCGAGACCCTGCGGCGCCTCGCTGAGGCGGCTGGGCACGGTGTTGAGCAGCCAGGGCTGCGTGGTGCGCATGCGGAAGCCGATGCGCTGGCCATCGCCGCCCGGCTGCAGGCCCGCGCCGCCGGAGCCGCGCTCGAGCTCCTTGCAGGTGAAGACGATCGGATAGGCCGCCTCCAGCACCTCGACCGGGACGGCAGAGACACCTGTCGGATAGCAGACCGCCGAGATGCCGGGCTTGCCGGCACGCGCGCCCATGCCGCCGGAATAGTTGAACATCGAGGAGGTAAACGGGCGGCCCTCGGCGTCGCGGCCCTGGATCTGTACCGTCCACACCGCGCCCGACCCTTCGGCCACCACCTTGTCCGGCACCACTTGCGCCAGCGCGTTGAGGATCGGGAACGGCACATACATGCCGACCACGTGGCGGGCATTCACCGGCGAGGGATAGGTCGCGTTGACGATGCAGTTGTCCGGCAGCTTCAGCTTGATCGGCGCGAGCGAGCCGGCATTGTTCGGCAGATCCGGGTTGAGCGTCGAGCGGATGGCGAAGGTCGCATAGGCCTGAGTATAGGCCGGCACCACGTTGATGCCGCGCGGGCTGCGGCCCGACGAGCCGGCGAAGTCGACCGTGATCTCCCCCGCCTCGCTGTCGATGGTCACGGCGGTTTTCAGCGTGATCCGGTCGCCGCCGGGCACGTCGAAGGTCGACTCGCCGTGGAAAGTGCCGCCCGGAAGGGTGCGGATCGAGTCCCGCGTCGCGTTTTCCGAGCGGGTGATGATCTCGTCGGACAGCGCTTCGATGTCGTCCAGCCCGTAGCGGTCGCAGAGCGCGTTGAGCCGCTGCGAGGCGATCATGCCGGAGGAGACCTGAGCGCCGAGGTCGCCGAGCAGCGAGTCCGGGGTGCGGACGTTGCGCGTGATCATCGCGAACAGCGTCTCGTTGCGCACGCCCGCCTCGTAGAGTTTGAGGACGGGGATCCAGAGCCCTTCCTCGTGGATGTCGCGCGCGCCGGAGCCGATGCCGTAGCCGCCGATGTCGGTGTGGTGGATGGTCGAGCCGGCATAGCCGATCAGCTTCTGGCCGCGGAAGATCGGCGACAGAACGGTGATGTCGAAGAAGTGGCCGGCCGACATCCACGGGTCGTTGGTGATCAGCACGTCGCCGGGCTTCAGGCTCGAGGCATCGACATGCTTGAGCAGGTTCGCGGCGGCGGCCGCCAGCGAGTTTATGTGGCCGGGCGTGCCGGTGACGGCCTGTGCCACCATGCGGGCGCGGGCATCGAACAGGCCGTTCGCCAGGTCACCTGCTTCGCGCACGATCGGCGAGAAGGCGATGCGCTGCAGCGCGCGCGCCTGTTCCGAGACGATCCCGATCATGTTCGACCAGAGGATCTGGAGTTCTACGCCGTCCATGTTCAGTGCTCCGTCATCTTGTCGGCAATCAGGCTGCCGTTTGCGTACAGTCGGATCGTCCAGCCGGGCAGGACGAAGATGGTGGTCTCGCGCTCCTCGACGATCACGGGACCGGCGATCACGTCGTCCTCCATCAGTTCGGTGCGGGCGTAGACAGCGGTCTCCACCGGCTTGCCGCGGAAGTGAACGATGCGGCTGCGGGGCGCCGGACGGTTGCCGCCCTTGGCGACGGTCGCGGCGGCGCGGTCGGGCAGGCTGCCGCGCGCGGTGACGTGCCAGTTGACCAGCTCCAGCGGCATGTCGAGCTTCAGCCCGTATTGCGCGACGTATTCGCGGTCGAAGATCGCGCGCATCGCCTCGGCGTCGAGCGTCTCTCGGGGGTCGAAGGGCAGCTCGATCCTCAGCTCCGACTGCTGGCCGAAATAGCGCAGGTCGGCGCCGAAGACGAAGCCAATGTCGGACGGTGCGAGGCCGGCTTCCGTCAGCGCCGCCGTGCCTTCCGTCGTCATCTGGCCGACGAGTTCGCGCGCCTCGGCCGGGTCGAGCCGGTCGATCAGGCCCAACTGGCTGCGCACCAGGTCGATCTGCGCCGGCGTCACCAGCGTGCCGAAAGCCGAAAGCACGGAGGCCAGCGGCGGGTAGATCACCTGCTTCGATTCTATCAGGTCGGCGACGAGGCAGGCATGAACCGGGCCGGCGCCGCCGAAGGCGAGCATCGGCAGGCCGCGATAGTCGACGCCGCGATCGGTGGCGTGGGTGCGGGCCGCGGCCGCCATCTGCTCACAGACGACCTCGTAAATGCCCCAGGCGGTCTGTTCGGGGCTCAACCCGATCTTCGCGCCGAGCTTGCCGACGGCCGCGCGGGCGCCGGCGGCGTCGAGCTTCATGTCGCCGCCGAGGAAGCGGTCGGGATCGAGGATACCCAGCACCACGTCGGCGTCGGTGACACAGGGTTCCTTGCCGCCGCGGCCGTAGCTGACCGGTCCAGGAATGGAGCCGGCGCTTTCCGGGCCGGTGCGAAGCAGGCCGAGGTCATCGACCCAGGCGATGGAGCCGCCGCCGGCGCCTATCTCGATCATGTCGATCGACGGCACGGTGATCGGCATGCCGGAGCCCGGCTTGAAGCGGTAGCGGCGGTCGACCTCGAAGGTGCTCGTCACCAACGGCTGGTGGTTCTGGATCATGCAGGCCTTGGCCGTGGTGCCGCCCATGTCGAAGGAGATCAGGTCCGGAATACCGAACATGCGTGAGAAGTAGCAAGCGACCAGCGCGCCGGCCGCCGGGCCGCTTTCGATCATGCGCACGGGAAGCGTGCCGGCGCGGCCGGCACCGATGACGCCGCCGTTGGAGAGCATGATCAGCGGCTGCTGCGAGAAGCCCTGGCGGTCGAGTTCCTTGATCAGCGCGTCGAGGTAGGGGCGCGTGATCGGCACGGTGTAGGCGTTGATGGCGACGGTGGAGGTGCGCAGATACTCGCGCATCTGCGGCGCGATCGCGGACGACAGCGAGACGAAGATCTCCGGCGCCTCGCGGGCGAAGACCTCGGCGACCAGCGCCTCGTTGACGCCGTTGCGGTAGGCGTTGATGAGGCTGACGGCGACCGACTGGATGCCGCGCGCCTTGCAGTCGCGGGCGATCGCCGCGATCTCGGCTTCCTTTGCCGCTTTCTCGACCGAACCGTCCGCAAGTACGCGCTCGTCGAGCGCCCATGTCCGCTCGCGCGGGATCAGCGGCTCGGCGAACTCGATCTGCGGATCGTACATGTCGTAGCGATGCTCGTCGCGGATGTAGAGGATGTCGGTGAAGCCCTTGGTCAGGATCAGCCCGACCGGCGGTCCCTTGCGTTCGATCAGCGCGTTGGTGACGACCGTGGTCGCATGGACCACCACGTCGTTGACGTCCGGCGGCGCGATGCCGGCGCGGCCCATGACGAGATCCACGCCACGGAAGAAGCCTTCCAGCAGGTTGCCATGGGTGGTCAGGGTCTTGTCGACGAAGGTGCGGCCGTCGTCGGCGAGAAGGACGGCATCGGTGAAGGTGCCTCCGATGTCGACGGCGAGCGAATATCTGGTCATGTCATCTGATCCGTATTGCCTAGATTCCTGGAGATCTTGCGGGCCGCCGCCGTCAACGCCTCGACGTAGCGAGGGTCGGGCGGCGTCCCGATGGTGTTGGTGGGTCCGGCGATCGTCAGCGTGGCGACGAAATCGCCGGTCATGTCGAAGACGGGCGCGGAGACGGCGGTGACACCCTGCAGGGTCTGGTTCGGCGCATCGGCCCAACCGCGTGTCCGGACCTCGGCCACCTCCGCCTCGACGGCGGAACGATCGGTCGAGGTCTCGCTGGTCCATTGGCGAAGCGCAGTCGCGGCGAGCTTCGCGCCGCCGAAGGCCAGCGCGATCTTGCCCTGTGCCGAGGCGTGGAAGTCGAGCAGCGCGCCCGGGCGCGTGACGATGACGACCGGCTGCTCGGTGCGCACCATGTCGAGGATGCGCATGCCGCCGTGCTCCATCTGCGAGAAGGAGACGGTGAAGCCGGTCGCGTCGCGCAGTTCGACCATAACGGGCCGCGCCTCGCGCAGGATGTCGGTCGAGTCGGCGAGCGCCTGGCCGAGATGGTAGAGCTTGTAGGAGAGTCGATATTTCTCGGTCTGCGGGTCCTGCAGCACGTAGCCGAGAGAGAGAAGCGTGCGCAGGAAGCGGAAGACGCGCACCTTCGACACGCCGATCCGGCGCGCCAGGTCCGACAGCCCAACGGGCTGGCCGATCTCCGCCATCACCTCGATGATCATGAAGGCCATCTGGGTGGACTGGTTGACCGATTTGTCGAGCTCTACCGTCATCTGATCCTCACTTGAACAGGCCGGGGATCCAGAGCGAGAGGCTCGGGATCGCGGCAACCATCACAAGCAGCAAGATGCACAATGCAAGCATCGGAAGCGCAGCCTTCGTCACCGCCTGCAGCGGGCTGCGGGCGATCGAGGAGACGATGAACAGCACCAACCCGACGGGCGGCGTAATCATGCCGATCATGAGGTTCAGGACCACCATGACACCCATCTGCACAGGATCCATGCCGATGGTCGGCGCCAACGCGTTCAGCACCGGCATGATAAGAACCATCGCTGCCAGCGGCTCCAGAAACAGGCCGAGGATGAGGAGGATCGCGTTGAGCAGGATGACAAGGACCGCCGGGTTTTCAGACACGCCCAGGATCAGGGCGGCGACCTTCTGCGGCAGGCTTTCGATGCCCAGCACGAAGCCCGTCATGCTCGCCATCGCAACGACCAGCATCACCCCCGACGACATTGTGGCGGTATCGTAGAAGCACTGCTTGAGCTTCTGCCAGGATAGCGAGCGGTAGACGAACAACCCGATGGCCAGAGCATAGATGCAGGCTACGCCGGCGGCTTCAGTCGGCGTGAAGATGCCTGTGCGGATACCGACGACGATCAGCACCGGCAGAAAGATCGCCGGCGTGGCCGCGATGAGAAGCCCGCGGCGCTCTTCGGCCGGCACCGGAGTAGAGACAGGATGGTTCTCTCTGCGGCCCTTCCAGAGCGCATAGCCTACTAGCAGCCCGCTCAGAATGAGACCCGGAAGGATGCCTGCAAGGAACAGATCTCCGATGGACGTACCCGTCAACACGCCGAACAGAATAAGGGGCAATGACGGGGGAATGAGGGGACCGAGCAGCGAACCGGACGCGGTCAAGGCTGCCGCATAGGCCGGATCGTAGCCGTCCCGCTTCATCGGCGGAATCATGATGCCGCCGACGGCCGCGGCCTCTGAGGTGGCCGCGCCGCTCGACCCGGACATGAGGAGATTCGACAGGACGTTCACGACCGCCAGCCCACCCTTGATCCGCCCGACGAGGAACTGTGCCGCGCGAACGATGTGTCCGGTCAGGTTGGCCGCGCTCATCAAATTTCCGGCCAGGATGAAGAAGGGGATCGTCAGCAGGAGAAAGCTGTCGATGCCGGCGATCATCCGCTGCGGGAAGGCGACCAGCAGGTGGCCGTGGCCCTCGATCAGCAGATAGACCAGCGAGGCCATGCCGAGGCCAAGCGCCACCGGCATGCCAATGATCAGCGCCGCGAAGAAGATGGCGAGATAGAGGATCATCCGTGCGCCTCGATCTCGGTTGCGAGCCTGAGGTCGGAGGCGCGCGCGCCGGTGCCGATCATGCGGGCGTAGAGGACGATGTCCATGGCGAGCCGCAGCGCGAACAGCGTGAGCCCGACAGGAAGGGCGATGTAGACCCAGTAGACCCTCGGGACGGGGAAGTCGGGGCCGAACAGATCTCCGAGCAGGAACTTCATCGCCGGTATGGGCGAGGAGCCAAGCCGGTTCGCGTAGACGAATCCATAATAGACGAGCACCGAGAGCAGCACGATGCCGAGCACGTTGGCGACGATCGCGAGCACCAGGCCGGCATTGGGCGGCAAGGCGTCGCGCAGCATCGGCACGCTGGCGATCTCGCCACGCTCATAGGCAAGCACGGCCGCCAGGAACGAGACCCAGACCAGCAGGTAGCGGCAGATTTCCTCGGCCCAGATCAGCGAGGTGGAGAAGCCGTAGCGCAACACGATCTGCAGCGTCATCACCGCGAGAAGCACGATCAGCATCCAGATCAGGATCGTGGACACCACCGCGTCGAAATAGCGTCGCAAGGCGAGCATGGTTTGGCCCCGTCATCGGCATGCCTCCGCCGTCGCGGCCGGAAGGCCGCCGCAAGGCACGGTGCGGAAAGGTGGTCGGGACGGGGCGGCAGCCAGGATGGCGCCGCCCCGCGACAATCAGTTGGTCTTCTGGACCGCGCTGACGAATTCCTGGATCAGCGGATCCTTGGCGACCCAGGCGTCGAGCACGGGCTTGGTCTTCGCCTGCATCTCGGCGAGGTCCTCGAGCTTGGAGATGGTGACGCCCTTCTCCTCGAGCTTCTTGGTGATCTCGGCCTCCTGGTCGCGGGCGAGCGCGTAGTGCTCTGCGATGACCTCGTGGCCGGCCTCGACGATCGCCTTCTTCTGCTCGTCGGTCAGGCCATCGAACTTGGCCGAGCCCATCATCAGCACGCCGGGCCAGAAGTAGTGGCCGGTGAGCGTCGCGTTCTTGGCCGCCTCGTAGTAGCTCTCGGCGAAGGCGGAGGAGAGGTTGATCTCGACCGCGTCGATCGTGCCGGTCTCAAGCGCCGAGAAGACCTCGCCGAAGGCCATGCCGATCGGGGCCGTGCCGACCGCTTCCCAGATCGCCTTGTGCAGCGGGGTGGGAACGATGCGGGTCTTGAGGCCCGCGAAGTCGGCGACGGTCTTCACCGCCTTGGTGCGCGACAGGAAATGACGCTGGCCGGCCTCGATGTAGCCGAGGCCCTTGATGTTGCTGGTCGCGAGCGAATCCAGCAGCTTCTGGCCGACGTCCGACGACAGGACCTCCGCCATCTTGTCATAGCTGGGCACCAGGAACGGCAGCTGAAGCGAATCGAAGACCGGCGAGTTCAGAACCAGCGGCATCGTCGGCACCGAAACGAGCGCGCCGTCGATCGTGCCGAGCTGGATACCCTCCAGCAACTGCTTGTCGTCGCCGAGCTGGCGATCGCCATAGACCTCGATCTTGACCTTGCCGCCGGTCTTGGCGGCGACCTTGTCGGCGAACATGACCAGCCCGTCCTGGAACAGGTGCTTCGACGTCGCGGCATGGCCGAACTTCAGGGTGACGTCCTGCGCGAAGGCCGTGGCCGGCAGCAACAGGGCAATTGCGGCGATGATGCCGCTGCGAATGTTCATGATAACTCCTCCCTTATGTTTCTCATATCGAAACACTATTACAATATAAGATACACTCCAATCGTACGTCAACCCTGCAGCTTCTCCTCAAACACCGGCCAGACGGTGCGCGCGTCATTTGGCGTCGAGCACGGACCGGTGCTCCGTGGCCCAAATGGTGACGGCAAAGAAGGAGGGACAGGCGGGACGGATTGGGGAGGTCGGCTCCGCGCAAATTCTCGATTAACTCGCGAATTCAGGAGGCGCTTCCGCGCTCGGGAGCGCTCTGTCGCGCTAGATAGTTAGTCGGCGCAATTCCGTACTCCTGGCAGATGCTGCCGGATCAAGTCTGCTTCGCCGCCTTGGTGCGGCGCCTTCCCTCGGCCCCGCGATGCAGCAGCGCGTCGATGCGTTCCTGCGTGGTTGCGAAGCGCCGGTTCAGGGTCGCCACGAAAAGCTTGATATGCGGCTCCTGGGCCCGCTCCTCATGTACGAAGAGCCCGGTGCTGCCTGAGGCGTCCGGACTCTTGAACGGCACATAGACCAGCTCGCGGCTGAGCAGTTCGTCGATGAAGCCGATCGGCGCGAAGAAGCCTATGCCGAGATTGCGCTTCAGCATCTCCTTCATGACGTTGAAAGAGTTGGTGACGATGCGCGATCCGAACGGCGCGTTGTTCCGCACGAATTCCATCTCCGAGGTCGCGTCCAGTTCCCAGGGATCGTTGAGCAGGATCAGGGGATACTCGGCGCAGTCCGCAAGGGCGATCTGCCTGGCGGACGCCAGAGGATGCCCCGGGCCCATGACGACGCCCAGGCTGCTGTCTATCCGGTCGGCGAGCCGGTAGCGCCGGAAGTGGTGGTTTGCGAACAGCAGCGCGATATCATGGCGCTCCGACCTCATCTCCCGCACGGTGTCGATCGGGCTGGTCGAGAATATGTTGAACCGCATCTTGGGGTAGTGCGCGGTAATCTCCTCGATCGCCTCCGGCACGATCTTCTCCAGGAAGGCGGGAAGAGCGATTATGGCGACCTCCGCGGAACTTTCTCCCGAGATCGCCTTGATCTCACTCAGCGCGTTGTCCCATTCGGACATCGTCTTGCGCACGTGCAAGGTGAGCTTCTCGCCGGCAGGCGTGAGAACCAGGCGCTTGCCGACGCGCTCGAAGAGCTTCACGCCGATTTCCGCCTCCAGTTTCAGGATCTGCCGGTTTACCGCCGACGATGCGACGTTGAGCTGGCTGGCGGCCCTGCGGATGGATCCCTGCCGGACGACTTCGTCGAGATAGCGTAGTACGGGCGCGTGCACCGGCATTTCCTTCGGCTCGAAGGGCCAGAGGCGTCCCTTCGCAAACCCATCCTAACCGATGCGACTTCTCGCCTGCAATCGATGCCGTTTCGGCATCACCCATGGCGAGATTCTGTTCTTTTCTTTTCGCGTTTTTCCGACAAGTCTGTCTTGTGCACTGCACTATGCAGGCAAGCCAATCATAATCAGATATAAATCTGAGGGGAAAAAAGATGAGCATAATCAACGGCGTCAGCCGCCGCTACCTATTGAAATCCGGTGCAGTCATGGGTGGGGCACTGGCCATGCCCTATGCCTTCTCCAGATCAGCGGCCGCGCAGAGCGGCACGCAGACCGTCAACTTCCAGACCAGCTGGCTGATCGGCGGAAACCAGCTCGGCGAAATCGTCGCCAAGCACCTCGGCTACTTCGAGGAAGAGAAGCTGGATCTCGTCATCACGCCCGGCGGTCCCAACATCGACGGGGTGGCCATGGTGGCATCCGGACAGGCGCTGGTGGGACAGACGTCGTCGAGCCCCTCCATCATGCTCGCCCGCTCGCAGAACATCCCGATCTCCTGCTTCGCGGTCTGCGGGCAGAAGCATCCCTACAGCTATTTTTCCTTGCCGAGCAATCCGGTGCGCACCCCGGCAGACATGGTCGGCAAGCGCATCGGCATCCAGATCGCCGGCGGGCAGGTTCTGCTCAACAGCATCCTGCGGGCCAACGGCATCCCCGAAGACGACATCGAGGTCGTGCCGATCGGCTTCGATTTCGTGCCGCTCATCTCGGGTCAGGTCGATGCGATCTCCGGCTGGGCGACGAGCATCCGCAGTCTCAAGGCGCTCGGCCCCGACTACATCACCATGGGCTTGTGGGAAAACGGCGTGCGGCTCTACGCGCTTCCCTATTATGCGACGACCGAGACACTCGAAACCAAGGCCGAAATGCTCGCGGCATTCCTGAGAGCATCGGCCCGCGGCTGGGGTTATGCATATGAAAACCCGGAGAAGTCGGTCGAACTGATGATCGCGCAGTATCCGGACATGGGGTTCGATCTTGCGAACGAGATAGAGACCGCGAAGGTCCAGCTCAGCTACGTCTTCAACGAACGGACGAAGGAACTCGGCTGGGGCACGATGGATCCGATCATCTGGCAGGAGCAGATCAAGCAGCAGGCCGACCTCAAGCAGTTCACCGGCGCCGCACCCACCGTCGAGATGATCTCGACCGACGCCATCCTGAAGGCGACCGAGGCCGTCCGCCCCAAGCTCGGCTGAGGGGCGCGAGATGGGAATCGCGATGCTTGGCGACACCCTCACCCAGGCTGGAACCGTGGCAGTCCAGCTCAACGGCGTGGGTGTCCAGTTCGTCACCGACCGCGGAACGGTGACGGCGCTCCAGGATATCAACCTGACGGTCCGGAAGGGTGGCTTCGTCACCCTTCTCGGCCCCTCCGGCTGCGGCAAGTCCACCTTGCTTCGCGTTGTGGCCGATATCATCAAGCCGACGTCGGGAACGGCGAGCGTCTTCGACAAATCGGCTTCCGAAGCACGGCTGAACAGGGATATCGGGTTCGTCTTCCAGGACGCGGCGCTGCTGCCATGGCGCAGCGTGCTCGACAACGTCATGCTTCCCCTCGAAGTGGGTGGAGGCATTCCGAAGAACCGTGCCGGCGATCCGCGAGAGCTTCTCAGGCTGGTCGGCCTGGAGGGATGGGAAAACGCGCTGCCGCACGAACTTTCGGGCGGCATGCGCCAGCGCGTCTCGATCGCGCGCGCGCTGATCTCGGAACCGCGCCTGCTGTTGATGGACGAGCCGTTCGGCGCGCTTGACGAGATCACTCGCGACCGCCTGAACGAGGAGCTGCTGAGAATCTGGGAGCGCACGGGCACGACGATCCTGTTCGTGACGCATTCGCTCTACGAGGCCGCCTTCCTCGGCCAGGACGTCCTGTTGCTTGCCGCCCGCCCTGGACGCGTGCGCGAGAAGGTGGCGGTCGAGCTTCCCATGCCGCGCAAGCTGGCGATGCGGGATACTCCGACCTTCACGGACACCATCGCCCGGCTGCGCAACATTCTGGAGACCTGCTAGCATGGCCAACATCGTCGCAGGCCACAACGACGCCAGCATTCCGGCCCAACCGGTGGAGGACTCGCAGCTTGCCGAGCACCTCGCGCACCAGCGCCGGCTGCGCTGGCGGCGGCGCATCCTCCCTACCATCGCCCTCGTCCTGCTGATCGCGCTCTGGGAAATCGCGGTGCCGACCTTCGACATCAAGTCCTACGTGGCGCCGGCGCCGAGCGCGATAGCGCAGGTCCTGCAATCCAAGTTCGGCCTGCTCATGAGCAATCTGGTGCCGACGGCGATGGAGGCGATCGGCGGATTCCTGCTCGGCAGCGCCGCGGCGATCCTGATCGCCACCGCCTTCGTCTACCGGCCCACGGTGGAGGAAGCGTTCTTCCCGATCGTCGTCATGATCAATGCCGTGCCGATCGTCGCGAAGGCTCCCGTCCTCGTGCTCCTGCTGGGCAACGGCATGGCGCCCAAGATCATCATCGCGGCGCTGATCTGCTTTTTCCCGACCCTGGTCAACATGACGCGCGGCCTGCGGTCGGTGAGCTCGCAGCAGATGGAGCTGATGCATGTGCTGTCGGCATCGCCGCGCGAGATCTACTTCAAGGTCCGCCTCATGAACGCCCTGCCGTTCCTGTTCTCGGCCTTGAAGATCGCCGCCGCCGCTTCGGTGGTGGGCGCGATCGTGGGCGAGTGGATCGGCGCCACGAGGGGCATCGGTGCTCTGATCATCCAGGCGACCTATGCTTTCGATTCGCCGCTGCTCTACGCGACGATCGCCGTCGGCTCAGCCTTCTCGGTCGCCTTCTTCAGCCTCATCGCATGGGCGGAGCGGCGTTTCCTCAAATGGAACGTTTCCAACTCCAACTGACATCAAATCACAAGCATTCAAGGGAGACGCGCCAGTGTCAAAGTCCGAGGACTGGGTGAGGACGGAGGCCGGCCAGGTGCCGGTGGTGAAGAGGGCCGATCTGGTCGTCGTCGGCGGCGGTCCGGCGGGCATATCGGCGGCGGTGGCCGGCGCGCGCAACGGTCTCTCGACCGTCCTGCTCGAGCGCTATCCCTATCTCGGCGGGCTGGCCTCCGGCGGAATGGTGATCGTGCTGGACGACATGTGCAACGGCTCCGAGATCAGCGTGCGCGGCCTGTGCACGGAAATGATCGAACGCATGGAGCATATGGGCCTGTGCGTGGTTCCGCCCGAGGCCGAGCGGCGGTCGAGCGAGCAGCTCTATCGGAAATGGGCCCGCTGGGGCGTGTTCGACTTCCAGTCGCGCGAGAAGCCGCAGGCCATCTGCTATGCGGCCGCCTTCGATCCCGACGGCTACAAGCGGGCGGCAAATGCGATGGTTGCCGAATCCGGCGTCCACCTGCGCCTGCACAGCTGGTTCTCCAGTGCGATCGTCGAGGACGGCGCGATCAAGGGCGTGATCTGCGAGACCAAGAGCGGCCGCCAGGCAATCATGGGTTCGGTGGTGATCGACACGACGGGCGATCTCGACGTCGCTGCCGCGGCCGGTGCGGCGAACGAGCAGGGCAAATACATCATCACCACGGTCTTCCGGCTCGGAAACGTCGATACCGCCGCGGCGGAGCGGTTCGAATACGAGCAACCCGAAGCCTTCGCCGCCATAGACCGGGAGGCGAAGCGGCTGATCGGGGGCTGCTGGGAGAAGTGGTGGCTGAAGACGCCGCTGCCGGGAATCGTCTGGTGCAACTGCCCGCATATGCCCAACCTGAACGGGCTGGAGGTAGAGGATCTGACCAAGGCCGAATATGCCGGGCGGGCGCGGATCGAGGCGCTTGTCGCCTATGCGCGCGAAAAGGTGCCCGGGTTCGAGAAGGCCGTGGTCGTCGACGTTGCGCCGCAGGTCGGCATCCGCCAGACGCGCATGCTGCGCGGCCGCTACGTCATGACCAAGGAGGACGTCGTGCAGCGGCGCTACTTCGAGGACACGGTGGCGCGGGGCCGCGACTACTATTACCCCTACCGATCCTTCCTGCCGCGCGAGGTGGCCAATCTCCTGATCGCGGGCCGGCACTATTCCGCCGAGCCAGCCGCGCAGCGCATCTCACGCGAGATTCCTCCTTGCATGGCGATGGGCGAGGCGACAGGCGTCGCGGCGGCGCTGGCGCTGGAGGCCAATGTTCCCGTCGAATCCGTCAACATCGCCAAATTGCGCGAGCGGTTGCGGGCACAAGGCGCGGATCCGGGCGACCAGCCGGCGGAGAACGCGCTTCTCATGGCGAGCTGACGGCAGAAGACATCAATGCAGAACACCACAGTCCAGCCCCTTTCCGGGATCCGTGTCATCGACTTCACCCAGGTCATGCTTGGGCCATGCGCCACGCAGGTCCTGGGCGACTATGGCGCGGACATCATCAAGGTCGAGCGGCCAGGCAGCGGCGACCTTTCGCGATCCGTCCTCGACAACGATCCGGAAGGGCTCGACAATCCGGTCTACGCCAGCCTCAACCGCAACAAGCGCTCCATCGCCCTCGACCTTCGCAAGCCGGAGGGCAAGCAGGTCATCTATGACCTGGTGAAGACCGCCGACGTGGTCGTCGACAATTTTCGTGCGGGCGTGATGGCGCGGATGGGCTTCGGCTACGAAACCCTGTCGCAATTGAACCCGCGGATCATCTGCGCCACCGGCACGGGATTCGGCCTGGCGGGCCCGCTGTCGGGAAAGGGCGGCCAGGACGTGGTCGCTCAGGCCATGTCCGGGGTCATGGCGCGCAAATCGAACGAAGACGTTCCCCTGACGATCTATCCGACCACGCTGTGCGACTATACCGCCGGCATGCACCTTGCGCAGGCCATCCTGCTTGCGCTGCTGCATCGCGAGCGGACGGGCAGCGGCCAGCAGGTCGCGGTGTCGCTGTTCGAATCGATGCTCGCCATGCAGATGCAGGAGGTGGCATCGGGCCTGCAGCGGCAGAGCGAGGTGAACTGGGGCGCCATGCCTCTCACAGGCGTGTTCGAGACTACGGACGGGGCTGTCGTGATCGTCGGCGCCTTCAAGCTGAACCCGCTCCAGGACATCTGCATCGCGCTCGGCCTGCCGGACCTTTCGGCAGATCCCCGCTATGCGACGCTCGCCGAGCAGAGGGTCCGCAAGTCGGAGCTGCAGAAGCTGTTCGCGGAACGCTTCCGCACCAATTCGACGCGCCACTGGCTCGACCGGCTGGAGGAGCGCGACCTTCTGTGCTCGCCCGTCCTGACCCTCAAGCAGGCGCTCGAGCACGAGCAGACGAAAATCAACGGATCGCTGATCTATCTCGACGACGATCCCGCAAGGCCGGTGATCGGCTCGCCCCTGATGCTGGCCCCCGACGCGTTCCGGCTGCGCCACAGGCCGCCGAAGCTGGGCGAGAACGGCAAGACAATCCTGACGGAAGCCGGATATTCCGACCAGCGCATCTGCGACCTGCAGGCTTCGGGAGTGCTGGCATGAGCGTCACGTTTGTTGTCGAAAACCATGTCGCTCGGATCACTATCGACCGCCCCGAGCGGATGAACGCGATCGACCAGGCGACGCAGAACGAGATGGTGCGGATCTGGGACGCGATCGAGGCCGATCCCGACATACGCGTCGCGGTCCTGACCGGCGCCGGCGACCGCGCCTTCTCCGCCGGCGCGGACATGCAGGGCGAGGCCGAGCCGTCCGGGCTCGATTACTGGGCGGGATTGCCCGCCTCGGGCTTCGGCGGCATCTCGCTGCGCGACACGCTGGACGTGCCGGTCATCGCCCGGGTCAACGGCTATGCGCTTGGCGGCGGCATGGAGATGGTGCTGGGCTGCGACATCGTCGTCGCGTCCTCCAACGCGAAGTTCGGGCTGCCCGAGTCAAGGGTCGGTCGGCTCGCACTCTCCGGCGGCATCGTCCACCTGCCTCGTCGGATTCCGCACGCGCTGGCCATGGGAATGCTGCTTTCCGGCAGGCGCATCGATGCCGCCGAGGCAGCGAACTACGGGCTGGTGAACGAGGTCGTCGAACCGGCCGACCTCGACGCCTGCGTCGATCGATGGGTAGCCGACATTCTCGCCTGCGCTCCCCTCTCGGTGCGCGCGATCAAGCAGATGGTTCGGGCCGGCGAGACGAAGACGCCAAGGGAAGCCCAGATGCTGCGCCTGCCGGCGCTGGTCGCCGCGCTGAAATCCGAGGACCAGAACGAGGGCGTGCAGGCATTCCGCGAGAAGCGCGCCCCGAACTGGAAGGGCCGCTGATGACCTATGTCATCGGCTCGGCCTGCATCGACGTCAAGGATGCGGCATGCCAGGTGGCGTGCCCGGTCGAGTGCATCTACGAGGGCGGGCGGATGATGTACATCCATCCCGACGAATGCATCAATTGCGGGCTCTGCCTCTCGGTCTGTCCCGTCGACGCGATCTATTCCGACGACGAACTGCCGGCGGCGGAACAGCCGTTCCTCGCGATCAATGCGGAATTCTTCTCACCGGAGGTGACCGGCTGGGGCTCCCCGGGCGGAGCTTCCGAGAAATTCAGGACGACGCTCGATCACGAGGCGGTGGCCGGCCGCGCATCTGCGACGGGAAAAACCACATGAAATTCGATATGGAAGGCGTGATCAGCGGCGAATGGCGCATGGACCGCGATGTCCACGCGATGGCCGGCTGAGCCACCTGAACAATCAATCGGAAGCAGACAATGGCATTGCTCGACGAAACTGCAAAAGGCGTCTTCATCATCGCCGTCACGCCGTTCGGGGACGACGGCGCGCTCGATCTGGAGAGCGCCGACCGGATGACCGACTTCTATCTGGAACGGGGGGCCGCCGGGCTCACCGTGCTCGGCATCATGGGAGAGGCCCCCAAGCTGACGGCCGAGGAGGCGCGCCTGTTCGTCAGGCGCGTTGTCGCGCGCGTGGCCGGGCGGGTTCCGGTCGTGGTCGGTGTCTCGGCGCCGGGGCTGGCGCCAATGCGCGAGCTTGCGCAAGACGTGATGGCGGATGGTGCCGCCGGCGTGATGGTCGCGCCGGTGTCCAGCCTGCGAACCGACGACCAGTGCTACGCCTATTTCGAAGGCGTGGCGCAAGCGCTCGGCCCCGATGTCCCCTTCGTCCTGCAGGACTATCCGCTGACGACCGGCGTTCAGCTGGCGCCGCAGGTCATCCAGCGCGTCATCGACAACCTGCCGAGCTGCGTGATGCTCAAGCATGAGGACTGGCCCGGCCTGTCGAAGATCACGGCGCTGCGCAAGGCTTCGGACGGCGGCAAGCGCCGCATCTCGATCCTGACCGGCAATGGCGGGCTGTTCCTGCCGGAGGAGTTTTCGCGCGGCGCCGACGGCGCCATGACCGGCTTCGCCTTCCCCGAGATGATGGTGGGCGTGTGGAATGCCCATGCGGCCGGCGACACGGCACGCGCTCACGATCTCTTCGACGCCTATCTGCCATTCGCCCGCTATGAGCAGCAGCAGGGCATCGGCCTCGCGGTGAGGAAATATGTTCTTGCGGCGCGCGGCGCGATCAGGTCTGCCGCCCTTCGTGCTCCCGGGCCGAAACTGTCGCCGCTCGACATCGCCGACATCGAACTTCTGCTGAAGCGGCAGGACGCGCGCCTGAAGGAGCTCGGCTGATGGATCTGGGACGTGCCGGCCGGTCGCGACGCCGGGCCTGACATCGAAGAGGAAAGAAAATGGACATTGCCGAATTCATCCGCACGATGCCGAAGGCCGAGCTGCACCTGCACATATCGGGCACGATGTCGCCCCAGACGGTGATGCGCCTTGCCGCGCGCAACGGCGTCGACATTCCCTACAAGACGGAAGCCGACTTCATCGAAGCCCAGCAATACAAGTCGCCGGAGGACTTCTTCCGCTATCACATGACCTGCTTCGAGGTGCTGCGCACCCGGCAGGACATCTACGAATCGACGATGGATTTTCTCGAGCGGGCCCGCGAGGAGAACATCCGCCACGTCGAACTCACATTTGCGCCGCAACAGTATTTCGACAATGGCATCAGCGTCGACGATCTGATGCAGGCCCTCGACCAGGCGAGCAAGGACGGCCAGGAAAAGTTCGGCGTGTCCTCGGTGCTGCTGATGTGCATCAACAGGGAATTCTCCGAGGAGAGCGCGCTGAAGATGCTCGAAGCCGTCGCGCCCTATCGAGACATGATCGCCGGCATGGGGCTGTGCTCGAACGAGAAAGGCAACCCGCCGATCAAGTTCAAGCGCGCCTACGATGAGGCGCGCAGGCAGGGCTACCGGCTGACCGCCCATTGCGACTGCGATATGGAGAATTCGGCGCAGCACATCTATCAGTGCATCCATGTCCTGGGCGTCGAGCGCATCGACCACGGCGTCAACTCCATCGAGGACGACAAGCTCGTGGAGGCCCTGGTCGAGCGGAACATCCCGCTGACGATATGCCCGACCTGGACACCCCTCGATTCACGTCCGCGCCGCATCGGGCGCCTGCGCGCGCTCTACGAGCGGGGCGTCAAGGTGACGGTGAACACGGACGATCCGGCGGAGTTTTCCAGCGGATATATGTGCCACATGATGCAGGAGCTGACGAAATACGGGTTCAGCGCGTCGGAACTGCTCCAGTTCATGCGCAACGCCTTCTCCGCCGCCTGGATACCGGACGCGGCGAAGACAGTGTTCCTGAAGGAACTGGAGGCGCACGCGGCCGCCTACGGGGTGCGCTGACGGGATACAATCCTCGTCGCGCCGCGTGCCGTCAATCCGACAGGCCGCGGCCTTCGATCGGCCAGAGGGCCTCCAGCCGATCGCCACGCACCAGATGGATCACGTCGTGGAGATTCGCAGTCGGGTCGCAGTGCGGAACAGTGCATTCGATGCGGGTGCCGACGGGTGGAACGGCAATACCCTCATGCGGCACGAGCTTGCCGAACTCGTCGCCGACCCAGGCGATGGTACCGATCTCCCGGCCGTCCAGGTAGGCGCGAGGCTGCGGGCCGTCGATGGCGAAGCTCTTGCTGCCGGCGTCGGTAATGGCCTCCCCCATGGAATTGTGGGCAATGACGGTGACGGCGACATACATCGCGAAGTCGAAGACGGGTCCGTTTTCGCCGTGCAGGTCGACCGGCCGGTAGCCCTCGTCCATGAAGATGTAGGAGCCTGCCTGCACCTCCGTCAGCACCTTGTCCTCGAAGTCGAGCGTATGGCTGCCGGTGCCGCCGCCGGAGACGATCCGCGCGGCAAGGCCCGCATCCGCCAGCGCTGCGAGGATGGCTGAGAGCCGCTCGTTGGCGATGCGATTGGCGAGGCGGCGGGTATCGTTGTCATGCACATGCTGCACATGGCCTGCATAGGCCTGGACGCCGGCATAGCTCAGGCCGTCCTCGGCGGCTGTTGCACGGGCGAGCGCGACGACGGCGTCCGGCGTGGTGGCGCCGGTGCGGCCGAGGCCCGTGTCGCAGTCGACCAGCACGGCGATCGTCGTTTGTGCCGCACGCGCGGCCGCCCCGAAGTCGGCAACCAGTCCGATGCGGTCGACCACCACCGTGAGGTCGCAGCCCCGAGCCGCCGCCTGCGCCAGCCGCTCGATCTTGCGCTGGCTGGCCACCGGCGCCGTCAGCATCAGCGGCGTGACGCCGGCTTCGAACAGCGCCAGCAGCTCGCCCGATTTGGCGCAGGCGATGCCGATCGCGCCGGCGGCAAGCTGCGCCCTGGCGATGGTTGCGCATTTGTGGGTCTTGGCGTGGGGGCGCAAAGCAGTTCCCGCCTCTTTTGCCAGCGCGGCCAGGGTCGCGACATTCCGTTCGAAGGCAGTGGCGTCGAGAAGAAGTGCGGGCGTTTCCAGCGCGGCGCGGCTTCCCGCAACGCCCACAAGTTCGAGGTTCAGCGAGGCGACACCTCTGGTCATTCGGCATGTCTCCCGAGGCTATCCGTCCGCAAGGCCAGCGTGGCCGACGGGTCCACAGTCAACGAAATCGGATCGATCACCACGCCATAATCCCGCGCCGCGCCTTCGACCGACACCTTCTCCTCGATCACATCGGCCAGCACGCGCGCCGGCTCGCGTTCGAATGCCTCGCCGAAGCCGCCGCCACCCGCGCCGACCAGCCGGAATATATCACCGGCATGGGCCGTGAAAGCATGCATCGGCATCGCGGGCAGCATGCGTTGGCTACCGTCCGTCGCGAGAAGAATGTGCGCGGACGGGGCGCCGAACCTGCCGCCGTCGATGCCGAAGGGCGGATGGTCGCGACGGTCGCCACGCAGGTTGAAGAGGGTGTCCTGCCGGAAGCGGAATTCGCGGATGAAGGCTAGCCCGCCGCGATTACGCCCCGCTCCTCCCGAATCTGTGACGAAACCGTAACGCACGATCTCGACCGGCATCTCCGCCTCGATCATCTCGACCGGCTGGTTGGAGATGTTGGCGGCCGGGTTCGAAATGCCCTCGATGCCGTCGCGGTCGGCGCGGGCGCCCCAGGTGCCGACCAGCATCTCGTTGAGCACGAACTGCCGGCCCTGATAGGTGCCACCGGCCGCCATCAGGAACGGGCCTCCCTCCGATCCGCCGATCGCGCGCTCCGGCACCACCTTTGCCAGCGCCTGCATGATCGTGTCGAACACGCGGTAGCCGACGACGCCCCGTGCGCCGCAAGCTGCGGGAAACAGCGGGTTGAGCAGGCTGCCTTCCGGCGCGCGGACGGTGATCGGTTTCAGATAGCCGTCGCAATTGGGGATGTCGCGGCGCGACAGGCAGCGGATGGCGGTGAAGGCGGCGGATTCGGGCAGCGAGATCGGGCAGTTGATCGAGGCCGCCACCTGAGCGGACGTGCCGGTGAAGTCGATGTCGATGGTGTCGTCGGCGATGGTCACCGTGGCGCAGATGCGGATCGGGGTCGGGTTGTCGCCAAGACCGTCGAGATAGTCCTCGGCGACATAGACGCCGTTCGGCAGTTCGCGGATCGTCTCGCGCATCATCGCCTCGGCGTGGTCGTGCAGCGCCTCGACATAGACCGGGAAGTCGATCCCGTATCGGTCGACCAGCGCGAGCAGGCCCTTTTCGGCGGTGGCGCAGGCGGCGATCTGGGCCCGGAGGTCGCCCAGCACCTCGACCGGCTGTCGCGTGTTGGCTTCGATCAAGCCGAGCAGGGTCCGGTTGGGGCGGCCTGCCTCGTGCAGCTTCGCAAGCGGAATGCGAAGCCCTTCCTGCTGGATCTCGGTCGCGTAGATGGCGACGCTGCCCGGCACGATGCCGCCCAGGTCGGTATGGTGGGCAACCGTGCAGGCGTAGCCCGCCAGCGCGCCATCGTTGAAGATCGGCTTCAGCACATAGACGTCCGGCAGATGCTGCCCGCCCGACCCATAGGGGTCGTTGGTGATGAAGATGTCGCCCGGCGCCATGTCGTCGCCGAAGCGTTCCTTCAGGAACCGCATGACCCGCGGAAAGGAACAGAGCTGGATAGGCAGCGTCAGTCCCTGCGCGATGATACGGCCTTGCGGATCGCAGAGCCCGGTGGAGTAATCCATGATGTCGCGGACGACCGGCGAATAGGCGCTGCGCATGATGATCAGCGCCATTTCGTCGGCGATCGACGACAGACCGTTGCGAATGACTTCGAGCGTGATGGGGTCGACGCGGCTCATCGCGGGTTCACCTCGATCTCGATGTTGCCGACGGCATCGAGCCTGGCCGATGCGGTGGGGGGCACGACGCAGGTGCAGTCGTAGTCCTCGATGATGAAGGGCCCCGGGCGCAACGTCGGCCCGAGCATCTCGCGGCCTATCACGGGCGTCATGACAGGCTCGCGGTCGAAGATGACCGGCCGGTCCCGGCGCTCGAACCGGGGCGGCGGCGCAAAGCCGGCGATCTTCGACGCAGTCGGCACACGCACGTTCATCCGCACGTTGACGATCTGCACGGGGTCCTCCGTGGAGCGGTGGCCGTAGGTGCGCTCGTGCTCGCGATGGAACCCCTCGACCAGGGCGTCGATGTCGCCACCCTGTGTGTCACCGGCGATATTCAGCTCGTAGGCCTGGCCGAAATAGCGCAGGTCGGCGCTGAAGCGGAACTCGGCCAGCGTCGTGTCGTAGCCGTCGGCCGCCAGCGCCGCGATCGCGCGGGCGCGCAGTTCGGCTTCGAGGCAGGGCAGCCGGCCGGCATCGAGCCGGGCAGCGTCGGCCAGCAGCGGCTGGACGAATTCCTGCTCGACGTCCGAGCGCAACAGGCCGAAGCCGGAGAACACACCGGCTGCCAGCGGCACCACGATGCTGCGGATGCCGAGCGCGGCGGCGATGTCGGCCGCGACCACCGGGCCGTTGCCGCCGAAGGCAACCAGGGTGAAGTCGCGCGGATCGCGGCCGCGATAGGTCGACACCGCCTTGACGGCACGCGTCATGGTGGAGACCGCGAGCGTCAGCACACCGCGGGCAGTGGCCAGCAGATCCTGTCCGAGCGGATCGGCAATCTGGCTGCGCAGGGCAGCCCGGCCGGCCTCGGCATCGACCCGGATCGAGCCGCCGGCCAGCGTCACATCGTTGATGTAGCCCAGGGTGACGAACACATCCGTGAGCGTCGCGCGCGTGCCGCCCCGGCCGTAGCAGACCGGGCCCGGCATTGCGCCGGCACTTTCGGGGCCGACCGTGACGCGGCCCAGATTGTCGAGCGACACCAGGCTGCCGCCACCGGCGCCGATCTCCGAAACGTCGATGAAGGGCATCTTGATCGGATAGCCGCCACCCTTGACCAGTTTGCTGGACAGATTGATGCCGGCGCCCACCTCATATTCGTCTGTGCGCGCGGCCTCGCCATTCTCGATCAGCGCCGCCTTGGCGGTCGTGCCGCCCATGTCGAACGAGATGATGTTCGCGCCGCGGCCTTCACCACGGACGAGGCGCGCGCAGGCGATGACGCCTGCCGCAGGGCCGGACTCGACCAGCGAAGCGGCGCGCCTGACCGATGCGGCCAGCCGCATGATGCCGCCGCCGGAATGCATCATCTCGATCGGCGCCGTGATGCCGATCTCCGCCAGCCGGCCGGAAAGCGCATCGGCATAGTTGCGGATGACCGGACCGACATAGGCATTCACCACCGCCGTCGACGTCCGCTCATACTCGCGGATCTCGGGCAGGATTTCCGACCCCCGGCAGATGTAGACGTCGTCTCCCAGAACCTCGCGCAGGATCTGTTCCGTGCGGATTTCATGCGCGGCATTCGCGTAGGCGTGCAGGTAGCTGATCGCGACCGCTTCGACGCACTCGGCCCGGAGGCGCTCCGCGGCGCGGACCACGTCGTCCTCGTCGAGCGGGACGCGCACCTTGCCGTCGGGCCCGAGCCGCTCGCGCACCTCCAGCCGGAGCCTGCGCGGGACGAGAGGGGGCGGCTTGTCGTATTGCAGATCGTAGAGGACCGGGATTCGTAGCCGGCGCAGTTCCAGCACATCGCGGAAGCCTGCCGTGGTGATGAGGCCGGTCAGCGCGCCCTTGAATTCGAGGATCGTGTTGGTGGCGACGGTGGTTGCGTGCACGATGCCGCCGATCGCCAGCGGGTCGATACCGAGATCGCCGATCAAGGCGCCAAGGCCGTTCGCAATGCCGCGACTGTAGTCGTCCGGCGTGGAGGCGACCTTGCGGATTTCGACCGTGCCGGCGTCGTCGACCAGAGCGATGTCGGTGAAGGTGCCGCCTATGTCGATGCCGATGCGGAACGTGGGGCGTGTCATGCGTCTAGCTCTTCATGCGGAGAAGGGACAGGCGCGTTGAGGCGCCGCTTGCCTGTCTGGGTTGGAGCGTTGGTCATCAGTTCAGCGCGGCAGGCAGCCACAGCGCCAGTTGGGGATAGACGATCAGCAGCCCCATCAACGCCACCATCGCCAGGACAAAGGGCATCGCGCCCCAGGCGGTCTCGCTGATGCGGCCGGTGCGTCTGATGCCCTGGATGACGAACAGGTTGATACCCACCGGAGGCAGGATCATCCCGGCCTGCATCAGCACCACCAGCATGATCCCGAACCAGACCCCGTCGAAGCCGGCCGCGAACACCACGGGCGCAATGACGGGAACCGTCGAGATCATCATCGCCATCTCGTCCATGAAGGCGCCGAGGATGAGATAGAACACGATGACCGCGATCATCAGGCCGAGCGGCGGCAGGTCGTAGGCCGTCACTAGATGGACGATCGCCGTAGTCAGCCCGACTGCGGTCATCACGAAATTGAGGAAGAAGGCGGCGACCACGATCAGCATGATCATGCCGGTCGTCTTCATCGTGTTCTCGACGGCGCTGACGAACATGGCGACGCTGAACCGGCCGCGGACCAGCGTCAGCAACAGCGCCGCGACGACGCCCAGCGCGGCCGATTCGGTGGCGGTGGCCCAGCCGATATAGATCGAGCCGATCACCACGACGAAAATGAACAAGGGCGGCAGGAATTCGCCGAGCAACGCTGCCCGTTCGGGCCAGCTGACACGGACGTTTCGTCCGCCAAGGCTCGGACGGAGGGTGCAGGCGAGCGCCACAAACGCCATGAACATCAGCGCCAGCAGGATGCCCGGGACGATGCCTGCCAGATAGAGCCGCGGGATCGACGTGTTGGTGATGAGACCGTAGACGATCAGGTTGATCGAGGGCGGGATCAGGATGCCCAGCGTTCCGCCGGCCGCCAGCGTGCCGAGGAACAGGGAGGGGTTGTAGCCGTATTTGGTCATCTGCGGCATCGCCGTGGTGCCGACCGTCGCCGCGGTCGCCACGCTCGAGCCGCACATGGACGCGAAGAGCGCCGACGAGCCGATATTGGCATGCATGAGGCCGCCGGGCATCCAGGACAGCCAGGCGGCGACCGCGGCATACATGCGGTCGGCGATGCCTGAACGCAGAAGGATTTCGCCGAGCAGCACGAAGAGCGGGATCGACACCATCAGGAAGCCGGTGGAGGAGCTCCACGCCACCTCGCCCATGGCCCGCGTCAGCGGCAGGACGCTGTAGAACTCCGACAGACCCATGCCGACCAGGCCGAGGCCGATGGCGATCGGCAGGCCGAGCGCCAAGAGGACAATCATCGCGCCGACGGCGAAACCGATCATGGCAGCGCGGCCTTCTGGTCGGCATTGCGGTGAGCGGTATCCGCGATCTCTGCGGACAGTTCCTGCTGGATGTCGGGAGCCCCCGCCAGCTTTCCGATCTGCTTCCAGTCGCCGCGCACCAGAGCCATCAGGCAGCAGGCGAGCAGAACGACCGCGACCAGTAGAAACCACCCCAACCCCGCAAGCCACAGCGCCTGCGGCACCGCCTTGGGGATCGCCAGCGAACTCTGCGAGGATGCGCCGAAGCGCAGGCTGGTGATCAGGACCTCGGTGGCGAAGTAAACCAGCGTCGACATGAACAGGACGGTGCCTGCCAGGCTGGCGATGTCGAGCAATGCCCGCCCCTTCTCGCCGAACCAGGCGTAGACCGTGTCGATGCGGACATGGGCCTTGTCCAGCAGAACCGCGCCGAAACTCCATGCGCTCCCCACAGCAAGCGCGAAGCCCGCCAGCTCGTCGACCCCGCCCAGCGAATGGCTGAAGACCTGTCGCATCACGATCTCGATGACGATCAAGCCGGCGGCGATGACGATAAGGAAGCCGCCGGCCAGCAGCACGAACCGGGAGACGGCGCGCAATCCGCTCAGCGGCACCGGGCTGGTCGGAGCGTTGCGCGCCGTCATGGTCACTGGGCCTTGGCGGTGAAGCCGAGCGTCTTGCCGACCGTCTCGTTCCAGTCGGTAACGCAGGCCTCGCCGCAGCGGCCCGCCCAGCGCGGCAGGATCGTCTCGGTCACCATGCCGGCGAGCAGCGCCTTGTCGGCGTCGGTGACCTCGACCAGCTTCATGTTGGCCTTGATGCCCTTGGTGCACTCGCCGATGCCGGTGTTGCAGTTGACGCCCTGTTCGGCCGCGGCCGCGACATGCGACCACATCTCCGCTTCCAGCTTGGCGAACTGCTCCGTCAGAAATGCCTTGGTCGGTTCGTCGAGAGCATTCCAGGTGTCGATGTTGATGGCGCTGAAGTAGGGCGCCCAGCCGAGCACGAGCGGGAAGAGGTGGTCGGTAACCTCCCACCATTTGGCGCTGTTGCCGGGCCCGGTGCCGGTCACGCCGCAATCGGCGGTGCCGTTCTGCAGCGCCGGCACCACTTCGGCGAAGGAGAGGTTGACCGGGGTGCCGCCAACGGCCTCGACGAAGTCGGCGAGCGTCTGGTTGAAGGTGCGGATCTTCTTGCCCTTGAGATCGGCGACACCCTTGATCTCGCCCTTGCAGAACAGGACCTGCGGCGGCGAAGGCCACATCATCAGCAGATGGGCGTTGAAGTTCTCCTGCATGTTCTTGTCGATGACGGGGCGGTAGGCGTCGACCGCCTTGCGCATTGTGTCGATGTCGAGGATGGCGCCGGAAAGGTCGAGCCCGTCATAGAGCTTGAAATCGCCGGCGACGAAGCTGACGGGGCCGGTGACGATGTCGGCGATCTTCAGCCGCAGCAGGCGCAGGGTCTCGTCGCCCTTGAGACCGAGCGTGTCTAGGCTGTTGAAATCGGCGGTGATCTTGCCGCCGGACAGTTCGCCGATCCTGGTCTGCCAGAACGGCTGTTCGACGGCGGTCGTCATGGTGACGTTGCTCCAGCCGCCGATGACTTTCAATCGAAGTTCCTGGAGGTCCTGCGCCTGCGCCGCCGCCATGCCCGCGGCGGTCAGTGCGAGGGATAGGAATGCCGAAGTGATCTTCTTCATTGTTGTTCCCCTTGCTGGCCCGCTGCCGGTGGCAACGGCTGATTGGAGGCTACACAGGTCAGGTGATTACTTCTAATTGATTTCGTGCCCTGCGATGATAGGCTGATGCTATCATGCGGCTTACCCTCGCGCAGATCGAGACCTTCTACTGGATCGCCCGGCTGGGCTCTTTCCACGCCGCAGCACGCCAGCTCTGCGTGACACAGCCATCCGTTTCGGGCCGGATCCGCGAACTGGAGCGCGACCTCGACTGCACCCTGTTCGACCGCACCGGCGGACGCGCCCGTCTGACCAAGGCCGGCAAGTCGATCCAGCGGCAGGCCGAGCAGATGCTCTCGCTGGCGCGCGAGATCCATGACGAGACGAGCTCGAGCAAGTTGAGGGGCCTGTTGCGCCTCGGCGTCGTGGAGACGGTCGCGCATATCGCGCTTCCGGGCCTGATCCGCCAGCTCAACGAGACCCGGCCGAAACTGCGCATCGAGCTGGCGGTCGATGTCGGCGCCATGCTTCTCAAGCAACTGGACGAACGGCAGCTGGATGTAGCGATCACAACCGATGCGATCGCCTCGGAAGGCATCACCGTCTATCCGATGGGCGAGGTCGATCTCGCCTGGGTCGGTCCCGCCTCGCATCCTTTGGCAGGGAAGACGCTGACGCCCGCCGATCTGATCGATGAAGCGATCTTCACCCAGCCCGAAATCTCGACCATCGGCCGGACGATCCGCGAATGGTTCGACGCGGGCCAGTGCAAGCCGCAGTCGCTGAGCGGATGCAATTCGCTGTCCGTCACGAGCGAACTGGTGGCGGCCGGCCTCGGCTTTGCCGTGATGACGCCGGCCATCGTGCGCGACGACATCGCGGACCGCGTGCTGAGGTTTGAAGCCAGCCCTCCCATTCCGGCCCGCACGCTGTCCGTCGCAGCGCTCACCGAGACCTGGTCGGGCGATGTCGAGTTCATCGCGCAGTTCGTGGCCGACAAGTTTCGGGCGGAATGTGCGCTTCGTTGACCCGCCCGGTCTCGACCTCTTCGCGAACGGTCGAGCAGCAACGGCATTGTCGACGCCGATGGGACGGTTATGTTGATCAAGGGGCAGGTCGGCTTTCTCGACCGTGATCCCCTGCTTGCATCACCCGGGCGACCTATGTTCGTTCCGTGGTTGCTGGCATCTGAGGAGGGCTGACCATGGAAACCCACGCACCGCTCTCGCTTCATGTCCCGGAGCCCGAGGTCCGTCCGGGCGATACGCCCGATTTTTCGAGCGTGAAGATTCCGAAGGCCGGCTCGGTGCCGCGGCCGCCGGTGGATGTCGATCCCCGGGAGATACGCGATCACGCGTTCTCGATCATCCGCGTCCTCAATCGCGACGGCGAGGCGGTGGGGCCCTGGGCGGGGTCGTTGACGCCGGACGAGCTGATGGCCGGGCTGCGGCACATGATGACCCTGCGCGCCTTCGACGCGCGGATGCTGACCGCGCAACGGCAGGGCAAGACGTCCTTCTACATGCAGCACATGGGCGAGGAGGCGGTGTCGTGCGCCTTCCGCATGGCGATGGCGCCCGGCGACATGAACTTCCCGACCTACCGCCAGGCCGGCCTGCTGATCGCCGGCGGCTACCCCATGGTCGACATGATGAACCAGATCTTCTCGAACGAGGCCGATCCGATCAAGGGCAGGCAGCTGCCGGTGATGTATTCGTCACGCGAGCACGGCTTCTTCTCGATCTCGGGCAATCTCGGCACGCAGTTCATCCAGGCCGTCGGCTGGGCCATGGCCTCGGCGATCAGCGGCGACACACGCATCGCCGCCGGCTGGATCGGCGACGGCTCGACCGCCGAGAGCGATTTCCACGCGGCGCTCGTCTTTGCCTCGACCTATCGGGCGCCGGTGGTCCTCAACATCGTCAACAACCAGTGGGCGATCTCGACCTTCCAGGGAATCGCACGCGGCGGCGCGGGCACGTTCGCGGCCCGTGGCCTCGGCTTCGGCATCCCTTCGCTCAGGGTGGACGGCAACGACTATTTGGCAGTCCATGCGGTCGCGACATGGGCCGCGGAGCGCGCCCGCCGTGGGCTCGGCCCGACGCTGATCGAGCATGTGACCTATCGGGTCGGCGCGCACTCGACGTCAGATGACCCCTCGGCCTATCGGCCGAAGACCGAGTCCGACGCCTGGCCGCTCGGCGACCCGGTGATCCGCCTGAAGAGCCATCTCATCCGGCTCGGCGTCTGGTCCGACGAGCGCCATACCCAGATGGAGGCCGAGATCTCCGACGAGGTGATCGCCGCGCAGAGGGAAGCCGAGCGCCACGGCACGCTGCACGCCGGCGGGAAGCCCTCCGTGCGCGACATCTTCGAGGACGTCTATGCCGAAATGCCGCCGCACCTGCGTCGGCAGCGCCAGCAGGCGGGGGTCTGAACCATGCCGCGCATGACGATGATCGAGGCCATCCGCTCCGCCATGGACGTGTCGATGGAGCGCGACGAGAAGGTGGTCGTGTTCGGCGAGGACGTCGGCTTCTTCGGCGGCGTGTTCCGGTGCACCGCCGGCCTGCAGAAGAAATACGGCACGTCGCGCTGCTTCGACACGCCGATCTCCGAACTCGGCATCGTCGGTGTGGCCGTGGGCATGGCCGCCTACGGCCTGCGGCCGTGCGTCGAGATCCAGTTCGCCGACTATGTCTATCCGGCGTATGACCAGATCGTGTCCGAGGCCGCGCGGCTGCGCTACCGTTCGGCCGGCCAGTTTACCTGCCCGATCGTCATCCGCATGCCGACCGGCGGCGGCATCTTCGGCGGCCAGACCCATAGCCAGAGCCCCGAGGCCCTGTTTACCCACGTCGCGGGGCTGAAGGTCGTGGTGCCGTCCAACCCGGTTGACGCAAAAGGCCTGCTGATCGCGGCGATCGAGGATCCGGATCCGGTGATCTTCCTCGAACCGAAGCGGCTCTATAACGGCCCGTTCGACGGGCATCACGACCGCCCGGTCACTGCCTGGTCCAAACATGCGCTGGGCGAGGTAGCCGAGGGGCACTTCACCGTGCCGCTCGGCAAGGCCGAGGTGCGGCGGGAAGGATCTGCCGTGACCGTGCTTGCCTATGGCACGATGGTGCATGTGGCGCTGGCCGCAGCGGAGGAGAAAGGCATCGACGCCGAGATCATCGATCTCCGAACCCTCATTCCGCTCGACCTGGATGCGATCGTGGCGTCGGTGAAGAAGACCGGTCGCTGCGTCATCGTCCACGAGGCGACGCTCACGTCCGGCTTCGGGGCGGAGCTTGCCGCGCTGGTGCAGGAGCACTGCTTCTATCATCTCGAAGCGCCGATCCAGCGCGTGACCGGCTGGGACACGCCCTATCCGCACGCCCTGGAGTGGGACTATTTCCCGGGACCGGCGCGGATCGGCGAGGCGCTTTCCGCCGCGATGGAGGCCTGACCATGCCCGAACATGTCATCAAGCTGCCGGACGTCGGCGAGGGGATCGCGGAGGCCGAACTTGTCGAGTGGCACGTCAAGGTGGGCGACGTCGTCCACGAGGATATGGTGCTGGCCGCGGTGATGACCGACAAGGCGACGGTCGAAATCCCGTCGCCGGTCGAAGGCGTCGTCACCTGGCTCGGCGCCGAGGTCGGGCAGTCCGTGCCGATCGGATCGCCGATCGTGAAGATCGGCCTCGGGGGAGACGCGGCCGTCTCGGGCGGCGACGTTTCGGCAAAGGAATCGGCGGTCCCAGCGATAGCCAAGGCCACGGAGACGGCCGCCCCGCCGCCGGCTCGCCGGCCGGCTGAGGCAAAGGACAACTCGTCGGCAGGTGCTGCCGCGCCGCAGGCCCGCGCCCACCCTTCGGCGCCGGCAGGCCCGCCGCGAGCGGCCGGCGAGAAGCCCGTCGCCTCGCCAGCGGTGCGCCTGCGCGCGAAGGAGGCCGGGATCGATCTGCGGCAGGTGGCTGGCACCGGCCCCGCCGGCCGCATCACGCATGAAGACCTCGACGCCTTCGCGCGGGGCGGCGCGGCGACGGCGGCTACGCCCGGCCTGTCGCGCCGGGACGGGGTGGAGGAGATCAAGGTGGTCGGCCTGCGCCGGCGGATCGCCGAGAAGATGGTAGTCGCCAAATCCCGCATTCCGCACATCACCTATATCGAGGAGATCGACGTTACCGCGCTGGAGGATCTGCGCGCCAAGCTGAACGGCGATAAGAAGCCGGATCGGCCGAAGCTCACGCTGCTGCCGTTCCTGATGCGCGCCATGGTCAAGGCGATCGGCGAGCAGCCGGCTCTCAACGCCACCTTCGACGACGAGGCGGGCGTCATCCACCGCCATGCGGCGATCCATATCGGCATCGCGACGCAGACCCCGAACGGCCTCGTGGTGCCCGTCGTGCGCCATGCGGAGGCACGCAGCCTGTTCGACTGCGCGGCGGAGGCCGCCCGCCTGGCGGAGGCGGCGCGCAGCGGTGCGGCCACGCGCGAGGATCTCGGAGGCTCGACGATCACGATCACGTCGCTCGGCGCGATGGGCGGCGTCGCCACAACTCCGGTCATCAACCATCCCGAAGTGGCGATCGTCGGCGTCAACAAGATCATGGTCCGCCCCATCTGGGACGGCTCGCAATTCGTGCCGCGCAAGATGATGAACTTGTCCTCGTCCTTCGATCATCGGGTGATCGATGGCTGGGACGCCGCCGTCTTCGTGCAGCGGATCAAGGCGCTGCTCGAAACGCCGGCGCTGATGTTCGTGGAGGGCTGACATGAAGGAGATGACCTGCAAGCTGCTCGTCATCGGCGCCGGCCCCGGCGGCTATGTCTGCGCCATCCGCGCCGGGCAGCTGGGCATCGACACGGTGATCGTCGAGAAGGCCCGGCCTGGCGGCACATGCCTCAATGTCGGCTGCATTCCCTCGAAGGCGCTGATCCATGCCGCGGACGAGTTTCACAAGATCGTCGGCATGGCCGGCGGCAAGGACCCGCTCGGAATAAGTCTGGCCAAGCCCGCGATCGACCTGAAGCAGACGGTCGGGTGGAAGGACGGCATCGTCGGCAGGCTCACCACCGGCGTCGCCCGGCTGATGAAGAAGGCCGGGGTCAAGTCGGTGCACGGCACGGCGCTGTTCCGCGATGGCAAGACGGTGGTGGTCGAGACGGAGACGGGCGAGCAGCTGATCCGCGCCGAGCAGGTGGTGATCGCCACCGGCTCGACACCGGTGGAACTTCCCTTCCTGCCGTTCGGGGGCCTGGTCATGTCCTCGACCGAGGCGCTCGCGCTTGAGACGGTGCCGAAGGGTCTCGCCGTCATCGGCGGAGGCTATATCGGCCTCGAGCTCGGCACGGCCTTCGCGAAGCTCGGAAGCCGCGTCACCGTGGTCGAGGCGGCCTCCCGCATCCTGCCGAACTGGGACGCCGACCTGACGCGACCGGTGATGAAGCGGCTGGACGGTCTCGGCATCGCGGTCCTGACCGAGACCAAGGCGCGGCGGATGACCAGCGAAGGTGATGCCCTGCTGGTCGAGCGAGCCGACGGCTCGGAGGAGAGGATCGCGTGTGACAAGGTGCTCGTCACCGTCGGGCGCAAGCCGCTGGTGGAGGGTTGGGGGCTGGAGGAGATCGACCTCGACCGCGACGGTCCCTTCATCCGCATCGACGAGCAGTGCCGCACCTCGATGCGCGGCGTCTTCGCGATCGGCGACGTGACCGGCGAACCGATGCTTGCCCACCGGGCGATGGCGCAGGGCGAGATGGTCGCCGAAATCGTCGCAGGCCATCGCCGCAGCTGGGACAAGCGGGCGATCCCCGCGGTCTGCTTCACCGATCCAGAAATCGTTTCCGTCGGCCTCTCTCCGGACGAGGCGCGCGCGGTCGCAGGAGAGATCAAGCTCGGCCAGTTCCCGTTCGTCGCCAACGGCCGTGCCATGACGCTGCAATCCGAAGAGGGCTTCGTCCGCGTGGTCGCGCGCGCGGACAACCATCTCGTGCTCGGGATCCAGGCCGTCGGCGCAGGCGTCTCGGAACTCTCGGCGGCTTTCGGGCTGGCGATCGAAATGGGCGCCCGGCTCGAAGACATCGCCGGCACGATCCACGCCCATCCGACGCTGGGCGAGGCAAGCCAGGAAGCCGCCCTCAAGGCCCTCGGACAGGCGCTGCATATCTGACCAGTCGGGTCTTGCGCCAAGGCCGCCCTTCGGACAGAGGGCCGGACGCCGGGGCACATCCGTCCGGCCTGGGAGAGGAGATCGAAGCGATGATGCGTGATCAATCAGACAGTGACGTCTGCGTGGTGACCGGAGGCGGCAGGGGCATCGGCAAGGCGGTCGTCGACCGCTTCAGGCTGGGAGGAGCGACCGTGCACAGCGTCGATCTCGGCTTTCCGTCCGGTGGGCCGGACGACGGAGTCGTGCGGCACGAATGCGACATCACCGACCTCGCCGCCGTCGAGCGGCTGGCCGGCGCAATCGGCAAAGTCGACGTGCTCGTCAACAACGCCGCGGCGGTGACGCGGGCCGTGCCGATCACCGAGCTGACGCCCGAGGAGTGGCAGAAGACCATGTCGGTGAACATCACCGGTACATTCAACGTCACGCGCTCCTTCCTCCCCGCTATGCGCAAGGGAGGGCGGATCGTCAATCTCGCCTCGACCTTCGCCCATGTCGGCTCGCCGGGCCGCGTTGCCTATTCCACCACCAAGGGCGCCATGCTCGCCTTTACCCGCAGCCTCGCGCTCGACTGCGCGCCGCTCGGCATCCGGGTCAACTCCGTCTCGCCCGGCGGCATCGCCACCGACAGGCTGGTGGAGCTGTTCGGATCGCAGCAGGCAGCGGAGGACTACCTCGCCCCGCTGCACCCGATCGGGCGCACCGGCACACCGGCCGACATCGCCGACGCCATCTGGTTCCTCGCCTCGCCGGGCGCGAGCTTCATGACCGGTGCGGACCTCTTGGTCGACGGAGGCTATACCGCCCAGTGAGGCGGAATTCGTCTTGCCATTTTTTCGAACGATCGTTAGAAATCCTTCCTGCCGCAGCCGATGTGGCAGGGAGGAACCATGGCGAAATACAATCTGATCGCGCTCACCAATGCTGTCGCGGGCCGCGACGACGAGTTCAACGACTGGTACACCAACGTCCATCTGGCCGACGTGCTGAAGCTGCCCGGCGTGATCGCCGCGCAGCGCTACCACATGAGCGGCACGCAGCACCGTCCCGGGCCGTTCGACTATGGCTACATGGCGGTCTACGAGATCGAGATCGACAATATCCGCGACACACTGGACGAATTGAAGGCCGTGTCGGGCACGGACAGGATGCCGCTCTCGCCTGCCCTGCAGGACAAGCGCATGGTCTGGATCATGGAGCCGATCACAGGCCGCGTCGAACGACCGAAGGGATAGAGCATGTCCATCACACCCGGAGGCGCGCTGGCGGGCCTGCGCGTCATCGACCTGACGCAGATGCTGGCCGGTCCCTATTGCACCATGCTGCTCGCCGACCAGGGCGCCGACGTCGTCAAGATCGAACCGATCGAGGGCGACCCTACCCGGCATTTCGGCCCGTTCCGGGCGGACGACAAGCACCATCATTTCGGCGGCTACTTTCAGTCGACCAACCGCAACAAGAAGAGCATCGGGCTGGACCTCAAATCGCCGGAGGGCAAGGCGTTGCTGCGGCGGCTGGTGAAGGACGCGGACGTCGTCGTCGAGAACTTCCGCGCCGGCGTCATGGATCGCCTCGGCATCGGCTATGAGAGCCTCGCGGCCGAAAACCCGCGCCTCGTCTATGCGGCGATCCGCGGCTTCGGCGATCCGCGCACCGGCGCCAGCCCCTATGTCGACCGGCCCGCCTTCGACGTGGTCGCGCAGGCGATGGGCGGCGCGATGGGCATCACCGGTCCCGACGCCGTGACGCCGATGAAGATCGGCCCCGGCATCGGCGACATCTTCCCGGCCGCGCTGTCGGCCTTCGGCATCATGGCCGCCGTCCACCACGCGCAACGCACCGGCCAGGGCCAGTTCGTCGACGTGGCGATGTATGACGGCATCCTCGCCATGTGCGAGCGGCTGGTTTATCAATATTCCTACACCGGCAAGTCGCCCGTGCCGGAAGGCAACCAGCATCCGATCCTCTGCCCCTTCGGCGTCTTTCCGTGCAAGGACGGCATGGTCACGATCGGCTGCCCGCGCGACTCGTTCTGGCGCGAACTGGCCGACGCGATGGGTCGGCCGGAACTCGCCAGCGACCCGAAATTCCTGACCAACAACGACCGGCTCGCCCATGCCTCCGAGACCGTGGCGATCGTGGAGGAATGGACGCGCGGCCTGACCAAGGCGGAGATTGCGGCGGCGCTGGACGGCCGCGTGCCGTTCGGGCCGGTCAACACCGCCGCCGACATCTATGCCGATCCGCACGTCGCCGCGCGGCAGATGCTGGTCGAGGTCGAACATCCCGGCTCCGCGAAGCCCGTCACCATAGCCTCGACGCCGATCCGCATGACGGCGACGCCCGGCGGCGTCGGCCGACGCGCGCCGATGACCGGCGAGGACACGGACGAGGTTCTGGCCGCGCTCGGCCTCGGCGCCGGCGAGATCGCGGAGCTGAAGGCACGGAAGGTCGTCGCCTGAGATCAGGCGACCAGTCGGGTGCTGGCAAAGACGGCTGGTCTCTCACTCCGTCATGCTTGGGCTTGTCCCAAGCATCTGCCTGCCCCCGGCCGGCTGGCGAAACCGTCGTCGCGCAATTGGAAATGCCGGCAGATCCTCGGCACAGGGCCGAGGATGACGTCGCGCGGGCGAAAGGTCGTTGCCTGACTACGGGCCGCCCTACTTGATGGGGGACCAGCCGGTCGGCTTCAGGATCATCGTCTCCATCTTCTGGATGAAGGGCGTCGTCTTCGGGCCGAAAGCGATCCAGGCTGGATCGGCGTAGAGCCGCGCCCGCTTCTCCTCGCGGTCGGCCATGCTCTCATAACCCCACATGGTGATGACCTGGTTGAGCGTGCCGATGTCGGAGACGAAGTAGCCGACGAGCGGCAGATACTTTGTATGGATCTCCAGCCCTTCCTTCTCGTAGAGCGCGAGGAACTCCTGCACCTTGCCGGGGTGGAATGTATACGTCCGCTTCTCGATGATCACGTCTCTCTCCCTTCGCGGTTCCGTCCGTTCTAGAACGGACCGGGATCAATTTCAAACGTATGTTAGAAAAAATTCTGGCCTTGCGGGAACCTGTGCTGTAGCGATGGCCGGGAATGACGCCGCCGGGCGGCGGGAGGAGGATCGATGATCGAGCGCACCCTGTTTTCGGAAGAGCACGAAATGTTCCGGGCGTCCGTCCGGCGTTTCATGGAAGAGCTCGCGCCCCACCACGAGGAGTGGGAGGAAAAGGGCGAGGTGCCCCGCTGGGCGTGGAAGAAGGCCGGCGAGAACGGCTTCCTCTGCGTGGCGATTCCGGAAGAATCCGGTGGCGTCGGCGCCGACAGGCGCTATTCCATCATCCTCATGGAGGAGCAGTACCGGCTGAACCTCACCGGCCTCGGCTTCGCGCTCCATTCCGACATCGTCGCGCCCTACATTGACCATTACGGCACGGCGGAACAGAAGCAGCGCTGGCTGCCGAAGATGACCTCGGGCGACTACATCGCCGGCATCGCCATGACCGAGCCCGGCGGCGGTTCGGACCTGCAGGCGATCCGCACCACCGCCATCCGCGACGGCAACCACTATGTAGTATCCGGCCAGAAGACCTTCATCACCAATGGGCAGACCGCCGACCTCTTCCTGGTCGCCTGCAAGACAGACCGGACGCAGGGCGCCAAGGGCATCAGCCTGATCGTCGTCGAGACCGACCGTCCCGGCTTCGAGCGCGGCCGACGCCTGAAGAAGCTCGGCACCAAGGCGCAGGACACGTCGGAACTGTTCTTCAACGAGGTGCGGGTACCGGTCTCGAACCTGATCGGCGAGGAGGGCAAGGGCTTCGGTTACATGATGAACGAGCTTGCCTGGGAGCGCATGCATGTCGGCATCCAGGCCGTCTCCTGCGTCGAGGCCGCACTCGACTGGACGATCGACTACACACGCAACCGCAAGGCGTTCGGCAAGGCGGTCATCGACTTCCAGAACTCGCGCTTCAAGCTCGCCGAGATGAAGACCGAGATCCAGGTCGGCCGTATCTTCCTCGACCGCTGCCTCGAACTGGTGCTGGAAGGCAAGCTCGACACCACGACCGCGGCGATGGTGAAGCTCTGGACCAGCGAGATGCAGGGCAAGGTGCTGGACGAACTGCTCCAGCTCCACGGCGGCTACGGCTTCATGTGGGAGTACCCCATCACCCGCGCCTTCGCCGACGCGCGCGTGCAGCGCATCTATGCCGGCACCAACGAGATCATGAAGGAACTGATCGGGCGGACGCTGTAGCGTCCGTCCCCGATCGCCGTTCAGGCCGGCAGCTCGCCCTTCCGCGCCTCGGCGAAGTCGCGCCAGCCAATGCCCTTGCGGCCGGTCACCTTCTCCACCGTGTCGAACACCGCGCCCGAAAGCGGCATCTCCCCGCGCTCGGTGACCGCCACGCCCTCGGCGAGGCTCGCAGCATAGACGGGCTCGGCGCCCTGCTTCTGCATGATCGGGAACAGGTCGGCAGCCGGGCGGGGACGATATTCCACCGGTCGGCCGGTGACATCGGACAGCACCGCCGCCACCTCGGCAAAGGTAAGCGCCTCGACGGCGAGCGGATAGGTCCTGCCGGCATGCGCGTCCGGCCGCTTCAGCGCCTCTGCGCCGACGGCGGCCATGTCCTTGGCGCAGACGAAGGAGACGCGCCGGTCGCCGACGAAATGCACGATGCGGTCGGGACGCTGGCGGAAGCCGTTCCAGACCGTGTCGATGAAGAAGTTCGGTCGCAGATGCGTCCAGGAGAAGCCCATCGCCTCGATGGTCCGTTCCACCATCTGGTGCCAGGCGAAATGCGCAAACGGCGTGTCGTCGGCCGCAAGAGCGCCGAGATGGACGATGTGGCGCACCCCCTCCGCCTTCGCCGCGTCGAGCAGCCGCTTGGAATGCACCAGCATGTCGACCGAGTAGCCGGTGATGAGGAAGACCGAATCCACCCCGCGCAGGGCCGGACGCAGCGTTGCGGGCGAATCGTAGTCGAGCGCCACCGGCGTCAGGCCCTTGCCCCGCAGCTTGCTCGCGCCGTCTTCGCTGCGGGCGGCGCCCAGGAGCTCGATGCGCCCCGCCTCCGCCTCGGGCCGCAGAAGCTCCATCGCCGCGCCGCCCACCGTCCCGGTCGCGCCGGTCACCAGAATCCTCATGCCTTCCTCCCGCATATCCGCTGTTCGCTACCGGCGCTTGACCGGAGAAAAATTCTAACAGATGTTCGTTTTCATAGCGGAGGAGGCCTGTCCATGTCCAGCGCGAACGGGTCCGGCCCGGCGGCAACGCCCGGCGCCGCCGAATATGCTTTGCTCGCCGCGGTCAGCCTCACCTGGGGCTCGTCCTACATGTTCACCAAGGTCGCCGTCTCCGCCATCCCGCCGCTCACGCTGATCGTGCTGCGCACCGGCATCGCCGCCCTCGTCATGTCGGCAATCCTCGCGTTCAGCGGTCGCATGACGAGGCTGTCGTGGCGCGACATCGGCGTATTCGCACTCATCGGACTGACGGTGAACGCGGCGACACTCTGTCTGATCGCGATCTCCGTCTCCTTCGTCGATTCGTCCGTCACCGCGACCACCATGGCGCTCGTGCCGCTGATCACCGCCGTCCTTGCCGTCTTCCGCGGCGACTATCCGACGTCTCGCAACATTCTGGGCATCGCGGTCGGGCTGGCCGGTATCGTCGTCCTGTTCGGGCCACAGGCCCTGATGGGCTTGGGCGACAGCGCCATGGGGGCTGTCGCGGCGATCTCGGCTTCGATGATCTTCGCCTCGTCGCTGTTCGTGTCCGGCCTCGTGCGCAGGCACCATCCTCTCCTCGTCGCGACGGCGTCACTGGTTTCCGCCGCCCTGTGGACGCTTCCGGTTGCCCTTATCTCTGACGGGCTTCCGTCCGCCATTCCCGGATCGCAGGTGATCGGCGCTGTCGTCGTCCTCGCCTTGCTCAACACGGCGGCCGCCAGCCTGCTGGTCTTCGCCCTTGTCGGCCGCACGGGCCCCGCATTCACGGCGCTGAACAATTATCTCGTGCCGGCCGTGGCCGTCGCCTGCGGGTCCGTGTTCCTCGGCGAGGCGTTCACCGTCCAGAAGGCGGCCGGCGTCGCGCTGGTGCTGGCCGGGGTGGCGATCTCCTCGATGCGCCGCAAACCCGGTGTCGTCGCGCCGGCGCCGTCTCCCTGAGGAAAAGCTTACACGTGTTCGATTCCGCACTTGCATCACTTTCGAACGAATGTTAGGTTTTGACTATCGGCAACCGCATGGGTGTTGCCGGAACAATCGAAGGGCCGTTCAGGCCTCGGACGGCAGGGCGGACCGCACCCTCGCCGGACAATCAGGAGGAAGCGGGTCATGCGCCGTCTTGAAGGAAAACTCGCCGTCGTCACAGGCGCGGCCAATGGTATCGGCCGCGCTTCCGCGCTCCGCTTCGCCACGGAAGGCGCGAACCTCGCGATCATGGATCTTGAGGCCGGCGGGCTGGAGAAGGTCGCCGAGGAAGCCCGAGCCGGCGGCGCGAAGGTGCTCGCCATCGCCGGCGACTGCACCAAGGAAGAGTTTATCGCCCCCTCCTTCAAGCGCATCTACGACGAGTTCGGCTTCGTCGACGTGCTGATGAACAATGTCGGGCAGAGCGCGCGCGAGCGGGCGTCCGAGTTCTACAAGTCCGAGCCAGAGGTCTGGCGCTTCGTCATCGACATCACGCTGTTCTCCACGCTCACCGCCTCCCGCCAGGTCGTGCCATCGATGCGTGAGGCCGGTCGCGGCAAGATCGTCAACGTCGCCTCCAATGCCGGCATGGCCGGCGAGGTCGGCATCGCCGAATACGCCGCCGCCAAGATGGGCGTCATCGGCTTCACCCGTTCGCTCGCCCGCGAGCTCGCGCCATTCAAGGTGAACGTCAACGCGGTCTGCCCGGGCGTCACCAAGACCCGCGTCATCGAGCGCATCCCCGAGGACATCCTTGAGAAAATCCGCGCCCAGATCCCGCTCGGCTATTTCGCCGAACCGGAGGACATCGCGGCGGCTGCGGCGTTCCTCGCCAGCGACGATGCCCGTTACATGACCGGCCAGTCCGTCGTCGTCGACGGCGGCCGCTGGATGATCTGATGCCGTTGGCATCGCCCCGCAAAAACCTCGACAGACTATCCGGAAGGTAACCGAGACGATGGCTGGAATGCTGGAGAACAAGGTGGCGCTGGTCACGGGCGCCGGACGCGGCATCGGCCGCGAGATGGCGCTGATGATGGCGGCGCACGGCGCCAAGGTCGTCGTCAACGACCCGGGCGTTTCGCTTGAAGGCAAGGACGAGACCGACGGCCCGGCCAACGAGGTCGTGCGCGACATCAAGGCCGCCGGCGGCGACGCGGTTGCGGACTACGGCAGCGTGTCGGACTCAGCGTCCGCCAAGGCGATGGTGACCCGCGCTATGGACACGTTCGGCAAGATCGATGTGGTCGTGAACAATGCCGGCATCCTGCGCGACGTGATCTTCCACAAGATGACAGACGAGGACTGGGACTCGGTCATCAAGGTGCATCTCTACGGCAGCTACTATGTCAGCCGCGCCGCCGCCGAGCACTTCCGCAAGCAGGAGAGCGGCACCTTCGTCCACATGACCTCGACCTCCGGCCTCGTCGGCAATCCCGGTCAGGCGAACTATTCGGCGGCGAAGATGGGCATCATCGGCCTGTCGAAGTCGCTGGCGCTGGACATGGCCAAGTTCAACGTCCGCTCCAACTGCATCTCGCCGTTCGCCTGGAGCCGCATGATCGGCTCGATCCCCAACACGCCGGACCAGGAAGAGCGCCTCAAGAGCCTGCGCATGCTCACCCCCGACAAGATCGCGCCGGTGGCTGTGTTCCTCGCCAGCGACGACTCGAAGGAGGTCAACGGCCAGATCTTCGCCGTGCGCGGCAACGAGGTCTTCCTGATGAGCCAGCCGCGCCCGCTACGCTCGGTGCATCGTTCTGAAGGCTGGACGCCGGAGACCCTGCGCGACCACATGCTGCCAACGCTGAAGCCCTCCTTCATCCCCCTGCACATGTCGCGCGACGTGTTCTCCTGGACGCCGGTCTGATCCATGAGCGCCTATCGCCGTTATGACGACGTCGCCATCGGCGACGTCTTCCCCGATCGGCCGCTGACGTTCCGGATCAGCCCGGAGACCGTCGACGGTTTCCTGTCGGCGACGGGCAATGACGGTCCGCTCTATCGCGACCGCGACGGGGAGCGTCGGGCGCCTTCGATGATCGCCTCGGTCTACCTGATCGATCTCCTGAGCGCCCGCGGCAGTCCGCCCGGCGGCATCCACGCCAAGCAGTCGATCCGCTTCCACCGCCCGATCACGGTCGGCGAGAAGCTCGCGATCCAGGGCAGGGTCGTCGAGAAATATGTCCGCAAGGAGCGGCCCTACGTCGTGTCTGATTTCGAGGCGCGGGGCGACGACGGTTCCCTGGTGTCGTCCGGCCGCGTCACTTCGATTTGGGGCAAAGACCAATGAGTTCCGCATCGCCCGCCCTCGCGCGACGGCCCTCGCATGACGTCCGACCGGGCGATACGCTGCCGTTGCTCACCCGCACCGTGACGCAGGAGATGATCAACGCCTATGCCGAGGCCTCCGGCGACTTCAATCCGATCCATGTCGATCCCGAATATTCGAAGTCCGGTCCCTTCGGCCGGCCCATCGCGCATGGACTGATGACGCTGGCCTTCGTCGCCCAGATGCTCAATGAGTGGAGCGATGGCCGGTTCGATGCCTCTGGCGAGGTCGACATCGCCTTTGTCGGGCCAGTCTTCGCAGACGACACGGTCGAGGTCAGCGGCACGGTGGAGGACGTCGTCGAGCGCGACGGCGTCGTATGCGCCCGGGTGAAGCTGGCGTGCCGGGCCGGCGAACGGCAAATCCTGGCGGGCCATGCCCTCCAGCCAATCGAGAACGGGAAGTCCTGAGCATGGCGCGCGAAGCGGTGATCGTTGGGGTCGGAGACGTCCCCCTGAAGGATGGCAAGGTGGTCGGCGGCGGCTCGGTGCTGCAGGTCCAGGCCCGTGCGGCCAAGGCCGCGCTCGACGATGCGCGCATCCCGATGCGAGATGTCGACGGCCTGCTGGTCGCGGGCCTGTGGGGCGTTCCCGGTCCCGGCCAGCTTCCCTCGGTCACGCTCGGCGAATATCTCGGCATCCACCCCCGCTTCGCCGACACGACCAATATCGGCGGCTCGGCCTTCGAGGCGCATGTCGCGCATGCCGCGATGGCGATCGAGAAGGGCTATTGCGACGTCGCGCTCATCGTCTACGGCTCGACGCAGAAGAGCGAGCGCAGCCGCGCGCTCGGCGGCCGTCCGTCCGTCCTTACCATGCAGTTCGAGAACGTCTGGGGCATTCCCCAGCCGGTCGGCGGCTATGCCCTCGCCGCCCGCCGCCACATGCACGAGTTCGGCACCAAGGAAGAGCAGCTTGCCGAGATCGCCGTGGCGACCCGCAAATGGGCCTCCCTCAACCCGGCGGCCACCATGCGCGATCCGATCACGATCGACGACGTGATGAATTCGACCAAGGTGTCCGATCCGCTGAAGTTGCTCGACTGCTGCCTTGTCACCGACGGTGCGGGCGCCATCGTGATGACGACGGCGGAGAACGCCAGGGCGCATGGCGCGAAGATGACGCATATCCGCGGCTACGGCGAAGCGCATACGCACTGGTCGATCGGCGCGATGCCTGATCTGGCGCGGCTGACGGCGGCGGAAATGTCGTCGCAGCGCGCCTTCCAGATGGCAGGTGTCAGCCACGACGCGATCGACCTGGTGGAGTGCTACGATTCGTTCACGATCACCGTCCTGATGACGCTGGAGGCGCTCGGCTTCTGCAAGCGTGGCGAGGGCGGCCAGTTCGTCATGAACCAGCGCACCGCACCGGGCGGCGCCTTCCCGCTCAACACCAATGGCGGCGGCCTCTCCTACTGCCATCCCGGCATGTACGGCATCTTCCTGCTGGTCGAAGCGGTGCGGCAGCTGCGCGGCGAGGCGGGCGAGCGGCAGGTGAAGAAGGTCGACACCGCCCTCGTCCATGGCACCGGCGGCACCCTGTCGTCGGGCGCGACGGTCATTCTGGCGAACAGCTGAGGCGATCACGATGAGCGAGACCCAAGCCTACGAGAAGCCGCAGCCGGTCATCGATCCGGGCACCAAGCCGTTCTGGGACGCCGCGCGCGAGCATCGGCTGTCGATCCCGCGCTGCCGCTCCTGCGGCAAGCACCACTTCTACCCGCGCGAGCTCTGCCCGCACTGCCATTCCGACGACATCGAATGGACTGACGCCAGCGGCAAGGGCGAGATCTATTCCTACACGATCGCGCGCAAGCCGGCAGGTCCGGTCTTCGCGTCCGACGTGCCCTACGTCATCGCGATGATCGCGCTCGACGAGGGTCCGCGCATGCTGACCAACATCATCGCGAAGGACGTCGAGCAGGTCCGCATCGGCGACCGCGTGACGGTCAGGTTCGACGACGTGACGCCCGAGCTCACCCTGCCGAAATTCACGCTCGACAAGGACTGAGATGAACACCGCTCTCATCCCGGAAGAGGTCGTCCAGACCGGCGAAAGCCTGATCCGCTTCGTCGAGCAGGAGGTCGTACCGATCGAGGCCGCCAACAAGGCGCTGCTGTCGTCCGACCGGACGATTTTCGACGAGAGGGGCCGCTTTACACCGGAAGTGGAAGCGCTGAAGCTGCAGGTCCGCACCAAGTCCGCCGAGGCCGGCTTCTATACCATGTTCGGCCCCGAGGAGCTCGGCGGCAGCGGGCTCGGGCCACTGGCGTCGGTCTATCTCAACTGGCTGCTGTCGATGCATTGCGGGCCGGGCCGGACGCTGATCCATCCGGTGGTCATCCCGTCCCCCTTCACCAACGGCCTGTCGCCGGTGCTGACCTTCCTCGATCCGTCGTTGCGCGACACCTACCTGCCGCAGCTCGGCTCGGGCGAGAAGACGCTCTGCTTCGGCCTGTCCGAACCCGACGCCGGCTCCGACGTCTTCAACATGAAGACGCGGGCCGTTCGCGACGGCAACGACTGGGTGATCACCGGCTCCAAGCAATGGATCACCAACGGCCCCTATGCCGACTACGCGATGATCTTCGCCATCACCGATCCCGATCTCGTCATGCAGCGCAAGGGCGGCATCACCGGCTTCTTCGTCGACACGTCGTGGAAGGGGTTCGAGGTCGTCTCGACGATCCCGATCATGGGCCAGCTCGGCGCCGAGATCGGCATCCTCTCCTTCGACGGCCTGCGCGTGCCCGACAGCCACCGCCTCGGCGAGGTGAACCAGGGCCTCAAGGTCGCGATGCGCGGCGTCAACACCGGCCGCCTCGGCCTGTCCGCCACCTGCATCGGCATGGCGCGCTGGGCGCTCAACCAGGCTGTCGAATACGCGAAAGTGCGTCGGACCTTCGGCAAGCCGATCGCCGACCACCAGGCGGTGCAGATCCTGATCGCCGACAGCGCGGCCGAGATCTATGCCGCCGAGACGATGCTGGTCGACTGCGCCATGAAGCTGGAGCGCGGCGAGAAGGCGCTGGCCGAAACCTCGATGGTCAAGCTACACTGCACCGACGCCGCCAACCGCGTCTTCGACCGCTGCATCCAGGTGCATGGCGGCATGGGCCTGACCAACGAGCTGCGGCTCGAGGCCGGCTACCGGTTCACGCGCTCGATGCGCATCCCCGACGGCACCAGCGAGATCCAGCGCCGCACCATCGCGCGCGACCTCCTCGCCAACGGCGTCAACTTCTGAGAGCCGACGATGAAGCACGTCACGCCCCCGACCAGCCTCGACGCCCTGTTCCGCCCGCGCTCGGTCGCGATCCTGGGCGCGTCCGACGACGCAACGCGCATTTCAGGCCGGCCGGTGCGCTATCTGATTGAAGGCGACTTCAAGGGCAGCATCTTTCCCGTCAACCCGAACCGGGAGACGGTGCAGGGGCTGAAGGCCTACAAATCGCTGGCCGACGTGCCGGAGACGCCTGACGTGGCGCTGCTCGCCGTTCCTGCCGCGCTGACCGAGCAGGCCGTGCGCGAATGCGTCGAGAAGGGCGTCAAGGGCGCGGTCATCTTCTCGGCCGGCTATGCCGAGAGCGGCGAGGACGGCCTCGCCATCCAGGCCCGCATCGCCGACATCGCCCGCGCCGGCGGGCTCAGGCTGCTCGGCCCCAACTGTCTCGGCATCTTCAATCCGCAGATCGGCTTCTACGGCACCTTCACCCAGTCGCTCGACAAGGAGATGCCCTTTCCCGGCCCGCTCGGCATCATCAGCCAGTCTGGCGCCTACGGTTCCCACATCGCCTATCTCGCCCGCAAGCGCGGCATCGGCATCAACTACTGGATCACCACCGGCAACGAGGCCGACGTCGATGTGGCCGAGAGCCTGGAATGGATGGCGACCCAGCCCGACATCAAGGTGATCATGGCCTATGTCGAGGGCGTGCGCGACGGCGCCCGCTTCCGTCGCGCGCTGGGACTGGCACGTGAGAACGGCAAGCCGATCGTGATGATGAAGGTCGGCCGCTCCGAGATCGGCGCGCGGGCGGCGAGCTCCCACACGGCTTCGCTCGCCGGCTCCAACGCCATCTACGACGCGCTGTTCCGGCAATACGGCGTCCACCGCGCCACAACGACAGAAGAGCAGATCGACGTCGCCTATGCCTGCGCGCGCGGCATCTTTCCGAAGGGTGACAAGCTCGGCGTGGTAACACTGTCCGGCGGCGCCGGCGTGCTGATCTCGGACGCCGCCGAGCGCAACGGCCTCGACGTCGCCCCCATGCCCGAAGCGGCGCAGAAGATCCTCAAGGATCTGCTGCCGTTCGCAACGGTTGTGAATCCCGTCGACACGACGGCGCAGGCGCTCAACGACATGAACCTGCTCGCGAAGAACATCGAGGTGATCCTCGAGCAGGGCGGCTACGACGCGCTGATCGGCTTCTTCACCACGGTGCCGAACACGCGCACCCTGTCGAAGCCGCTGCGCGATGCGATCGCCAAGGGTTGCGCCAATTTCCCCGACCGTCTCATCGCATTGCAGATGATCGCCGATCCTGAGGTGGTGAAGGACTACGAGCAGGCCGGCTTCCTCGTCTTCGAGGACAGCGACCGCGCGGTCGCCGCGCTCGCGGCGCTTACCCGCTTCGGCCGCAGCCTGTCGCGCCCCAGCGGCGAGGCACACATCGCGCCCGCGGCGCCGATCGGTAAGTCCGCACTGTCGGAGCGCGCCGCCAAGGACCTGCTGGGCAAGGCCGGCATCACGTTTCTCGACGAGCGGCTGGCGACCGACGCAGCCTCCGCCGGTGCGGCCGCCAACGCGATCGGCTACCCGGTCGTGCTGAAGATCGTCTCGCCCGACGTCGAGCACAAGACGGAGATCGGCGGCGTGCTCGTCGGCGTCGCCGACCGCAAGGCGGTCGAGGCCGGCTATGCGACGCTGATCGAACGTGCGGCAAAGCACCGGCCCGACGCCAGGATCGAGGGCGTGCTCGTCGCGCCGATGGCGAAGAAGGGCGTCGAGGTGATCGTCGGCGTCTCGCGCGATCCGGTGTTCGGCCCGGCGGTGATGTTCGGGCTAGGCGGCGTGCATGTCGAGGTGCTGAAGGACGTCACCTTCCGCCTCGCGCCGTTCGGCCGCGACGAGGCGATGCGCATGATCGACGAGATCCGCGGCCGCGCGCTGCTGTCGGGCGTGCGCGGTGCGCCGGCCTCCGACGTCGATGCGCTCGCGGACCTGCTCGTGCGCATCTCCGAGTTCGCCGCCGCGCATGCCGACGACATCGAGACGGTCGACCTCAACCCGGTCATCGCCTGGCCGAAGGGCGAAGGCGCAGTGGCGCTGGACGCACTCGTCGTGCCGCGGCGGGACTTGCACTGAAGCTATTTTCGAACTAGCGTTAGAAAACTTTGGCCGCCGATGCGGTCGACCAAGCGGAGGATCCCATGAGCGTTGATTATTCGGGCTACAAATACTTCCTGTTCGAGAAGGAAGGCCGCACCATGACGGTGACGATGAACCGTCCCGACCATCTCAACGCCATGACCTGGGACATGCACGAGGAAGCCTCGCGCATCTTCTACGATCTCGGCATGGACCACTCCATCGACGTCGTCATCTTCACCGGCGCCGGCAAGGCCTTCTCGGCCGGCGGTGACGTGGTCGGCATGAAGATGCTCTATGAGGACACCGAGCTGTTCGACCGTTCGATCAACGAGGCCAAGAAGATCGTCTTCGGCATCCTCGACTGCGAGAAGGTCATCATCGCCAGGGTGAACGGCGACGCGATCGGCCTCGGCGCGACGATGGCGCTGTTCTGCGACATCATCATCGCCGCCGACCATGCCCGCTTCGCCGATCCGCACGTCAAGGTCGGCCTCGCGGCCGGCGACGGCGGCGCGGTCATCTGGCCGCAGGCGATCGGCTACGCCAAGGCCAAGGAATATCTGATGACCGGCGACCTGATCACGGCGCCGGACGCGCAGGCGATGGGCCTGATCAACTATTCGGTGCCGGCGGCGGAACTCGACGCCAAGGTCGATGCGATGGCGAAGAAGCTCGGCTCCGGCGCGATGAAGTCGATCAAATACACCAAGACGACCATCAATATCGGCCTCAAGCAGCTCGCCCATACCATGATGGACACCTCGATGGCCTACGAGGCGCTGACCAACCGCAGCAAGGACCATCTCGAGGCGATCAACGCCTTCACCGAGAAGCGCAAGCCGAAGTTCACCGGGCTCTGATCGAGCCCCGCGGGGAGGCAGGCGGCGGTACCAGGGAGGATCTGAGATGGATTTCGGCGAGCCCGAACACATCACCATGCTGCGCGAGAGCATCCGCCGGATGCTGGAGCGCCACGCCACGCGCGGGATGATGGCGAAGTGGGACGAGCAGGACAAGGTTCCGCGCTCGCTCATGGAGCATATCAGCGCGCTCGGCGTCTGTGGCATGACGGTGCCGGAGGAATATGGCGGCCTCGGGCGCGACATCCTCGCCACCATGGTCACCGTCGAGGAACTCTCCCGCCGCTCGATGGTCATCGGCACGCTCTACCTGATGAACTCCTGCTACGGTTCGATGAACGTGCTGGCGTCCGGCAGCGAGGAACAGAAGCAGCGCCTGCTGCCGAAGCTCGCCAATGGCGAAATCCTCTTCGCCTATGGCCTGTCGGAGCCCGACGTCGGCTCCGACCTCGCCAGCGTCAAGACGCGGGCCGAGCGGCGCGGCGACAAGGTCATCATCAACGGCTACAAGCGCTGGTGCTCGGGCGCGGAAAGCGCCGACTACATCTACGCCCTGGTGCGCTCGGGCGATCCCGACGCGCGCTACAAGAACCTGTCGCTGGTGCTGATCCCGCCGACGGCGAAGGGCGTGACGCTGACGCACATCCCCGCGCTCGGCGCCCGCGGCCTCAACACCAACGACGTCACGCTCGACAATGTCGAGATTCCGATCGAGGACGTGATCGGCGGGGAGGCGGGCTGGAACCAGGGCTGGTCGAAGCTGGCGGGACCGGCGCTCGAGGTCGAGAAGCTGGAAGTCGCCGCCATGGCGCTCGGCATCGCCGCCCAGGCGGTCGACGACGCCTGGGAATACTCCCAGACGCGCAGCCAGTTCGGCAAGCGCATCTGCTCGCACCAGTCGATCCGGCACATGCTGGCCGACGCGCAGACCAAGCTCGCCGCCGCCCGCCTGATGCTCTATCGCGGCTGCTGGCTCGCCGACAACAACCTGCCCTGCTCGGTCGAGACCTCGATGGCGAAGATGTTCGTCTGCGAGACCGGCCTCGACATCGTGCTGACCTGCCAGAAGATCATGGGCGCCTACGGCTATGCCAAGGGCTTCGACATGGAACGCCACGTGCGCGACATGCTGCTCATGCCGATCATCGGCGGGTCGACGGCGATCCAGAAGAACAACATCGCCAATCGCATGGGCCTGCCCAAGGCCTGACTGAGAAGCTTCTGGGAGGAAGCGAGATGATCGAGACACTCGGCGACGTCCTGCGCAACAACGCCTACAAGTTCCCGAACGAGACGGCCTACAACTATCACGGCCGCATCGTCACCTTCGGCGAGCATCTCGACCGTGGCAACCGCCTGGCGTCCGCGCTGTGGAAGCGCGGCATCCGCCGGCAGGACCGCGTCTCGATCCTGTCGCAGAACACGATCGAGTTCATGGAGTCCTATGCCGCCTGCGAGCTCGCCGGCTACATCGCGGCGACGGTGAACTGGCGGCTGGCCGCGCCGGAGATCGCCTACATCCTCGGCGATTCCACGCCGCGCGTGCTGATCTTCGAGGCGCAGTATGCGGCGACGATCGAGCAGATCCGCGACAAGCTCGGCTTCATCGAGCTCTTCCTCTGCTTCGGCGGCGACGTGCCGCACTGGGCCGAGGACTACGAGATGGTGCTCGCCACGGGCGACGCCGACGGCGCGCCGACGCGTCCCCTGCCCGACGAGATCATGCACCTCATCTACACGTCCGGCACGACCGGCCGGCCGAAGGGCGTGATTCGCACCCATCGGGGCGAGATCGCCATCGCCATCCTGATGGCGACGGAGCTCGGCCTGATCGTCTCCGACAAGCTGCAGCTGATGATGCCGATCTTCCACGTCGGCGCGCGCTTCCTGCAGCTCGGCGTCCACATCCGCGGCGGCAGCGTCGTCCTGCACCACGACTTCAAGCCGGCCGAGATCGTCGAGACCATCGAGCGCGAGCGCGTGACGATGACGCACATGGCCCCCACCATGGTGCAGGCGATGCTCAACGTCCCCGGCATCGAGGAGCGGGATCTCAAGTCGCTGCACACCATCTGCTATTCGGCCGCCCCCATGCCCGTGCCACTGCTCAAGCGCGGCCTCAAGCTGCTCGGACCGGTCTTCCTGCAGCTCTACGGCATGACCGAAGGCGGCGGCACGACGCTGCACAAGCGCCAGCACAAGCCCGACGGCACGCCGGAGGACATCAAGCGCCTCGGCTCCATCGGCCAGGCCGCGCCCAATGTCGGGCTGCGCATCGTCGACGACGAAGGCCGCGACCTGCCGGCCGGAGAGCCGGGCGAGATCCTTATCAACACCACCAGCCGCATGGCCGGCTACTGGAACAATTCGGCCGCCACGATCGCAGCGCTCAAGGAAGGCTGGTACCACACCGGCGATGTCGGCTATCTCGACCCGCAGGGCTTCCTGTATCTGGTCGACCGCAAGAAGGACATGATCATCTCCGGCGGCGAGAACATCTATTCCCGCGAAGTCGAGGAGGCCGTCGCCAGCCATCCTGCGATCATGGACGTTGCGGTGATCGGCGTGAAGGACGACTACTGGGGCGAGACGGTGCGGGCGATCGCGGTGCTCAATCCCGGCCACTCCGCGACGGAGGCCGAACTGATCGAGCACACGAAAACCCAGATCGCCAGCTACAAGAAGCCCAAGTCGGTGGTCTTTGTCGACGACCTGCCGCGCCTGCCGAGCGGCAAGATCAACAAGGTCACCCTGCGCCAGCTCTACGGCGCAGCCGAGCCGAAGGCGAGCTGACATGATCGCAAGCGAGCGTCCGCCCGTCACCCGCTGGCTCGCCGAGCGCGCCTCGGCGATCCGCTTCGCCGACCTGCCCCCGGCAGCGGTCACGGTCGCGCGGCAGTGCATCCTCGACTGGTTCGCGGTGACGATCCCGGGCGCGGCGGAGCCGGCCGTGCAGATCCTCTCAGAGGAATTGCTGTCGGACGGCGCGCGGCCGGCCGCCTCGCTTGTCGGTCAGTCCGGACGCAGCTCCGCGATGAACGCGGCGCTGATCAACGGCACCGCCTCCCACGCGCTCGACTTCGACGACGTCAACATGGCGATCCTCGGCCATCCGACAGTGGCGCTGCTGCCCGGCCTGCTCGCGCTCGCCGAAGAGACCGGCGCCAGCCAGGACGACCTGCTCGCGGCTTTCGTCGCCGGCTACGAGGTCGCCTGCCGCACCGGCGCGCTGATGAGCCCCAGCCACTACGGCCACGGCTTCCATGCCACCTCGACCGTCGGCAGCGTCGGCGCGGCGGCCGCCTGCGCGCACCTGCTCAAGCTCGACGCGGAGACCAGTGCCATCGCCTACGGCATCGCCGCCACCAAGGCGTCAGGCCTGAAATCGATGTTCGGCACCATGTGCAAGCCGCTGCATGCCGGCATGGCGGCGCAGAACGGCCTGCTCGCCGCGCGGCTCGCCGCCAAGGGATTCACCAGCCGCCCGGACGCGCTGGAAGCGCCGCAGGGACTGGCCGCGACGCAGAGCGCCGACTTCAATCCGGACGAGGCGATGAGGGACGCGCCGCTCGACCATCACATCGCCAACAACCTCTTCAAGTATCACGCCGCCTGCTATCTCACCCACGGCGCGATCGAGGCCGGCAAGGCGCTGCGCGAGAAGAGCGCGGCTTCCTCCAACGCGATCCAGTCGATCGAGATTCGTGTGCCCCCCGTCGCCGACCGGGTCTGCAACATCGCGAAACCGCAGACCGGGCTGGAAGCAAAATTCTCGCTGCGCCTCACCGTCGCCATGGCGCTCGCCGGCCGCGACACGTCGGGCATCGCCACCTATGCCGACGAGCTCACCCGCGAGCCGGAGCTCGTCCGGCTGCGCGACATGGCCTCGATCGAGTTCGTCGACGGCTACCCGGAAGCGAAGGCCGACGTCGCCATCACCACCGCCGACGGCCGCCACTTCACTGCCAGCCATGACGCGGGCGTCGCCGACAGCGACCTTGTGCGCCAGGGCCGCAAGCTGGAGGCGAAGTTCGACGCCCTGGTCGAGCCCGTGCTTGGCGCGGCGACGGCCACGCTGCGCGCCGCGCTTACAGGCCTCGGCGGCGACGCCGGTGTTTCGGCAATCATGAAACTGGCAGGACGCGCGCAATGACCGACCAGCTCGGAACCGCCATCGTCACCGGAGCCGCGCGCGGCATCGGCAAGGGCATCGTCGAGAAGCTCGCCGGCGAAGGCTACCACGTCGTCGCGCTCGACCGGCTCGACGCGGTTCACGACGTCGCCGATTCGCTGCGCGCCGCCGGGGCGCGGATCGATTCCGAAGTGTGCGACATCCGCGACCGCGCCGCGATCTCCGCGATCATGGACAGATACGCGCCGATCGACGTCATCGTGAACAATGCCGCCGTCACCGGCAGCCATTTCTTCGAGGAGCTGACCGAGGAGCATTTCCGCGAGGCCTTCGAGATCAACGCGATCGGCACCTTCGTCGTGGCACAGGAAGGCGCGCGGCGGATGAAGAACGGCGGCCGCATCGTCAACATCGCCTCGCGTTCCTTCGCCGGCGCGCCGCAGATGGCGCACTACGTCGCCTCGAAGACGGCCGTCGTCGGCCTCACCCGCGCCATGGCAATCGACCTGTCGCCGCGCGACATCCGCGTCAATGCCGTCGCGCCCGGCGTCGTCGACACCGAGATGCTGCACTACATGACGCCGGAGCGGCAGAAGATGATGCTGTCGCTGCAGCTGCTCGGCCGTATCGGTCAGCCGGAGGACATCGCCCGCGCGGTCTCCTTCCTCGCCTCACCCGAAAACCGCTACATCACCGGGCAGGTCCTCATCGTCGACGGCGGACGCTCGCTCGGCCAGGGACAGCTGCCGCCCGAGGAATCCCCGCTATGACCGAACTTTCCGAAGAACGCCGGATGATCCAGGACTCGGCGCGGGTCTTCACGCGCGACCGCGTGCGCCCGGCTGCCGACCGGCTCGATCCGGTCAAGGGCGAGATCCCGCGCGAGCTGATGGAGGAGATGGCAGAGCTCGGCTATTTCGGCATCCTGATCCCGGAGGAATATGGCGGGCTGGGCCTCGGCGCGTTCGAATACTGCCTCGTCGCGGAAGAGCTGGCGCGCGGCTGGATGAGCGTCGCCTCGCTCATCGCGCGCGGTAATGCGCTGATCGGTTCGCTGAAAGCCATGACGCCGGAGCAGAAGAAGGTCTACCTGCCGCGCATGGCAAGGGGCGAGTTCCTCGGCGCCTTCTCGCTTTCCGAGCCCGACGCGGGTTCCGACGTCGCCAACATCTCCTGCCGCGCCAAGCGCGTCGGCGACGAGTGGGAGATCACCGGCAACAAATATTGGTGCACCTTCGCCGACGGCGCCGACTTCATCATGGTCTTCGCCCGCACCGACCCGAAGGTCGACCCGAAGGCGCGGCACAAGGGCATCTCCGCCTTCATGGTCGAGAAGCCGCGCGGCAAGCTGCCGGAGGGCGTTGCCGGCACCGTCATCCCCAAGATCGGCTATTTCGGCTGGACGACCTGGGAGCTCGCCTTCGACAAGTGCCGCGTGCCGGCCGCGAACCTGATCGGCGAGGAAGGCCGCGGCTTCTACCTCGCGACGGCGGGCCTCGAGACGGCGCGCGCGCATACCGCCGCCCGCTCCATCGGCCTCGCCCAGGCTGGCCTCGACGACGCGATCGGCCATGCCAAGGAGCGCCGACAGTTCGGCCAGGCCATCGGCGCCTTCCAGGCCATCCGCTTCAAGATCGCCTCGATGGCGACGGAGATCGAAGCGGCGCGGGCGCTGATGTACACGGTCTGCGAAAAGATCGACCAGGGCGTCCGCTGCGACAAGGAAGCCTCGATGGTGAAGCTATTCGCCTCAGAGATGGCGGAGCGCGTCACCAGCGAGGCGCTGCAGATCTTCGGCGGCGGTGGCTACACCACGCTCAACCAGGTCGAGCGCCACTGGCGCGACGCGCGGCTGACCAAGATCTTCGAAGGCACGTCGGAGATCCAGATGCGCATCATCTCTGACCATATCCTCGGCCGCGCCTGACGCGGCCAGCGGGCGATTGCCGGTTAGACGGCGCGGATGCGCGGCGACGAGCGCTTGGCCTTGGCCGGCGGCGACAACTCCTCGGCCATAGCGGCACTTCCGCCATTGCCCGACAGCCCGTCCAGCACGACGGAGGCGAATTCGCGCGCCACGTCGTCGATCGAGCGGCCGCCCGGCTTGAACCATTCGATGGTCCAGTTCAGCGCGCCGAGGATGAAGAGGCGGGCAAGCGTCAGGTTGGCGGTGGTGCGGAACTCGCCGCGGTCATGCGCGTCGGCGAGGATCTCCTGCCAGACCGAGCCATAGGTGTCGCGCATCCGGGTGTTCCTCGCCCGGATCGCCTCCGGCACCTGGCCAAGCGCGCGCCGCGTCGCCAGCGTATAGTCGCCCACCTCGATGATCGCCGACAGGTGGGCACGGATCGCCGCCTCGATGCGGTCGCGGCCCGTCGCCGTCTCCGGCAGGGCCTTCAGCGCCTTGTCGACATTGTCCGTGACGGCGCGGATGCCGATGTCGAGCACGGCGCTGATCAGGTCGTCTTTCGACTTGTAGTGGTAGTAGATGCTGCCGGCCTTGAGATCCGCCTCGTCCGCGATCGCACGCATGGTCGTGCCGGCATAGCCGTAGTCGCGGAAGATCCTGGCCGCGGCGTCGAGAACCCGCTTTTGCGAGATCGCCGATTTCGCCAGCTTCTTCGTCATCATCACTCCCATGTCTGCGTGACAGCTTCTGCGGGTATCTTACGCTGCGAATCGGCGCGATGGAATGCTTTCTAACACTCATCCGAAAAAACCAATTTTCTAACTAGTGTTAGGTTTTGGATTGGTGTAGCGTGCCCGGAAGTTCAAGGAATGCCCGGGAGGAGCCTGTGGGATCCGTCGACATCGAGCGGCACGGCCGCGGCGTCGTGCGTCTGGTGATGAACCATCCTGAGTCCGGAAACGGGCTCGGAGAGGCATTCCGGGGCATGCTGCTGCCGGCCTTCGAGGAACTCTTTCACGACCGCGCCTGCCGCGTCATTGTGCTCGCTTCGGCCCTGAAGAATTTCTCCGTCGGCGGCGATCTTTCCAGAATGGACACGCTCTCCGACCCCAAGGCGGGCCGCGAGCGTCTGACCTCGGCGCACCGGCTCGCGCGGGTTCTCCTCGCCGCCGAGAAGCCGATGGTGGCCGAGGTGCGCGGCCACGCGGTCGGCGCGGGCGCCGGCCTTGCGCTGTTCTGCGACACGATCGTGATGGGCGAGAGCGCCTCGATCGGCTTCCCCTTCCCGAAGGTCGGCCTCGCCCCCGACTTCGCCATCGCCCACACCCTTCCGCAGCGCATCGGCCTCGCCCGCGCGCGCCAGGCGCTGCTCTACGCACGCTCCTACAAGGGACCGGAGGCGCTTGCGATCGGCCTTGCCGACGATGTCGTCGCCGACGCCGGCCTCGAGGCGAAGGCGCTGGAACGCGCCCGCGAGCTTGCCGAGTTCTCCTCGCATACGACCGCCCTCACCAAGCGCATGCTGACGCTCAGCGACGACCCGGAAGCCGTGCTCGACTTCGAGGCGACCGCCCAGCCGCTCTGCTTCGCCAGCGAAGATTTCCGCGAAGGCCTTGCCGCCTTCCGCGAGAAGCGCAAGCCGCGCTTCGATCCCGACATCGCCTGAGGCCGCCATGCCCGCCGTGAGAATTCCGCAGACCCTTGCGGACATGCTGGACAACAATGCCTGGAAGTATCCCGACCAGACCGCCTTCGTCTGGCAGGACAGGCGGGTGACGCATGCCGAATTTCACGTCCGCGTCTCGAAGCTCGCCAACGCGCTGCGGCGGCTTGGCCTGAGGCGGCAGGACCGCGTCGGCATCCTCAGCCAGAACCGGCTGGAATTCCAGGAGGTCTACGGCGCCTGCGAGATCTCGGGCTTCATCTGCGCCACGGTGAACTGGCGGCTGGCCATTCCCGAGATGGTCTACATCGTCAACGACGGCGCGCCGAAGGTGCTGATCTTCGAGGCGGCCTATGCCGAGACCGTCGTGGCGATGAAGGACCAGCTTAAGTCCGTCGAGCATTTCGTCTGCCTCGATGGCGGCGTGTTCGGCGACGACTACGAGGCGCTAGTCGCATCCGGCGACGCTTCCGGCGTGCCGTTCCGTCCGCTGCCCGACGACATCGCCTTCCTGATCTACACGTCGGGCACCACCGGCCGTCCGAAGGGCGTGATGCTCTCCCAGGGCGGCGAGGTGAACGCCGCCGAGATCCTCGGCTCCGACCAGCGCAACACGCCGGACGACCGCCTTCTCATCATGATGCCGCTGTTCCACATCGGCGCGAAGATCATCCAGCTGGCGCAGCACTGGCGCGCGGGCACGGTCCACGTCTTGAAGGGCTTCGACCCGCCTGCGATCGTCGACTGCATCGAGCGCGAGAAGATCACCGTCACGCACATGGCGCCGACGATGATCCAGACGTTGCTGGAATCCCCGGCGATCGAGAAGGCCGACCTCGCCAGCCTGCGCATGATAGTCTATGCGGCGGCCCCCATGCCGATCCCGGTGCTGAAGCAGGGCCTCAAGCTGCTCGGCCCCGTCTTCCAGCAGCAGTTCGGCCAGACCGAGGGCATCGGCACCACGCTGCTCGCCCACCAGCACAGGCCCGACGGCACCGACCGCGACCGCGAGATCCTGACCTCCGTCGGCCAGGCCTCGCCGCGTGTCAACGTGCGCATCGTCGACGACAATGGCAACGATCTGCCGTCTGGCGAGGTCGGCGAGATCCTGCTGACCAGCCCCGGCGTGATGAAGGGCTACTGGAACAACACCGCCGCCACCATCGACACGCTGCGCGACGGCTGGGTGCACACCGGCGACGTCGGCCGCCTCGACAGTGAGGGTTTCCTCTACCTGGTCGACCGCAAGAAGGACATGATCATCTCCGGCGGCGAGAACATCTATTCCCGCGAAGTCGAGGAGGCCATCGTCACCCACGACGCCGTCTCCGAAGTCGCCGTCATCGGCGTTCCCGACGAGAAATGGGGCGAGGCGGTCAAGGCGGTGGTCGTGCTGCGCGCCGGCATGAGCGCCACCGCGCAGGATCTCATCGATCACTGCCGCACGCTCATCGCCAGCTACAAGCGCCCACGCCATATCGAGTTCGTCGACGAGATCGTCAAGCTGCCCAGCGGCAAGATCGACAAGGTGCGCCTGCGCAAGCTCTACGGCACGGCCTGAGCCGCGCCGCCTGCATGGATAGGGAGGTTCCGATGCTCGAACTGTTTTCGCTGAAGGGCAAGGTCGCCCTGGTGACGGGAGCCTCGCGCGGGCTCGGCAAGCCGATCGCCAAGGGGCTCGCCGCCGCCGGAGCGCACGTCATCCTCGTCGCCCGCGACGAGGCGAAGCTCTCAGCGGTCAAGGCGGAGATCGAAGGCGACGGTGGCGCGGCGACAGTGCTGCCGCTCGACCTTGCCGACGAGGCCGCGATCCGCGACGGCGTGCGCAAGGTCGGCGCCGAACTCGGCCGCCTCGATATCTGCGTCAACAATGCCGGTATCATCAACTGGCAGCCGCTCCTCGACAGCGACGAGGACGACTTCCAGAACATGATGGACACCAACGTCCGCGCCACCTTCATCATGGCGCAGGAATGCGCCGCGTTGATGCGCGCGGGCGGCGAAGGCGGCCGCATCGTCAACACCGGCTCGGTGCTCGGGCCGCTGGGCCGCGCCAAGCTGCACGCCTATTGCGGCTCGAAGTCCGCCATCATCGGCCTCACCCGCTCGCTTGCCGCCGAACTCGGCAGGGAGAACATCAACGTCAACTGCGTCTGTCCCGGCTATTTCCTCACCGAGATCAACCAGAGTCTCCAGTCCCGCCCCGGCTACATGGAGGCCATCAACGGCGTCACGCCGATGGAGCGCTGGGGCGATCCGAAGGAGATGGTCGGGACGATCATCTACCTTTCCTCGGCCGCCTCCAGCTTCGTGACCGGGCAGGTCATCATGGTCGACGGCGGCCTGTCGTCCTCCTTCAAGTTCCAGCTCGCTGCGTGAGGCAAAGATGACGAAGCGTTTTTCCCTCGAAGGGCAGGTTGCCATCGTCACCGGAGCCTCGCGCGGTCTCGGCTTCGAGATGGCACGGGCAGTCGCCGAATCCGGAGCAAGGGTCTGGATGACGGCGCGCGGCAAGGAGCAGCTCGACGACTCCGCCGCGAAGCTCAGGGCCGAAGGTCTCGACGTCGCGGTCAAAGCCTTCGACCTCGCGGACGGCGCGGCCTGCGTGGCCGCCATCAACGAGATAGCGGATGCGGAAGGCCGACTCGACATCCTCGTCAACAATGCGGGCATCAATGCCTGGGAGCCGTTCGCGCAGGCCACCACCGCCACCTGGGACCGGGTGATGGGCACCAACATGCGCGCGCCCTACCTGCTTTGCCGCGAGGCCGCACGCCGCATGGTCTCGCGCGGCTACGGCCGCATCGTCAATGTCGGCTCGGCGCTCGCCGTCGTCGGGCGCGAGAACGTCACGGCCTATGTCTCCAGCAAGCACGGCCTCGCCGGCATGACCCGCGCTCTGGCTGCGGAGCTCGGCGCAAAAGGCGTCACCGTCAACATGATGGCGCCGGGCTACTTCCTCACCGAGATCAACACCACGATCCTCGCACGCCCCGGCTACGAGAAGGGCGTGTCGAGCCGCATCCCGCTCGGCCGCTGGGGCGATCCGGAAGAAGCGGGCGGCGTCATCGCCTTCATGGTCTCGAAGGCGTCGAGCTACATGAACGGCCACGTTCTGATGGTGGACGGCGGCCTGACCGAAACCTTCGTCCTGCCCGTCGACGCGGCCTGAGGAGACCGAGATGGCAAACGAAAAGGAAGTCGCACTCGTCACCGGCGCCGGTCGCGGCATCGGTCTTGCGACGACGAAGCGCCTGTTGGAGGACGGGTTCCATGTCGTCATGGTCGATCTCGCCGACGAGCCGCTGGCGACGAATGCCGCCGCGCTCAAGGCAGCGAGCAATTCCGTCGAGCATCATGCGCTGTCGATCACCGACCGGCCGGCGGTGGCGAAGCTGATCGCCTCCCTCCCCCGCCTGGACGTGCTGGTGAATAACGCGGCGGTGTTCTGGGACGGCAAGTTTGATGCCGTCACCGAGGACGACTTCCGCCAGATGTACGACGTCAACGTCGTCGGCACCTTCGTGATGGCGCAAGAGGCGGCCAAGGTGATGAAACGCGGCGCCCGCATCGTCAACGTTGCCTCCCGCGCCTATCTCGCCGGCTATGCGCACTCGCCCTACATCACCTCGAAAGCCGGCGCCGTCGGCCTCACGCGCGGCATGGCGATCGACCTCGCCGAGAAGGGCATCTTCGTTAATGCGATCGCGCCGGGGCTGATCGAGACGGACATGTTCCGCTCGCTGACGCCGGAGCGCCAGGCCGAACTGATCGCCAAGCAGCCGACCAAGGAGGTCGGCCAGCCCGAGGACATCGCCAACGGCATCGCTTTCTTCGCCAGCCCGCGCACGCGCAACGTCACCGGCCAGATCCTGACGCTGGACGGCGGCCGGTCGATGGGGATTTCGATCTACTGAACTGTTCAGGCGGCGTCGGGCAGAACGAGCCGCTTCAGCCCTTTCGTGATCTCGGGAGCGCGCTCGCGGACACGCGCGGCGTCATAGGCCGCCTGAAGCCGCAGCCAAGCTTCCGCACTGCTGCCGATGACCGTCTCGAGCCGGAGAGCCATCTCCGGCGAGACTGAGCTCGTGCCGTTGACGACCCTGTTGAGGGCGGACCTTGTCACTCCGAGCGCTTCCGCGGCCTTGGCCACGGAGAGCCCCAGTTCCTCCATCGCTCCTTTTACAAGCCGGCCCGGGTGGGGAGGAGACTTCATCGTCATGGCGTACCTCAGTGGTAATCGGTGAGGTCGAGATCGCTCGCCTCTCCGTTCTCGAAACGAAATACGATCCGCCAGTTCGCGCGAACGGTGACGGCCCATTGGCCCCTCCGGTCGCCCGTGAGGGGATGCAGACGGAAATGCGGAAGGTCCACGTCACGGATATCGGCGGCGACGTCAAGCACACCGAGGATTTCCTCGATGCGTCTAACCATCTCCGCAGCCAGCTTGCTGCGATCCCCATCGGCATAGAGGCGCTTGAGCCCCTTGTGCCTGATGGAGCGGATCATGGCCAAGATGTAGCATGTAGCGCTACGCGATACAATGAGATACCAACAAAAACAGGGGCGAGCAGCGATGCTCGCCCCTGGCGCTTGGGAGGCGCTGTTGGGTCAGGCGGCTTCGTGCGTGTCGACGCCGAGATAGAACTTCTGAATGTCCTGGTCCGCCGAGAGCTTTTCCGTCGTGCCTTCGAGCACGGTGCGGCCGCTTTCGATCACATAGCCATACGAGGCATATTTCAGCGCGATCACGGCGTTCTGCTCCACCAGCAGCATCGAAACGCCCTTCTCGCGGTTGATGCGCGCGATGATCTCGAAGATCTCCTTCACGATCAGCGGCGCGAGACCCAGCGACGGTTCGTCGAGCAGGATCATCTCCGGGTCCGCCACCAGCGCGCGGCCGATGGCCAGCATCTGCTGCTCGCCGCCGGAAAGATAGCCGGCTGCCTGGCCGCGGCGCTGCGACAGGATCGGGAAATAGTTGTAGACCTCGTCGAAGGCCTCCTTGCGCGAGCGCGGCTTGCGCTGCGCGAAGGTCGCGGCGACGAGGTTCTCCTCCACGGTCATCTCGGAGAAGACGTGCCGTCCCTCCCGCACCTGGAAGATGCCGCGCCGCACGATCTGGTGCGGCGCGAGCCTGAGCAGGTCCTGCCCGCCGATCGTGATTGATCCGCGGGTGACGCGGCCGTTCTCGAGCGGCAGGAAACCGGAGATCGCCTTGAGCGTCGTCGTCTTGCCGGCGCCGTTGGCACCGAGCAGCGTGACGATCGCACCCTCCTGAACCGTGAGGCTCAGGCTGGTCAGAGCCTGGATCACGCCCTGGTAGACGACTTCGAGATCCTTGACTTCGAGAGCGGCCGCCATCGGATCAGACCCTCATCCAGTCGGTCACCTGTTCCATGTCCCAGTTGTTCGCCGCCGAATAGCGGATGATGCGGCCGAGGCCGATCTGCTGGTTCTGGATGGTCACCGGCACGTCGATCAGGCCGCCCGTATCCCAGTCCTTCACGGTGCGGAGCGCCGCGGCGAGGTTGTCGCCGTTGATCTCCTGGCCGGCGTCGATGACGATCTCGAAGGCGCGCGTCGCCATCATGCTGCTGATCCAGGCGTCGAGGAAGCCGAGACGGACATAGCCTTTCCAGTTCGGGTCCTTGGCCTTGAGGATGCCGCCGATGGTTTCCATCGTCTTCCCGGCCGGCTTGTTGGTGTCGTCGTTCCACACCTTGATGCCAATCAGGCCTTCGGCGACGTCCGGCATCGCCACCACCTTCTCGCGCTCGCTCTGCCAGATCGTGCCGAGGAAGACGACATCATCCATGCCGTAGTCGCGCACGAGGCGGACGATCTCCGGCCACACAGCGAAGGAATAACCGTGGTGGATGACATGGGTCGGCTGCGCCTGGCGGATGGCCAATGCGAAGGCCGACACGTCGGTCTCGACGAACTTCGTCTGCTGGACGAGGACCACCTCGATCCCGTTCTCCTTTGCATATGCGACCGCGTTCTCGATGCCGTCGCGGCCCATGCCCGTCGAGGAATGGACGATCGCAAGCTTGGCCGGGTTCGAACCCTTCGAGGTCTTGATGTAGTCGACCAGCATCTTGAGCTGGGCGCCGTAGGTCGCGCCCGGCACGAAGTGGTAGGGGTAGTTCTTTTCGTCCGCCAGTTCGGAGGCGAAGGAGCCGGAGGTCATGAAGATCTTGTTGGTCGAGTTGTTCTCCGGCGAGATCGCCTGGATCATGCCGGTCGATTCACCGAACATGTAGTCGACGCGTCCGGCGGCCAGCGCCTTCTTCAGGTTCGCGACGGCGACGTCCACCTTGAAGGTCGTGTCGTTGACCGTCAGGTTGATCTTGCGGCCGCGGATGCCGCCCTGCTCGTTGATCCACTTGGCATATTCGGTGAAACCCTCGCCCTGGAACTTGCCGCCCTCGGCCGCCGGGCCGGTCAGGTCGCAGTGGATGCTCCAGTTGAGGTCACCCGCCGACTGGGCGCGCAGGATGTTGATGTTGAAGCCGCTGACGGCGCCAGCCGCCGCGGTGGCGCCGGCCGCCTTCAGGAATTTGCGTCTGCTGAACATAGTCTCCTCCACGTTCTGCGATCGGATCGATCGCGGTTGCGTCCCGCGCCGGCCCGCGGCCGGCGAAGTCCCTCAGCCGGACTTGCCGGATGAAAACTTTTGTCTTGCCCGCTTCCAGAGCTGGGCGAGGCCGCGCGGCTCGAGGATCAGGAAGGCCACCATCAGCAGGCCGAAGATCGTCTCGCGCAGCGGGGTCAGAACGGTGCCGAGGTCGACCTTCAGGATCTCGCCGAACAGCAGCGAACTCTCGCGCAGGATCTCGGGCAGAAGCGTCATGAACGCCGCGCCCAGGATCGCGCCGAGGATCGAGCCCATGCCGCCGACGATGACTGCCGACAGGAAGAACACCGACAGGAGCAGGCCGAACTGCTCGGGGTTCACGAACTGGTTGAAATAGGCGAGCAGGCCGCCCGCCACGCCGGCATAGAACGAGCCGAGCGCGAAGGCGATCAGCTTGTAGGTGACGATCTCGACGCCCAGCACCTGCGCCGTCAGGTCGCGTTCGCGGATCGCGATGAAGGCGCGGCCGACGCGCGACTTGATGACGTTGCGCGCGAAAATGGTCAGGAACACCACCGCGGCAAGGATGAGGTAGTAGATGCGCGTCTCGTTGTTGAGCGGATAGCCGAACACGGTCGCCGGCCGCACCGGCAGGCCGACGTCGCCATTGGTCACCGACTGCCAGTGCACGAAGACGAAGGTCAGGATGAACTGCGCGGCCAGCGTCGCGATCACCAGGTAGAGCCCCCTGATGCGCAGCGACGGCAAGCCGAAGGCCACGCCGATCACCGCCGCCGAGACGCCGGCCATCGGCACGGTGATCCAGAACGGCAGGCCGAAATAGGTCTGCAGGATTGCCACCGTATAGGCGCCCACGCCGACGAACGCCGCATGGCCGAGCGACAACAGGCCCGTATAGCCCATCATGATGTTCAGGCCGTGCGTGGCGATGATGTTGATGCCCAGGAGGCCGGCGAAATAGATCCAGTAGCGCGGCGCGACCAGCGGCAGCGCCAGCAGGGCGGCGATCAGCAGGCCGTTCCAGATCCAGGTGCCGGTCGAGGCGCCGGACGGCAGGGAAACGCGCGAGGTGTCCACGGTCGATACCATCAGATCCTCTCGATTTCCTTGGTGCCGAACAGGCCGGTGGGCCGCACGAGCAGCACGACGAGCGCCAGGATGTAGGGCGTGATCTCGCGGAACTCGGTGGGCAGGAACAAGCCGGTGACCGCCTCCAGCCAGCCGATGATGAAGCCTGCGATCAGCACGCCGCCGATCGAGTTCATGCCGCCGAGAATGACGACCGCCAGCACATTGAGCGCGACGAGGCCGAGATGCGGCGTGAGCGTATTGACGTTGGCCATCAGCACGCCGCTGATGCAGCCGGTGATCGCCGCCAGCACCCAGGTAAAGGAAATGATGCGGCGCACGTCCATGCCCATCGAGTAGGCGGTCACCGCGTCCGCCGCCGCCGCGCGCAGCGCCACGCCGGCGCGCGAGTAGCGCAGATAGGCAATGAGACCCACGACGATGACCACCGCGATGGCGAAGGCCCGCGCCGTCTTGCCGGGCACGAAGATGTCGCCGAGCATTACCGGCGAACGCGACAGGATCGCCGGGATCTGCAGGTCGTTCGGTCCCCATATCATGCCGACGATGCCGCGGATGATCGAGCCGATGCCGAACGTCACCATCACCACCGCGATGAACGGACGGCCGAGCATCGGCCGGATCGCCACGCGTTCGATCACGAGCGCGACGACGATCGAGCAGATCAGCGCCACGATCATGCCGAGCACGGGTCCGAGCGCGAAGGTGACGGCGGCGGCGTAGAAGAAATAGGCCGACAGCATCATCATCTCGCCCATCGCAAAGTTGAACGTCCGCGACGACTTGAAGATGAGGATGATGCCGAGCGCGATGAGCGCATAGATGCCGCCGGCCGCGATGCCGACGATGGAGTATTCGATGAACTGCTGCAGCGGGCTCATGGTCTACCTCACGCCGCAGTCCTGGCGGGCTCGTCGGCGCCGCCGAGATAGGCCTTGATCACATCCGGGTTGGCGCGGACCTCGTCCGGTGTGCCCGAGGCGATCGGCTTGCCGAAGGACAGCACGACGACATGGTCGGAGATACCCATCACCATGCTCATGTCGTGCTCGATCAGCAGCACGGTCGTGTTCCAGTCCTTCTTCACGCCGAGCACGAAACGGCTCATCTCGCGCTTCTCCTCGCGGTTCATGCCGGCCACCGGCTCGTCGAGCAGCAGGATCTTCGGCTTCATGACGAGGGCGCGGGCGAGTTCCACCCGCTTCTGCAGGCCGTAGGCGAGATCCTCGACGTGATGATGCTGCACGTGGTCGAGTTCGAGCAGGCCGACCACCTCGCGCTGGATCTCCTCGTCGAGCTTCGCCTCCTCGTTGCGGGTCAGCGGCAGGCGCAGGCCGGCGGAGATCACGCCGCTCCTGAGGTTGGTGTGGGCGCCGAGCTTGATGTTGTCGAGCACGGTCATGCCGTGGAACAGCGCGATGTTCTGGAAGGTGCGCGACATGCCGCGATAGGCGCGCGCATGCGGCTTGAGCGGCGAGATGTCCTCGCCGTCGAGCGTCACCTTGCCGCTCTGCGGCCGGTAGAAACCTGAGATGACGTTGAACAGGCTGGTCTTGCCCGCCCCGTTGGGTCCGATCACCGCCGTGATCTTGCCCTTGTCGGCGTGGACGCTGACGCCCGACAGCGCCTTGACGCCGCCGAATGCAAGCTGGATGTCGTCGACGTGCAGCATGATCAGAGCGTGCCCTCAGGGCGCGCGACATCGATCAGTGAGCCTGCTGGGTACATCGGTTTTTCCTCCCGCCCCTCGGTTCGACCTGTTGCCGTCCGGAGCATTTTCAAAACTCTAACACTTGTTCGAAAGTTTGTCACCATCGTTCTCGGAATTTCGTCAAATGCCAATCAAGTGTTTGAAAATACACATATAAGAAGCGAACATGTGTTCGAAATTGCAGTCCGCTCACATCCCTTTGATCGGGCTTCCGAGGCCATCGATGGCCCCCTTCCGCGCCGATATCCCCGACGTGCCGCGAGGCGAACCGGCGCGTGTCTTTCCCCCGCGGGAAACGTAGACCTCCACTCGAAGCGCCATCGACCCGGGCAGGGAAAAATTCTACGCTTGCCTCACTAGGATTCTAACGTTGGTTAGATTATAGGATGCATCGCTGCGCGGTCAATTCCCAGGACCACGGCGACCTCCGAGACAGGGTCGCGCCGCCGCGCAGCCAGGGAGAGAGAACATGGCCGACGCCAGACCGAAACGCCTCCGCCGCTGCCAGCTCGCAGTGCCGGGCTCCAGCGACAAGATGATGGCCAAGGCCGCCGCGATGGAGGTCGACCACGTCTTCCTCGATCTCGAGGACGCTGTCGCGCCCGGCGCGAAGGTCGGCGCGCGCGCCCAGATCGTCAACGCCCTCAACACGCTCGACTTCGGCAGCTCCGTGCGCTGCGTCCGCATCAACGACCTCGACACGCACTACGCCTACGAGGACGTCATCACCGTCGTGGAAGGCGCCGGACAGAACGTCGACACCATCCTGGTGCCGAAGGTCCGCACCGCCTGCGACGTGCGCTTCGTCGACCGCCTGCTCTCCCAGATCGAAGGCAAGCTCGGGCTGACGCGCCGCATCGGCATCGAGGTGCTGATCGAGGAGGCCGAGGCGATCATGCGTGTCGAGGAGATCGCGGGCGCGTCCGACCGGCTGGAGGCGCTGATCTTCGGCATGGGCGACTATTCCGCCTCGCAGGGCATAGATCCGCGCGCCATCGCCGGCGATTCCGGCTATCCCGGCGATATCTGGCACTATGCCCGCTACAAGATGATCGTCGCCGCCCGCACCTACGGCCTCGACGCCGTCGACGGGCCGTTCGTGAACTTCAAGGACGGCGACTGGTTTCGCACCGAATGCATCCGCGCCCAGCAGCTCGGCGCCGTCGGCAAGTGGGCGATCCATCCCAGCCAGGTGGCGATCGCGCAGGAGGTGTTCAGCCCGTCGCAGGCCGAGGTCGACCGCGCCTACAAGGCCGTCGCCGCCTATCGCGAGGCGCAGGCGCAGGGCCTCGGCGCCATCCAGGTCGACGGCCAGATGGTCGACGTCGCCACGGTGCGACTCGTCCAGCGCGTCATCGACCGGGCCGAGCTCGCCGGCATGAAGCCCTCGGCCGGACTCTGACCGATGGCCAAGTCTTCCACCGGCAATTTCTTCGAGGATTTCCGCCTCGGCCAGGAGATCGTCCACGCCGTGCCGCGCACGGTCACGACCGGCGACGTGTCCCTCTACTCGGCCCTCTACGGAATGCGCTTCGCGGTCCAGTCGTCGGGCGCCTTCGCGCAGTCGCTCGGGCTGAGGCGCGCGCCGATCGACAACCTGCTCCTGTTCCACGTCATCTTCGGCAAGACCGTGCCCGACATCTCGCTCAACGCGGTCGCCAATCTCGGCTATGCCGAGTGCCGCTTCCTCGAACAGGCATGGCCGGGCGACAGTTTCACCGCGCGCTCGACGGTCATCGGCCTTCGCGAGAACGCCAACGGCAAGACGGGCATCGTCTATGTCCGCTCGACGGGCTACGACTCGTCCGGTAAGCCAGTGCTTACCTTCGTCCGCTGGGTGATGGTCAACAAGCGAGACCAGTCCGCGCCGGCACCGGAAGTCGTCATCCCGCAGACCGCGGCCGCGGTTTCCGGAAGCGATCTCGTCATTCCCGAAGGCCTGGACTTCTCCGCCTACGACCCGGCGCTTGCCGGCAGCCCGTTCCTGTTCGACGACTACCAGGTCGGCGAGAAGATCGACCATATCGACGGCATGACGATCGAGGAGGCCGAGCACCAGATCGCCACGCGCCTCTACCAGAACACCGCCAAGGGCCATTTCGACGGCCTGGCGCAGAAGTCGAGCCGCTTCGGCCGGCGCATCGTCTATGGCGGCCACGTCATCTCGCTGGCGCGCGGGCTCTCCTTCAATGGGCTGGCCAACGCGCCGTTCATCGCGGCGATCAATGGTGGCCGGCACGTCAATCCGGTCGCGGGCGGCGATACGGTCTACGCATGGTCAGAGATAATCGACCGCCACGCCTTCGAGCATCGGACCGACGTCGGGGCGCTGCGCGTCCGCACCATCGCCACCAGGGACCTGCCCTGCGCCGCGCATCCGGCGCCCGGCAGCGACGCGGAGCCCTCGGTCCTGCTCGATCTCGACTATTGGGTGCTTGTCCCGCGCGGAGCGGGCTGAGGGGAGGCAGGATGCTGGCAAAGCGTGGCAAGCTCGAATTTCCCTGGGCGGACACGCCTCCGCCCGGCGAGGCGCGCGAGGTCGCGCCCGGCCTTTTCTGGGCGCGGCTGCCGCTGCCGTTCCGCCTCAACCACGTCAATGTCTGGCTGCTGGAGGAGGACGACGGCTGGACGGTCATCGACACCGGCTGCGCCACGCCCGAGATCATCGCCGCCTGGGAAGCACTGCTCGCAGGGCCGATGCGCGGCAGGCCGGTGCGCCGGGTGGTCGCCACCCACGGCCATGTCGACCATATCGGTCTCTCCGGCTGGATGGTGTCGCGCTTCGACGCCGACTATGTCGGCACCTTCGCCGAATGGATGTGGGCCCGCGTCAGCCACATGCACGACGTGCCGGGCTCGAACGATGCGCATCACTACTACCTCGTGCGCAACGGCTTCGACGATGCGGTGGCGCAGAAGCTGGTGAAGAGCCGGCACCGTTTCATCAACCTGTCGTCGCCGATACCTGGATGGATCACCGAGATCCGCGACGGCGAGACCGTCCGCCTCGGCGGCCGGTCCTGGCGGGTCATCGTCACGCGCGGCCACGCCTTCGAACACGCCTCCTTCCTCGACGAGGAGGCCAATATCCTGATCGCCGGCGACCACCTCCTGCCGAAGATCACGCCGGTCATCGCCGTCTACGAGATGATGCCGAAGGCCGATCCGCTTGGCGACTATCTCGAGTCCTTCCCCAGTTTCTCCGACGTGCGGCCGGACGCGCTGGTGCTGCCGTCGCACGACACGCCCTATTACGGCATCTCCGAACGCATCCTCGAACTGCGCGAGCATCACGACAAGCGCCTGGCCGCCACGGTCGAGTTCCTGCGAACACCGCGCGTGCCGCTCGATCTCTCGAAGTCGATGTTCCCGCACATCGAGGGACCGGACAATATGGGCTTCGCGCTCGGCGAGACGCTGGCGCACGTGAACCACCTCGTCCGGCTCGGAGCCGTCGCCGACGTGTCCGCCGGCAGCGGGACGGCGCTCTACCAGGCACTCCGGTAGAAATCCCCGCTCCGCCGCAGTGAAAGCGGGGATTTCAGCCTACCAAACGGTCGGTTGCCGTTGACCGGCGAGCGTGCGGCTGTCATCAAGGGCTGCCTGAAACCGGAGACGGACCTTGCCAGCGCAGACCGCGAAGAAGCCTGAGCCCGTGGAGCGCCAGCCGTCCGCTGCGGCCGGACGCTTCGGAGATGGCGGACGCTACTCCGAGATCCTCGCGCACGCGGCCAAGCTGTTCGCGTCCGGCGGCTTCGCCGGCGCCTCGATGCAGGACCTCGCCTCGGCCGTCGGCATCACCAAGGCATCGCTCTACCATTTCTTCAAGGACAAGGAGGAGATCCACTCCTCCGTCGTGCTGATCGCGCTGGAGCGCCTGAGCTGGCTGGTCGACGAGCGCGTCGCCGCCCGCGCGACGGCCACCGACAGGGTCGACGCCTTCTGCCGCGCCCATGCGGAGTTCCTGGCGAGCGACGGCGATTTCTACATCTCGGCCGCGATGGGCTACAAGTCGATCACCGATCCCGAGGTGAAGCGCAAGGCGCGCGCGCTGCGCACCGGCTACGAGCAGAAGCTGCGCGACATCATCCAGGCCGGCATCGACGCCGGCGAGTTCCGGCCCCTCGACACGCTGCTCGGCGCGCGCGCCATCATCTCCTGCCTCAACTGGATGGCGCGCTGGTGGAAGCCCGGCGGCCCGCAGAGCGCGGAGGAGATCGCCTCCGCCTATGCCGCCCTGATCATCCGCGGCTTCCTGCCGGATAAATGACCATGGCCGACCCTGCGGACCGCGATCCCGATTCCGTGCCCGACTACATGGCGCTCGCCCGCCTTGGCGGCCAGGGCCATGTGGTCATCGGCGCCGGGCGCGGCATCGGCCGGCAATGCGCGCATGCCCTGTCGCAGGCCGGCGCGCGCGTCGTCTGCGTCGACATGGACCTTTCGCGCGCCAAAACAGTCGCGGCCGAGCTTAACGGCGTCGCCATGAGCGCCGACGTGACGAAGCGCGCCGAGGTCGAGCGCCTGATCGATCAGGCCCGCCGCGAGCTGGGCAGGATAGACGGCATCGTCAACATCGTCGGCGCCTCGCTCGGCTCCACCGTCCTCGACGCCACGGACGAGCTGATCGACCGGAACCTCGACATCAATCTCAGGCACGCCATCCTGACGGTGCAGGTTGGCGCGCGGCTGATGGCCGAGAACGGCGGCGGCTGCGTCACGCTCGTCGGCTCCATCGCCGGCATCTCGGCGCTGCCGAAGCAGGCCCTCTACGGCGCGGCGAAGGCGGCGCTGCATCACTTCGTCCGCTCGTCGGCCGCCGAGCTCGGCCATCTCGGCGTGCGCGTCAACGCCGTCGCGCCGGGCTATGTGCGCACGCCGCGCATGCTCGACCGGTTCGACGACGACAAATGGGACGAGATCGAGGATGCCACGCCGCTGCAGCGCTCTGGCGTGCCGTCGGACATCGCCTCGGTCGCGCTGTTCCTCGCATCGGGCTGGGGCTCGTTCCTCACCGGACAGGTCATCCTCGCCGACGGCGGCCTCACCGCGCCGATCCGCGCCATGCGCGCCTCCTCGGCGGCGCAGATATCCGGCCGACTTCTGAACACCTGATAGAATTTCTTGCCGGCGCGGTTGACTCCGGTTTCTAACTGCTGTTCTATTTTACCTACCGAATGGTCGGTTGCCATTCGCCGGGGAGGAGCCCGCGTGACATTGACCACCGCCCGGATGCCGCGATCGGCGTTCGACAGCAGGACTGGTGCATGACGCCGCGCGAGATCATGCGCGCCGCGACCGGTGCGGCGAACGAGGCAGCGCCGCTGCTGTGGACGCATCTGCGGCGCGCCGCGGCGGAGGCGGAGGCGGGCGGCCGCACCGCCGTCGTTCACGGCGCGACGCGCCTCTCCTATGCCGATCTCGCCGCGCGCGCCGAGGCGCTCGCGGCGGCCCTCCTCGCGACGGGCGTGAAAACCGGCGACGTCGTCTCCTACCAGTTGCCCAACGGCATCGAGGCTATCCTGGTCGCGCTCGCCGCGCTGCGCATCGGCGCGGTCGCCAACCCGGTCATCCCGATCTATCGCCGCAAGGAGGTCTCCTTCATCGTCGCGCAGGCAAGGCCCGCGATCGTCTTCGCATCCGCCTCCTATCGCGGCTTCGCGCATGCGCGGATGATGGTCGAGCTGGCCGGACCGTCCGCGACGATCGTGTCCTGCGGCGGCCCGCGCGACGGCGCGGTCGCGTTAGAGGACTTCCTTTCGCCGCATCTCGGCAGCCATGCCGCCGCGCCCGACGCGCATCCCGATGCGGACGCGCTGCTGCTCTACACCTCCGGCACCGAGGGCGATCCCTGTTCGGCGTCAGCGGTAATGGGACCAAACAGGCTTAACTGGGAGCGGAAGATTTCTGGTTCATCGTAGCCCTTCAAAGGAGCGAAGATGAGACAGAAATCCGGGACGGGGAAAGCGCCTGCGGAGCAGGTCATCAAGGACATCCGCCGTGCGACCCGCAAGCACTATGGAGCGGAGGAGAAGATCCGCATTGTGCTGGAAGGCCTTCGCGGCGAGGAATCGATCGCGGCGCTTTGCCGGCGCGAGGGGATCGCCGAGAGCCTGTATTACAACTGGTCGAAGGAATTCCTGGAAGCCGGCAAGAAGCGGCTGGCCGGAGACACGGCGCGTGCCGCCACCAGCGACGAGGTGAAGATGCTGCGCAAGGAGACGCGCGATCTCAAGGAAGTCGTCGCCGAGCAGGCGCTGGAACTGCGGATACTTAAAAAAAGCATGATCGCGGATGGGGGCGACGACGAATGAGATATCCCGCATCCGAGAAGCTGGAGATCATCCGGCTGGTCGAGAACTCTCACCTGTCGGCGCGGCGCACATTGCAGAAGCTCGGCATTCCCCGGTCGACGTTCAATCGCTGGTATGATCGCTATGTCACCGGCGGCGTCGATGCGCTGGAAGATCGCAGACCCCGACCCAACCGGGTCTGGAACCGCATTCCTGAGGAAACGCGCGACCAGATCATCGAACTGGCGCTGAATGAGCCGGAGTTGTCGCCCCGGGAACTGGCGGTCACCTTCACCGACACGAAGGGCTACTTCGTCTCGGAATCCTCGGTCTATCGCCTGCTCAAGGCCCATGACCTGATCACCAGCCCAGCCTTCATCGTCATCAAGACCGCCGACGAGTTCCACGACAAGACCACAGCGCCCAACCAGCTCTGGCAGACCGACTTCACATATCTGAAGGTCATCGGCTGGGTTGGTTCTATCTGTCGACCGTGCTCGACGACTTCTCCCGATACATCATCGCCTGGAAGCTGTGCACCACGATGAAGGCCGGGGACGTCACCGACACGCTGACCATGGCGCTGCAAGCGTCCGGCTGTGACAGCGCCAAGGTCATGCAGCGGCCGCGGCTGTTGTCCGACAACGGCCCGTCATACGTCTCGTCCGACCTTGCCGAATGGCTCTCCGACAAGGGCATGGATCACACCCGCGGTGCACCCTGTCATCCCCAGACCCAGGGCAAGATCGAGCGCTGGCACCAGACGCTCAAGAACCGCATCCTGCTCGAAAACTACTTCCTGCCGGGCGATCTCGAGCGGCAGATTGCCGGCTTCGTCGATCATTACAACTACCGTCGATACCACGAGAGCATCGGCAATCTCACACCCGCCGACGTCTACTTCGGGCGCGGCGACATCATCATCCTGGAAAGGGAAAGGATCAAACGCGAAACCATCAGACACCGCCACTTGCTTCACCGAGAAGCAGTCGCCTAATATCAAAACCCTGATGGACCAGAGCCTCCGTTAGCTCAAACCGCCAATTGTCCCAAAATCCCTGACGACGGACATGCCGACCTGCGCCGGCTGGAGCAGCGCATCGACCAGGTAACGAGAGAGATCGCCGCGATTGCGGACCGGGAAGATGTTGCCCGCCGGCTCATGACGATCCCCGGAATCGGGACACTGGGCGCTACCGCCGTTCTTGCGGCCGTCGGCAACGGACGCCAGTTCCAGAAGGCCCGCGATCTGGTTGCCTGGCTGGGTCTTGTTCCGCGGGAACACTCCACCGGAGGCAAGCAGAAGCTCCTCGGCATCAGCAAACGCGGGAACCGCTACGTCCGCAAGCTTCTCGTTCATGGCGCGCGATCCTGCTTCCGACATCTTGATCGAACCCGGGATCGCCTTGGAAGCTGGCTCAACGGGCTGCAGAGCCGAATGCATCCGAACAAGGCCGTTGTCGCACTCGCCGCCAAGATGGCGCGCATTGTCTGGGTTGTCCTGACCAAGCCAGGAGCACTCTACGAACGCAGGGATCCTGCATTCGCCTGAAGCTTCCGGCTCGATTGCAAGGCTCGGGAACAGCGATGACGAAACAGTGGATCCGCATGCCGTAAGCGCTGTGCAAAAAAGCGGGCTTCGTGCCCGAACCATTTATTGGGAACGGCGTGCGCGGATCTCATCATGGCCTGGCTGCAACAGCAGTCCACTCGCGAGAGGCCGGATACATTTATGCAACTGGAATCGTCGTCGACGATGTCGCGAACCCTTGCACGGACGGGGCGGACCATACATTCTTTCCCACGAGATCCTTCAGCGCCGCATTGTCGAGCATGGCGTCGGCCAGCAGACGCTTCAGCCGCGTGTTCTCGTCCTCCAGCGCCTTCAGGCGCCGCGCCTCCGAGACGTCCATCCCGCCAAAGCGAGCCTTCCAGTTGTAAATCGAGGCGTCGCTGACCCCGTGCTTGCGGCACAGGTCGGCGACCGAAACCCCGGCCTCGTGTTCCTTCAAAAATCCCGATGACCTGCTCTTCAGAGAAGCGGCTGCGCTTCATGTCCTGGTCCCCTCAATGGGCCAAAACGAACTTCAATCCGGATTAGATCGAGGGGGCAACGTCACAGGTCACGCGCGGCTCGAATAGCCGGAACGGCTTAAATGCCGGGCGGCCGGATGCCCATGGGGCGGATGCACGTGGCCAAGAGCCTCGCACATAAGGCGATTACCATCAGGGCCCGCTGCGACAACGGCTGCCGCTTCAGGAGCGTGTCGAAGCGGTCGCCGAAGCACCTGAGCAAACGATGGCCGCTGAGCTTTCTATCCCGCAATATAAACGCTTTTTGCGTAGAGGTAGGCATCGATGTGGTTTCGGCTGCCCTTGACGCCGTAGCCGCTCATCTTGATGCCACCGAAGCCGACATTCGGGTCGACCATACCGTAGCAGTTGACCCAGACCGTGCCCGAGTGGAGGCCGTGCACCATCTTCAATGCGGTTGACATGTCGCGGGACCAGACTGCGCCACCCAGACCATACTCGGTGTCGTTTGCCATGGTCAGCACGTCTTCGGCGGTGTCGAAGGGAATGACCGAGATAACAGGACCAAAAATCTCCTCGCGCGCGATGCGCATAGAGTTGGTGACGTCAGTGAAGATGGTGGGTTCGACAAAGTAACCCGACGAAAGGTCTCCGCCCACTCGGGCGCCGCCGCTAGCGAGCTTGGCGCCTTCGCCGGGCGCGCCTTCGACATAGCCGAGCACCCGGTCAAGCTGCTTCTGCGAGATCAGCGGGCCGAGTTGGACATTGGCGTCGAGCGGATCGCCCACCCGCAGGGTCTTGGAAAACTCCGCCAGCCGCGCCGTGAACTCCTCCTGGATGGACCTTTGGACGAACAGGCGCGTGCCAGCGTAGCAGACCTGGCCGGAATTGGTGAAGACGGCCATAGCCGCGCCGGGCACGGCCTTGTCCAGATCGGCGTCGGCGAAGACAATATCAGGCGACTTGCCGCCAAGCTCAAGCTGAAGCTTCTTCATGTTGACCGCCGACGCCTCGACGATCTTGCGACCTGTCACCGTGGAGCCGGTGAAGGCGACACGATCGACGTCGGGATGCCGCGCCAGCGCCTCGCCAGCCTCCGCGCCGAAACCGGTGACCACGTTGACCACACCTTCGGGCATGCCGGCCTCATGCAGCAGCTCGACGACACGCAGCACGCTGAGCGAGGCGTCTTCGGCCGGCTTCATGACCACGGTGCAGCCGGTCGCGAGCGCAGCACCGAGAATCCACCACTGGCTGATGAGCGGGCCGTTCCATGGGATAATGCCGCCGACGACGCCGACCGGCGCCTTGATGGTCATGGTCGTGACATTGCCGGGGAGGGAGTTGCCGAGCGTTTCGCCCGACGCGCCCATGGTCTGGCTGGAGAAATACATGATCATCTGAAGGATCGGACCCTTCAGGTTCTTTGTCCTGCTGAGCGGAGCGCCCATATCGAGCGTCTCGATCATCGCCAGTTCGTCGAAATTGGCTTCGATCAGGTCGCGTATCTTCACTAGCAAGGATTGTCGCTGGTAGGGCGTCCAGCGGCTCCAAGGGCCCTCAAAAGCTGCGCGAGCGACACGAACGGCCGCGTCCACGTCTGCAGCGCTGCCTTCCGACAACTGGGTGAGGCGCTTGCCATTGGCCGGATTGAATGTGTCGAAGACCCTGCCCGACTGGGACGGCACCTGACGTCCGCCGATGAGGTGGCCCTTGGCCTTGCCGTCCGACAGAAAACCCACGGCCTCGATCTCGCGAATTGGTTGAGTCACGATCTAATCTCCCGAAATATGTTGAGGGGCGCGCGTCGCCCGAATTTCTGCAGCCACCTTGCGCAGTTCGTCCATTGGCGCGTCGAAAAGGTTGTGCAAGCGGACAAAGCCATGCGCCAGGCCATCGAGCCGGCGCAGCGTGACCGGAACGCCCGCATCGCGAAGCTTCTGTGCATAGGCTTCGCCCTCATCGCACAGAACATCATATTCCGCAGTGGCGATGATCGCCGGCGGCATGTCGGCAAGATTGTTCGACTTCAGCGGCGATATATCCGGCGATGCCCAGAGGTTCGACGGCGCATAGTGTTTGAAGAACCAGCGCATGTCGCGGCCGGTGAGCGGAAGGCCTTTGCCATGCGCCGCATAGGACCCGGTGCCGAAATCGCAGTCGGTGACGGGGTAGTAGAGAACCTGCAGCGCGACCTCTTTTCGGCGCGCGACCTTGCCGAGCGCGACGGTCGCGAGATTTGCGCCTGCGCTATCGCCGGCCACGACCAACGGGCGGTTGACCGTCATGCCGGGCACGGTGCCGTCGATGCAGGCGGTGATGGCGTCAACACAATCATCGAGACCGGCGGGAAAGGGATGTTCGGGCGCGAGCGCGTAGTCGAGCAGGAGGACGGCGAAGTTCGTCTCGGCCGCGAGCGTGCGCGCATAGGTGTCGTAGTCATCCAGCGCGCCGAGCACCCAGCCGCCGCCGTGCAGATAGAGGATCAGACCGTCGGGTATGGCAGACGGATAGAACAGGCGCCCCGGCGTTCTGCGCCGGCGTGAGGGGACAGTGACGTCGTTCACGTGGTGCATGCCCGGTCCACGACCAAGACCGGCGCGGCCTGCCGCGACCATCAGTCGACCGTCCTCGGGGGTTCCGGCCGATAGGGCGGGGCGTCCAGCGAGCTTCTGCAGAAGCTCGATCATGAACGGGTGCAGCGGCATGTCAGTCTCCTCCTCCGCAATGTAAAATAGTTTGCATGTCAGACAAGTCAAATGGTTTGACCAAAACAGAATCGATTGTTATGACGCGATGCTCGTTGAATGGGAGGCAGGATATGAGGCAAGGCGAAGCTGCAAAGACCCAGCCGGGTGATGGGACGCTGCACGTCCTCGTGATCGGCGCTGGCTTTGGCGGGCTTTACATGCTGCATAGGCTGCGTAAGGCCGGCTTCAAGGCTCACGCATATGAAGCGGCCGACAATGTCGGCGGCACGTGGTACTGGAATCGCTATCCCGGCGCGCGCTGCGATGTCGAAAGCATGCAGTATTCCTATTCCTTCGACGAAGAGCTTCAGCAGGAGTGGAACTGGAGCGAGCGCTTTGCGACGCAGCCAGAAATCCTGCGCTACATCAATCACGTCGCAGACCGCTTCGACCTGCGTCGGGACATTACCTTCAACACCCGGATCGTTGCGGCGCGTTTTGACGATGCATCGAACCGCTGGGAGGTCGAGACCGACAAGGGCGAGCTTCTCCATGCGCAGTATGTCGTGTCGGCTGCCGGTTGCCTGTCGACGCCGCGGCTGCCCGATCTCCCGGGGCTCGGCAATTTCAAGGGCAAGTTCTACCACACCGGAGACTGGCCGCGTGAGGGCGTCGACTTCACCGGGCTGCGCGTGGCGCTCATCGGGACCGGGTCGTCCGGCATCCAGGCGATCCCCGAAATCGCCAAGCAGGCGAAACAGCTGACCGTTTTTCAGCGGACGCCGAATTTCTCGCTGCCGGCCCGCAATGCGCCGCTGACCGACGCGCAGATTCATCACTGGAAATCGCAATATGCACAGCTGCGCAAATATGCGCGCGAAGAGACCCGGTCTGGCACGATCTATGACTTCCCGGTGAAGTCGGCATTGGATGCGTCCGATGAGGAGCGGACCGGCGAATACGAGGCGCGCTGGCAAAAGGGCGGCGCCAATTTCATGCATTCCTACAACGATCTCGCGATCAGTGAAGCCGCCAACACGACGGCGGCCGATTTCGTGCGCGCGAAAATTCGCGAGACCGTGAAAGACCCCGCCGTGGCGGAGGCGCTGTCTCCCTATGACTATCCGATCTTCACCAAGCGCATCTGCGTCGATACCGAGTATTTCGAGACCTACAACAGGGATAATGTCGAGCTCGTCGATCTGCGCAAGAAGCCGCTCGACACAATCACGGCCACGGGCATCCACACGGCCGATGGCGAGCGGGACTTCGATGCGATCGTCTTCGCCACCGGCTTTGATGCCATCACAGGCGCGCTGACGTCGATCGACATTGTCGGGCTTGGCGGCCGCACACTGAAGGACAAATGGTCTGAGGGACCGCGCGCATATCTAGGCCTGATCAGCCAGGGTTTCCCTAACCTGTTCATGATGACTGGTCCCGGCAGCCCCTCGGTGCTGTCCAACGTGATCGTCTCGATCGAGCAGCATGTCGATTTCATCAGCGATTGTCTCGAGCATATGAGAAGAGCCGGCATCGACCGGATCGACGCCTCGCAGGAGGCCGAGAACGAATGGGTGGCGCATGTCAACGAGGTCGCCAGCCAGACGCTCTACCCGCGCGCGGCCTCGTGGTATATGGGCGCCAACATTCCGGGCAAGCCGCGCGTGTTCATGCCGTATATCGGCGTCAATGTTTATCGCGAGAAATGCGATGAGATTGTGCGTGACGGCTATCGCGGGTTTGTCCTGCGCGATGAGCGCGCCGCCGCGAGCGTCCAGCCCGCAGCGGAATAAGCTGCGGCCCAAGGTCCCGAAAGTCGAGACCTACAGAGGCATGTTCTCGGGGCGGCGCGGGTAGCAGTAGTCCGGCTCTGGTCGTTTGTAAGCCGGTGGCCGCCGGAAGACCTCCAGCACCATCTTCAACGGCCCGATTGTATCGAGATAGGCGAACTGGGTGCCGTTCCAGTTGCCCTCCATCAGAGGCGCGCAGCCCCGCTGGCTCGCTTCCGCGATCATGTCATCGTAGTCGTGATTGCCTGTCTGCACGAGGACATGATGCATGCCTTCGCCGTATCGATCGAGATGCTCGCGATAGATCGACGGTCCGCTGAGCGGCTGTACCACCTCCCACATGAAGCCGTCGGTCCACGCCATGGCGAGCTTCATCGAATAGGGCGTGTCCTCGCCGCGGATTCGCATGCCGGTCAGCGCGGGCGTCCACACCGCCCAGGGGCCGATGCCCGCCGTTTCCCAATAGCTGCGGATGGTCGCGTCGAGATCCTCGACAACGACGCAGACCTGTTTGACGCCGGTGAAGAGGGGCAGCATCAGCGCATCATCGAAGGTAGCCAGAGAATGATCTCCGGGAACACGATCAGCAGCGTGATAACGACAAGATCTGCCACCAGGAACCAGGTGATGCCGTAGAAGATGCGGCCTGTCGATACGAGGTCGCCGACCACGCTCTTGATGACGAACACATTCAGACCGATCGGCGGGGTGATCATGCCGATCTCCAGATATTTGGCGAGGATGACGCCAAACCAAAGCAGATCGATATTCGCGCTCTTGAGGACAGGGAGCAGGATCGGCAGCGTGAGCAGCATCGCGCCGATCGGCTCCAGGAACATGCCGAGCAGCAGGTAGACGATGGTGATGCCGATCATGAGCACGGCAGGGTCCGCGCCAAGGGCATTGATGAAGGCAGCAAGGTCGTTGCCGGCGCCGCTGATCGCCATGAAACGCGTAAGCATGTTTGCGCCGATGGCGATGATAAACAACGCGGCCGATGTCTGCATCGTCTCGACAAGCGAATTGTAGAAGCCGCGCCAACTAATCGAGCGGCGAACCAGAGCGATGATGAGCGAGAAGGCTGCGCCTGCGCCGCCCGCTTCCGTCGGCGTGAAAATGCCGAAGAACAGCCCGCCGAGCACACCCGCCATCAGCACTGTGACCGGCCAGGTTTCGCCGAGCGCCGCAAGACGCTCTGCTGCTGTGGGCTTCTCCGTCAGCGGCGGCGCAAGCGCGGGATTGAGCTTGGCCCGGATGATGATGACCGTGACATAGCCCGCGGCCGTGAGCAGGCCCGCGCCGACGCCGGCCATGAACAACTGTCCGACCGGAACCTGGGCGATGATGCCGTAGAGGATGAAGAGGATCGACGGCGGAATCAGCGCGCCGAGCGTGCCGGCCGCCGCCAGCGTGCCTGTCGCGAAGGCGGCGTCATAGCGGTTGCGCATCATTTCGGGGATGGCGATACGACCCATCGCTGCGGCGCAGGCAACCGACGAGCCGGTGACCGCCGCGAACCCCGCTGCGCCGAAAACCGATGCGATCGCAACTCCACCCGGCAGGCGCGACATCCACAGCCGGGCCGCGTTGAACAGGCCTTTCGTCAGCCCCGCGTGGAAGCACAGAAACCCCATGAGGAGAAACATCGGTACCGAGCTCATCTGCCAGGTCGCAGTGAAGTTCCAGGGGATCGTTCCCAACGCGCCGAACGCGGCGCGAGGCCCGACGATCGACCATATCCCCACGAAGGACACGCCTATGAGCGACATGCCGATGGGCACGCGAAGCGCGATCAGCGCAAGGAGGGCGGCAATCCCGGCATAGCCGATCGCAATGTTGGTCAAACCGTCCTCCCGGTCCGAGACTATAGTATTTAGAAGAAGGGCCTGTTGAGCGGCTGGGCCGCGCCACGCCGCAGCGCCAGCAGAATCTTGGCGACGAACGTGAGCGCCATCAGGGCGCAGCCGATGGGCAACAGGTAGCGCGCGGGCCAGGTCAGCAGCTTCGCGTCGTGTTCGATCTCGAAGGTGCCGATGTCCCTGGCGCGCTCGGCATCGAGCCAGGATTGCCACGCGAGGGCGCCAATAATGAAGGCCGCCATCAACATCGCAGCGATGTTGAGCGCGCGCTGGAGCCCCATCGGGAAGTGCTCCGTCAAGACTTCGACGGAGATATGCCCGTTGACCCGCTCCGTGAATGCCAACGGGAGGAACGCGACAACAATCATATAATAGTTCGAAACGACGGTGATCGTGCCGGGCAGCGGCATGCCGAACACGTATTTTGCTAACACGTCGATTGCGATGTGCGTCATCATCAGCGCGACAGCGACTGCGCCGACGACGGTCGTAACGTCGATGAGGCGACCGAGTATGCGAACGGGAAAGGCTGCGGGCCGTGGCGGTTCAGGCGTGTTTTCGCCGGGAACGACGTCTTCCATCGCTACTTCATCCCGTAAGTGGCGGGATCGAGCTTGGAATAGATCTCCTTCCAAAGGAGCTTGCGGTAAGCCTCGCCGTCCGTGGGATCGACCCCCTCCAGCTTGACCTTCCATTTGTCGACCAGCGTCGTGATAGTGGCCATTTTCTTCGCGACATCGTTGACGCCGTAGAGGGAGGTGAACTGCTGCCGGATCGTCTTCATGTCCTCCCTGACGAAGTCATTCGTCGCGGCGACGAACTCGTCAGTGGCGTTGACCATCGCGATACCTTTGTCGCGGATGGACTTCTCGGCATCGACTGCCTGGCGGTTGTAGCCGGCATTGACTTCAGCCGTCATGAGCGAGCCCGCCTGGATGAGCGTTCTGCGCTCTTCGTCGGTAAGGCTGCGCCACAGGTCGAGGTTCACATTCATCGAGGCGGTGCCGCCGAAGACGCCGCCGGGCGCGCCGACCATGATGGACTTCACAACGTCCTGAAGCTGGAAGTTTACGACATCGGGCGTGCCGACCATGGTGCACTGGACAACGCCCTGGCTCAGCGCCTCGAACATTTCCGAGCCGGGTATCGAGGCCTTGGTGCCGCCGAACTTTTCCACCCAGCGCCCGAACACCGGCGCGCCGACGCGGATCGATTTGCCGCGAATCTCGGCGATCGTGTTGATGGGATCCTTGCAGACGAGCGAATAGGCGGTCGATGCGCCACCACCCAGGAACACTTGGTTCTGGGCGGTGAATTCATCCTGGCAATCCGGACAATTCAGTGTGACATATTCGACGATCGCTCCTGACATCGCCATGTTCGGCGCCTGCGTTCCAGTCGTGACCAGCATCGACATATCGGCCGCGAGGTTCATTTCCGAGAACTCCGCAGGCGAATAGGGCGTCAGCACATAGCCGACGTCTGTGATGCCGTCGCGGATGCCGGCCGATGTTTCTTGCAGGCTGAGCAGCGTCATCGAGAAGACCTCGGCCTTGAAGGCCGAGCTGGCCGCAAGCCATTCCGCAACCGTCTTGTAGGCGATCGGCGGCACGGCAACCGGCGGGAAGCCGGACGAAAGCTTCAGCGGCTTGTCCTGCGCCATGGCCGACGTGGTCAGGGCAGTCATCAGGGCGAGGGTCGACGTGATGGCGATGCGACGCATGATCAATGTTCCGATTGATATTTGCAGGCGTGGGCGGGGGTGCGGTGGCGCACCCCGGCAATGCGTGTCAGTCCATGCCGTAGGTGGCGGGATCGAGCTTCGAGTAGATCTCGGTCCAGAGGAGGTCGGCATAGGGTTGGTTGGTCGAGATATCGACGCCCTGCAGCTTGCCCTTCCACTTCTCGATGAGGTCGCCGATGGTCTTCATCTTCGCGTCGACCTCCTTGAGGCCGTAGGTGTCGGTGAACTGCTTGGCGACGGCCTTCATGTCTTCCGTGACAAATGCGTCTGACGCCGCTTGCAGCTCAGCCGAAGCCGGCTCAACAGGGATGCCCTTTTCCTTGGCAATCTTCTCGGCGGCTGCCGCCTGCTGCTGGTAGCCAATCGCCACGCCGGCGGTGACGATACCTGCACCCTTGAGCAGAGCCGTGCGCTCCTCATTGGTCAGGCTCTTCCACTTGTCGCGGTTGATGTTGTTGGATGCGACCGCGCCGTAGACGCCGCCGGGTGCGCCGAGAACGACCGCCTTGGTCACGTCGAACAGCTGCCAGTTGACCAATTCAGGCGTGGAAAGTGTCGAGCAGTCGACCACCCCCTGGCTCAGTGCCTCGAACATCTCGGCGCCGGGCATCGTTACCTTCGTGCCGCCAAAATACTCCGCCCAGCGGCCGAAATTGCCACCGCCTACGCGGAACTTCTTGCCCTTGAGATCGGCGACCGTGTTGATCGGCAAGCGGCAGACTAGCGCGTAGGCCGAGCTCGCACCCGAACCCAGGAACACATGGTTCTGCGCCTTGAATTCGGTCTGGCAGCCATCGCAATTCAGCGCGACGTATTCGGCGAATGCGGCTGACATGACGAGGCCCGGCACGTCCGTCTTGGTGCCAACCGTGGTTAGCATGGTCATGTCGCCGGCAAGGTTCGATTCCTTGTACTCGGCTGGATAGTACTGCGTGAGCATGTAGGCCATGTCGGCGATGCCGTCGCGAAGGCCTGCCGACGTCTCCGGAAGGCTCAGGAGGGTCATGGCCGTCACGTCGAGCTTGAGGTCGCTGTTTGCGGCCAGCCAGTCTGCCAGTTGCTGATGCGCGACCGGCGGAATCGATCCGGGCGGGAAACCTGATGTCAGAGACAGGCGCGTTTCAGCCTGCGCTGTGGTGGCAAAAGCAGCGTAAGCAAGCGCCGCCAGGGTGGTCTTCACGATGTGCATTGGCTCCTCCCAGAGAATGGCACGATATGTAAATGATTTATTTTTGCTGTTGGTCTGACATTTAATACATTGCGCCGTGCGAGGTCCAGTCGGATTCGGCGATTGGGGACCATTTTTCGTGGAAAGCCGAAATTGTAACCGATTGAGCGGCTGGTTATGGAAATGTGTTTTCGGCTAGACCATTGCGCATCAACCGCTTGCGGCTGTATGGACACATCCACGCACACCCAATGTGCAAAGCTGAGAGTTGGATGACCTCGGAATATCAGATCGATCGCGTCGTGGTTCCAAAGGCGTCGGGCCTGCTTGCAACTAGGCTTCGCGACCTCATCATTCAGGGCGAATTCGCCTCCGGCGATCTGTTGCCGCCCGAGCGCGACCTCGTCGCCGAATCGGGATTGAGCCGGGGTTCGGTTCGCGAGGCGCTGAAGATCCTCGAGACCGAAGGACTTATCGAGATCAGGGCAGGGCGCTCCGGCGGCGCGCGCGTGACGGTGCCGAAGCGCACCGATCTGGCGCGTTCGACGGAACTGTTCGTGCGGACCAACGGGGTCAGTCTCGAGGCGCTGCTCGACTGCCGCATCGCGGTGGAGCCGATGCTCGCCAAGCTGACCGCGCGGAACCGCACCGAGCAGGAACTGGATATCCTGCGCGACCTGCATCGAAAATTCGAAGCGTCGACCGACGACATCCAGCGCTACAGGCGCGTCAATTTCCAGTGGCATCTGGCGGTGGCGAGCATGAGCCGGAACGAGCCGCTGACGGCACTGATGGAGGCGATCTCCACCCCGGTCTATGAGGCGACAGGCTATGAAGTCGTGACCACGCCCGAAACGCGCAGGGCGGCCGTCATGGCGCATGCCGAAGTGATGGCGGCGATCGAGCGGCAGGACGAGGCGGCGGCGGCACGCGGCATGGAGAAACATCTCACCGCCTATTCGTCCATCCTGCGGTCGAGCGAATAGCTCGGCCCGACCGCAAAAGACGCATTCTCAGGCGCCCTCGAGTACCAACCGACCCTTGACATGGCCGGAATGCAGTTTTTCCATCGCCTCGTTGGCCTTGTCCTTCGGCATCCGCTCGACCGGTGTCGGCTTGAGCTTGCCCGACTTGGCGAGATCGAGCACGGCCTTGAGGTCGTTCAGGCTTCCGGTCGCCGATCCGATGATCGCACGCGGCCTGAAGATGAGGCTGGAGACGGAGAGCGGAATCTCGCCGCCCGCGACGCCGACGAGCACGAGCTGGCCTCCGCGCCCGAGCGCCTCCATCGCCATCGTCACCGTCGCGCCATTGTTGACGAAGTCCATCGCCTGAAGAAGCGCGCCGCCGGCTGCCGCCTGGACCTGCGCGACCGCGTCCGGCGCCCGGCCGTCGATGGCAGCCACTGCGCCTTCGTCGAGTGCGGCCTGCCGCTTGTCCTCGGCGATGTCGACGACGATGATGTCGCCGGTGTGGTCGAGTGCGCGCAGCATGGCCATGGCCGCAAGACCGAGACCGCCTGCGCCGATGAGGAGCATCGGGCGGTCCTTGTGAAGCGGACGGAACTTGTTGATCGCAGAATAGACGGTGATGCCCGAGCAGGCATAGGTCGCCGCGCTGGCCGGATCGACATTGCCATAGTCGAACAGATAGCGCGGGTGCGGCGCGACGATGTGTGAGCCGAAGCCGCCGTGGCGGATGACGCCAATTGCGGCCGGCTTGTCGCAGAGGTTTTCGTCGCCGCTCTTGCAGCGCCAGCACTCGCCGCAACCCATCCACGGGAAGATCACGCAACGGTCGCCGATCGCGACGCCCTTGGCGTCCGGGCCGACGGCGACCACGCGGCCGGCCGGTTCATGACCGGGCGCACGCGGCAACTGAACGCCGCGGTCAGTGAGCGTCATCACCTTGCCGCCGCCGAGATCGTAGGTTCCCTTCCAGAAGTGCAAATCCGAATGGCAGACGCCGCAATACGTCACCTCGAGTACGACCTCGGTGCCCTTCGGCTCGGGGGTCGCGACCTCCAGACATTCAAGCGGCTGCCCATTCTTGACGACGGCCCAGAGTCTCATTGTATTTCCTCCCAAATGATCAACCAGCTCCGTCCGGCAGGTCGACCGTCAAGTCGAGCAGCAGGAAGGAGAACGACTTTCCATGCGCGTCGAGATTGAGGGAGGAATTCACGCCTCCTTCAAGCCCGTTTTCGATAACGAAATTCAGGACACCGAGATGCGGCACGCAATAGCGTGTCACGGGTCCGCGAAAGAGATCGGGATAGGACGCGGCCACCCGGTCCGCGTCGAGCTGACGCTCGACGGCTGGATAATGCGCAAGGTCTCTCACGAACACGGCGATGTTGGAGGTGTCGCCCTTGTCGCCTGCGCGCGCGGTTGCGATGTCACCGAGCCGGGTCTCTGTCATGAGACCATCATGGTGAACCGTGGCTTCACACGCTCGCGCGGAACAAGCGCCGATCGCGTGACGATCGACGGCAAGACGCGTCCGCGAACGCCGCCGCCGCCGGCCGGCCCTGCGATCCAGAGCGTCTCCATTTCCATCAGCAGGGCCTCTGCAAGATCCTTGTCGGACGTTCGCAGGGCTGCGCGCATCCGCACGTCACGCCCATCAGCGTTGCAATCGTCAGGTCTTGCGGTTGCGTGTTGTGAAGCGACGCCAATCAGATCGATGCGCATGTCGCGAATGCCATGCAGCACAGCCATCCGTTCGCACAAGATTTCGGCTGCATAGCGGGCGCGATTGGCAGCCCCATGGCCCGCATAACCGATTTCGGATTCGGCGAAGAAGCCGCCGTCAAAGCCGATTGTTACCTTGTAATTGTCCGGTGCGCGCCGGCCAGCCGCATTGCTGACGTCGACGCGATCATTGCCCCGGTCAGTGATGGCGACCCTGGTGAAATCCGCCGAGACATCGGGTGTCAGATAGGCAGACGGGTCATGCATCTCGTAGAAGAGCTGTTCGATGACCGTGCTGCGTGTGACACAGCCACCGGTTCCGTTCAGCTTGGTGATCGTCGCTGCGCCGGTCGGGCTGACCTCGGCGATGGGAAAGCCGACAAAGGCGAGGTTGCTGACCTCCTTGACGCCCGGATCGGCGAAATAGCCGCCGGTCACCTGCGTGCTGCATTCCAGAAGATGGCCGACGAGCGTGCCGGCGCCGAGCCTTTCCCAGTCTGACTGGCTCCAGCCATGCGCGTGGATCAGTGGGCCAAGCACCAGCGAGGGATCGGCCACACGGCCCGCGATGACGATGTCGGCCTCCGCGTCCAGCGCGTCAGCGATGACATTTGCGCCGAGATAGGCATTGGCGCAGATGGGCTCGCCGGTATGGTCGCCAAGGCGGCCGCCTTCGAGCAGCGGCGTTGCCGGCTCCAGAAGGTCCAGCACGTCGTCGCCCTCGACCACGGCGATGCGCAGTCCCGTCATGCCCAGTTGGCGCGCGACGTCGGCCGCGCATTCGGCGGCGCCGGCGGGATTGGCCGCGCCTGCGTTCGTGATGATCTGCGTGCGGGCTGCGCGACAGCCCGGCAGCGTGGCTTCGAGGCGCTTGCGCAACATCGGAATGTAGCCCGCCGACGGGTTGCGACGCCTGGCCAGATGGCTGTGCGCCAGTGTTCGCTCGGCAAGGCACTCGAAGAAGAGGAAGTCGAGTTCTCCGCGCTCGGCGAGATCGCGGGCGGGCTCGATCCTGTCGTTGGAGAAACCCGCGCCACAACCGATCCTGATCGCCCGACCTGAGGGCGCGGCCATATCTGACGGCTGCGGAGATTGCTGCGACATGCGTTCAACCATGAAACACGCCATGCATCTAGCATGCTCGACACATTGGTCAAACCATTTTATCATTATGCTTGGTTGATAAATGGAATTGAGAATGGCCGAGCGTCGATTTGTAATCACAGGTGGTGCGGGAGGCATCGGCAGCGCCTGTGCGCGGCAGCTGATCGAACTTGGCGCCAAGGTGACGCTCGTCGACATCGACAAAGGGCGGCTGGAACGTGTGCGCGATGGCTTCCCCACGGGGTCGGCTGACATTGTGGTCTCGGCGATCGACAGCCCGGCCGAAGCGGCGCGCGTGCTCGATGCAGCGGGCGGAGCTGTGTTCGGCCTTGTCCACATGGCAGGCGTCTTCGAGCCCGATCCGCTCGACGCGGATAGGCACGATGTGTGGGACCGCGCCATGGCGGCGAACCTCACCAATGCCTACGATCTGGCGGTTGCCTACCAGAGCCGACGCGACACGTCACAGGTCGGGCGAATCGTCTTCTGCTCATCGACCGCCTATAGGCGCGGGACGGCAGGCTATGTCGCCTACGCGTCGGCCAAGGCCGGCATCGTCGGCCTGACCCGCAGCCTGTCCCGGCAGTTTGCGCCGCATACGCTGGTGAACGCCGTTGCGCCGAGCGCGATCCTCACATCGATGACAGTGGATGTGCTGAAACATCGGTCGGACGCGCTGCTTGCCGGAATACCATTGGGGCGGTTCGGCGAGGCGGAAGAAGTCGCGTCGGTGGTGACGTTCCTGTGCGGACCCGGCTCATCCTACGTCACGGGACAAACGATCAATGTCGATGGCGGGACGCTCAATGCCTGAGACGACAAAGCCGGGGCGGGTCGACGGAAAGGTGGCAGTCGTCACCGGTGCAGCCAATGGTATCGGCGCGGCCTGCGCGCGATTGCTTGCCAGTGAGGGCGCCAGGGTTGTGCTTGCCGATCTGGACGAGGCCGGCTCTCAGCAGCAGTTGCAGGAGATCGAGCAAGCAGGCGGCACGGGCCTCGCCATTCGCCTCGACACGACATCAGAAGCGGAGTGGCGGCGAGCTATGGAAAAGGTCGCCGAGAGGTTTGGTCACCTCGACATCGCGGTCAATTGCGCTGGCGTCAGCATACCCAGAATCTATCCGACCGAACTCTCTCTCGAAGACTGGCGCGCCGTGATGGCGGTCAATCTCGACGGCGTGTTTCTCGGGACGAAGCACGCGCTCGCCCTGATGGAGCGCAACGATCCGGCGCAAGGGTCCATCATCAACATTGCCTCCGTCATGGGCATGGTCGGTCTGGCCGATGTCTCTCCCTACAACGCGTCGAAGGGAGGCGTTCGCCTGATGACGAAATCCGTCGCGCTGTCATGCGCGCAGAAGGGCGTGGCGGTGCGGGTCAATTCGGTCTGTCCCGGCTTCACCGACACGCCGATGGTGCAGCGGTCTTTTGCCCGCTCGTCGGACCCGGATGATCTCAGGCGCAAATATGATGCGCTGCAGCCTGTCGGGCATATGGGCGTGCCGGACGATATCGCCTGGGGCGTGCTTTATCTGGCGTCGGACGAATCCCGTTTCGTTACCGGGGCGGACCTTGTGATTGATGGCGGGTTCACGGCGCGATAGCGCCGCGCCATTCAGCCGGATGTGCTGAAAATCCGCGCCGCATGATCAAGATGTATTAATGGTCGTCCATTATATTGACAACATAATAAATAAGGTAGATCAAAACTTCCGATTCCGCTGGGGCAAGCGCCAAGTCAGCACGGGAGGGGATCATGAGACTGGAACGGATCAGCCAGGAGCACGTCGTGGCCGCGATCGCGGTCGTGCTGTTCGTGTCATTCGCGCTGACGCTTCCGGGCTTCACCTCGGTCGGCAACATCGTCTCGCTGATCCAGAGCGTCTCGATCCTCGGCATCCTCGGCGTCGGTATGGCGATCTCGATCATCGGGCGGGGCATCGATCTGTCGATGGTCAGCATCATGGTCATGTCGGTCGGCTGGGCGTTCCAACTGGTCAATGGCGGAATGCCGGTGACCTCATCGGTGCTGCTGGCGATCGGCTTCATCCTGCTTGTCGGCATCGCGAACGGTATCCTGATCGCCTACGTCGAAATCCCCGCGATCTTCGCCACGCTGGCGATGGGCACCGTTGTCTATGGCGTCGGCCGGACCTGGATGGTCGATCTCGATGTCGTCTATCTGCCGGCGCAGGGCGGGTGGCTATGGGCTCTCGGGCAGGGCCGGCTGTTCGGCATTCCCGCGCCTGTCATCGTCTTCGGCGTGGTGAGCGCGGTCGTCTATCTGTTCCTGCGCTACACCAAATGGGGCCGGTTCCTCTATGGCGCGGGTGACAATCCGCTCGCTGCGCGCATCACAGGCCTGCCAACGCGTCCATTGATCGTGCTGCAATATGTCATGACAGCGTCGCTTGCGATGATCGCGGGCTTCGTCATGGCGACCGCGGTGTCGAGCATGAACACGCGCGTCGCGCTGTCGACGCTGGTCTATGACGTGATCCTCGTCGTGGTGCTCGGCGGCGTCGGTCTGGCCGGCGGCAAGGGCGGGGTTCGGAACGTCATCGTCGGCACGCTTCTGATCGGCGTGCTGCTCAACGGCATGACGATCATGAACCTCGGCTACACGGCCCAGAACATGTTCAAGAGCCTCATCCTTCTGGCGGCGATCGTGATCGACCAGATCCTCAATCCCCGGGATGAGCAGACCGCGCAGAGCGGCGACATCTAGCAATTTTACGCTGGCGCGTTCCGCGACCAGAACAAGGAGGGGTACGCATGAGGAAGATCATTTCGCTTGCCGTCGCGACCGTGCTTGGCTGCGCCGGCCTGGCGGTCGCACAGGACGTCAAGGATGACGGGCAGTCGGCGACCTACTACGAATCGCTCAAGGGCAAACGGGTCGCGTTCGTGCCCGTCGCCATGGGCTTCGACCTGACCGAAGGCTGGTTTGCGGGCATGCAGAACCAGGCCGAGGCGCTCGGCTATACGGTCGAGGTGCGCGATCCCAACTGGAGCACCGAGGCGGCAACGCAGGCCGCAAACGGTTTCATCGCCGAAAAGCCGGACGTGCTTGTTCTGCACCCGCTCGATCGGCAAGCCTATAACCGCATCGTGCCGCGCGCGATGGCCGAAGGCATCAATGTCATCCAGATCAACCTGAAATCGGTTGCGAACGGCGACGTCTATGTCGGGGCCGACTGGTATCAGATCGCGACACTGATGGCCGAGGACATGGTCAAGGCCTGCGGGCAGGGCAGCGGCAAGAACGGCAAGGTCGCTTATGTGCTCGGCCGCCCGAACACGCCAGGGGTCGAGACCTCGATCGCGGCCTACAACGAGGTGCTCAAGCAAGATTCGAGCATCTCGATCGTTGCCGAGCAGATGGCCGACTATGATGCGACGAAGGCGCAGGGCATCACCGCGACGCTGCTGAAGCAGCACCCGGATCTCTGCGGTGTCATGGGCATCTGGGACGGTCAGGATATCGGTATTTCGGCCGCTGCGCGCGATGCCGGCATGCTCGACAAGTTGCACATCGTCACCTCCGGCGGTGGTGCAAAGTCGGCGGCCTGTGACAATGTCGAGAACGGCAATTTCGGCGCCTATTTCAGCTATGACGTGCCTGGCCAGACGCGCGACCTGAATGCGGCCGTGAAGATGCTGCTGCAGACCAAACCGAAGCCCGGCTCGACGCCGTTCGCGCTCTATACGCCGATCAAGCGCATCGCGAAGGACAACCTCGCCCCGTCTTCCTGCTGGACGCTCGACGAGCTGAAGCGCTCGGGCGGCTGATCCATAAATCCTGCGCTGCCGGCTCCTGAACGGGGCCGGCAAATCCTTCACTGAGGTGTCGAGATGTCGTTGTCGGAATCCTACTCGCGCTGGCGCTACAAGCTCGTCCCTGACCATGTCGTCGGCGAGATCCTGGCAAAGCCGTGGATCGACAATGCCATCCCGACGCTGCTGCTGGGCATCGTGGTCGTTTCGTTCGCGATCCTGATGTCGGGCTATTTCACGTCGGCGGGTCTGTCCGATGTGTCGCGCGTGTTCGGCGAGAACCTGTTCATCGCCATCGGCCTCGCAATCGTCATCATGGCAGGCGGCATCGATCTGTCGATCGGCTCGACATTGGCATTATGCAACCTGGCGGCGCTGGCGCTGATCAACAATTACGAGATGCCGCTGGTTATGGCGTTGCCGATCGTGCTCGCGATCGGCGGGTTGGTCGGCCTGGTGAACGGCATCGCCATTGGCTACCTGCGCTTGCGCGCGTTCCTGACGACGCTGGTGACACTCATCTTCGTCCGGTCGCTGGTCGAACTGCTGCTGCAGAAATATCCGACCGTGTTCACCAGCGGCTTCAACCAGTCAGCCGCATGGGAATTCATGGCGGTCGGCATTGTCTACGGCATTCCCGGCGTCCTGATTTTCGCGCTAGTTGCGGCCGTCATCCTGCATGTCGTGCTGACACGCACCCGCTTCGGCTGGCACGTGATGGCCGTCGGCGGATCGCGCCGCTCGGCCTACAATGCCGGCATCCATGTGCGCCGCACGGTCTGCCTGACCTATGTCATCTCTGGTGTCATGGTCGGCATCGCCGCATGTTTCTACGCGGCGCGCCAGCTCAACGCAGGCTCGGATGTCGGGCTGGGGCTCGAATTCACCGTGCTCACAGCGGTGGTGCTCGGCGGCGTAAGCCTTGGGGGCGGGCGCGGCTCGATTGTCAAGGCTGTGCTCGGCACGATCATTGTCGTGCTCGTCCAAAATGCGCTGATCCGCATGGGACTGCGCAGCGGCGCGAGTTCCACGGTCCTTGGCTGCATCCTCCTGCTCGCCGTCGCCATCGACGTGCGCTGGCTGAAGAACCGCCACAAGGTGCTGTCGCGCGCCTATGTCTCGCCGACCTATTTCCGCCTGCCGCCATTGCCGGAGACTGCGTTCGGCTCGAGTTCGCCTTATGCGATGAACGACAAGCTAAAGGGCGTGGAGGCAATCGGGCTGGGCGATCTGGACGGACCGGAGGACATGGTTCTCGACTGGGAGGAGAACGTCTATTGCGGCAGCCGCCACGGCGACATCATCCGCTTCTTCGCCCCGGACTACAAACGCTGGGAGGTGTTTGCCCATATCGGCGGAACGCCGCTCGGCATGGCCTGCGATGCGCAGGGCAACATCTATTCCTGCGTAGCCGGGATGGGGCTCTACAAGATTACACCCGATCCCGCGCGCGAGGTGGTCAAGCTGACTGACGAGACGAACCGGAGTCGCCTGTCGGTCATCGACGACACGCGCCTGAGGCTGGCGGACGATCTCGATATCGCGCCGGACGGCCGGATTTTCTTCTCGGAAGCGACCGTGCGTTACGAGGTCTACGAGTGGATGGTGGACGCGCTCGAAGCGCGGGGCAATGGCCGCATCATCTGCTACGACCCGCGCGACAATTCCACTAAGACCGTCGTGTCCAATCTCCAACTGCCGAACGGCATCTGCGTAGAGCGCAACGGCCAGTCGCTGCTGTTTGCCGAGACTTGGGGTTGCCGCATTACGCGGTGGTGGTTCGACGGGCCGAAGAAGGGTCAGTCGGAAATCGTCATCGACAATCTTCCGGGCTATCCGGACAACATCAATCGCGGTTCCGATGGCACCTATTGGTGTGCGCTGACCGGCATGCGTTCAGCCGCATTCGACGTGGCGATGCGCTTCCCGAAATTCCGCCGGCGGATGGTGTTGAAGATCCCGCCGGACGAATGGCTCTACCCGAACATGAACACGGGTTGCGTCATCCGCTTCGACGAGCAGGGAAATGTGCTCGACTGTCTGTGGGATCTCGGCGGCGAGGCGCATCCGATGCTGACATCCATCCGTGAGCACAAGGGCAAGCTGTTCCTCGGTGGTGCCTACAACAATCGGATCGGGCGCTACACGATCCCCGGCGCCGACCAGAACTGGGTCGCCCTCGAAGACTATTGGGGCAAGAAATCATGATCGGCGCGCTGCGGAGAAAATGGGACGAATTTCGCGGCAGCGGCGACGCGGCCGTGACCGTGCCGCCAATGGACGGCGTGCTGCGACCCAATCAGGCGATCGAGGAGGCGGCGCTGGTCGCCGGCGAAACCGCGCCGGACAACCTGGTGGTATCGGGTGGCGTGGTGCACTTTTCGAGCGGTGCGCGGCTGATGCGCTCGGAAGACAGCGGAAAGCCTGCGGTGCAGGTCGCAGCCTATTCGAGCCCGATTGCCGCTATGGCGGCGCGCGACGGGACGATTGCGATCGGCCTTGAGACAGGCGCGATCCTGCTGCGTGCCGGTGATGGCAGTGAGCGGGAGATCGTCGGCTCGGCTGCGCCGATCAGGTGCCTGACCGCGCTGACCTTCGATGCCGACGGCAATCTTCTGGCTTGTGAGGGATCATCGAAAGCGTCGCTCTCTGACTGGAAACGCGACCTGCTCGAACGGCGAGCGGATGGCGTGGTCTGGAAAATCGACCTAGCCTCCGGACGCGCGGAAAAGCTCGCATCCGGACTTGGCTGGCCGGCGGGCATCGTGGCACTGAAAGACGGGCGTGTAGCCGTCGCGGAGAGCTGGCGTCATCGTGTGATCACAGTTTCCGCAGGTGGCAAGGCGGAGCCGGTTCTGTCCGACCTCCCCGGATATCCGTCGCGGCTCGTGCCGGCAGCCGGCGAGGGTTATTGGCTGTGTGTTCCTGTGCCGCGCAGCCAATTGATCGAACTCTTGCAGCGCGAACCGGCCTACAGGCGTGCGATGATGAACGAGACATCGCCCGACCACTGGATCGCGCCGAGTCTCAGGGCCTCGACGACGTTCCTGGAACCTTTGCAGGGCGGCGCGCTGAAACATCTCGGCATTCTCAAGCCATGGGCGCCGTCATGTTCATACGGGCTATTGATCCGGCTCGCCGCCGATTTTGCGCCAATCGCGAGCTATCACAGCCGCGCCGACGGGCGGCGTCATGGCGTCACCAGCGCGGTCGACCATGCAAGCGGCGCGCTGGTTGCCTGCAAGGGTGCAGACGCGATTGTTCGGCTCGAGGAATCAACGGAGGTCGCATGAGCACCGCGCTGATCGAAATGCGTCAGGTGACCAAGGAATATCGCGGCGTTCCCGCGGTCTCCAAGGTCGACTTCACGCTTCAAGAGGGCGAAATCCACTCGATCCTCGGCGAGAATGGCGCGGGCAAGTCCACGCTGACAAAACTGATGGCGGGCGTGACGCAGGCAACACACGGCACGATGCTGCTGGACGGCAAGGAAGTTAGCTTCTCAAGTCCAGCCGAGGCGCTGGAGAATGGCGTCGCGATGGTCTTTCAGGAGACCAGTCTGGTACCGTCGATGACTGTGGCGCAGAACCTCTATCTCGGTGACGAGAAATGGTTCAACCGCATCCGCGGCATCAACATCTCGGCGCAGACTTTCATGCAGTCGCTGAACTTCAACGTTCCGCCGACGGCAGTTGTCTCGACGTTGGGCGCTGCGCACAAGCAGATGGTCGAGATTGCGCGGGCCGTGCGCAAGAACGTCCGCGTCATCATCTTCGACGAGCCGACCGCTGCGCTGACGCCTGAAGAAAAACACCATTTCTTCGCGCTGATCCGTCGCCTCAAACTGCGCGGCGTATCGATCATCTTCATCTCGCATGCGCTGGAAGAAGCGCTGCAAATCTCCGACCGGATCACGATCCTGCGCGACGGCGAACTCGTGAGCAGCGACGTCACCTCAAGCTTCGATCGTGACAAGATCATCCGGGCGATGGTGGGGCGTACGCTGTCAGACCAACTCTACCGTCACCAGACGGGGCAGGGGTTGCGGAAGGCGGGACGCAAGGTGCTGAGCGTGCAGAACGTCTCGATGGGATCGGTCGTGCGCAACTCGTCGTTTTCGATCTATTCCGGTCAGGTGACGGGCATGTTCGGGCTGATCGGGTCCGGCCGAACCGAAACCGCCAAGATCATCGCCGGCGTGCTCAAGCGCAATTTCTTCAATGGCGGCGAGATCCATGTCCATGACCGGCAGGTGCGCTACCGCGTGCCGAAACAGGCGGTTCGCGACGGCATCGTCTACGTTACGGAAGATCGAAAGATCGAGGGCTTATTCGAGACAATGTCGATTGCCGAAAACGTGCACATGGGCAAGCTCGCGGCAGGTTTCGATTCAACGCGCGTGATCAGCATGGAGGAGATGAAGGACCTTGCCGCCGAATGGAGCAAGGCGCTGAATATCCGCGCGATCAACAACAACGCCAAGGTGATCGAGCTTTCAGGTGGCAATCAGCAGAAGGTCGTCATCGCCAAGTCCCTTGTGCAGAAGCCGAGCCTGATCATCTTCGACGAGCCGACACGCGGCGTCGATGTCGGCGCGATCGCCGAAATCCATCAGCTGATCAACGGGCTGGCGGACGAAGGCCATGCCGTCATTGTCATCTCGTCCTACCTGCCGGAAATCCTCAATCTCTCGGACCGAATCCTGGTGTGGCGTTCGGGCCGGGTTGTCGAGGAATTCACGCCGCGTGAGGCGACCGAGGAGCGGATCATGTTCGCTGCGGTGCACTGAGGCGAAGGTCCGGCACGAAGCGCCGGACCATCGTGTCCGTGCACTCAAGACGTGTCCTTCTCGTAGCCGGCGCGCGGCACGAGACGCAGCAGATTGCGCACGAAACCGCCATCGACCGTCAGTTCCTCGCCGTTGACGTAGTCGGAGAGATCGCTGGCGAGAAACAGGACGGCCTTGGCGATGTCCTCCGGTTTGCCGATGCGGCGCGAGGGGATCATCTGCTCCCGCGCCTCCCGAATGCCGGGGCGCGCATACATGGATTCCGATAGGGATGTGAGGATCAAGCCGGGGCTGACGCAGTTGGACCGGATGCCCTGCTCGCCCCATTCGACGGCGATCTGCCGCGACAGCATCTGGACGCCTGCCTTCGCCACAGAATAGGCGCCCGCGAAAGGCGTCGCATGCTTTGCCGCCACCGACCCGACATTGACGATCGAGCCTCGACCCCTGGCGTGCATCTGCCTGCCGAAAGCCTGGGCGCACAGGAAATATCCGGTCAGATTGATCGACAAGAGGAGGTTCCAGTCCGCCAGCGTGAGCTCGTCGAGCGAGCCTGCGCGGATGATCGCGGCGTTGTTCACCAGCACGTCGCAGGGGCCAAGCCGGCTTGCCACCTCTCCGGCAGTTGCCCGGACGGCGGCCTCGCTCGACACATCGCATTCCAGCGCCAGCGCGTCACCGCCGGCCGCGCTGATCTCGTCTGCCAGGCTGGCGATGCCAGCCCGGTCCCAATCCAGGATCGCCACGCGAGCACCGGCGGCAGCAAGGGCGGTCGCGCCGGCCCTGCCGATTCCGCTCGCTGCGCCCGTAACCACAGCAATCTTTCCTTCGAGTGAAAGGACATCATTGGTCATCGCAATCTCCTCCATGCGTAGACATTGGCGGCTAAGTCGCGGCCAGCACGGTTATTGAGCCGAAGCTTCCTGTTGATGAACTGCAACTGTGAGAGGTGGCGACGCCAACCTGTCGCGATTGCCGCTATCGCTGCTCAATGGCGCGGCATAAGATGTGCGATAATTCCATACCGCGATTTGGTCATCTGAATGAACAACCGAAATGTTCCAACCATTACGCCGGTCCAGGTGCCGAAGGCCGCCGACATCCTGGCGGCGCAACTGCGGGAGATGATCGTCAGCGGCAAGCTGCTGCAGGGCAGCTTTCTGCCGACCGAGCGGCAGCTCGTCGCCGATTCGGGTCTCAGCCGCACATCGGTGCGCGACGCGCTTCGCATCCTCGAATCGGAAGGCCTGATTACGACCAAGGTGGGCCGCTCGGGCGGCTCCATGGTCACGCTTCCGGGGCGCGAGGCGGCGGCGAAATCCTTCGAACTGTTCGTGCGCACGCATGGCATCCGGCTGGATTCGCTTTTGAAGTGCCGGGTCGCCGTCGAGCCGACGCTGGCTGAACTGGCCGCTGAGAACCGGACCGAGGCGCAGCTTGCCGAGATGGAGGCGCTGCATGAGCAGTTCGTCGCCGTGGTTGACGATGTCCCGCGCTACAAGAGCGTCAATCTCCAGTGGCATCTGGCCATTGCGCGGGCGAGCGGAAACGAGCCGCTGGTTGCGCTGATGGAGGCGATCGCCATGCCGATCAAGGACGCGCAGGACTATCAGCACGTCACGACGCCCGAACTGCGCCGGACGGCCGTGGCCGCGCACACCAAGATACTCGATGCCATCCGTCGCCGTGACGCGAAGTCCGCGTTCCGCCGCATGCACCGGCATGTGGCCGCCTATCACGAGATCGCGGTTGGCGGCGCAGAGGGGATGCTGGACGAAAAGACCGCATAGCTAGCCAAAGGTTGGCGGGCTGGTGGCGCGTATCAGCGTCCGGCGTTCGAGCCATGCTCAGTATGATTTCGGCTGGCCGAGAACTTTCTCGGCGATGAACGACAGGATGAGCTGTTCGGTCACCGGTGCGATGCGCGGCAGGATCGATTCGCGGAACAGCCGCTCGACCTGGAATTCGCGTGCATAGCCCATGCCGCCATGCGTCATCACCGCCTTGGTGCAGGCATCGAACGCCGCGCGCCCCGACAGGAATTTCGCCGCGTTGGCCTCGGCGGCGCAGGACTTGCCATTGTCATAGAGCGAGGCCGCCCGCAGGCACATCCAGTAGGCGGATTCGAGATAGGTCCAGGCTTCCGCGAGTGGGTGCTGGATACCCTGGTTCTGGCCGATGGGTCGCCCGAAAACGACGCGCTCGCGGGCATATTTGGCGGCGCGGTCGATCGCATTGCGGCCCACGCCGATCGCCTCGATGCCGACCAGAATGCGTTCCGGATTTAGGCTGTCGAGGATGTAGTAGAAGCCCTTGCCCTCGTCGCCGATGCGATCCTCTTCGGGGATGAAAAGATCCTCGATGAACACAGCGTTCGAATCGACGGCATTGCGGCCCATCTTGTGAATGCGGCGCACCTCGATCTTCTCGCGGTCGAGATCGGTGTAGAACAGCGTCATGCCGTCGGTTGGGCGCTTACACTCCGCCTTCGGGGTCGTCCGGGTCAGGAGCAGGATCTTATTGGCGACCTGGCCTGTCGACGTCCACATCTTGCGGCCCCGGACCATGTAGCCGCCATCGACCTTCCGGGCGAAGGTCTTGATGGAGGTCGTGTCGAGGCCGGCATCGGGTTCGGTGACACCGAAGCAGGCTTTTTCCTTGCCTTGAAGGAGCGGCACCAGCCACCGCTGCTTCTGCTCGGGTGAGCCGTGAACGACGATCGAATGAGGCCCGAACAGGTTGATGTGGATGGCGGAGGCGGCTGAATAGCCGCCGCCGCTTGATGTCGCCGCATGCATCATGATCGCGGCTTCCGTCACGCCCAGTCCTGCGCCGCCGACCTCCTCGGGCATTGTGATGCCCAGCCAGCCATTCTTGGCCAAAAGGTCGTAATATTCGACCGGGAAGCGCGCATTTTCTTCGCAGTCGGTCCAATACTGGTCATCGAAATTGGCGCACAGGTCACGGACGCTCTGGTCAATGGCCTCATGTTCCGGCGTGAGCTGGATGTCCATGGCGATCCCCTGACGATCAGAAGCCGACGTTCTTCGGACCCTTGGTCTCGAGCATTCGCCGCGCGTCGTCCGGCGTGGCGATGTCGAGCGAGAGTTCCTGCAGGATGCGCTTGATCTTCGCGACCTGAGCGCCATTCGACGGAGCGAGCTCGCCCTTGCCGAGATAGAGATTGTCCTCAAGCCCGACGCGAACATTGCCGCCGAGGATCGCGCCCATGGTGACGAAGGGGAACTGATGCCGCCCGGCGGCTAGGATCGACAGATAGTAGTCGTTGCCGAACAGCCGGTCGGCGGTCGACTTCATAGTCATCAGGTTTTCGGGCTCGGCTCCGATGCCGCCCAGAATGCCGAAGATGGACTGGACGAAGAAGGGCGGCTTGACGATGCCCCGGTCGGCGAAATGCGCCAGATTGTAGAGATGGCCGACGTCGTAGCATTCATATTCGAAGCGCGTTCCAAAATCACCGAGTTCGGTCATCGCGCGCTCGATCTGCGTGAAGGTGTTCGAGAGGATGAAGTCGCGCGTCATCATGAGGTAGGGCTGTTCCCATTCGTGATTGAAGTCGCGGATGCGGCCGGCCGCGCCGGAGATGTTGAAGTTGAACGAGCCCATGTTCATGGACGCGATCTCGGGAGCCGCCCATTTCGCGGCGGCCAGCCGCTGATCCATCGTCATGCCGAGACCGCCGCCGGTCGTGATGTTGACGATGGCGTCGCAGCCATCCTTGATCTGCGGCAGGAAGCGCTTGAAGGCCTCCGGGTCCTGCGTCGGGCGGCCGGTCTCCGGCTCGCGTGCGTGAAGATGCAGGATGGCAGCACCCGCTTCTGCGGCGCCGATCGCGTTCTGGGCGATCTGGTCCGGCGTCACCGGGAGGTGAGGCGACATCGTGGGCGTGTGGATCGAGCCCGTGATGGCGCAGCTGATGATGACCTTGTCGGCACGTCTCATGTCGAATTCACTCCCTGTTGGTCAAAGTCGTCCGGCGATCTGACGCCAGGCTGTTTCGAGGTCTGCCCTGTGCTGAGGGGCAGCCACCGAGATAAGCCGCTCGCCGCGTTCGATAGTGGTTGCGCCCCGCAGATCTGCGATGCCGTGTTCGGTGACGATCACGTCGATGTCGTGCCGAGGGATCGAGACAACTCCATCGATGGAGCCGACGACGCGCGAGATCGCTCCGTCATTGGAGACGGAGGGCAATGCGACAATGCTGATGCCGGTGGGCGAGAGGCTCGCCGCACGGGAAAAATCTGCTGCGCCGCCGACGCCACTGATGGCGCGGCCGTCGAGCATTTCCAGATTTGCTTGCCCGAAGAGGTCGACCGACAGGGCGGAATTGACCGTGATCAGCCGATCGACCGAGCCAAGCACGGCCGGCGAATGCGTGTGATCGCAGCCGAGGACGGCCAGGCCGTCGCGCCCCGCCAGCCAGTCATAATAGGCGCGTGTGCCGACGTGCACGCAGCTGGTGTGTATGAAGTCGGCATCGAGGGCGCCAGCTTCTTGCAGCAATCTCGTTCCGTCGGACAGCATGCCCGATTGCAGGCGCAGGCACCGCCTGTCAGCAAGCAGGCGCAGCAGCGCATCCGGCACCTTGCCGAGGCCGATCTGCAAAGCCGCGCCATCGTCGATCAGGCTTGCGACGGCGCGCGCGATCGCGTCCGACTGGGGCGAGGGCGCGCCGACGTCATATTCCACCAGCGGTTCATCGATCTCGGTCACCACGTCAGCGGCGCTGATGTCGATGGTGCTCGCTCCCGGTATCACCGGAATGTTCGGATTGACGACGACAGCTAGCCTTGCCGCGCGCTTCAGAACGATCGGCGTGAATTCCACCGATGGGCCAAGAGACGCGCGGCCATTTCCGTCAGGCGGCGCGACGTGGACCACGAGCCAGTCGAAATTCGCTGACGGGAGATGACGCCTGAACGTGCCGTAGGACATCGGCAGGTGGTTCATGGAGCCCGATGCCTGCACCCCGCGTGGTCCCGCCGCGAATGGGCCCGCAAGTCGCCCGCCATTAGGCAGCTTTCCGGCGAGCGTCGGGTTGATGCCGGGCACATAGCTGGTGGTCAGATGAAGCGGTGGCGCGTCCGGCGCGACAAGCGCCGTGGACAGCGAGCGTATCTCCGCCGCTGAGCCGGGGAGAAAGACGCTCGATCCGTGCGGGATGCTTGAGATGATGCGCGCCGCCGCTGTCGTCATTTTGCAGCCGCCCGCTCGTCGATCGCGGCCATGCGCGCCAGCACCTGTCGTGCTTGCTTCAGGTGAGGGATGTCGTACATCTTGCCGTCGATGCCGACGACGCCGGTTCCCGGTTGAGCCTCGAACGCGGCGACGACCCGGCGCGCAGTTTCGATGTCGGATGCTGACGGCGTAAAGGACTCGTTGATCCCTGCAACCTGTGCCGGATGGATGGCGATGCGGCCGGTAAAACCCTCCTTCAATGCCGCCATGCAGTCACCCCGCAGGCCCGCATCGTCGCTGAAATCGGCATAGAGCGTTTCGATCGGCGCGACGCCGCACGCCTTGGCGGTGATGAGACAGTTCGATCGCACCATCTGATAAGTGAACGCCCAGCGCCCGTCAGGGCCCTTGTTCGTGCTTGCGCCCAGCGCGGTGGACAGGTCCTCTGCGCCCCATGTCATTCCGTAGAGGCGCGGAAGGTCGGCTTTCGCGTAGTCGGCCAGGCCGAATGGCGCGAGCGGCGTCTCAGTCGCGACAGGCATCAGGCGGATCGGCTTTTCGACGTCGTCGCGGCGTTCGAGCACGTCGAGCATGGCGCTGAGCCGCTCCAGTTGGGACGGATGATCGACCTTCGGAACAACGAGCCCGTCGGGCCTGCCGCGGACGACCGCGACGATGTCGTCGAGGCCGCCTTCGGACATCGGGTTGACGCGCACCCAGAGCTCGTTCGCGCGCGTGCCGCCATTGGCGGCCAGATAGTCGGCGACCATGCTGCGCGCCAGCGGCTTACGCTCGACAGCGACCGAATCCTCGATGTCGAGGATCAGCGCGTCTGCGCCGGAACCCGCGCCCTTAGCGAGTTTCTTTTCGCTGTCACCGGGGACAAACAGGAACGAACGTAGGGTCATGCAGGCCTCTTCAGTTGCAGGCCGCTGCGCTTGCAGTGCGCGACCAGTTCACCACGCTGGTTGTAGGCGCGATGGAGGAAGGTGACGATGCCCTGGTTGGGACGCGACTTGCTCTCGCGCAGGTCGATGACCTCCGTCTCGACGCGGATCGTGTCGCCGTGGAATGTCGGCTTCGGGAAACGGACCTCGTCCCAGCCCAGATTGGCGACCGCCGTGCCGAGCGTTGTTTCGCCGACCGAAATGCCGACCATCAGTGCAAGGAGGAAGGCGCTGTTCACGATGCGCTGGCCGAACTCGGTCTCAGTCCGGCAATATTCCTCGTCGAGGTGCAGATAGGCTGGATTATGGGTCAGCGCGCTGAACCAGACATTGTCGGTCTCTGTCACCGTGCGGCGGATCTCATGCTTGAAGGTCTGGCCCACGACGAGCTCGTCAAAATACACGCCAGCCATTCAAAATCCTCCCAATCGGTCTTACGTAATAAATGGTCTAATATTTTAGTTGATCCCACGTGTCGAGCGGTTTATGAGGTGTCAAAGCTTAATCAGGGTGGAAATCACGACCGATGAGAGATGCCGGTGTCTCGGATGCTGCAGGTTCGGCTGCGCTCACTGTAGAGCGCGATCTGGCCGCATGGGTCGAGGCCGAGACGGGCGGCACCATTGCCGACTGGCATCAGATTTCGGGTGGAAACCGCGCCAGATCCTGGGCAGTGAAGCTCAATGGCGCAGCGTCGGTTTATCTGCGTTACCAGGCGCCGCGTCTGCCGTCGGCCGAACCATATACGGTATGGCGCGAGGCTGAGATTTACAGGGCGCTTAACGGGTCCGACGTGGTTGCACCTCGACTGCTTGGCGTTCACGACCGCCACCAGGCCATCATAACCGAACTGAAGCCGGGCCGGGCCGACTTTCGGTCACTGCGCGACGACCGGGAAAAGCAGGCGATCGCCTTTGACTTTGTTGCCGCGCTCGCCGCGATCCACCGAATTGACTTGGCCCAGTCGCCGATCCCGGGTTTCCGGCCGGGGATGAGCATGAGCGACTGCGTCCGCGCGGAACTCGATGTGTGGGCGGCCATGTATTCGGAAGTCGCCCAACCCGATCCGCTCACCGAGTTCGCGCTCGATTGGCTCTATGGAAATCTGCCTGATCCCGACGAACGGCCCGTGCTTGTCCATGGCGATGCTGGTCCCGGAAACTTCCTGTTCGACGGCGGACGTATGACCGGTCTGATCGACTGGGAACTCGCCCATGCGGGCGATCCGATGGAAGACCTCGCATGGTTCTCGATGCGAAGTGTCATGGAACCCGTGCCTGATTTCATCGCCTGCGTGCGCCAGTATGAGAAGTTGGCGCGGCGATCAGTCGATCTGCAGCGCATCCTCTATCACCGCGTCTTCGTGTCGGCGCGCGTCGTCATTATCCGCCACCGCAACGTGACTGGACTTCCCGGAAATTCGATCGTGTCCCGGGCGCTGAACAGGCGGCTTCTGGTCGATGCACTGGCGGAAGCAATGCAGACCGACTTGCCAAAGCTGCCTCCGCTGAACGTCGAGGAGACAGCACAGGGTGAGTTTTACGACGGCGTGATCCAGTCTCTGCGCGATGACGTGGCGGACGTATCCATGGACGCATCCGTGCGATCGGCAGCCAAGAACAATGCCAAAGTCATCAAATATCTGCGGGAAGTGGATCGGCTCGGCCCGATGGTCGAGACAAACGAACGTGCGGCGCTTCAGACCGCACTCGGAGAGCCGGTCGAGAATGTTGCGATAGGGCGGGCGCAGTTGCTGGCGAAACTCCGCGGTAAGGACATCCCGTTCGGCGCGGCCTTGAGCTATTTCCACAATATCGTGACGCGCGACAATCAGATGGCGGCCCTGGCGTCAGGCGGCCTCGCGTCGCGTCACCTGCCGGACCTCAGCAAACTCAGGAGTGCTACATGACCGCCGCAGCAGATACGGGTGTCAGCGCCCGCGACGACGGCTTGCATTTCGCGGACATGAGCGATCGCTGGTGGATCACGGAGACCGCGTGGTTCGCCTTCTGCAATCCAGAGCGGAAGCTCGGCGGCTGGATCTACAACATGTTCCGGCCGAATATCGGCACGATCGCCGGGGGAGCGTGGGTCTGGGACGACACGGCGAGCGTGCCGTGGGAAGTGCCGTATTCTGCCAACTACACGGCGCTGCGCATCCCGGAAAATGCCGATCTGAACGATATCTCGCTGCCGACGGGCGTGAGGCTGAAGACGCTCGTCCCGCTGACCAAATACAAGCTCGGCTTCGAGGATGAGGACCGTCTATCGATCGACCTGACCTATAATGCCGTCATGCCGCCGCGCCCGATGCGCAAGCCGGACTCGTCATTCCAGAAGCTCAGCCATTTCGACCAGTTCGGTCGCGTGACCGGCTCGATCAAGCTCCACGGCGAGGTGATCGATATCGACTGCTATGCGATCCGTGACCGCAGCTGGGGTCCACGTCCCGAGCATCGGCCGGGCCAGAGCGCCTATGTGACCGGCATCGCCTCGCCGGACGACGCCTTTCTGGCCGTCACCAAATGGAACGATCCCAACTACGCGATCTCCTACGGCTTCATGATCAGGGACGGAAAGATCGGCGACATCGTTTCCGGCAAGCGCAGCGTGACGCGCGATCCTGCGACCGGATATGTCACCTACATCACTATCGAAGGACGCGATGAATTCGGCCGCGACCTGCACGCGGTCGGCAAGCGGTTGTCCGGCATCGTCCTGAACCGGCACTCCTTCATCGATTCCAACGGTCTGATCGAGTGGTCGATCAACGGCAAGACCGGCCATGGCGAGGACCAAGACATGTGGCCGGTCTACGCATGGTCTGCCATGCGCCGCGACGCGCGCAGGGCGGGAGGCGTGTCTTGAGCGTCATGCCAGACATCCAGGGCCAGCCGCTGGTCGGCGTGACGGTTGTGGATCTCAGCCAGATCTACAACGGACCTTACGCGACGTTCCTGATGGCGGCCGCGGGGGCGCGGGTGATCAAGATCGAGCCGCCTGGCGGCGAGCCTCTGCGCCGTCGTGGCGTAGTCGGTGGCGCTGCGCTGCCGTTCGCGATGCTGAATGGTTGTAAGGAGTGCGTTGTGCTGGACCTCAAGAGCGAGGCGGGCAAGGACGCCTTGCTGGCGATGGTACGTCAGGCCGATGTGCTGGTCGAGAACTACGCCCCGGGCACGATGGACCGTCTGGGCCTTGGTTCGGCGACGCTTCAGGCCCTCAATCCACGACTGATCTACGCGTCGAGCTCGGGTTTTGGCAGCGATGGACCCTATGCAAAATATCCGGCGATGGACCTGACCGTCCAGGCGATGTCGGGTGTGATGGACACGACCGGTTTTCCCGATCGCCCGCCGGTCAAGGCCGGGCCCGCTCTATGCGATTTCTTCGCAGGCGTACATCTCTATGGCGCGGTCATGACTGCCTTGTTTGAGCGCGAACGCACGGGCGTCGCCAGGCGTCTAGAAGTGGCGATGCAGGATGCCGTCTACGCGTCGCTGAGCTCCAGCCTCGGTATGCACTGGGGCAACCAGGGCAAGCAGAATGCGCCGCCGCCGCGCACAGGAAACCGGCACGGCGGCATGGCCGAGAGCCCCTACAATGTCTATCCGACCAGCGACGGATACATCGCCATCATCTGCGTCGGCGACGTGCATTGGGCGAACCTTGCACATGCGATGGGGCGGCCCGATCTGCCGACCGATCCACGATTTGCCGGCCTGAAACAGCGGGTCGCGGCCATGGATGAAGTCGACGCGATCGTCAGCGGCTGGACGTCGATCCATACCAAGGCTGACGCGTTCCGTATCCTGATGGACAACAAGGTGCCCTGCGCGCCCGTGCGCAATCTCGACGAGGTCATGAACGATCCCAACATGCATGCGCGCGGCGCATTGCAGTGGCAGGACCATCCTGATCTGGGTCGTATTGTCGTCCAGCATTCACCCATGCGCTACGCCGACTCGCCGCTGGTCGAGCTGAGACCGAGCCGAGCGCTTGGCCGAGACACCGACGCGGTGGTCGAGGAATTCGCCGGTGGCGACTTGCCCGTCCCCGCGCATGCATCACGCAAGTCCTAGGATTGGATCGATGGCTGGAATCGTAGGCATCGATGTCGGCGGAACGTTTACCGACCTGTTCTTTTCAGGGCCGGACGGCATATCAGTGCTTAAGGTCCCTTCCACCCCGGACGATCCGTCGCGAGGCCTGATCGACGCGATCGATGCGGCGGGCCTGACTGCCGCCGACCTGGATGTCATCCTGCACGGAACGACGATTGCGACCAACGCCGTCATCGAGCGGCGCGGAGCACGCTGCGCATTGGTGACGACGAAGGGCTTCCGGGATGTCCTTGAACTCGGTCGCCGTGATCGCCGCGCGATGTATGGGCTGACCGGAACGCAAGACCCGCTTATTCCGCGCAGAATGCGCTGGGAGATCTCCGAGCGGACCAATCATCACGGTGAGGTCATCACACCACTGAACGACGACGAAGTGCGGGCGTTGGCGCGTGCATTGAAGGGCGAAGGCCTCGAAGCCGTCGTCATCTCTTTCCTGCATTCCTACACTTATCCCGAGCACGAAATTACCGCCAAGCGGATATTCCTTGAGGAAAGCGCGGACTGGCAAGTCATCACCTCGCATGAGGTCGTGCGGGAGTATTATGAGTTCGAGCGGACCAGCACGGCGACGGTCCAGGGCTATCTGCAGCCGCTCGTGTCGCGCTATTCCAAGAATCTCAGCGCCAAGCTGGCGCAGAAGAACTTCGACCGGCAGACCCTCGTCATGCAATCCAATGGCGGCCTCGTGCCGCTGCGCCAGCTGTCGGCAAAGGCTGCGAATATGGTCCGGTCAGGTCCTGCCGCAGGCGTGATGGCCGCAGCCAGGATTGCTGGCGAGGCGGGTTTCAACTCGGTCATTACGGGCGATATGGGCGGCACCAGCTACGACGTCGCAGTCGTGGTCGATGGTGTCCCGCAGATCGCGGATATGACTGAGCTCGACTTCCGCATTCCGCTCCGCTTGCCGATGATCGACGTCCATACGATCGGCGCGGGAGGTGGGTCGATTGCCTATCTCGACCGTGGCGGCATTCTGCAGGTTGGCCCGCGCAGCGCGGGCGCCGTGCCGGGGCCGATCTGCTTCGGACGCGGTGGCACCGAGCCGACGGTGACCGACTGCAATGCCGTGCTCGGCCGCATCAATGCCGATCATCCGATTGGTCTCAAGCATCTCTCCCGGCTCGATATCGAGCCGGCGAGTAAGGCCTTGGCGCGCCTCGGGGAACCGCTTGGCCTCGGCGTCGAGGAAACCGCCGAAGCGGTGCTGACGCTGGTCAACCATGTGATGGCGCGCCGCACACGCCTTCTGACCATCGAGCGCGGGCTCGACCCGCGTGATTTCGCGCTCGTCATCTTCGGCGGTGCGGGTCCACTCCACGGGGCGGCAGTGATGCGGGAAGTTGGGATCCGGACCATGCTCCTGCCTCCATATCCCGGCGTGCTGTGCGCGCTTGGCTGCGCTGTCGCCGACATGCGCTATGATTTGTCCCTGACGGTCGAACGTCCGCTGGCTGAAGTCGATCCGACAACCCTGCGATCGGCCTTTGCCGAACAGCGAGCGGCAGGTCTCAAGCAGATCGCTGACAGCGGCGTCGACATGGCCAGCACCGTCATCCGCCATGCGGTCAACATGTCATATGTCGGTCAGATTCACAGCCTGCGGGTTGCCGTCGAGGCCGATTGGTCGCTAGAAAGACTGCGCGAGGCATTCGAGGAAACCTACCGCGCCGAGAACGGCTCGACGCTCGGCGACATTCCGGTCGCACTGGTCGGGGCGATGACGACGGTCGAGGGCATTCGGCATAAGCCCGCAAATCAAGTGGCTGAGACAGAGATAAAGCGTCCGGCCGAGCCAACAGGCCATCGCAATGTCCATTTCCGCAAGTGGATGCGCACGCCGATCTATGATCGCGCCAGCTTCCAGCCGGGCATGACCCTGACCGGCCCTGCGATCATCGAACAGGCCGACACGACCACCGTGATCGAGCCAGGTATGGCAGCCGTCGTCGACCGCTTCTCAAACGTGCTTGTGGAGGTGGCATGATGGACGCTGTGACGCTTGCCGTCGTGCGCGGCGCCCTTGAACAGATCGTAGACGAGATGGATCTCAACCTGATCCATGCAGCGCTATCCCCGATCATTTCGGAAACCAATGACTGCGCGCACGGACTCTATGACGCCAGGACCGGCGAGACGATCGCGCAGGGTGGGTACGGCCTGCCGATGTTCCTGGCAAACATGCAGTTCACCGTCCAGCGTATCATCCCTGTGGTCGAGGCGGCGGGCGGGTTCAAGCCAGGCGATATCTGGATCACTAACGATCCATATCTGTCGGGAACCCATCTCAACGACGTCATCCTGATCTCCCCGCATTTCGTCGACGGCGAACTGTTCGCCCTGTTCGCGAATACCGGGCACTGGATGGACATGGGCGGCTCAGCCCCTGGCGGATGGGTCCCGACCGCGACGGAAATCCATCAGGAGGGGATCGTGATCCCGCCGCTGAAGCTGCTGGAGGGCGGGCGTCGCAACGATGGCGTCGTCGCCATGATTACCGCCAATGTGCGCCTGCCGCAGCAACTGCTCGGCGACATGGCGGCAATGATCAATGTGTTTGCAATCGGCCGTCGCGGTCTGGACGATCTTGTCGCGCGGTATGGCGTCGACACCCTTCGCGTGTGCATCGCGGAGATGATGGCGCGGTCCGAAGCGGACATGCGCTCCTACATCGCCGAGATTCCCGACGGCTCGTATGAACTGATCGACTACTTCGACAATGACGGCGTCGTCGACCAGCGGCTCGAGGTCAAGCTGAAGCTCGTCGTCGAGGGATCCGACCTACATTTCGATTTCACGGGCACGGTCGGTCCGGCCGTCGGCCCGATGAACATCTCCGACGCGACGACGCGTTCGCTCTGCTTCGTGGCGTTGAAGCACGTCTTCCCGGAGGTTCCCGTCAATGGTGGTGCCTTCCGACCGACAAGCTTCACCATCCCGGATCGTTCGATCCTGGCTGCAAGCTACCCGTCGGCCGTCGGCGGTACGACCGACGTGACGCAGCGTGTGGTCGATCTCGTGTTCGGCACCCTTGCCCAGGCCATTCCCGACAAGACGCCGGCGGCTCCGTTCGGCACGACCGGTGTTGTGAGCGTCTCCGGGCACCATCCTGACAGCGGCCGCTACTACGTCGCGGTCTATCCCTATCCGGGCGGCTATGGCGGATCGCGCGCGTCTGACGGCCTCGTCAATGGAACGCCGCCCGGCTCGATGGCGAAGTTCATGTCTGTCGAGATGTCCGAACATCGCTACCCGGTGCATTTCGAGTATTTCGCGATCCGCGAAGGGTCCGCTGGACATGGCGAGCATCGCGGCGGCTGCGGCACCGCTTATGGCATTGCGACAGACGCGGACGCGGTCGTGTCAATCCTCGGCGACCGCGTCGATCATGCGCCGTTCGGCGTGCAGGGCGGGGGACCAGCGGCACCGAACAAGGTCGAGCTGCGGACGGATGGCAAGACCTGGATTCCGCCGATGCGCTCCAAGGCGACCAAGGTCAACTTTCACAAGGGCGACGCCATGCATCTTGGCTCGCCCGGCGGCGGGGGCTTTGGAAGCCCGATGCTGCGCGACCCGCGCCTGATCGAGGACGATTTGAACGACGGGCTGATCGACCTTCAAACTGCCTGCGACATCTACGGCGTGGTCGTTGCCGACACCCGAACAATTCTCGATCGGACAGTTTACCGCGTCGATGGCGAGGCGACCCGTGCGCACAGGGAGAGCCGACGCACCGCAGCTTGAGCATGCATTGAAGTTACGTTGTTAACGGGAGGAAACAGCATGAAAATGAATCGCAGACAGCTTGGCGGGCTCGCACTGGCGAGTCTCGCAACCACCATAGCCCCCACCGCGCTATTGGCACAGGACGGCCCGATCAAGATCGGAGCGGTCAACCCGTATTCTGGCGCGATGGCGCAATATGGCGACGAGGTAACTCGCTGCTATGAACTCGCCGCCAATTGGGTCAACGCCAAGGGCGGCGTGCTTGGGCGGAAGATCGAAATCGTTCGCGGCAACGCCACGTCCGCGCAGGAAGCGATCGGCGCGATCGAGCAGTTGGTCGGTCGCGACAAGGTCGACATGCTCGTCGGCACCTATGTCAGCGCCATTTCCAATGCCGCGAGCGAGAGCGCGCTGATCTATGAGAAGCTCTACTGGGAGACCAACGCTCTTGCGTTGAACCTGACTGAGCGCGGTCTGCCCAACTATGCGCGTTCGGGTCCGTCGAGCAACCAGTTCGCTGCCGTTTCGGTCGATGCCGTCGGCAAGCTGGTCGCTGAAAAGCTCGGAAAGGCGGCGAAGGATCTTAACATCTTCATCGAGCATGAAGACAGCGCCTATGGCACCTCGATCATGAAGGAACAGGTGCGTCTGTTCGAGGAGGCGGGACTGAAGCCGACCGTCGGCGCGCACAGCGCCAAGGCCATCGATGTGACGGACAGCATCCTGCGCGCCAAGGGCGCCAATCCGGACATCTGGATCAACACCGGCTATGTCGGCGATACCAACCTTCTGCTTCGCGCGGCGCGCGATCAGGGCTTCAAGCCGCCGGTGATCATGCTGATGGGCGTTGGCGACACGGTGGAGACGCGTGACGCGCTCGGCGCGGAATATCTCGAGGGCGTGCTGCTGGTCTCCTATGCGCGGCCTGACGTCAATCCGGCCTATGGCAAGGGCGCAGCCGAGTTCCTGAAGCTCTACAAGGAAGCCTATGGCCGCGACCCGATCGCACCGCAGGGCATGAACGCCTTCGTCGGCATGAAGATCCTGTTCGAATCGATCGAGGCCGCGAAGTCGACTAAGTTCGACGCCATCATCGAAGCGGCGAAGACACTGGACCAGCCGGCTGGCTCCTACGAGACGGGCTATGGCGTCAAGTTCGATGACACCATGCAGAACGTTCGCGCGCTGCCGGTCATTGCGCAATGGCAGGGCGGGGCCGTCAAGGCGATCTACCCGGTCGAAGCGGCGGCGGAAGGAACCTCGATCGTCAATCTCCCAAGGGCTTGACCCTCACCTCGACATGCGCCGCCTCCGCGTGGCGCATGTCCTTTCCGGAACGAATGCCGAGGTTCGAAGTGGGAACGCAATGACCGAATTGCTGAACATCCTGGCCGTGGGGCTGCTGCTGGGCGGCATCTATGCCCTCGTGGCCGTGGGCCTGAACCTAATCTTCGGCGTCATCCGCGTCGTCAATTTCGCGCAGGGCGAATTCGTCATGTTGGGCATGTATGGGGCCTATGCCGCGCAACTCGCGGCCGGCCTCGACCCATATATCGCGCCGATCGTCGTCGTGCCTCTGCTCTTCCTGCTCGGATGCCTGATCTACGGCGTCATCCTGCGCCCGTTGCAAGGTGAACCGATGATGCAGGTCTTTGCGACCTTCGGCCTGCTGATGGTGCTCGAAAACACCATTCTCGCGGTGACCCGCGGCATCACCTACAGCGTGGATTCGGTCGTGACCGGCATAGCGGTCGAGATCGGCCCCGTCTTCGTCGGCCTACCGCGCCTTCTCGTGCTGGCGGCTGCGACCATCGTCACCTTCGCGCTAGGCTGGTATCTGCGGTCCGCGCTGAACGGCAAGGCCATACGCGCCGTCGCGCAAGACCGCACAGCCGCGCGTCTGATGGGCATCAATGTCGAGCGGATCTATGTGCTGACCTTCGGCATCGGAACCGCACTGGCGGGTCTCGCCGGCTGCCTGCTGTCGCCGCTCTATACGATGTCGCCGCAGATCGGCATGAACTTCATCATGCCGGCCTTCGCCGTTGTGGTGCTGGGCGGTCTGGGCAGTGTCGCCGGCGCGTTTGTCGGCGGCTTCATCGTTGGGCTGACGGAAGCGTTTGCGGGCTATTACATCGACCCGGCGCTCAAGCATGCGGTCCTGTTCTTTGTATTCATCACAGTTCTCGTCGTTCGCCCGTCCGGGTTGTTCGGCGTGGCAGGCGCGGAAGAGGTGGGCCTCCGTGAGCAACACTGACATCGCTGCCCATGCGCCGCCGCGCGCGTCCGACATCAATGTGCCTACGCTGGCGACCGAACTGCCATGGCTGGCGGCGGCCGTCGCCGGGTGCCTCGCGCTGACATTCGCATTCACCGGCAACAGTTTCGCCCTCAACATACTTGCGACCGCCTTCCTCTTCGGCGGTCTGGCGACTGCCTGGAACATCATCGGCGGGCTGGGCGGGCAGTTCTCGCTCGGCCACAGCGTCTTCTTCGCCATCGGCGCCTATACGACCGGAAACGTCGTCCTGGGCTATGCCTTGTCGCCATGGCTTGCGCTGGTGCCGGGGATGGCGATGGCCGCCGCATTCGGCGCAGCCGTGTCGTGGCCGGTGTTCCGGTTGCGCGGACCATTCTTCGCCATCGCGACCATGGCGCTGACCGAGGTCATGCTGGCGCTGGCGATGTATTTCGAGTCGATCACCGGAGGCGCGCCCGGACTGTCGATCCCGTTCAAGCTCGGCTTCGCCAACATGATCTTCCGCGACCGGATGAGCTACGCGTTCCTGATGCTCGGTTTCCTTGCTGTGACGCTTTTGGTCTTCGCCATCATCCGCCACAGCCGGCTGGGCTATTCCCTGCAGGCGATCCGCGACAATGAGGATACGGCTGAGGCCGCAGGTATCGATGTGCTGCGCAGCAAGCTTGTCGCCATGGCGATCAGCGCTGCGCTGACCGCGGCAGGCGGCTGCCTCTACATCATGTATGTCCGGGTGGTCGATCCGCCGTCGCTGTTCTCGCTCTTCGATGTCGGAGTGAAGATCGCGCTGATCGCGCTGATCGGCGGCATTGGCACGACCTACGGCCCGCTGCTCGGCGCGCTGCTGATCATTCCGCTTGAAAACTACCTGCGCGCCGAAATGGGTGGCGTGTTTCCGGGCAGCAATCTCATCGTCCTCGGTGCGATTCTTGTCGTCACGGCGCTCTACCTGCGGAAGGGTGTCTTCGGGGCTGCGTCATCGCTTGTCGGCTCTTGGCGGAGCAAACGCCAATGAGTGCGCCCCTGTTGCAGGTTCGGGACGTCTCCAAGGCCTTTGGCGGCCTGCGCGCCGTCGACAGCGTCAGCTTCGATGTGTCGCCGGGCGAGATCATATCGATCATCGGGCCGAATGGCGCCGGCAAGACGACGCTGTTCAATCTCCTGACGGGGCAATTGGTGCCGACCTCGGGAAGCATCGAGTATCTCGGCGAGGATATCGGGCAGCTGAAGCCGCACCATCGGGCGCGGCTGGGGTTCGGCCGCACGTTCCAGATCTCGCAGACGCTGATGTCGATGACCGTCCTCGAAAACGCGATGGTCGGGGGCTTTCTCCACCACAGGGGTGTGCGTGACGCAGCCGAGCGTGCACGCCAGACGCTCGAAATGGTCGGGCTTGAACAGCATGCCGGGCGCAAATCCGGCGAACTCACGCTTGGCGGACGGCGCAGGCTGGAGGTGGCGCGCGCACTGGCGATGGACCCGAAGCTGGTGCTTCTGGACGAGGTTATGGCCGGTCTGAACCAGACCGAGGTGCAGGAGGTTCTCGACCTCGTCATTCGCCTCAATGCGGGCGGCACGACCTTTCTGGTCGTCGAGCACAATCTGAAGGTCGTCCGGGCATTTTCGCGCCGTGTGATCGTGCTCAACCGCGGCAAGATGCTGGCTGAAGGAAGCGCAGACGAGGTTCTCGGCAACGAGGAAGTGGTTGAGGCATATGTCGGAAAGCGACGCGCATGAGCGGGACCGTCCATCTGGAATTGTCCGGCGTCAATGCCGGCTATCGCGCGGCGAGCGTGCTCCACGATATGTCGTTCGCGGTGGAAACCGGCGAAATCGCAGCAATCGTCGGCGCCAATGGTGCGGGCAAGTCGACGCTTCTGGGAACCATCGCCGGGTTGGTTCGCCCGACGACGGGAAAAATCAGATTCGATGGCACCGAGATACAAAACCATCGTGCACACGATCTGCCGGAACGCGGGCTGGTGCTGGTGCCGGAAGGCGGAAAACTGTTCCCGTTCATGACGGTCGCCGAAAATCTGACGCTGGGTGCCTACACGCCAAAGGCGCGCGGGGCGATTGCCAGCCGCATGGAGGAGATTTGTGAAATCTTCCCGATCCTGAAGGAACGCCGGGACCAACTGGCCGGCCGCCTGTCGGGAGGCGAGCGGCAGATGTGCGCGATCGGCCGGGCCCTGATGAGCAGTCCAAGCATGCTGATGCTGGACGAGCCGTCCGTCGGCCTGTCGCCGCTGATGACGGAACGTGTGCTCGAAACCGTGGCACGGCTAGCGAAGGAAGAAAACCTGACGGTCCTGATTGTCGAACAACGCGTGACCGAAGTGCTCGAAATCGCCGACCGCGCACATATTCTCGATCATGGTCGTATCGTTAAGTCCGACCGCGCCCAAACGCTGTTGCACAACAAGGACGTCAGGCAGACATATATGGGGCTCAACTGACTTAACACAACTTTGGCAGCGGGGTCGTGGAACCTGGCGGGTTTTTCACCAAGTTCGACACCGAACGGCGCAGGAACGAGACGCGCTGCCTAAAGGTTTGCGGGATGCGCACACCTCCTCCATTACTACCCGGACTTAACGTGTTCCCGGCAGGGCTGACATGAGCTGTTCGATCCAACGAAAGTTTGTTGGGGCAGGCATCGCGAAACGAGGAAGAGCGATACCCAAGACGCGAAATGATCGCGTCTTTACTTGCGTGGTATGGAGAAGCGTGGACGGCGCGCGCGGTGGCCTCTTCGCAAGACATCGTTTGGGGTCGAACGAGACGCAATCCGCCTCTCGGGCCCGGACGACGTGGCCGATTTCCGCAGTTGCGGTCGCGTACCACACCATGCTGGCGCCTATGGCGACTTCAGAACAGCATCAGCTTCGGTGACAGATTGACCGCCTCGCTGCGGATGACGGTGCCGACGAACGCTTCTTCGATCTGCCTGCGCTTAGCGGCCGGCCAGCACTCGAGATGGGCCGGCGACACGAAGAAATTCTCGGCACGGTCGACCAGCATGTGCGAAAGCACCAATAGACGCTCCTCCCCGCTTTTCAGGAAGATCGTCGCGACATAGCGCCGGGCTTGGCCGGACTGCTCGACGCTGCGCCGGCCGAACTTTCCTTTACCGACGACGTTCTCGCGCGCTTCGCGGATCTGATGCGCAGCAAGATCTCGGAGGGCGAGATCTCGCTGCGCAAGCGCTACCTGAAGACGCTCATCGCACGCGTGGTCGTCGGCGAGAAGACGATCCGCATCGAGGGCGAGCGCTCGGCCTTAGCTCAGTCGCTGGCGGACCAGCGTTCCGTGTCCGACGTTCGCAGATGTGTTCCGAAGTGGCGCACCCGACAAGATTCGAACTTGTGACCTTTGCCTTCGGAGAATGGATAATCGGTTCCGCCGAAACTATCCAATTCTATCCGATTGCGCGCTATGTCACTGAATTTACAAAGCAAATTTGAATTCGACTACCGCAAGGACTACGACGGGGTGGCCGAAACACTACCCTGCCGTGCTTACGCTTTGCTTACGCGCGGAATCTTTCAAGGAGGCGCCCGAGCATGGCGAAGCTGACCAAACGAACCGTCGATACCTCTATAGTCAAATCCTCGGACTACGTCATCTGGGACGATGAACTGCCAGGTTTCGGGTTGCGCGTCTTCGCCTCGGGGAGGCGAAGCTATGTTGTACAGTATCGCGCTGCCGGTCGCTCGCGTCGCTACACGATCGGCCTGCATGGCGTTTGGACGCCCGAGGAAGCCAGGCGTGAGGCAAAAGTTCTGCTCGGTCAGGTCGCTAAGGGTGGAAATCCCGCCGAGGAACGCAAGCTGGATCGCGAGGCGATCACCGTCAAGGAGCTATGCACCCGCTACCTCGAAGATCTGGGGAACGGCCTTGTGCTCGGCAAGCGAGGGCGACCGAAGAAGGCCACGACGATCTCCACCGATGTGGGACGCATCGTGCGGCACATCATCCCCCTGCTCGGCAACCGAAGGGTACGAGACCTGGCCAAGTCCGACATAACGCAGGCCATGAAGGACATCATGGCGGGCAAGACGCGTGCGAACGTCAAGACCGACAAGTTGCGCGGGCGCGCAATCGTTCGCGGTGGAGCCGGCACGGCAGCCCGGACGATCGGTCTTTTCGGCGGCATTCTTACCTATGCGGTGGAACTCGGCATCATCGACCAGAACCCAGTGCATGGCGTGCGCAAGCCCAAGGACCAGGTCAACGCCCGCCGTCTCAGCGAGCAGGAATACCGCACGCTCGGTGATGTCCTGCGAAAGGCGCTCGAGAACAGGCAGTACGAGACTACTGCAGAAATGATCCGGGTGATTGCCCTGACAGGCTGCCGGCGTAGCGAAGTCATCGGTCTGCGTTGGGGCGAGGTCGATATCGAGGGCAGTTGCCTGCGTCTGGCAGACAGCAAGGAGGGAGCGTCGGTGCGTCCGACCGGCCTGCCAGTCTTGGAATATCTCGAGGCGCGCCGCGAAGAGGAGCAGGATGCTGAGGACTTCGTATTTCCCGGCTGGGAGGATGGCACTCCATTTGGGAGCTTCCCGAGACAGTGGACGAAGTTGCTCAAGGACACTGACTTGGCCGACATCACGCCGCATGTTCTGCGGCACAGCTTCGCCAGCATCGGCAATGACCTTGGGTTCACCGAGGCAACCATCGCCGCCCTGATTGGGCATTCACGAGGCTCGGTGACCAGCCGTTATATTCATACAGTGGACACTGCTCTCATCATGGCGGCTGACAGCATCGCTGGTTACATTCAGGGTCTGCTGGCCGGCGTCGCGTTCACGCACACAGCCTATGCGCTCGATAGAGATTCCAGGAAGGCGGCACTTGCTCACTTCCTTGGACAAACAAAACCGGGAGCGGGCGAGATAGGCCACGCTGCCGCCTAGCGGGAACGACTTTCTCGATCGACCGGCGTTGCAATTTCGAAGGTAACGGCGGCCAGGCTTGTTGCCAGCATCACATCGCCGCGAGCGAGATTACCTTGTTCATGGGGTCTCCAAAAATAGTTGCAGGGCGAAGGGGCTTCCCGCCTGTCGCGCGCCCAGTCGATCCGTCGGCTTCCCTGTCCAACCTACCGCGTCATATGAAGAAGTCTTACGCGACGACAACTTCCTAGTGCGTCCCGACTTGGAAAGTGCGGCCAGTTTGTGGAAGCGCAAAGATCGCGAGCTTGCCCGGGCGTAGCCTCTCCTCATCGACAACGAACGATCGAAAAGGAGAACCGCCATGTTCACGCGTCGCCAGGCACTCTTGGGAGCGGCCGCCGCCGCGATGCTGGCAGCCATGCCGCCCCTCGCAGCCGCTGCCAACGAATCGGAGATCGCGGGACTTCCGCGCGAGAAGGTCACGCTCGTCGCGCCGCCTTACGTGCACGCCCACGAGCAGGTCGCCACGGGCGGGCCGAAGGTGGTCGAGTTCACCATGCCGATCGTGGAGAAGAAGGTCGTCATCGACGACGAGGGCACGGAGTTCCAGGCCATGACCTTCAACGGTTCGATGCCCGGCCCGATGATGGTCGTGCACGAGGGCGACTACGTCGAACTGACGCTGATTAACCCTGAGACGAACTCGATGCCACACAACATCGACTTCCATGCCGCCACAGGCGCGCTCGGCGGCGGAGCGCTGACGCTGATCAATCCCGGCGAGCAGGTGAAGCTTCGCTTCAAGGCGACCCGCAGCGGCACCTTCGTCTACCATTGCGCTCCCGAAGGCGCGATGATCCCTTGGCACGTCGTGTCGGGCATGAGCGGCACGATCATGGTGCTGCCGCGCGACGGCCTGAAGAACGAGAAGGGCGAGCCGGTCCGCTACGACCGGGCGTTCTACATCGGCGAGAACGACTTCTACGTGCCCCGCGACGAGGACGGCAACTTCAAGACCTACGAGAGCCACGGCGACTCTTACGCCGACACGCTCGAGGTGATGAAAGGCCTGATCCCCACCCACGTCGTCTTCAACGGCGCGAAGGGGGCGCTGACGGGCGACAATGCCATGAAGTCGAAGGTCGGAGAGACGGTGCTGATCGTCCACAGCCAGGCCAACCGCGACACGCGGCCCCACCTGATCGGAGGCCATGGCGACTATGTCTGGGAAGAGGGCAAGTTCGCCAACCCGCCCGCCAAGGACCTGGAGACCTGGTTCATCCGCGGCGGCTCGGCGGGAGCGGCGCTCTACACCTTCCTCCAGCCGGGGGTCTACGCCTACGTGAACCACAACCTCATCGAGGCCGTGGAACTCGGAGCGACCGCGCACTTCCTGGTCGAAGGCGAGTGGAACGACGACCTGATGAAGCAGGTCGAAGCGCCCGGGCCGATCCCGGTGAACTGAGCTTCGCCAACCGAACCTCAAGCGAGCGGCGGTCCGGATGTCCGGGCCGCCCATCGAGGACAAGGTCATGCATCTCCATCTCTACGAAGCGGCCGTCGGCGCGGCGGCAGCCCTTGCGGTGCCTGCGGCCATCATGGGCATCAGCGCAGAACCCCAAAGGCTTTCCCTGCACGAGGTGCGCCCCACGGTGGAGATCGTGGAGACGGTCCTCGATTTTGCATTGCCCGGCGAGTTCCTCGCGGGCGGAACTCCGGCAGCAGCTCCCGTGGAAAAGAAGGCTGTCCCGGCATTCCTGATCATGAAGCAGCAGGTGAGCCTGGCCGACTACGGCGTCTGCGTCGCCGATGGCGCATGCGATCCGGCGGATGCCGTCCCGACACACGCGGACGTGCCCGTCACCGGGGTCAGCTTCCTCGACGCCGAGGCCTATGCCCGCTGGTATTCGAAAGCCACGGGGCAGACCTGGCGGCTGCCGTCGGCGGTCGAGGCCGCCGCCGCGGCCGCCGAACGGTTTGGCGGGGAATCCTTTTCGGCGGCGGCCGACGATGCCGCAAATCCTTCCGTGCGGTGGCTGCGGCGCTACCGAGAGGAGGCGGCGGCGAAACGACCCGCCGATCCGCAACCGAAGCCGCGCGGCCACTACGGCCCGAACACCCGCGGCATCGAGGACTTCGGCGGCAACGTCTGGGAGTGGACGGCGACCTGTTATGCGCGGACCACGCTCTCCGCCGACGGTTCTATCGAAAGCATCACGGACAACTGCGGGGTGCACGTGCTCGAGGGACGGCACCGCGCCTACATGTCGAACTTCGTCCGCGACGGAAAGAGCGGCGGCTGTGCCGTCGGCACGCCGCCGGAGAACCTGGGCTTCCGTCTCGTCCGCGACGAGGATTCGGTGATCGCCAAGGCAAGGAACTGGCTGCGCGGCGCTTTCCGCTCCGCCATGCACGACGCCGCCTGAAGGAACATGCCATGAGAACGAGATTGCGGGCCTCGCTCGCCGAAACCTTGCCTGCGGGCAACAAAACCGTCGTCGAGCGGCTGCGGCGGGGCCTCGCCGAGGCAGGCCTCGACTGCAACTGCCGCGAGGCTGCCAACGACGTGCTCGACCGGGCAGGCCTGGAAGAAGAACTCGTGCGGCGCGCGGGCGGTCTCGCGGATGCGCGGAAGATGCGCGACGCGATCGTGATCGTTCTCGCCCTGCTGGGCGAGCTGGACGAGCTCATGCCTGACGAGCCGGACCGCAGCGCGTTCCACGAGATCGCGGGCCTGTTCCAGGACGTCGCTGACTTCGCCGCCTACGGGGCGACGGCTGCCATCAGGGCCGCCGGACAGGGGAACGCGTGATGGGCACCGCGACCGCATCCGACCGCTCGGTTCCGAGGGCCGCGCTCAAGTCCGGGGACCTGTCGAGGGACGGCCGAGGCCGCATCCGCGAAATGCCGCCGATCCTCCATTATGGCTTTCGGCCATTCTTCTTTCTCGCCGCGCTTCACGCCGGACTGGCGGTCCCGGTCTGGCTCGGCGCCTACTTCGGCGGCTTCGACATCGGCGGCCCGTTCGGCGGCATGCACTGGCACGCCCACGAGATGCTGTTCGGCTACCTGTCCGCCGTCATCGCGGGTTTCGTCCTCACCGCAATCCCCAACTGGACGGGAAGGCTACCGCTGAGCGGGATGCCGCTCGCCGTGCTCGTAGGCCTCTGGCTGGCCGGGCGGGCGGCATGCCTGGCTTCGCCCGATCCCTGGATCGCGATGGCGGTCGACCTGGCGTTTCCGGCCGCGCTCGCCTTCGCGATCTGGCGCGAGGTCACGGCGGGCAAGAACTGGAAGAACGCGCCAGTGGCGGTGATGATCACGCTGTTCGGCGTAGCCAACGCGGCAGACCATCTGGCCAGTGCGGGTTTCGTCGACCACGAACTTGGCCAGCGCCTGGCCTTGGCCGCTGCCGGAATGCTCATCGCGCTCATCGGGGGGCGCATTGTGCCCAGCTTCACCCGGAACTGGCTCGTGAAGGAGGGCGCAGCGCATCTTCCCGAGCCTTTCGGCAGGCTCGACAAAGCAGCGCTTGCCGCCACTGCCGCCGCGGTGCTCGGGTGGGTGGTGATGCCCCACAGCGCGCTCGTCGGCGTGCTGCTGTTCGCCGCCGGAGCGCTGCTCGCCGTGCGCCTCTTCCGCTGGCGCGGTGTGGCTACGATGCGCGAGCCGATCCTGCTCGTGCTGCATGTCGGCTATGGATGGCTGGCCGTCTCCTTCGCGCTGCTCGGTCTCTCGACCTTGCTGCCAGACGCGGTTCCTCACTCGGCCGCCCTGCACGCATTGACCGCAGGCGCCGTGGGCACCATGACGCTTGCCGTCATGACCAGGGCGAGCCTTGGCCACACGGGACGGGCGATCGTTGCCGACCGCTACGTCATTGCCACGTATGCGATGGTGTCGGCCGGAGCCATGCTGCGCGTCGCCGCCCCCTTCGCGGGAGACTGGTACGCCCATGTGCTAAGCTGCGGCGGCGCGCTCTGGGCTGGGGCCTTCCTGCTCTTCGCGGTGCGCTACGCCCCGATCCTCTGGGGACGGCGGGCTTGAGCAACAGGTCATGCTTCCGTTCCGATCGTATAACGATGGACATCTGAGAATGCTGGGTTAGTATTTTCTACGTATCGGCATGATGCCGAGTCCCAGGCCCATGATGAGGAGGTCATGACCCAGGACATCCGGGAGGCGACAGCATCGGCGGACATCCCGCCCGCGAAGACGCGGCGGCGGGAACTCTTGACTTTCCTGGTCCTGGCCTTCGGCATCTGGCCCGTCGTCGCGGTGGGCGTCGTGGGCGGCTACGGCTTCCTTGTCTGGATGTATCAGATCGTCTTCGGCCCGCCCGGGCCTCCGGGAGGCTGACGGCATGCGCCAACTCACCAGACGCGGCCTGCTCACCGCCGGCGCCGGCGACCGACACCACATATCGAGCGCGGTCGTCGTGGCCCTGCCTGAGCGGCGTGCCGAATTGTCTGAACTGCTCGCGGCGATGCGTGGCGTGGAGGTGCACGCCAGCGAGGGTAGCCGGGTCGTGATCACGATCGAGGGGCCGACCAGCGGGATGCTGGGAGAAACGCTGACGGCGATCTCGGCGATGGACGGCGTTCTTGCGGCGAACATGGTGTTCGAACATGCCGAGGACCAGGAGGCGCGGTCATGACGGCTGACATCAACCGACGCGATCTCCTCAAGGCACATGCGGCCGCGCTTGCGGCCGCGTCCGCGGGCATCGCGCTGCCGGCCGCCGCACAGCCCGTTCCGGGCGGCGTGAATGCGCTGGAGATCAAGTGGTCGAAGGCGCCGTGCCGCTTCTGCGGCACCGGGTGCGGGGTCATGGTGGGCGTGAAGGACGGTCACGTCGTCGCCACCCACGGCGACAGCCAGGCCGAGGTCAACCGCGGCCTCAACTGCGTCAAGGGCTACTTCCTCTCCAAGATCATGTACGGCCAGGACCGCCTGACCACGCCGCTGATGCGCAAGTCCGGCGGGGTCTACGACAAGGACGGCGAATTCGAGCCCGTCTCGTGGGACGAGGCCTTCGACGTCATGGCGGAGAAGTGCAAGGCAACGCTGCGCGAGAAGGGACCGGAAGCCGTCGGCATGTTCGGCTCCGGGCAATGGACGATCTTCGAGGGCTACGCCGCCACCAAGCTGATGCGGGCGGGCTTCCGCACCAACAACCTCGACCCAAACGCCCGCCACTGCATGGCCTCCGCGGCCGTCGCCTTCATGCGCACCTTCGGCATGGACGAGCCGATGGGCTGCTACGACGACTTCGAGCACGCCGACGCCTTCGTGCTCTGGGGCTCGAACATGGCAGAGATGCATCCGATCCTTTGGACCCGGCTGGCCGACAGGCGGCTGGGCCATCCGCACGTCCGCTGCGCCGTGCTGTCGACCTTTACCCACCGCTCGATGGACCTCGCCGACATCCCGATCGTGTTCAAGCCCGGGACGGATCTGGCGATCCTGAACTACATTGCCAACCACATCATCCAGACGGGGAGGGTGAACGAGGCTTTCGTCCGCGACCACGCCGTCTTCATGAGCGGTGCCACGGACATCGGCTACGGTCTTCGTCCGGACAATCCGGTCGAGATGGCAGCCAAGGGCGCTGCCGATCCGGGCAAGATGGAGCCGATCGACTTCGAAGCGTTCAAGGCGCTGGTCTCGGAATACACGCTCGAGATGGCGTCGGAACTCTCCGGCGTGGAGCCGGGCTTCCTGGAGCAATTGGCCGAGCTCTACGCCGATCCCGGCGTCAAGGTGATGTCGCTCTGGACGATGGGCTTCAACCAGCACGTCCGCGGCGTGTGGGCCAACCAGATGGTCTACAACATCCACCTCCTGACCGGAAAAATCTCCGAACCGGGCAACAGCCCGTTCTCGCTGACGGGCCAGCCTTCGGCATGCGGCACCGCGCGCGAGGTCGGCACCTTCGCCCATCGGCTGCCTGCGGACATGGTGGTGACAAATCCCGAGCATCGCGAGCATGCCGAGGAGATCTGGCGGCTGCCGCACGGGCTGCTGCCCGACAAGGTCGGCTTTCATGCCGTCCAGCAGGACCGGATGCTGAAGGACGGCAAGCTCAACTTCTACTGGGTGCAGGTCAACAATAACGTCCAGGCGGCGCCCAACAACTCGAACGAGACCTATCCGGGCTACCGCAACCCAGACAATTTCATCGTGGTCTCCGACGCCTATCCGACGGTGACGGCGCTCTCGGCCGACGTGATCCTGCCCGCCGCGATGTGGGTGGAAAAGGAAGGCGCCTACGGCAATGCCGAGCGCCGCACGCACGTCTGGCGACAGCTGGTGAATGCGCCCGGCGAGGCCCGGTCCGACCTGTGGCAGCTGACCGAATTCTCGAAGCGCTTCACCACCGACGAGGTCTGGCCTGCCGACATCCTGAACGCCCATCCCGAATACAAGGGCAAGACGCTGTTCGACGTGCTGTTCCGGAACGGCAAGGTCGACCGCTTTCCGCTCGCCGATCTCGACGCGGTATACGAGAACAGGGAGAGCCGCGAATACGGCTTCTACCTGCAGAAGGGACTGTTCGAGGAGTATGCCGAGTTCGGCCGGGGCCACGGCCACGACCTCGCGCCGTTCGACACCTACCACGAGGTGCGCGGCCTGCGCTGGCCCGTCGTCGACGGCAAGGAAACGAAGTGGCGCTACCGTGAGGGACTGGACCCCTACGTGAAGCCGGGCGAAGGCGTACGCTTCTACGGCAGGCCCGACGGCAAGGCGGTCATCCTCGCCGTGCCCTACGAGCCCCCGGCGGAATCGCCGGACGACGAATATGACGTCTGGCTGGTGACCGGTCGTGTGCTCGAGCACTGGCACTCGGGCTCGATGACCATGCGCGTGCCCGAACTCTACAAGGCGTTCCCCGGAGCGGTCTGCTTCATGAACGCCGACGACGCGCGCCGTCGAGGCATCAACCAGGGCGCGGAGGTCAACGTCGTCTCCCGGCGCGGGGAACTGCGGGTCCGGGTCGAGACCCGGGGCCGAAATCGAATGCCGCGGGGCGTGGTGTTCGTCCCCTGGTTCGACGCAAGCAAGCTCATCAACAAGGTCACCCTCGACGCGACCGATCCTATCTCGAAACAGACGGATTTCAAGAAATGCGCGGTCAAGATCGTCCCCGCGTGATGCGCCGCGCGCGCCTCCTCGTCGCCCTCGGGCTGGTTGCGCTCGCGGGCACGGCCGCGCTTGCGCAGATGTCGGCCGAGATCGTGCCGCCGCTGACGGGCGCCGGGCAGCCCATGGAGAACCTGCCCGCCGATCCGATCCCGCGCTGGATCGTCGACGATGTCCGCAAGATGCGCGCCTATCCCGAGCAGCCACCGATCATTCCGCACTCGATCGAGGGCTACCAGCTGTCGGTGAACGCCAACCGCTGCATGTCGTGCCACAAGCGCGAGTTCACGGAAGGCTCGGGCGCGCCGATGATCAGCGTCACCCACTACATGACACGCGAAGGCCAGATGCTAGCTGACGTGTCTCCGCGGCGCTACTTCTGCACAGCCTGCCATGTACCGCAGGCCGACACGGCCCCGTTGGTCGGCAACACCTTCGTCGACATGAGCGAGCTCGGCGTCGGCCACGCCGGGGACGAGTAGATGTGGGCGCGCATCAAGGCGGCCGCACTGTGGGCCTGGCGGATCGTCTCCACGCCGGCGGCGACGCTCAGCCTCGGTTTCCTGACGCTCGGCGGCTTCCTCGGGGGCGTGATCTTCTGGGGCGCGTTCAACACTGCCCTTGAGGTGACCAACACCGAAGCCTTCTGCATCTCGTGCCACGAGATGGAAACGAACGTCTACGAGGAGCTGACCCGCACCGTCCATTTCTCCAATCGCTCGGGCGTGCGGGCGTCCTGCCCCGACTGCCACGTGCCGCATGAATGGACCGACAAGATCGCCCGCAAGATGCAGGCCTCCAAGGAGGTCTGGGGCAAGATCTTCGGCACAATCAACACGCGCCAGAAGTTCCTGGATCACCGCCTCGAACTCGCGAAGCACGAATGGGCGCGGTTGAAAGCCAACGACAGCCTGGAATGCCGCAACTGCCACTCCTCGGTCGCCATGGACCTGTCAAGGCAGGCTCCGCGTGCGGCCGAGATCCACACCCGCTACCTGCTGTCGGGCGAGGCGACCTGCATCGACTGCCACAAGGGCATCGCGCACGAGCTTCCGAACATGGAGGGCGTCGATCCTGGCTGGAAGGTAGCGCCGGAACTGCAGGGCAAGGAGCTGCCGCAGGCTTCCGTGTTCGACAGGCTGGAGCGGTTCAACCGGATGCACGCCGAGCTGGACGTCCCGATGTCCCTCCCGGTGGCCGTCGGTCACGCCACAGACTGAATCGCAGGCATCAGGGCCGCGTCGGCTGCCCGCAGACGGCTGGCGGGCCTCCTGATCCCGGCGATGCGTGCGGCTCCGGCCCTGCCTGTCGGCATTCCGAACAGGAAACCCTGGACCTCGCGGCATCCTGCCTTGCGGAGGAAGGCCAGCTGAGCGGCGGTCTCGACGCCCTCGGCAAGCACGGGCCTTCCCAGCGCGCGTCCCAGCGCGACGGTGGCGAGGATGATCGCCTCTGCCTCGGGTGCGGTCCCGATCGCGGACGTGAACTCCCGGTCGATCTTGATCTTGTCGAAGGGGAACCTCTGCAGCATCGACAGCGACGAATATCCGGTTCCATAGTCGTCCATGGCGATGCGGACGCCGAGGGCCTTCAGCTGCCTGATGACGTGGAGCGCGAGCTGCTGGTCGGCGATTATTCCGGTCTCGGTGACTTCGAGTTCCAGCCTCGACGCCTTCAATCCTGTCTCGATCAGGATCGAATGTACCAGGGCGGGAAGCTCCGTCGAAGACAGCTGCGAGGGGGCGACATTGACCGCGATCCGAAGCGGCTTGCGCCAAGAGGCTGCCTCGCGGCAGGCCTCGCGTAGGACCCATTCCCCGATCGATCCGATCAAGCCGTCTTCCTCGGCGATCGGGATGAAAACGGCTGGGGAAACGTTGCCGTGCTTGGGGTGGCTCCATCGCAGAAGCGCCTCGAAGCCCACGACCTCTTCCGTCACCGTGTCGTTCTGCTGCTGGTAGGCTAGGGAGAGCTCCCGGTTGAAGACAGCGCGCTTCAGGTCCATGACGAGTTCGCTGCGCATGCGGGCAGTCTCCTCCATGTCCGGCTGAAACGTCGTCACGTTGTTGCGTCCAGCCTGCTTGGCCGCGTACATCGCGGCGTCGGCGCGCTGGAGGAGGACCGTCGGCGACAGCCCGTCTTCGGGATAGACGACGAGACCCACGCTGGCCCCGACCGAGAGGACAACGTCCCGCCACTGAATCGGCTGCGCGACAAGATGACGGATCTTCTCGGCGAAGCGGGCTGCCTCCTCGCGTCCGGAGACCGGGACCTTGATCGCGACGAACTCGTCCCCGCCGAAGCGCCCGACGAATTCGCCGTCGGCCATCGCCGCAGAGATCCGCTCCGCAATGGCGCGCAGCACGTGGTCGCCGGCGGCGTGGCCGTGGACGTCGTTGACTTCCTTGAAGCGGTCGAGATCGAACAGCACGCCCGCGATCTGACGTCCGAGCGCGACGGGGTCGGCCGCGAGTTCCTCGACGCGGGCGCGGACACAGGCGCGGTTCGGCAGGCCCGTCAGTTCGTCGTGAAGCGCGAGATACCGGAAATGGCTCTTGGCGGTCCGCTCCGAATCGTAATCGATCATGAAGGTCGCGGCGGCCATGGCGGCGAGTGTCCCCGACATGGCGAGGATGAAGCCCGCGAGCACGCCGTTGGGGATCGACGACGTCGCATCGGCGACGGCAGCCCCTGGATCGACGGCCATGGAACCCATGCCCATGAAATGGAGGGAAAGGATTCCTCCCGCCATCAGCAGCGCGGCCTGAAGCCGGGACGACGCCGTTCCTTCCCTGGCGCGCAAAGCGGAAGCGCAGAAAAGCGAGGCGCCGAGGACCAGCGACAGCGCGATGCCAGTCCCGCTCCATTCAATTGTTCCGCTGATCCGCATCGCCGAGGCGCCTACGTAGTGCATGGCTCCGGCTCCCAATCCCGCGATGAGCCCGCCCAGCGCCGGGGCATGGCTCCAGCGCCCGATCGCGGCATGTGCGCCCGCAGCGCTGCCGGCGACGGCGAGGCCGAGCGACAGCGCCGTCAGCGCCGGATCGTAGCCGTCGATCAGGTCGGTCCTGTAACCAAGCATCGCCACGAAGTGGGTGGTCCACACGGTCGCCCCGCCGACGAGACCAGCCAGGAACACCCACAGCGCGTGACGATAGCCGCGTGTCGCCGTGGCGCGGGCGTTCACGCCGACGGTAACCGCCGCTCCGATCACGCAGGCGAGCGCCGCCAAAACAGTATACACCGGGTCGTGATCCACGGCGATGCAGGTGAGAAAGTCGATCAATGCTTGGCTCCGCGCATGACGTCGTCTAGGCGTTGCTTCTCACAGGCGGGCTGGCGCTCTTTGTGCCTCGTCAAACTGGTTGAAGTAGAGCGAAGGACCGCTCCCCATGGTTGCCGGAAGGTAAATAGGGAAATGCGGCACGAAAAAATTTGGCCGGAGAGCGCCGCCTCGCTCTCCGGCCGCCGGGACGCCCCCTCTCCGGGAGACGGGCCTCCTCGTTCAGTTGGCGGCCAGCACCTGGCCGAACAGTTCGGCGAAGACGGCCTTGGCCTTGCCCGTCTGCTTCACGGCCTTGGCTTCTTCCGCATTGGCGGGTTCGCCGACCCTGATGAGCGCGACCATGCCCATCGCGTAGTGCGGCGCGCACTTCACGCCGTAGACGCCTTCGGCCGTGACGGTGACCGTGAACTCCTCGTTGAACTTGCTCTTGAAGGCCTCGGCGCCCTCCGGGACCATGCCCTTGATGGTCTCGACGTTGTGTCCCTTGTCGGTCGGCACGAAACGGATCGTGTCGCCGGGGGCCGCGACGATCAGGTCGGGCTCGAACACCATCGCGCCCTTGGCGCCCTTGTTGAGCATGTGGACTTCGATCTCGGCCGCCTGGGCAGCTCCGGTAAGCATGACCGCCGCGCCGAGGGCGAGAGCTGCGAGGATGCGTTTCATTGTTCTGTCCTTTCGTATTCGCGGCTTGATCTGCCGATGATCCACCAATAGCCCGCGACGCCGTGAGGCAGTTTGCGCAAGCGCAAACAAAGGGTAGATACTTCGGAGGCTTCGGCGTCCGGAAGACTTCCAGCATGTCGCTCGACAGGTCGCTCGTATCGGGACTGCCCGCGTTCGCCGGACTGAGCGGCGACGACGTCGACGCAATCCTTTCGACGGCGCGCTCGTCGCGTTTTCCGAAGGATTCGGAGGTCTTCTCCCAGGACGAGGAAGCCAGGCAGTTCTTCCTGCTCCTGTCGGGCCACATCAGGGTGGTGAAGGCCACGCCCGAGGGCGAGCAGGTCATCGCCCGCTACATCAACGAGGGCGAGCTATTCGGCATCGCCGTCGCTATGGGACGGACGACCTATCCCGCAAACGCGGTCGCTGCGGTGGACTGCGTGGTGCTGTCCTGGCCGAACGGCGTCTGGCAGGACCTCCAGTCCCGGTTCCCCGGTTTCGGCGCGAACGCCTACCAGACGATCGGCGCCCGCCTTCAGGACACGCAGTCGCGCGTGGTGGAAATGTCGACGCGCCAGGTGGAGCAGCGAATCGCCGGAGCCGTGATGCGGCTGGTCCAGCAGTCCGGACGCAAGACCGAGGAAGGCGTCGAGATCGACTTCCCCATCACCCGGCAGGACATCGCCGAGATGACAGGGAGCACGCTCCACACGGTCAGCAGGCTGATGAGCGCCTGGGAGGACGAAGGCATCGTGAAGAGCGGCCGCCAGAAGGTGACCGTCACCAATCCGCACGCGCTCATGCTGGTGGCCGAGAACCGACGCCGGAAGTGAGTTGCCGGACGTCCGGCCGAGGCTACGCTGCGTCGCGGGTGAGTCCCAGATAGAACTCCCGGTTCCTGCAGTATTCCGGCACGCCCGTCGTTCCGGCATTGACCCACTCCGCGCATGCGGACCCGTGGCCGCAAAAGATGCAGCGCCAGATCGCGTTGCGAATCTGGTTCTCGGACGACAGGCTCGAGGTCGGCAGATCGATCCCGGTTCCCCGCCATCCTGACCGACTGGTCGAGTCGGGCGGCGACTGCTTCGATCACGCGCATGATTGTTCTCCTTCACGAGGTTCCGGGTTGTGAGCGTTCGCCTCGAAGGCCGACGGGGCATCAGCCGACGGGTCCGACCGCATCGCGGCGAGGAGTTCGGCTGTCAGGGCTGCCTCCTCCATCGCATGGGCGGCGGCCGCGTCCGCGACTGTATGAAAGATGCCGATCGGGCAGCCGATGCACAGCATCCGATGGCGGATCATGACCCGGATGGTCGCGGGCCATCTGCGCATGATCTCGTCGACCGACATGTCAGGGTCCATCGCTGAAGGCATCGTCCGGCTGTCTCCTCAAGCCAGCAGCCTCGTCAGCTACACGCGGCCGATCGTTGTTCCGGCGCAAAGAGCGTGAGGAATGCAGGCTGCGACATCCAGCACGCTTTCCTTCGCAGCGCGCCGACGTTAGAAAGTGGTATTGGAGATACCACATTGAACCATCCGGCTTCCGCTCAGCTGCAACGCCCTCCCGAGGAACGGGCCGTCGTCCATCCCGAAGTCGACCGGGCGTTCATCGGCCGCCTGGTGCGCGAGTTCTACGGACGCGTCCGCCGGGACGCCCGTCTGGGGCCTATCTTCGCGGCCGAGATCGCGGGAAGCTGGGAGCCTCATCTGGAGAAGATGACGGACTTCTGGTGCTCGGTGATCCTGAAGGACGGCTCGTACAGCGGACGCCCGGTGCCCGCCCACACGAAGCTGGAGCAGGTGCGCGAAGCCGACTTCGACGTCTGGCTGGGGCATTTCCGTGCCAGTGCCGAGGAATTCTGCCCTGAAGGGGTGGCTGAAACCTTCATCGATCGGGCCGAGCGCATCGCGAAGAGCCTGAGGCTCGCGATGTTCTTCCGCCTCGAGCGCGCTTCGGGAGCGGAACGATGACGGCCGCCATCTGCAAACGGGTCGAAGCACCCTTCGAGCCGGGGAGGGACGGATGCGCCTGACCTATCACACCGACTACGCGCTGCGCATGCTTGTCTACCTGGCGCTGAACCGCGGCCGCCCATCGCGGGTCGCCGACGTCGCCGAAAGCTACGGCATCTCCCGCAACCATCTTCTCAAGGTGGCCCTGCGTCTTGGCCGGCTCGGCTACCTGACGACCGTTCGCGGCCGTTCCGGCGGGATCGCGCTCGCGCGGAAACCGGAAGACATCAATCTCGGCGACGTCGTGCGGCAGATCGAAGACGACTTCGGCCTGGTCGAGTGCATGCGCTCCGAGGGCGGGACCTGCGCGATATCCCCCGCCTGTCGGCTGAAAGGGGTTGTCAGGAAAGCCGTCGAGGCGTTCTTATCCGTGTTCGATGGTTACTCGCTGGCGGACATAGCCGGGAACAAGGAAGTTCTTGCAGAGCTGCTTGGCCTGCCGGGCAAGACTGCGGAGCCAGCATGATCGACTTGCAGAGGGCATCATGATCGGGAAACTCAGTTCCACCGAAAGGCAGTACGCGGCGGTCGTCCTCGTCATGCTGGCCGCCGCCGGGATCGCGATGGCCGCGCTCGGCAGGAGCGACACGCTTGGCGTTCACGGCCTGCTGGTGATCCTCTTCGCGGGAGGACTGCTCTACCCGGTCCTGTCCGGGTTCTACGATCCCGAGCCGACCGAGGACCGCGAGGCGTCATACTACGACGATCCGATCAAGGTCGGCATCGTGCTGTCGATGGCCTGGGCCGTGTTCGGCATGTTCATGGGCGTCTGGGTCGCCGCCCAGCTCGCCTGGCCCGACTTGGCCTTCGACGCGGCCTGGTCGACATTCGGAAGGCTGCGGCCGACGCACACCTCCGGGGTCATCTTCGGATTTGGCGGCAACGCCCTGATCGCCACGTCATTCCATGTCGTGCAGCGCACGTCACGCGCGCGGCTCGCAGGGCAGTTCAGCCCGTGGTTCGTGCTCCTCGGGTTCAACCTGTTCTGCATCCTTGCCGTTTCCGGCTACCTGCTCGGCGTGACGCAGTCGAAGGAATACGCCGAGGCCGAGTGGTATGCCGACCTCTGGCTCGTCGTGGTCTGGGTCACCTATTTCGTCTTGTTCCTGCGCACCATCGCACGCCGCCGGGAGCCGCACATCTACGTGGCGAACTGGTATTTCATGGCCTTCATCGTGGTCGTGGCGATTCTCCACATCGTGAACAACCTCGCCGTCCCCGTTTCTTGGGGCCATGCGAAGAGCTACACGATCTGGCCGGGCGTGCAGGACGCGATGGTCCAGTGGTGGTACGGGCACAACGCGGTCGCGTTCTTCCTGACAGCAGGCTTCCTCGGGATGCTCTACTACTACCTTCCCGTGCGGGCGCAGCGACCGATCTTCTCCTACCGCCTTTCGATCCTCAGCTTCTGGGGCATCACCTTCTTTTACATGTGGGCGGGCTCGCATCACCTCCACTATACGGCGCTGCCGCACTGGGTGCAGACGCTCGGCATGACCTTCTCGGTAATGCTGCTCGTTCCCTCATGGGCGTCGGCGGGGAACGCCCTCCTGACGCTCAACGGCGCCTGGCACCGTGTCCGCGACGACGCGACGCTGCGCTTCATGATGGCCGCGGCTGTGTTCTATGGCCTGTCGACCTTCGAAGGTTCCTTCATGGCGATCCGCCCCGTCAATGCGCTCAGCCACTACACCGACTGGACGGTGGGCCATGTCCACGCGGGGGCGCTCGGGTGGGTGGCGCTGATCACCTTCGGCTCGTTCTACACGCTTGTGCCGACCCTGTGGAACCGGGAGCGGATGTATTCGGCGAGGCTGGTCGAGGTCCACTTCTGGCTCGCGATCGCCGGAACGCTCATCTACGTCTTCGCGATGTGGAATTCCGGCATCATCCAGGGGCTGATGTGGCGGACCTACACGGAAGACGGGGCGCTCGCCTACTCCTTCGTCGACTCCCTCGTCGCGATGTATCCCTACTACATCGCCCGTGCCTTCGGCGGCCTCCTGTTCCTGATCGGCGCGGTCGTCTGCTGCTACAACATCTGGATGACGGTACGGTCGGTGCCGCTGGCGGAGCGGCGCGAGAGCGACGTGCCCGCGGCCGTCGCCGTACCGGGAGAATGAGCGATGCCTGAACTCTTCCACCGGAAGCTGGAGCGCTCGGCGATCGGGTTCGTGCTGGCGATCATCGCCGCCGCGAGCGTCGGCGGCATCGTCGAGATCGCGCCCCTCTTCACCATCGACGAGACTGTCGAGCAGGCGCCCGACATGCGGGTCTACACGCCGCTGGAGCTGGCTGGCCGCAACATCTACGTTCGCGAGGGCTGCTATGCCTGCCACAGCCAGATGATCCGCACGCTGCGCGACGAGGTCGAGCGCTACGGGCCGTATTCGCTTGCGGTGGAGTCCCAGTACGACCGCCCGATGCTGTGGGGGTCGAAGCGCACCGGTCCGGACCTGGCGCGGGTTGGCGGCAAGTATTCCGATTTCTGGCACGTCGCGCACCTGATCAATCCGCGCGACGTCGTGCCGGAATCCAACATGCCAGCCTACGCCTTCCTGGCACGGACCGAGCTTCGGACGAGCGACCTCGGGCAGCATCTCGCGGCCCAGCACGCGCTGGGCGTGCCCTACACGGACGAGATGATCGCCAACGCGGCGCGGGACGCCTACGGTCAGGCCTTCCCCGACAGCGAGGCTGCATCGGGGGTGACCGAGCGCTATGGCGAGGCCACCTCGGTGAGCGCGTTTGACGGGGTGGCCACGCGGCTGACCGAGATGGACGCGTTGGTGGCCTACCTGCAGGTCCTCGGGAGGCTGACCGACGCCGCCTTCCGCGACACGGCCGCGACCGAACAAGCGCCCGATGCGGAGGACTGAGCGATGTTCGAGATCAGCCACGACACCCTTGTCGCCTTCTCCAAGAGCTGGGGCCTGTTCTACCTGGTGGGCTTCTTCCTGTGCGTCGTCGCCTACGCCTTCTGGCCCTCGAACCGGAAGCGCTTCGACAGGGCGAAGACCAGCATCCTCGACAGGGACGACAAGCCATGGAAGTAAACGAGCGCGACCCCGTCACCGGAAGGGAAACGACCGGGCACGAATGGAACGGCATCAAGGAACTGGACACTCCTGTTCCCCGCGGCGTGCTGATGTTCCTGATCGTCACCCATATCTGGGCGATCGCCTGGTGGTTCTTCGTGCCCGCCTGGCCAATCGGCACGACCTATACCAAGGGCCTTCTCGGCGTCGACCAGCGCACGACGGTAGAAGAGCGGGTCATCGAAGGCCAGCAGGAGCGGTCGGCCTGGATGTCCCGCCTTGAATCCGAACCCTACGACGCGATACTCGCCGACGAGGCGCTGATGCAGACCGTTCGCGGCACCGGGCGGCAGCTCTTCGGCGACAACTGCGCGGCGTGTCACGGGCGCGACGGACGCGGGCGCGCCGGCTATCCGGACCTGACGGATGATGACTGGCTGTGGGGCGGCGGTCCCGAACTGATCGAGCAGACGCTGCGCTACGGCATCAACACCGCCCATCCGGACACGAGGATCGCGCAGATGCCCGCCTTCGGACGCGACGGGGTGCTGGAGCGGGACCAGGTCCGCAGCGTCGCGGCCTATGTCTATTCGCTGAGCAATCCCGATTACTCGACCGAGGAGAACCTGGAGCGGATCGAAGCCGGACGCGAGGTCTTCGCCACCACATGCGCGGCATGTCACGGCGAGAACGCCGAGGGCAACCGCGAGGTCGGCGCTCCGAACCTGGCGGACGCGGGCTGGGTCTACGGCGGCGACCTGCAGACGATCATCGCGTCCGTCCATGGCGGCAGGCAGGGCCACATGCCGACCTGGGACGAACGCATGAGCGACGCGGAGATCCGGACGCTCGCGCTCTACGTCCACGATCTCGGGACGAATCAGCCATGACGGCCCGGACCGCAGGCGGGCGTCGGCGCTGGACTTCCGCATGGCTGCTGGTTCCGGCCGGGCTGCTGCTCGTGGCGGCGGCGAACGCCCATCTCGTCTATGTGGCCGTCACGTCGCAGCCGGACTGCGTGCCCCATCTCAAGGAGGCGGGTACAGGCGGCAGCTACCGGGCCGCCAAGTCGGCGTGCTGAGGGAGGATTTTCGATGAACGAGACCGACAAGTCCTACTGGCTGCTGAGCGAGACCTCCGGGATCGGCGAGACGCGCGACCCCGCTCTGCAGCGCGGCCTCCCGGCGACGGCCGGACTGCGGTGGCTGGCGCTGGGCTGGCGGGATTTCTGGCGCGGGCCTTCGACCAGCATCGCCTACGGCGTCGGCGTGTTCCTGCTGTCGGCAGCGTTCGTCTGGACGCTGTTCGAATTCGGCCGGGACTACATCCTGTTCCCGTCGCTGGCGGGCTTCCTGATCGTCGCCCCGTTCCTTGCGATCGGCCTTTACGCCAAGAGCCGCGCTCTCGGCGAGGGTAGGACGGTCGGGCTTGCATCCATGCTCAGGACGCGCCCGAAGGCCGGAGCACAGGTGTTCTTTGCGGGGCTGCTGCTCAGCCTGCTCATGCTTCTTTGGACCCGGGCGGCGGTGCTTCTGTGGGCGCTGTTCTTCGGGGTTACCGCCTTCCCCGGCCTGGATAACGTCATCGGCGTTCTGATCGGCTCTGCCTATGGCTGGACGATGATCGCGGTCGGGACAGCCATCGGCGGGCTGTTCGCAGCCTTCGCTTTCTCGATCAGCGTGTTCTCGGTGCCGATGATGCTTGACCGCAGGGTCGACGCGCTGACGGCCATGGGGACCAGCATGAAGCTCGTGTGGAACAACCTTCCGGCGATGATCGGATGGGGCGCGATGGTGATCGTGCTCTTCGCGCTCTGCGTCGCGACCGGACTGCTGGGCATGATCGTGATCTTCCCGCTGCTCGGGCATGCAACCTGGCATGCCTACGTCGCCGTGGCGCGGCCGGAGGCCTGACGTAATGAGCTGCTGCGCGCCCGGAGCGGAGGCCGCCCTGATGGCAGGGCCGGGCCGGGACGTGCCGTCCGAGGAAATCCGGCTGGCCAGCCGGGATCTCGGCGACGGCATCATGCAGACCGACCTGAGCGTTCCCGGCGCGCACTGCGGCGCGTGCATCGCCGCGATCGAAGGCGTGCTGGGAAGGCTTCCGGGCGTGACCTCCGCCCGCCTGAACCTGACCTCAAGAAGAGCAGCGGTGAAGTGGCGGACGGAGGGTCCGGTGCCGCCCATCATCGACGCCGTGCGCCGGGCCGGCTACGCGGCGACGCTGGCCGAGCCAGATCCGATCGGCGCCCCGGAAATGGGGAAGCTGTTGCGGGCGACGGCCGTCGCGGGCTTCGCCGCGATGAACATCATGCTCCTGTCCGTTTCGATCTGGTCCGGGGCGGAGGAGGGCACGCGCCATGCCTTCCACCTCATATCCGCCGCGCTCGCGCTACCCGCTGTCGCGTATTCCGGCCGCATCTTCTTCGAATCCGCCTGGGGCGCGCTGCGCGTCGGCCGGACCAACATGGACGTGCCCATCAGCGTGGGCATCCTGCTGGCCTTGGGTCTCAGCACGTACGACGCGCTGTCTGGAGGAGAGCACGCCTACTTCGACGCGGTGACGTCGCTCCTGTTCTTCCTGCTGGCCGGGCGCGCGCTGGACCACTCCATGCGCGGAAAGGCGCGCGACGCCGTGCAGTCGCTGGCGCGGATGATGCCGCGCGGAGCGACCGTGCTGGACAGGGACGGCGGCCGCGATTTTCGGGACGTTCAGGCGCTGCGCGAGGGAGACACCGTGTTCGTGCCCGTCGGCGAGCGGATCCCGGCCGACGGCACCGTGCTCAAGGGCGTTGGAACGTTGGACCTCTCCATCGTCACCGGGGAGACCTCGCCCGAGAGCATCGAGCCGGGATCGCGGGTGCTCTCGGGAGCGCTGAACCTCAGCAGTCCGATCGAGCTGCGCATCGTCCGTCGACCTGGCGACTCGTTCCTGGCCGACATGGTCAGGTTGATGGAAGCAGCCGAAGGCAGCCGCGCACGCTACCGCAGGATCGCCGACCGCGCCGCCGCCCTCTATTCACCCGTCGTCCATGCGGTCGCGCTGGCGACGTTCGCGGGCTGGTTCGTGGCGACTGGCGACTGGCACCGTTCCCTGACGCTGGCGATCGCCGTCCTCATCATCACCTGTCCCTGCGCGCTCGGCCTCGCCGTCCCCATGGTCCAGGCGGCCGCCGCGCGCCGTCTGTTCGGGATCGGCGTCACCATGAAGGACGGCAGCGCGCTGGAGCGGCTTGCTGAGATCGACCACGTCGTCCTCGACAAGACCGGAACGCTGACGACCGGACGGATGCGGGTCTCCTCGCATGACGTTCCACAGACGGAGCTGCCTGTCGCTGCCGCCCTGGCGCGACTGTCACGCCATCCGGCGGCCAATGCGGTCGCGGCACTTGGCGGCGGCGAGGGCGTCGAGGTATCGGAGGCGCGCGAGGTTCCTGGCGACGGGATTGAAGCCCCTATCGGAGCCTGCATCTGGCGGCTCGGCAGGCCCGGCTGGGCGGTCGAGGGAGACGGCGATTCGAGCGGCTCGGGGCCCTGGCTTTCCCGCGACGGCATCTTCGTGGGCCGTTTTGACGTGTCGGACACGTTGCGCGAGGGGGCTGCAGCGGCAGTGGCAGCCATGATGGATTCCGGCCTGTCGGTCGAACTTCTGTCGGGGGACGCCGAAGAGGAGACCCGGCGGATCGCGAAGCTGACGGGCATCGGGCAGCTGTCGGGAAGGCAGCGTCCGGAAGACAAGGTCACCCGCCTGGAAACGCTCCGCAGCGAAGGGAGACGGGTGCTGATGGTCGGCGACGGCATCAACGATGCGCCAGCCCTCGGAGCGGCGCACGTCTCGATGGCACCGTCGACGGCAGCCGATGTCGGACGCAGCGCGGCCGATCTCGTCTTCTTGGGCTCCAGCCTGCGCAGCGTGCCGGAGGCGATATCCGTGGCTGGCAAGTCCATGCGCCTCGTCCGGCAGAACATCGCGATCTCGATCGCCTATAACGCGCTGGCGCTGCCGCTCGCCGTGGCCGGCTACGTCACGCCGCTCGTGGCTGCCGTGGCGATGTCGACCTCGTCGATCCTGGTCGTGGCCAACTCGCTGCGGGTGCTTTCCGATCGGCGCGAGCCTTCGAAATCGAGGGCGGACGTCCTGCGTCCGGTGACGGCATGACCGGGCTCCTGGCGTGGCTGGTTCCCGTTGCCCTGGGCATGGGCCTTGCGGGCCTGCTTGCCTTCCTGTGGTCGATGAAAAGCGGACAGCTGGAAGATCTCGACGGCGCGGCGGAACGCGTTCTCCACCAAGGCAGCGATGCACCGTTGCCTGCGCCGGAACGCCGTCCCGGAAACGGGCGTTGAGGACATGAAGGAACGATCATGGGAATGACGGCCGACAGGAAGTTCGACTGGATCGCGGCGCTGTCCGTCGCCGCAGGAGCGGCGGTGATGATCCCGGCGCTCGCGGCGCTGGCCGTCAACCTGGCCGCGGTCGCGATCGGACTGTTCTGAAGCCCGTGACCGGACCTCGGCTTCGCCGTCTCCTGAGTTTGCGCTTCGACAAACAAGCATCGGTGCGGGTTCGCTAAAGTCCACGAGCTGGCGGCGCGCTTCGCGTCATGCCCGCGTGCAGTCGAACCCCGGAGCCTCGTGCATGACCACTGAAGAACTCGCCGACATCCCCACCATCGACGTCCGCACCATCCCGCCCTACGAGCGCCATCCCCGGATATTCTCGGTACTCGAGGCGCTGAAGCCGAGCCAGGCCTTTGCGATCGTCAGCGATCACGAGCCGCGTCCGCTTCAGTACCAGATCCAGGCGAGGTTCCCCGGTCTCTTCGGCTGGACCTATGTCGAGCAGGGTCCGGAAGTGTGGCGCGTCCTGATTTCCCGGGAGGCAGGCAGCGGCTGTGAATGCTGCTGCGGCTCCTGAGCCGGCGACGGTGCCGAGATGACCGGAGCCTCGCTCTCCCGATGGACCATGGCTTATTTCGCCGCGGCGCTCATGTCGCTGCTGGCGGCAGAGGCCTTGATGGCGGCAGGCTACGGCTATCCAGCCGCCGGGTTGCGAGACCCGGGCACGCTGGTTGTAGTCCATCTCGTGACGATCGGGTGGCTGAGCCTTCTGATGTGCGGCGCGCTGTTCCAATTCGTTCCGGTTCTCGTGAACCGTTCGCTCGCGGCAAACTGGCTGGCGCTGCCTGCGCTCCTGTTCGTCGTCGTGGGTCTGGTTTCGCTGCTGTCGGGCTTTCTGGCGATGGACGGACTGCTTCAGACGCCCGCGCCTTTTCTTCCCATCGGCGGCCTCTTGCTTTGCCTCGGCTTTGCGATGGCGGTGGCCGCAATCGGCATGACGATTGCGCGGTCCCGGCCACTTCCGCTCCCGGCAGCCTTCGTGGCCGCCGGACTGGCCGGGCTTCTGGCCGCGGCGGCGCTGGGCTTCGTGTTCACGCAGGTCCTCGGCGGAACGCTGTCGGCCCCCGCGCTCGTCGACGTCGCCGCCCAGGGCATGCCCGTTCATGCGGCTGCCGGGCTCGGGGGATGGCTGGCCATGTGCGCGGTGGGCGTCTCCTATCGCCTGTTTCCGATGTTCCTCCTTTCGCCCGACCCGCAGGGGAACGGCACCCGTGTGGCGTTCCTGCTTTCGGCAGGGGCGATGGCAACCGCCGTCGGAGGAGGGGTGGCGGCCCTTCTCGCGGGGTGGTCAGTGCCAGGGGTGCTGCTCGTGGCCGGGCTCGCCGCCGCAGGCGCGGCTGCCCTCTATGGCCGGGACGTGGTGAACTTCTATCGCGGGCGCAGACGCAGGGCACTGGAACTCAACATGCAGACCGCCGTGTTCGCTTTCGCCTCCCTGGGGCTTGCGGTGGTGCTGGCAGCGCCCCTGGCGGCACTGGCCGGGGCCGAGAGGGCTATCGCGGCATCTGTCTACCTCGTCGGCTTGGGATGGCTGTCGGGCCTCGGCCTAGCGAAGCTCTACAAGATCGTACCGTTCATGACCTGGCTTGAATGCTACGGCCCGGTCCTCGGGCGCGCTCCCACGCCCCGGGTCCAGGACCTCGTCTCGGAGGCAGCGGCACGGCCGTGGTTCCTGCTCTATTTCGCTTCTGTGGGGGCGGGGACGGCCGCCTTGGCGGTTGGAAACGCCGCAGGCTTTCAAATCGCCGCATTCGGCACGCTGGCCGCGAGTGCAGGCATCGTTTTCCATCTGGTTCGGGCACGGATGCTGTCCGACGTCGCCGCGAGCCAGAGGTTTCCCGAGGGAGCGCTGCGGCCTTCCCTTCTTTACTCGAGTGCGCCAGGCGGGCGCTGAACGGAGCACGATCATGACCGAATACGTTGAATTGGACGTGAGGCCGATCCTCGCGACAGGGGGCGAGCCGTTCGGCCGGATCATGCAGACGGTGGCAGCGCTCGGACCGGGCGAAGGGCTTCGCCTGCTGGCGCCGTTCCGGCCCGTGCCGCTGTTCGGGGCGCTCGGAGCGAAAGGATTCACACACCAGGACCGGGAGATCGGCGGCGGGGACTGGGAGGTGCTGTTCACTCCGACGGCCGGTCCTGCTGTTTCCACGACCGAGGCTGCCGACGCTCGGTGGCCGTTCCCCCTCATGCATCTCGACAACCGCGGGCTGATGCCGCCCGAGCCCATGGTGAAGGTGCTGAGCGCCGCCGAGGCCATGCAGCGGGGCGAGGTGATGGAGGCCCTTCTCGACCGCGAGCCGACCTTCCTGTTTCCGCAGCTCGCGCAGCGCGGACACGAGTGGCGGGGCGGCTTCGATCCTGACGGCGCCGCCTATCGCCTGCTGGTGAGGATCGGAACGGGTCATGACGACCGCACCTGAACCGACGGGCCGGGGGACGCTGGCGGACAGCGTCAGGGATTCGCTGCGCGCGGTCATCGATCCCGAACTGGGCGAGAACGTCGTCGACCTCGGGCTGATCTACTTCGTTGCGGTGGATGACCGTTCGACGGCCCACGTGGTCATGACCACCACCACGCGGGGTTGCCCGGCCGTCGGCTATCTGAAGGACGGAGTGGAGCGCGCGGCCTGCGCCGTGCCCGGCGTGGCGGCTGCGGAAGTGGCGGTCACGTACGACCCGCCGTGGTCGCCCGACATGATGTCCGGACCGTCCGGGCAGCGGCGGCCTCCCGCGAAGCCGCGCTTCTGGCGGCCGTGGTGACGGAGAAGTACGCGCTTGCGATGGGCCTGCTCGCCGCGGCGACGACCGCGCTGGTCTCGGGCGGCGCGATGATGTTCGCCTCGCGGGAGCGCGTGGAACCCGTCGCCGCGGCCGATCCCGCGGCCTTGGCCTCTCTCGGCGAGGCGCTCTACTTCGATCCTAACCTGTCCGCCAACCGGACCCAGTCCTGCGCCACCTGCCACGATCCCGGCCGGGGGTTTGCCGATCCCGGCGGTCTCGCCGCGTCGCTCGGCGACGACGGGGTTTCGATTGGCGACCGCAACGCTCCGACCGCATCTTACGCCGCCCTGGTGCCACCCCTCCACAAGGGGTCGGACGGCAAATGGGCGGGAGGCCTGTTCCATGACGGGCGCGCGGCCACGCTCGAAGAGCAGGCCGGGGGGCCGCCGCTGAACCCCGCCGAGACGGGCATGCCGGACATGGCGTCGGTGGCGGCGCGGCTGCGGGAGAACGAATCCTACCGGACCGCCTTTCCGGCGACGTTCGGGCCGGGAGTACTCGACGATCCCGAAGCCGCATTCGAGGCGCTGGCGCGGGCGGTCGCCGCCTTCGAGCGCACCGATGCGTTCGCGCCGTTCGACTCGAAATACGACCGCTTCCTGCGCGGCGAGGCAACGCTAAGCGACGAGGAGGAACTCGGACGGGTGCTCTTCTTCTCGGATCAGTTCACGAACTGCAGCCAGTGCCATCGACTCTCCCGCAGCCCCATGGACCCGCGAGAGACCTTTACCGACAACCGCTATCACAACATCGGCGTGCCCGAGAACAAGGCGCTGCGCGTGGCCAACGGCGTCGCACCCGGGACGGTCGATCCCGGTCTCGCGGGCAACCCGGCCGTTGGCTCCCTGGATGAGCGCGGAAAGTTCCGCACGCCGACCCTTCGCAACGTGGCGGTGACGGGACCCTACATGCACAACGGCGTCTTCAGGGACCTGTCGACTGTCGTCAGGTTCTATAACAGGTACAACTCAAGGGCCGACGCCGCGCAGATGAATCCGGAGACCGGGCAGCCCTTCGAATTTCCGAGCGTGCCGGAGACGTTCGCGGTCAAGGAACTCACGCACGGTCCGGCGCTCGACGACAGACGGGTGGAGGCGCTCGTCGCCTTCCTCAGGACACTGACCGATGCGCGCTACGAGCCGCTGCTGGATCGTTGACGATCTCTGGACAGCATGCCTCAGGGCTGGGCATTAGGGCCAGGACTGGGCCTCGTCGAGATGAACGCGGCCACGATGGCAAGGACGAGCACCTGAATTCCCAAGACGACCGATCCGAAGCCGAGGACCCAGGACAGCACGGGCGTCGCGCAGATAACCGAAAGGGACACCGTCTTTGCCTTCTTGGAGACCGATCGGTCGCGTCTCCAGTCCTTTATCGCGGAACCCCACCGCGGATGTTCCAACAGCCAGGCCTCGACTCTGGGAGAACCGCGCGAAAATGCGAAGGCCGCCAGAATGAAGAACGGCGTGGCCGGCAGGAACGGCAGGATTGCCCCGGCCGCGGCCGCTGCAAGCGACACAAAACCCAACGCGTTCCAGAGGAAACGCATGCTGTCAGACCGCCACCGAATAACGGCCGTTTGAATGGAGGTAGCCATCGAAGTGACTGGCGACCAGACGCGCGGTTTCGTGGGGGTCCCGATCTATGGCGATCCTCCAGCCGTCGATCCGGACGCGCGTTCCCATTTCCGTGCGCAGCCTGACGAGGTCCGGACCGAACACGTCGACCGAAGTGTCATGGCGCTCGGCGACCGCGGCGAGATCGGCTTCGAAGAAGCAGAGGATGGACTCGATGGCATCGCCACGCATCCTGTCCACATCGTCCATCGCCTTGCCCCGAGCCACGGGCAGTTCGCCCGCCCTGATACGGCGTTGCCAGCCAGCGTTGTCGGGCAGGTTCTGGGCATAGCCATAGGGGGTGCGGCTGATTGATGACGCTCCAAGCCCTATGAGGGTGGACGCGGCGTCCGTCGTGTAGCCCTGGAAGTTCCGGCGCATCGTGCCTTTCCGCATCGCCGCCACCAGCGGATCGCTTTCACGGGCGAAGTGGTCGATGCCCACCTCCTGATAGCCGGCAGCTACCAGGAGACGGCGCGCAAGCTGCGCCTGAGCGATCCGTGCGCCGGCGTCGGGGAGGGTCTCGTCGGCGATCAGGCGCTGGTGGGGCTTCATCCAGGGGACGTGCGCGTAGCCGAAGACCGCGAACCGCGAGGGGGCCAGGCGGATCGCCTGCTCGACGGTTGTTTTGATCGACGCTTCCGTCTGGAACGGAAGGCCGAACATCAGGTCGAAGTTCACATCCGCGATGCCTGCCTGCGATATAGCCCGCATTGCGTCTTCGACGACTGGCAGGGGCTGGACGCGCGCGATCGCTGTCTGGACACGGTCATCGAGCGTCTGCACGCCGAGGCTGACCCGGTTCACGCCAAGGCCGGAGAGGCGCGCCATGCCTTCCTGTGTGACGTGCCGTGGATCGAGTTCGATCGCATGCTCCATGTCGTCCGTGAAACGGAACGTCTCGGAAAGCAGACCGACCAGCTCAGCCATGCAGTCCGGTGGCAGAATGTTCGGCGTGCCTCCACCCCAGTGCAGGTGCGATACGGCGATGCGTTCGGTCGTGGCCCCCACCAGTCGGATTTCGTCCTTGAGCACTTCGGCATAGGCTCGGACGGGATCGTCGCGAAGCGCCGCCTTCGTCGTGCAGCCACAGTAATTGCAGATCGACCTGCAGAAGGGGACGTGGAGGTAGATCGAGACCGGGTCGCCACGCTTCGCTTCCAGGTCCAGCCAGCCGCCAAACGTCGCGGCGTCGACGTCGGCGGTGAACTGGGGAGCGGTTGGATAGGATGTGTAACGAGGGATCGTTCTGGTCGCGAGCGTCAGGAGATCATAATCCTCCTGCCGTCGGTGCGTATTCGTCATCGAATTTGCTCCGGATCTGCGTGGCGCGACCTCTCTTATGCACGGCATGCTCAACAGCCTCGTTGAGCTAGCTCAAACGAGAAGCACCCATTCCGCAGCATATGTCGCTGTCCGACGCGGGCCTAGGTGCCTAAGCCAAGGTCCAGTTTCGGGCCCGAGGTGCCCCCAATCAGGGTGCTGCCTTCGTGGGCAGCGCTCAACCTTCGTTCTTGATGCTTATCCGCTGCAAATTCGAGTTTTGCCGTAAATCTGCGGAATGTAGCGACATGGTGAGCTTGGATTCGAGGTCCGCAGTGCTTACGCCGCTCAGCCATGAAGCCCATGAAGCAAGTGCAGGCTAAGGCTAAGTACTTGTTGTACAATGCCAAATTGGCGCGCCTTGATGGTGAAATGTCGAACCAGTTGTTCGAGGTTTTAGCCGACTGGAACACCCAGCTTGAGCACCTGAGGCCTAGCAAGCCTCCGGTGCCGCCATGTCCCTGACCGAGACATTCAACCCCGCTACTGCCGAACAAGTTTACCGCAAACCGGCTGCGAAGCCGAAGAAAAAGCGTTCGGCTCCCTTCTGCCTGCGCCTGAGCGTGGATGACCGCGCCCGCTTGGCTATTGAGGCCGCAGGCGCGCCGCTCGGCGCTTACATCAAGACGAAAGTGCTGGGGGATACCCTGCCGATCCGTACACGGCGCACCGGTCTTGCCGTGGAAGATCGCACGGCCCTGGCGCAGGTCCTTGCCCTGCTCGGGCGCTCGCACCTGGCCAACAATCTCAACCAGCTCGCCCATGCCGTGAATATCGGTGCCTTGCCGATGACGCCTGAGACAGAAGCCGAATTATTCGCCGCGCTTCGCGATGTGCGCGACCTGCGCCGGCTGCTGCTGGCCGCGCTCGGTCTCAAACCGGAGGCGGTGCAATGATCCTCAAAGGCTCGCAGCGCGCCGGTGGTCAGAATCTCGCAGTCCATCTCCTGCGCACCGACGATAACGAGCATATCAGCCTGCATGAGCTGCGGGGCTTTGCCGGCGATAATCTCAAGGCCGCCTTCAAGGAGGTCGAGGCGATCGCTCGCGGCACGAACTGCCGCCAGTATCTCTTTTCGCTTTCCTTGAGTCCGCCCGAAGGCGAACGAGTGCCGGTGCCGGTGTTCGAGGATGCCGTTGCCCGCATCGAAAAACAACTCGGACTGGACGGCCAGCCCCGTGCCCTGGTCTTCCATGAGAAGGAAGGCCGGCGTCATGCCCATGCGGTGTGGAGCCGTATCGACGCCGACACGATGACGGCGCGTCCGCTACCCTTCTTCAAGAACCGACTCCGGGACATCGCGCGCGACCTCTATCTGGAGCATGGCTGGAAGATGCCGCGCGGCTTTGCCAATGCAGCCGAGCGCAATCCAACCAACTTCACGCTGGCGGAATGGCAGCAGGCGAAGCGGCAGGATATCGATCCCCGCTGGCTCAAACAAACCGTGCAGGAATGCTGGCGAGGCTCGGACGGTTTGCCAGCTCTGCGCAATGCGCTGGAGGAACGCGGGTTCTTCCTGGCGAAAGGCGATCAGCGCGGTTTCGTGGTGCTCGATCATCGCGGTGATGTCTGGTCGCTGCCGCGTCTGCTCGATGTGAAGACGAAAGAGGTGCGCGCCCGGCTCGGCGACGGGGAGGCGCTGCCTTCGGTTACGGATACGCGCAAGACCATCGGCCAGCGCATGACGCTGTCCATCCGCCGGCATGTCGAAGAATCGCGCGCGGCCTTCAAGGGCCGTGCGGAGAAGCTGGCCTCCTACCGGGCGGAGATGACGCAGCATCACCGCAAGGCGCGCACCGATCTCGATGCACGCCAGAAATCCGAATGGGACGAGGAAACAAGGGCGCGCGCGGGCCGGCTGCCCAAGGGCCTGCGCGGCCTCTGGCACCGCCTCACCGGAAAATACCAGCAGATACGCCGGGGCAACGAGCTTGAAGCCCGGCGCAGCCGCGAGCGGCAGGCGGCCGAGCGCCAGGCACTGATCGAAAGACAGCTTGAACAGCGGGCCGTCCTCCAGGCGCGGATCAAAGAGATGCGCCGTGAGCAGGCAACCCTCCTGCGCGACCTGCACCGGGATATCGGCCGCTATCTCGCCTTCAGCCGCCAGGCGGATGGGCCGGGGCAAAGCCTCGGCGCGTCCACCGGTCTCAAGCTTCAACGGTAATAACCACAAGGGAGAGTGTGTCATGTCCTCGAAAAGCAATGACGAGAACGCCGCCATCGGGGTGGTCGTCGCCGTTATCGCCTTCGCAGCCCTGTTCTTCTTCGCCCTTCTCGCCTTCGCCGCATTGGTGTTCACGGTCCTGGCGCTGCTGGCGTGGAAGAAGCCGCTGCGCCTTGGCCGCTTCGTCATCACGCCGGACGAGGCACATGCCTTTGTCGGGCGCGGCCTGATCGGCATGGCGCTGGCACCCACCTTCTGGGCCTTCTGCTGCATTCTGTTCGGGCTGCCGTTCGAAGCGGATTATCTCGGCTACCTGCTGATCGGCGGCTATACGCTGGGCTCCGTCGGCATCGAAATCCTCACAGCCGACGATGAGCCGCCAGCGGCCGCGCCGGACCATACGCCGCCGCCGGCGCTCCCTACACCGGCTGACAAAGCGCCGGCCCCGACCGAGCCGTTCCGCTTCGCAACATGGGATGACGAGGAGAAACCGTCATGAGTCTCGGCCGTCTCACCGAACTCTACCAGTTCGTGTGGACGTTCGAATCTCATGCGCAGCAGCGCCTTGCCTGGCGGGATGCGGCGGAGGCCCGTATCGCAAGGGCGCGCGCCGAAGCGCTGGCGGCCGCGCAGCTCCGCGCCATGCTGGACGCCAACCCGTCCGGCCAGCTCGGTCATGCCGCGCTGAACGATCCTGATAACCTGAAGGAGTCCGGCTTGCTATGACCGGGCATCGTATCCTTCGCCGGGGCATAGAACTCGGATTCCTGGGCGGCAGCGCGCTAGTCTACGCAGGCACGGAACCGATCGCCATCGATGCGCAGGCGGGCAAGGGCAAGTTCACCCGTTTCCTCGGGGCCAATCTCGTCTCGCCGCGCACGGCGCATCTGAGCAAGACTATTACCGATCCCAAGGACGGCGAGCTGGCGTGGGTCTCCTGGAAGACGCTGGAGCGGCAGGGCTACCGCGTGCGCTTCATCAATGCCGACAGGCTCTACGGCTACCCGTCCGAGACCTTCAACATCAACACCCGCCTGCTGGAAATTGCGGCGCGGCCGGAGCTGCGCCCCCTTGTCGGCGACGTGGCCTACGATGCGGCGAGCTACCTTGTGCCGGTCGATCCCAATCCGGCGCACCGCTGGATCGGCCAGGGCGTGCGCACCGGCTTTGCGCTCTACAACAAGATCACGGCGCTCTATCCTTCCGCCATCCATCCCTGCACGCCGGGCGGCCTGTGGGACTTCTTCGGGCGCGATCCCAAGGCTATCGCCCATGATCTTTACGTGTGGGCCAGCGATCACCGCATGCAGGATGATGCCGGCATGTGCCTCCAGATCGCCGCCCTCACGAAATCGAAAGACCAGTGGAATGCCTATGCCTCGCTCATCATGGAGCGGCTGCGGGGCTTCCAGCCGGGATCGGCGGCCCGGGCGGTGACGGAGCGCAATTCCTTCGATCCGGCGGAGATGAAACACGAGCGCACCGCGCTCTTCCTGATCGGCTCGGCGCGCAGCGAGACCAGCCGCACCTTCGTCGGCGCGATGACGGCCGCCATCGTGGAGCGCGTCGCCGATGCGCACGGTCCCCTGCGCACCCTTCTCATCGGCGAGGAATGGGGCCAGCTCTACGTCTCCAATTTCTTCGAAATCCTCACCTTGTACCGCGAGGGCGGGATCAATTTCCTTGGCGTTTTCCAGAACGCGGCGGCGCAGATCGAGGCGAAATACGGCTGCGAGACCGCGCGCATCTGGAAGAAGGCCGTCGCGCACACGCTCTATCGCGGCCTGCCGGACAACGAGACGCTGAAGGAGATCGAGCACCGCTCGGGCAAAACCTCCGTCATGGTGCGCGGGTTCAACGTCAACCAGAACCAGGTCAACGGCTCGGGCGATAATCTCTCCGAACAGGCCCGCCCGCTGCTCCAGGTCGAGGACATCCGCGCGGCCACTGGCGGCGACAAGGCGCTGCTGGAATCCCGCGATCACGGGTTCTTCACGGTGGAGCTACCGAATTTCTGGGAGCGGCCGGAAATGGCCGGCCTGCTGCGCGACGTGCGCACCCGGCCCGACAAATATGCCTGGCTGGACAGGAGGCCGCGCGTGCCGGCTCTCTCAGCGCCAACCCTCGACCAGGATACCGAGCTGGATGCCATCATGGCCGGGCTGCGCTCTTCCAATCTTTGATGGGTTCAGCCTACCTGAACCCCTGCCCTTCGGCGAGAATGGGGTGCAAGCGGAAAGAGCCTTCGCGGGGAACCGGCTGCAGGAGCGCAGCGACCGAGGCTGGGCGGAAGGCTCTTGGAGCGCGCCGGGGGCAAAGCCCCAAGGCCTTCCGCAACTTACCGGCTATTCCAACTAGTATCTGCGAAAGCGCCTGCGTTTTGTTCGTGGCCGCCAGACGCGGCGTTGTTGCCTGCCAATTTCGATCGAACGCAGACGTACGATTTCAGCCTGTCTCGCGCGCTCGATCATGACCAAAGCGCGGGCCACCTGTGTCATAATCGTCTGCGTTGGCAATAGCTGATCACGCTCGTGTGCCCATCGCACGAGGGTATTTCGTGGAATCCGGAGTACGACGGCCTTGCCAAATACGCGCTTCGGCAGCAGGCACCAAAGCGGCTGCGCTACCAGAGAGGACGCATCTGAAAGTTTCGGCGCGTTCGCAAAATCGAAGAAGACCGGTGCGGAACAATCAAGCCAGTTTCGCGGGAAAGCTCTTTCCGGAAACGGCGTGACATAAACGCCTTCTTGCCAGACTGGCTGGAACGATGCCAAGCCTTCGAGAAAGCGCGGCAGGTCTCTAGTCAACCGGCCCCCGCTGACCACCCATGCCAAGTTGCCATGGAAGGCTTCGCGGGCAAGGCGCTCTTCGAGTTTCAGATATGAGTACTGGAACTCAATCGTAAACCCGTGGCCGGTATGGACATCCGCGATGTGTTTTTCGCCCGATGGTGCATAACGGATGAACTCCTGCCAGGGCTTCGGAAACCTATCCTGCCATGCGTAGTGCCACTGCGTCCTCGGCTCGTGCCAGCTATCACACACGCGCTCGCCACGGTGGGTCCAATGATGAGCCCGAATGGGACCGCATCTCGCAAACACAGGGTTCCCGCAAGCCCGGCACACACCGGTCAGCCCTGATGAGGGCGATGTAAGAATTCCATCTACAAGTGCGAAGCGCATGCCTTCCTCCATGAGGTTATGACGCGCGCCGAAGCGCGGCTTTTTATCATTTTCGAGGGTGGTTTTGGCAGCGCCACACAGCAAATGCCGGGGCTGTTCTCATTCTCTTCGACGTTTGGATTGCTCCGCCGTCGGTTATTTCGGCCAGGTGGCCGGCACCCCTTTAAGGGTACTTGATCAGGAGAGAGTATTTCGAGGCGGGCGTCAATATGCATATCCCGCGACGCAGCATTCTACACACAAGGGAGTCAGCGACTGGTACTGTTCCTGGAACCGGGAACCAGCGAATCGATGCTCAATGCACGAGAGGTGAACAAGCGGGGCATTTCTCGGAGCGTTCGACAGTTCGATCGTTCTGATGCCTGGCTTTCGAGGCATCCACCGCACGCATTCTGAAAGTCGGTCTGCCATTCTGGGAAACCGCATCGATGGCATGACGCAGAGCAAGCGCCGCAGCCATCATCGTGGCGTCTACAGCAAAGGGCACGAAGGCGCCTTCGCCGCATGGCCGCACTGCCACGTTCGGGGTCTCGTAGGGTCCCTGAACGACCGGATAGCGCCAGGATTGCTCGAATAACGGCCGCTGGCAACGAAAGCAGGCATCCCCCGCACGCCCCGTTGCAAGAAAAGTCTGTGCGGCTATGCCGTTGCCATGAAGGCATGCGTAAAGGATAGGCGGACACGCGCGCCCCGCATTGCGGCTCGCCAGCGCCCAGCCGTTGAGGGCATCGGAGAATTGCTCGCTGCCCGTTGCGTCCACAACGAGATCAAAGCCGGCCAGCCTGCTGAAGCAGGTCGCCGCACTGCGCGTCACAGCCTCGATTTCGACGTCCGGAAAATCGTGCCTTAGCGCCTCAACCATGGCTTCGGCCTTGTTCCGACCGATATAGCGGGCGCCAAGCAAGTGGCGACCGATGTTGCCTGGGGCAAAGATGTCCGGATCGATCAGCAAAAGAGAAGCGCGCTGCCCGGCGCCATTCTGAACCAGTCCCCGCGCGAGGTAGCTCCCTACGGTGCCGCATCCGATCAGCGCAATCCTCTTTCCGCTGAGGGGCGCTACGCCGGCGAGATTCCGCGCGACAATTTCATCGTGATCCGCCGGAACACCGCGCAGCCGTTCGATTTTGAGCTTGTCTTTCTCGGTAAGCCACAGAGCCCCCCGCTTGGAAGTGCGGAATCCCCGCTTGGCGGCGATATTCAAGGTGGGGTTTGCGATGGCCTGGAATCCGAGCACCCCATTATCACCTACAAGGAAGAGGCCGGGCGCGGTGTCCGACGCGGAAATGGCCAGCTCCGCGATACCGCCTGGCGCACCTTGCTGACCTTGGGCCCAGGATAGCGCGTCGGCAAATGTCTCGATCGCCGCTTCCGGAGGAAGGATGTGGCCGGTGCATTGCAGAACGGGTATCGATCCTGCAACCTCACACGTTGCATTCCCGGCTGCTGCCCAAGATTTCATACGTTCCGGAGTGGATGCAACGACGCGCAGCACATAACCATTCCGAAAACTGACTGATCCGAGAGTTGCCCTGGTCATTGTGCGCGGCGAATCGATGAAGGCATGGGGCACGCCGCCCCAATAGGCGAAAAGTTCCGCAGCGATATCGCGCGCGGGATTGCCGTGAAGCAAAATATTGAGTGTATCGCGGGCCCTATCGAGAACAGTCAATATCGACCGGTCCGGCTGGTAGCGGTCGAGCAGGAACGTCTCGCGATCGGCGTAACAGAGATAGTCGCCTTCGGTGAGATGGCCGCGAATTGCTTTCGGCAGCGCCTGACGATCCAGTACCTTCACACGCGGCAGAACAAGAAAATCATAGTCCTCGATGGTAACTTCCACCTTGACCGAGACGCTGCCGGACTTCAGTGCACCGACATACCGGTCTTCATTGACGTCACCCGCCGGGATAAATCCCTGCGCCTCCAGGACAGCCTTAATGCGGAGCCATGGTTCGCTCATGCAGAGGTGGTCGGCCTCCTGAGCGGCAGAGGCGATGCGACCACGGCAGCGACCGGCGCGCGCGCCGGTGTCTTGTCGAACGCCCGAACCAGATCAGGCCGGTACGGAACACGGGTGCCCAGCGCTTCTTGCAGCCTGCGAACCGTGATTTCCGCGTTCGCGGTGCCTTCAAGAGCTGTGTGCATGTGCCCGTGGAGATCGTTAGCGGCGTTCACAAACCGCTTCCGGGTTACCTCGTCCCAGTCGTTGAGTGGCTCCGCATCCGGCAGCACCGGGTTCACAATCGTTGCGCTGAAAAATACGGGAAGCCGTTTTGCGATTTCCAACATCGCCAGATCGTCACGATCGTTTTGAGGAACCCATCCGCCTTCTTTGTAGCTGCGGACAGCACAAGCCATGAGGGCGATCGACGCCGGACCGCCTTCGAGGAAGAGAAAGTCGCGCCAACCTTTCAGGTATCGGCAGGTCCGCCTCAACTGCGGGCCATGCCGCTCGCACTCGCGCACAAACCAGTCATGCAGCGCGCGAGGGTCCGATGAAATCCAGCCTTTCTTGCGATGCGCCAGCATGACCCTGTCGGTAGGGATGCGGATGTCCGAGAACCCATCCAGAACGGTAGACAACCGGGCGCTCCCGGCGACGAGCTTCAGCCCCGTGACATCCTGGAAGCATTTCTCGAGCGTTACAAATTCCGTGTCGGGCACAGCGTAGAGCGGCAGATCGATGTGAATCTTCTCGTCGATGACGACGCGAACGCAGGTGTCCTTGTTTGTTACGAGGCGCCACCCGCGCTCCTTGCACAGGGGCGCGAGGGCCGTCTCGACCAGCTCGAAATACTTGGTAGCAGCCAGCCCCGGCTCGAAATCCGAGAGAAAGGATGTCCGGGCATAAATGCCATCATCCAGGTCCGTTTGCTGCGGAGGACGGCGAGCAGGATCGATGACCGTGTCGTAAACGACACTGCCTTGCCTGAGAAAGCGCAGCTCGAACTGAAGCGGTTCCTGCTTTGCCCGGCGGTATTCTGCCGAAGCGTAGCTCATTGCCCGTCCGCTATCGATTACGAACCGCGTCACTTTCCTCAGGCGGGCGCGAATATCGCGGTCGGCCTGAAACATAGCGGCGCGCACGTCATCGGGCAGTTGGATGGCCTGATGGTAGGCGATAGCGTCACGGGCGCCATAGAGCAATGTGTTGGCGTTCATGAGCGCCATCGTGCGTTTCCTTTTCGGGTGACAAAACGTGAATCACAATGTAGCATAAACAAAACAAGAACCAATACTATATATTGAGGAATCGGGCATGTATCAAGCCCTGGAGAAGCCGACGCTGATCCGCATCGTGTTGGCCATTGGCGCTTTGGCGCTGATCGCAGCCTGGTTGGTTATCAGACCGACCGACATGACCGGATATGCGCGGACGGTGTCGTTTGCGATTACCGGCGCGGCAGCTTTTATCATGATTCTCGGTACATCGCCGCTCTGGCGCGTGTTCTGGAAGATTTTCCCCTTTCTCAACACATGGGTTTTCCCCAATATTTCAGGGGAATGGGCATTCATTGCAGAATCCAACATCAAGGAGATTGCTGCCTTTCATCCCGATCTTGACCCTGCAAAGGTCAAAGTGCGGATTCGGGGCACAATGACCATACGGCAGAGCTTGTTCGCTATCAGCATGTCGTTGACCGGCGACGGCGATTACTCGATGTCGGACACTTTGTTTGTTAAGCCGATCAAGGAGGCGGGAACCGGCCGTTTTTATGTGACCTCGGTTTTCCGGAACAGCACCCCGCATCCTCAGCCGTCGGATGAGCAGATGCACATGGGAGCGGCCTATATTGAAATCCTCGCCACGCGCCATCCTCCAGAGATGAAGGGCGTCTACTGGACAAACCGAAACTGGCAAAAGGGAATGAATACGGCGGGAACGATTAAACTGACCCGTGCCTCCCCCAAGCGAGGGGGCGCCTGAGGTCAACCGGCCTACTAAGCGGCCAAAATAGCGGAATATTTCAAGCTTCTCTGATGTGCATATGTATGATATCATTAAAAAAATTTTGATTTGAAGTCGGCCAGAAAAGCGGCCAAAGACAGGCAATATGATCCTTCGCGACGATGGAGAAACAACCGGACTGTTCGAGCCGCTCATGATATCGGCGGATGCTAAGCGGCGCGGGGTTCTGAACGATCTGGCTCTCGATCTGGCCGCGCGCTCGGAGGGGTTCAGGCGCTCGCTCCCGGCCTCGATCTCCGCCGCCTTGGCCGATCTCGTGCGTTCGATGAACTGCTACTACAGCAACCTGATCGAAGGGCACAACACGCATCCGATCGATATCGAGCGCGCCCTGCACGGCGACTACAGCGCCGACCCGGAAAAACGCAATCTGCAGCTCGAAGCCAAAGCGCACATCACCGTGCAGCAGTGGATCGATGCGGGCGGGCTTTCCGAGCCGGCAACGGCACCATCCGCTATCCAGGAAATGCATCGGCGGTTTTGTGAACTGCTGCCGCCGGAATTGCTGGTGGCAAAGGACCCGACCACGGGTGAAGAAGTCGCTGTCGTACCTGGCGCCCTGCGTGAGCGCGACGTGAAAGTGGGTCGCCATATCGCCGTGAGCCCCGGCGCCGTTCCACGGTTCCTTGCGCGCTTCCATCAGGCTTACAGCAAGCTGGGGCGCATTGATTCCGTCCTCGCCGCCGCCTGCGCGCATCACCGGCTGCTTTGGGTGCACCCCTTTGTTGACGGAAACGGCCGCGTCGCGCGGATGATGTCGTACGCAATGCTGCTCGGTACGCTGGACACGCAGGGACTCTGGTCGGTTTCACGCGGACTCGCGCGGCAGGAGAAGAAGTATAAGTACCACCTGGCCGCATGCGATATGCCCAGGCGCAATGACCTCGATGGGCGCGGTACGCTCAGCGAGGAGGAGCTGGCCGCCTTCGCTGAATTTTTCCTTGAGACCTGCATCGATCAGATCTCCTTCATGGAAAACCTGATGAGGCCCGACCGGCTGCGCGATCGAATATTGATCTGGGCGGAAGAGCAGATCAGGGCGGGAACCCTTCCTTCAAAGTCCGACATCGTGCTGAAAGCCGTCCTCTATCAAGGGGAATTGCAGCGCAGCGATGTCGTGCAGATGCTTGGTATGAGCGAGCGTGCCGCGCGGCGCATCACGTCCGGGCTGCTTGATGTCGGCGCGCTGACATCGGAGAGTACCCGCGCGCCGTTGCGATTGGCCTTTCCGGCGAAATTCGCCGACCGTTGGATGCCGGGGCTGTTTCCCGAAGACGACGGCGGCCGATGATGTTCGAGATTGCTCCCGACTTCATCAAGACGCTCGATAGCGTCATGCTGGTGAGGCTGATGAAACGCCTCATGCTGGCGGAGTGCCGACTGACGGATATTCCGCTTCGCGCCGCATCGGTGCCGTTGCAGGTAACGGTTCCGGACGGCGGCGAGGATGGCCGCGTTCAATGGACGGGCGGCCTCGACTCCACTGCTTATTTTCCCCACCGGCTGACGCTCTTTCAATCGAAAGCGCAAAATCTGACCGAGGGGCAAATCCGCGCTGAGATTTTGAAGAAGGCAAAGGGCGGCAAGACCGCGATCAACGACGCAGTTCTGCAAGTCCTTTCAGACGGCGGCGCCTATGTCGTCTTCTGTTCCTATCCGATGATCCAGAAGAAAAAGGACAAGCTGGTTGCTGCGATCCGAAAGGCCATCACGGACGGCGGCGGCGATCCGAATATGGCGGCCGCCATCGAGATTTACGATGCGAACCGCATAGCGGATTGGGTTTTCACCCACCCGGCGGTGGCACTGTGGCTGGCTTCCTATCAGCGCGGCCGGTCGCTGGGCGGGTTTCAATCGCATGAGGATTGGGGCAAATCGCCGGGCATTTATGACGTACCCTGGGTGCCGTCCGACACGCCGCGCTATGTCCCGGTCAACCGGAACATAGAAGAGGCGGAACGCAAAGATGTCCGGATCAACGCCTGGAATTTTAATCAGAGCGTGCAAGCTTGTCTTGATGGATTGGAAGACAAAGAACGCATCATCCGGGTTATTGGCCCGTCAGGCTTCGGAAAATCCCGTTTTGTGTATCAGATGCTGGCTGACGGGGCGGCAGTTGATGCTCAGGTGACAGCCCGCTCCGTCATCTATGCCGATTATTCCGTCGTTGAGGAAGAAGTCCTCAAGTTGGCGCTCGAAATCGCCGATTCCGGATCGAATGGCATACTGGTCGTCGATGAATGTCCCGATGACGTTCATCGCAAACTCGCTGATTTCGCAGGCCGGGCGGGTTCGCAACTCCGGTTGATCACGATCAACGTCGAAACGAAATTCACGCAAGCGAAAGGCACACGCACGCTTCGCCTGGAGCGCGCCGACGACGCCAATATCGAAGCGATCGCGAAGAGCGCTGCTCCGGCGCTTCGAGATGCCGATGCCCGGTTTATTGCCGAACTGGCGAACGGCTTTCCACAAATGGCGGTTCTGGGCGCACAGCAGGGCGATGGGCGCGACATTATCAATTCAGCCGAGCAGGTTCTTGACCGGGTAATCTGGGGCGGCAGCACACCAAATGACGAAGCGCAAAAAGCGCTGGAGATATTGAGCCTGTTTGAGTGGGTCGGTTTCAGGAGTCAGGCTGCCGCCGAAGCGGCTTTCGTGGCGGAGAAGCTTGCCGGCATGCCGCCCGCGCAGTTCACCGATCTCATACTGGGCTTTCGGGCACGCGGGATCATTGAGGTCCGCGGCAGCTTCTTCCAGGTTCTGCCGGTGCCGCTCGCTGCACGACTCGGCGAAAACCGGTTGGGCCGCCTGTCGCCTGAAGCGCTTATCTCATTCTTCTCAGATGCATCCGAAGAACTGAAATCGAGCCTGTTGCGCCGCATGCGGTGGCTCGACAATTCGCCGACGGCAAAGGCCTTTGCGCGAGCGCTGCTGGCTCCTGAGTGCCTCGGAAACCTTGCTGCTCTCAACACCGAGTTTGGCGCCAAGTGCTTTGATCGGCTCGTCCACGTCGATCCCGACCGGGCGGCGGAGACGATTCATCGTGTGCTGTCGCCGCTGACGAATGACGAACTCAAGGCGATCCGCGATGGGCGCAGTTATCTCATTTGGGCATTGGAAAAACTGGCCTTCCGTGCGCAAAGCTTTACCCGCGCCGCCACGTTGCTGCGCCGTCTTGCGGCGAGCGAAACCGATGACGGTTATGACAACGGTGCTGGCGGCCACTTCAAGCAGTTGTATCAACCATACCTTTCCGGCACGGAAGCCGATCCTGCCACCCGCCTGCTGGTTCTTGAGGAGGGTTTGCGCTCGCCGGATGCGGCGGAGCAGCGGCTTTGCGTCGACGCGCTCGAAAGCATGCTGATGACATCCCACTTCTCCAGAAGCGGGAGTTCCGATGAGATCGGTAGTTCACAGCGCCTGGAGGACTGGGTTCCGAAGACCTATGGCGAGCTGTGGGATTTTCATCGCACCGGCCTTTCCCGGCTCAGCGAGTTTGCAACATCGGGAGGGCCGTACGCGGAGCCGGCCAGGAAAGCGATAGCCCGGCACCTGCGCGGCCTGCTTAGCTCAATACCTTTCGAGGATGCGCGCGCCGCCGTCTTGAGGATCATTGCGCATACAGGAGTCTGGCCGGATGCGATCAAGGCGGTTGCAAGCTGGCTGTATTTCGATGCGCAGAAGAACAAACCGGATCGAGTCTCGAAGGTGCGCGCGCTTTTCGACGAATTGATGCCGGATGATCCGGTCGATCGGGTCGTTGTTTACACATATGGCTGGCCTGCCGATCTTCATGATCCCGATTCCCGGTACGACCGTTCGCCAGGCGCAAAGCACGACTTCGAGTATTCGACCCGCGAAGCTGCGAAGCTGGCTCCGGCTATCGCGAAGGACAGTAAGATGCTTGACCGGACGCTTGATGCGCTGTGCGTCAATGATGGCAAGAACGTTTTTGGTTTTGCGCGCGAACTTGCCAGGTCGCTCCACGATCCGGTGGCCGCATTCAAACGGGCAGTCGAATATCTGAATGACAAGCCGACGCCGGCAAACCGGCAATTATTCGGCGGATTGATTGCCGGCACCGACGACCGGAATAGCGAAGCGGCGCGCGAATGCGTGCGTCTGGCCCTCCAGACGCCGAAGCTCAGCGATGATGCGATCTCCATGATCGGTTCCGGCAAGCTCCAGCCGGCTGATCTCGCCCTTGTGATTTCCCTTCTGGAAAGTGGAGACGTTGAGCCGTGGCGATGCGTGACGCTGTCCTACGGTCAACGTCTCAACCATCTCTCGCCCGGCGATATTCAGCCGCTGCTTGATGCGCTCAAGCGTATGGGCGCGCCCGGTCTCTGGGCCGCGATCGAGATCGTGTTCATGTATCTGTACGACGGGCGGTCGCCCGCACGCACGCTCATCCGAACCGTGAAATCCATCCTGCTTTCCCGCGACCTTTTTAACGGTGTTAATCGGGGGACGATGGACGGGCACTATTTCCATGAATCCGTCTCGTGGCTCGCGAAACATGGCGCTGTCGATGACAAGTTCGCCTGCAATATGACAAGGCAACTTGTGCGCCTTGCTCGGCTTGCAGACAGCGACGTGTTCTTCGCGCTGGATGATCCGGCACGCACAATCCTGCAAACTCTGATCAAGAGCCATCCGCAGCAAGTCTGGGGCGAACTGAGCAAGGAATTTGAGAGGAAGGACCCGGTGCGTCGTCACCGGCTGGGCCGCCTCTTGCGACAGGATCGGGAAGACTGGCTCGGCGCCGGCCTGCTATTCGAACTCCCGCGCGAGCTTTACCTCGATTGGATTCGCGCTAAACCAGAAACACGGGCCTTCCTTGCGGTGCCGTGGCTTCCGATTGCCCTAGAACAGCGCGACGGATCATTGGCATGGCATCCGGCGATGGCCGCCTTTGTAGAGGAATTCGGCGGCCAACCGAATGTTCTCCGCGCTGTGTCAGATCGTCTTCGTCCCAGTTCATGTTCGGGGTCGCTCGCGGGATATCTTGAGCCCCTTGTACCGCTTGTGTCCGGCTGGCTCGTGCATTCTTCGCCGGCGGTTCGCGCCTGGGCCGCTGCAACGCTCGATACCCTGCGTCGCTGGATCGAGTCCGAGCGCGAGGATGACGATGAGCCTTTCCGTCATTAACTCCTGCCGGAATGTCAGGTGTAGAAAGCTAATTGGTCGAGAGTGAGCAGCGCCTGAAGCGCCCGCACTTGCGTATAGCTCTCCGCATCGGCTTCGCCATGTCCGACTGCGTGACGCGAACTTGCCTTGCCGGTTCGCGTCCCAGGATCGAAATCTGCAAATGTGTGGGATTTCAGATAATGAGCGAATGCTGCCGGAAACAGCAGCGTGTCCGGCTGTCCGGCTTTTTTCTCGGCAGACAAGACCGCGAATTCCAAGAGCTTATTAAGCTTCGCCCCCTTGCCGTGAACCTTCCGGTACGCATCGCGCAATATGCCTTCGATTTCGGTCAGCACAATTTTCAGTACCGCGACAGAGTCGCCGGATGCGAAATTTTTGAGGGCCGATCGGAGCAGAAGCTCCTTGCCGGCAAAGTGAGGTTTAGCCATCCATCGGGCAAACATGCTCTCGATCCGCGGCACATCGAACGTGGTAAGCAGCTTCGCTTCGATCTCGTCGAGCTCGAACCCTGCTTCGCAGTGGCTCGCAAGCTGACGAAACTCCGCGCCGAGAATTTCAACAAACGGGAACCAACCCGCCTCGACGAGACGCCCGAAAACGTTTTGGTCAGCGATGGAGTCATACAAGTCTCGGTACTTCAGCCGTCGGTGGAGTGTTCCGAGATCCCTTTCCATATCCTCTATTGAGAGATCGCCGTCGGGATTGAAATCGCAGAAAAGCGCAAACCGCCATCCTTCTCGGAAAATGCAGATCACGCGGTCCTTCTTATCGATCTCCACGAGCGGGAATGACATTCCAGTCACATCCGCGATGTCCTTCTCGAAAATGACCGCTCCTGCCGCCATGGGGCATTTGATCAGAATCTTGATCGTAACGGCCGCCGCATCGAGCCACAAATCACCCGTATTGTCGGGGTGAACTATCAGCAACATGAGACCGACGCGGGTTAAGTCGATGGACTGTCCGGCCTGTCCCGCCCGATATTGAATATGGGCAGTCACGCCTTCCACGATTCGGTGAAAAAAGCGATCATCTGAAGTGAGATAGAGACGCGTATAGATGCTGATCGTTTGGCCACCGCGTCCGGCTTCGGCGGTGACGCCATTGAGCTGCAAATCCGTCAGCTTGATTGGCTTGCCAAGGTTTCCGGCAAGTACACCAGGCGCGGGTTGATCGGGAATCGGCTCGGAAGATTCGGTCATGCTAAATCTCACCACATGCGTGGCATTGTAAAGATTGTGAACGGCATGGTTGCGGAACGGGCGGCAATGCTTGTTTGATGGAGGTGCAGGAGGAGAGCAAAATCTCCGCCTGCTCGATGGGGTCCGGGGGAGAGCCGACATCTCCTCCGGCCGCCTCCATGCGCGGGAGCATGGCGCGGGTCCATGGGGCGGCGGACGCCCCTGGTCGTGATCCATCTTCGAGAAGATGGCGCGCATCCAAACCGCGCAGGGTTGGTCATGGGGTGTCGGGGAGCTCCGAACGCTCCTTGACTGGTGGTGCAGCGGTCAGACGCCTGCGAGTGATCGACCGGCGATACGGTCGGATGGCGCGTGAAGGCTCAATGCCTGATTTGCGCCACAGGCCGGGGGATGCAACGGGGGTGCGCAGCGACCCCCTTGCCAAGATGCGGGGTACTACCCCGCACATCTTGCGAACCGCGCTATGCCCGATTGACTGGTATTACCAAGCCTTGGCTATGAACCAACCGCGTTCGCAGCGAACATGTATTCGAGCCAGACCGTCTCACGCTTGTCGCTCGGCATGGAAAAATACTGGTCCACCAGGGCCGCCGCTTCCGCCTGATTTGCCATGGAACGCGCGCGAGCCTCAAATTCCGGGAGGGCTTCTTTTAGGCGGCGCTGCCGGTCTTTACCGAACTCGCCCTCAGCTTTTTTGAGGGCGGCGTTATCGCTAAACCCGGCAAAATCGGCTTTGAGCGTATCGGCCCATGTCGCGCCAGCGCTCAACCCGGCCAGACCGGGTGGCAGCGCCGTCAACTCGGCAATCCTGCGGTCCACGATTTCAACAAGGCGTTTGTCGCGCTCGGTGGTCAGGGCTGCAATGAATTTCTGCTTCGGGGTATCCGGTATGCCGGTTGTTATTGCGGGCACAGCTTTCAACTGCTCGGCGATCTGGCGGACGCCGCCGAGATCGCGGGGCGCTGCCGATGCTTTGGATAGCTCGGGCGCAAATAACTGCTCGGCGAAACCTGCCTGCAACTCCTCGATAGCGCGCGTGAATTGATCCCGATCCGCCGCAGCCATCTGGGCAAGGAAACCAAAACGGTCATTGGAGAGAGCATCGCCTGCCAGCTTCAAACCCGATGCCGGATCGCTAGCAGCCTGCGTTGCGGCCAGCGCCTTGTCCGCCTCGGCGCGCGCGAGCGTCTGGATGCGCGCGTCGATGGCGGCCGCCGCATCCTTCGTCTCGCTCGGCCATAGCTGGGTCGATTTCGCGGCGATCTGTTCGCGAACCGCGATCAGATCGCCTGCGACCGAACGGAAAGGACGATCCCCGCTCATCGGTGCGGCAGCTTGCTGAGCGAGGGCGCGCACCTCGTTCCTGATCTTGCGGATTTCACGGACCCCGAACATAGGCGCATGGACGCCATATTCCCTGAATCGCCCCTCGATCAAATAGTTGTAGATGCGCATCCGGTCGCGGGTGAACGGGTCTCGTTCGCAATGATCGCCGATCTCGTCCCAGATTTTCCGCCGCGATTCTTCGTTGAGGGCGTCGAACGCCTGCCCGAACACCGGGAGGAAATCGTCATCGGCAAACAGAGGCAGGGTGCGCCGGTGATTGCTGCGATCCCCTTTGAGGAAATCATGGCCGGGGTATTCGACCGTCAATTTGTCCATCCACCCGATGAGCGCTTCGCATCTATCCCGCCACGTCGGTAGTGACACAAACGTTCCACCGTCCACAGGTATCGCGGCAGTCGGCGTCATCCTCGATCCCCATGCCGAATAATGCTCGGCGGCGAAGCTAGGACACGGCCCGCTTGAAAAAGCGGCTTCTAGCGGTGCGCTTCCAAAGATATCGCCTGTCAGGGTAAAGTTGCCCGGTGTGATCGCGCCGATGTCGTTATCTCGTTTGCTGACGACAAAATTCCGCGTCCCTTCCTTGCCGCGAATGTCCTCACCCAAAAAGGTTGTGTAGGTGACATGTCCGTCCTTGTCGTTCGGACGGTATAGGGCCAGCGTCAGTTCGTAATAACCGTCTTTTCGGGTGGCGATATCGAACTCGAATTGCGTATCCAGCGTCTCCCGGTCGCGCTTGCAGGCCATGCGCCCATACCATACGCCGTACCCGGGGCGATTGACCTGCACGTAGCCTCCGCCCTGCGGGGTGGCTGCTGCCACACGCGCTGGTGCCGTCATCGGCTGGGCGGGTTGCTCGGCGGTTTTGGTTCCGGCCGGGTCGGTCGTCCCAAAAATCGTCATGCGCTGCGGGTCGGTCAGGACGCCGGTCGGCTCGTTGTCGATGGAGGCCTGCCAGTCTTTAAGCGCCTGTTCGGTTGCGCGTCCCCAATCTCCATCCGGTTCGCCGGGATTGAAGCCGTTCGCGATCAGGAATTGTTGGAGCCGGTAGACGGTGGGATTTCCTCTCGGGCCGGATTCAGCGCTGCGCTGCTGCGTCTTCCGTTGCTGCCGCCTCGTTTCGGAACGCTGCTGCCGCCGGTCTGGCACACGGCGAATGATTTCATCCTCATCGAGGCGGCGGATAACCCGGCCGCCGCTGTTGCGCTGCATCTCGTTGAGAAGCTGCTCGCCGAAGCGCAAAATATCGTTCGCAGCTGCTTGCGGCGGCAACGCCACCGTCAGGGCTGCCGCCGTTGCAATTCCCCGTAGAAGTATAGACCCGCCAGATGTCATGTTCGCTGCTCTCAATAGCATGCTGCGATGGCAGGGCGGAGTGCGCCGTATCGTGTTACGTTCGCGAACTCGCCACCAATTGTCTGCCACTGGTCCTTCGTCAGGCTGGCATCCTTGAGTTTATCGACCGCGCAGGCACAAAACCCGGACTGATCGAACCGCCCCTCGCAGGATTTCTGGGCGGCCTGATGAAAGCCTGCCATTTCGCGCTCGCGCAGCGCCTCGTCCGGATCGGCGTAGCCGAGACGATTGCGCAGCGCCGGGCTCATGAGTCGAGAATAGGCGATAACGTCATAGGGATCGAAGTTGCTTCCCGAGCGCTGGAGAATGATGCTGTGCAGGCTTCTCTCGAATTTGCCAAAGTCTGCGCCCTGACATCCGTAGTTCTGGATGAACAGTCGCCCGTCCGCCTTCGCTTCGGCGATCTGCCAGGCATTGCTTTCGATGTAATCCATCATCCCCGGCATACCCTGAGACATGCCTTTGAGCATTTCGGCTAAGCGGCCAAGACCCTCCTGCATCAACGCGTCCCGATCGCCTGACATGGCTCGCCCGAGCTTTGGGTCGATATAGGCGATAAAGGCGCGGGCGACATTGATGGGACGGTCGCCGCAGTTTTCGGCGACCGAGGCGATGATGCTGCCGACTGTCTTGCGGCTTTCCTGATCGTCGGGGATGTCGCTCAGCTTCCCGAGGTAGAGGGAGGCAATTAGCGGTGCGAAATTATAGCCCGCATCGGGAAAGCTGCCACCCTGAATGTTGCGCTGGACATCTTTGAACTGCTCAATGCCGCCGGAGGCTTCCGGTTTCGTCGCCGGTGGCGGTGCTGGCGGCGGCTCTGCCGCAAACGGCTTTGCGCCCCCGGCATTTTGGTCCGGCTTGGGCGGCAATGCCAGCGCCGTCACCGACCCGGCATTCTTGGGCGTCTCGCTCGCGGGCGGCGGGATCGTCTGGGCTGGAGCGCCATCAACAATGCTCACCGGCACGTCGATCAGCAGCCAGTCGTTCTTTGCCGTGACCACGCCGCCATAGACGGTTTTGTCACCGGCAACGCCCCTTATCATCACGTCCTCGATCTGGTCGCACTGGAAGCCGAGCACCGCGCGGACGCCAGCGATCATCTTTTCGAGGTTGGCGCGGTCACTGTTGAAATAGGCCGGATCGTCCGCGCGCACCGTTATGCGCGCCTTCGCGGCGCAGGCAAAATCATCCGGCAAGTATGCCTTGGCCCCGCCCAGCTCGGTAAAGAGCTTTTCGGCACTGGCGGCGCTTGCCATCGACGCCAATAGCAGCGCGGCCATGCCCGACTTCAAAAACCGTCCCACGCTCACGCCCGCCCTCATTGTTCCGAGAAAAACGCATTCATGCGCGAAAACACATGCTTCGCCACCGCTCCCTCGCACCCGTGCCGTTTTAGAAAGGCCTGCCCGTCATATTCGGCAACGGAGGTCTGGATGGCGACCGCGACATTCTCATCGGCCTGCGCTGTCCAGCCAGACGGATAGCGATAGCGGAACAGCTTCGGCACACTGGCGGGTGAAAGCACCTCGCCGCATTCGTTCATGACCGTCTGAACGAGATTGAAGACATAGTTGCGTGCCAGCGGCCCCACGCCCTCATCCTTCGACTTGCCGTTGATGCTCGCAAAATCGGAATTGAAGAACGCGGGCAGGAATTCGCCCGTGTACATCTGCGGGTTGAACTGCAGCTGGTCGATCTGCACCTTGGCGATCTCAAACCCGCCCGCAACCGCCTTCTGGTAGGCGGCCAAGGCCATGGCGGGGTCAATCTCCGTGCCGTAGCCGAACTGGTAGGCATCGCCAAGATAGGCCGAGGCGGCGGCATAGCCAGCATCTGCCGCTTTATTGAATTGCGCAAAAGCCTCGCTGCGCTTGTTGCCCGCCAGCAGGGCGCGGCCAAGCTGAAATATGTATCGCGGCACGGCACCCTGCTCGATGGCCGCTTCACAGGCCATCACCGCGAGTTTTGGCACAATCGCATCATCCGCCACGCCATCGGCGTAGCGCTCTGGGTCGTCAGGATGGGCGGCGAGGATATCGCATTCATCCACCAGTTCGAGGACGGAGGTTTCCTGAGCCGGTGCCGCGACCGGCATCAACGCATTCGCTGCCAGCACCAAGAAAAACCATCCCGCGCCCAGCCGTTCATTCACCGCTAATAATTTGTCCCGCGACCCCGTTGTCCGCATGCCCCACCCGTAGCAAGATGTTTGAAGAATAGGGAAATCGTTGGCCGGGTAAAGCGTCATGATCGGGATCAGAAGGATATTTCCGCGGGTGGTGCTGGCCTTGCTGCTGGTATTGCCCGAAGCCTCGCTATGGGCGGCGCAGCCGTCCGTTTTTTTTGCGAGGCCGGATAGCCCGTCCCTAATCCTCAAAGTACAGCGGCGCGGCGGCTGGTCCGCGCCGGTTTATCGCGCTCCTACTTATCGTCCCGCTCCGCGCGTAGTCAGGCCGCCGGTGGTGAGGCCGCAGGTCAGGCGACCGCAGGCGCAAACTATTCCGCGTGCGGGCCGGATGACGGGATTGAACAACGGGATTCGCCAGCCGGGAATCGCAAGAAAGCCCGCCGCGAACACATTGGCGCAAGCCCAAAGGCTGCGCCGGACGCTGGCGCAGCGGCAGTCCCCATCAGCGCAAAGGACAGTACGGCGACCCCTAGCAATGCATGGTGTTCGACGAATGGCAGCGCAGAACCATCCGAATGCAATCAAAAGAAAGGCAAGCGCCAGCGGTGTCCGGCGTTTGGCGCGGCCGGCGAATGATAACGCTCGTGGCGCGGCATCAACGATACCTCGCCATGGTGTTCGAAAAGGCGGTTCCAGCAATTCCTTGATTAAGCACCCCATAAGGGCCTTGGCGGTCGGTCGAAATTTTGGGCTCGTTACAGGTGAAGGTACGTATACGCTTGGCTCATTGAATGGCCTAAAATCAAACATTGGGTACGCAAAATCTTTATCACAACTTCAAAGGATTTCGGCTCGGGACATATCCACGGCGCTGACGGGTGGCGGTGTCTCATTGAAGCAAATTCGAAAGTTGATCCCCGCCAACCGTGAACTCCCTTTTACCAAAAGCCAAAGAATTGATGAGGGATATAAATATCGCTTCTTTCTCAAGGGCCAACGAGTCGAGATCAAATGGCATTCTCCAGATCGGGGAGCGCCGGTCGGGTCAAACTCCCGCAAAATGTGGACAGCACAGGTACAAATCGGTGGCAAATATCTGGGGTCTGATGGTAAACTATATCGGAATGCAAAACAAAACATAACGCATATTCCACTGTATGAATGAAATACTCGAAGTAATATCTGATGAATTAGACAAGGTACCGGTTCATATTTCTCATGAACAGGCGCTGAGGTTTGTCACAACTCTACGCAATTCGGTCAAGGGGATTCGGGAGAATGACCGTGAGGATGCAATATTTATATTGAATGTAATATGTGAGAAATTTGTCCTGAGCTACGATGAGTTCGATCAAAAACTCTCGGATGAATTCGAAGATTTAGCGTTGGAACTGTGGGATCGTCACGATGTTTCTTCCACAGATTACTTTGCGACAATATTATTGGCAGCTGGAAAAATTGAAACACTGAGGAAATTGTCCGATGATGCTGTCGTCCTCAGCAATGATATTAGAGATATAATCGTTGAAGCTATCAACGATGAATCATTCGGATAAATTGGTAGTTATACGTTGCGAACTTCGCGTAGTTCTAATCGACCCGTAGTGTTACGCAGTCTTGCAGAGTTCCGCTCCAGCCATCTCGAACTGTGCTATTTCCCTTGAACTGAGGCAGGCCAATTCCACGCGCCTTAGTTGGAGCGGGCCTTGAACCGCACTTCGACTGACGCTTGCAATCAGTATTCCTCCGCCAGCATGATGGTCAGCACTCGGCGCGTGACCTTCGGATCGGCCGGGTCTTCGTTGCGATGGCGATACTCGGGATCGTAACAGTCGATCTTCCAGAAGACCTTGCCGACGCCCGGCTGGTCGAACGCGCCGCAGTCGTGTTCGCCGTACGGATCGTCGTCCGGCGAGAACGCATCGAAGGTGCGGACCCGCGTGATGACCGCTTCGCGAAGATCATCGGGAAGCGATGCGATGCCGTCTGTGAGGACGACCCGCCCCGTGAGGAAAGTCTCACGGAACAGGTCGTTCAGGCCGGCGACGGTGAGCGCCGCGCTCACTGCTTGCCTCCGTCGCGCTCTTCGTAAGGCGGCACCAGGAAGATGACGCCCTGGCGCTGGGAGAGTTCGACCGGGATCAGGTCGAGGATCATGAGAGCGCCGGTCTTGCCGTTCTTCCTTGCCCAGACCGCGCCGATTTCTTTGGGGCGGGAGAGGATGTCCTGATCGTGTTCATCCTTGCCGGTGATGCGGGAGAACGTGACCCGGTAGAGCGGGCGCTCGGGTTTGGTGTGTTTTGACATTGCTTGTTCCTTTCGCTGTCAAGTTCGCGGCCGGATCATCCAGCCGATGCGCGAAAGAAGCCGGGCGGCAACAGGCCGCCCCGTCATGGCCCACACGGGAGCGAAGCGAATGGATCGGGCAGGTCATTGACGGCAGGCCGCCCCCCGGCAAGCGTCATCGAAATGGCTGGATGGTGCAGGTTCGCGTCAGACCCGCGAAGTCAGGAACCGGTGGCATAAACACGTCGGCAGCGACCGTCGACGAAATCACTCCGGAAGACGATGCAAGGAAGCAATCGGAATCCGATCCTGCCTTCGGCGTAGCTGTGTAGAGGTGATTTCTAGGCACTCAATGCGAGGTCAGGTTTCGCGGTCCGCTTCCGCTCGAGATCGACCGACAGGCAGCGGATGCAATCGAACGCTGGAAGTTTGAGCTCGCGGATGGCGGGCGTGATCCAGCTTCCTGCATATATGTCGATAGCCTTGTCTTCCATCATGAAGGAGAAGACTGCCAGTTCTTCGCGCAGGAAGGAGAGGCTTCGTTCTATGGGAATAGATGTCTGCCTTTCAGCCAGCGCGAGAATCGCCTCGTGAGCCGGACCACTGGCCGTCAGTTTATCGATCAGCGCTCTGGCGGAAGCATAGCGCGGGTCCATCAGGTAATCGTCCCAACGGCGGATGGTGAGCCCGTGCAGGGCAGCGCGATTTCGCTCCAGCCATTCCTGCCCCTCACGCCGGCACGCCATCCAGTACCGTTGGGGCTCCGGCAGGTTGTGACGCTGCAATGTGTCGGAGAGAACCACAGTCGTATTTTCGTAGCGGCGCCGACAGAAGTCCGCCAGAGCTTCCAGTTTGCGGCCCTCGTAGCGCGGATTGCCGACGCTGACCTGCAACCTGGCAGCCGAGGCTTCAAGGGTGCCGTATCGCCCGTTGATGGTGACCCTATAGTCGGTCGGCATCGGTGGCGCTGCTGCTTGTAGGCTGCTCGGCATGGCTCCAGTTCCAGTTGAAAAGATTGGTCATCATCCGGGCAAGCTGCCTGTCCTTGAAGATGACGGCTTTCGTATTGTTTTCGGCGCAGATGCACACCTTCTCGCCATAGACCATGGTGACGTAGTTCGTGAAAAATTCCTTCGGAATCCAGCGGTACTCGTTGACGGGGCCAAGGAGATAATCGTTGTCCTCGCGCACGAGCTGGCGCACGGAGACGCCGAGCTTGCGGATGCGCGCCCAGGAGCGCACGACCTCTTCGCCCGACTCCCGGTCATCCGCGCAGAAGAGAAGGATTTCGCCTTTCTGGTCGATCATCGACTGGTAGACATCGTCCAGCACCTGAAGCCACCAGCCGTCGCCGCCGATGGTGTAGATAGCCGTGTCGCGCTTTTCGACGCCGCGTTCGGTGAAGAAGATGCCTTCGGACTTGAAAACCTGCTCTATCTTAGCCGCCAGCTTAGTCGATACGGCGTTGTTGCCGGTCTCTGCCTGGGAAATAGTCGTGAGCGAGGAATTGGCGCGCTCGGCCAACTCCGTCTGAGACCAGCCTGTCATCGCCCTTGCCGCCGAAATTTGATAGTTTTTCATGAAAAATTCTCTCTTAATCCTGATTATACTAATAAAAGCTATCAATAAAAAGAGAATATTTAACAGTTTTAAGCTTATTTTAATATTTTACATATAATTTCCTCTCCATTGAGCCTTAAACTTATTGTGTGGAAAGGAATTTACTATGAATGCATTGAAGCAAGTGGGGCTTCGCTTCGCCGATTGGCTGAGTTGGTCCCAAGCCAACCAGAACGCCATTTCTATCTTTGATGTCAAAGAGTTGTACGATGCAGCCTATGCCGAGAAGGCTAAGGCCCGCATCTGCCTCAAGACGTTCAAAGCCCTGCTGGAGAAAGCCGAAAAGCTGGACGCCATCTATCGCGCGCAGATGCAGGCTGATCAGGTGGCACGCTTTGGAAAGGCGGCCTGAGATGACGATCCAGCTCAAGGAGCCGATCGGCTCGTATCAACCCCGTTTCAATCGCTTTCTGAAGCTCATGTTGCGGGTAAAGGATCTCAAACCGCTCGACATGCACCTCTGGAAAGTCATGGACAGTGTGGCATTCCAAGACACGGAGACGGCCCTGCAAACCACGATCTACAATGCAAGAGCGGACGAGAAAAAGCAGCGCGTGACTGGAAGGACCTAGCCATTGCCCCCATCGAAATCCCCTTCGCCGCTGCCCACCCCCGGGTGGCGGTTTTTCTTTGAGCCCGTCTAGACCTACGCCAACCGCCTGTAGGCTCAGCCCCAGCCATTGGAGGCGGAGTGCTCGTACATTGTCGGCTTCTTGAGCGGCGGCGTGGGAAAAGATTGCGTCCCGGCCGCTTCCGATACGAGGCAGCGCCATGCGCTGAGAAGGTCGGTCGAGAGGATCAGCGCAACGTCGTGCAGGTCTTCGCGGTACTCGGTGCTTAAATGGTCGCCCTTGTCGAGCCGGCAGACAGCATTGCGGTGCGCCTGCATATCGTCATGGAGGGACGCCGTCTCTTTCAGCGTCACACCGGTACCGATCACGCGCCGCGCCATCTTCGCCCGGTGGATCAGGCGTGCCATCATGTTGAAGTAGTTCCGCGCCCCGTCCAGTACCCCGCGTTCCTCAGGCGTCAGCCGTTCGGTCATATCTTGCGCCTTACGATTTCGGGGTCAGATAGCGGGCAATCGTGGTGTAGCGCCGTGCATAGGCGAAGCGGTCGCGCAGATAGATGGTCCAGATTTTCTGCATGGCGGGATCGCCCGGATCGAGCATCACCGCGACCTGCTCGGGCGTCATGCGCAGCCGGAAGAGGCAGAAGAAGGCCATATCCTCGCTGCCTCCCTGCTCCGCGCCGGTCACGGTTGCACCGGCGCGGAAATCTCAATCGTCGTCGGTCTTACCGGCACCCGGCCGCCTTCGGCCGAGGTCTGCAAAAACCGCCACGTGGATAGCAGGCGACTGCTCAGCCACGCGCCGAACGCCAGTACGTCCGGCCCTGCATCCATCGCCGCCCATCCGACATTCCGGCGCTGGCGGACCATATGCTCATGCATGGCCGCAACCTCCGCCAACGGCACACCCTCGTCCCATGCCCGAACCACGTCGTTGTGAAACACGACTGCCGCCACAAGGACGGCACGCTCTTTTTCATTCAGCTCCCGCATCATGGCGCGTCAGCGCAGGCAGTAAAACGTCGCGATGGCCGCGATCACGATCGCCTGCCGCCAGTATCTTACGACGAAACCGACAGACAGCAGCAGGAACAGGGCTAGGAAGAGCAACGCGACCGGGCCTTTGTAAAAGTGGTGAGCCCAGAGCCACACCATGCCGTAGCTGATGGCCACGTAAGCGATCGCCGGCGCAAGGAAGCCAAAGACCGCCCCGAGGGCACGGTCAACCGCGTCGGGCTCGGCGGATGACGACGCACCGGACGAGGAATAGCTCCCCACGGACACTTCCGGCGATGAGGGGATGGACAAGCCGGGCATGGATATGTCGGGCGATCTTGAGGCGTTACCGCGTGCGAGCGTCTGCGCGATGTCGCGGCTCTCCTTCTCGCGGCGCTGCCGGTCTTCAAAGGCAATCCGGTAGTATGGATCATGCGCCGCGCGATGCAGTTGATTGTAGTCGCTCATTGCGCCGCCTCCTGACCTGCCATTGGGGCCGGCTCGTCCATCCCCTCCACGCCCGCACGGTAGGCGGCGTTGAGCTTGCGGCGGTGCAAGGCACCCAGCAACAGATAGACAAGCATCGCGCCTGCGCCCGCCATCACGCCCTGCGCAATAACCATATCGAATCTCGCACCACGCGACGCCGCGCTGACCATAAGGAAGGTGGTCACGCCGACAGCCCACCAGAAGCGCTTGCGTTGACCGCGCGCGAGCTCATCGCGCAGGCGGGTCTGAAGATCGGCCATGCCGGGGCTGTCTTTCAGCCGCCCGGCCTTGTCCGACAATTGCCGGTTCGCGATTGCCGGTAAAGCCGTCTCAGCCGGGACGGCTACGGCCTTGACGCTTTCCGGCTGCATCGCGCCGCAATGCTTGCACTTGCGCGCATCCTTCAGAATTGTCTCCGCGCACTCCACGCATGTCTTCTCGTTACGGGATTCGAGGTAGCTGCCGATCCCGCCCATCACCAGGGCGAGCGGAAGCCCGATGCATAGCGTGGCCAGCAGGAAGATGCCGAGCAGTCCCATGAGTTATCTCCTTGCCTTTCGGATGTGATACCGGCGCAGCGAACATGAGAGCGTCCAGGCATCGACGTCGAGCTCTGCCGCTATCGCCGTATAGGTTGCGCCTGCGCCAATGCGCGTATCGGCACTACGCAACTGCGCATCGTTCAGGCGCGGCGGCCGGCCGAGGCGCTTGCCGCGCGCCCGCGCCGCCGCCAGTCCCTCCTTCGTGCGCCGCGAGAGCGTCGCCCGCTCGAACTCGGCCAGCGCGCCCATGATGGTGTAGACCAGCCGCCCGTGCGGCGTGGTCGTGTCGATATCGAGATTGGCGATCAGGAAGTCGATGCCGCGCCCGCGCAGGCGGTCCAGCTCGTTCAGCGCATCCTTGGCCGACCGATACGCGCGATCGAGGTCCCAGATGATGAAGAGATCGCCCGGCTGGAGCCGGCGCATCACGGTCTGATAGACCGGTCGCCGCCGCGCGGTGGCCGAGAGGGTTTCGATATGCAGTTCGTCGCAAATCATCTTCAACCCGTCGATCTGGCGATCCGGCTTCTGCTCGCACGTCGAGACGCGCAGATAGGCGATCTTTCTCGTGTGCGGCGTCCGCCCGTTCGTCAATCTTGATGGTGTTCTGTCGTGAGCCCTCACTATGGATCGTTTTCGAGCGCAGCCCCCGGCGACGGCGGCACGCCTTCTTCATGGTTCGAGAAATGACGGAAATCCGGGCTTCGAGAAAAATTCTACCGGATCGCAGAAAGGGGATTCAAATCCGCTCGAAAACGATCCTTTTCAAGCGCGCAAATAGCGCCCGGTCACCACATCGCCCGATAGCACTTACATTGCCGTCACAGCATGCCTAGAATTAATCTTTAGCGTTTCCGGTTGGGATTTTTGGATGGTCCAGCGCAAATTCAACGCACCGTCGCTTTCTGAGCGTGGCGCGCATAACCCGCAATATCAGAAAGTCGTCTCTCGCCACTTTGGCGCAGATGTCGGATGGGAAATTGACCTTTCGGGTATTTTGCAGACGCGGCCGGGTCAACAGTTTGCCGAACAGGATGTCGACCGCCTTGCCGCGTTATTCGCCCAAATCGTAGATGAGGGCCAAGAAGCGGCCGTGCGCCTCGGCACAGGCTTGGATATTGAGGTGCCTATCAGGATCAAATCCAAAAAGCCGGGCTGCATCGCTTATCTTACCCTAGCTAACGGAAACGGAATTGCCTTGGAAAGTGACAGGCTAGCAAGCCTAGGAAAAAGCGGAACCGCCCGGCTTGGGTCCCGTCAGTTCTGCATATTGCCGAAAGATGGAGAGACTCGCTACTTCGAAATTTCGGCCAATTTCAAGGGAATCCATCTTAAGTATGTGCCTTTTGCCGATATCCAAAAGATCTTGAACGATAAAGTTCAAGAACAAAATTTGCGGCAAGAAGAAGAAAACGAGTATCCTTCAAGTGAACTAGATTTAAGGAGACCCGACGTTCCGCCCGAACGTCGCGAGCACAGGAATTTTTTGAAGGGTGAGAAACTTAGAGCCCGCGTTCATGCGCGAATAGACGAAGTCTCAGATAACGACGTCTCCGTTTTCTGGGAAATTGTATCGTCGTTGTCAAACGGAGAGCGATTGTCCGGCGTCAGCACCAATGAGACAAAATCGGCTTAACTGAGAGGGGAGAATTTCTGGTTCATCGTAGCCATTCAAGGAGCGAAGATGAGACAGAAATCCGGGACAGAGAAGCGCCCTGCAGAAGCGGTGATCAAGGACATCCGCCGGGCCACCCGCAAGCAGTATGGAGCGGAGGAGAAGATCCGCATCGTGCTGGAGGGACTACGCGGTGAAGAGTCGATCGCGGCGTTGTGCCGGCGCGAAGGGATCGCCGAGAGCCTGTATTACAACTGGTCGAAGGAATTCCTCGAGGCGGGCAAGAAGCGGCTGGCGGGCGACACGGCGCGGGCTGCCACCACCGATGAGGTCAAGGTTCTTCGCCGTGAGACGCGTGATCTGAAGGAGGTCGTCGCCGAGCAGGCGCTGGAACTGCGACTGCTTAAAAAAAGCATGATCGCGGATGGGGGCGACGACGAATGAGATACCCTGCTTCCGAAAAGCTCGAGATCATCCGGATCGTCGAGAAATCCCACTTGCCGGCGCGGCGCACACTGGAACAACTCGGCATCCCCCGCGCCACCTTCCATCGATGGTATGATCGTTTCCTGAGCGGCGGCGTCGACGCGCTCGAGGATCGCAGCCCAAGGCCGAGACGGGTCTGGAACCGCATTCCCGAGGGCGTGCGGGACCGGATCATCGACCTTGCCCTGGACAAGCCGGAGCTGTCGCCGCGCGAACTGGCTGTAACCTTCACCGACACCGAAAGCTACTTTGTCTCGGAGGCTTCGGTCTATCGTCTGCTCAAGGCGCACGACCTGATCACCAGCCCAGCCTTCATCGTCATCAAGGCGGCCAACGAGTTCCACGACAAAACGACGGTGCCCAACCAGCTCTGGCAGACCGACTTCACCTATTTGAAGGTGATCGGCTGGGGCTGGTTCTATCTCTCCACCATCCTCGACGACTTCTCCCGCTACATTATCGCCTGGAAGCTGTGCACCACCATGAAGGCCGAGGACGTCACCGACACGCTGAACCTGGCGCTCACAGCATCAGGCTGCGACCAGGCAACGGTGCATCAACGGCCACGCCTGCTTTCCGACAATGGGCCGTGCTACATCGCCGGCGAGTTGGCCGACTGGCTGCAGGATAGGGACATAGATCATACCCGCGGATCACCCTGTCATCCCCAGACGCAGGGCAAGATCGAGCGCTGGCATCAAACACTGAAGAACCGCATCCTGCTCGAAAACTATTTCCTGCCGGGCGATCTCGAAGCCCAGGTCGCCGCCTTCGTCGAGCACTACAACCATCGGCGCTACCACGAGAGCCTCGACAATCTTACCCCCGCCGACGTCTACTTCGGGCGAGGCCAGACCATCCTGCTGCAACGAGAAAGGATCAAGCGAAAGACCATCGAACAGCGGCGCTTGCAGCATCGCAAAGCCGCAGCCTAAATTGACAACCCAGATGAGCCAGAGCCTCCGCTAAATCAGGCTGCCGTTTGTCTCAAAAACCCTGACGACGGACAGTGGAGACGATACGTTTCAGCCATGCCTGCTTCTTCCTCCAATCCAATGCTTCTGTTCGGCACCAGACGGTGATGCGCGTTCGTTATTCATGATCGCCGCGAAGCTTCGCATGCGGCGGAGACTGGCGCATACCTCACGCGCGCCTACCTCGCTTTTCCATGGTCCTGTGCGACCGTTATGGACTAGCTATCGGTCTCAAGTTTCGAGCGAAGCATAGCTGGCTCGCAGGAATTCGGCCGGCGTCGTCGGCTTGCGACCAAGGAGTTTCTCCAGGTCACCGGTCTTGCCCTCCCACTCGCCAGCGTTGACACCATGCACCCATGCCAGCACAAAGCCGGCGGCCGGCTCGGGCAACCCCTGAGCCATGAGGCGGGCAATATAGTCCTGATCCGAGACGGCGATGAATAGCACCTCCTTGCCGCTGACCTCCGACAGGATCTGTGCGATATCCTCGAAGGAGACGGCCGAATCGCCGGACAGTGCGTAGGTCTTGTTCTCATGGCCCGGTTCGCTCAGCACGACCGCATGCGCTTCGGCAAGATCGTCACGGCTGGCATAGGCCGCCTTGCCCGCACCCGCAGGCATGTGAACGCCGGTCTCCAGCATATTGCCACCAACGTAGAGTTCGACACTGTCAAGAAATGGCGGATGACGGACCAGCGTGTATTTCAGGCCAGAGGCCTTGAGCCTTCCCTCGACGAAGAGATCTTCCTCGGTGACTTGCGGCAGTATGAAGACAGAGTCAGGCTTGCGAATAATCGGCATGAACACGATGTGCTGGACGCCCGCCTGCTTGGCTGCATCAATGACATTCTGATGCTGGGTGTTGCGATCGGTAAAGGCCGTGGCGGACACGAGCATGACCTTCTCGATGCCCTCGAAGGCGCGCACCAGCCCCTCATAGTCGAGGTAGTCGCCTTGGCGTACCTCGATCCCGTGGGCGGCAAGATCTGCTGCCTTGGCGGGATCGCGGGCGAGGCCGACGAGCTCGCTGGTGGGCCAGCGCTTCAGTAGATGTTTCAGGGTTTGGCGGCCGATATTGCCGGTTGCGCCTGTGACGAGGATCTTGGTCATAGCATTCCCTTCAGTTTACGGGTTCATGCAGCGCAGTCGCGCAGCGATCCGAGTTGATCCGGGCGGAGGATGAAGGATCAGGCGACGATCACGATCTTGCTGAGCAGGACTTCGTGCCCGAATGGCAGGAGGTGACGCGCGATCGTCTTTGCGACAACACCTGCTCCAAAAAATCCGAACCTCATAGACGCCTCCTGCAAATCTGAATCGCGCAGCGCTCGCGTGGCGATCGGCGAACGCGATGCGCGTCGACAACGCTGTCGGATCCAGTTAAGACGACGCAGACGCCTGTTCCAGTACCCACCATTTTGTAAGTATCAGAATCGGCAGATCAAAATGACCGAGACGACCTTTCGATGTGGCTTGGAAGCGGTTCTGGCCATCCTTGGCGGCAAGTGGAAGCCGCTGATCGTCTATCACCTCGCCAGCGGCTCTAAGCGGACAGGACAGCTCCGCAGGCTCGTCACCAAAGTCAGCGAGAAGATGCTGATCCAGCACCTGAAGGAACTGGCGGACGATCGGGTCGTTCGCCGTATCGACTTCCAGACGGTCCCGCCGCACGTCGAATACGAGCTGACGGACTTTGGTCGAAGCCTGGCCGAATTGCTCGCACCGCTATGCGAATGGGGAACCCGTCACACCTCAGAGGTCGCAATGATCGTTGAGAAGCGAGCGCGCGTGGAAGAGGTGGCCTAGCAGACGTTGCAGCAGAGCGTCGCGCCATGGGTGACATTCAGCACACAGCCATTCGATGTCGGCTCGAAGACTGTCAAACCCAGACCGGATGCTCGGCCAAGGCAGGACATGGTCGCTACCGGAGCAGTGCAGCGGTTATCTTGCGACGACAGTTCCGCCCTTCACGCTGGCGCTGCCAATCCTTCTAGCCTGCTGCCGGTTTGGTGGACACCGAGATAAGGTGTTTGACGGAACTGGAGAGTAAGAAATCAACGAAGGAAGTTCAGCCGCGAGTTCAAGCTTGAGGCCGCCAGGCCACCAAGCCGGCGGCCGCGAAGGTGGCGACCGAGATCGCCGACACGATGAAGGACAGACCGTTCATCTGGTTGAGGTCACGCATTCCCCACGGCGAAAACGGCGCAAGGAGAATGATCCCGAGACCGCCGTTGAAGTCGCCTCCGTAGACCGCGACGACGATCGTCCCGACGTGTCCGGCGGCACCCGCTCCGGCGGCATGCTTCTCCATCACATTCCTGAGGCGGTCGCCGAACGCGAAGATGAGTGTGGCTAGCGCCAAAAGGAAAGGGACCACGACCTCGAAAGCTTCGTTGGACGACACGAGAAGCAGCAGCGATCCTACAAGTCCTCCTGCGGCCGTGGCTGCAGTGGCCCGCAGTCGCATGCCCCGGTCGAGTGCCCTGATCTCCCCGCGAAAGTCTGCCGCCCCGCCGAGATACCCCGGAAAGACGGCGACGGCGCTTGTCGCATTGGCGGCCACCAGACGCACCCCCGTGTAGACGAGGGCGGGGAAGGTCAGGAACGTGCCTCCGCCCGCCACCGTGTTGAGTATTCTCCGCGAAAAAGGCCGCGACGGCCAGCAGCAGATACGCGGTCATCGTGTGCCTTTTGCGATCACTGCGCGACCGTCACGCAGCCGACGGACCGGGATCGTCGAACCCGTCAGGGGAGACGGCGACCATCGGCGCCCGGTCGTAGAAGGCTCCGCGGATCAGTCTCAGCGAAGGCTTGACGGAAGCTTGTCCCATCGAGTGTCTCTCCAGAGCGTCCTTTTCCCGCCTGGCCGCTTCCGGCTGGTAGTCCACCTTCTTGAGCAGGATGCGCTCCTCGACGCCGTCGCGGTTCGTGAACGCGAACCGCTCGCCCTCGGCCAAGCCGAGAAGCGCCAGCCCGCGCAAGGTGGTGACGGGCAGGAACATGCCGACCGTCGACGTCATCCTGTCGTGCGAGATGATCCTGGTATCGGGATCGCGCCCGTTCACGCTGAACGTGACGCGGCTGCTCATGGTGGCGACATCGTCCGGAACGTCGTCGCGGAACATGACGATGGCGGATTCGATCTTGCGCTTGAGGATCGGCGCGAGCGGATCGTCCTGGCCGAGGCAGCGGTCGCGCATGACCTCGACGATAGTGAAGTCCTTCGTGGTGAGGATGCAGGTTTCTTTTGACATCGTAGTTCTCCATTGCTCCGCCTGGGAGCGGTAAGTCGGGACGAGGTGGAGAACCCCTGGCCGCATGGGTGCGGCACAGGGGGCTACGATCCTGCGATGAGGCATCCTCCGTAAAGCGAGAGGCGGCTGAGAGGCATTGACATGGTCATGCCGTCCGCAGTTCGGGCTGCGGCCGTGGCGGCCGTGCGACATCGTTCTGTCCGACATGCTCGACGGTCAGCCTGTGGACGCGGCCGTCGCGCGACGTCCAGTCGATCGACTGGGAGGCTGACAGGCCGATCAGGGCCGCGCCGATAGGCGTCAGGACCGACACTTTTCCCATCGCGATGTCAGCCTCTCCGGGGAATACGAGCGTGACCGTACGGTCCTCGCCCGCGTCGGTGGTGAACCGCAGCGTCGAGCCCATGCGGACGACGTCGGCCGCGATGCGCCTGTCCTCCACCACGCGGGCGCGGTCGAGTTCGGCGAGGAGCTGGTCGGACAAATCCGGATCCCTTGCGGCCCGGGACTCGGCAAGGCGCGACAGGCTCTGATGGTCGGAGCGGGTCATGGTGATGGCGGGCTTGCGCCTGCCCGTGGTGGTGGCCATTTCAAAACTCTTTCAAATGATCGAACCGCGGGCGCGACAACGGGCGCAACGGCTGAAGGACTGTCTGTGTGAATTGGTTTGTCGCCGTTCCTACATCGCCGCATTTCGCAGCGCGTGTAGCCCTATGCCCCGCGGCCGGGGCGCGACGCGACCGAGCCGGGGGTTAGGTGCCCGCGATGGGGAACGCCCGTTCAAGCGGGAGGGTGCAAAGATCGATCAACATGCCGCAGAACGTGGGATGCCGGGGATGCAAAGTCAAGCCGTGTGAAAACTCGGCAGGCTCATGCCAGGGTCAGCCGGCCCCTACATTTCGGGCCACGTCTTTGGGCAAGGCACGACACCGCGCTTGCCCCGGTGCAAGAGGGCAATCGAGGGTGGCTGACGTAAGTCACCACGTTCTGTAGAGAGTGTCCCGCTCGATGTGCCGCGACGCATTAACTAACGCGCTGGCGACAGCGCCGATCCGAACTCCCAGGTCTGAAACGCCGGAGCTGACATGAATGCTGGCACCTCTGACGCCGGGAGGGGGCGGCTGAACAGATAGCCTTGCCCGATGTTGCATCCTCTCGCCTTCAGATAGCGGGCTTGCTCAACCGTCTCGACGCCTTCGGCGACGGTCTGCATATCCAGGCGCTTGGCCATCTGAAGTATTGCATCGGTGACAGCGGTTGCCTTGGCATCTTGGTAGTCGAGCTGGTCGATAAACGTCTTGTCGATCTTGATGACATCGACGGGAAATTTCTGGAGATGGGTGAGAGAGGCGTAGCCGGTGCCGAAGTCATCGAGCGCAACCATGACCCCCATGGACCGAAGCTCCTCCAGCATCCGCGACACCTCGGGTCCGAGTTGCCCGATGAGGACACCTTCCGTCACCTCGATGTCAATTTCGGCCAGTGTCTGCCCGTGTTCTTGCGCGTGGGCCAAGATGCGTTCTGCGAGGGTCTGCTGGCGGAAATCGCCAGCGGAGACATTCACAGCCAGACGTCCTACCTCGACCCCCATTGCTCGCCATTTCGCGAGATCAGAGAACATGCGCGAGAGCATCCGGTCAGTCAGTTTGACGGTGATTTCGGGGTCGGAGAAGGCTGCAGCGATACGCGACGGTGGGTGGACTTCTCCATCTTCGCCCGTGATGCGTAGCAGCGCCTCCCATCCCATGATCTTTCCAGAGTGGAGATCGATCTTCGGCTGATAGAAGGGGACGACTCGATCACTGGTCAGAGCGGCACGCGCCCTTCCCAGCATCAATGCCCGCTCCTCTGCGACCATGCGGAGACTGGGTGTGAACTCCGTAATGGTTCCCGGCATCTTGGTCTTGGCATCGTAGAGGGCCAAGTCCGCGGCAATCAGCAACTCGTCAGGTTCGCGGGCATCCCGAGGCCACAGCGCCACTCCTCCGCAGAAGCTGACCGGGATGGAGAGGCCAGTGTACTCCACAGTGTCGATAAGGATGTGCGAGATTCGGTCAACCACGCTCGCTTGGGACGTGACAGATGGAAGGTCAGGGAGGATAACGGCGAACTCATCTCCGCCCAAGCGCGCGACCGTAGCGCCTACGGGGAGGTTCTCGGAGAGTCGGGCTGCCATCTCCACCAGGACCTTATCGCCGGCCGAATGCCCCAGCGTATCATTCAGCTCCTTGAAACCGTTCATGTCGAGGACGATGAGAGCAACGTAATTGTCGTTTTGCCCGGCAATTTCGACTGCGGTACGAAGTCTCACTCGATAGAGTGACCGATTTGGCAATTTCGTCAGGGGGTCGTGGAAGGCGGCCCACATGAGCTCTGCCTCAGCCTTCTTCTGTTGCGTAATGTCGAGCATCGAGCCAACGAGGCGGACAGACTGGCCGTTCGCATCGCGCACGATGATGCAGCGTGATCTCGTGTCGATCCATTCGCCGGAGGCCGTGAGAAATCTATACTCTTCGTGCCAGTAGTCCGCGCCCGTTTCCAAGGCTCTCGACTGGCTCGCAAGGACGCGTGGAAGATCGTCAGGGTGGATGCGATCAAGCCAGAAGCTGAGGTCGGTGTGCCCCTGCAACTGGGGGTAACCCAGAACCTTCTTGTGCGCCCCAGCCCATGTGGCGCGCTGATCCTCGAATGACCAGTCCCAGATGACATCATTCGTGGCACGAGACGCTAGCCGGTAACGTTCCTCGCTCAACCGCAGCGCCTCTTCCGCAAGCACTTGATCATGGATGTCCTCAAGACTTCCATACCAGGCAACGATGGTCCCATCGACCTCACGCCTTGGCCGTGCGCGGACCCGGAACCACCGATACGAGCCGTCCACCAAGCGCACGCGATATCGAGCGTCTACCCGATCTTCGTCACCCGTCCGAACTGCTTCATCCCACATGGCCACAATCGGTGGCAGGTCGTCGGGGTGCAAGACGCGCTTCCAGCCGTCGCCGTAGCTTTCTTCAAGAGAGACGCCCACCAAATCTCGCCACAGGGGTGCGATCTCGGTGATTTGTCCACTGGGGTTGGCCACCCATGCGATCTGTGGGTTGAGTTCCACATATGCACGGTGATGCGCTTCGCTGCGGCGTAAGGTATCGAGCGCTTGGAGTAGGTCTGCCTGCTGGCGGGCGGTGATCCGTGCCGCGCTCGCTGACTGCCATGTGACGGTCACGGCTGCTACGAGAAGGAGCAGGAAGCTACCTACGACCATTGCTGCCAATTCGTCAGATGTGCCGGTCCAACCTGTCAAATCCAGATCACCGCCCGGCACGATAGTGACCCCGGCCATGGCAACGAAATGAAGCGAGACGATTGCACAGAAGAATGCCAGCGCGGCGGACCAAGCCAAGACTTCATCTTTATCCTTGGCGAATAACCAGCCAGACAAAGCGCCGAGGCTGAGTCCAAGCGTGAGCGATGCCGAGACCCATAGAGGGTCATGGTGGACGGTTCCGGCAACTCGGATTGCATGCAGGTCGATGAAGTGCGCAGCGGCGATGGCAGCGCCAAACAATAGGCCTGCAAGCATTCCATGTTCGCGCCGTGAAAAGCCGATCAGCCACCCTGAACTCGCCAGGCCCGCCGCTAATGCGATCGAGACAAGTGCAGCGGAAAGATCGTAGTGTATTTCGAGATCGTCCCGATATCCCAGCATCGCGGTAAAATGCGTGGCCCAAACGCCCAATCCTGTCACCAAGCCAGCGAACGCCAGCCACTTCATGCGAACGATGCGGGTTTCGTGCTTCAAAGCGTGCTGGGCGACAGCAATGCTGGTCAGGGAACCCAGCGCACAAATACACACTGCCAACGCAATGAAGCGGAAATCGTGCTGGACGAATATGACCTCGTACAAGCGTGTCATGCAGAACAATACCACACTTGCACCGAGCACAATCGCAGAGTGTCAAATCTGAGTAAACGGCAGGTGTGCAACCCGTAGAATATTCCACGGCACTCGTCACCGAATTGGGCTCGCCAACCGGAGAGAAGACGTTTTGTCAAATTAAACTACGCAACGCCCAACAGTTGTTGATTCTCAGATGAGCCGTCGAAGTAGTCTGCGATGCAAACACGATTCCGCCCCGCGTTTTTCGCGAGATACAGCCGGCGATCTGCATGGCGATAAAGCTGCAGATAGGTTGCACGGGTCGAGAACGTGGTTCCGCCGACGCTGAGGGACAGCGCGTGTCGCTTGCCGGATGGAAAGAAAGGTGCATCCTCAACAGCCGTGCGAATACGCTCCGCTACAGAGTGAGCTACCTTTGGATCAGTGCTAGGCAAAAACACGCCAAACTCTTCCCCGCCAAGTCGCGCCACAAGATCTAGCTCGCGCACGTTCGATTGGACAACGCGGGCAATCAGTCGAAGCGCCTCATCCCCCTCGTCATGGCCAAAGCTGTCATTCACCGACTTGAAGTTGTCCACGTCGAGTATAAGCAGCGCCCCGACCGATCTTCCCCTGTTGGCGTCGAAGCGCTCAAGGTAGGCCTCAATGAGGGAGGAAAATGCTCTGCGGTTCAGACAGTCCGTCAATGGATCGCGCGAGGCGACGCGGGAAAGCGCGGCGTGTGCGAGCGAAAGTTCCCGTAGCTTGCTCAGAAGAAATCCAAAGAACGGCGGCGCCACGACCAGCGGAATCAGCACGTTGTTGATCCAACGGTCGCCGAGTTCCCAGCGCCCAGATTCCTGCAGAAAGCCGTCCAGTACCAGCGCGGCAAGAATACAGGCGAGGGTGCCCAGCCGTGAGTATGTAGACACGCGTTACGCTCGTTGGCGAGAAGTCGATCACAAGGCCACCTCTTTAAGCAGCACATCCTATGCCTCAACGACTAAAGGTTTAGGGAGTAAGCCCCTAAAGTTTTAGCATATGGAGGAGCGGTGTGGTGCGGCCGGCTGTTCCGTCGACCGCTCCGCCTGCATATGACGAAGGGAAGCCCAAAGGACTAGATGTCCCGCCTTGGTCCGAACTCATTAGCAATATGACTACGATTTTGTGCCCAATCATTCGTATGAAGCTGGCGCGAAGAGCAGTTCTATCGAGGGTGTGCCTCGGGGCGGTTGCCGCGGGCAGCCTCGCCGCGCTGTGGAACCTGCCGCGCTGGGCGTCTTGGAATGAGGACATTTCCACGACTTGGCTCGCGGCGCTACAGTTAGCTGGGCCACTTGCGGCCTTTGTTCTCGGCTGCCTGGCCGCTTTGGCTAGCAAGGGGCGCGACAGAACCGCGTGGCAGCTTCTTGCTGCAGGTTCTCTTTTTTACTTGGTCGGGAACATAGCCTATATTCTGGCCGCCCTTAGCGGGGACGTCAAAGCATTTCCAACGCTTCCTGACTTGGCCTTCTTTCTGATGGCGCTGCTTTTTGCAGCGGGTATCATGATATATGGTCGTCGGCAGTCCCTGCCGCTGATGATCACCGCATGCAATTTCATTCTATTGTATGGCGCTGTCATATTCGGAGTGCGATTTCTTCTGCACTACGAAATAAAGGACTCGTTGCTGAACGAGTTCGCCACCATGGTGGCATTCCTTTATCCGGCATTGTGGGGAAGTGTAGCTGCCTTGGCGGTTATCCGCTTGGTCCTCTACCCGAGTGGTGCCCGCCGCTTGCCAATTGCACTGCTCTGCGTAGCAGTGCTCGTGGAGGCTGCTGCCGATCTGATCTATGCCTCCCAGCTCATGCGCGACGTTTTTCAGGTCGGGGGGTGGGCGCACCTTCTTTGGATGATCTCCGCGTTGACCGTCGCTTGGGCGGCGATCGAGCACATCCTTCTTGCGCGTGCACCCGAAATCGAATTTGACGACGGGAAGCAGGAGAAGCCCCGCCTGCTCGGACAGGCGGCTGTCCCCGCGCTGATCCTGTTTCTGATCCTCATAACAGGCACAATCTCGGGCGCTTTCGGGCGCGGCCTATACCAGTACTTCGCAGCGTGTCTGACAATCGTTCTCACGCTAACGGTCGGGCTTCGTGAACTCTGGGTGATCAAGACACGCAGGGATCTTCATAGCATAGCCGAAGAACGTCTCTTTAAGCTCTCCGAAAGCGAAGATCAGCTCACATCCGTGCTGGAATCAACGAGTGATAGCGTCCTGGTTCTCGATCTCGACTGGACTATCAGGTTCTTCAATCGCCGAGCACTCGAACTCGTGCCGGAGTTGGCTGAGTTCGGAGTTGGGAGTCGGTACTGGAACCTATTCAGGCGCGACGAGCGTGAAATATTTGAACCGTCGCTTGAGCGTGTTCTGGCCACCGGCGAGCCGTGGGAGGTGGAGGTCTTCAGCCCTGCTCGTCAGATGTGGCTCGATCTGCGCGCATTCCCTACAGGGAACGGAATCTCCTTGTTTTTCCGCGATATCACAGAGCAGAGGCGTATCCGGGAGGAGAACGAGCATCTTGCCCAGCACGATTTCCTGACAGGACTATTCAGTCGGAGCGTATTCAATCGGAGAATAGAGGAAGAACTTGGGGCGAACGACAGCCGCGCCGTTCTTGTGATTGACCTCGACTTCTTTAAGGAGATCAACGACACGAAAGGACACGCGGTCGGAGACGCCGTTCTGGTAGAGGTTGCAAAGCGGGTGCGGAATTGCGTGCCCCAACATACTCTCGTCGCGCGTCTCGGCGGCGACGAGTTCGCCATTGTGCTGGAAAACTGGCTTCCCCGCGAATTGGTTCGGTTGGGCATTCAAGTCGTCGAAACGTTGTCGAGACCGATCGTTGAACTGGGTCACTCCCTGACAGTAGGCGCGAGCGTTGGCATCGCCTCCACGCATGCAGGTGCCGGGCGCGCCGACCTGTTCATCAAAGCCGATATTGCGCTCTACGATGCCAAGGCCGCTGGCCGGGGCCGCGTCATGCTGTTCGAACCCAGCATGGAAGCGCGCATCCGGGACCGTTGGGCGTTGATGGCCGACCTAGCCCACGCAGCCGAGAACGGAGAGCTGGAGCTTGCATATCAGCCTCTGCTGGACACTGCGTCGCGTCGGACAGGGGGGTTCGAGGCGCTGCTTAGATGGCGACACCCGAGCCGCGGCATGATTCGCCCTGACGAATTCATTCCCCTGGCGGAGGAAAGCGGACTGATAATTGCCATCGGCGAATGGGCACTACGAGCGGCCCTTGCGGAAGCAGCAAAGTGGCCCGAAGAGTTATCCGTCGCGGTCAACATCTCTACGCGCCAGCTTGCCCACGCACAGTTCCTGGACACGATCATTACCGCTTTGATGGATACATGCATCGATCATCGTCGACTGGAACTGGAGGTCACAGAGTCGGCGCTGCTCAGTGAGACAAACCTCCCGATTCTGACGGAAATCAACCATCTGGGCGTAGGCATCGCACTGGATGATTTCGGTACCGGCTATTCCTCGCTCAGCTATCTACAGCGTTTCCAGTTCAGCAAATTGAAGATCGACCGCTCCTTCATCAGGAGCGTTCCGGCGGACGCCAAGAGTAAAGCGATAGTCCGGACCGTTGTTGATCTCGCGCGAACGCTCGGGATGCACGTAACCGCCGAAGGTGTAGAAACGGCCGAGCAGTTCGAATGGATCGCTGAGAACTGCGACCAAGTGCAGGGATATTTCATCGCACGCCCAATGTCGGCGGCGGAAATTCCCGCCTATCTGGCGTTCGAGTCAGATAAGAACCGTACCACCCGTTCAGATGTCCCTCCGCGCGTTGGTTTATCGACGAGAAAGCGCCGGGCATGAATCGCGTAATGCGGCGTTCCGGCTTCACGTTTAGGATAGGCTGTTGAGCGGGGCGTCGATCGTCCAGGTCAGATGACCGTCAGCAGAGTCAATGCGGCCTCGCCCGCTTACGGCGTCGGGGGCCATCCGTTGAAGGATAGTCTGCGCAAATCCGCCTTCAACAATATGACTCACGTCCGGCCCGTCCAACTCGTCCCATGACAGACGAAGCCAAGGCCCATCGTCGCGTTCATCAATCGACCAGCGGATGTCCACCAGTCCATCGCCCTGCGCCATCGCTCCGTGTTCTGCCGAGTGGATGGAGAGCTCGTGCAAGGCCATGCCCAGATACTGGGCCGCCGACGGTGACAGGAGGACCGGGGGCCCTCCGGAAGAAACCCGCTCCCGGTTAGCGAAAGGTTCGATCTGTGACGCGACGAGTTCTTCGATCGTCGTGCCTCGCCAGTCTGTATTCACCAACAGGTCGTGCGAGCGCGAGAGCGCCATGATGCGTTCACGGATCCTGCCTTCAAACTCAGCTTGATTCTGCGTCGTCCTGCCGGTCTGACGAAGCATGGACAGGATGATGGCGTACTGGTTCTTGACCCGATGGTTGACCTCTTTCATGAGCGCTTTGATCCGGCTCTGGCTGTCCTTTTGATCCGTGATGTCTCGGATTATCTTTGAAGCGCCGATTACCCGGTCCTGGTCGTCCCTAATCGGCGAAACGGTGATCGAAATCGGGATCTGCCGACCGCTCCGGTGCTGTCGAACGGTCTCATAATGATTGACGGACTGCCCGTCGGCAATCGAAGACAACACGAAGGCCTCCTCGGCGTGACGGTCGGACGGGATAATGCGAAGACCCGATTGACCCATCATCTCGGCCTCGGCGAAGCCGAACATGCGCTCAGCGGCAGTATTCCAGGACGTGATCCTGCCTGCCAGATCCTTGGTGATGATCGCGTCCTGTGAGGATTGAACCATGGCCGTGAGCAGCCTGCTCTGGTCTGCCAACTCTCCTGCAACGCCAACCGCCACGTCCTTCTCCCAGAGCGCAGCCTTCGAAGCCGACCGCGAGATCAGCTTGTCGACAACGAGTGCGGCCAGTTCGCTGAGCATCTCACGCTCGCGTGCTGCGAGGCATCTCGGCTTCGTGTCCATGGCGCAGAGCATGCCGAGACAAGGCCCCTCCGGCACTTTGAGGGGGATACCTGCGTAGGAACGAACCTGCGCGTCGCCTGTGACCCAAGGGTGCCTCGCGCAAACAGGATCGGTCGCTGCATCGTTAATGAACCAGGGACCGTCCTGTTCGATCGCGGACGCGCAGAAGCCAGGCAGTCGCACGATCTCGTTATCCTGCATGCCATGACGCGCCTTGAACCAGACCCTGGCCTCATCGACGAACGATACGAGCGAGAACGGCATGTCCAGAATTCGGGCGACGATGTCGACGATGTGGTCGAACGCGGCCTCCGGTGGAGTGTCGAGGATGTCGTACCGCTTGAGAAGGCTCAGTCGTTTGGTCTCGTCCATTCAAGGCACCCGCGGGTTGGCTGCCTGTAACTCTCTGGAACTTAATAGGGTTCCGGCTAGCGACCGCAGCGGAGCGGAGCTGGCAATAGATGTCCGTATCGACGAACGCGAAGCTCGTGTTCCTTGATCGGTCCGCCCCCGACGCTGCCCCCTCTGGACACCGCGCGCCGGTTGGACCTTGGCCGCACTGCCAATGCGGAATGCCCCGCGTCACAATGGCTCAGCCATTAGCTACGGCGGGCCACTGGCTCCCCTCCGTCACCACCCTAGATGCGCCGATGGCATGGGAGCTTTGAAGCGCTTCTGCATGCCGTTGCCGGGGGGAGCGTGTGTTGGAAAACAAAGGGTCGAGATCCCTGTGGGTCTATAACGGCTTCTTGCTGCTCGCGCTTCTGGCGTTTTCCGCTGCCGTCTTCTTCGACGTGCGCATCCAGATGAGCAGCCTTTCGGTCATGACATGCGGGTTGATCTTCTTTCCGATCGCCTTCGCGATTATCAATATGCGCGCGCTCAACCGGAGATATCCGCTCAGCGCGCGAATGAACGAGGACGAAGCAACGGCAGGGAGGGATGGCGGAAAGTGAGCGTCAAGAACGTCCAAAACGCCGGCCATCCCGCCGGGCGGAAGGTGAAGCAATTCGGTGGTGATAGCAGACTGCGCTACAGATGGTCACTGCGACGAGCCTCCTGGCGGTTCGTGTTAGTCCACGCTGTCAAAGCAGTTCGATCTAATGAGCCTCTCGTGCGTTTACCGGTAGTTGCAAGGAGGACACCATGTTCAAACCAGAAGGTCACAATAGCCTTTCGCCGTATCTGATCGTCGACGATGCCCAGGCAACGCTCGACTTTATCAAGGCAGTTTTCGACACCGAGCCGGAGCTCATCCACCGCGCAGAAGGTGATGCCATAGCCCATGCCGAAATACGAATTGACGACACGATCCTAATGGTGGGTCAGTGGAAAGGGAGCGGCAGCGTCGCTCATATCCATGTTTATGTTCCCGATGTTCGGACTAGCTTTGAGCTTGCCCGACAGGCCGGGGGCAAGCCCGTGCAGGAGCCGGTGAGAAAAGACGATCCTGATTTGCGTGGTGGGATCGTAGATCCGTCAGGAACTACGTGGTGGTTATCGACCAGGCAGGAGTAAATTTCCTGTGACTGAACAGAACACGCGACATGGCTATCCCGCTGGTCCGTCAGAACACGCTAAGGCAGACGCCGACGCGAGCGGAAGCAGGATCGAAGGAGACGGGCATGCCGGCGCCATGTGAGGTCCGGCGATCTTTCGCCTCGCTCTTCGCCGTGGCGACGCATGCGGAACCTGAGGGTCGGGCAACCGTTCTCGCAGCATGCTCGATCACACAGGCATAGTGGTCTCCGACCTCGCAAAGGCGCGCCTCTTCTATGACGCGATAGCCGACACGCTTGGCCTGGCCACCAAAAGCAACAGCCCGGAATCGTTCCTGTTCGGTCGTAGCGCCGAGGAGCCGATTCCCTATCTCTGGATCGGGACGACCCGTCCATCCTATTGGGCCGAAGGGTCGCGGGCCGGCCTGAACCAGATGCACATCGCCTTCGTTGCGCCGAGCAAGGAGGCCGTGGACGCATTTCATAGCGCTGCGATCGCGGCAGGCGGCCGCGACAATGGCGCACCCGGTCCGCGAGAAGGCGCCGGTGACTACTACGGAGCATTCGTTCTCGATCCGGACGGCAACAACATCGAGGCCTGCGTCCGTGGTGCCGCGGCAGGCTGAGTCCGGTGGTCTCGCATGTTCTTCGTTGTGGTCATCCTGCTGGTCGTCTGCATCGGACTTCCGCTGTTCTACGCCTGGCGCATCTGGCGCCTGGACGAGCCTTCGATTCTCGGCTGGCTGCTCGTCGTTGTCGACGCGTGCGTGTTCGTCGCGCTCATCATCCTCGTCGGTCGCTGGGACATAGCGGGCTACTATCTGCAGTTCGTGCTGTTGGCCGTTCTTGCGGTTTCGATCCTCGCTTCCCTGATCGTCCATGTCCGGCGTCCCTTTGCGCCAAGTGATAGACGAGCGTTCTTTCGGCAGCGCATTCCCACGGTTGTGTCACTGGCTGCCTTCGGGGCTGCCATTGTGTATGTTGTCAGCGGCACAGTGCCGCCCAACCAGGCCAGGGACCTTGCCTTCCCGCTCCGCGACGGGCGTTTCGTTGTCGGCCAGGGCGGCGGCGTCACGCTGCTCAACAAGCATGCCAGCCATGACGCGCAGCGTTTCGCCGCCGACATCACCGCGATCGGGCAAGCGGGGTTCCGTGCATCAGGAATCCTTCCGGACGATCTCGATCGCTACGAGATCTTCGGCAAGCCGGTGGTAAGTCCTTGCGCTGGAAGCGTCACCCGCGTCGTGACAGGACTTCCGGACCTGACGCCGCCGAATGCGGACCCGGACAACCTGGCCGGAAACCTCGTGGTGCTTCTGTGCGATGGGCTGCAGGTCGAACTCGCACATCTGCAGGAGGGCAGCGTCAGCGTGGAGGCCGGTCAGCAGGTCAGTGCCGGCGATCCGATCGGCCGGGTTGGAAACTCCGGCAATACGACCGAGCCACATCTGCACATCCATGCCGTTGATCCCGAGACGAATGCGGGCGTGCCGATCACGTTCGACGGACGATTTCCTTTCCGCAACAGCGTCTTCTGAAGTCGATGGTGCATGGAGGCATGCCACGGCGTTTCGGAACCGCCAAATGCGCTAGCGCATTTGCAGGGCAAATCCCACGAACCAGAGGAGGGCAGCGTGATCCTGAAACTCCTGACCTTGGCATTGACCACCCTGACCGTCATTCCCGGTGGCGCTCACCTGTTCGAACTCCCGGCCAAGATTGGAATGACAGAGGCCGAATATTTCACGGCTCAGTCCATCTACGCTGGCTGGGCGCTCTTTGGGGTCGCGATCTTCGCCGCGATCGCCGCGAACGGCTTCCTATCATGGACGCTTCGCAGGAAGGATAGAGTGGCGGCACGGTCAGCTCTGGCCTCGGCCCTTCTGATCTGCCTGACGCTCGTGGTTTTTTTCATCTGGGTATTCCCCGGCAACCAGGCGACATCCAACTGGACGTCGATCCCCGGCAACTGGGAGGACCTTCGGCGGAACTGGGAGTACGGCCACGCGGTGAATGCCGTCATCACCTTTATCGCACTGCTCGCGACGGGTCGCGCGATCATCGGCAAGGCAGCGACGTAGAAGGAAGGCATTTGCCAGGACTGCCGAATGAACGGCAGGTTTCGGACAATAATCGAAGAAGCGGGAACGACGACAAAGGGGTCGTTGGCCGAACGTCGGCTTACAGAGTTGTTCCGCCAGAACCGACCGTCGGAAGACGGCCCCCTTTTGCGCCCCAACGGCAGACGTTGTTCTGCTCGCGTTCGGCCAAGAGCTGGCGAATTCAGTGAACCGAGATGATGCCGTCCACCGCCCGCCATTCGGACGGTTGTATGAGCCGGTGGTGCGCGACCCTGACCGAGTGCAGCGCGCCTTCCAGCGTTTCCGTCCAGTAGTTGAGGAAGCCGCGCAGTTCTGGAAACTGCGGCGCCAGATCGTAATCCTGCCAGACATAAAGCTGAAGCAGGCTTGGGTGATCGGGAAGGTGGTAATGGATCTCCGCTGTCGTGAGGCCGTAGCCTTCCATCTGGAGCCGGAATTCCTTGCTGACCATGCGCGTCTCCTCTCTGGATCGTAGCGGCTCATGCGTCGAGTTGAAGCGTCGCGACGCGGGCGTTGACTGGTCGACCCTGTACCGCCTGTGAATCGAGCAGACGCAGCGCTTCCATGATCTCGTCGAAGGCGACGGAGCGCTTCGCACCGGGCGGCTTTCGCAAGGCGGGTATGGATTCGACAGCGCAGGCGTCGGAAGCCCATGCTGCCAGGATGGCACGCTTTTCCGGGACATTGAGGTTGGGCGCCCCGAGAACGTCGACAGGATGGTCGAAGAAGCGAGCGGGAGCGAGCAGGCGGTCGAGAGCCATGTCGTCCGTTTCAGGAGCAAAGGAAGGAATGATCGCCGGGAATTTTCGCGTCATGGTTAGACCTCCGTCTGCTGAACTTTCTCCTTCAGGTCGTGCCGCCGTCACGCTGACGTTCCAGTCACGGTGCCGGCGATTTTGGCAGATCGGATCAAAATTTCAAGTCGTCATCGCCGCGATTAGCGTCACGAATCCAGCGTCCTAGCGGACTTTCCCACGTGTGCGGAAAATTTTCCGTCTCGGTCTTGAAACACGAAAATCGCGAAACTAGCTCGATGGCGCGCGACGCCGGCAACGGGTCGCGCGCCCCGCTCCGGTCTCCGGACCGGTGCGGTGGAACCTCTCACAATCTGTTTGTCCAGAAGGAGAACGATATGAAGTTCCGTCCATTGCACGACCGCATCCTGGTCCGGCGCATCGAGGCCGAGGAGAAGACCGCGGGCGGCATCATCATTCCCGACACCGCGAAAGAAAAGCCGAGCGAGGGCGAAGTGATCGCCGTCGGACCCGGCGCCCGCGACGAAGCCGGAAAGCTCGTCGATCTCGATGTGAAGGTCGGCGACCGCATTCTGTTCGGCAAGTGGTCCGGCACGGAGATCAGGCTCGACGGCGAGGACCTGCTCATCATGAAGGAAAGCGACGTGATGGGTGTCATCGAGCAGGCCGTGGCCTTCAAGAAGGCGGCCTGACGGCGCCCTCGTCCCACCAACCAGTCAACGAAAGCTGCCTACAGAAGGAGTGATCCAATGGCTGCCAAGGAAGTGAAGTTCCATTCCGACGCGCGCGAGAAGATGCTGCGCGGCGTCGATATCCTCGCCAACGCCGTGAAGGTGACGCTCGGCCCGAAGGGACGCAACGTCGTCATCGACAAGTCGTTCGGCGCTCCGCGCATCACCAAGGACGGCGTGACCGTGGCCAAGGAAATCGAGCTTGAGGACAAGTTCGAGAACATGGGCGCGCAGATGGTGCGCGAGGTCGCGTCGAAGACGAACGATCTCGCCGGCGACGGCACGACCACCGCCACTGTGCTCGCCCAGGCTATCGTGAAGGAAGGCGCCAAAGCCGTCGCGTCGGGCATGAACCCGATGGACCTGAAACGCGGCATCGACAAGGCGGTAGACGCGGTCGTCGCCGAGCTCAAGGCCAATGCGCGCAAGATCTCGAAGAACGACGAGATCGCGCAGGTCGGCACCATCTCCGCGAACGGCGATGCCGAGATCGGCCGCTTCCTGGCCGAGGCGATGCAGAAGGTCGGCAATGAGGGCGTCATCACGGTCGAGGAGGCCAAGACCGCAGACACGGAGCTCGAAGTCGTCGAAGGCATGCAGTTCGACCGCGGCTACCTCTCGCCCTACTTCATCACCAACCAGGACAAGATGCGCGTCGAGCTCGATGAGCCCTATGTGCTGATCCACGAGAAGAAGCTCGGCAATCTGCAGGCCATGCTGCCGGTGCTCGAAGCGGTGGTGCAGTCGGGCAAGCCGCTGCTGATCATCGCCGAGGACGTCGAGGGCGAGGCGCTTGCAACGTTGGTCGTCAACAAGCTGCGCGGTGGGCTGAAGGTCGCCGCCGTCAAGGCTCCCGGCTTCGGCGACCGTCGCAAGGCCATGCTCGAAGACATTGCGATCCTCACCGGCGGCACGGCGATCAGCGAGGATCTCGGCGTCAAGCTGGAGAACGTGACTCTCGCCATGCTCGGCCGCGCCAAGAAAGTGGTCATCGAGAAGGAGAACACGACGGTCGTCGATGGCGCCGGCTCGAAGGCCGAGATCGACGGGCGCGTCAAGCAGATCAAGGCGCAGATCGAGGAGACCACCTCCGACTACGACCGCGAGAAGCTGCAGGAGCGTCTGGCGAAGCTCGCGGGCGGCGTTGCTGTGATCCGCGTCGGTGGCGCCACGGAAGTCGAGGTCAAGGAGAAGAAGGATCGAGTCGACGATGCGCTGCATGCCACCCGTGCGGCGGTCGAGGAAGGCATCCTGCCCGGCGGTGGCGTGGCTCTGCTGCGCGCGGCCAGGGCGCTGGACGGCGTTGCGGCGGACAACCCCGACCAGAAGACCGGCATCGACATCGTGCGCCGGGCGATCGAGGCTCCGGTGCGTCAGATCGCCGAGAATGCCGGTGCCGAAGGATCGATCATCGTCGGCAAGTTGCGTGAGGAGTCCGACTTCGGCTGGGGTTGGAACGCCCAGACCAACGAGTTCGGCGACCTCTACGGTCAGGGCGTGATCGATCCCGCCAAGGTCGTACGCACCGCGCTGCAGGACGCGGCTTCAGTCGCCGGCCTGCTGGTCACCACGGAGGCGATGATCGCCGAGAAGTCGAAGAAGGAAGCGGCGCCTGCCATGCCCGCCGGCGGCATGGACTTCTGACGGTTGACTCTGGCCCGCGCTCCGACGGGGCGCGGGCCACTCTTCAAGGATTCACGTCCACGACGAGACAAGAAGGTGGCTAGGGCCGCGTTCGAGGCGTGGGGGCTCTAGTTGCCCAATAGTCTATGGCGCCGAGCTGCTGAGCACGAGTCGACCCGGAAGGACAGCTTTCCGCAGCCTATCCTCCAGAACCGGACAGTCCGGACACGGCCCCGTAGCGTCCGCAGAAGATCATTTTCTCACACGGGTTGGCGGATGGCGCTCGCTGTGGAGGGGAAGGGACCGGGGACCTTCCTGTTGATGATTGGGACATCGACGCAAGGCCCAAATGGGTAAGCGTCAAGAATCGGGTATGCGGCGCCCTCCTAGAAACCGCAGAACCGAACGATCATCGCATGCCCGAAACTTCGCATACCAAACTGCTCGTCCGTAAGATTTCCGATTTCTGCCGCCTTCGAGTCGACCCGCTTTTCCCTCAGCATGAAAGCACGAGGATCCGGCATTTCCTGGTCGGCCTTATCATCCACTCCCAACAGCCGCCCCTGATGCCGACGGGATATGATTGGCAAGAGATAGCTGTTCGATGTGGCCTCGACAAAGAAGGCCTGCGGATCGCCCGGAAGGCAATCGAGCCTGCTCTGGATGCGATCGTCCGGAATCTGAAAAGCTCATCGCAGTCCTCCGTCACCGTCGGCCGCGATTCCGATTCGGGATCGCGACCTCGGCGAGGTCGACCGCCGCGGGCGGTTTCAGGAAACGAAACCACAGCAAATCGCGAGAGAGCGCTCGACGGAAGCGAGCGCGAGGCTCGGGCCAGACCACAGAAACCCGGTACCAAGCCACGTGCCATTGATGAGTTCCCAGCGCCGCTTTTCGAGGACTGGTCTGAACCGACGAACTTTCACGAGGCACTCGAGCTTCACATGCGCCGCCATGGCGACAGCTATTGGCATCTTCACCGCGCCGTTGTTCGCGATGACGAGAGCCTTGATCACTCGACAATTCGTCATTGGCTGCAGGGATCAAAGGCGCCACGCAGCGTAGCGAGTATGGAGGTGCTAGCTCGCATCGAGCGCCGCTATCGTCTTCCGGCAGGATATTTCAAGGCAAAGCTGCCGCATCGAACGCGCTCCGCCTCCGGACACATCCTCGATGATATCGGCTCCGCAGAGCGACGGCGACTTGCATGGCATTTGCCAGACGATTTCAATATGCGGCCGCGCGAGGAGCAGGAAGAGATCCTGGAATGGGTCCGCCGCGTCATCATCAGCGGCTCCACCGACTACCGGCGGTTCCAGGCGGCGGCCACGAAGCAACGCTACGCGATCCGCTTTCCGGGCATCGCATACGGTCGGTCCGAAGCTATGAATGACGGACCTAGCGATCAGTTCGACGAATACCAGCACTATAGCATATCGCTCACCGACCCCGATCTGAGGTCCGGCGTCATCGATGCTCCGCCTCTTCTGGCTATGGAGATGGCCGAGCTGATCCGCTTCAAGACCGCAACGCTCACGGCGTTCGGCCTGCAGCGTAACGGTGTCTGGGGCGAAGAGACGGCATCGCAGAAGATAGAGCATCTTGGGCTTATGCTCGGCGCTTTGGCTGCAAATCCGCGTGGGCTGGTACGCGGCTATGGCGTGCCGCCCCAGCACCTGACCTTCGGCCTGTTCGTGTTTCCGTCGATCTGGGACTGGTATGTGCAATGGCGTGAAAGGCGACGCGGCTTCTACACTGCATGGGAAGTGGACATGCTGCGCATCTCGCTCGCCCTCACTCGCAAGGAGACTGGCTGGCTGCGGCAACATCCTCATCTGGTGAAGCGATTGCGGCCGGTCCAGGGTTTGGTTTCTCAAGCGGACATCGATCGCGCCCGCGCCGACTGGGATGACGCCTGCGATGTCTATTTCAAGCACGCAACGTCGCGCGTGAAAGAGATCCAGCGTGTCGTCCGCGTCCATCGCGATCCGTTCGAACCCATCATGCCGGTGCTCGAAGCCGACAGCCCGGTCGGCGAGTATCGCAAGATCACCGAGGAAATCATCCGCCTCATGCCGGACGAGCGGCTCTATCGTCGTCCCGCCGCCGAAGCCGTGCGCTCGTTCCTGATGCTGCGCTTTGGGCTCCACCTCGGGCTGCGGCAGAAGAACCTACGTCAGTTGATGGTCTGCGAGCGGGGCAGGTTGCCACGATCCGAGCGCCAGCTCCAAGACATGAAGCGTGGCGAACTGCGTTGGAGCGAGCGGGACAAAGGCTGGGAGGTGCTGATCCCCTCAGTTGCATTCAAGAATGCCAACTCTTCATATTTCGGGAGCAAACCGTTTCGTCTGGTCCTGCCCAACCTCGGTGGCTTGTACGATCACATCGAGGCCTACATCGAGCGGCATCGAGGTGTTCTCCTCAACGGCACTGACGATCCCGGCACCTTCTTCATCAAGACGGCCAAGACAACGAGCAAGGACGCCTCATACGACCAGACCACGTTCTACGAGGCATGGCGTCTCACGATCCAGCGTTACGGCATCTACAATCCGTACACGGGGCGCGGCGCCATCCCCGGCCTTCTGCCGCACGGCCCACACAACGTGCGCGACGTGCTGGCAACTCATATCCTTAAGCAGACCGGCTCTTATGAGCAGGCGAGCTACGCGATCCAGGATACGCCTGATATGGTCGCTCATCACTACGGCCGCTTCCTGCCGCAGGATAAGGCGGCTCTCGCTGCACGGATCCTGAACCAAGTGTGGGAAGCAGCGTAAGTAGCATCGCGTCAATGCGGGACTTGGGGTCGGCTACAGAACGGCAACTTCTCTCAACTTTTCGCCGAAAACCGGACAGTCAGCAGCCGGCCCCAGTCCTACCGCACGCTCAACAGGAATCTAGGTTGCCGCTGGCTTGCCTTCATGACTAAGCAACCTACCTGCCAGTCGGAGCCCGCCGAGGAGATACACCACTGCTCCGACAGCAAGCATGATTACGCCACCCAGTTGTTGGTCCTGCCCGGCATCGAGAACGACGCCGAAACAGGTGATCTCTCCTGCGCCGTAGAGCGGGCGCGGACTGAGGGCGAGAAGGGCACCGAGGAGGGTCATATGGATCGAGGTCAGCAGCAGTGCGCCCGCGCCTGTCGCGGCGTGAATCCTTTCGCGTCCGGCGAAGCTTGTTGACCAGAGCAGGAGCCCGGCGGCCAGGAAGCTGGTCTGCTCCAGAACGGTGATGGCAGACCAGCTCTCAACCAACTCACGCGCCGCAGGGGCATGCCAGCCCCAGACGACCAGCAATTCGAATAGCGAGGCAAGCACCGGCAGCGCGGCCGGCATTCCGGGTCCGGGACGCAGGCGATCGGGGAGGCCGACCGCGATGAGCGGCGAGGCGATGGCCACGACGGCCATGTGGGCGACCATTCCGGAAGCGAAAGATCCGCGCCATTCGGTGAGGAAAGGACCGAGCCAGACCGTTGCCAGAACGGCGCTTCCGGCGGCCAGCGCCAGCCGCCTCATCGGATGCATTCCGTGATGAAGAGCGCCGGCAGCGCCGTGAACACCACGGCGACGAAGCTCAGGCCGGAAAGCAGCAATGTCGCGTAACCCTGGAAGAGCAGCCGGTCCCGCCTGGTCGGATCGTCGTGCGGCGGGTCGCCGGTGCCGAAGCCCCACTGCCGCCACGCCAGCGCGGCGGACAGCGCGATCATGCCCAGCGAAAGCGCGGTGACGACGCCGATGGCGATGCGGAGATTGTCGAAGTCGTTGCCAAGAAAGCCCGGCTTCTCGCAGAAGATCGCCGCTCCGACATAGCAGGCGAGGAAATGCAGCGCCCAGACCACCGGCGCGGTGAAGAGCGTCCACAGCGTCTCGACCTGTCTCGGCAGCAGGTGCCGCATCAGAGCGCCTCCGGGAATAGGCCGATCACGCCGAAGGTGATGACGGCCGTCACCAGCATGAAGTGCCAGTAGAGCGCGACATTGTGCAGTTCCATGTCGTGGCGCGGCGTCAAGTAGCCGGCCAGGCTGCGGGCGAGGCAGTAGAGCTGCATCAGGATGCCGACTGCGCCGTGAACGGCCGCCCAGATGGCGAGAACCCTGACGATCGCGGGATAGACATGGGCGGTCGGGTCGAGCCCGGTCGTCCACGGACCTGCAAGGGCCGCGGCACAGCCCGCCGTCGACAGCAGGGCGCCGGCGGCAAGCAGCAAGCGAGCCGCAGTGACCATGCCGTAGCGGTTCGTCTGCCGCGAGGCGAGCGTGACTGCCCACGCCAGCGTGAAGAGGGCCAGCGCCATCATCGGCCAGAAGACACCCGGTCCGGCCGCGCCGCCGGTGAAGTCCTCATTGATCGTCCAGAAGAAGAAGTAACCGAACAGGAGGCTCGCGAATGCCGTGCCGTCCCCCGTCATGGTGATGAACATCGCCCACCAGCCGGCCGACTTCACGCCCGAGGCGTAAAGCGGAAGGCTGATTCCATGGCCGATGTCCTTTTCCTCCTTCTCCGGTATCTCGCCGGTGCCGGTCCATAACCAGTAGATCACGCCCGCGATAAAGGTGATCCCGGCGAGGAGTGAAATGATCCAGAACTTGAAGGTGAGCGCGATGAAGACGGCGCCGAGCGTAACCGCACAGAAGATTGATACGTAGGATGTGCCGCCGACACGCAACACCTGCTCCGGCTCGGCGTCGAGGACGGATGTGATGAGCGTCTCGCGGCGCCCCTCCTTTGCGTCGGGGAGATACCAGTCGCCGGCCTTCACCTGCTGGGCCAGATTTTCCTGCTCCCACAGGGGATAGCGGCTTTCGATGCGGGGGATCGAACGCACGCCCCAGTTTTCCTCCGGCTCGCTGACCCATTCCAGCGTACCGGCGTTCCAGGGGTTTACCTCGCCTTTCGGTTGCCTGCGGCGGTGCAGGGTGACATCGACCACCACCGCAAACATGCCGATGCCAAGCACGATGGCGCCAACGGTCGAGACTAGGTTTAGCCAGTCCCAGCCGATGTTGGCCGGATAGGTGTGGACGCGGCGGGGCATGCCGCGCAGGCCGGTGAAGTGCATCGGCAGGAACGCAATGTTGAAGCCGGTGAACATCATCCAGAAGGCGAAGCGGCCGACCTTGTCGGACATGCGCTTCCCGTCGATCAGCGGGTAATAGTAGTAGAGCCCGGCAAAGATCGGAAACAGCATGCCGCCGATCAGCACGTAGTGCAGGTGGGCGACAATGAAGTAGCTGTCGTGCGCTTGCCAGTCGAACGGCACCAGCGCCACCATCACGCCGGTCAGTCCGCCCATTACGAAGATCGCCAGGCCACCGATGGCAAACAGCATCGGGATCGAGAAGATGACCCGTCCCGCCAGCATCGTGGCGATGAAGACGAAGATCTGCACGCCGGTCGGGATGGCGACGGCGCCGGACGCCGCGGAAAAAAAGGCGAGCGATATCTGCGGCAAGCCGGTCGCGAACATGTGGTGCACCCACAGTCCGAACGACAGGAAGCCGGTGCCGACGGCGGCGAGCACGATCCAGGAGTAGCCGACGATCGGCCGCCCCGCGAAGGTCGGCACGATCATCGCCAGCAGGGCGATCGCCGGCAGGAAGATGATGTAGACCTCCGGGTGGCCGAAGATCCAGAACAGGTGCTGCCACAGGAGCGGGTCGCCGCCGCGCTCCGGATCGAAGAACGGCCAGTCGAACATGCGCTGCATCTCGAACAGCAGGTCGCCGGCGATGAGCGGTGGGAAGGCGAACAGGATCATGCCCGCCACGATCAGCAGGTACCAGGCGAACAGCGGCATTAAATTGACCCGCATGCCCGGCGCACGGCACTTCATGATACCGACGATCAACTCGACCGCGGCTGCGAGCGAGGCGACCTCGATGAAGGAGAGACCGAGCAGCCATATGTCGGCGCCGATGCCCGCCTGCTCGCTGGTCGCCAGCGGCGGATACATGAACCAGCCGCTGTTGGGCGCGGCACCGAAGAAGATCGAGCCGCACACGAAGACGCCGCCGATCAGGAAGCTCCAGAAGCCGAAGGCGCCGAGACGGGGAAAGGGCAGTTCGCGTGCCCCTAGCATCGGCGGCAGCAGGAAGATCGCCACTGCCTCGAAGATCGGCACGGCGAACAGGAACATCATCACCGTCCCGTGCAGCGTGTAGACCTGGTTGTAGGTCTCGGCTGAGAGCAGGTCGTTCTCCGGCACGGCGAGTTGGGCGCGGATCAGGAGACCGAGCAGGCCCGCAAACAGCATGAAGCTGAACGCCGCCGAACCGTACCAGAGCCCGATCTGCGTGTTGTTGACCGACGTCCAGTAGCGCCAGCCGGAAGGATTCGCCCAGACGGCGCGAAGCTGCTTCTCCTCGGCGTCCCTGTCGCGTTCGGGCATCGGCGCTTCGCTCATTGCAGCCCCTTCAGCCAGGCGGCGATTGCGTTCAGGTCGTCCACCGAAAGGTCGGGGTAGGAGGGCATCTGGCTGCCGGGCTTCACGGAGGCCGAATGCGCGATGAAGCGCGCCAGCATCTCGGCATCGTTGTCCAGCGCCGCCGCGCCGATCGTCAGGCGCGACCCCATGTGCGAAAGGTCGGGGCCGGATGTCCCCTGCGCCGGCGTGCCGTCGACGCGGTGACAGTCGCCGCATCCCTCGCCGAGGAACAGCACCTGCCCGTCCCCTCCGGCCTCCACTCCTGTCGAAGGACCGATGCGCGCGTCCAGCCACGCGTCGAAGTCGGACTGCGCCATCGCGATCGCCGGAAAGGCCATCAGCGCATGGGACGTGCCGCAGAACTCCGCGCACTGGCCCCGATAGGTGCCCTCGCGGTTGGCAAGCAGCGAAATCCTGTTTGTCCTGCCCGGGATCAGATCCATCTTGCCCCCGAGTGCGGGTATCCAGAAGGAGTGGATCATGTCCGCGCTTGTCAGCGAGAACTCGACGCGCTTGCCCACGGGCAACCTGACTTCATTGGCGGAGACGACCGGCGGGCCTTCCGGCCGATGATATACTACGTGCCACCAGAACTGGCTGCCGACGACTTCGATCCGCAGTTCCGCCTGTTCCTGATCCGCGAAAGGGCGCAGCGACGGCATCAGCCACAGCGCGTAGGCGAGAAGTGCCGTCAGCACTGTTACCGGGAAGGCGACGCCGCCCCACAGGATCACCCTGCCTGCGGCCTCCTCCGAAATGGGATGGCGCTTCCAGCGCGATGCGTAGAGCGATAGCGCCACCATGAACGCCCATATGACGAGGCCGCCGATCACCATCGCCCAGAACAGCATGGCCACCTGGCCTGCTTCCTCGCCGGCAGGGTCGAGGGCCGACTGGATGCCGCTGCAGGAGACGAGCGGCAAACAGGCGAACGACAGGGCGACGACCCGGCCGGGCGGCGAGATACGCGTTTTGGCTGCTGGTTGCGCGTTCTCGGTCAGGTCGGCTACCTTCTCGGCTTTCTCTGGGCAGACAACAGGCGTTTAAAGCAGCATACAGATCACTAAGCGGTTGGCATCAGACTTTGACGTCGACCCAAGCTGCGGCTGGGAACGCGCAGGCGGGAACCGCGTTCGCTGGAAAACAGGAGGCGGTGCCATGCAGAAACCCGTGACGGGATATTCCTCGCTCCAGATCGGGCTGCATTGGGCCGTGGTTGTCCTCGTCGCCTTCCAGTATGTTGCGCACAGCGGTATGGAGGCGGCATGGCGCGCGCTTCGGCGCAACGAGGTACCGCCGACCGACACTGCGGCATTGACCTATCTTCACATAGGCGCCGGTATTCTCGTGCTCCTGCTCGCGCTGACGCGCATCGGCCTGCGCTTGACGCGCGGCGCGCCGCCCCCGCCAGCGGACGAGCCCCGGCTGCTGCAACTTCTGTCCGAAGTCGTTCACGTCGCTATCTACGCCCTCCTGCTCCTGCTGCCGGTCAGCGGCCTGGTTGCGTGGTTCCTTGCCGTTCCTGCCGCCGGCGCAATCCACGTCCTCCTGCAGAACGCTCTCCTTGCTGCGATCGTGCTTCACGTGGCGGGCGCGCTCTTCCAGCACTTCATCCGTCGGACCGATATCCTGATGCGCATGCTGAGACCTGATCCGGATGATCCCGCTGCGGTGTCGCACGCCCGGAGCGAATAGCGCCGGGCGTTTCTCCGCCGCGTCACTCCGTCTGCGGCGCGGGTGCGCCGTCCTCTGGAGATACGGCGGGTGCGACATCGGTTTGCGATGGCGCAGCACCGCCTGGCTCGGCGGGCGCCGGTGGCTGTGCCGTCTCTTCCGGTCCTGCGGGGGCAGCGGTGACACGGTCCGTCGGGATCGGCTCGGGCGTGACGGTGCCGTCGGCGGATGAAACACGCCAGACCGTGTTGCCCGCGTCGTCGGCGATCAGGAGCGCGCCAGTCCCGTCGATCGCGAGGCCGACCGGACGGCCACGGGCCTCGTCGCCGTCCAGGAAACCGGTCACGACATCCTGTGCCTGTCCCGAAGGCCTGCCATCGGTAAACGGCACGTAGATCACCTTGTACCCGTTGAACGCATTGCGGTTCCAACTGCCTCGGTTGCCTACGAAAGCTCCGTTTCGGTAGGCCTCCGGCATCGCCGAGTTGTTGGTGAAGGCGAGACCAAGGGCTGCGACATGGCTCGACAGCGCATAGTCGGGGGAGATCGCCTTCTCGACCAGATCGGGACGCGGCGGGTGAACGCGTTCATCGACATGCTGGCCGTAATAGCTCCAGGGCCAGCCGTAGAAACCGCCGTCCTGCACGGAGGTCATGTAATCCGGCACGAGGTTCGGGCCGAGTTCGTCGCGCTCGTTGACGACGGTCCAGAGCTCGCCGGTTTCCGGATGGAGGTTCAGCCCGTTCGGGTTGCGCAGGCCGGACGCGAAAACGCGGGACGCGCCTGTCTCGATGTCCACCTGCCAGACTGCTGCGCGCCCCTTTTCGGCCTCCATGCCGCGCTCGCCTGCGTTCGAGTTCGATCCGACCGAGGCGTAGAGGAAGCGCCCGTCGGGGCTCAGCGCCAGATCCTTCGTCCAGTGGTGGTTGATCGGCCCGCCGGGCAGGGGTGTCAGGATCCGCGGCTCGGCGGTGATTTCCTGCTGCCCGAGCTCATAGGGATAGGCGAGGATCGCATCAGCCGCTGCCACGTAGAGTGTGTCCTCGTGCCAGGCGATACCGAATGGCGAGGTCAGCCCGGTCAACAGGTCGCTGCGCTCGTCCACCGTACCGTCGCGATCCGTATCCCGCAGCAGCGTGACGAGGTTCGTCTCCTTGTCGCCGCCTGCTTCGCCCGCAGCCATCGACATGATGAACCCGCGGATGATGTCCTTGGGCCGGTTGAGCGGCTTGCCGGGCGGCGCCTTGGACTGGACAACGAGCACGTCGCCGTTCGGCAGCGTGTGGACCGTGCGGGGATTGGCGAGGTCGGTCGCATAGGCTGAAACCGTCAACCCGTCGGACACCGTAGGCGTCCGCCCCTCCGACCAGCCGACGACCTCCGCCACCTTGAGATCGGGAAGGAGGCTCGATGACGGCTCGGGAAGGACGGGCTCGGGGCCGATCTGTTGCGACACGTCGAAATCGTCGTCGCCGCTGCAGCCCGCAGCAAGGGCGGCGACGAGTGCGAGAGCGGAAGCGCGATAGACGAGACCTTTAGTTATGGCGGTGCCTCCAGCTGCCGAACCAGCTCGCAAGAAGCATTGCGATGACGGTCGCGATCGACGTCGCCAGTCCATATGGCATCACGGCCGTCCAGCCGTCGGCGGTGTGGATGAAGCTGTTCAGCGCCGCCAGGATCAGCGCGACGACGCCGAAAAGAGCATGCAGCCGTGATGGCCTGCTGCGCCGCACGAGGCAGAGGATGCCGAGATAGATCGCCGCGACAATGCCGATGACCAGCCCGGCAAACAGCAGCCATTCGGAGAAGTGCAGCCAGAGAAGATTGGACGTCTGCAGATAGGCGAGATCGGTGACGACGGTGAGGGTGAAGGTGGCGATCGGGAAGGCGACCAGGGCGCGGTAGATCTGGCTCAGAGACCAGAGAGGTGGATAAAGAACATCCCGATCCTGCATGAAGTCGCCCCGCTCGCGTGGTGAGATACAATCTCATACGCATAGCTTCCGGATTTGTTCCGTGAACAACGCTCGGGCGTGGCTTCTCCGTTGGCCGCCCCTTGCCTCAATAGCCCCCGACGATCGGCAATATCTCGCCCGTGATGTAGCTCGACGTCTGCGGTGAGGCGAGGAAGACATAGGCTGGCGCGATCTCTTCCGGCTGCGCGGGCCGCTTCATCGGGGTTTTCGCTCCGAACTGCGAAACGTCCTCAGCCTCCTTTTCGGAGGGGTTGAGGGGGGTCCACACCGGACCCGGAGCGACGCAGTTGACCCTTATGCCCTTTCCGACAAGGTTTCCCGCGAGCGCGCGGGTGAAGGCGTGGATGCCGCCCTTGGTCATCGAGTAGTCGACCAGTTCCTTCGATCCGTCGATGCCGGTCACCGAGCCGGTGTTGATGATCGCCGATCCTGGCTTCAGGTGCAGCAATGCCGCCTGCGCCATATGGAAATAGCCGTAGAGATTGGTCTTCAGCGTGGTGTCAAAATGCATTTCCGTCAGGTCAGCGAAGTCCGCCGAATGGATCTGGAATGCAGCGTTGTTGACCAGGATATCGAGACCGCCCAGTTGCTTGACGGTTTGTGCCACTGCCTTGTCGCAGAACGCTCTTTTGGACACGTCGCCCGCGATTATAATGGCTCTGCGACCTTCCGCCTCGACTGCCGCTTTAGTCGCCTCGGCATCGGCCTTCTCTGCAAGGTGACAGATCGCCACGTCGGCGCCCTCGCGGGCGAACAGGACCGCGACCGCGCGGCCGATGCCCGAATCTCCGCCGGTGATCAGCGCGACCTTGCCTTCCAGTTTGCCAGATCCCTTGTAGAAGGGTGCATCGTAAAGCGGAGCCGGGTCGATGGCGTGCTCCATACCTGGCTTGGGGTGATGCTGCTTCGGAAACGGCGGAGCAGGATACTTGCGTGCGCCAGCCTGCATAGGACTTGGCTTGGTGGGCACCTTGCGGCGATCATCCGCGTCCACCTTCTTCTGGATGCTGCGCTGTTTTCGAACCTCTGCTTTCGCCACGGCCATCAATCCCTTTAGGCGACGAGTTCAGGTGCGGGCTGCGTGTGCGGCATTTCGCTTTCTGGTCGCAGCCGCTTTCTTCGCCGACGCGGAGGGTTCGGCAGCCGTACGGGACGCTGACGCCTTCCCGCCTTGTTCACCCCCCTTATGCGCGGCAGGGTTGCCGGTGTGCTTGCCGCGGCCCGAGCCGCCAGGCTTCTTGCCGCCGCCGTCGTCCTTGTTCACGGTGGCCCAGGCGCGGCGTTCGGCTTCCTTCTCCGAAACACCACGCTTCTCGTAGCCCTCAGCGATGTGGTCAGCCTTACGCTCCTGCTTGTCGGTATACTTGGACTTGTCTCCACGCGGCATGGCATCCTCCTCAGAACAACGCGCCCGGCTGGACCGGGCGATGGAACCTCAATGATGGTGTTCAGGCATCGCCTTGAGCTGATCCTTCGTCCACGTCGTCACCGCGTGAACATCGCCATCTTCGTCGCGCATGAAATCGAGATCGCGCGCGTTGACGGCGACCGGCTTGGCTCCTATGCCGAGAAAGCCGCCCACGTCGATGACGACCTGGCTGTCTGCGCCTGTGCCGTGCAGGTGGGACACCGAGCCCACCTTGTGGTCGTCGGCGCCGTAGATGGTCGCGCCCTCGATTATCGTCGGGGTGAGTTCGTCAGCTGAGAGGCGGACGTGCTTGGAATGGTCCATGACAATTCTCCTCGTTCATGGGGTTCAAAACCATTGAACGAGGCGACGGTTCCTTCGGACACAGCGATAAGCTTGGCGCGCCCCTCCTGCAGATATGCGGTCGCCGCGTGCTTTATCATTTATCCGAAGGTTTTTCGCGAGGTTGCGTGTCCATCGAGATAATGTATCGATTACGCTCTGTTAGCCCCGCAGCGGGTGGCATTGGGGTTTTTTCAGTGGCTGTTTCTCGGTACCCATTTCTTGACGTCGACAGTGCGTCTGCTCGAGTGATCGCCGAGCATGATTGGTCGACGTCGCATCTCGGACCGATTGAAACCTGGCGGCCGGTCCTGCGATCAACGATCGGTTTGATGCTGCGGTCAGCATTCCCAAAAGCGCTGGTCTGGGGAACCGAGATGATCACCTTTCACAACGACGCTTTCCTGCCGATCCTCGGCGGCAAGCCTGCTGCGATCGGCGTACCGTTCGACAAGGTGTGGGCGGAAGCCTGGGACGACATCGGGCCGATCGCCCTGAAGGCGCTCGCTGGTGACGCAACGTTCATCGAGAACTTCCCGCTTGTCATCAACCGGACGGGCGACCCCGAACAGGCCTACTTCACTTTCTGCTACAGCCCAGTCGTCGATGCCGATGGACAGGTGCAAGGCTTCATGGACACCGTCGTCGAGACGACCGAGACCGTCCTCGCCCAGCGACGCTCGGACGTTCTCAATGCAGAGCTTTCCCACCGCATCCGCAACATCCTCACCCTCGTCAGTTCGATTGCATCGCAGACTGTGCGCGCCTCCGAAGATCGCAACGATATCGAGAGGACGTTGAGCCGACGCCTTCAGGCCCTGGCAGACGTCCAGAATGTCCTCCGCTCCGGCGTCACGACCGAAGCGGAAATCCACGGAATCATCTCCACCGCGCTTGCCCCGCATGCCATCGAGGAAGGCCGGGTTCTCGCAGAAGGTCCCAACCTCAAGCTGTCGGAAGAGAAGGCGCTCGCCCTTTCCCTCGCGCTCAACGAACTGGTGACCAATGCGATCAAGTACGGCTCCCTCTCAAACGGAGAAGGACAGGTCGCAATTTCATGGCAAGTCGTCGACAACAAAGGCCTTCATCTGGTGTGGAGAGAGCGCGGGGGACCTAGAGTAATGCCCCCACTGAGATCAGGCTTCGGCTCCCGCTTGATTCAGCGTCACGTTGCGGCAGCTTTCGGAGCCAAGGCACACATCACCTTTGATCCAGAGGGCGTTGTGTACGAGATCGTACCGGACGGAGCGTGACCATATCCACGTCAATACTAGCTCGGATATTAGACGTTGACGGCAGCTTTGCCGGATATGTGGATCGATCCCTGGCAGACCGAACACGGCCCTGATCCTGCCCTGCGGCAGCTGTTGTCCAAGCCGCACACGATCCACACTGGAGGCGAAGGTACGGACATCGTGGATCGATAGCTGAGAGCGACGCATCGATACGCCGGTGCGTGTTTCCTCAGGCGCAATCTTCCGCCTTATGCATGATACTGTTGAGAGCGTGTCTATCCGGTGCGGATGAGGTACTGTCCGCGGTCAACCTAATCCCGACCGGCGACGGCCCCTCGGGACCGAATCTCAGACGTAGACGAGACAGAAGTCGGTCATGGCCAAGCGGCCACGATTTCTTCGGTAGTGACGATCTCGACCTGCTCGCTGAATCGAGACGAATAGAGCGTCATTGCGGCGTCGTGGGTCTCGTCCGCGGAGCCGCATATGGCGTCGGCGACGATCACTGTTCGAAAACCCCGGTCGATCGCGCCGAGCACTGTCGCCAGGACACAGACATCCGTCTCTCCCCCTGTGACCACGAGAGTGTGGGTGCTGCCGCGCTTCAGCATTGCGTCAAGACGGCCTTCCGTCCACGGTGAATAGACCAGCTTGTCGAGGATGGTTGCCGGAGGCACAAAACGCGCGAGCGAAGGCACTAGCTCGATCGCATGCGGATCGACGCGGTCGAGTGTCAGGGATTCCCACTTGCGGTAGTAGCGCTTCCACATTCCAGGCGCGACCTCAGCCCTGGGTGCGGGGATGAAGCGAGTGAACACTGTCTGGTTCACGTGCCGCCCAGCGATTTCTTCGATCGCTGGAAGGACCCTCCCCATCCATGGATTTGACCACGGCGATCCGGGCAGGAAAACTGCCTGCATGTCTACGCACAGATGCAGGCAGTTTTCGCCGAGAGGTCCGTGGATCAGTCCCTTGCTGGCCATTGTCCGGCTACAGCTTCACCTTCGCCTCGCGTGCCCATAGCCGGAGCTTGCGGCAACTGTCGATGAACGCTGCGATGTCGGCTGCCGAACCGAGCGGTATCACGCCCTCGTCCGGCTCGACACCGGTCTTGTCTAGCAGCGGCTTCGCCGCTTCGACATGCGCGATGAACTTGCAGTGAGCGAACGCGTCGGCGATGAAGTCGCGCACCGCCGCTTCCTTGACCAGTTGCTCGGTGCCTTCCGGACTGACGATGATCGCGACGGCGTCATAGAGGACTGACGGCCCGCCATCGATCATTTGCTTGCCTTCGATCATCGATCCGTCGGTCGCCTCCACGCCGCCGACCTTCGGCGCGACGATTTCCATCTTGGCGCCTTCCTTCTTCAGCGCTGCCTCCAGCTTCTTCAACAGCGCGCCGTCACACCCGTCAGTGACCAGCACACCGACCTTCCTGCCCTTGAAACTGCCGGGCCCATTCCTGACAATCGAAAGCGCGTCGGAGGCCGGCAAATCGTCGCGCGGCGCGATTGCTGCATCGGCTTTCTTCGGCAGCGTCTTTATCCCGAGCTTCTCGGCGACCGTTTCGCCCAGCCCCTCGTCGATGTTCAGCAGATGCGACACCATCCGCTCGCGAATGGTGACGGTCTCGACTTTCGACAGTTCGAAGGTGAGCGCCATGGCGATGTGCTTTTGCTCCGTCACGGTCTGGCTGACGAAGAACTGGCGCGCCTGACTGTAGTGGTCGGCGAAGCTTTCCGCGCGAAGACGGACCTTCTGTCCATCCTCGGCATCCGCGAACGAGCGGAAGCCCTTTTGCGGATGCTCGCGCGGCCCCAAGCCCCAGGAGTTCGGCTGATAGTTCGCCCGGCCGACGGGATTGCGCATCGCCATGTGCCCGTCCTGCTGGAAGTGATGCATCGGGCACTTCGGCGCGTTGATCGGGATGTGGGTGAAGTTGGGTCCGCCAAGCCGCTTCAGCTGCGTGTCGAGATAAGAGAAGTTTCTCCCCTGCAGCAGCGGGTCGTTCGAGAAATCCACGCCCGGCGGCACGTTCTGGGTCATGAACGCGACCTGCTCGGTCTCGGCGAAAAAATTGTCGGGCATGCGGTCGAGCACGAGCCGGCCCACCGGGATCGGTTCGACGATCTCTTCAGGAATGATCTTGGTCGGGTCGAGTATGTCGAAATCGAACGAGTCGGCGAACTCCTGGTCGAAGAGTTGCACGCAGAGCTCCCACTCGGGAAAGTCGCCCGCCTGTATCGCGTCCCAGAGGTCACGGCGGTGGAAGTCCGGATCGGCACCGTTGATCTTCACCGCCTCGTTCCAAATGACCGACTGAAGGCCGAGCTTCGGCTTCCAGATGAACTTGACGAAGGTCGACTCGTCCTTCGCGTTCAGGAAGCGGAACGTGTGGACGCCGAAGCCTTCCATGAAGCGGAAGGAGCGCGGGATCGCCCGATCGGACATAATCCACATGATCATGTGCATGGATTCCGGAGTGAGCGAGATAAAGTCCCAGAAATTGTCGTGTGCCGACTGGGCCTGGGGGAATGCGCGGTCAGGCTCCTCTTTCACGGCATGGACGAGATCCGGAAACTTGATCGCGTCCTGGATGAAGAACACGGGGATGTTGTTGCCGACGATGTCCCAATTGCCCTCCTGCGTGTAGAGCTTGACCGCGAAGCCGCGCACGTCGCGGGCGAGGTCGAAGGAGCCCTTCGCCCCCGCTACGGTCGAGAAGCGGACAAAGGCGGGCGTTTTCTCTCCTGCGCGCTGGAAGATGTCGGCGCGGGTGTATTTCGCCAAGGATTCGTAAGTCTCGAAATAGCCATGCGCACCATAGCCGCGGGCATGCACCACGCGCTCCGGAATGCGCTCATGGTCGAAGTGGAAGATCTTCTCGCGGAAGTGAAAATCCTCGATCAGCGCCGGGCCGCGCTCGCCGATCTTCAACGTGTTCTGATCATCTGAGACAGGAGCGCCCTGCGATGTCGTCAGAATCTCGGTGTCGCCTTCTCCGGTTTGGTGCAGTTCGCCGCCGTTGCCGCGAACGAGCTTCTGATCGTGAATGCTGGCTGCCTTGCCTTTTGCGGCTGGGGTGCGGGCCATCGATGTATCCTCGTGAACTGATGCAGTCTCCGGTTCGAAGACCTGGCAAATCCTGGAAGCAGAGCGGCACGGGAGTTCAACTCCCGGGCCGCTCACGGATCAGGCTGCCTTTCTCGCTTTCGCCCGTTCGTTGGCCGACGCGTCGGCGAGCTTGGTTAGATCGCTGTCGGTCTTCGATTCTTCCTGCAGCGTCGCATCGAGGAGCTTCGCGGCATCCGCCATGCCCAACTCGGTCGCCCAGCGCTTCAGCGTGCCGTAGCGGGTGATTTCGTAGTGCTCGACAGCCTGAGCAGCGGAGATCAGGCCGGCATCGAGTGCGACCGTGTCCTTGAACTCGTCCATGATTTCTTCGCCTTCGGCGATGATGCCTTCGATTGCATCACAGGTCTTGCCCTGGGCGCGCTTGCCGATGATCTCGAACACCTGCTGCAGGCGCTCGACATGACCTTCGGTCTCGTCCTTGTGCTTGTCGAAGGCGGCTTTCAGCTCTTCAGACTGTGCGGCGCGCTTCATCTTGGGCAGCGCCTTTAGGATTTTCCGCTCGGCGTAGTAGATGTCCTTCAGCGTATCGTGGAAGAGGTCTTCCAGTGTCTTTTCCTTGGCCATTTTCATGTCCCTTTCGCAGATTTTTTGTGGAGGCACACGCTCACGTGGGCGTGAACACTCCTTCAACGAAGGATGTGCACCGCCGTTCCGAAGCGCGTTCGAAATAGCTTGCTTTCGGTGCCGAAGGTGCTGGCTCGAAGGATCCAGCGTTTTGACGACTTGGGATCAGGTAAATTTCCGGCTTAGGAACGGCGACCCGCTCAGCCCGAACCGCCACGGACGATCGACGTCGCGGGAAATGCCGATACGGACGCCCGTGACAACTTCCGAGGTGTCACTGGGGACGCGAAGGCAGAATGGCGGATCCAGCATGGATTGGCCGTTATGTGTGATGTCGATGCCGAGGGCCGCGCAGAGCCGGCCAGGTCCGGTGGCGAACAATCGCGGCGCGTCTGTCCTGCGCCGTGCCGCCATCAATTCCAATCCTGCGGTGGGCGCAAGGGCCCGGAGGAGGACAGCGCTGCCGGGAAGGCATACAGCATTGAGGCACCAGTGGAGTCCATAGGAACGATACACATAGGCAGTCCCAGGAGCTTCGAACATAGCCGCGTTGCGAGGTGTCATACCGCGGAAGCTATGCGATGCGGCATCGTCGGTGGTGTAGGCCTCGGTTTCGACGATCACTCCGCCGACGCCGGCCAGCCCTCGGCAAAGTAGACCAGCATCGGCTTCTATCGCTCGAGTCTTATCCACGCGGCGCGTGGTCGCTTGGCTTTTCCAATGCTCTCGTCTCAATATCCACCCCAGCATCTCGCAGTTGCGCTGCCATGGACGGGCTTATCAGCAAATGGTCCATCCGTAGACCAGAGCTTCTGTCGTAACCGCCTCCATAAGAGTGGTTCCAATAGGTATAGAGGCCCTTTTCCGGATGGATCCGCCGAACCGCATCCGCCCAACCATCGTCAAGCATCTCGGCATAGGCTTGCCGGCTCTCGGGGAAGTAAACCGCATCCCCAAGCCAGCGCCGTGGCGCAACCGCGTCGATAGGAGTCGGAACGACATTATAGTCCCCGCACAGCACCGTCGGCGCTCCTGCCTCAAGCAGTTGCCGACCGTAGCTGATCAGACGGGCGAACCAGGCCAGCTTATAGTCGAACTTGGGACCAGGGGCCGGATTCCCATTCGGCAGATAGAGGCAGCCCACGACCAGCCCGTCGACGTCAGCCTCAATATAGCGGCTATGGGTATCATCGGGATCGCCTGGCAAGCCGCGCCGGCGTTCGACCGGGTCCATCCCCCGCGTGAGGATAGCCACTCCGTTGTACGATTTCTGGCCATGCCAGATCGCTCCGTACCCGACCTCGCGAATAGCCTCGATCGGAAACTTCTCGTCTGAGGTCTTCAACTCCTGGAGGCAAACGATGTCGTAGTTGGTGGCCGCCAGCCACTTGAGGAGCACCGGCAGCCGACTATTGACCCCGTTCACGTTAAAGGTGGCGATGCGAACCATTGTCGGCAGCGTTCGCACTCACTTCTTGCCGAGCTTGTCTTCGACCTTCTTGCGACTGTTGCCGACCGATTTCACAGCCGACTTGACCTCGGCCTTCGAGGTCCCGGTCTTGCCCGCCTCGTATTTCACTTCGTGATCCTGCCCTCCGGCGACCTTCGCGCGGTCCTGGCTGCGCCCACGGGTTGTTTGAGTAGTAGCCATCTTCGTTCCTCCAAGATTGCTTTCCGGTACCCAACAACGTCGTCGGACTCTTTGGGTTCAATCCTTGGACGCATCTTGTGGAACAAAGTCCCAGGGCAGAGTATTGAATCTGGCCATGTATCCGAGTTCCCTATGCCGGCCATAGAGGCCGCTCTCAGCAAAAAGCGCACACGGCGCAGGGACTCAGAATCTATCTCCGGTTACGCACTCCCGAACTTTCGACCGTTTCAGCTTTGCACGCTGACGGAAGACCTTCCCGTGGGCGCAAACTGGCTCTTCGAAATGAAGTTCGATGGCTATCGGGCACAAACCGCAATCTCCGGTTCTGATGTTGTAGTTTACACTCGAAACGGCCATGACTGGACCCGCCAGTTCAAGGTGATCCTGCCGACATTGCGATCGCTGACGAAGGGGTCGGCCCTCATCGACGGCGAGATTGTCGCCATCGACAGTCAAGGCCGCACCAACTTCTCCATGCTGAAGACCGGCATCGCCGCCGGCCTGCCACTCAAGTTCTACGCCTTCGACCTCCTTGAGTTGAACGGCCTGGATCTGTCCAGCCGGCCGTTGATCGAGCGCAAGGAACGGCTCGCTGAACTGTTGGGTGATAGGGATCCGGACGATGTCCTGCAGTTCTCCAGCCATATCGCCGACAATGGCAAAACGATCTTCGATACGATGTGCGCAGGCGGCCACGAGGGAGTCATCGCCAAGCGCGCCGACAGCCGGTACGTCGGTGACCGGACTCCGGCTTGGCTCAAGATCAAATGCACGAAGCGGCAGGAATTCGTGGTCGGGGGCTATCGGCCCAGCGAAACTGGCGGCGGCATGGCCTCTCTGATCCTCGGCACTTATGAGAATGGAAAGCTGATCTACAGGGGCCGCGTGGGCACCGGGTTCACCGAGGCAATGCGGAATAAAATACTGGCGCAGCTCGAGAGAAGGCGCCTCGACAAACCCGCCTTCGCGTCCGTGCCGCGCGACATTGCCCGCCGCGCCCGCTGGGTAAAGCCCGAGCTCGTGGCCGAAGTGACATATTCGGAGGTGACTCCCGACGGCAGCCTGCGTCACCCCAGTTTTGAGGGGATGCGTGAAGACAAGCGAGCCGACCAGGTGGTGATGGAGGTCGCCAAAGCGCCGGCAATGCCCGCTACGGCCAATCTCGATCCTGGCATGGGCAAGGAGATCGCAGGCGCCGTCGGCGTGACCCTCACGCATCCCGACAAGGTCATGTATCCGGACACCAGGGTGACCAAGGCAACGCTCGCCGCATACTACGTTGCTGTCGCCGAGAAGATGCTGCCTCATATCGAAGACCGGCCTCTCTCCCTAGTGCGCGACACCGACGGGGACCTGCAAAAGACCTTCTTTCAAAAGCACAAGCTGCCAGGCATGCCCAAGGCCATCCATGACGGCCGGCTGGAGAAAATGTCCGGCAAGGAAAGCCGCGTTCTGTGGGTCGATGACCTGGCGGGCCTCATCGCGGGCGTCCAAATGAACGTCCTCGAATTCCATGTCTGGGGTAGCCTCCGCCAGCAGCCGGACCTGCCGCACCGGATAGTCTTCGACATCGACCCGGACGAGGGTCTGGGTTTCGACGACGTCAAGCAGGCGGCTCTCGACATACGGGGTGTGCTGGAGGCGCTGGGCCTTCAATCCTGGCCACTCCTGTCCGGAGGCAAGGGCGTTCACGTGATCGTCCCACTCGTCCCCGAGGCCGACTGGGAAGCGGCCAAGAGCTTCTGCCAGGACTTGGCCGAACTGCTCGCTCGCACCGACCCGTCCCGCTTCATCGCGAACATGAGCAAGGCGAAGCGAAAGGGCCGCATGTTCCTCGACTACCTCCGCAACGGTCAGGGCGCCACAGCGATATGCCCATGGTCAACCCGGGCCCGCTCGGGCGCATCGTGCGCGGTGCCAGTCGCTTGGGACGAGTTGCCGACTTTCAAAAGCGCGAACGCGTTCGACGTCTTTGCCGCTGCCGCGCGCGCCCAAGAGCCGGATCCATGGAAGGGCTATTTCGACGTCGAGCAGGTTCTGACGGAGAGAATTCGCAAAGCGATCCGATAGCGCATTCCCTAGATTGTTAGCGACATCTGGCGGTCTGCCTCGGCGGCCCTTCCACTCAGATTTGAAAGTGTCACGCCGAGCAGGCGTATTCCCTTGCTGACGGGAAATACCTGTTCGAGCAGCGTGCCGGCCAGGGTTGCGAGGTCCGTCTGCGCCTCGATGACGCCACCGATCGTGCGGCTACGTGTGATCTGCTGAAAGTCGGCGAACTTAACCTTGAGTGTCACGGTACGGCATTGGATCGATCGCTCCTCGCAATAGCTCCAGACCTTGCCGACCAGCGGCGCCAGTTCCTTTAGAGCACTTTCCAGGTTGAACAGGTCGCTCGCGAAGGTGTCCTCAGCTCCCACCGACTTGCGTTCGCGATTGGCGCGCACTGGGCGTTCGTCGATGCCGCGAGCGATCCAGTAGTAGTAGGGGCCCGCCTTCCCGAACTTCTCCTCGAGGAACGCCAGGCTCTGCTCCCGCAGGTCGGCACCGGTCTCGATCCCCAGCCGCGCCATCTTGTCGGCGGTCGCTGGACCGACACCGTGGAATTTCCGCACCGGCAGACCCTCGACAAAGGCCGGACCCAGCTTTGGGGTAATAACAAATAGTCCGTCCGGCTTGTTCTGGCCGGAGGCGAGCTTGGCCAGAAACTTGTTGTAGCTGACGCCAGCCGAAGCGGTCAGGCCGGTTTCGGCCTTGATCTTTGCGCGGATCATTTCGGCGATTGCCGTGGCGACCGGAATGCCCTGCAGATTGTCAGTGACATCGAGATAGGCCTCGTCGAGCGAAAGCGGTTCGATAAGTGGCGTATGCTCGGCAAAGATTGCGTGGATCTGCTGGGAAACGGCGCGGTAGGCTTCAAAGCGCGGGGGTACGAAGATGAGTTCGGGGCATTTGCGCTTGGCCGTGATCGACGGCATGGCCGATCGCACCCCGAATTTCCTCGCTTCGTAGCTCGCAGCGGCCACTACGCCGCGCGCGGCCGAGCCGCCGACCGCCACCGGCTTGCCCCGCAGATCCGGATTGTCGCGCTGTTCGACCGAGGCGAAGAAGGCATCCATGTCGACATGGATGATCTTGCGAAGCATGGCCGTGCCTTCCCTCGGCGCCTCACCTTCCTCGTCCCTGTCGCGTCGCTCGTCCACTTCGCCGTCCTGCCTCCACACCAGCGCATACAAAGATAGACCGCATCTTGATCAAGGGCAGTCTGGGATCAACTTTGGAGCAGCGCAACGAGTCCGATTGACTCTCGGACACCAAAGAGAACAAATAAGGAACATATCAACCCCGAAATCCATTGGGAAGACAGTTTGAGAGTGTTTCGCTCATGGGTCAGCCGGCCGCCAGCCCTGCTATCGCTGCGCTCCGCGAGCGGATCGCGCGCCTCGAAGGCGGAGCGGCGCGCAACCGCGCGACACTGCCATTCGGCGTCGCCGCTATCGACAAGGTTCTGCCGGGAGGGGGGCTGGCACTCGGGGCGCTGCATGAGGTCGCTGGCGGTCGCAATGGCGCGATTGATGGTGCCGCGGCAGCCCTCTTTGCCGCCGGCATTGCATCGCGTACCAAAGGCAAAGTTCTCTGGTGTGTCAGCCGGCAGGATCTTTTCGCCCCCGCCTTGGCGCAGGCGGGCCTACTTCCCGGCCGCGTCGTCTATGTCGAGGCCGGTGACGAAGCCTCGGTGCTCGCTTGCTTCGAGGAAGGGCTTCGCCATGGCGGGCTAGGCGCCGTCGTTGCCGAGTTGGCCCGGCTCTCCATGACCGCCTCCCGTCGCCTGCAACTGGCCGCCGAAACCTCCGGCGCCATCGGTATCGCCATCCGCCGCTGGCGTCGACAAACCGAGGCGACCGATTTTGGACAACCGACCGCCGCGGTCACCCGCTGGCGCGTCTCCGCGCTTCCTTCCCGCCCCTTGCCGGTCCCCGGCGTCGGTCGTGCTCGCTGGCTGCTCGAACTCATCCGGGTGCGGGCGGGGGAAAGTGCCGATTTTGAAGTGGAAGCCTGCGATGACAAGGGTCGTCTCGCTCTATTTTCCGACCTGGCCGACCGATCGCCTGCGGCGCGCGATGGGCGCATCCGCGCCCTCGGCTGAAACCCCGATCGTCATGCTCGGCCGGCAGGGAAACCGGCGGCTGGTGCTGGCCGCCGATGCGGCGGCGCGCGCAGCCGGCCTGCGCGTCGGCATGCCGGCGAGCAAGGCCCAGGTTCTGGTGCCCAACCTCCAGAGCTTCGACCTCGACGCGGCGGGCGATGCCGCGGCGCTCGATAGAATGGCGCTCTGGTGCCTGCGCTACGCGCCGATCGTCGCCGCAGATCCGCCCGATGGCCTCATCATCGACACCACGGGCGCCGATCATCTGCATGGCGGGGAAGCGGCGATGCTCGAGGGGCTGGTGTCGCGCATGGCGGCCTCCGGGATCGACGCTCGGGTCGCAGTGGCGGACACCTGGGGCGCCGCCCATGCCTGCGCGCGCTTCCTCGCCCGCCCGACCTTCATCGCCCCCACGGGGCAAGCTCCGGCGATCGTGCGCGGCCTTCCGATTGGCGCCTTGCGGCTTCCCCACGAGATCGTCTCCGGCCTGCTCACGCTCGGCTTCGAGCGCGTGGACGACCTCGAAGCGGCGCCGCGCGCCTCTCTGACCCTACGCTTCGGGCCCGAGCTCGGCCGCCGCCTCGACCAGGCCCTGGGCCGGCGTGGCGAGCCGTTCGAGCCCGTCCGCTCGCCCGAAATCATCGAAGTCCGCCGCGCTTTCGGCGAACCGATCAGCGCCGCCGAGACCATCGCCCGCTACATGGGCAAGCTCGTCACGGCGCTCTGCGACGCGCTTGAGGCCAGGGGGCTCGGCGCCCGCCGGCTCGACCTCGTCTTTCACCGCGTCGACAACCGGATCGAAGCCATCCGCGCCGGGACCGCCGTGCCCGTGCGCGACGTCAAGCGGCTGACCCGGCTCCTCACCGACCTGATCGAAACCGTAGACCCCGGCTTCGGCATCGAGGTCATGACGCTGGCCGCAACCCTCGCCGAGCCCTTCGGAGCCAAACAGACCATCTCGTCGCTGGTCGAGGAACCGGAGCCCGACATCACCGATCTCATCGACACGCTCAGCAACCGCATCGGCGAACAGCGGCTCTATCGCTTTGCCCCGGTCGAGAGCGACGTGCCGGAACGCTCGATCCAGCGCGTTGCGCCGACCGCGCCCGATGACGGGACGAGTTGGCCAGGCGACTGGCCGCGCCCGCCGCGTCTGCTGGCGCATCCCGAACCCATCGAGACCATGGCGCTGCTGCCCGACCATCCGCCGGTCTGGTTCAGTTGGCGCGGCATCCGGCATCGCGTCGCCCGGGCAGACGGCCCGGAGCGGGTGTTCGGCGAATGGTGGCAGCGCGATGCCGAACTGATCGCGGTTCGCGACTATTTCCAGGTGGAGGACGCGTCCGGGGAGCGCTTCTGGATCTACCGCGCCGGCGACGGCGAGGATCCCGAGACCGGCTCACACAAGTGGTTTCTGCATGGGGTCTTCGCATGAGTGGGCCGCGCTATGCCGAATTGCAGGTCACCAGCCACTTCTCGTTTCTGCGCGGTGCGAGCAGTTGCGACGAGCTTTTCGCCCAGGCCGCCGCGCTCGGTATCGAGGCCCTGGCGGTTGTCGACCGCAATTCGCTGGCCGGCATTGTGCGTGCCCATCAGGCCGCCAAGGACACCGGCATCCGGCTCATCGTCGGCTGCCGCCTCGATCTGGTCGATGGCATGTCGGTGCTGGTCTATCCGACCGATCGCGCCGCCTATTCCCGGCTGTGCCGGCTACTCACCCTGGGAAAGAAGCGCGGCGGCAAGGCAAAGTGCCACCTCGAGTGGGACGACGTCGCCACCTACGCCGAGGGTCTCATCGCGGTCCTCGTCCCCGATCAGGCGGATGAGACCTGCGCGATGCAACTCCGGCGCCTGCGCGAAGCCTTCAAGGACCGCGCCTTTCTCGCCCTGACCCTGCGGCGCCGGCCCAACGATCAGCTTCGCCTCCACGAATTGTCCAACCTCGCCACCCAGATGCGGGTGCCGACGGTGGTGACGAACGACGTTCTGTTCCACGAGCCCGGCCGGCGCATCCTGCAGGATGCGGTGACGGCCATTCGCCACAACATCACGATCGACCAGTTGGGCTTCAGGCGCGAGCGCCATGCCGACCGCTATCTCAAGCCACCCGAGGAAATGGCCCGGCTGTTCTCGCGCTATCCCGAAGCTCTGGCGCGCACGCACGAGATTGCCCGCCAGTGCCGCTTCTCGCTCGACGAACTGGCCTATCAATATCCGGAAGAGAAGATGATGCCCGGACTGACGGCGCAGCAGGCGCTTGAGAAACTCACCTGGGAAGGCGCCGACCGGCGCTATCCCGAAGGCGTCCCGGACAAGGTCATCGCCCTCATCAAACATGAATTGCGGCTGATCGAGACGCTGCAATATGCTCCCTACTTCCTGACCGTAAACGCCATCGTGCAGTTCGCGCGCAGCCGGGACATCCTGTGCCAGGGCAGAGGCTCGGCCGCCAATTCGGCCGTCTGCTACGTGCTGGGCATCACCAGCATTGATCCCGAGCGCAACAATCTGCTGTTCGAGCGCTTCGTCAGTCAGGAGCGCAAGGAGCCGCCCGACATCGACGTCGATTTCGAGCACGAGCGGCGCGAGATCGTCATGCAGTGGGTCTACGAGACTTATGGCCGCGACCACAGCGCGCTCTGCTCGACCGTCGTGCGCTATCACACCAAGGGCGCCGTCCGCGACATCGGCAAGGCGCTCGGCCTGCCCGAGGACGTCACCAAGCTGCTCTCCTCGCAGGTCTGGGGTCACGGCGAGGGCATCGACGAGACGCGCGCCCGAGAGCTCAATCTCAACGTCGCCGATCGCCGGCTGCGGCTGACGCTGGAACTGGCGCAGCAACTGGAGGGCACGCCCCGGCACCTGTCGCAGCATCCGGGCGGTTTCGTTCTGACCAATGACAGGCTCGACGACCTGGCGCCGATCGAGCCGGCCCGCATGGTCGACCGCCAGGTCATCGAATGGGACAAGGACGATATCGACATCCTCAAATTCATGAAGGTCGACGTTCTCGCCCTCGGTATGCTCACCTGCATGAAGCGCTCCTTCGACCTCCTGGCCGAGCACAAGGGTGTCACCCTCGACCTTGCGACTATCCCGGCCGAGGACCCGGCGACCTATGCGATGATCCGCAAGGCCGACACGATCGGCGTCTTCCAGATCGAAAGCCGGGCCCAGATGTCGATGCTGCCGCGCATCAAGCCCCGCACCTTCTATGATCTGGTCGTCGAGGTCGCCATCGTTCGTCCCGGTCCCATCCAGGGCGACATGGTCCATCCCTATCTTCGCCGCCGCGAGGGCAAGGAGCCGGTCGAATTCCCGACGCCCGAACTGGAGCGCGTGCTCGGCAAGACGCTGGGTGTACCGCTATTCCAGGAGCAGGCCATGCAGGTCGCCATGGTCTGCGCCGGCTTTTCCGCCGGCGAGGCCGACCAGTTGCGCCGTGCCATGGCGACGTTCAAGCACACCGGCGGCGTCAGCAAGTTCAAGGACAAGCTGATCGGCGGCATGATCGCCAACGGCTATACGCCGGATTTCGCGGCCAACACGTTCAAGCAGTTGGAAGGCTTCGGCAGCTACGGCTTCCCCGAAAGCCATGCCGCCAGCTTCGCGCTCATCGCCTACGCCTCATCCTGGATGAAGTGCCACCATCCCGACGTCTTCTGCTGCGCGCTGCTCAACGCCCAGCCGATGGGCTTCTATCTGCCGGCCCAGATCGTGCGCGATGCTCGCGATCATGGTGTCGATATCCGACCCGTCTGCATCAATGCCAGCCGCTGGGACTGCACGCTGGAACCGGACGGAGAGGATGGCCGGTTCGCCGTCCGTCTGGGTCTCCGCCTGGTGAAGGGCCTCGCCAATGCCGACGCTGCCGCGATTGTCGCCGCAAGGGCGGATGACCCCTTCGCCTCCATCGACGACCTCTGGCATCGCGCAGGCGTTCCCGCCGCCTCGCTCGTGCAACTCGCCGAAGCCGACGCCTTCCGCACCGATCTCGGCCTGGCGCGTCGCGAGGCGCTCTGGGCCCTCAAGGGGCTGCGAGACGAACCCTTGCCGCTCTTTGCCGCCGCGTCGGCACGTGAGCGGCAGACCGTCTCCGAGATTCACGAACCGGCCGTGCCCCTGCGCGCGATGACGGCCGGACGGGAAGTGGTCGAGGATTATGGGCATGTCGGGCTCACCCTGCGCAGTCATCCGCTGTCGTTCCTGCGCGCCGACCTTGTCCGGCGCCGCATCGTGACCTGCCGCGAGGCGATGCAGGCCCGCGACGGGCGCTGGCTGGAGGCCGCAGGTCTGGTGCTGGTGCGCCAGCGCCCCGGTTCGGCCAAGGGCGTCATGTTCCTCACCATGGAAGACGAGACCGGCGCCGCCAATGTCGTGGTCTGGGTCAAGGTCTTCGAGAAATTCCGCCGCGTGCTCCTCTCATCCTCGATGCTTGCGGTTCGTGGCAGGATTCAGCGCGAGGGCGAGGTCGTGCATCTCGTCGCCAACCAGCTCACCGACCTGTCCGGTGACCTCGCCAGCGTCGGCAACCGCGATACGCCGTTTCCGCTGCCGCATGGGCGCGGCGACGAGGCACACCATGGCGGTCCGGGCGCAGATCCTCGCAGCCTGCCGAAAGGGTTCCGGCCGCGCGACATGGTCGATCCCACATTGAAGGTCGATCCAATCAGGGTGAAGACACGCGATTTTCGCTAGGCGCCGCTTTCATTCGACGTGAACAGTCACGTCATATCCCAGCGAGCGCAGGGCCTTGCTTGTTCGTCCGTTCCTCGGAGGGAACAGATCAGGGTGCGCCCATCCGACGATCTCCCCCATCGCGCTTACACCGAGCAGATCTACCTTTCGCTTGCGGTCCGCGATTGCTTCCCAAAGACGCTGCGGAAGGTCGTCGGCTCTCCCGCCATACAGCACGAACTGCAGCGTCTCGATCACGGACACACCGCCTCGGTCCGGGGCACGAAAGATGTGCCTGGCAAGCGCATCCACCTTTTCGGGAATGTCATACGTGCGGCCGGCGGCTAGGCCGATGAGCCGGTTCGGCGCCCGGCGGGCATACTCTCGCGTTGCATGGATGCCGCCGAGTGCCTCCACGAACTGATCCTCTGTCAACTTGGGGAGCATATCTTCGGCAAATGCCTGGCGCAGCGCCGGGGCCGTCTTGTTGAGCATGGTATGCTCGTTGGGCGACAACGGTAATTTCCGCCACCATCGGATGACCTCTTCGAGAGCCGCGTCCGGGTCTTTGTGGTGCTTGGCAAAATGAGTTTCGAAGTCAGCCCGCCGTCCGTCGAATGTGTTCTTGTAGTAGTGCGCATGCAGGAACTGGTCGGCTTGCGCTCCCAGTGGCGCAGTGGGTCCGACCCAAGAGGGCCGGTTCTCGTCCGTCGAGATTTTGGCGGCGATATCCCTGATGGTCTGAAGCGTATCGTTCCACTCCTTCAGGAAGTCCTGTCGTCTTTGGTCGCTGGCAGACTTCCGGTTGATCCGCGCCAGACCTTCCCACCCCGGCACGAGATGGGTGTCGAGGAAGGCCTTGTCCGCGTCCTTGTTCGCATGCTTCCGGCGCGTCAGTTCCGCGTTTCGTGCGGCAAGCAAATCGAAGAGTTCCTGCGTCAGCGGAGCTGCGTGTTTGTCGATTTCTCGAAACAAGTGCTCAAGCTCGAGATCCTGACCACCGTCCACGAGTTCCGCCTCGGTCAGGAAAAGGCCTGCCTCGACATTGTTCCACCAAGCGCTCTGGGTGATGTTGGCCGAACCGATGTAGGCGCCATAGCCCCGCCACCAAATGACCTTGGGGTGAAACTTCCGGACCAGCTTGCAGACATAGCGACCCGACCGGTGAGCGAGAAACTGTTGCAGGACAGGGATCGCGACGGGAACCTGCTCATCGAACCGCCCCCAGAAGCGCAAAGGTATCTCGTTGTCCCAGCACCAGTCGAAGAGCAGATCGTTCTCGGTGACATACGCAACTGCAGCATCGACGCGTTCGGTGTGATCTGCCGCGTTGAGCAGGATGTTGCGGAGGTAACTTCCGTTGATCCCGTTGAGAAGCAGTTCCAAATTTTCCCCCTGACAGCTTGCGCCAATGCGGCCCGCCCAAGCGCCCCTACTTCACCCAAGCGGTTGCCTCAACGCGCCGGCACATTATGCCATAATTACGCCCTAATTAAAGCCACACAAATACCAACACGGAGGTTCGGGTGCCACTCAATCTGTCCAACGCCGAAGCTCGGGGCCGAACCTATGCGGCCGCCAGGATGATGGCAGGGCTCGATCAAGCAACCCTCGCACACTCCGCCGGTCTCTCGGCAGGCACCATTTCAAATGTGGAGCGAGGCCGCGATTCAAGGTCCGACACACTGCGCGCGATCAGGCGCGCGCTGACGCGCGAGGGTGTCCTGATCGCCTTTAGCGCGAACAATGGGCTCGCCTCCGTCCAGATTTCTTTCGCGGCCGACAACGAAGAGGATGAGTAAGTGCGATACTTTGCTGAATTCAACCGGCCTCGCGGCGACAGCATCCATATCACCCAGAGAGGCTTGCGCAGAAGCGGCCTGCAAGCCAACCGGATCGCCCACAAGACGGCGCTCATAATCGAACGCCCGGCAGGGATGTCGTGGCAATCGTTCAAGAATGCCATTCGAGCGGAACTACAGCCGCGTCGTGGCTCGGTCATCCTTTTCAGCGAACGCACAAGCAACACGTTCTTGTGCTCCAATCGCGGCAATCAACCCGGTCGCTTCCAGCGCCTATAAAGCGCAACGGCGAGAATCATGAACGCCCTTCAGGAAGAATCCGAGACGGCCATTTCAGAAGTCACGCGGCGCGCGATCATCGATCACTTTGCCGTGGCCCAGGTGAGCTGGGCCGGCCGGCTGCAGGATGATGAGTTCCTCGCGCGCTTGTACGACCTTACCAAGATGCCGTCGTTCGATCATCGCTACAGGGACGCGGCAGGCGATATCTACCAACACACGGTGAGAAACAGCGACTGGGATTCAGGCTGGGTTTTCTACGATCGTCGTTTCAACCTCCTGCACGCGCCCGACGCCAGGCTGCTGCAGTTCCTCTGCGAAACCCTGCATCCAGTCGTGCGGCCTGACGGAGAAGAGGTGCAAGCGCTCCTTGATGTCTACAATACCGCGCTGGCGGCCGATGGCTGGCAAATTGTGCCGAGCAGGCTCATTTCTGGCAAACCTGTCTATATCGCGCAGTCGGCTCGTCGCGTGGCAGTTTTCGAGGAGCCTACCGGTTGGCAAAAGGTGGACCGCCAGCTTCAGGAAATGCGCGCGCGGCTCGACGCCGCCGACACCGAGGAGCAATACCAGGCCGTGGGCTTGCTCTGTCGCGAAGTGCTCATCTCGGTGGCCCAGGAGGTCTATGACCCTTCCCGTCACGCTCCGATCGATGACAAGACACCCAGCGACACCGACGCCAAGCGCATGCTCGAGGCTATCTTCGAAGAGGAACTCAAGGGTTCGAGCAACGAAGAGGCCCGGGCCCACGCGAAGGCCGCCGTGCGGCTGGCCCTCGCGCTACAGCACAAACGTCTTGCCGACTTTCGAACGGCCGCCCTCTGCGCCGAAGGAACGTGGTCCGTGGTGAACATGCTGGCAATCATTGCCGGCCGTCGCGGTCGGCGCATCCCATAGAGGATCAGTTCGCACCAACGCGACTGGTTATTCTTTTCCCGCTCGAACCGTCTCGACGGCGAGCGACCCTGCCGACAGGGGCCGCAGCAGTTCCGCCTCGGGCTTCGTGAGATGGAGCCACTCCTTCCAGTCGTCCGGCCGCAACACGACGACCTGCCGGTCGTGATAGGGCTTAATGTCGAGACCGGGTTCGGTCGTCAGCATGGCGAACGAGGCGGCATGGTTGCCCTGGGCCTCGCGCCAGATGCCGGCGATCGCCAGGAACGGCGCACCGTTGAGCGTGAAGCGATGCTTTGCCTTGGGATATTTCGTGCCGGTGAACTCGAAGAAGCCAGATGCCGGAATGAGGCAGCGCCTGCTGTTTGAGAAGTTCCGCCCGTCGGAGCGATAGTTGAATACCGGACCGCGCTTGGGCTGATCCGACGGCAGCCCGAAATTCATCGGCGTCAGTTCGACCTCGTTGTCGTTCGCCGTGGCGCGCATGACAGGCGCCAAGTCGTTGATGCGGATGTCGTCAGCCTCCGGCAGGTCAAGTTCGGATTGCTGTGTCGGGATGCCAAGCTCGATGGCCTGCATCATCCGCACATACTCGACCCATTTCACATGCTGTTCATAGGCATTGCACATGCCCGCACCTTAGCCTGGGATTGTTGGAATTTCGAGACTCCGGCCTGCTACCGGCATCCGGACATCCGCAATGGCGCAATTCCTGAAAGCCGCTTTACCGCTTTCGCTGCTGCAAGGGGAACGCCTTCCCCTGCGGCCGAGCCAGGGTCTCGGCCGACCCCTTCTGCGGGGAGACCCCGCAACGCCCCCCAGAGAGTGAGAGTGCGGACGGGTTTGCCGTGACGGGTTGAAAGCCGGAGGAGAGCTTCCGGCGCCCGTCGCGGAGAACCGCGATGTCCAGACCGCACCGCAATGCGCGCGCCGGCGCCGATCGGGCGAGCCTCTATGACGAGATCACCGGCCAGATCATCGCCGAGCTCGAAGCCGGTCGCTTCCCCTGGGTGCAGCCATGGGGCACATCGGCCGCTGTGGCGCCGCTCGGCCTGCCCAGGAATGCCAGCACCGGCCGCGCCTATTCCGGCATCAACATCCTGATCCTGTGGGGTGCCGTGGTCCAGCACGGCTTTCCAGGTCAGGGCTGGCTCACCTTCCGGCAGGCGCTCTCGCTGGGCGGCAATGTCCGCAAGGGCGAACACGGCACGACCGTGGTCTATGCCGACCGTTTCGTGCCGGAGGACGAGAAACAGCGCGCCCGCGACACGGGGGAAGACGCCCAGGCCATCCCGTTCCTCAAACGCTTCACCGTGTTCAACGTGGCCCAGTGCGAGGGCCTGCCGGAGGACATCGCCGTCGCGGCGCCGCCGCCTCCGCCGGGCATGATCGAGCCGACCGTCAAGGCGCTGATCAAGGCCACCGGCATCGACTTCCGCATGGGGGCGACGGCGCCTTCTACGCGCCGGCGCATGACTATGTCATGGTGCCGCCGCCGGCCGCCTATTTCGAGCCGATCAACTGGCACCGCACGGCGCTGCACGAACTCGGCCATGCCACGGGCCATGCCTCGCGGCTCGGCCGCGATCTCGGCGGCTCGTTCGGGACCAGGAAATACGCCTTCGAGGAACTGGTCGCCGAGATGAACGCGGCCTTCTGCTGCGCCGCGCTCGGCATCGTGCCGACTGTGCGCCACGCCGACTATCTCGGCTCCTGGCTCGAGGTGCTGCGCGAGGACAACCGCGCCATCGTCCGCGCCGCCTCGCAGGCCAGCAAGGCGGCGGACTGGCTCCTCGCGTTCCTGCCCGATGTCGGTGTGGCAATTGACGGCGGCGAACTGGGCGAGCCCGCGATCGACAGGAGGGCGGCATGATCCTCCTGACCGACGATCTGCGCGACCGCCTGCTTGCCAACGGGCATGATCGCGATGCCGACCACGTACCGGTTGTGAAGTTCTTCAATCCGCTGGGCGAGGGCGTCTGGCTGGCCACCGAACTCGACGCCGACGGCGATACTCTGTGCGGTCTCGCCGACCTTGGCTATCCCGAACTCGGCAGTTTTTCGCTCGAGGACCTGACCTCGGTTCGACTGCCCTTCGGCATGGGCATCGAACGCGACATCCTCTTCCAGACGGATTTGCCCATCTCGGCCTGGGCCGAAGCGGCTCGGCAAGCCGGCAGCATTCGCGCGGCCGAACGCATTGTCGCTGTCATGCCCCGCACGCAGCCGGGCGCATCCTGACGAAAGAGCCTTGAGGCTCGGCCTACCTCGATTCCGCAAATCCGTGTTTCAGGCCTTGCGCTTCCTCGCAGACCGGGTGCGCGGCGCCGTCCTCAGAGTGAGAGGGCGGCGCCGCTCTTCGTGACGGGTTGGAGGTCGAGAGGAGTTCCCGGCCGCCCGTCGCGGAGACACGATCATGGCGACCGCCAAGCAGAAGATCACCCTCAACGCCTCGCGCGATATCCCCTTCAACAAGCTGATGCTCAGCCAGGCCAATGTCCGGCGCATCAAGAACGGGCAGTCGATCGAGGATCTCGCCGCCTCCATTGCCCGGCGCGGGCTCCTCCAGAGCCTCAATGTCCGCCCCGTGCTCGACGGCGAGCGCAATGAGACCGGCATGTTCGAGGTGCCCGCCGGCGGCCGCCGCTATCGCGCGCTCGAACTTCTGGTCAAGCAGAAGCGCATGACCAGGACCGAAACGGTCCCCTGCGTCGTCTCGGATGCCAACAGCGTCGTGCCAATCGAGGAAGACTCGCTCGCCGAGAATTTCCAGCGCGAGGACCTGCATCCTCTCGACATGTTCCGAGCCTTCCAGACGCTCCATGACCGGGGCGCCACGCACGAGGAGATCGCGGCGCGCTTCTTCGTGTCGGCCAGCTTCGTGCAGCAGCGGCTGCGTCTCGCCAAGGTCTCGCCCAAGCTGCTCGACATCTATGAGCAGGACGGCATGAAGCTCGACCAACTCATGGCCTTCACCGTGACCGATGATCATGCGCGCCAGGAACAGGTCTGGGCGACGCTCCAGAATTCCTGGTCGCAGGAGCCGCATCAGATCCGGCGCATGCTAACCGAGACGGCGATCCGGGCCAGTGACCGCCGGGCGCTGTTCGTCGGGGTCGACGCCTATGTCGCCGCCGGAGGGATCGTGCTGCGCGACCTGTTCGAGGCAGACAATGGCGGCTGGCTGCAGGACCCGGCGCTGCTTGATCGTCTGGTCGGTGAGAAGCTGCGCGCCAGCGCCGACGATATCGCCGCCGAGGGCTGGAAGTGGATCGTCGTCGATGTCGATCTGCCCTATGGCCATGAGCAGGGCATGCGCTCCCTGACCGGCACCTTCGCCGATCTCACCGACGAGGAGCAGGCCAGCAGAACAGCGCTGCGCAGCGAATACGACGAGATCGAGGCTCAGTATGGCGAGGCCGACGAACTGCCCGACGAGGTCGATCAGCGGCTCGGTGAGATCGAGCAGGCGCTCGCGCAGTTCGAGAACCGTCCGATGGTCTACGAGCCGGCCGAGATTGCCCACGCCGGCGCCTTCGTCAGCATCGATCGGGACGGCGATCTGGTCGTTGATCGCGGCTATGTCCGGCCCGAGGACGAGGTTCCCGCAACGGTCGGCGGCGACGCCGGTCAGCCGGATGACGTGCCCGAGGGCGATGGTGCCGACCCCGCGGTCCGGCGGACCACGATCACCATCGGTGCACAGGCGTCGGAGCCCGACGAGGAGGATGAGAGCGACACCATCAAGCCGCTGCCGGAGCGGCTGATCATCGACCTCACCGCGCGTCGCACGCTGGCCCTGCGCAATGCCGTCGCCGGCAACCCGCACATCGCGATGACGGCACTGCTCCATCGGCTGGTGCTCGACACCTTCGGTCAGCGCTCTTCGATCGGCTGTCTCGAAGCCTCGGTCCGCCACGTCTACTTCACCGCGCAGGACGCCGACCTCAAGGACAGTTCGGACGCCAGGGCTGTCGCCGATCGGCAGGAGGCCTGGAAGGCCGACATTCCCTTCGACGACGACGAGGCGTTGTGGACCTGGCTCGATGCCCTCGACGAGGCCAGCCGGCTGGCACTTTTGGCGCACTGCGTCAGTTTCGGGATCAACGCGCTTTACGAGCGCATCAATCCCTACGGCGCCGGTGTCAGCCAGCAGGGGCTCGAGCAACGCCTGCGCGAGGCGGACCGGCTGGCCCGGGTGACCGGGTTGGACATGGTCGACGCCGGCTGGCGGCCGACCGTTGCCAACTATCTCGGCCGCGTCACCAAGTCCCGCATCCTCGAAGCGGTGCGCGAGGGCGCCGGCGAGCGTGCGGCGCAACTGATCGACCATCTGAAGAAGGGCGAGATGGCCAAGGAGGCGGAGCGGCTGCTTGCCGATAGCGGCTGGCTGCCCGAGCCGCTGCGCCTCATCGGTGACGAGCATGGCATCGTTCAGCCCGACGAGGATGACGGCGATGTCGCGGCGCTGCCGGCCTTCCTCGCCGGCGAGGAAGATCCCGTCGGGGCCGATGCCGACGAGCCGGTGCAGTTGATCCCTGCTGAATAGCAGCCCCCACGGCCGGGGCCACCCTCACTTCATCCCTCATGGCCCGGCGATCTGCCGGGCCATTCCATTTCAGGAGAGATTGCAATGTCTGCCTCTTTGATCTCGACATCGCCCCGCTCGGCGCGCTGGTCGCCTATTCGGACGGTGCGCCTCGACCACCGGCGCGCTTCCCCAGAAGCTCGCGGCCTGGGAACGCCGCAACGGCACCGGCCGGCTGGTCCGCAGGGAGCCGGCGCGCGAGCGCCCCCACATACACGTGCCCGCCCTACTTCACCCTGCATGAGGGGACGTTCGGCCAGAATGGCATCATCCTCGTCTCGCTGATGCGCACCTATGGGATCGACAGCGAGCTTCGGTTCCGCGTCATCGAACGTCCCCGCATCGGCCGGGTCCGCGTGCTGCAATCCGTCGGCGACGGTGAAGAACTGCTGCATCTCGCCGAAAGCCGCGAGGCGGCCGAGCTGTGGCTGGCGCGAAACCGCCATCACCAGGCCCGCATCGATGAGGTGACCGCCGACGAAATCAGCGCGGATGCCGTCGAGGGACGCGCCGCAGCCTGACACCGGCGAGCCCACTGCCTTTCACGGCGGAACGACCGCCACTCTCAATCATCCCCACGAACGAGGCGAAACTGCCCGGGCTCCCGAACGAGCGCCGGGCAGTTCGCTTTGCGGGGGCCGATCATGCCCGAATTCACCGTTGAAACGACGTATCACCTGCCGGTCTACCGGCACCGCACCTATACCGCCGAGACGCCCGAAGCGGCCTGCCGTCTCGCCATCGAGGACGAGGACTGGTCGCAACAGAAGGAAGATTGCGAATCTTCGGGCGAGACCTTCGTCACCGGCATCTGGCAAGGCGCCGATGCCGCTCACCGTGGTCGCGCAATACAAGTCGCCCCCGCACTTTGAGGAAACGTTGCAGCGCAAGGGGCGGCACTTCGAAGTCCTGCTCGGCCTGCTCAAGATCCTCCTCGCCGATTCCGAAGCGGCTCGCACGACGGCCCCCGAATGGACCGGCAAGGCGAGATGGGCGGTAGAACTCGCCGAGGCCATTCTCGGCGGTGCGCGCGGGCCGGACGAACCGGGCAGCGCACGAGACGTCTCATGAGCATCCCCGACTTTGCCCGCGCCAATTTCCAGACGCTGCTCCGCGCCGCCGGTGATGGCAATCTGGCCCTGATGGAGTGCCTCGACGCCGAAACGGCGCAACCGCGCTACGTGATCTGCGCCGTCGGTCGCGACGGCACGGACTACACGTTCACACCCTTCGGGCATCTGGCCGAAGGCAATCCCTTCGACGCCTATGGGCCGCCCGATCCGGCCGACCCGGACGGCTTCCTGCCCGCGGCCGGCGCGCCGAATAGGAAATAGCCATCGCGCCCTGACCCTCGTTAGGCGCCCGTGCTTCGGCCGGGCGCTTGTTTCATGTCAGGTCATGGGGGGTGGCCGAGAGGGAGAGACTGGCCGGGACGGGTTCGAGCCGCTCCGGTCCAGAGAGAGCGCCGCGCGCGGCTCGATGTCCTGTTGCTCTCCGAGGATCCCATCATGACCCCGACCTCCGCATCGGCGGCGGCAATCGCCGCCGCGCCGCTCCCGCTCGCCAGGCCCAACACCGCCGCCGCGGTGTTCGCTGCCGCGACCCTTCTCCTTCCCCATCTCGAGCGCGGCGAGCGCATCGATGCGCCGATCCTGCGCGCCAGCATGGAGGCGGCCTTCGGCGCCTCCGATGCTGCCGGTGCCTGGGACTGGAAGCAGGCCTACGAGGCCTGCGAGGCGGCCACAGTCCTCTTCCTGCGCAAATACGGAAAGGCGCTTTTCCGCAAAGCCGCCACTCCGGCTCTAGGGCTTTCCGCGCTTTCCACGATTGCGGGGCTGCTGCCGACGCATACGCGGCGCTCCGAAGAGTCGCAGGCCCTCCAGCAATTCTCGACGCCGATCCCGCTCGGCCTTGCCGCGGCGACCGCAGCCGCCATCACGCCAGTGGATCGCGTGCTCGAGCCTTCGGCTGGCACCGGCCTGCTCGCCATCCTGGCCGAGATCGCTGGCGGCACGCTGCTGCTCAACGAACTCGCCGAAACACGCGCCGGTCTTCTCTCCTCCCTCTTTCCGGCCGTGCCCGTCACCCGCTTCGATGCCGCCCAGATCGACGACCATCTCGACGCCGGCGCCGTCCCAAGCGTCGTGCTGATGAATCCGCCGTTCTCGGTGATGGCCAATGTCGAGGGCCGCGTCGCCGACGCGGTGGTCCGCCATGTCGCCTCGGCGCTGGCACGCCTGGCGCCGGGCGGGCGGCTGGTGACCATCACGGGCGCCAGCTTTGCGCCCGACAATCCGGCCTGGGCGCCGGCCTTTGCGCGCCTGCAGGAGCGCGGCCGCGTCGTCTTCTCGGCCGCGATCGATGGCGCCGTCTATGCCAGGCACGGCACAACATTTCCCACGCGCCTGACCGTCATCGACAAGTTCCCGGCCGACGATCCCAGTGTCTTCCCCGCTGCGCCTGGCGTCGCCCCCGATGCGGCGACGCTGCTGGCTTGGGTCGGCGCCCAGGTGCCAGCGCGCCTGCCCGTCACGCTCCCGGCCCTGTCGGCCAACACCTCGACTCCTGCCGCGCCGCGGACGGTCCGCGGCTATGTCGCCCGTGCCGCGCGGGCCGCGCCGCGAGCCGCGCTCGCCGTGCCTGAGGGCGTCGACCTCGCCTATGACACCATCGAGGTGCCGCCCATCGAAGACGCCGGCATCAGCGATGCCATCTATGAGGCATACGGACTTCAGGCGATCCGTATTCCCGGCTCTCAGGCGCACCCGACGCAGCTCGTGCAGTCGGCGGCCATGGCAAGCGTCACGCCGCCCCGGCCGAGCTACCGGCCGCGCCTGCCGCACACCGTCCTCGACCTGCTCTCCGACGCCCAACTCGAGACGGTGATCTATGCCGGCGAAGCCCATTCGGAATTCCTCGCCGGCGCCTGGGCGGTGGACGACACCTTCGATGTCGTCAGCGCCGCGGCGGAGGATGCCGCCAATGCCGTCCGCTTCCGGCAAGGCTTCATGATCGGTGACGGCACCGGCGTCGGCAAGGGCCGTGAATCGGCGGCCATCATTCTCGATCATTGGCTGCAGGGCCGTCACAAGGCCGTCTGGATTTCGAAGTCCGACAAGCTGATCGAGGATGCGCAGCGCGACTGGTCCGCCCTCGGGCTGGAGCGGCTGCTGGTCACGCCGCTCTCGCGCTTCCCGCAGAGCAAGCCGATCACGCTGCCCGAAGGCGTCCTATTCACCACCTATGCGACGCTGCGCTCCGACGACCGCGGCGACAAGGTTTCGCGGGTCCGGCAGATCGTCGATTGGTTGGGCGCCGATTTCGACGGCGTGATCGTGTTCGACGAGAGCCATGCCATGCAGAATGCCGCTGGCGCCAAAGGCGAGCGCGGCGATGTCGCCGCTTCACAGCAGGGCCGCGCCGGGCTCAGGCTGCAGCACGCTTTGCCGAACGCCCGCATCCTCTACGTCTCGGCCACCGGCGCCACGACGGTCCACAATCTCGCCTATGCCCAACGGCTCGGCCTCTGGGGCGGCGAGCACTTTCCGTTTTCGACCCGCGCCGAATTCGTCGAGGCGATCGAATCCGGCGGCGTCGCAGCGATGGAAGTGCTCGCTCGAGACCTGCGCGCGCTCGGGCTCTACACCGCCCGCTCGCTGTCCTTCGCCGGCGTCGAATACGAGTTGGTCGAGCACGAACTGACGCCCGAGCAGGTCCGGATCTACGACGCCTATGCGGGCGCCTTTGCCATCATCCATAACAACCTGGATGCGGCGATGCAGGCGGCCAACATCACCGGAAGTTCCGGCACGCTGAATGCGCAGGCCAAATCGGCCGCCCGCTCGGCCTTCGAAAGCACCAAGCAGCGCTTCTTCGGGCACCTCCTCACCTCGATGAAGACGCCGACCCTGATCCGTTCGATCACGCGCGACCTCGCCGACGGCCACGCCGCCGTCATCCAGATCGTTTCGACCGGCGAGGCGCTGATGGAACGGCGTCTCAGCGAGTTGCCGACCGAGGAATGGAACGACGTTCGCGTCGACATCACGCCGCGCGAATACGTCCTCGACTATCTCGCCCATTCCTTCCCGGTGCAGCTCTACGAGCCATTCACCGATTCGGAGGGCAATCTGTCGTCACGGCCGGTCTATCGCGACGGCCAGCCGGTCGAGAGTCGCGAGGCCGTGGCCCGCCGCGACGAGTTGATCGCCCAACTCGCCAGCCTGCCGCCCGTCCCCGGCGCGCTCGACCAGATTGTCCAGCATTTCGGGGTCGAGGTCGTCGCCGAGGTCACCGGCCGGTCGCGGCGCATCGTGCGCAAGCCCCGATCTGCGCCCGGCGGCGATCGCCTCGTGGTCGAGACTCGCGCCGGCTCGGCCAACCTCGCCGAAACGCAGGCCTTCATGGACGACCACAAGCGCGTTCTCGTCTTCAGCGACGCCGGCGGTACCGGGCGCAGCTACCATGCCGAGCTTTCCGCCCGGAACAGGCGGCTGCGCGTGCACTATCTGCTCGAGGCCGGCTGGAAGGCGGACACTGCCATCCAGGGCCTCGGCCGCACGCACAGGACCAACCAGGCGCAGCCACCGCTGTTCCGGCCGATCTCGACCAATGTGAAGGCCGAGAAGCGCTTCCTTTCGACCATCGCGCGTCGCCTCGACACGCTGGGCGCCATCACCCGCGGCCAGCGGCAGACCGGCGGCCAGGGCCTGTTCCGGCCGGAGGACAATCTGGAATCGCAGTATGCCCGCGACGCGCTGCGCCAGCTCTACACGGTCATCGTGCGCGGCAAGGTCGAAGGCTGTTCCCTCGAACGCTTCCAATCCGCCACCGGCCTCAAGCTGATGGACGACACGGGCATCAAGGACGAGCTGCCACCGATCACCACCTTCCTCAACCGCATGCTGGCGCTCACCATCGAGTTGCAGGGCGTGTTGTTCGAGGCCTTCGAGCAGTTGCTCGCGGCCCGGATCGAGGGCGCCATCGCCTCGGGCACCTATGATGCGGGCCTGGAGACGCTGCGTGCGGAGAGCTTCGTCGTCACCGGCCGGGAGGTGATCTACACCCATCCGCGCACCGGCGCCGAGACCCGCCTGCTGACCATCACCGAGCGCCAGCGCAACCGGCCGGTGACGCTCGACGCCGCGCTCGACCACCTCCGCGATCCGCGCGCCATGCTGCTGGTCAACCAGCAGTCCGGCCGCGCCGCCGTGCAGATCCCGACCACCAGCGTCATGCTCGATGATGGCGAAATCGAGCGGCGGGTCCGCCTGATCCGGCCGATGGAAGCCCACAACCTGCCGCTGAAGGCGATGGGTGAGACCCGCTGGACCGAGGCAGACCGCGAAACGTTCGCGACGGCATGGCAGGCCGAAATCGCCGAGGTGCCGGAATTTACCGACAGCGTCCTGCATATGGTGACCGGCCTGCTCCTGCCGATCTGGCGGCGCCTGCCGAACGAGTCAACGCGGGTCTATCGGCTGCAGACCGATGCCGGCGAGCGCATCATCGGCCGCCGCGTCTCACCGGCCTGGGCGGCCAATGCCACGACGACGGGCGTCCCCTCGCTCTCGCCCGACCAGGCCTTCGCGGCACTGGTGGACGGGCGCACGATCCTCGATCTCGCCGAGGGGCTGCAATTGCGCCGTGTTCGCGTCATGGGCGCCTGGCGCATCGAATTGACCGGCTTCACCGACACGATGCGCGAGCGGCTCACGGCCTATGGGCTCTACCATGAGATCATTTCGTGGAAGCTCAGGATGTTCGTGCCGACCGATGTCGCTGGCATCCCCGTGCTGGATCGCGTGCTCGGACGCTGGCCGGTCGAGCGCGTCAGCGAGCGGGAGACCGCATGATGCCGCGCCACGATGCCGCCGAACTCGCGCACCGTCTCGGCGAACATGCCGAGGCGGTGTGCCGACACTATCTTTCCAACGGACGTCGCTCCGGCAATTACTGGCAGGTCGGCGATGTTCGCAACGCATCGGGGCGCTCGATGTTCGTCCGGCTCAGGGCCTCCGCCAAGGGACCGGCCGGCAAGTGGACGGACGCCGCGACCGGAGAGCACGGCGATCTGCTCGACATCATCCGCGAGAGCATGGGTCTCGTCGACTTCAAGGCCGTCGCCGACGAAGCCAGAACCTTCCTGGCCATGCCCCGACCGGAGCCGGAACGGCGTTCTTCGCGCCCCGGCGCGACAACGGTCCCGACCGGATCGCCGGAAGCCTCGCGGCGGCTCTTCGCCATGTCACAGCCGATCCCCGGCACGCTCGTGGAATCATATCTGCGGGGACGCGGCATTCCGATTTTGCACGGCACCGGATCGCTTCGCTTCCACCCGCGCTGCTACTATCGGCCCGAGGACCACGGACCGACCGAGACCTGGCCGGCCATGATCGCCGCGGTCACCGATCTGAGCGGACATCAGACTGGCGCGCACCGGACCTGGCTCGACCCTGACGGTGACGGCAAGGCGCCCCTCGACACGCCACGACGTGCCATGGGCGATCTCCTCGGTCACGCCGTCCGCTTCGGTGTACCAACCAGCGTCATGGCAGCCGGCGAAGGCATCGAGACGACACTGTCTCTGAGATGTGCCTTGCCCGACATGGCCATGGCGGCGGCGCTCTCCGCGGCCCATCTCGGAGCCATCCTGTTCCCGCCGACTTTGCACCGGCTCTATGTCATCCGCGACAACGATCCGGCCGGCGACTCCGCCCGTGACACGCTCGCCGAACGCGCACGCGCGGCCGGGATCGAGGCGATCGTGCTGTCGCCCGAACTCGAGGACTTCAATGACGATCTCCGCCATGTCGGCCTCGAGGCACTTCGGGCAGCGATCGCACATCAACTCATGCGCCAGGATCGGCTGCGCTATCTGAAGCGGGCGGCATGAGCCGTAGGGGACGAGGGCGAGGTCCCGTGCCGCCTGCATCGCTTGTGGACCGCGCCGGATGAGAGCCGCAACCCGGCCTTCGAGAGGGCGATCGCGCCCACAAACGGGCCGGCCAGGCAATGGCGGCGACCGGCTATTTTCCGGCGGCGCGCGATTGCTGGCGATGGCCAGCGCCCGGACGCACGCCTTTCCATCGCGAGGCAAAATAGCCGGCCTCTGCCATCCTTCGCTGACGCTCCGGCCCTCCGCTTCGCTCCGGGTGCCGTGCCGTCCCGCCCGTGGGCTTTCGTCGCCATGAAGGCCGCGAGGGTCGCGGTCCAGCCGACGGGAGATCCCCATGAGCGAGCATGACGACACCGAACCACAGCGCGCATCGTCTCCGACCGACCACGTCCTCACCGAACTCCAGCTTTATGGCTGGCGCCCCTACAGCGATGAGCCCGATCCGCGACCGCTGCCCGATGGCGATCACGTGGCGGGAGCGGTGGCCGACATCTTCGATGCCCTCATCGCCACCCTGGCCGACACCCGCCTCGAACCCGACCTCGACGACCTGCTCTGGTCCGTCAGCAATGTCTTCCACCGCGCCGTCCTCAGGATCGAGCGGCAACTGGACGACAATGAGCAGGCGCACCGCCGCCTGCAGCGCGAACAGGACGGCACCGAGATCAAGGCAGTCGAACTCGAGACGCTCACCGCCCAGGGCCAGACCATGCTCGAACGGCGAGACGCCTTCGAACTCATGCGCGACCAATCCGCTGACCGCTACGAGCAGCATACCGGCTCGGCCTGGCGGCCTCGCACCGGGTCGATGGTCAACCACCGGCATCTGACCGCCGCCCTGGTCGACAGTCGCGATTTCCTGGCCGCACGGCGCAAGGCCGATACCGAGGTGATGCTGCCGACCGGTCCGAAAATCGCCCTGACCGGCGGCCTCGACTGCAACGATCATCATCTCGTCTGGGACGTGCTCGACAAGGTCCGCGCCAAGCACCCAGACATGGTTCTGATCCACGGCAAGTCGCCCAAGGGCGCAGAACTGATCGCCGCCAAATGGGCCGACAACCGCAAGGTGCCGCAGGTCGGCTTTGCGCCCGATTGGGAGAAGCACGGCCGCGCCGCGCCGTTCAAGCGCAACGATGCCATGCTCGACATCCTGCCGATCGGGGTCATCGTCTTCCCGGGCACCGGCATCCAGGACAATTTCGCCGACAAGGCAAGGAAGCTCGGCATCAACGCCTACGACTTCCGGAAGCGGGACGGCGCGTGAGCGCCGTCCCCACCATCACCGAAACGACGCGCGTGATTTGCGCCGCGCGCGCGCCGCGCTACACTTCAACGCGCGCCGCGGTGGTGGTGGAGGCGCAACCGTTCGACATCGTCCACGGAGACCACCACCATGATCATCATCGGCATTCTCGTATCGCTCGGCGGCATCGTCGCGCTCTGCTGGCTGCTCTTCAATCTCGCCGTCTTCGCGCTCCCCCTGTTCGCCGGCATCTCCATCGGTCTTTGGGCCAACAGCACCGGGGCTGGCGGCCTCGGCGGCGTTATCGTCGGCGCGCTTGCCGCGGCAGCAACCTTCGGCCTCTTCCAGCTTCTGCTGCTCGTGGTGCGGCCCGCGTGGCTGAAGCTCCTCGTGCTGCTGGTCTTCGTCGCCCCGGCAGTCGTCGCCGGCTACCACGCCACCTTCGGCATCGTGAAGCTGACCATGCCGTCCGAGACCTGGCAGGTGGTCTTCGCCGTTGCCGGCGCCATCGCAGTCGGCATCACGGCCCTCATGCGTCTCACCATGATGGCCCCGCCCGGACCAGCCGGACAGGGTGTCGCGCGAGCCTCGTGACCGAAGCGACCGGCCGAGACAACGCAGCCCGACAGCGCGCGCTACATCCGCCGCACCTCGAAGGTGGGGAAGCGCGGGCGTGAACGAGCGAGCCGTCGAACTCGAGGAGCCCGTACGGGGGGCGTTGGTCATCGGTTGCTCCAGCGCTGGGATCAGCGTCATGCCCGGAACGCGTGGTCCGGGCAGTGCGCCACCGCTCGAGCGGCGGCGGTGCGGACGGGGCTTGCTTGGGACGCAGGGAGGCAATCCCGCAAGTGAAACCGTCAGACGGTCCCAAGCACACCAGGTCGCCAGAGCAGTTCTCCCCGGTTCCTTCCAACTTCAAGACCGCTCCAGTACGGCCTCTTTGTCTGGCTTGATCTGTCCGAAGGGCGGCTTCGCCTCGATCGCCTAAGGCGCAACAGCGCCGTCAAAACTATCTTCCCCTCCCGGCAAGGAGGCCGGGTTCCTCGCGAGACAAGATAGTTCCTCCTCTGCTGTCGGGCCCCCGCGGGGTGCGCCGTCGATCGCCTTCGGCCGGACGATCGCCATCGAGGCCGCATGGTGCGGGCTCGAACCAGAAACCAAGGAGAACTACCATGGCCACCATCGGCACGTTCAAGAAGACCGCCACCAACGAATTCACCGGCGAAATCGTCACCCTCTCGGTCCAGGCCAAGAACGTCCGCGTCACAGCCGACACCCGCGCCAGCGGCGAGAACGCCCCCAGCCACCGGGTCTTCGTCGGCCGAGCCGAGATCGGCGCCGCCTGGAGCAAGCAGTCCAACGAGGGCCGTCCGTACCTGGGCTTCAAGCTTGACGACCCCAGCTTCACCGCCCCGATCTACGCCAACCTGGTCGAGGACGAAGACGGCGAGAGCTACAGCCTCATCTGGTTCCGCCCGACCCGCCGCAATGGCGAATGAGGTTCCAGAACCACCCCGCCCGGCTGGTCCGGGCGGGGCCATCAACTGCTACTGCCAGTCACGACCGGCGCCGAGACGCCCCGCGTTCCGGGCGTTTCAACAGGTCGGACGCCTCGACGCCGAGCACCTTGGCCAGGCTGTCAACGACATCGATGCCAGCCGCATAAACACAACGCTCGAGCGAACTGATATAAGTCCGGTCGATGCCCGCGCGGTGCGCCAGTTCCTCTTGCGACAAACCCTGCGCACGGCGATAGGTCTTCAGATTGTGGGCCAGTATCTCTCGTATCTCCATGCACGAGAGGACACGGCCTTGTAGAGAATCCTGCCACGGAGTATTCTCTACATCGCTGCAAGGCCGACGCCGCCTTGACGTCGCGACCAGACCATCACTGCCGAGGGCGCTTGATCAATGCGGCTGCTTCTACCCCAAGGGCCTCGGCAATCCGGCCAAGAACGGTCACGCTTGCCGATTTGTTCGCGCGCTCGATCGCGCCGATATACCGCGCGCTCAACCCAGCCCGGTCCGCCAGTTCTTCCTGCGTCATATCCTTGTCATGGCGTATCCGACGCAGATTGATCGCCATGACCTCCTTGAGGTCCATGGCAGAACGAGAACCAGCGTCGGAACGATCGTTCTAGGAACGATAGTTCCGATTCGCGAGCGGGCGTGGTACTGATGAAGCGCTCATCTTCATCGTTACAGGACCCCGCCCGTCGATATATGCTCGGTACCAGGGGGAGAAACACGACTATGGCGCCAACCGAGTATCTGGACGCCCCACCCGACAGCGCCGAACTGACGGACTACGATCGCTCGCACATGAAAGCCTATATGCGGGTGCTTGACGCCTCGGCCGACGGAGCGGATTGGCGCGAGGCAGTGGCGGTGATTTTCGAGATCGATCCAGAGGTCGAGCCCGAGCGGGCACGGCGTGTGCACGACAGCCATCTCGCGCGCGCCCGCTGGATGACGGAGCACGGCTATCGCAAGCTGCTTCACGGGAAACCGCTATAGTACGCCGCGGTGCGCCGCAGGCATCGCCCGGTGCTTTCCTTAAGTCTTCCCAAGCCGTCAGGTTTCCGAGACGCTGCCCGCCCCACGTTGCGGCAACGAGGAACAACGATGACGCCCGATACCTCCCGCTGGCGCTCCTCGGAGACATACGACTATCTGGACGAATTGAATTCGACCGAACTCGCCTGGGAATGGCTCAGGCGCAATCGCGACTATCAGCAGGACTATGCCCGCGCCGAGGATCCCTCCTCCCGCGTAGAGCTCCGCAAGAAGTGGGGTTTGCAGTTTTTTCGTCCCGCCGTCGCTGAGTGCTGGCGAGGGTCCCGTGTTCTGGTCCGTCGAGGCGGATACGAGCGCCGTGCTGCTCACGCAGTCGCCCATCGTGCTGCCGACGGCCGGCAATCTTACCTCCGAGCTTCGCGATCCAGCCGCGCGGTCGGACGATCAGGGCGAACACATTGTGCTCGCTGCCGGCAATCAGGCCATTCGCATGTTGCGCCTTCCCGGCGCGCCAACTGGAGCCGCGCTCGCCGCGCTCGTGCCGCTTGATGCCGACGGCTTCGACAGGATCGAAGCGATCGAACGCCTCCTGCGCGCCTTGCAGGGCCGCACAGTTCGCGATGATCGGCGGCTGACCCCGCAGCAGAGGCGCCGCCAGCGGCTGATGTTGCAGGCGACGGATGGGCGACTGAACGGCGCCAGCTATCGCGATGTCGCCATCGTCCTGTTCGGGTCCGGCCGCGTCACCGCCGAGCCCTGGAAAACCTCGCCTCTGCGCGCCACCATCATCGGTCTTGTCCATGGCGGTCGCGCCATGATTGCCGGCGGCTATCGTCAGCTCCTGCGTCATCGCCGCAAGGAATAATCGAGAATCGACGACAGCAGGGGTGAGGATTTTCGCCCCGCAAACATCCTCATCCCCCTTCGCGCCCCGTCTTCGCCACCGTGATCCGTGCCCGCCGTCCAACGCCGGCGATCTGATCGCATTCGCGGAGACCCGCTCATGACTTCCAATGCCGCCGGCTTGCCGCCGCGCTATCTCAGAACCCCTGAGGCCGCCCGTTTCCTTGGTCTGTCGGACCGCACGCTCGAAAAGCACCGCACATACGGCACCGGCCCGGCCTATCGGAAACTCGGCGGCCGCGTCGTCTATGCGCTCGAGGATCTCCAGGCCTGGGCCGATCGCGGCACCAAGACCTCGACCTCCGATCCCGGCCGCGGCACGGTCCATCCGGCCCGCCGCGTTGACGCTCGCTGAACGGTGATCCGATGACGGCATCATCGCACCAGCGCAGCGAGCGCGCACAACTCGATCCCTTCGAGGCGCTGAGCGGCGACGTACCGCCGCGCGATCAGCGCGATCTGATGGCGCACCCCTTCTTCTCGCTGTCGAAGTCGCGCCGCGCCGCGCCGATCCACTACAAGGCCGGCGACGTCGAACTGCAGGTCTACGCCGTCGCCGAGCACGGCATGGCGACGATCTGGGATGCCGACGTGCTGATCTGGGCCGCGAGCCAGATCCTGGCCGCCCAGGATCGTGGCCTGCCGACCTCGCGCTTCTTCCGCTTCACGCCCTATCAACTCCTCAACGGCATCGGCCGCACGACAGGCGCACGTAGCTATTTCCTTATCAAGGGCGCGCTGACGCGCCTGCAATCGACCGTCATCCGCACCTCCATCCGCCAGGGCGAGCATTGGCGGCGCCAGCAATTCTCCTGGATCAATGAATGGGAAGAACTGGCGACGCGCAGCGGCCGCGTCGAGGGCATGGAGTTCGTCCTGCCCGAATGGCTCTACCAGGGCATCGTCGACCGCCGCCTCGTCCTTGCCATCGACCCGGACTACTTCGAACTCACTGGCGGCATCGAGCGCTGGCTCTATCGCGTCGCGCGCAAGCATGCCGGCCGCCAGGTCGGTGGCTGGCGCTTCGAACTGAGGCATCTCCATGCAAAGAGCGGTTCGCTCGCGCGCTATTCCGATTTCGCCATCGACATTCGCGCCATTGCTCGCCGCCAGCCGCTGCCGGGCTACGCACTCGCCATCGAATGCACCGCGGATAGAGATGAACTTGTCCACATCCGCCCTGTGGAAAAGCTGTGTACAACTCAGCCGCCTATCCGTACATCGGGCGCATCCGGTATCCGTACATCGGGCGCAAACCTATCCGTACATCAGGCGCACGGATCGCAGTTAAGCCTCTGGTCCGGCGAGGCAAACAGCGCCTGTAAAGACTCTAAAGAAGAATCTAAATCTTATTATTTGGACGCGCAGTGCGGGGATAACCCGTCCCTTTCCGGTCCTTCCCGTCGGGAGCGCGGCCGATGATCGTCGCGCTCCTTAACCAAAAGGGCGGCGTCGGCAAGACGACGCTCGCCCTGCATCTCGCCGGCGAGTGGGCACGGCGCGGCAAGCGCGTCACCCTGGTCGATGCCGACCCGCAGGGCTCGGCGCTCGACTGGTCGCAGCAGCGCAGCCGCAGTGGGGCGCCGCGCGTGTTCGGCGTTGTCGGGCTGGCGCGCGACACGCTGCATCGCGAAGCGCCGGAACTCGCCCGCGACGCCGACCACGTCGTCATCGACGGACCGCCTCGCGTCGCCGGCCTGATGCGCTCGGCGCTGCTCGCCGCCGACCTCGTGCTGATCCCGGTGCAGCCGTCGCCGCTAGACGGCTGGGCTTCGGCCGAGATGCTGGCGCTCCTCGCCGAAGCGCGCATCTACCGGCCGCAGCTCGCCGCCCGCTTCGTGCTCAACCGATGCGGGGCGCGCACGATCATCGCGCGCGACACCGCCGAGACGCTCGCCGATCACGATCCGCCCGTTCTCGCCGCGACGATCGGCCAGCGCGTGCTGTTCGCCACGGCGGCGCAATCGGGGCAACTCGCCTGCGAGTTCGATGACGACGGCCTCGCCGCGCGTGAGATCGCCGCGCTCGCCTCCGAGATCGAACGGCTCCGCGTCGGGACGGCGACATCGTGACCGGCGCTTCCTCCCATGGTCGCTTCACCGCTCGTCCGGGCGACCCCGATCGCTGGATCAGGTCCGCTGAGGCGTCACCGCGCGCCAGTGCGGCCGCCGGATACACGGCGCGCCTCACCATCGATGTCACCCCCGAACTGCGCGGCCGCATCAAGGTGGCAGCCTTCGAGCGCGGCATCACCGTCGCCGACATGCTGCGCGACCTCTTCGCCCGCGAGTTTCCCGCCGACGAAAGGGGCAGCAAATGACCCAGCGTGCCTCGCTGCCGCTCAGCATGCGGCCGACGGTCGACGGGCCGCCGCCCTCAACCACACTGGTCGAACTCACCTGGCGCGAGAAGCGGATCGAATACTGGATCCGCTTCGGTCTCCAAACCTACGAGCAGATCCTTGACCGGCATCGCCGTATCGTCGGCTTCGCACCTAACACGCTTTTCGCGTTCGTGCGCTGGGCCGCCAACGACTACGGCACCGTGTTGTCGCGCATCGATATCGTGCGCGCCATCACGTCTGGAGAGCCGTTCCAGACACTGCCCTTCGTGCGGCCCGGCGGCGAGATTCTGCTCCGCGCCGAGGGCTGGCCCAAGGTCGCTCGCGTGCTTGAGCATATAGACACCATCGACGCCCTGGACATCAATCCCGGCGCCGTGCCGGTCGATCACTGGCGTCACGTCCATCATTGTTTCGCCACGGGCACCGAGCCGCGCGCATACACCATCGAGCGCCACGCCGCATGGCTCAAGCGCCGGAGCGTTGCGCCATGAGCCGCGCGGCTGTCACGTTCGCCATGCTCGTGTCCTGCGCGCTCGTCGCCGAGCCGCCGTGGCGTGACCGCGGCCCCACCTTCCTCTGGAACGCCTCGCCCAGCGTACCGATCGGGCTCTACCGCCTCACGGCGGTGAGCAGCGTCGAAGCGCCTGATCTCGTCGTCGTCGAACCGCCCGAGCCGCTCGCCGGCTTCCTCGCCGAGCGCGGCTACCTGCCGCGCGGCGTGCCGCTGCTCAAGCGGGTGCTGGCCGTCGCCGGCGACACAGTCTGCCGCCACGGGAGCACCGTCGTCGCCTTCGACCACGCCTATGGCGAGGCCCGCGAGCACGACAGTCAAGGCCGCCCGCTGCCCGTCTGGCAGGGGTGCCGGACGCTCGCCGACGGCGAGGTCTTCCTCATGAACTGGGACGCGGCCGACAGTCTCGACGGCCGGTATTTCGGGCCGCTCCCCGTCAATTCCGTCACTGCCCGTGCGCTCCCGATCTGGACGGACGCGGACGGCGACGGCCGCTTCCACTGGCACGTCGGCGACCAGCACGACGAGCCCTGACGCCCTTCCCAACCGCCAGACAGAGGAGACTTCCCATGGCACAGATCGGTCAGTTCACCCGCACACAGACAGGCTATTCGGGACGCGTTCGCACGCTCTTGCTCGACCTCGCGATCGTTTTCGTTCCGACCGACAATGCGGATGTCGAGAACGCTCCGGACTATCGTATTCGACTCGGCGACGAAGATGGAATCGAGATCGGCGCGGGCTGGTTGCAGACCGGCGACCGCGCCGGCGCCTACATCTCGGTCGTCCTCGACGATCCCTCCCTCGCGCAACCGATCCGCGCGCGCCTGTTCCAGTCGGACGAGAACGGTCGCGACTGGGGCCTGCACTGGACGCGCCAGAAGAAGCGCGACGATCAGGACAAGCCACAGGACTGATCGATGCGACCGTTCAGCCTGATGTCGGTCGTTCGGCGGCACGGCCGCTACGGTCGTGTCGTCCTCCTTCTCCTTTCCGGCCTCTCGATCCTGGCGCCCGCCCTCTGCGTGCAGGCGCAGGATGGGCCGGTCAGCGAGCAGACCATCGACGCGCGGTTCGATCCTTTCGTCGCCGAGGCATCGGCACGTTTCCGCATTCCCGTGGAGTGGATACGCGCCGTGCTGGCGGCCGAAAGTGCGCGCGATGTTCGCGCGGTTTCTTCCGCCGGCGCGATGGGCCTGATGCAGGTCATGCCCGACACCTGGGAAGAACTGCGCGGCCGGTATCGGCTTGGTGCCGATCCGTTCGATCCGCGCGACAACATCCTCGCTGGCACCGCATATCTGCGCGAGATGCTCGATCGCTACGGCACGGTCGGCGGCATGCTCGCGGCCTACAATGCCGGCCCGGCGCGCTACGATGAATACCTCGCAGACGACCGCCCGCTGCCGGCCGAGACCCGCGCCTATGTCGCCGCGCTTGCGCCTCTCCTGGGCGGCAAGCCGCTGCCGGATGGCGCGGACCGGAACGTCTCTCGTCCCATCGACTGGCGCGACGCACCGCTCTTCGTCGACCCTCTCGGTAGCGGCCCCTCTGCCCGTTCGCCGCAGCCCGACAGCAGCCCGGATGTAGATTCGGTGCAGGACGACGAGGCGACACCGCCGTCTTCAGAGCGCATGTTCGTCGCGCGCTCAGAGCCTGGTGCGACGCAATGAGGCGCTCTCCATCCCATTGCGTCATGGCGAACAGCAGCGTGGCATGGCGGGCATCAAGGCGGGGACCCCGCAACACAACCGCACGATGGCAGGATAAAGGGGCGCGATGTGCGCCGCGGTCGGGGGGAGGGATTTCAACGACTTGCAGGACATTTGCGCGATGTGCGCTTGCAGCGCCTACATCGCACGAAAGGCGCTTCCTCATAGTTTTCCGCGCCTTGGCGCGATGTGCGAGGATTCGGCCATGAGCGACGAACGCGAGTTCCGCGTCCGGTCTGGCCGCATCCGATCGAGCAAGGCGCAGCGCGCCAGGCCCTTTGTCGCCCAGGCGCTCGCCGCCGCACAGAAGGCCGGCGGCTCGGTGTCCCGCCAGGGCAGGATCGGCCCCGGCAATCGCTCGCGCTTCGGGCGCGGGCAACGCGCATCGGTGCAGGCCAATCGCCTGCTCACGGCGCGCTCGCGCGGCGCAGTGATCAAGGCCCGCGTGGTGCGCATGAACCTGCGCGGCGGCAATCTGCCGAACCACCTGTCCTATCTCCGCCGCGAGGGCGTCACCCGGGACGGGGAGAAGGCCCAACTCTTCGGTCCCGGAGGCGAGGATGTTGATGCCGAGGATTTCGCCGAGCGCTGCAAGGACGACCGGCATCATTTCCGGTTCATCGTCTCGCCCGACGACGTGCTGGAGATGGCCGATCTCGAATCCTTCACCCGCGATCTCGTCGACCAGATGGAGAAGGATCTCGGCACCAGGCTCGAATGGGCCGGCATTGCCCACTGGAACACCGAGCATCCGCACGTCCACCTGATCCTGCGCGGCGTGCGCGACGATGGCGAGAACCTCGTGATCTCGCGCGACTACATCAAGGAGGGCATGCGCGACCGCGCGCGCGACCTCATCACTCAGGAGCTCGGCCCGCGCACCGACCAGGACATCCGCCACGCGCTCGAACGCCAGGTCGAGGCCGAACGCTGGACCAGTCTCGACCGCCAGCTCAAACGCGATGGCTTGAAGAGCGGCTTCATCGATCTCGCCCCGCGTGCCGGCGAGCAGCCCGACGAGTATCACGCGCTCAAGGTCGGGCGCCTGCGGACACTCGAGATCTTCGGCGTCGCTCATCAGGCCGGTCACAGCCAATGGTTCCTGTCCGACGAGGCGGAAGCCACGATGCGGCAGATGGGCGAGCGCGGCGATATCATCAAGCGCATGCACCGCGCGCTTAGCGAGCGCGGTATCGACCGCGGCGCGGCGAGCTTCGTGCTGGCTGGCGAGAGCATCGACCAGCCCGTCATCGGGCGCCTGGTCGAGCGCGGCCTCGACGACGAACTGAACGGAACCGCCTACGCAGTGATCGAAGGCGTCGACGGCCGCACCCATCACGTCAGGCTCCCCGACCTGGAGGCGTCGGGCGACAGCGCGCCGGGCTCGATCGTCGAGCTGCGGAAATTCGAGGATGCGAAGGGCCGGCAAAGGGTGGCGATCGCCGTCCGGTCCGACCTGCCGATCGAGCGTCAGGTCTCGGCGTCCGGGGCGACATGGCTCGACCGGCAGGCCGTGAGCCGCGATCCGGTCGCGCTCGGCGAAGGCGGGTTTGGGCGGGAGGTGAAGCAGGCGATAGAACGCCGCGCCGAGCATCTGGTCGAGGAAGGCCTCGCCCAGCGCCAGGGCGGCCGGGTGATCTTCGCGCGCCGGCTGCTCGAGACGCTGCGCCGCCGTGAGGTCGAGGCGCTCGGCGAAAAGCTGGCATCCGATCTCGGCCGGCCCTTCAGCAAGGCGGCGACGGGAGAGTTCGTTGCGGGCACCTACCGGCAACGCTTCGCGCTGGCGTCGGGCCGTTTCGCCATGATCGATGACGGGCTTGGCTTCCAACTCGTGCCCTGGACGCCCTCGCTCGAGAAGAAGCTCGGCCAGCACATTTCCGGCATCGCCCGCGGTGGCGCCGGTGTAGATTGGAGCTTCGATCGTAAGAAACGTGGACTAGGAATGTGAGGTCCCTGCGTGTGCGCTCGTCAAGCTTTCGACGCGGTCGATCACGATCAACAACGGCAAATTTGCTTTCGCCAGGTGTCTTCGATGTGTTCATAGGCGGTGGCGGACCGCCAGGTTCGAATCGGACAATAGGTCCGACGGCGATCATCATTTTCCATTATCTACGATTTCGGTGCGCCCGAACCCTCCCGCCGTCGGCGTGGTGACGATCACCGCCTCACCGGCCTCCAGCACCGTCTGGTCGCAGCCTTTCAGGGTCTCGACCGTGCCGTCGAGGCGGCGCACCTCGGTCTTGCCCATCTGACCGTCGCCGCCGCCTTCCACGCCGCGCGGCGGCGCCCCGCGATGCGACGACAGGATGGCGCATTCCATCGTCTCCAGGAAGCGGATGGTGCGGCGCGTGCCGTCGCCGGCCCCGAACCTGCCCTTGCCGCCGGACCCTTCGCGGATGTGGAAATCCTCCAGCATCACCGGGAAGCGCAGTTCGAGGATCTCCGGGTCGGTGAGGCGCGAATTGGTCATGTGGACATGGACGCCTGACGTGCCGGCAAAGCCCGTGCCGTCGTTGAAGCGGCCGGCCGGCGAGCCCGAGCAGATCGTCTCGTAGTACTGGTATGTCTCGTTGCCGAAGGTCAGATTGTTCATCGTGCCCTGGCTGTTGGCCAGCGCGCCCATCGCCATGAACAGCGCGTTGGTGACATGCTGCGAGGTCTCGACATTGCCGGCGACGACGGCCGCCGGGTAGCTGGGCCGCAGCATGCAGCCGTCCGGGATCACGATCTCGATCGGCCGCAGGCAACCCGCGTTCATCGGGATGTTGTTCTCGACCATGACGCGGAAGGCATAGAGCACCGCGGCGCGCGCCACCGGCTCCGGCGCGTTGAAATTGTTCTTCTCCACCGCCGAGGTGCCGGTGAAATCGACCTTCGCCGAGCGCGCCTGCCGGTCGACCGTGATCCGGACCTTGATCGTCTGTCCCGTGTCGGTCGGGTATTCGCAGGACGACTCGTCGGGCAACCTTTCCAGCACGCGGCGCACGCTCTCGGCGGCGTTGTCCTGCACATGGCCCATATAGGCCTGCACGACGTCGAGCCCGAAATGCTCGACCATCTTGCGCAGTTCGGCGACGCCCTTTTCGTTGGCGGCGATCTGCGCCTTCAGGTCGGCGACGTTCTGACGGGGGTTGCGCGCCGGCCAGCGATGGTCGGTGAGCAGCGTCACGAGCTCCTTCTCGCGGAAGCGGCCGCGTTCGACGATGCGGAAATTGTCGAACAGCACGCCTTCCTCGTCGACCGTCGTCGCCAGCGGCGTCATCGAGCCCGGGGCCGTGCCGCCGACATCGGCGTGGTGGCCGCGCGACGCTGTCCAGAAGAGGATCTTTTCTTCGTTGTCGCTGAACACCGGCGTCACCACCGTGATGTCCGGCAGATGCGTGCCGCCATTGTAGGGAGCGTTGAGCGCGAAGACGTCGCCGAGATGCACGTCGCCGGCGTTGAGCCGGATGACCGTCTCCACCGACCGGTCCATGGAGCCGAGATGCACCGGCATATGCGGCGCGTTGGCGACCAGCGCGCCGGTCGCATCGAAGACGGCGCAGGAGAAGTCCAGCCGCTCCTTGATGTTGACCGAATAGGCGGTGTTCTGAAGCGTCACGCCCATCTGCTCTGCGATGGCCATGAACAGGTTGTTGAAGACCTCCAGCATGACAGGATCGGCCTCGGTGCCGAGGGCCGCCGCGCGGCGCTTCTTGCTCGTCCGGCGCAGCAGAACATGGTCCTTCGCCGTGATCCGCGCCTGCCAGCCGGGTTCGACGACGATCGTCTGGTGGCTCTCGATCAACAGGGCAGGGCCGGTGACGCGGTTGCCGGGGGCGAGCGCCTCGCGGCGGAAGACGCCGGCCTCGCGCCAGTCGCCGTCCATGTAGATGCGGCGCGTTTCGGACGCCGCCGCATCGGCGTCATCCATCTCCCGGTTCGTCTCGTCGCGACCCGTGGCGCGGCCGTCCTGGCCCTGCAGGTCGACCGATTCCACGATCATCGGCCGATCGTCGTAGACGAAGCCGAACTGCGCCTTGTGCGCCGCCTCGAAGTCGGCGCGGGCGGCGTCGAGCGAATGCGACGAAAAACTCACGGGCAGTGCGGTGTCGGTGCCGTCGTAGCGGATCATCAGGACGGGGCGCCACGTGATGTCGTCGGCCGGCACGCCCTGGGCTTCCAGTTCCTCGAACACCTTTTCGCGCAGCGTTTCGGCGAGCGCGTCGATCTCGGCGAGCGACTCCTGGGCCAGCGGCTTGATCAGCGCCTGCTGGCGCGAGGCGAAGACCGAGGCAAGCCCGATGCCGTAGGCCGAGAGCAGGCCGGAGAAGGGGTGCACCAGCACCGCCTCCATGCCGAGCGCGTCGGCAACCAGGCAGGCATGCTGGCCGCCGGCGCCGCCGAAGCAGTTGAGCAGGTATTCGGTGACGTCGTAGCCGCGCTGCACCGAGATCTTCTTGATGGCGTTGGCCATGTTCTCCACCGCGATGGTGATGAAGCCCTCGGCCACCTGCTCGGGCGAGCGGCCGTCGCCGATCTCGGCGGCCAGCGCCTCGAAACGCTCGCGCACCACGCCGGCGTCGAGCCGCTGGTCCTGCTCCGGCCCGAAGATCGCCGGGAAGAAATCCGGCTGCAGCTTGCCGAGCATGACGTTGGCGTCGGTGACGGCCAGCGGCCCGCCGCGGCGGTAGCAGGCGGGGCCGGGATTGGCGCCGGCCGAATCCGGGCCGGCCTGGAAGCGGCCGTTGGCATAGTGCAGGATCGAGCCGCCGCCGGCGGCGACAGTGTGGATGCGCATCATCGGCGCGCGCACGCGCACGCCCGCCACCTCGGTGTCGAAGGCGCGCTCGTATTCGCCGTCGTAATGCGCCACGTCGGTCGACGTGCCGCCCATGTCGAAGCCGATGACCTTGTCGAAGCCGGCGAGCCGTGCCGTCTCGGCCATGCCGACGACGCCACCGGCCGGACCCGACAGCAGCGCGTCCTTGCCCTGGAACAGGTCGGCGGCGGTGAGCCCCCCCGACGACATCATGAACATCAGGCGGGGCGTTTCACCCTCCCCCTTGCGGGGAGGGTCGGACCGTAGGTCCGGGGTGGGGGTGGTGGCGGAAGAAGCGAAACCGTCGCCACCCCCACTCGCACCTGCGGCGCGACCTCCCCCCTCGAAGGGCGAGGTGAGGTCACTGCCCAGTTCCTCCGCCACCCGCTGCACGTAGCGCGACAGGATCGGCGACAGATAGGCGTCGACGACGGCCGTATCGCCGCGGCCGACCAGCTTGATGAGCGGCGAGACCGCGTGGCTGGCCGAAACCTGCGCGAAGCCGATCTCGTGGCAGAGTGCTTCCGCTGCCTTCTCGTGCTCGGGGGACTTCCAGGCATGCATGAAGACGATGGCGACGGCGTCGATACCGTCGGCCCTGGCGGCCTCGACCTCGCCGCGCACCGCATCGAGGTCCAGCGCGGTCTCCAGCGTGCCGTCGACGCGGACGCGCTCCGGCACCTCGACGACGCGCTCGTAGAGCTGCTCGGGCAGGATGATCTGCTTGGCGAAGATATCGGGGCGCGCCTGGTAGGCGATGCGCAATGCGTCGCGGAAGCCCTTGGTGATCAGCAGCAGCACGCGGTCGCCCTTGCGTTCCAGCAGGGCGTTGGTGGCGACCGTGGTGCCCATCTTCACCTCGCCGATCAGCCCAGGCGGGATCGGCGCGCCCGCTTCGACGCCGAGCAGGTCGCGGATGCCCTGCACGGCGGCGTCGCGATAGGCCTCGGGGTTCTCGGAGAGGAGCTTGCGGGGGTGCAGCGAGCCGTCGGGCGCACGGCCGATCACGTCCGTGAAGGTGCCACCGCGATCGATCCAGAAGTCCCAGGCTGGCATTCTATTCACCAAATGTGCGCTATCAGATCGCTCGTTCAGGAGGGAAGCGTGTCTACGAGCCGGTCGATATCCGTTCGATTGTTGTAGATACTCGGCGAGATGCGCAGCACGCCCGCTCGCACTGCGAGGTCGACCCCCTCGGAGCAAAGGCGCGTGGCGGCCATTTCTGTGTCGATCCCCTCGCGCCCGAAGGACAGCAGGCCGGACCGCTCCTTGCCCTCGCGCGGACTCTTCACCGTCCAGCCGCGGCCGCTCACGCGTTCCGCCGCATAGTCGGTCAGGTCCAGGATGTGCGCTTCCGCCGCGCGCGGACCAACGGCGAGATGCATCCGCACCGCCGCGTCCAGTCCCCATATGCCGGGGAAATTGACCAGCGCCTCCTCGAACCGGCCGGCATTGGGCCGGAAGTCGAGGATATAGTCCATGTGCGCCTCGCCGCGGTCGACGCTGTGATAGCCCACGCTCGGCGGAGTCAGCAGATCGAGCGACTTGCTATTGCAGTAGAAGATGCCGGTGCCGATCGGCGCCAGCAGCCATTTGTGTCCGCCGAAGGAGAGAAAGTCGACATGGATCTGCGACAGGTCGAGCGCCAGGCTGCCTACCCACTGGATGGCGTCCACGTTGAGGAGGACGCCGCGCGAGACGCATAGCTCGGACAACGGGGCGAGATCCTGGCGGAAACCGTTCGAGAATTGCACCGCGCTTATCGATACCAGGCGCGTCCGCGCGTCGATCGCGGCCTCGATGTCGGCGAGGTCGACGCGACCGTCATGTGTCTTGACCCATTTGATCTCGACACCTCGCCGCGCGAGTTGCATCCAGCAGTAGACGTTGGACGGATATTCAATGTCGGGGAGAAGCAGGTTGTCGCCGTCTCGCCAGTCGAGGCCGTTGGCCACGTTGACAAGACCCTCGGTGGTGTTTTTCACGAAGGCGATTTCAGATGCTTCGGCGCCGATCAGCCGGCCAATCCTGGCCTTGATGGCCGTGTCCGCATAGCGGCACCAGTCCGGATAGTTGTTGCGCCCGTTGTCGCGCACGTCGTGCAGGAAATGATCGACGGCCTGAAGCACCGGCTCGCTCACCGGCGAGATCGAGGCATTATTCAGATAAGCCCGGCGCGCCGTGATCGGGAAGGCCTTCCGCACGTTCGACAGCGATATGTTCAGCGGCCGCTCGTCGCTGAACGGCGTGAGCGATCTGGCGGCGGGCGCAAGGGCAACGGCTTCGTTCGGCACCGTCTTCTCCATGAAGTGAGTTCGGGACGATGCTAGGCAGGGCGGGACGGGCGCTCAAATTCCTTCTTTGGCATGATCCATGCGTGATAGTCATGAACGGCCGTGCCGTGGCGTCGGGATGCACGAACAGGCTGGCATTCCTCGCGGTAATCCGTCTCTCCGGAGGCGAAATGCTCCATGCGTGAAGCGCATGAGCGGCACGCGATTACGCATTGTTGCCGGTTTCTGCGAGTTGATAGCGTCGATGCATAAGAAGCAGTCTCGCTGCTCCCTGTGCCCATTTGCGTGGCAGCAGGCGGCACGGCACTCGCCAGAATCGCTCAAAAGCGACGCTCCGAAGCCAACAAGCGGACGCCAGCGCTGCGTCCCAAAAATGGGGAATTCAGATGTCCTATGCCATGAACCGCCGTCAGGTGCTGCGCGCGTCGGCCGCGCTGGGTTCGCTCGCCGCCATGGGCGCGGCCTCCGGAATGCTCTCGCCGCGGGTCGCCGCCGCGGCCGGCCAGCTCGTCATCACCAGCTATGGCGGCCGCTACGAGCGCTTCTGGCGCGAGACGCTCCTTCCGCCCTTCGAGCAGGCCACCGGCACCGAGGCGGTGGTCGACGTCGGCCTCGGCGTGAACTGGGCGGCGAACCTGCGCGCCAGCGGTCCGGAGAAGCCGGCCTATTCCTACGTCATGATGAACGAGCTGGTCGGGGCGCTGCTGCGGCAGGAAGGCTTCTTCAAGCAGTGGCCGGCTCAGAAGGTCCCCAACCTCGCCAAGGTCCATCCCAAGGCGGTCGTCGGCGACGGCATGGGCGTGACCGCGATGGTCTCGCCGATCGGCATCGCCTACCGCACGGACCTGGTGAAGGCGCCGCCGAAGTCGTGGAAGGACCTGTGGGACAACGAGGAGTTCAAGGGCAAGATCGGCCTGTTCCAGATCTCCAACACGGCCGGCTACATGTTCCTGATGATGATCTCGCAGATCTACGGCTCGAACGCGCTGGACTTCGACGCCGGCTTCGCCCAGATCGAGAAGCTGGTCCCGTTCCCGACCGGCGACCTCGCCGGCGCGCTTGCGATCCTGCTGACGCGCGGCGAGATCGCAGCCTGCCCGCTCGATCTCGGCGAGACCATCAACATGCAGAAGAAGGGCGCCCCGGTGGCCTTCATCGCGCCCGAGGAAGGCATGTTCATGTTCGACCAGACCTTCGACCTGCTGCGCGCCGCGCCGAACGAGGATGCCGCATGCGCCTTCCTCGACCATGTCCTCTCCGAGGAGATGCAGGTCAAGCTCGCGGAGGAGTTCTCCTACATCCCGGTCAACACCTCGACCGTGCTGCCGGAAGAGCTCGCCAAGTCGCTGATGTTCACGGCCAACGATCTGGACAAGATCGTCTCCTTCGACTGGATAGAGGCCAACAAGGTCCGCGACCAGGTGACCGAGCGCTGGAACCGCACGGTCCGCTGAGGCTCATATGACGAAGCTGGCGATCCGCGCACTGGCCAAGCGCTTCGAGGCGTTCACGGCCGTCGAGAACGTCGACCTCGAGACCGGGGAGGGGGAGTTCGTCTCCCTTCTCGGCCCCTCGGGCTGCGGCAAGACGACCACTCTGCGCTGCGTCGCCGGGCTGGAGGATCCCACCAGCGGCACCATCCTGTTCGACGATGTCGACGTGACGCATCTCGCGCCCGAAAGGCGCTCGATCGGCATGGTGTTCCAGAACTACGCCCTGTTTCCGCACATGACGGTGGCGGAGAATGTCGGCTTCGGGCTGATGATGCGCGGCATCCGCGGCGCACCCGCTGCCTCGCGCATCGCCTCCGTTCTCGACATGGTGCAGTTGTCCAACGCGCAGGACCGCTATCCGCGCCAGATGTCCGGCGGCCAGCAGCAGCGCGTCGCGCTTGCGCGGGCCCTGGTGTTCGAGCCGAAGCTCCTTCTGCTCGATGAGCCGCTCGCCAATCTCGACGCGAAGCTGCGCGACGAGATGCGCTTCTTCATCCGCTCGCTACAGCAGCGGGTGGGCATCACGACCCTCTACGTCACCCACGACCAAGCCGAGGCGATGGCGATGTCCGATCGCATCGTCGTCATGTTCGGCGGCCGGATCCACCAGGTCGGCGGCGCGCAGGACATCTACCACCGCCCGACGACGAAGGAGGTCGCCGGCTTCATCGGCCAGGCAAATCTCTTCGCCGCCGATGTGAAGGGCCGCGACGGCGATCTTCTGCTCCTGCGCACCCCCTTTGGCGAATTCCGCGCCCGCAGCGGCGATCCGGAGGCGGCACTATCCGCCGGGGCCGGCTCCCTCATGGTCCGTCCGGAAGCCGTCCGGCTGGCGCCTGCCGCTGCGGCCGCGGGTCTTTCCGCCACCGTCGAGGAGGCGCATTTCCTCGGCAACATCGTCGACTACAAGCTGAGGCTCGCAGACGGCACGCCCGTCGCGGCGCAGGCGATCGGCGACCTCGACCATACACCCGGCACGCAGGTGAGCGTCTCCTTCGACGAGAACCGGAGCTGGCTCGTCCTATGACCGGCCGATCTGGCGCGCACCGGTTCTCCCTGCTCCTCGGGCTTCCCGCGCTGCTTCTCGTCGGGCTGTTCGTGATCCTGCCCTATGGCGAGATCCTGCTGATGAGCTTCCGGACGCCGTCCACCACTGCCGCCTATGGGCCCGGCTTCACGGTGGCCTCCTATGTGAAGATCCTGACCGATTCCCTCTATCTCGGCATGCTGCTCGACACGTTCTGGCTGGCGGCGCTGTCGACCGTGTTCTGCCTCGTCCTCGGCTTTCCCGTCGCCTTCCATCTCGGGCGGACCCAGACCCGCTGGCGTGGCCTGCTCTACGCGCTAGTCCTGTCGCCGCTTCTGACCGGCGTCGTCATCCGCTGCTTCGGCTGGATCGTGCTCCTGTCCAACACCGGCCTGGTCAACGAGTTTCTGTCGCTGCTCGGCCTCGGTCCCTACAAATTGATGTACAACCGGGTCGGCGTGGTGATCGCCCTCGTCCACGTCTTCCTGCCATTCATGATCCTGCCGATCATGAACTCGGTGCAGAACATCGATCCGCGGTTCGAAGAGGCGGCCCGCACGATGGGCGCGTCGAGGGCCAGCGTGTTCCGCCACGTCCTCCTGCCGCTGACCATGCCGGGCATCCAGTCGGGTGTCATCCTCGTCTTCGTGCTCGCCGCCAGCGCCTATGTCATTCCGGTGCTTCTTGGCGGCGGCCAGGTGCAGACCATGACCACCGTCATGGTGCAGCAGCTCATGGGTAGCCTGCTGTGGCCCTTCGGCGCGGCGCTGGCGCTGGTACTGGCCGCGTCGATGACGATCGCCATCCTCGTCTTCATCCTCCTGATGAAGCGAAGCATGCGGGGGCTGACATGAAGCGCTCCTTCTCCCCGACGCTGCTGGCCGCCGTCACGGCCGTCTACGTCTTCCTTCTCGTGCCGATCGTCATCGTGGTGCTGACTTCGCTGAATTCGGCGGAATATCTCTCGTTCCCGCCGCAGGGCGTCTCGCTGCGCTGGTATCAGGCCTTCTTCGCCTCGAAGTCCTTCATGGACGCGTTCCTGCTGTCGCTCCAGGTCGGCGTGCTCACGGCGCTGATCGCGACGGCGATCGCCACGCCCGCGGCCCTCTTTTACGTCCGCCACCTGCGGGTGGCCCGCGAGCAGTTCCGCATCGCCATGCTCGCGCCGATGCTCCTGCCGGAAGTGCTCACAGCCATCGCACTGCTTTTCTTCTTCAACCATTTCTTCGCCGGCACGCGCGATATGCTGCCGCTGCTGATCGGCCATGTCGTGGTGACGCTGCCGCTGGTGTTCCTGAGTGTCACGTCCGCCCTCTACAACATGCCTCCGGCGGTCGAGGAGGCCGCGCGCACGCTCGGCGCCAATCCCGTCCGCACCTTCCGCCTCGTGACGCTGCCGCTGATCAAGTCGGGCATCGTCACCGGCGGGATGCTCGCCTTCATCCTCTCCTTCGACAATGTGAACATCTCGCTGCTCCTGAAACCCGTGGGCTCGACCACCTTGCCAATTCAGCTCTTCGACTATCTGCGCTACGATTTCGATCCGACGGCGGCCGCCGCTTCGACGGTGTCGGTCGTGCTGACGCTGGCGGTGGTTGTTCTGATCGACCGGCTCTACGGGTTGAAGGCTGTCCGCTTCTGATCCGGGACCGGCCATGTCTCCAGGAGCGCACATGGACATCCGGCTGGAATGGCTCAGGGCCTTTCGGGCGATCATGCAGGCAGGCACGGTCACCAGCGCCGCCAACATCGTGCTGCGGACCCAGCCGCAGATCAGCCGCATGATCGCCGGGCTCGAAGCCTCGCTCGGCTTCCAGCTCTTCACGCGCGAGGGCCGGCGGCTCATCCCGACCGAGGACGGCCTGCGCTTCTACGAGCACATCGAGCCGCTGCTGATGAACTTCGAGGGCCTCAAGGGCATCGCCGAGGACATCAAGGGGCGGCGCGGCAAGCCGCTCATCATCGCCGCCGAACCCTTCCTCCTGCATTCCCTCGTGCCCACGGCGGTCGAGACGATGCGCGGCCGCGCCGACGTGAAGTTCGCCATCGACATCTGCGTGCGCGAGCTCGGCCTGTGGATGTCGCGCTCCAATGTCGATCTCGCCGTGGTCGCCCTGCCGTTCACGCAGAGCGACATGGAGCGGATCGCCTTTGCCGAGGCCGAGCTGGTCGCGTCGCTGCCCGCCGGCCATCCCCTGGCCGAGCGCGAGATCGTCGACATCACCGACCTCGCGGCCGAGCCCTTCATCGCGCTGCGGCCCAGCACGCTGCTCAGGTCGCAGATCGACCTCGCCTTGATGCGGTCCGGCGGGGTGTTCCGGCCGGTCGTCGAGACCGGGTCCGGCGTCACCGCCTGTTCCCTCGTCGCGCGAGGCCTTGGCGTGTCGATTAGCGATCCGGTCGTGGCGCGCTCCTTTGCGAACGAAGGCGTCGTCGTGCGTCGCCTCTCCACGCCGCTGAAGCTGACCTACGGCTTCCTGGTCGATTCGGGCGCGGGCGCGAACCCGCAGGTGCGGGACATGATCGGCTGCCTGATCGACGCCGTGCAGCAGCTAGGCGGCGATTTCGTCACCGTGGAGCCATATGGCGACGTGCGGTCGCTGCCCGTCTTTTCGAGCCAGCCCGGACGGTCGAAGTCATGACACCCGATCCCCGCATGGACGGCCCGCGCGTCGGCCTCATCGTCCCGTCGCTCAACACCACCACCGAGCCTGACTTCGTCAGGCAGGCGCCGTCCGACATCGGCTTCTTCGCCACCCGCGTCTACATGCGCCTGTCGACGCCGGAGGACCTGCGCGGCATGAACGCCCAGCTCGACGACGCGGCCCGCCTCGTCGGCTCGGCCGCCCCCGACCTCGTCGCCTATGCCTGCACCAGCGGCACCTTCCTCGATGGCGGCGCCGTGCTGAAGGACATCGTCGACAGGATCGGCCGCGGCGCGGGCTGCCCCGTGATCACCACCTCCGGCGCCATGCTCGATGCGCTGAGGGCGGTCGGCGCGTCCCGCGTCGCGGTGGCCGCGCCCTATCCGGGCGACATCACGCTTGCCGAATGCTCGTTCCTCCAGGCGAGCGGCTTCGGCGTTCCTGCCTGGAGGACGCTGGAGCGGACGGGCTCCGAGATCCGCAGGATCGGCCGCGAGGAGATCGGCGGCCTCGTGCGCGCCGCCGACCATCCCGACGCGCAGGCGATCTTCGTCAGCTGCACTGATCTCAGGGCCTTCGAGCTCGTCGGCGAGATGGAGGCCGCAGTGGGCAAGCCGGTGCTGACCAGCAACCAGGTCACCCTCTGGGCGATCCTGCGCGCGCTCGGCCGCAAGGCCTGTCTGCCCGGCGGCCGTCTCATCGACATCCATCTCTGAGGACCGGAATGGCCGACGCAGACGATTCCGTGCTGTTCAACGTCTACCGGCGCGCCGACGTCGAGGTCGTCCGCGGCGAAGGCGTCCGCATCTGGGACGACGGCGGGAAACGCTATCTCGACTTCATGGGCGGCGTCGCCGTGCTTGCGCTCGGCCATTGTCATCCGGCCCTGGTCGAGGCCCTCTCCAGTCAGGCGCGGACGCTCTGGCACGCCTCGAACCTGCTCAGGACTCCCGGCGCGCGGAAGGTGGCGCGCCGCCTCGTCGACGCCACCTTCGCCGACGCGGTGTTCTTCAACAGCAGCGGCAGCGAGGCGGTCGATCTCGCCATCAAGCTAGTACGCCGCTACTTCAACACGCGCGGCGACGGTCCCCGCTGGCGTGTGATCACGATGGAGAGGGGCTATCACGGCCGCACCCTGGCGACCATCGCCGCCGGCGGCTCGGCCAAGCTCACCGACGGCTTCGCGCCGCTGGTCGATGGCTTCGACCGGGTCCCGTTCGGCGACCTCGCCGCGGTCGAGGCCGCCATCGGCCCCGAGACCGGGGCGATCCTGCTTGAGCCTATCCTCGGCGATGGCGGCATTGTGGCCGCCCCCCCGGAATATCTGCGCGGCCTGCGGCAACTTGCGGACCGCCATGGCCTGCTCCTGATCCTCGACGAGGTTCAGACCGGCCTTGGCCGCACCGGCAGGCTGTTCGCCCACGAGGATGCCGGCATCGCGCCGGACATCCTGGCCATGGGCAAGGGCATCGGCGCCGGCTATCCGCTCGCCGGCGTCCTCGTCACGCGCGCGGTGGCGGATTGCCTAGCCCCCGGCTCGCATGGCGGCACCCTTGCCGGCGCCCCATTGGGCATGGCCGTCGCCGACGCCGTGCTCGACATCGTCCTGGACGACGGCTTCCTGTCCTCGGTCTCCGCGAAGGGAGATGCGCTGGCGGCTCGTCTCAAGGATATGGTGCGGCAGCACCCGGCCGTCTTCGCCGAGGCGCGCGGCGTCGGCCTGATGCGCGGCCTGAAATGCCGCGTCGACCCCTGGCTGATGGCCGGGCGACTGCGGGATGCCGGCCTGCTGGTCGCGCCGGCGATGGACGATGTCATCCGCCTCGTCCCGCCGCTCGTCGTCAGCGACGCCGAGATTGAGGAGGCCGCCGCTATCCTCGACCGCGTCGCGGCATCGATGGCGTCAGTCTGACGGCCTCTGCGGCAGCACCGCGATGCAGTCGATCTCGATGTCGATATTGTTCAGCATCGCCGCGACCGTGGTGCGCGCGGCCGGCCCTTCCGGCACCATCTCGCGATAGACCGCGTCGTATTCCCTGAACAGGGCGATGTCGGACAGGAAGACCGTCACCTTCACCATGTCCCCGAGGTCGGCTCCCGCGCCGTTGAGGATCGTCCGTATGTTCTCGATGGTCCGACGGACCTGCTCCCGGAAGGTGCCTGTCACCTTGCGCGTAGCCGGATCGGCCGGCCCCTGTCCGGCGACGAAGACGAAGCCGTTGGCGATGACGGCATGCGAATAGTGGCCCGCGGGCGAGACGGCTCCCGGGACCATGATTGCCTCGCGCATGAAGTCTCCTGTGCGGTTGATGCTCGCCGACGTTACGGGGCCTGCGGCATCGGGGACACCGGTTTTCGACTGCCCGTCTATGCAAAATGCGGCTTGCCTTATGCATGTCGCGATGCGGGCCGCGAAACCGCAAAGCCAGCGCTTCCGGCCCATTCGCCGCAGGACGCGCGGCATGTTATGCGCCGGATGCATAGCTTCGGCGACATTTCGCATTCGCGCCCTATGCTGGCTACACCTATGAATTCCTGCTGGAATGGATCGGTGGAAGAGTCGATGGACAAAGAGACACGTGCCGACGATGCCGAAGGCTTTCGCCTCGCCGCGGATATCGGCGGCACCTTTACCGACATCGTGCTCGAAGGGCGCGGCAGCCGCTGGTCGCACAAGACCCTGACGACCTATGACGCGCCCGAGCGCGCGATCCTCGACGGCATCCGCATCCTGCTCGGCCAGGCCGGCATCGCCGCGCGGGACGTCTCGATCGTCGTCCACGGCATGACGCTGGCGACAAACGCCGTGCTCGAACGTCGCGGCGCGCGCACGGCGCTGCTGACCACTCAGGGCTTCCGCGACACGCTCGAGATCGGCTACGAGACGCGCTATGACGCCACCGACCTGATGCTGGTCAAGCAGGTTCCGCTGGTGCCGCGAGAGCTTCGGCTGACCGTCGCCGAGCGGATCTCGGCGAAGGGCGAGGTGCTGGTACCGCTCGACGAGCAGGCACTGGTTTCGGTCGCCTCGGAGCTTCGCGCGCTCGACGTCGAGAGCCTGGCGATCGGTTTCCTGCATTCCTATGCGAACGGAGCCCACGAGGAGCGTGTCCGGGCGATCCTGAAGGATCTGCTGCCCGGCCTGTCGATCAGCATCTCCAGCGAGGTCTGTCCGGAAATCCGCGAGTACGAGCGCATGTCGACCGTCTGCGCCAACGCCTATGTCCAGCCCCTCGTCGAGGCCTATCTCGACAGGCTGAGGTCGCGCTTGGACGAGATGGGTATCGCCGCGCCGGCCTTCTTGATGGGGTCCGCCGGCGGCATCATTCCGCTCGACATCGCCAAGCGGATTCCGATCCGGCTGATCGAGTCCGGCCCGGCCGGCGGCGCGGTTCTCTCCGCGTCCATCGCGCGCGAGTTGGCCCTGCCGAAAGTGCTCTCCTTCGACATGGGCGGCACCACTGCCAAGATCTGTTTCATCGAGGACGGCGAGCCGCACATCGCCCCGGTGTTCGAGTTCGACCGCCAGGCGCGGTTCAGGAAGGGCAGCGGCCTGCCCCTGCGCACCCCGGTGGTCGAGTTGGTCGAGATCGGCGCCGGCGGCGGCTCCATCGCCTCGATCGACGCCCTGGGCCGCATCGCCGTCGGCCCGCACAGTGCCGGCTCCGAGCCCGGCCCGGTGAGCTACGGCCGCGGCGGCACCAAGCCCACGGTGACGGATTCCGACCTCGTCCTGTCCCGCCTCGATCCCGACAATTTCGCCGGCGGCAGCATCCGCCTCGACAGAGCGGGCGCCGAACGCGCGCTGCTTGCCGAGGTCGGAGACCCGATCTCTGTCGATGCGGTTGAGGCCGCCTTCGGCGTGGTCGAGATCGTCGACGAGACCATGGCCAACGCCGCTCGCGTGCATGCCGCCGAACTCGGCCGCGAACTGTCCGAGCATGTGATGATCGCCTTCGGCGGTGCCGCCCCTCTTCACGCTGGGCGGCTGGCGGAGAAGCTCGGCATCTCGAGCTTCATCGTGCCCCGCAATGCCGGCGTGGGCTCCGCGCTCGGCTTCCTGCGCGCCCCGATGGCCTTCGACGTTGTCCAGACGGCGCTGACGCGCCTCGGCGAGTTCGACGCCGCGCGTGTCGCCGGCTTCCTCACATCGCTCCGGCGCAAGGGCGACGAACTCGTCGCCTCCTTCGCCCTCGACTACGAACTCGCGGCGAGCTTCAGTTGCGCGATGCGCTATTCCGGACAGGGCTACGAGATCGCAGTCTCCGTAGCCTCCTCACAGCCGACGGCCGATGAACTGCGCGTGGCCTTCGAGGCGGAATATTCGCGGCTGTTCGGCCGCATCATCCCCGGCGGGGAGATCGAGGTCCTGTCCTGGCAGCTCCGGCTGTCGCGGCAGACATGGCGGCCCGGCCCGGTTCCCGCCGAGCCCGCGCCGCTGGAAGCCGCGCACGCAGGCATCCGGCGGGTCTTCGAGCCGCGCCTGAAGGTCCATACGGATCACCTCATCCTATGGCGGAGTGAGCTGCAGCCGGGCGCCCGCTTCGAGGGACCGGCGATTGTCGTTGAGGACGAGACGAGCACCATCGTGCCGGCCTCGTTCCGGGGATCGGTCGACGGCCTCGGCAATCTGATGTTGACGCGGAAGGAAGGGGCCCAGCCATGACGGGTGCGAACGCAAAGCTGTCGCCGATCAGGCTCCAAGTCGCTTGGAACCGGCTGATCGCGCTGGTGGAGGAACAGGCTCAGACCCTGCTGCGCACGGCGTTCAGCTCTATCGTTCGCGAATGCGGCGATCTCTCCGCCGGCATCTTCGACCGCTCTGGCCGCATGCTCGCCCAGGCCGTCACCGGCACGCCCGGCCACATCAACACCATGGCGCGGTCGGTGTTCTCCTTCATAGAGGCCTTCCCGGTCGACATGCTCAGGGAGGGCGACATCCTCGTCACCAACGATCCGTGGAAGGGCACCGGCCATCTCAACGACTACGTCGTGGTCACGCCCGCCTTCCGCGACGGGCGCGTCCTGGCGCTCTTCGCCTGCACCGGCCACATGACCGACGTCGGCGGCATCGGCCTCAGCGCCGAGGGATCCGACATCTTCTGCGAGGGCGTGCACCTGCCAGTGATGAAGCTCGCCGACGCCGGCCGCATCGACGAGACGCTGATGCGGATAGTCAAGAGCAATTCCCGCGTTCCCGCCGAGATCGAAGGCGACATCTATTCCCTCATCGCTTCCAACGAGGTCGCCGTGAAGCGTCTCAGGGAACTGATGGACGAGGCCGAACTGGACGACCTGGAGGAGGTGGCCGACCACATCCTCTCCTCCTCCCGCGAGGCCGTGAAGGCCCGCATCGCCGCCCTGCCGCGCGGAACCGCGACCTACCGCATGACCATCGACGGCTTCGAGGCGCCGGTGGAGCTGGTCGGCACGCTGACGATCTCCGAGGTGGGCGTGAGCTTCGACTGGACCGGCACCACCGGCCTGTCCCGCTACGGCATCAACGTGCCGCTCAACTACACCACCGCGATGACCGCCTATGCGCTCGTCTGTTCCGTCGCCCCCGACGTGCCGAACAACGAGGGCGGCCTGTCGCAGTTCGCGGTCTCGGCGCCGGAAGGATCGATCCTCAACGCGACCTGGCCGAGCCCCGTCGCATGCCGCCACATCATCGGCCTGCTGCTTCCCGACGTCGTCTTCGGCTGTGTCGACCAGTTGATGCCGGGCAAGGTTCCCGCCGAAGGCGCCTCGACACAATGGACCCTGACCTTCCGCGGCAGCGACGGCCTGCAACGCTATGCGATCTCCATCGTCACCAATGGCGGCAGCGGTGCGCGCCCCGGGATCGACGGGCTTTCGGCGACCTCCTTCCCGAGCAATGTGCGCGGCACTCCCGTCGAGATCGTCGAAAGCGAGACGCCTCTCGTCTTCTGGAAGCGCGAGCTGCGCGACGGGTCGGGCGGCGACGGCCGCTGGCGCGGCGGCATGGGCCAGGACATGGAGATCGGCACGACCGGCGATGCGCCGTTCACCCTGTTCGCCTCCTTCGACCGCATCGATCATCCCGCACGCGGCCGCGACGGCGGCGATTCGGGAGCGGCAGGCGAACTCCACCTGTCCGACGGCCAGCGGTTGTCCGGCAAGGGCGCGCACGTGATAGCGCCCGGCAAACGCCTGCTGATTCGTACCCCGGGCGGCGGTGGATACGGTGCGGTGATCACGGGAACAGACAACCATAATTTATAGCGACTGATCGTTTAATCATGACACACTGCTTTCAAGGGGCAGGATGGTGGCGTGAAAACGTCGCGCATAGCTACGTGATGAAGCGCTGTAGCACCGGTCATTCTTCGATATAAGGCGCGGCGGCACGATCCTTTTCCAGTTGACCTTGAAGTTTGATCCAAGGGAGCCCGACCTGTCCTGTGAAGGAGTAAGGTTATGTCGGGAACCAAAATCCTCTGGGGCCAGATCATCATCGTCGGCCTGATCGTGCTGACTGCGGTCTGGTGCGCCACGCAATGGACGGCTTGGCGGCTGGGCTTCCAGCCCCAACTCGGCACACCCTGGTTCGACCTTGCGGGCTGGCCGGTTTACTACCCACCGGCGTTCTTTCTCTGGTGGTTCTCCTACGACGCTTACGCACGTTCCATCTTCCACGAGGGCGCGATCATCGCCGCATCGGGCGGCTTCCTTTCCACCGCCGTCGCCATCCTCCTGTCGGTGCTGCGGGCGCGCGAGTCCGACGACATTGAGACCTACGGCTCGGCTCGCTGGGCGTCGCCTGTTGAAATCAAGCAAGCCGGCCTGCTCGGACCGGACGGCGTGGTGCTTGGCCGCTACGAGCGCGACTACCTCCGCCATGACGGCCCGGAGCATGTGCTCTGTTTCGCGCCGACTCGATCGGGGAAGGGCGTCGGCCTCGTCATACCCTCGCTTCTGACTTGGCCGGGCGCCGCGATCGTCCACGACATCAAGGGGGAGAATTGGCAACTCACCGCCGGCTTTCGCGCGCGGCACGGCCAAGTCCTGCTGTTCGATCCGACCAATGCTGGCTCCTCTGCCTACAACCCGCTGCTCGAAGTGCGGCGCGGCGAATGGGAGGTACGGGATGTCCAGAACATCGCGGACATCCTGGTCGATCCGGAAGGGAGTCTCGAACGCCGCAACCACTGGGAAAAGACCTCGCACGCTCTCCTGGTCGGCGCCATTCTCCATGCCCTCTATGCCGAGAAGGACAAGACGCTCGCCGGGGTCGCGAATTTTCTTTCCGATCCGGCGCGCTCGATCGAAGCCACGCTCTCCGCGATGATGAAGACCAGGCATCTGGGCGAGGCCGGGCCCCATCCGGTGGTTGCCTCCGCCGCCCGCGAGTTGCTCAACAAGTCGGACAACGAACGCTCCGGCGTGCTCAGCACCGCCATGAGCTTTTTGGGGCTTTACCGCGATCCGGTAGTGGCGACCGTGACGTCGCGCTGCGACTGGCGCATCGCCGATATCGTCAGCGGCGAGCGGCCCGCAACGCTCTACCTCGTCGTACCGCCGTCGGACATCAATCGCACCAAGCCGCTGGTGCGGCTCCTGCTCAACCAGATCGGCCGCCGCCTGACCGAGGACCTCAACGCCAAGGGTTCGCGGCATCGCCTGCTCCTGATGCTCGACGAGTTTCCGGCGCTGGGCCGGCTCGACTTCTTCGAGTCGGCGCTCGCCTTCATGGCCGGATACCGAATGCAGGCATTTCTGATCGCCCAATCCTTGAATCAGATCGAGCGCGCCTATGGTCCCAACAACTCCATCCTCGACAATTGTCATGTCCGCGTGTCGTTCGCGACCAACGACGAAAGGACCGCCAAGAGGGTGAGCGATGCCCTGGGCACCGCGACCGAGATGCGGGCGATGAAGAACTACGCCGGGCACAGACTCGCACCCTGGCTCGGCCACCTGATGATCTCGAGACAGGAGACCGCCCGCGCGCTGCTCACTCCCGGCGAGGTGATGCAGCTCCCGCCGAGCGACGAGATCGTCATGGTCGCTGGCGTTCACCCCATCCGCGCCCGCAAGGCGCGCTACTACGAGGACGCCCGCCTCACCGAGCGCATCCTGCCGCCACCCACGATCCGGCACGCTCAAAAAGTTGCGGACGACCACTGGAGCATGCTTGCGCTGCCCCAACGTCCCGACCCCGAGGCCGGCGAACTTCCCGCCGAGTTCTCGACCGACGACGAGGATCCGACTGAATCCGAGAAGCGCCGGCAGCCCGAGCTCAGCAGCAAGATCGCCGCTCAGCCGTCCCCCGCCGTTGAGGACGAGTTCGATCCCGAGCGTGACGCCGACGACGATGCGGCGGTGCTGGCCCGCAATCTCAACCGCACGATGCAGCGGGTGGCGCGCCAGGCCGACCTCGATCCCGGCGACGGCATGCTGTGAGCAGCGCCATGGGCAGGATCGGGAAGAAACAGCGCCTCTCGATCTATCTCGATCCGCAGGTGATGAAGGCGCTGGTCGAGCACGCGGCCCGGCGCGATCTCTCCCGCTCGCTCGTGGCCGAGGCTGCGATCGCCTCCTTCCTGTCGCCTGACGCGGCCGAGCGTCAGGAAGCGGCCATAACCAAGCGGCTCGACCAGATCGACCGCCGCCTCAACCGGGTCGAACGCGATCTTGGCATATCAGTCGAGACGCTCGCCGTCTTCGTGCGCTTCTGGCTGACGACGACGCCGCAGTTCCCCGAGCCGGCGCAGGCCGTCGCGCGGGCGCAGTTCGGCAAGCGCTACGACGCCTTCGTGGCCGCGATCGGCCGGCGACTCGCACAGGGTCCGAAACTGCGCAGCGAGATTCCCGAAGACGTTTTGCCCGCCTCCGATTCGACGTCGGACGGCTCGTAGCGGCTTTACGCCGGCGGGGCCTTCCCGCCGTTTCCCTGTCATTCTGCGCCAGGGTACGACGACCCCTTGAGGCTTGTTGCGGCCGGCCCACTCCTGCCTTTTCTACTCATCCCCGATCCAGGGCCGCGCGTCGTGCGCGCCCGCAGCGGAGCGGGGACGACGTGGTTGTATCATCCAGAGAGACGGTAGCGGTCGAACGCGGAACGCGCATGCTGCGCACCGCTCTCGGGCCGGCCATCGCCCGCTTCCTGGACGACCCCGCGATCGTCGAGGTGATGCTCAACCCCGACGGGCGGCTCTGGATCGACCGGCTCGCCGAAGGCCTCGCCGATACGGGCGAGCGGCTCGCGCCGGCCGATGGCGAGCGCATCATCCGCCTCGTCGCGCACCATGTCGGCGCCGAGGTCCATGCCGGCGCGCCGCGCGTCTCGGCCGAGCTGCCCGGAACGGGGGAGCGGTTCGAGGGCCTGCTTCCCCCTGTCGTCGCGGCGCCGGCCTTCGCGATCCGCAAGCCCGCGATCGCGGTTTTCACGCTCGCCGACTACGTGGCGGCCGACATCATGTCCGGCGCCCAAGCCGATGCGCTGCGCCAGGCCGTCGCCGAACGGCGGAACATCCTCGTCGCCGGCGGCACGTCGACGGGCAAGACGACGCTGACCAATGCGCTCCTGGCCGAAGTCGCCCGCAGCGGCGATCGCGTGGTGTTGATCGAGGACACGCGAGAGCTGCAATGCGCCGCACCCAACCTCGTGGCGCTGCGCACTAAGGACGGCATCGTCTCGCTCTCCGACCTCGTGCGGTCCTCGCTGCGCCTGCGGCCCGACCGGATTCCGATCGGCGAGGTCCGCGGCGCCGAGGCGCTCGACCTCCTCAAGGCCTGGTCGACCGGCCATCCCGGCGGCATCGGCACCATCCATGCCGGCACGGCGACCGGCGCGCTGCGCCGCCTCGAACAGCTCATCCAGGAAGCCGTGGTCACCGTGCCGCGCGCGCTGATCGCCGAGACCATCGACGTCATCGCCGTGCTCTCCGGTCGCGGATCGGCCCGCCGCCTCGCCGAGCTCGCCCATGTCACCGGCCTCGGCGCGACAGGCGACTACGACCTCTTCCCCGTCATCCCGACCCCCGAACCCACTGGAGCCTCGCAATGACATCGACGTCCCTTCTCGCCCGAGCACGCTTCGTGGCGACCGCGCTCGCCACCTCGCTCACCCTCGCCATGACCCAGGCCGCCTATGCGGCCGGCTCTTCCATGCCCTGGGAGGAACCGCTTCAGCAGATCCTCGAATCCATCGAGGGGCCGGTCGCGAAAATCATCGCGGTCATCATCATCATCGTGACCGGCCTGACGCTCGCATTCGGCGACACCTCGGGCGGCTTCCGGCGGCTTGTGCAGATCGTCTTCGGCCTGTCGATCGCCTTCGCGGCCAGCTCCTTCTTCCTCAGTTTCTTCAGCTTCGGCGGCGGGGCCGTGATCTGATGGAGGAGATTCGCGGATTCACCGCGCCCATCCATCGCGCCCTGACCGAGCCGATCCTGCTCGGCGGGGCGCCGCGCTCGGTCGCCATCCTCAACGGCACGCTGGCGGCCGCGCTCGGCCTCGGCCTGCGGCTCTGGCTGGTCGGCATCCTCCTCTGGGCGATCGGCCATCTCGCCGCCGTCTGGGCAGCGCGGCGCGATCCGCTCTTCGTCGAGGTGGTGCGCCGGCATCTGCGCATCCCCGCGCATCTCGGCCTGTGAGGTGGCGCGATGATGAACCTTGCAGAATATCGCCGCAGCGGCGCCCGGCTCGCCGATTATCTCCCCTGGGCCGCCCTCGTTGGCGAGGGCGTCGTCCTCAACAAGGACGGCAGCTTCCAGCGCTCCGCCAAGTTCCGCGGGCCTGACCTCGACAGTTCCGTGCCGGCCGAGCTGGTCGGCGTCGCCGGACGCCTCAACAACGCCTTCCGCCGTCTCGGCTCCGGCTGGAGCATCTTCGTCGAGGCGCAGCGCCACGAGGCCGCGACCTATCCGAGAAGCACGTTCCCCGATGCCGCCTCGGCGCTGGTCGATGCGGAGCGCAAGGCCGATTTTGAGGAGGCCGGTAGCCATTTCGAGTCGAGCTATTTCCTCACCATCGTCTATTTGCCGCCGGCCGAGGACTCGGCACGCGCCGAGACCTGGCTCTACGAGGGCCGCGAGCAGACCGGGGTCAACCCCTGGGAGATCCTGCGCGGCTTTGTCGATCGCACCGATCGCATGCTGGCACTGCTCGACGGCTTCATGCCCGAATGCCGCTGGCTCGATAACGCCGAAACGCTGACCTACCTGCACTCGACGATCTCGACCAAGCGCCACCGCGTCCGCGTCCCCGAGACGCCGATGTATCTGGACGCGCTGCTGGCGGACCAGCCGCTCGCCGGCGGGCTGGAGCCGCGTCTGGGCGACACCCATCTGCGCATCCTCACCATTGTCGGTTTCCCGGCCGAGACCACGCCCGGCATTCTCGACGAGCTCAATCGCTTGCCCTTCCCGTACAGGTGGAACACACGCGCCATCCTGCTCGATAAGACCGACGCAACGCGGCTGGTCACGAAAATCCGCCGCCAGTGGTTCGCCAAGCGCAAGTCGATCGCTGCGATCGTCAAGGAGGTGCTAACCAACGAGGCCTCCGTGCTGGTCGACACCGACGCGGCCAACAAGGCGGCCGACGCGGACCTCGCCCTTCAGGAACTCGGCGCCGACTATGCCGGCGAAGCCTACGCGACCGCCACGATCACCGTGTGGGACGCGGATGCGCGGATCGCCGACGAGAAGCTGCGGCTGGTCGAGAAGGTCATCCAGGGCCGTGACTTCACCGGCATGATCGAGACGATCAACGCAGTCGATGCCTGGCTCGGTACGCTGCCCGGCCATCTCTACGCCAATGTGCGCCAGCCGCCCGTCAGCACATTGAATCTCGCCCACATGATCCCCCTGAGCGCCGTGTGGGCGGGGCCGGAACGGGACGAGCACTTCCAGGCGCCCCCGCTGCTCTTCGGCAGAACGGAAGGCTCGACCCCGTTCCGGTTGTCTCTCCATGTCGGCGACGTCGGCCATACGCTGGTCGTCGGCCCGACCGGCGCCGGCAAGTCGGTGCTGCTGGCGCTGATGGCGCTCCAGTTCCGCCGCTACGAGCATACGCAGGTCTTCGCCTTCGATTTCGGCGGCTCGATCCGCACTGCCGCGCTCGCCATGGGTGGCGACTGGCACGATCTCGGCGGCGAGCTCACCGAGGGGACAGAGACCTCCGTCTCGCTCCAGCCGCTCGCCGGCATCACCTATACGCCCGAGCGAGCCTGGGCTGCCGACTGGATCGTCGCCATCCTCACCCGCGAGGGCGTGTCCGTCACCCCCGAGGTCAAGGAGCACATCTGGACGGCGCTGACCTCGCTCGCCTCGGCGCCCGTCGAGGAGCGGACCATCACCGGGCTGACGGTGCTGCTCCAGTCCAATGACCTGAAACGGGCGCTCCAGCCCTATTGCGTCGGCGGCCCCTACGGGCGGCTGCTCGACGCCGAGGCGGAAAGCGTCGGCCGCGCCCCGGTCCTGGCCTTCGAGACCGAAGGCCTGCTCGGCACCGGCGCGGCGCCGGCGGCGCTCGCCTATCTCTTCCACCGCATCGCCGGCCGCCTCGACGGACGACCGACGCTGGTCATCATCGACGAAGGCTGGCTGGCGCTCAGCGATCCCGGCTTCTCCAAGCAACTCGCCGAATGGCTGGTCACGCTGCGCAAGAAGAACGCCTCGGTCATCTTCGCCACCCAGTCGCTGGCCCAACTTGAGAAGAGCACGATCGCGGCCGAGATCATCGACTCCTGCCACACGCGCATCCTCTTGCCGAACGACCGCGCGATCGAGCCCCAGATCACCGCGATCTACCGGCGCTTCGGGCTGAACGACAGGCAGATCGAGATCATCGCCCGCGCGATGCCGAAGCGGGACTATTACGCGCAGTCCCGCCGCGGCAACCGGCTGTTCGAGCTCGGCCTCGGCGAGGTGGCGCTGGCGCTCTGCGCCGCCTCCGCCAAGTCCGACCACGCCCGCATCCAAGCGGTGCTGGCAGAGCATGGGCGCGACGGATTCCTCGCCGCTTGGCTGCGCGCCCACGACCTCGACTGGGCGGCCGATCTCATCCCCGACCTCACCAACCTCGACGCGCTGACCCCGGCGCTCAAACAACTCACAGAGGAGCTCTCCCCATGACCCACCGTCGCTCTCGAACCCATGCCGTACTGCTCGCCGCCACCATCCTGTCGGTGCCGGTGGCGTTCACGCCCGTCGCCGTCACCCCGGCCTACGCCCTGTTCGGCTTCGGAAGGATCGTCTTCGACCCTTCCAACTACGCCGAGAACGTGGTGCAGGCGGCCCGCGCCCTGGAGCAGATCAACAACCAGATCCAGAGTCTCCAGAACGAGGCCCAGATGTTGATCAATCAGGCCCGCAATCTCGCAAGCCTGCCATACTCCTCGCTGCAATCGCTCCAGCAGTCCGTCGCGAAGACGCAGCAGCTCCTGGGGGAAGCCCAGCGCATCGCCTTCGACGTGCAGCAGATCGACCAGATCTTCTCGCAGCAATACGCCAACATGGACCTCTCCGCTTCCGACCAGCAGCTCATCGAGCTGGCCCGCGAGCGATGGGGCAACACGGTCGGCGCCTTGCAGGACGCCATGCGCGTGCAGGCCGGCGTCGTCGGCAACATCGAGACGCAGCGCGCCGAGCTCTCCAATCTCGTCGGCGAAAGTCAGGGCGCGACCGGCGCATTGCAGGCGACCCAGGCCGGCAATCAGATCCTCGCGCTTCAGGCCCAGCAGCTCTCGGATCTCACCGCGCTGCTTGCCGCCAACGGCCGCGCCGACGCCCTCACGGCGGCCGAGCAGGCTGCGGCCGCCGAGCAGGGCCGCGAGCAGCGCCGACGCTTCCTCGAGCCCGGCTCCGGCTACCAGCCCGGCAACGCGCAGATGTTCCCGGGCGACAACTGAGCTGGAGCAGGGGGTGATGATGGACGGCAAGATGTTCGGCCGCCTTGCTCTGGTGATCGTGCTGGCCGTGGCGGTCACCGCCACGGCGGTCCACCGAGCGCGCGAGAACCCCTCGGACGCCACTCGACCGTCTCCCACCCTGCGCAGCGAGACGCCGCGCGCCGATCCGCTACGCGAAACGCTCCGGCGCTGCCAGCAGATCGGCGAGGCCGCGACGCGCGATGCCGGTTGCCTCGCCGCCTGGGACGAGAACCGCCGCCGCTTCCTGTCGTCGGCAAGGAGGGACTAAGCGATGGGAGGCTCAGGCGTCATCGATCGGTTCCTGGAAGTCTTCACCTCCTATATCGACAGCGGCTTCGGGCTGCTCGGCGGCGAAGTCGCGTTCATCGCCTCGACGCTGATCGTCATCGACGTGACGCTCGCCGCCCTGTTCTGGGCCTGGGGCGCCGACGAGGACGTCCTGGCGCGCCTGGTCAAGAAGACGATCTTCGTCGGCATATTCGCCTATCTGATTTCCAACTGGAACGGGCTGGCGCGGATCGTTTTCGACTCCTTCGCCGGACTCGGCCTGATGGCCTCCGGCACCGGCTTCTCCGTCGCCGACCTCATGCGCCCCGGCCGCGTCGCCCAGACCGGGCTCGACGCCGGCCGCCCGCTGCTCCAGGCCATCGCCGAGATCTCCGGCTACTGGGCCTTCTTCGAGAATTTCCTCCAGATCATCTGCCTGCTGATCGCCTGGGTGCTGGTACTTTTGGCGTTTTTCATTTTGAGCGTCCAATTGTTCGTCACGCTCATAGAATTCAAGCTGACAACGCTCGCGGGCTTCGTGCTGATCCCCTTCGGCCTGTTCAGCCAGTCGGCCTTCATGGCCGAGCGCGTGCTCGGCAATGTCATCTCCTCCGGCGTGAAGATCCTGGTCCTCGCCGTCATCATCGGCATCGGCTCGACCCTGTTCGGCGAGTTCACCTCGGGCTTCGGCGGCGAGCAGCCGACCATCGACGACGCGATGGCGATCGTGCTGGCAGCGCTGTCGCTGCTCGGTCTCGGCATCTTCGGGCCGGGCATCGCCAACGGCATCGTCTCCGGCGGCCCGCAGCTCGGCGCCGGCGCAGCGGTCGGGACCGGCCTTGCCGTGGGCGGCGCTGCCGTCGCCGCCGGTGGCGCAACCATGCTCGCCGCCAAGGGCGGCCGAGCGGCCTGGTCGGCCGGAGGCGCCGCGATGCGCGGCGGCACCGCCGTCGCCGGCGGCGCTACCGCAGCCTATTCGCTGGCCTCGACGGGCGAGAGCGGCACGGCAGGCGTTGCCGCGGGGCTCGGCGGCGCCGCGCGCGCCGCGGGCGGAGCCGCGGTGTCTCCACTCAAACGGGCCGCCTCGCGCGTCTCCGGCAGCCTCCGCTCCTCCTTCGATGCCGGCGGCAAGGCCGCCTTCGAGGCCACCGGCGGATCGTCCTCGATGGGGACCGTTGGCGGCGCGTCCCAGCCCGCAGCGCCTTCCGGCCCGAGCGATGGTCCGCCTGGCTGGGCCCGCCGCATGAAGCGCGGCGGCTCGATGAGCCACGGCGTCATGGCCGCGGCCCACGCGGTCCGCTCCGGCGACAACCACGGCGGCGGCGCCTCCGTCAGCCTCTCCGAAAGAGACAAATCATGACCTTCTTCAAACGAGCCACGACCCACTACGGCAAGACGCCGGAACCGGAGACGCCCTATCAGCGCGCCGCCCAGGTCTGGGACGAGCGCATCGGCTCGGCCCGCGTCCAGGCGAAGAACTGGCGGCTCATGGCCTTCGGCTGCCTGATCCTCTCGGCCGGCTTCGCCAGCGCCCTGGTCTGGCAATCGGCGCGGGGAACCGTCGTACCCTGGGTGGTCGAGGTGGATCGCGCCGGCGAGGCCCGCGCGGTCGAACCCGCCTCCGCCGACTATCGTCCGACCGATCCGCAGATCGCCTTCCATCTCGCGCGTTTCATCGAGCAGGTCCGCGGCCTGCCGGCCGACGCGATCGTCGTGCGGCAGAACTGGTTGCAGGCCTATGAGTTCACCACCGATCGGGGTGCTGTCGCCCTCAACGACTATGCGCGCTCGGCCAATCCCTTCTCTCGCGTCGGACGCCAGCAGGTCGCGGTCGAGGTCTCGAGCGTGATCCGCGCCTCGCCGGACTCGTTCCGCGTCGCCTGGACGGAACGTCGCTACGAGAACGGTCAGCTCGCCGGCACCGAACGCTGGACCGCCATCCTCACCGTCGTCATCCAGCCGCCACGCGATGCCGAGCGCCTGCGCCGCAATCCGCTCGGTGTCTTCATCAATGCCATCAACTGGTCAAAGGAGCTGGGGCAATGACCAGACCGAAAATCCGTCGAGCCGATAGTCCGGCTTTCCGCAAATCCGCTTCCACGTTTGGCGTCCTTGTCCTGTCCACGATGACGCTCGCGGCCTGCGCTACCGCGCCGAAGCCGCCGCAGATCAGCTACGATGCCGATGTCCCGCCGCTGCCGGCGGTCGCCGTCAGCACCGGCGATGCGACGCAGCGGCCGATCCTCGTGCCGCCCACCTGGACCCCGTCAAAGGGCGGCGATCCGGCGAGCACGCCGACCCGCCGCGTCGAGAACGCCAATGTCGCAGCGCGGGTCGAACCTCGAAAGGAGGGATACTACAACGCCATCCAGATCTATCCCTGGAGCGAGGGCGCGCTCTATCAGGTCTATGCCGCGCCCGGCCAGATCACCAACATCGCGCTGGAATCAGGCGAGAGCCTGACCGGGGCGGGGCCGATCGCGGCGGGCGACACGGCGCGCTGGATCATCGGCGACACCGAATCCGGGTCTGGCGTGACCCGCCGCGTCCACGTCCTGGTGAAGCCGACGCGCACCGACATCACCACCAATCTGGTCATCACAACCGACCGCCGAACCTACATGATCGAGCTGCGCGCCGGCGAAAAGCCCTACATGCCGGCGGTGGCCTGGGCCTACCCGCAGGTCCCGTCATCCCGGTCCAGCGTTCCTGCCGCGCCGATCATCCCGGCCCAGACGGCGCGCAACTATCGCTACGGGCTGACCGGCGATACCCCGCCCTGGCGGCCGGTCTCGGTCTATGACGACGGCCGCCGCGTCTATGTCGAGTTTCCACGCGGGATCGTCCAGGGCGAAATGCCGCCCATCTTTGTCATCGGCTCGAACGGCGAGCCGGAGATCGTCAACAGCCGCATCTACCAGAACGTCCTGATCGTCGACCGGCTGTTCGGGGCCGCGGAACTGCGGCTCGGCGGCGGCAGGCAGCAGCAGACCGTCAGGATCGTGCGAACCGATGGGAGGCCCTCGACATGACCGAGACCGACGCAGGGAGGGAGAACGAGGGGGGCGCCGCGACGCAGGAGCCTGCCGGCGCGATGCGGCTGCGGGCCGAGGCTCGGCGCGTGACGCGCATCTCGCGCCGCGTGCTGGCCGGTCTCGGCCTGGTCGCCGGTCTCGGCATCGGCGGTGCGCTGATCTATGCGCTCCAGACCGCGGATCGGCAGCCGGGCCAGGACGAACTCTTCATCACAGACCGACGGCAGACCGCAGATGGCTTGCAGGGCCTGCCGAACGACTACAGCGGCATTCCCCAGCTCGGCCCGCCGCTTCCCGGCGATCTCGGCGGCCCGATCGTCCGCGCCCGCGACGAGGGGCGAGCCGTCCCGGCCGAGGTCGTCCCCGTGCCGCAGGCCGATCCGGAGGAACAGCGCCGCCTTGCCGAAATGGAAGCGGCACGAACCAGCGAGCTCTTCTACCAGACCCGGGCTCCCGCGGCTTCGGTACTTCCGGGCTTCCAGCCCTCGCTCGGCGGCACGCCGTCGGCGCTCGGGGCCGGAAACCAGGATCGACAGCTCGCCTTCCTCAATGCGGAGGTCGATCGCCGCACCGTCGCGCCCGACCGCGTGGCGACGCCGGCCTCGCCGTTCGTGCTGCAAGCCGGCTCGGTAATCCCGGCCGCACTCATCACCGGCATTCGCTCCGACCTGCCGGGCCAGATCACCGCGCAGGTCACGCAGCACATCTTCGACAGTCCCACCGGCAGCATCCTTCTCGTCCCACAGGGCACGAGGCTCATCGGCGAATATGACAATGGCGTCGCCTTCGGTCAGCGTCGCGTCCTCCTGGTGTGGTCACGGCTGATCTTCCCGAACGGCCGCTCCATCGTGCTGGAGCGCCATCCTGGCGCCGACACGGCGGGCTATGCCGGCCTGGAGGACGGCGTCGACTACCACTGGTGGGATCTGATGAAGGCAGCCGGTCTCTCGACGCTGCTTGCCGTCGGCGCGGAACTGACGATGGACGACGACGACCGGCTCATCCAGGCGATCCGCGGCGGCGCTCAGGACACGATCAACGACGCCGGTCAGCAGATCATTCAGCGGCAATTGCAGGTCGCGCCGACCCTCACTATTCGGCCCGGCTTCCCAGTGCGTGTGATTGTCACGCGAGACCTGGTCCTCGAGCCCTACGGAGCCGCCTGATGACGAAACTCAAGCTCGGCGCGATTAAAGACGACAAGCCCATCAAGGTCACCGTGGAGTTGCCAGCCGCACTGCACCGCGACCTTACGAGCTACGCCGAGGTGCTCTCTCGCGAAACGGGGCAGACAATCGGCGATCCGAGCCGGCTGATCGTGCCGATGTTGCAGCGTTTCATCGCGACGGATCGCGGTTTTGCACGGTCGCGTACGACGTCCGGAACGTCGTGACGTCTGTAACGGCCGCTAGGTCGGCTGAGACGGCGAGGTAGACGCGCGCAGGATTCTCAGCAGGCTACTCAGTGCGGGATTGGAGTTCGATTCCATCCAGACGGCATGAATGCCGATCGCACTCCTGCCGGCTAGCGGGATGAGCACCACCTCCTCCGGCGCGGCCCGGGGAAGCTGCCCGACGACGATCGTCACGCCAAAGCCGCACGCGACCATGCTGAGGAGATCGCAGAAGCCGACGCGGTGCAGATGCAGGTCCGGCTCGACGCCGGATTTGGCCACGCGACGGACCAGATAGTCTCCGACTTCCGGACCCATGCCGCTGGCGCTGAAGATAAACTTCTCCGAACGAAGCTCCTCAAGCATCAGCACCCGGGCCTGGGCCAACCGATGCGACTTCGGCAGCGCGACCTTCAGACGCTCGTTACGCAAAAATAGGAACTGCGACACGCCATCAGCGGGAGTCTTGGTCACGAACGCGATGTCTGCCTTCCGCTGCAGAATTAGCGTCAGGCTGCTGCCGCAAGTTCCTTCCACCATCTCGACCGACACGCCCTGATGTCTATCCCGGAACGGCTCGAGAACATCCTCAAGCAAACGAAAGGGCACGCTCACAGCGACAGTAAGTTCGCCATGCTCGCCGCGCTGAACCGCGCCGATGCGCTGCATGGCGCGATCGAGGTGGTCAAATCCCTGGGTCACCTCCTGAAGGAATCGCTCACCCGCTGGGGTCGGCCGGACACCTGAATGGCTGCGTTCGAATAGTGGAGCACCAACGCGATATTCCAGACTCCGGACACCCTTGCTCACACTCGATTGCAGGACATTCAACGCCACCGCGGCGCGCCGGAAGCTGCCATGCTCGGCCGCAGCCTGGGCATACCGGAACAACCGAAGGTCGAGGATGCGGTCAGGCACCGGACGTTCTCACGATGCAACTGGGAGATTCCAGCGTTTCCATGAGACGTACCGAATGTGACCTTCCACATTCAGACATCGCCGCGCGCCTCCTCGTACTACGCCGGACCTTCATGCCGCAATGGCTCCACATCCGTTGCGTTCTGCAATCGAGAATTCACATCATGACTAGACACTGGTGACAGGTTGCTGATGAGGCGCTCAGACCTCGTGGCCCGCGCTTTCTTTGTAGCCGTGCGAGGTTGCGATCAGCAGTGCGCTGCGCGGCGGTTGATCGCCCCCCTGTAGCAGTCGCCTCAAACCAGTCAGTGACGCTGCGGCAGACAGTTCAAGAAACAGTCCGTGCCGTGCGAGCACCCTCTGATCGGCGAGCGCCAACTCCTCAGCAACCGACACCGCCGCTCCACGAGTCTTTGTGACGGCCAACCAAGATTGGAAAGTGACCGTCGCACCGCCGATCGAGACAAGCAGCGACCTGCCGGGATAGTGCGAGCGAAGATCCTGCCCCGCGAGTACCTTTTCGAGCCGCGGAAAGGGTTCCACGGCGACCAGCCGCGGCTGGCTGGAACGCCGGCCAGCCGAGACCGCGTCGGCGAGACCCTGGTAGATCCCCCAAAGCAGGTCGCCGCGCGCCGTCGGCACAAGGATCGCTTCGATGTCGGCCGTCGCCTCATCCTCGGCGAGTTCGTAGCCGAGCGTCTTGTAGCCGTCCACGCCCCACGGGTCGCTTCCGACCGGCGGGTCGAGGTAGTTTGTCGCCGACGCATAGCCTTCGTCCCGCACCATTCGACGCACGATCGCCCAACGTTCCAGACTGTCCTCGGTGTAGATGATCTCCGCACCAGTCATCTCGATCGCACGACGCCAGGGCGGGCTGATGGCCGGCGTCGTGACGATGATGCAGGGCAGGCCGGCAGCGGCGGCATAGGCGGCGACAGACGCGCCGGCATTGCCGCTCGACGCGGCGACCACGCCATGCGCCCCCCGGTCCTTCGCCCGAGCTACAAATTGCACGCTCATGCGGTCCTTGTGCGAGCCGGTGGGATTAGCGCCTTCGAGCTTTATCGAGAGCCGATCCATGCCAAGTTCGCCGGCCAGACGAGGCAAATCTACAATCGGCGTATCGCCCTCTCCCAAACTTTCGAAGGAACAGTAGGGAAGGCGATGGGAAAACCGTCGCATTCCCCGGCCCGAACCGCTCCAGACAACGTCCGGCATCGTCTTGTCATAGACCGGGACGACGCTGGCCGGGCGATGCTGCGCCTGACATTTCGGGCATCCTTCATGATAGTCGTGTATGGGATGAAGTTCTTCGCATCGGATGCACTGGAATCCGGTCAGATGTTGATTGATCTTCAGCATGACTCATTCGGCATTGTCGGAAGAGGAAATTTTGACGCCGCGCAGGCGAAGCACCGTCGGCAGGAACACGATCAGAAAGGCGATCGCCAAGAAGAAGGCGCTCAGTGGGCTGGTCAGGAACGCGGTCGCTTGGCCATGCCCAATGATGAGGCCCTGCATCAGGCTCTCCTCGAACAGTCGGCCAAGCACGAAAGCGAGTAGCAGCGGCGCTACGTCGAAGCCGGTCTTGCGCAACCCGTATCCCACGAGGCCAAAGGCCAGCATCGTCCCAACATCGAACATGTTGTTGTTGATGCTGTAGGCGCCGATCACGCAGAAGAACAGGATCAGGATCGACATGACGGCGCGCGGCACGCGCAGGAGTGATACGAACAGGCCCACGAGCGGCACATTCAGGACGACGAGAATGGCGTTGCCGACGAACATGCTAGCGATGACGCCCCAGAACATCTCGGGATGGTCCACGATCAGTCGGGGTCCCGGCGTGACGCCTGCCATGAGCAGGGCTCCCATGATGACGCCGATCGTCGCGTTGGCCGGGATGCCGAGGCAGAGAAGGGGTACGAAACTCGCCTGCGCCCCGGCGTTGTTTGCCGCCTCCGGTCCGGCGACGCCTGCGACAGCGCCCTTGCCGAAGGCCTCCGGGGTCTTCGAGATCTTCCGTTCCAACATATAGCTGGCGAAGCTCGCGATCATTCCGCCGCCTCCGGGCAGCAGTCCGAGGAAGAAGCCGAGCAGGCTGCCGCGAACGACCGGAGCTGCGGATTCACCGATCTCTCGTCTATTGGGGAGCAATTCCTTCAGACCTTTCGGCGAACGCGCAGCCTTGGCACCGTCGTCCCGTTCCTCCGCCATCAGCAACACCTCGCTGATGCCGAACAGGCCCATCGCGAGAATTGCTATGTTGAAACCGTCCCGCAGCGGCGGCACGTCGAACACGAAGCGCTCGTCGCCCGACACCAGATCGACGCCGATGGTTGCCAGAAGCAGACCGAGCCCGATCATGGCAACCGACCTGGTTCGTGTCCCTTCCCCGACGCCTAGCACTAGCGTGAATCCGAGGATGAGCAGAGAGGTCTTCTCTATGGGACCGAAAGCGAGCGCGAACTCTGCCACGCCCGGTCCGACAATCGCAATTCCGAGCGTCGCGACGATTCCGGCGAAGAAGCTTCCGAATGCGGCGATGGCAAGGGCGGCTCCAGCGCGACCGCGCCGCGCCATCTGGTAGCCGTCGATGCAAGTGATGACGCTTGCGGCCTCGCCTGGGATCTTCACCAATATCGAAGTGATCGAGCCGCCATACATCGCACCGTAGTAGATGCCGGAGAGCAGGATGACGGCACTGGTCTTGTCGAGATAGACCGAGATCGGCAGCAGCAGGCTGATCGTAGCGGTCGGTCCGAGGCCGGGGAGAACGCCGACCGCAGTGCCGACGACACAGCCTGCGAGCGCGATCAGTAGGTTCAACGGTGTGACCGCCTGCCCGAAGCCAAGGGCAAGATCGCCGAACAGGTCCATCAGATGCTCCCAAGCAGGCCGTGCGGAAGCGGCACCATCAGCGTGCGCTCAAACAGCAGCCAACTACCAAACGCTGTTCCCGCGGCAATGAGCGCAGAACGGGGAATCGACATACCTTCGACGAAACGCAGAATGACAGCCGCCACAATTGCGAGCCCCGGAAGGAGCCCCACGAGCAAGGACAGCGGGAGGATCGCCACGAGCCCGACGCAGTAGGCGAGCGGTCGCAACCCGAAGCTGAGATTTTCTTGCGCGGTTTCCGCGACGGCAGCCCAAAGACAGGCGACGATCACTATCGCCGCTGCAATGCTCGGCATCAGCCCTGAGCCGGGCATGCCGAAGGTCCAGATACTATAGTGAAGCACCGCATAGATCATCGCGGCCGTGGCCGCGATGATCAGAGTGATGGCGCCTGCCACCCGCTAAAGTCCCAGTTCCTTGATGGCCTGCCCGAGACTGCTGTAGGCCTCCTTGGCGCGTTCGGTAAACTCGTCGCTGTTCCAGTAGAGTTTACCGCCCTTCACCACTTTGAGATAGTCGTCGAACTCGGGCGCGGCCTGAAGTTCCTTCACCACGTCGTTCCAATAGGCAACGACCTCGGCGGGGAGGCCGGCCGGACCGACCAGCCCGTACGTCGCTTCCACGGCGATAGGCTGACCCATCTCGCCATAGGTCGGCACGTCGGGAAAGCCCGCGATCTTCTCGGTTCCCGTGGAAGCGAGAAGCCGCACCTGACCGGCATCGAGTTGAGGGCCGTAGTCAGAGGATACCGACGCCTCGATATGGCCTCCAAGCAGCGCGGTGATCGCCTCGGAACCTCCCTTGAAGGGCACGAAGGTGGTTTGAGCCTTGGCGCGACGGAAGGCCGCCTCAGTCGCGAGATGGGCGGCGCCGCGGACGCCCGCCGTGCCCCACCTGAACTTGCCGGGATTGTCGACCGCGTATTTCACGGCGTCGTCCCAGGTCGCGAACGGACTGTCCGCCTTCACGTAGAAGGCGATCGGCACGAACACGTGCGCCACCACATAGGTGAAACTGGTCAGGGGATCGTAAGACACTTTCTGCAGATGGGGCGTGGTCGCGAATGGGCTGACCGAGTAGAGGCCAAGCGTGGTTCCGTCGGCTTCCGCCTCGGCCACCTGGGTTGTGCCGATCGTTGCGCCCGCGCCAGGCCGGAAGTCCACGGCGGTGGCGTCGCCTTTCCTGCTGCTGGCGAAATCGGCGATCACGCGTGCGCTGAGATCACCCGCACCGCCTGCGGCGAACGGCACAAGAATCGTGGTCGGGCGCGCCGGATACGTTGTCTGAGCATAGGTCAGTCTCGGCAAGCCCAATGCACCTGCCCCGGCCAGACCGAAGCTGGAAAGGATGAAACCGCGTCTGTTCATTGCCTTCTCCCATTGTTCCGATTATCGAAACGCTGTTACGATTTTCTATTGTATTGTCGGCATGAATCTGTTGTCAATGGCATCTCGCCCGCCGCCTCGCGTCGGCGCGCCAAGCCGCCTTCAAGTTGGGAACCGCAAGCATGCTTCAAACCGGCACCTCACTAGCCACTCAGATCACGAACCTTGCAGTAGAGAGACTCGACCGGGTGCGCCGGAAGATGGAGGCTGAGGGCCAGGACCTTCTCGTCGTCGCCAGCCCGGAAAACGTCCTCTACACGAGCGGCTACGAGAGCATGGGGGCGACGATAAACCGGCGCTACAGTTACGCGGCGCTGGTCACGCTGGACGACCTGCTGCTCGTCGCGCCGGCCGCGGATTTTGCGCCAGCCATCGATGCCGGGATCCGGCCGGAGAAAGTCTATACCTTCGGCAAGTTCTTCTTCAGCGGCGGCACCGCGGCCTCACATAACGAGGTGCGCCACGACACCTTCGAGGATGGGCTCCTGGCGGCGCTGTCCGGGCTGAAGGCTGAACGCATCGCTGCCGAGCATACGTTCCTGTCAAAAGGAGCTCTCGACGCTCTCACCACGGCAGGGGCAACGGTCGCCGACGCCACGTCTTGGATGCTGGCCTTGCGATCTCGCAAACTGCCACTTGAGGTCGAACTTCTCCGATACACCACACAGATCACCCAGCGGGCGATCGAGGCAGGCATCGCCGGCGCGGCTCCGGGCGTCACAGACAAGGAGGTGGCCTCGATCGTCGCCTCCCACATGTCGCTCGGCGGCGGCCTGCCGCGCAATGTCACTGTGGTCGGGGGCCTGCGCAGCGCCTTGGCGGATGCCATGAGCACGGAACGGCCACTCGCCGCGGGCGACCTGCTGCGGTTCGACACGGGGTGCAGCTACTACGGCTACAAGTCCGACATGGCCCGGACGGCGGTCATCGGCGAACCGACCAGGCTTCAGGCTGAGCGCTACGCCGCCCTGCTGGAAGGACTACAGGCCGCCATCGACATGATGAAGCCGGGTGTGAATGCGCGCGATGTGTTCGAAAAGAGTGTGACTGTCGTCGAGGCGAAGGGATTGCGACCATATCGCCGGCAGCATGTCGGGCATGCTATCGGCATGGCCGTGTACGAGGCGCCGGTGATCATGCCGGAGAGTGGAGACATCCTGCAGGCGGGCGCCACATTCTGCCTGGAGACGCCCTATTACGAGCCTGGCTGGGGCGGCATGATGGTCGAGGATACGGGGCTCCTCACCGACGACGGCTTCGAACTTTTTTCAACGACCGATCGCTCTCTGCGCGTCGTTCCCGCCTGAGGCGAAAAGGGGATCTGTTGATGACACTGAGCCCGAAGCCCACTGGAAACAGCCAGTCCCTTCAGCGGGGCCTGGAAATCCTGCTGATCCTCGACCAGGCGGCTGCTCCGGTTGGAATCAGAGAGATCGCGAGGCAACTCGAACTCAGCGCCACAATCGTCCAGCGCCTAATCAACACGCTGGCGCACAACCATTTCGTCACCCAGGATCCGGAGACGCGCCGCTATTCGATAGGATACCGGGCCTTGGGCCTCGGCTGGAGCCTGACCAAGAAGGATCGCCTGATCTCTGTAGCCAAGCCGGAACTCGACATGCTGGCCACGAAGCACCTGCTCAACGGCTATCTGGGTATCCAGCGCGGCCTGCGCGCCGTCTATATCCTCTCCGCGCAGAGCGAGGGACCGATCGTTATCCGCAGCGTCCCGGGAAGCGAGACCTACCTTCACAGCACCGCACTTGGAAAAGTGCTGCTCGCAGGTTTGGCCGACGACGAGGTGGAGAGGCTGCTTCGCAGCGAGCGGCTTGAGCAGGTGACGCCCAAGACATGTACCGATCCCAAGGTCCTGCTCAAACAGATCCAGGAAGTGCGAGACCAGGGCTACGCCGTGATCACCGGAGAGAACATTTCCGGAGTAGTCTCAGTCGGCGCCCCGATCCGCGATGCGTCGGAGCGAACCGTCGCAGCTCTAAGCACAGCATTCGCAGAATGGGCATCGCCCGAGTTCGACGTCGCCGGGATCACAATTTTGGTCAGAGAAAGCGCCACCCGCATTTCCAGAATGCTGGGAAGCCGATCAGCATAACCTCGAATTGACCAGACGGCACTTGTTCTCAACTACGATGATGCAATCGATGGAAAGTCATCGAGGATGGTGGCGACCCGCCGATTCGAACGCGGGCCCTTCGCCTTCCGAGTATTGCGGCGAAGCCATGTCTGGTGAAAGGCGACGTTACGTACCAAGGCTTGTATCGTGTTAGCCTGATGCCGCAGGCAATCATCCCGGCGGAAACAAACCGCGAAAGGATTCGAACCTCTGACCCCCCAGATTCGTAGTTTGTAGGTTCGGAGAAGTGGCGCACCCGCCGCGATTCGAACGCGGGACCTTCGCCTTCGGAGGGCGACGCTCTATCCAGCTGAGCTACGGGTGCATCTGCTTACGCAGTGCTTACGCGGGATTTCCGCGATTGTGAAGGGCTGGATACCCTTTGCGTAAGTCCTTGAACTTCTATGTACTTTTTCTCATCAATCGCGACCCAGCGGACTTGACGCATGCCTTCGGAGGGCAACGCTCTATCCAGCTGAGCTACGGGTGCAAGCCAAGGGAGAAGCGCGAGGGCTTCGCGGTCTCTCATAGCCGATCAATAGCGGGCCTTCAACGCCGAAAAGACATCTCAGCTGCGGGGCTTTCCCGGAAGCAAGACCGCCAGGAGAAACAGTGCTCTGATGGCGGTGTACGGTGCATAGATATGCAGACGGATCTTCAGCGACAGCGTCCTATCGGTCGCCGGCGCGGCAGGTGCGGGTTGCGGTCCTGCGGCACGCCGGCGACCGGGGCAGGCCTGTCAGCGCGCCTATCTGTCGACGCCGCCCCAGATCGCCTCTGCGGTCTTCACGACCAGGTCGAGCTTGCGGCGCTGGTCGTCGGCCGTCACCTTGTTGCCCTCCTCGGTCGAGGCGAATCCGCATTGGGGGGCGATGCCGAGTTGGGCGATGTCGGCGAATTTCGAGGCGGCGTCGAACTTGCGCTTGAGATCGTCGAGCTTTTCGAGATCGCCGGTCTTGGTGGTGATGAAGCCCGGCAGGACGCGCTTGTTGCCGCGCGGCAGCAGGCGCAGCGGCTCGAGCCCGCCGGCGCGCTCGGTGTCGTATTCCATGAAATAGACGTCGACGCCGGTCTGGTTGAAGATCGCATCAGCCGCGGGATCGTAGGCGCCCTCGGCCGCATAGGTGGAGGCGAAGTTGCCGCGGCACATGTGCATGGCGATCAGCATGTCGTCGGGGCGGTCCTTGATCGCCTCGTGCATCATCCAGGCATAGCGCTCGATCAGCCAGTCCGGATCCTGGCCGTCAGCCTTCTTCGCAGCCCGATGCTTGGGGTCGCAGAGATAGGCGAAGAAAATGTCGTCCATCTGCAGGTAGCGGCAACCGGCATCGTAGAACGCCTTCACCGCCTTCGCGTAGGTTTTCGCCAGATCGGCGAACAGCGCTTCCGGGTCGTCGCGATATTCCTTCGGATGGATGTCGGCCTTCGCGACGCGGAAGTGACAGCACGACGGCCCCGGAATCGAGATCTTCGGGGTAACCTTCGTCACCGAGGCGACGTAGCGGTAGTGGTCGAGCATCGGATGATCGTCGGGAAAGTCGAGCTTCTCCTTGATCGTCGGGAAGATCGGCCGGAGCTTCACGCCGTGGAACTGGATGCCTTCGTCGCGCTCTTCCAGGTCGAAGCCGCTGAGTTCGCCCATGAAGTCGTAGTGCCAGAAGGAGCGGCGGAACTCGCCGTCGGTCACGGCCAGCAGACCGGCCTCCTCCTGCTGGCGCACGGCCTCGCGGATCGCCTCGTCCTCGATTCCCTTCAGCTCTTCCCAGTCGAGCGTGTGGTCCTCGTAATGGGCCTTGCGCGCGGCCTTGACCCGCTCGGGACGCAAAAGACTGCCGACATGGTCGGCGCGATAGGGTGGGGTGGGCATGTGTCCTCCGCGGATTCGATGGCTGCAATCCGAGCCGGGCCGGAAGCTGCCATACATCGGCCGGCCTGGCAATTCATTGTATACAGGACAAGTGACGCGCGATCGGGAGCGCCTAAATTCCCTCCCCGCTCCCTCTCGCGATCAGCCGTAAGACCGGCTAAGAATGGCTTCCGGGAGGGTGAAATTCCAAATGCCGCGCTTTCTGTATACCGCAAAGCGATGGGTCGGTCCTTTCATCCAAAGAGGCCATTTCCAAATTCGTTCTTTTGTATAACAATCAACCATCTGATCACGCTATCCAGGGAGGAGAATGCCATGACCAGACTGACACGCATGCTGCTGGGCGCAACGGTCGCACTCGGCACGATTACAGGCGCCGCTTGGGCGCAGGACGCGACGCTCAAACTGCACCAGATGCTGCCGCCACAGGCGACGATTCCCGCCAAGGCGCTGCGGCCCTGGGCCGAGAAGGTGATGAAGGAGTCGGGCGGGCGCATCAAGATCGACCAGTTCGACGCGATGGCGCTGGGCGGCAAGCCGCCGGAACTGATCGACCAGGCCAAGGACGGCGTCGTCGACATCGTCTGGACCGTCATCGGCTATACGCCCGGCCGTTTCCCGTCGACGGAAGCGTTCGAGCTTCCGTTCATGATGACGACCGGCGAGGCGACCTCGCGGGCGGTGCAGGAATACTGCGAAAAGCACTGCATGGACGAATTCAAGGACTGGAAGGTCATCGCGTGGCATGCGCACGGCCCAGGCCTGATCCATTCCAAGAATCCGGTGAACAAGCTGGAGGACATGAAGGGGCTGAAAGTGCGCGGCGGCTCGCGCATGATCAACCAGATGCTGGAGAAACTTGGCGCCACGCCGGTCGGCATGCCGGTGCCGGCCGTGACCGAGGCGCTGTCCAAGGGCGTGATCGACGCGACCACGATCCCGTGGGAAGTGACCCCGTCGCTCAAGGTGGCCGAGCTGGTGAAGAACCATACCGGGTTCTCCGGCAAGAACGGCCTCTACACGCAGACCTTCGTGGTGGCGATGAACAAGGCTTCGTACGACAAGCTGCCGGATGATTTGAAGAAGGTCATCGACGACAATTCCGGCATCGAAACGGCCGCCTTCTTCGGCAAGGTGATGGACGACGGGGACAAGGTCGGCCTGGCGATCGCCGAGAAGCTCGGCAACAACATCGTCACGCTCGACGAAGCCGAGACGCAGCGCTGGAAAGACGCCGCTGCGCCGCTGGTCGAGGCCTGGGAGGCGGAAATGACCGCCAAGGGCAAGGACGGCAAGGCGCTGGTGTCGGAAGCTCGCGCGCTGGTCGATAAATACTCGACCGGCATGTAGGCGGACAAAGAGCAGGCAAAAGCCGGTCGCGGCGACGCGGCCGGCTTTTCCATTGGGGTCGACCCGGCTAGGCTGTTGCAGGTTAGGATAACGGCCGCGGGCAGCCTGCCGCCGGCGTGCCGGGAGAACGATCGATGAAGCGCTCCGAGGTCAACCACATCCTTCGCAATGGCGACGCGTTCATGCGAGAGCATGGGCAGATCCTGCCGCCTTTCGCCTACTGGACACCGGACGAGATGCGCGCCCGGCGCGGCGAGATCGCGGGCATTGTCGAGCGCAGGCTTGGTTGGGACATCACCGATTACGGCCGCGGCGACTTCGCGCGGCGCGGGCTCTTCCTCTTCACCGCGCGCAACGGCGACGCTGAGGACCTGCGCAAGGGACGCGGGATGCTCTACGCCGAAAAGATCATGATCTCGCGCAAGGACCAGGTGGCGCCGATGCATCGCCACAACGTCAAGGCGGAAGACATCATCAACCGCGGCGGCGGCGTGCTGGCGCTGAAGCTCTATGCCTCCGGGCCGGACGGACTGATCGACCGGGGCGAGGACGTGTCGGTGCCCACCGACGGCGTAATGCGGACGCTGCCGGCCGGTGGCATCCTGCGCTTGTCGCCGGGCGAAAGCGTGACGCTGCTGCCCGGGGTCTGGCACGCCTTCTGGGGCGAAGAGGCGGATGTGCTGATCGGCGAGGTGTCGACCGTCAACGACGACCTGACGGACAACGTCTTCTCCGAACCGATCGCGCGCTTCTCCGAGATCGAGGAGGACGAACCGCCGCTGCGCCTGCTCGTCTCCGACTACGATACCTGGCTTGCCTGACGCATGGATGAGGACGGCCTCCTTGCCGCGATCGCGGAACGCGTCAACGAGCGCGAACGGCTGATCGTCGGCATTGCGGGAGCGCCGGGCTCCGGCAAGTCGACGCTTGCCGAACGGCTTCGCCAGCAGATCGAGGCCTCGGGCGAGAGCGTCGCGGTCGTTCCGATGGACGGCTTCCACTTCGACGACAGGGTGCTTTCCGCGCGCGGGCTGCTGCCGCGCAAGGGCGCGCCGGAGACGTTCGACGTCGCGGGCTTCCGCCACCTGCTGATGCGGCGTGCGCGAGAGACGGAGGTTGCGATCCCGGTCTTCGACCGCTCGATCGAGATATCGCGGGCCGGCGCGGCGGTCGTGCAGGCCGAGACGCGGATCCTGCTTGTCGAGGGCAATTACCTGCTGCTCGACGAGACGCCCTGGAACGGCCTCGCCGGCGCGTTCGACATGACTGTATGGCTCGACGTGCCGGTGGATGAACTCGAACGCCGGCTGGTGCAGCGCTGGCTCGACCATGGCTTCTCCACGGACGCGGCACGCGAGAAGGCGCTGTCGAACGATATCCCGAACGCGCGGCGCACCGCCGCCCGCAGCAGGGCGGCGGATGTCACGCTCTGAGGCGGGCTACTCCGTGCCGCCGATGTTCCAGCCGCGGCCGCGCGCGCCCATCAGCTCGTAGCCGTCAGCCGTCACCGCGATCGTGTCCTCCAGCTTGATGAAGCCGCGCGAGGGATGGAGCATCGTCGTCTCGACCGAGATCACCATGCCGGCCTCCAGCGGCTTGTCGGCATCCACGCCCTCATAGGCGACGGGATGATTGGTCATCAGGAACGGCGCCTCGTGGCTGACGAGCCCCATGCCGTGGGCGAAGAAATCCGTGTAGGGCGCAACGGCGGAGGCCTTCAGCACCTTCTCCGCATGGGCGATCATGTCGCCACCCGCGGCACCCGGCCGGATGCGCGAGAATGCAGCCTGCTGGACGGCGTCGACCTCCGCGAGCAGGTCCCTGAGTTCCTGGTCGGGCTCGCCAAGAACGGCCATACGGCAGAGGTCACCGATGTAGCCGTGATAGTTGCCGCCTGAATCGAGCGACATCACCTCGCCCTTGCGCCATGTCTGCGGCGACACTGCCCTGTTGTGGCTGGGACCCAGCGTGATGAGCGCATATTCGAAGGTGAGGCCGCGGTTGGTTTCCTCGCGGCGCAGCCGCTCGACGATGTCGCCCTTGGACGATCCTTCGTGCTGGCTGGCGAAGACGGCGAGCATCGAATCCGTGATGAGTTCCGACGCGAGCCGCAGCCTGGCCAGTTCCTCCGGCGTCTTGATCATGCGCATCCGCTCGAGCATGCCAGTGGCGTCGACGAGCCTCGCTTCGCCGAGTTCGGACTGGAGCGTGGCCCAGGCGTCGTGTGGAACAAAGCCCGGCTCCATCCCTATTCTCGATCTGGCCAGACCAATTTTCTTCAAATGAGCGGCGGCCTGTTTGGCGGCATCCACCGAGCCCCAGCATGTGGTGAACACGGAGGGTGTCCAGAATGGATTCACCTGCTGCTCGTGGCCTTCCATTCGATTGCCGACATAGGCGGCGTAGTCCGGCCTGCCCCTGACATAGATCGCGACAGGCAGGTAGCGGCTGTGGCCGATCGCATCCATCGCGTGAAAGAAGATGTAGCGATAGCCGCCGAGCAGATACTGGACATTGTGCTTCGACGTGGCGAGCAGGACGTCGATGCCGGCTTCGTCCATGAGCCGGTCGAGCTTGTCCTGGTCGAACGGAGCGCCGGCAGTCTGCGGCCGAGCTGGCGATGCGGTCATGGCTTCCTCCCAAACGCATTCGCAAGCGTTCTACCCCGAAGCGGCGAGGAAGGGAACTGGTCCGGCCAGAAGACCTGACGAAGGGATTATACGGCGAGGGTTGGCAAGCGCGCGTCGATGGCTAACATGCAGGGCATCGTGCCCGGACAGCGTGGCGCACATCGAAAGGGAGGTTTATCGATGAAACACACCGTAGCGCGGCTTGCTGCCGCCGGTGCACTTGCATTCTCGCTGGCGGCCGCCGGCACGGCCGCGCGGGCGGACGAGTTCATCAATGTGCTGGCGGGCGGTACGTCCGGCGTCTACTACCCGCTGGGAGCAGCGCTGGCCAACATCTATGGCGCCAAGATCGAGGGCGCACGCACCCAGGTACAAGCCACGAAGGCGTCCGTGGAAAATCTCAACCTGCTGCAGCAGGGCAAGGGCGAGATCGCCTTCGCGCTCGGCGATTCCGTCAAGTTCGCCTGGGAGGGCAATACCGAGGCCGGCTATCCGGGCAAGCTGGACAAGCTGCGCGGCATCGCGGCGATCTATCCGAACTACATCCAGATCGTTGCGAGCCAGGAATCGGGAATCAAGACGCTCGCGGACCTGAAGGGCAAGAGCCTGTCCGTTGGCGCGCCGAAGTCCGGCACCGAACTCAATGCGCGCGCCATCCTCACGGCGGCGGGCATGAGCTACGATGATCTTGGCAAGACCGAATATCTGCCGTTCGGCGAATCCGTCGAGCTGATCAAGAACCGTCAGCTCGACGCGACGCTTCAGTCGGCCGGCCTTGGCGTCGGCTCGATCAAAGACCTCGCGTCTTCGGTGGCGATCAACGTCGTGGCCGTACCCAAGGCGGATGTCGAGAAGATCGGCAGCCCGTATCTCGCCGTCACCATTCCCGCCGGCACCTATCAGGGACAGGATGCGGATGTGGAAACGGCCGCGGTCGGCAACTTCCTGATCACCCATGACGGCGTGTCGGACGAGACAGCTTACCAGATGACCAAGCAGCTGTTCGAGAACCTTCCCGACATGGTCGCCGCGCACAACGCAGCCAAGGCGATCGACATCAAGAAGGCGTTGGATGGAATGCCCGTGCCACTGCATCCGGGCGCCGAGCGCTACTATAAGGAAAAGGGCCTGATGTAAGCCCCGGCGCGGACCGGCAGCATCAACGGCTGCCGGTCCCGCAATCTGCATGTCCACGTCACGCGCGGGGCCCATCCGATGACCACTGCAGCTTCCCAAGGCGCCGCCCCGCCGGCGGTCGACATGCACGATCCTCTCGGCGCCGGCTTTCCGGCGACGCGGGAGGGCCGGATCCTGTTCTGGATCGCAGTCGTTTTCTCCGTGTACCAGATCGCGACGGCGGCGCATCTGATCAGCCTGTCGAGCCAGGTCCTGCGCGCCGCGCATGTCGGCTTCCTGCTGCTGCTCGCCTTTCCGCTCGCGGCAGCCGCGCGCAATGCAACGCCCGCCTGGCGCGCGGCGGCTTGGGGCCTCGCCGCCGTGGGCGTATTCGTGGCGCTTTACCAGTGGTGGGAATATAACGGCCTGATCCTGCGCTCAGGCGACCTCCTGACACGCGACATCGTCGTCGGATGCGTTGCGCTTGCCACGGTGTTCGCGGCAGCCTGGCTGGTCATGGGTCCGGCGCTGCCGATCATCTCCGGCCTGTTCCTCGCCTACTGCCTGTTCGGCGAATACCTGCCCCGGCCATTCGACCATCGCGGCTACGACCTCTCCCAGGTTATCGATCACATGGCCTATGGGACGGAGGGCATCTACGGCATCCCGATCTATGTGTCGGCGACCTACATCTTCCTGTTCATCCTGTTCGGCTCGTTCCTTGAAAAGGCGGGCATGATCAAGCTGTTCACGGACGTGTCGCTTGGGCTCGTCGGCCACGCGCGCGGCGGCGCGGCGAAGGTGTCGGTGATCTCGTCCGCGCTGATGGGCACGATCTCGGGCTCGGGCGTGGCCAACGTGGTCACCACAGGGCAATTTACAATCCCCCTGATGAAGAAGTTCGGCTACCGGGCCGCCTTCGCGGGGGGTGTGGAGGCAACCGCATCGATGGGCGGCCAGATCATGCCGCCGGTGATGGGCGCGGTGGCCTTCATCATGGCCGAAACGCTGGGTGTCGAGTATTACGAGGTCGTCAAAGCGGCGATCATCCCGGCTCTCCTTTACTTCGCCTCGGCCTTCTGGATGGTCCATCTCGAAGCCGGCAAGCATGGGCTGCTGGGGCTGAAGCGTTCCGAACTCCCCTCTGCCACTGCCGCTCTCAAAAACGGCTGGTATCTGATCCTGCCGCTGGCGGTGCTCGTCTGGCTGCTGTTCTCCGGATATACGCCGCTGTTTGCGGGCACGGTGGGCCTGGCGCTGACGGTCCTGCTGATCCTCGGCGCAACGGTCGCGCTCGGATTGCCAAATGCCGCTGTGCGGACCGTGTTCTGGATCGGGCTCGGCCTCGTAGCGGCGAGCTTCTTCCGGTTCGGCATCGGCGCGATCGTCGGCGCGGTGGCGATCCTGATCCTCGTCAATCTCGTCGTGGCGGGAGGGCGCGATACGCTCGCCGCCTGCCGCGACAGCCTCGCCGACGGCGCACGAAATGCGCTGCCGGTCGGCGTCGCCTGCGCGGTGGTCGGCGTCATCGTCGGCACGATGACGCTGACGGGCGTCGCGAATACGTTCGGCCAGTTCATCGTCTCGGTTGGCCAGAATTCGCTGTTCCTGTCGCTGCTGCTGACGATGGTCACCTGCATCTTCCTCGGCATGGGCATTCCGACGATCCCCAACTACATCATCACCTCGTCGATCGCCGGACCGGCGCTGCTCGACCTCGGCGTGCCGCTGATCGTCAGCCATATGTTCGTCTTCTATTTCGGCATCCTTGCCGACCTGACGCCTCCCGTAGCGCTCGCCTGTTTCGCGGCCTCGCCGATCGCCAAGGAAAGCGGCTTCCGGATCTCGCTGGAGGCGATCAAGGTCGCGGCGGCCGGCTTCGTCATCCCGTTCATGGCGGTCTACACGCCGGCGCTGATGCTGCAGGAGGGAGGCGCGCTGGCGGGCGCAATCGGCTACTGGCCAGCGGTCGGCTATGTCGTGATCAAGACGGCGCTCGCCATTGCGCTCTGGGGTGTCGCCGTGATCGGCTTCCTGCGGATGCGGCTGGCCTTGTGGGAACGCGCGCTCGCCGCCGCGGCCGCCTTCACGCTGGTCGCAGCCCTGCCTGTGACCGACGAGATCGGTTTTGTCCTGGCGATCGTGTTCTTTGCGCAGCATTGGTGGCGCAGCCGCGCTGCTGCCGCCAGCGCCGCCTGATGCCGGTCTGCCTCGTCGCGGGCGGTAAGACTGTGATGGTCGCCCTTTCCGCCTTCACGCTCGCCTGGACGCATTCGGTCGAGAAGGTTCGATGGGAAGAGGACTGGGTGCTCTCTGACGCCGGCCTCAGGATCGTCGAGGCGCGCGTGAAGGGCTCCGGCGCGGGGATGGAGATACCGGACGGCGCCGTTCTGCGGGACGGCGCCTGGCGCTATACGCCGACGCTCGCGCCCCGCGAAGCGCTGCTTCTCGCGCAGTCAGGGGCGACGGCTGGAGGCTGGGAGATCTGCGCCGACGGCAAATGCGTGCGTGTGGGGGAGACTGCCGGACCCCCGGCCGAGATCAGAGCCTGCGCCGACGGCGAGGCGCTGCCCGCCGATGCTCAGTGAAACGTGACGCGTGCCTGGAGCGAGGTGCCGCCCATGCGGCGCGCGCAGGCTGGACCGGGGCCGCGCATATAGTGCCGCTCCGGGCGATAGCTGGGCGCAACGAATTCGCGTATGGCCACCACGTAGTGGCCAATGGCTGACCAGAAAGACATCTTACCTAACCCTGTCCTCGGAATGTCCCTTCCGACGCCGCAAACTTTAGCAAACGATCGTGAACACCCGGTGAATCCGGCCTTTAACGAATAGACAGAAACCGTCCGTTCGTGTCGCCGGAGAGGAAAAATTACGGCCTTTCGAGGCCAGGTCTGCGAATCCCATCACACCGATGGACCGCGTTGCGAAAAGGCAACAATCCTGACCGGAACCGGGTGGGCTGCCGGACGTTCTTCCGCCAGGCCGGAGAGACTCCGGTTCGAAAGGACGTTCAGTCCTTGCCTCCACAACAACACGAACAGGAAGGGCCAGGAAAATGGGTCTGTTTTCGAAAGACATCAAGACGATGGACGACCTCTTCGTCCACACGCTGCAAGACATCTACTACGCCGAAAAGCAGATCGTGAAGAACCTGCCGAAGATGGCGAAGAAGGCGACGAACACCGAGCTGAAGCAGGGGTTCGAAAAGCACCTCGAGGAATCGAAGGTCCATATCGAGCGGCTTGAGCAGGTGTTCGAGATGCACGGGGCGAAGGCCAACGCGGTCAACTGCCCGGCCATCGACGGCATCCTCGAGGAAGCCGATGAAATCGCCGGCGACGTGGCCGACGAGCAGGTGCTCGACGCAGCGCTGATCGCCGCCGCGCAGGCCGTGGAGCACTACGAGATCACGCGCTACGGCACGCTGGTCGAATGGGCGAACAAGCTCGGCCGCAGCGACTGCGCCTCCGTGCTGGAAAAGACCCTCAAGGAAGAGATCGCCACCGACAAGAAGCTCACCGGCCTTGCCGAGCGCAAGATCAACCTGCTGGCGGCTGAATAGGCTCCGGCGTCACGTCTCAAATCTCAGGGGCCGGCCGCCGCCGGCCCCTTTTCTATGCGCTGCCGATGAGGACGCCGGCGGCGAAGACGAGGCCGCCACCCAGCACCACCTGGAGGGCTGCGCGCAGGAACGGCGTGTCCATATAGCGGTTCTGGATGAAAGCAATCGCCCAGAGCTCGACGAACACGACCGCAGCGGCCACCGTCGTAGCCGTCCAGAAGTCGGGGATGAGATAGGGCAGCGCGTGTCCGAGGCCGCCGAGGGCGGTCATGATGCCGGACGCCAGACCTCGCTTGATCGGTGAGCCGCGGCCGGAGAGCTTGCCGTCGTCATGCGCGGCCTCGGTGAAGCCCATCGAGATGCCGGCGCCGACGGAAGCCGACAGGCCGACGAGGAAGGTCTGCCAGGTGTCGCCGGTGGCAAAGGCAGCGGCGAAGATTGGCGCGAGCGTGGAGACCGAACCGTCCATCAGGCCGGCGAGGCCGGGCTGCACATAGGTCAGGATGAAGTGGCGCCGCTCGGCGAAATCCTCCTCCTTGCGGGCGTCGCCCGTCAGGTATTCCTCTCCGAGGCGATGGGCGAGTGTCTCGTGCGACTTCTCGGCCGCCGCGAGCGAGCCGAGCAGTTTGCGTGTCGAGGCGTCGGAGGTGCGCTTGGCGGCCTCGATGTAGAAGCGCTCGGCCTGCGCCTCCATCTCCTCGGCCATGGAGCGCACTTTCTCGAGGCCGAGCGGCCGCACCAGCCAGTCCGGCTTGCGTTCGTAATAGCCGCGGACGTGTTCCCGGCGAATAAGCGGGATCCGCTCGCCGAAGCGCGCCCGGTGCAGTTCGATCAGGGATGCGCGGTGGCCGTCCTCCTCGGCCGCCATCTCCTCGAACACTTTCGCCGAGTTCGGATAGGCGTCCGCCAGGCCGTCGGCATAAGCGCGGTAGATGCGGGCATCGTCCTCTTCGGACGAGATCGCCAGCGCGAGAATCTCCTGCTCGCTGAGGGAATCGAACGACCGGCGGCCGAAGCCGAAGACACGGGAAAGCATGAGGGCAACCGTCTAGTTTAGAATTATTCTAATCTAATGGACCGTTCAGCGAGTTGCAACGCGGTTGGCTGCGGCGGAATGGCCGCTCAGTCGAGTGTGCGCCGGAAGCGCATGAGCGCAAAGCCCGCATAGGCGACGATGAACACGCCCAATATGCCGATCTCGAAGGCCACGGCCGGGAACTCGGCGCCCTTGAGCATGATCGCGCGGACAACCCGCAGGAAATGGGTGAGCGGGAAGAACTCGCCGAGCGTCTGCGCCCATTGCGGCATGCCCCGGAAAGGGAACATGAAGCCGGACAGCATCAGCGACGGCAGGAAGAAGAAGAAGGTCAGCTGCAGTGCCTGCATCTGCGTGTTGGCCATGGTCGAAATCGTGTAGCCGAGCAGTACCAGGGCAAAGACGAAGGACAGCACTGCGAGCAGAAGGAGCCAGACGCTGCCGACGAAGGGGATGGCGAAAAGCAGCTTGGCCGCGACCAGCACGACGGCGACCTGTACCGCGCCGACGACGAGGTAGGGCAGCACCTTGCCCAGCATCACCTCCGCCGGGCTGGTGGGCATGGCGAGCAGGTTTTCCATGGTGCCGCGCTCGGTCTCGCGCGTCAGCGCGATCGAGGTCATCATCACCATGGTCATCTGCAGGATGACGCCGAGCAGCCCAGGCACGATATTGTACTGCGAGATGCTCTCGGGGTTGTAGCGGCGGTGGACGACGACATCGAGCTGGCCTTGCGCGGCTTCGGCCGCCGCCTGCTCCTGCCCCTGCTCGCGCAGCAGAGCCCGCGAGGCGACCGTCGAGACGGTGGAGATCGCGCCCGAAGCGACGGCGGGGTCGGTCGCGTCGGCCTCGATCAGGATCGACGGGTGCTCCTTGCGGTCGACCCGGCGCGCAAGGTCCGAAGGGATCGTCACCACGAAGGCGACTTCGCCGGAGGCCATCAGTTCCTCCGCCTCGGCGGCCGAGCCGACGATGTAGTCGAAACGGTAGTAGCCGGTCATCTCCAGCGAGGACACGATCGCCCGGGTGTAGCGGTCGCTGCCGAGCGCGACGAGGGCGGCCGGAAGCTGCTTCGGATCGGTGTTGATCGCGTAGCCGAACAGGACGAGCTGGATCAGCGGCACGCCGAGCATCATGCCGAAGGTGATGCGGTCGCGCCGCATCTGGATGAACTCCTTGATGAGCATCGCACCCAGCCGGCCGAGGGAGAAGAAGCTCATCATTACGCCATATTGTCCTTCGACCGCGCCATGAACTGGATGAACACGTCCTCCAGGCTGGTCTCCCCGGCTTCGATCGCGACACCGTCGGCCTTCACCGTATCGAGCGCGGCTTCGAGCTTTTCCCGGTCGAGGCCCACCACGTGCAGCGTGGTGCCAAAGGCTGCGACCTGTTCCACGCCCGGCGCGTCGCGCAGCCTGGCGGTGATCTCTCCGAGCCCAGGGCCTCGCACGACATAGGTGAGGAGCCCTGCCTTGCGCACCACCTCGTCCACCGTGCCGGTGGCGAGCAGCTTGCCGTAGGAGATGTAGCTGATGCGGTGGCAGCGCTCCGCTTCGTCCATGTAGTGGGTCGAGACCAGGACGGTGAGGCCGCGCGCGGCCAGCCGGTGGATCTCGTCCCAGAACTCCCGCCGCGCCTTCGGATCGACGCCAGCCGTCGGCTCGTCGAGGAGCAGCAGTTTCGGCCGGTGCATGATGCAGGCGGCGAGCGCCAGCCTCTGCTTCCAGCCGCCGGACAGCGTGCCGGCGAGCTGGCCGCGGCGCGTTGCGAGGCCAAGATCGTCGAGCGTCTCGTCGACGAACTTCGACACCGGCTTGAGCCGGTAGAGCCGCGCCACGAATTCGAGGTTCTCCGCGATCGTCAGGTCCTCATAGAAGGAGAACTTCTGAGTCATGTAGCCGACCTCGCGCTTGATCAGCAGGCTCTGGCGGCGGATGTCGTAGCCGAGCACCTGACCCTCGCCCTCGTCGGGCGTCAGCAGGCCGCACATCATGCGGATGGTCGTGGTCTTGCCCGAGCCGTTGGGGCCGAGGAAGCCGACGATCTCGCCCTGCGCCACGCTCATCGATACGTGGTCGACCACGGTCCGGTCGCCGAAGCGCTTGACGAGCCCGCTGACCTCGATCGCGTTCATGGCGCCTGCAACACGACGTCGACCAGTTGCCCCGGCTGGAGCGCCTCCGCGCCCGCATCTGGCCGTGCCTCGATCAGATAGACCAGCTTCTGGCGGCGCTCGAGCGAGTAGATCACCGGCGGCGTGAACTCCGGCTCCGGCGAGATGTAGCTGACGGTCGCGGTTAGGTCGTCCGGACATCCGTCGCAATGCACGGCAAGCTTGCGCCCGACCGCGAGCGCGGAGAACTGGCCCTCGCCGACATAGAGCTTGAGCTTGACCGCCCCGTCGGGCAGCAGGGACAGGACCGGGGCGGATGGACCGGCCACATCGCCGGGATTGCGGATCACGTCGCCGATGCGACCGGGCGCCTGCGCGACGATGCGGCGCTTCGAGAGCCGCCATTTCGCTGTTTCCAGCGCAGCCTCCGCCTGCCGCACCTGGTTCTCTGCCGCGCGGATGGTTTCTTCGCGGGCCGGCAGGCGGGCGACGGCGACATTGGCCCTGGCCTGCTCGACGGAGGCATCGGCGAGTTCGAGCGCGGTCTGGGCGGTGTCGAGAGCAGCGGGCGTGGCAGCGCCGCGCTTGACGAGATCGGCAGTGCGCGCGAGATCGCGCGAGGCTGCGCGCGCCTGGGCCTCGGCAGACGCCAACGTCGCCTCTATGACGGCGATCTCCTCGGGCCGCTTGCCGAGCTTCAAGTCCGCAAGCTGGGCTCGGGCCTGATCGAGCGCCGCCGTCGCCTGGGCGACCGAGATGCGGGCGTCGTCGCTCTCCAGCTCGGCCACGACCTGCCCCGTGGCGACGCGTTCGCCGCGCCGCACGGCCACCGTGAGCACATCCGCCACATCGTTGGGCGCCAGGAGCACGTATTCGCCTTCGACATAGCCGACCGCGAGCGGCGCTTCGGCGGCGCAGCCGGGCAGGAGCGAGGCGAGGATCGGGACTGTGCAGAGGAAGCTCATGCCTGTTCGGCCCTCCGAGCCGCAAGGATCGCGCGCAGGTTGGCGCGCGTGACGTCCGCGATCGCGTCCGCTTCCGCCGGGCCGATCGCCTTCCAACTCATGCGCCGGGAGACGGCCTCGCGTCCGATGCGGAAATAGACGACCTGTCCGAGGAGCGTGAAGACGGTGAGCAGCGTGCGCTGGCTGTCAGGCGCCTCGCCGGTCGCGGCGGACCAGATGGCGCACAGGCGCTTATGCACGGGTTCGAAGACACCGAAGTAGATCGTGTTGAGCGCCGATGTCGGGCGATTGAGCTCGCGCAGGATGAACTGGACGATCTCGCCACCTTCCGGGCGCGCCACGATGAAGGCCACCATGCGCGAAAGGGCGCCCTCGAGGATCATGCCGGCCTGTTCGGGGGAAATGTCGGGCGCCACTTCGGGGACCTCCAGCGCGTCGCCGGCGACGCTGCGGATCGTTTCGACGATGTGTTGAGCGCACGCGGCGTGCAAGCCGTCCTTGCCGCCAAAATGATAGGCAATCGAGCCGATGTTGGCGCGCGCCGCGGCCGCGATCTCGCGCGTCGTCGTCGCATCATAGCCATGTCGCCCGAACAGCGTGAGGGCCGCCCGGATGAGTGCAAGGCGTGTCTGCTCCGCGCTCGACAGCTGGGTGGGCTCCGGTTTTTCAAGACGCTGCGACATCAGAGAATTTAATCAAACGATTGATTAAATGTCAAGCCATGCCGCAAAGAGAGTTCCGCTCAGGCGGAGCCGGGCAAGACAAGCGGCGGCAGGCCCCAGGCGCGCCGCGCAAACAGACATTCGGGGTCGCCCGGCATACAGGCGTGGCAGACATCCGGCCGCACCGCGTAGATGGTGCATGCGGTGGTCTTGCCTATCTCTCCGGAAAGAGCGCTGCAGCGCGCGCCCACGCAACGCATGCCGCCCTCGTCCGCGGAGATCAGTTCCGGCGGGATCAGCGCGATCTGCGCGTCGTCCTCCAGCGTGAAGCGCGGCCATTCCGAAGAGGTCGCACAGCATGCGCCGCAGGAGGTGCAGTCGAAGTCGGCGGCGTCCATGACGCTCCTTGGTGGCTACCGCGCCGGAAACAAACAGTGTCCGTGCGGGCTGCCACCGATGTCGCACGAGTGGACGATCGCATTCAAGCGGCGTGCGGGGAAACGAGGCAAGAGGTCAGGCGGCCTCGGCCTTCCGCGCAGCCACCTCCCGGTGAACCTGCTCGACAGCCTTCTCCACGCTGGAACGGAAGCGGACCTGCGGCGGCCGGACATGGTGCGCGTAGAGCATGCGGCGCACCTGTGGGCTCGCGCCGGCGATCACGAAGCGCACGCCGGCCCGCGCCGATTTCGCCGCAGCCATTTCGAGCGCGTTGGCCGCGGTCGAATCGATGAAGGGCACCGCCGAGCAGTCGAGGATGAAGGCTTTGCGCTGGTCGGCGATACGGTCGAGCACAGCCCCCACGGTCGAGGCCGCGCCGAAGAAGAAGGCGCCGGAGATGCGGTAGATCACGACGTCCGGATCCGCTGCCTCGGAAGGCTGGTACAGCGCGCGGTCCGTACTGTCGGCGACATCCTCGACAACCGCCGGCACCTGGGCTTCGATCGCGACCGCCTTGGCCATACGGTCGATGAACAGGACCGATCCCAGCAGGAAGCCGACGACGATGCCTTCGGTGAGGTCGCGGAAGACGACCAGCGCGAAGGTTACCAAGAGCACCAGCGCGTCGCCGCCGGAGGAGCGCAGCAGCGCGCGGAATGCATCTTTCTCCACCATGTTCCAGGCGACGACGGCAAGCAGGCCGGCGAGCGCGGCAAGCGGGATGTAGCCGGCGAGCGGCGCGGCCACGAGCATGAAGAGCAGAAGGAACAGCGCATGCAGCATTCCCGAGACCGGGCCGTGTGCGCCGGCGCGGACGTTCGTCGCGGTGCGGGCGATGGTGCCGGTCGCGGTCATGCCGCCGAAGATCGCGCTGCCGATATTGGCGAAGCCCTGGGCCACGAGCTCACAGTTGGAACGGTGCCGGCGTCCCGTCATGCCGTCGGCGACAACGGCGGACAACAGCGACTCGATGGCGCCGAGAAGGGCGAAGGAGACGGCATCGGGCAGCACCGCCAGCGCGAGATCGGTGCTGAAGACCGGAAGCTGCGGGAAGGGCAGCGTGCGCGGAATGCCGCCGTAGCGCGTCGCGATGGTCTCGACCGGCAACGCGAAGAACGCGGTCACCGCGGAAGCGGCCGCGATCGCGATCAGCATTCCGGGCCAGGACGGGCGCACCCTCTTGAGGCCAAGGATCACGATGACGGTGAGCAGGGCGACACCGATCGCGGCCGGAGTGACCGACACCCTGGCGCCCCACAGCGCTGTGACCTTGGGAATGATCTCACCCGGTTCGCCGCCGGGAAGGCTGATGCCGAACATGTCGCGCAACTGGCTGGCGAAGATGATCACTGCGATGCCCGCGGTGAACCCGACCGTCACGGGATAGGGAATGTATTTGATATAGGCGCCGATGCGCAGGTAGCCGATGACGACCAGCATGATCCCCGCCATGAAGGTGGCGAGCAGCAGGCCGTCGACGCCGTGCTCATGAACGGTCGCGGCGACGAGCACGATGAAGGCGCCGGCAGGGCCGCCGATCTGGAACCGGCTGCCGCCGAAGGCCGAGATCAGGAAGCCACCCACGATCGCGGTGAAGAGGCCCTGGGCCGGATTGACGCCGGAAGCGATTGCGATCGCCATCGACAGCGGCAAGGCGACGATCGCGACGGTGAGGCCGGCGATGGCGTCGGCGCGCAGTTGCGGCAGGCCGTAGCCCTCGCGCAGCACCGTCACCAGCTTCGGCGTGAACAGTTCGGCGAAGGTCGCCTTCGGCCGCTGATCCTCGCGGCTCGCCCGCTGACCGCTCAGGAATGCCATGTCTTCGTCCCGCCCGCCGTTCGCTCCTGGCAACGGGATCGTCGGCGGCGGCGCGGTCAAAGCCGTGCCGGAGGTCGGCGGTCGCCGTCGCGACGCTTCGTTCCGGGGCGACATCGCCGCCGGGAGGGAACCTAGCCTTCCGAGCCGGGCGCCTTGAGCCGCACACCACGGCCGCCGACCGCACTCGCCTGCCCTTCGCCTATGATCTCGACGCCGAGGTCGGCGAAGGCCTGGATGACCTTTGTCAGGCTGTCCACGACACCGCGCACCGTGCCTTCGCTGGCTTCCATCCGCTGGATGGTCGGCACCGAGAGCCCCGCCTTCTCGGCTAGAGCCTTCTGGTCGATACCGGCGAGCGCACGCGCGGCGCGCATCTGGGCAGACGTGATCATGGTCGATCAGGTTCCATCGTGATGATATCTAGCGCATACCAAGTGATGTTTCAAGCATCATCTGTGATATGTGGAACTAGCCTATCGATTGGTGAGCTGTGGACCGAGCGTGATCAGCGCGACGGCGACGATCGCAAGCACGACGCCAATGCTCTGGATGGGCGCCAGCTTCTCGCCGAAATAGACCAGCGCGATCAGGTTCACCGCGACGAGCTGGATCACCGCCGACAGGCTGAAGGACGATGCCATGCCGAATTCGCGTACCAGCCTCAGCATGATCAGGTTGCCGAGCGAATAGAGCACCAGGGTGATTGCAAGCTTGCCCAGACCCGGCGCCAGCGCCCACTGCTTGGCCACGGTGGCGGCGGCGAGGAAGACCATGGTGGAGAGCCCGAGCTGAAGCAGGCCGGAAATGCTCATGCGGATGCCTTCTGGTCTTTGCGGTTCAGGCCGGCGACGGTGTCGCAGGCTGGGGCGCGCGCGACTTGCCGTATCGCACCAGCAGCCATGAGATCAACGCGCCGATGACGATGATGCCGAGCGAGAGAAGCGGGCGATACCAGAACCAGGCGACGGCGATCACCACGGTGCCGACCGCGATGGCCAGCACGAAGGCGACGAGCCCGGTGCCGAGCCGCGCCAGAGAGCCGAGGAAGGGGATGACGTCGAAGATGACGCCGATGGGGCCCATGACCAGGGCGAAGCCGACGGCGAGCAGCAGGAGCCCGATCGCGCGCAGCAGCCAGGTGATGAACGTATTCTCGGCCACCGCCTCGTCAAACATCTGTCCGGCGGCCACGACGCCGCGGTCGACCATGAAGAGCGCATCGCCTGCGTAGGTCTGGTAGTGCGCGAAGCCGTTGCCCCGTTGTTTGGCGACCACGCTGATCGGCCCGAGAGGAACGAGTTCGTAGGAGATGCGCTGGTCGCCAACCTGCGGCGCGTTCGGATCCTCGCCGAGATAGATGCGCGACTGGACGATCTTGGCGTCACCCCAGCCGAAAGTATCCTTCACCTTCTGCGCGTCCGCGGCGGTGACGGGACGGTCCTCCTCCCCGCCCATGCGGCTCAGCGTCTGGACGTCGAGCCGCCAGGCGCCCATCTGCGCTTCCGAGAGGGAGAACGTCCTGTCCAGCCAGCGCATTTCCGGATTGCGGTGACCGTCCGGCTGCTTGAAGTTCGAAGAATCCTGCGGGCTGTCGACCCAGTCCTTCGTGTAGCTGTAGGTGGTTACGGTCTCCTCGCCGCCGCCGAGCGTCTTCTTCGTCTCGGAGCGGCTCTGCTCCTTCCATTGGAACATCTCGGCGCGACGGATGAGGCTGACGCCGGTCGCCGTGATGCCGAAATCGGGATCGGCAAGCGTCTCGCTCGTCGCCACCGTACCGGAGGCATGGACGAGGCGGCCTTCATTGGCGGGATCGATCGTGTCCGCGGAAACGTCGATGACGGCGCCTGCGCCCTCCGCGAGAGAGCGCGCCGTCTGAACCGCCCGGCCCTCGTTCCAGAACAGAAGGACGATCATCGCCAGCACCAGCAGGAAGCCGATGAGGACACCCACGAAGGAACTCGCGATGCGGCTGAACCAGCCCCGTCGCGTCGTCACGGTAAACGTGTCGCTCATGTCTCCCCCCGATCCGCCCAGCGCTGACAGACATCGCGCCGCGCAAATCTATCGATCAATTCGCTGATTTACGCAATTCGCCGCTCGAATACGCCGTCAGGAGATGGGCGCTACTTGACCGAGCCGACCAGCGGCGCGGATTCACCGCGGATGGTCACCCAGCGACCGGTATGCTCGCTGGCCTGGCGCTTGAGAAAGCGATAGGGCGTCTCGGTCCAAAGCTTCACGCTCTCGGAGAGATTGTCGAGGATGTAGTCGCCCTGGCTGGTGCGGACGGAAAGCACCGCATGGCCTTCGCCGTCTGGCTTGCGAACCACCGTGATCAGAAGATTCGACAGGGAGATGCCTTTCGCGGCCAGCATCCGGCGCTTCTCGAGGACGTAATCCTCGCAATCGCCGGCGCCGATCTGGTCCGGATATGCCCAGACCTCGTCCTTGCCATAGATGTCGAAGTCGTTCATCGGCTTGATGGAGTGGTTGACGAAGGCATTGACCGACTTGAGCTGGCGCATCAGGGCCGGCGTCAGCGCCAGCGGACCTTCGTCCCGCGGCCGGATGGAACACTCCGCCGGGTTGGCCTTGCAGAACTCGTAGTGGCCGATCGGCTGCGAGGTAAGGCCGCCGGTCGCCATCGGTGCCGCGGCCGACGCGAGCGAAGGCGCCGCGAGCATGCACAGGGCGACCGTTGCGAGGCGCAGGCGCGTCGTCGCGGCAGCCCGGAAGGCAGTCATGGAGAACCCCGTACGCCCGTTAGTTACTAACGAAACGTTAAGGGCGTTAATCTGGCAAAGTCAATCGACCGGCCCGCCCACTTCCCGCCATGGTTAGCGGGCGGACGCCTTCGAGGGTCACTTTGGCGTGAGCCTGTGAGCAGGTTGCAACACCTGTCAGGCCATATCCGGGCGCTTTAGGCGCTTCTTGCCGGCCTCGCGCGCCGATCGACCGAAGCTTGCCTGGAAATCGACGATGCGCGGCAGGATCTCCGAACGGTAGCGCGAGCCGTTGAACACGCCGTAGTGTCCGACGGCCGGCTGGACATAGTGTACCCGCATGTCGTCGGGGATATTGCGGCAGAGCGTGTGCGCGGCCTGGGTCTGGCCGACGCCGGAAATGTCGTCGTTCTCGCCCTCGACCGTCATCAGCGCGACGTTGCGGATCTTCGAACAGTCGATCAGCTCGCCCCGATGCTTCATCTCACCCTTCGGAAGCAGGTGCTTCACGAACACGCTGTCGACGGTCTGCAGGTAGAATTCCGCGGTCAGGTCCATCACGGCGAGATACTCGTCGTAGAACTCGCGATGCTTCTCGGCGCTGTCGCCGTCGTTTTTCACCAGATGGAAGAAGAAGTCCTTGTGTGCGCTTATGTGGCGGTCGAGGTTCATGCCCATGAAGCCGCCGAGCTGGAGGAAGCCCGGATAGACCTGGCGCATGAAGCCGTTGTTCGGCCACGGCACCGTCATGACGACATTCTCGCGGAACCAGTCGATGCCGCGCTCTTCCGCAAGCCGGTTCACCGCCGTCGGATTGATCCGGGTGTCGATCGGGCCGCCCATCAGGACCATGGTGGACGGCGCCATCGGATCACCGCGCGATTCCATCACGGCGGCGGCCATGAGCACCGGAACCGAGGGCTGGCACACGGCCATGACATGCGTGTCGGGCCCGAGTTCGTGCAGCATGTCGATGACGTGGTCGACATAGTCGTCGAGATCGAACCGCCCCGCCGAGAGCGGGATGGTGCGCGCATCCACCCAGTCGGTGATGTAGACCTCGGCATAAGGAAGCATGGATTCGACAGTGCCGCGCAGCAGCGTGGCATAGTGGCCCGACATCGGCGCGACCATCAGAAGCTTGCGGTCGGGCTTGCGGCCCTTCGGCAGGTCACGCTTGAAATGCAGCAGGCGGCAGAACGGGCTCGACCAGACGACCTCCTCGGTCACCGCCACCGGCTTCCAGTCGACAATGGTCGAGGTCAAGCCGAACTCCGGCTTGCCATAGCGGCGGGTCGTGCGTTCGAAGAGTTCCGCCAGCCCGGCGATAGATCGACCCCAAGGCGTCTGGGCAAACGGGTTGAGCGGATGGGAGTAAAGGATCCGGGTCGCATCGGCCATGGCGCGCATCGGCTGCACCGCGGCATGGTTCATTTCGTAGAGGTGATAGAACATGGAACCCCTTGCTGCGCCGCAATCGGCCCGGGAGCGGCTATGCTGCCTTGCAACAAAGCTAGCAGCAAAACGTTCCAAGGCAACTGGTGGAAGTACGACCTTTGGTCAGTTTGCGCGCGATTTATGCGGGATTTTGCCGTTAACTGCCTAACGAATAGTCACGAGTGCCAAACCATGAGGGTCCTCGTGGCCGGATCGACGCCCGGCGGCACCTCGCGCATGAACTGCTCGCGCAACCCAGCAGACGCCGATTCGGGCTCGATCACCGTGAAGCCGCGACGTTCGTAAAAAGGCCGGTTGAAAGGCACGTCGAGAAAGGTGGAGAGGAAGACCCGGCTGGCGCCTCCGGCTCGCGCATGGTCGATCACCGTCGACAGCAGAGCTCCGCCGACACCTCGCCGTCCACGCGCGGGATCCACGGCGATCTCCTTGAGCCAGTATTCGCCGGCGGCTTGGCCAGCCACTGCGAAACCCGCCGGCACGTCGTGCCAGAGCGCAAGCCACGCGTCATTGTCCGTGACGAAGCGGTGGAACTCGCTGCGCGGTGTCGGCGGCAGCGCGGCGATCTGCGGAAAGCCGTGCTCGGCAAAGAGCCGGTCGGCCCGCTCGCCGATCGTCAGCATCGCGTCGATGTCCTCCGCGGCGGCGCGCCGTATCGCGAGACCACTCGGCAGGATGTTCAAGCGCCCTCAACGATGACCATTTCGGCGGTAGCGTATTTCTGCCGGATGGCCTTGGCCGCCTGGTATTCGGGCGAATTGTAGCACGCCTTCGCGACATCGACCGATTCGAACTCGATGACGACGTTACGCCCACGCGCCTGGCCTTCCAGCGCCGTATAGGCGCCGCCCCGGGCCAGGAACTTGGCGCCGAAGCGCTCGAAAGCGGGCTTGGCGGTTGCAACGTAGTCCTTGTAGCCCTCGGGGTCGTGCACATCGACGCGCGCGATCCAGTATCCCTTGGCCATGATCAGATCCCTCCCTGGCTTTCCATCTCCCGCAGGATGGCCTCCGCCGCCGAGCGCCGGTCCGGCGCGCCGACGATAGGCCGGGCCACCACGAGATGGCTCGCACCGGCCCTGAGCGCATCGGCCGGCGTCATCACGCGCTTCTGGTCGCCGGGATCCGCGCCGGCGGGACGTATGCCGGGGGTCACGACCGCAAGCTTCGGGCCGACGATCCGGCGCACCGCGGCCGCCTCCTCGGCCGAGCAGACGATGCCGCCCATGCCCGCCGCCAGCGCCTGTTCGGCGCGCCGCAGCACGAGGGTGTGCGGATCATATTCGTAGCCGGCCTCGATCATGTCCTGCTCATCCATTGAAGTGAGCACGGTCACGCCCAACAGGCACAGCCCGGACCCCCTGGCTGCCTCCACTGCCGCGCGCATGGCCTTTGGATAGGCGTGCAGGGTGAGCATCGACATGCCCATGCGGGCGATGTTCTCGACGCCCTTCGCCACCGTGTTGTCAATGTCGAGGAGCTTCATGTCGAGGAAGACCTTCTTGCCCTCGGCGGCAAGGTCTCGGGCGAATTCGAGCCCGCCGGCGAAGGCGAGCTGGTAGCCAATCTTGTAGAACGATACGGCGTCGCCGAGTTCGGCGACGACCTTTTCCGCGTCGGACACGGTCGGAACGTCCAGCCCGACGATCAGCCGGTCGCGGACCGAGGTGCGAACGATCGCGTTCATGGCTCCATCCTCGACGAGTGCAGGCGGGCATGGGTGATCAGCGCCGCGCAGAGTCGCGTCATGCCCTTGCTCAGACGCTCTTCCTTGAAATTGCCGTCCGCATCGAAGGCCTCGCCCGCATTGGGCACCGAGACTTGCGGCGCGATAACGTCCATCTGGATATGCGACAGCACCGCGCGCAGATGGTTGGCGCTGCGGATGCCGGCGAAATGCCCGTCCGAGGACGAGCAGATAGCGACGACCTTGCCCGGATAAATCGAGATCGGCTTGCCGTTGTCGCGACGGATCCGGCTCACCCAGTCGATCGCATTCTTGAGCAGCGGCGGCATCGAGCCGTTGTATTCAGGCGTGCAGATCAGCACCGCGTCATGCGCGGCGATCATGCGGCCGAGCTTGTAGGCATTCTCGGGGATGCCTTTCTCCGCTTCGAGATCCTGATCCATGATCGGCAGCGGATAGTCGGCGAGCGAAATGCGCGTGACCTCGGCGCCCTGCCGGGCAAGCTCTGCCTGCGCCACGTCGGCCGTCTTGCCGCTATAGGCGCCCGTGCGGATCGATCCGGCGAAGACGAGGATTTTCGGCGTCATGACATGCTCCCGGCCCGCCTTCCGCTAAACGGCACGGCGACCGGAATCAAGTCTCTACGCCCGTGCCCCGCGTCGGTAGATCCAAAGCTGCGTCGGCGGGATGTTGCGGACCACGAAATCGAAATGCTCGACGGTATAGTTGCCGCGCCGCGGCGGCACCGGCGAAAGCGGGCCATAGGTGAGCTGGACGATCGGGCGACCGGGAGGAAGCCGATCGAGAAGATCTTCGACGTAGCGCACGCGCTGCTCGACGGGAAAGTTGAGCAGCGGCACGCCGGAGATGACCGAATCGAACACCATTCCCTTTTGCGGCAAGGTATCGTCGAGGTTGAAGGCGTCGCCCTGGATCACATTCACGCCGGGCAGCTTTTCCTTCAGATGCTCGACGAAATCGGCGGAATACTCAACCGACCAGAGGTTCTCGGGCTTGACGCCGCGGGCAAGGATGGCGCGCGTAATGACGCCGGTGCCAGGCCCAAGCTCGAGCACCGGAAGGCCGGAGTCGGGATTGATGACGGACGCCATGCGGCGCGCCGTGACCGTGCTGGTGGGAACGATGGACCCGACCGCGCGGGGCTTGTCGATCCATCCGCGGAAGAACTTCAGCTCCTCATCGAATTTCTGCCCGATGGTCTTCTTCAGGCTGCCCGATCGCATCAGCATCCGCTCCATGGTCGTCGTAACGCAGGGTTATGCGACCATAACCCGCCAAAAGAAAGACCGTTTTTCTTGCAATGCACAAGTTGCCGGACAGGCCCGCATGAAGCGACGTGTCACTGGCCGAAGGACTCGAAGAAGTCCTTCATGCGCGAGAAAAAGCCGTTCGACTGCGGCGAATTCTCGGTGGACGAGATCTGCTCGAACTCCTCCAACAGCTCGCGCTGGCGCTTAGTCAGGCTCTGGGGCGTTTCGACGGCGACCTGGATGTAGAGATCGCCGACCGCCGGCTGACGCAGCACCGGCATGCCCTTGCCCTTGAGGCGGAACTGCTTGCCGTTCTGGGTGCCCTCGGTGACCTTGACGCGGGTCTGCGTGCCGTCGAGCGTCGCCACCTCGAAGGTTCCGCCGAGCGCGGCGGTCGTCATCGAGATCGGCACCTTACAATAGAGATCGGCGCCGTCGCGCTGGAAGAACTCGTGCGGCTTCACCGACAGGAAGATGTAGAGGTCGCCCGCGGGCCCACCGCGTGCGCCAGCCTCGCCCTCGTTGGCGAGACGGATGCGGGTACCGTCCTCGATGCCCGCCGGAATGTTGACGGAGAGCGAACGCTCCTCGGTGACGCGGCCCTGGCCGCCACATTTGCCGCACGGATCCTTGATCGTCTGGCCGCGGCCCTGGCAGGTGGGGCAGGTGCGCTCGATCGAGAAGAAGCCCTGGCTGGCGCGGACGCGGCCCGAGCCGCCGCACATTGCGCAGGTGACCGGCTGAGTGCCTGGCTTGGCGCCCGAGCCCGAGCATTCGGAGCACTGGATCGACGTCGGCACTCGGATCTGCGCAGTCTTGCCGGTGAACGCCTCCTCGAGGCTGATCTCCATGTTGTAGCGCAGGTCTGCTCCGCGCTCGCGCCCGCCGGAGGAGCGGCGGCGGCCACCCATCATGTCGCCGAAAATGTCCTCGAAGATGTCCGCGAAGCCGCCGGCACCGGAGAAGCCGCCGTTCATCCCGCCGGCACCATTCTCGAATGCGGCATGGCCGAAACGGTCATAGGCCGCGCGCTTCTGCGGATCCTTCAGCGTCTCGTAGGCTTCGTTGATTTCCTTGAATTTCGCCTCGCAGGCATCATCCCCCGGATTGCGGTCGGGATGGAACTGCATCGCGAGCTTGCGGAAGGCAGCCTTCAGCTCTTTCTCGTCGGCTCCTTTGGCGACGCCGAGAGTCTCGTAGAAGTCCGCTTTCATGGTGTCCCGTGTTCGAGCGTCATTCGGCCAGAAGAATCGAGGTGTTGGCCCCGCATTTAGTAAGCCCTACGCGCGGATGCCATAGGCCTGATGCACGGCCGCGGCGTTTTCTCACGTTTTCTGCGGGAGAATCAGGCCGCGCCGGGCTGCACGGCCACCTTTTCGGAGCCGACCTGCCCCGTGGGCGGATATCGACGCTTGGCCCAGGCGCCGATCAGGTTGGCGAGCGGCGTCTCGAACCAGCGCTCCGACGCGAGCGCGACCGCGATCACGGTGAGCATGGGCAGAAGCCAGAAGGTGTAGAAATCGACGACGCCGAGCGGCTCGACCAATTTGCGCCAGACGATGGCGAACAGGATCGCCTCGATCACCGGATGGATGAGGTAAATGCCGAGCGACACCTTGCCGACCGGATGGAGAGGCGCAAGGAACCGCGACCCATCGGGATTGTTGCGCTCGGCCACCGCAGCGAGAAACAGCGAAAGGCCGAGCAGCCCGACGATCATGTAGGAGGACAAGAGCATCGCCATGGCGGCCACCGACAGTCCGAAGCAGATCCATGCCGGCGCGTGGCTCATGAGCCTCCAGCGGCTGTCGCGCGCGGCAATGGCAACCAGCGCGCCCATGGCGAAATCCGCAAAGGCGCGGTAGGCGCCCCAGGTGTCGGCCCTCAGCCAGCTGGGGAACGGTATGAGGCCCGCGGCCACCGCCCATTCGAGCGCGGCAATGGACAAGAGCGCCACCACGGCGAGGCCGGTCTTGCCGGCGACCCTGTAGGCCGTGACGATGACGGGAAGCAGCAGGTAGCAGAACCACTCCGCCGACATGGACCAGGCGACGTAATTGTAGGTCAGCGTGTCGGTGACGCCCCAGGCCTGGATCAGCAGGATGTTGGGAATGAGCGCGCCGAACGAATAGCGTTCCGGCGAGTCCGTGTGCACGAGGCCGAAATGCACGGCGAGCGCCACCACGGCGAAGAAGGCGAGCGTGACGAGATAGAGCGGGTAGAAGCGGGCGATGCGGCGGATGATGAAGCGCATGTAGCCATTGCGCTCGAACCTCAGCACGTCGCCGTAGCGCAGCATGATCAGGAAGCCGGAGATCATGAAGAACATCTCCATCAGCGGCATCAGCCGATAGAGACTCGCGCTCACCGCCTCGTGGCCAGGCGGGGCATAGCGGAGAAAATGCCATGTCATGATGAGCAGCGCCGCCATCAGGCGCCAGGCCTCGAATATCCTGAAATGCTGCTGCATCCGTCCCGCCTCTTGCCTCGGCGCCGAACATAAGCGCTGCCGGGATGGTGGGTCGACCTTAACCTTCTGTTAACGTTAAGAGACCTGTCGCAAACGAAAGCGGCCGGCAATCGATGCCGGCCGCTCGTGTCGTCCTATCCCAATGGATCAGGCGGACTTCTTCTTGTCGTCGTCGAGGTCCTCGAAGTCGGCGTCGACGACGTCGTCGCCGGCCTTTTCGGCATCGGCCCGGGCGTCGGCCTCAGCCGCTTCGGCCTGCGAAGCCTCGTACATCGCCTGACCGAGCTTCATTGCCGCCTCGGCCAGCGCATTGGTCTTGGCCTTGATGTCCTCGACGTCGTCGCCTTCCGACGCGGTCTTCAGCGCCGAGATGGCATCGGAGATCGCGGTGCGGTCAGCCTCCGTGACCTTGTCGCCATATTCCTTCAGCGACTTCTCGGACGAGTGGACCAAAGCCTCGGCCTGGTTACGCGCCTCGACCAGCGCACGGCGCTTCTTGTCGGCCTCGGCATTCGCCTCGGCGTCCTTGACCATCTTCTCGATGTCGGCGTCCGACAGACCGCCCGACGCCTGGATGCGGATCTGGTGCTCCTTGCCGGTGCCCTTGTCCTTGGCCGAGACGTTGACGATGCCGTTGGCGTCGATGTCGAAGGTGACCTCGATCTGCGGCACGCCGCGCGGCGCCGGCGGGATGCCGACCAGGTCGAACTGGCCGAGCAACTTGTTGTCCGCCGCCATTTCGCGCTCGCCCTGGAAGACGCGGATCGTCACCGCCGACTGCGAATCCTCGGCCGTGGAGAACACCTGGCTCTTCTTGGTCGGGATCGTCGTGTTGCGGTCGATCAGGCGGGTGAACACGCCGCCCAGCGTCTCGATGCCCAGCGACAGCGGGGTAACGTCGAGCAGCAGCACGTCCTTGACGTCGCCCTGCAGCACGCCGGCCTGGATGGCCGCGCCGAGTGCCACCACCTCATCGGGGTTGACGCCCTTGTGCGGGTCCTTGCCGAAGAACTGCTTCACGATCTCCTGGATCTTGGGCATGCGGGTCATGCCGCCGACCAGGACGACCTCGTCGACCTCGCCGGCACGGATGCCAGCATCCTTGAGCGCCGCCTTGCAAGGCTCGATCGTCCGCTGGACGAGATCGTCGACCAGCTGCTCGAACTTGGCGCGGGTCAGCTTCATCGTCAGGTGCTTGGGACCGGAGGCGTCCGCCGTGATGAACGGCAGGTTGATCTCGGTCTGGGCCGACGAGGAGAGCTCGATCTTCGCCTTTTCCGCTGCCTCCTTGAGGCGCTGCAGAGCGAGCTTGTCGTTCTTCAGGTCGATGCCCTGCTCCTTCTTGAACTCCGCCGCCAGGTATTCGACCAGGCGCATGTCGAAGTCCTCGCCGCCGAGGAAGGTGTCGCCATTGGTCGACTTCACCTCGAAGACGCCGTCGCCGATCTCGAGGATCGAGATGTCGAAGGTGCCGCCGCCGAGGTCATAGACCGCGATCGTGCCGGACTTCTTCTTGTCGAGGCCGTAGGCGAGGGCTGCCGCCGTCGGCTCGTTGATGATGCGCAGGACTTCGAGGCCGGCGATCCGGCCGGCGTCCTTGGTGGCCTGGCGCTGGGCGTCGTTGAAGTAGGCCGGAACGGTGATGACCGCCTTCTCGACCTTCTCGCCGAGATAGGCTTCCGCCGTCTCCTTCATCTTCTGCAGCGTCATGGCGGAAATCTGGGACGGCGACTGCTTCTTGCCGTCTGCCTCCACCCAGGCGTCGCCATTGTCGCCCTTGACTATCTTGTAGGGGACGAGGCCCTTGTCCTTCTCGGTGACCGGATCGTCGAAGCGACGGCCGATCAGGCGCTTGACCGCAAAGATGGTATTTTCGGGGTTCGTGACCGCCTGGCGCTTGGCCGGCTGGCCGACGAGACGTTCTCCATCGCCGGTAAAGGCGACGATCGAAGGCGTGGTGCGCGCGCCTTCCGCGTTTTCAATGACCTTCGGCTCCTTGCCGTCCATGACGGCCACGCAGGAATTGGTGGTGCCGAGGTCGATACCGATGACTTTAGCCATTGTGTCTTCTCCGCTTAGCAGGCTGCCAGGACCCATTGAGGCGTTCCAGGAGGCAACCCCTTCTCAGTTCTGGATTTCCCTCGATCCGCCGCATCGCTGCGCCGGCTTCTCGGGTTGGGGTGTATATAAGAACGGTGTTTGGAGTCGCAAGCGCGCAGATGCAGCGTTTTTCACGCGACCGTGATCAATTCCGTCGCATGCGGCGACATTCGAGGGTGACAGTCGGCGCGTTGCCGATTTCCGGCTCCGATCAGGCCAGGTTCGTCTTGGTGTACTGGCCGGCCACGCGATAGCGCCAGAGGTAGGAAGACAGGATCGCATCGACCGATTCCGGCGCCACGCCGAGACCGGAGAGCGTGCGGCCCTCGGCATTGGCGGCATCGGAGACGACATTGTCGTTCCGGAGCAGCCTCACCTGATCCGACGTCAGCAGCGGATTGGGCAGCATGCCGAGGATGGCGCCCTGGAGCCTCGCGACCGGCCACGGCACGGACACCAGCATCCGCCTGCGATCGATCACCTTCAGCATGTGCTCCATGCACTCCCGGAAGGTAAGCACTTCCGGACCGCCGAGCTCGTATGTCGTGCCCGGACTTGCCTTTCCGTCGACCGTGAGCGTCAGCGCCTCGGCGACGTCGACCACATAGACCGGCTGGTAGCGCGTGGTGCCACCGCCGATCAGCGGCAGGACCGGGGAAAAGCGGGCCATGGCGGCGAAGCGGTTGAAGAACGCATCTTCCGGCCCGAAGACGATGGAGGAACGGATGACGTTGGCATCGGGCAGCGTCGACAGGACCGCTTCCTCGCCGAGCGCCTTGGTCCGCGCATAGTCTGATTCGGACGCGCTGTCGGCACCGATCGCCGACATCTGCGTCATCTTGGCGCCGACCGAGCGGGCGGCCTCCGCCACGGCGCGCGCGCCGAACGCCTGCACCGCATTGAACGACTGGCGACCGGACTCATGCAGGATGCCGACGAGGTTGATGACATGGTCGGCGCCCTCGACCGCCCGGTCGACCGACCAGCGCACGCGCAGATTGGCCTGGACCGCCTGGATCTGACCGACATTGCCGAGCGGCTGGAGATGGCCTGCGAGATCGGGCCGGCGCACCGCGACGCGGACGCGATAGCCGCGGCGGGCAAGCGCGCGAACCGTATGCCGGCCGATGAAGCCAGAGCCGCCGAAAACGGTGACGAGTTTCGACGTTTCCGTGATCAGGGTCATGTCAGGCTCCGGGCAGCGGCGAGCGGATCGAATTCGCTGCCGTCTTAGTCCGTTTTGCCGGCCTCGCCAAGACAAGGAAGGCGCGGCGGAATGCCGTGGTGCTCGGGGCACGTGAATGCCAGCCGGCCGGCCGATCCCGGCATCATTCCACCGCGATCTCCACCAGTCTCGGCCCACCGGCCTCCCGCGCCCGGCGCAATGCGGGCCCAAGTCCATCGACGGACACGATCCGCTCGGCCGGAATGCCATAGGCGTCGGCGAGCTTGAGGAAATCGGGCGGGGCGGGCGAAACGCCGACAGGCTCGACACCGGCGTCGCGCATCGAGGTCTCGATCTCGCGGTAGCCGCGATTGTTCCAGACGACGAAGACGACCGCCGCGCCCGTTTCCGCGGCGACGGCGATTTCCGGCAGCGTGAACTGGAAACCGCCATCGCCGGTGAGGCAGACGACCGGGAGATCAGGCCGCGCGATCGCCGCGCCGATCGCGGCGGCGGGGCCGTATCCCAGCGCGCCATAGCCCGTGGCCGCATTGAACCAGCCAGCCGGCCTGTCGTGGTCGTAGAACAGGTTCGCCGCATAGATGGGCTGGGTGGAATCGCCGACGATCAGCGCACCCGGCAGCGCGTCGCGGATCGCCTCGACGGCGCGGACCTGCGCCTGCATCTTCGGGCCGATCTCGCCCCAGGCGGCAGCGCGGGCCGCGGCGGCCCTTGCGGCACCGCCGCCGGGGGAGCGGCCGTTGCCGAGCTCCAGCACGAGGCGCGACAACGCCTCGGCAGAATCGCCCAACGCCATGATCGTCGCCGGTTGGCGGGACAGCTGCGCAGGGTCGATGTCGATGCGGAACAGCGTCTCAGGCATGACGAAGCCGCCGTCGGCATACATGTCGTAGTCGGTCGGGCCGAATTCGGTGCCAACCGCAAGCACGGCATCGGCCGTGGCGAGCAGGGCTCGGATCGACTTGAGGCTGGGACTGGCGTGCACGGCGAGCGGGTGTCGGTGCAGAAGGCCGCGGGTATTGACCGTGGTGACGACCGGCGCATCCAGCCGCTCGGCGAGCAGCCGAAGCTCCGCGTCGGCGGCCTTCGCGCCGCCCCCGGCCAGGATCAGCGGACGCTTCGCGCCGGCGAGCCCGGCCGCGATCCGCGCCACGGCGGCCGGATCGGGCGGCGCCGGCCGCGCGGCGACCGGAAGCGCGGTGAAGTCCGGCGCCGGGAGGCCCATGACGTCCAGCGGAATTTCGATATGGACCGGGCCAGGCCGGGCGGTCGTGAAAAGCTCGAAGGCGGTCGCGAGCACGGCCGGCAATTCCGCCCCGTCCTCGATGCGGAAGGAGAGCAGCGCGACCTTCTCGGCGAGCCCGCGCTGGTCAGGCAGTTCGTGCAGGTGGCCGAGCCCCTTGCCCAGCGTGTCCAGCCGGTTAACGCCTGAAACGACCAGCATGGGGATCGAATCCGCCCGCGCCTGCGCCATCGGCGTGATGGCGTTGGTGAGGCCCGGCCCGGTGATGACAAAGGCGACGCCGGGTCTGCCCGACGCGCGGGCATAACCGTCGGCCATGAAGGCCGCGCCCTGCTCGTGGCGTGGGGTGACGTGGCGGATGCGCGAGGCGGCGAGGCCGCGGTAGAGTTCGATCGTGTGCACGCCGGGGATGCCGAAGACGGTATCGACGCCGTGAGCTTCCAGCAGGTGGATAAGGGCCTGACCGACGGTCATTCTCGCCATATCGGCCTCGTCAGGCAGGTCGGGCCTCCCTCACAGGAGATGCACAGCGCCGTAGCCTCGAAGGTGGCGACGGTGCAGCCCGCCGCCTCCATCGCCGCCTTGGTCTTCGGGAAACCGGCGACGGCGATCACCTCGCGCGGCGCGGTCGGCAGCACGTTGAGGCTGAGGCCGAAGCTGTCGCGGAACTCGTCCGGATCGCCCTTGACCAGCCTGATCCCGCGAGCCTTGAGCATCTGCCAGAAGGGCGCAGGCAAAAGCGGCGAATGGACCAGAGCGAGGTCGTCGGCGAGCGGGCTGATCACCGACATCAGGTGCAGGCACGCCTCCTCGCCCTGCCAGAACGGCAGGTCGAAGCCGTAGACCCTGATGCCTTTTGGCCCAAGCAGGTTCGCGACCTGCTGAATGCCCTCCTGGTTGGTCCGTACGCCGCGACCGATGGCGAGCGTCGTCCTGTCGATCCAGACGCAATCGCCGCCCTCGACAGTGCCGGGCGCCTCGACCCGGCCAAGGATCGGGATGCCGAGCCGGCGGTAGGCGGCTTCGTGAAGCGCAGGCTCCGGGCCTCGCAACGCCTTGCCCATGGAGAGGATCACTGCGCCGTGGTCGGTCATCAGCGAGGGGTCGTGCGTGAAGACGGAATCGGCGAGACCGTCGTCGTCATCGGGCAGGAACTCGATCGCCGCGCCCGACTTCGCCACGAGGTCGACCAGTCCGTAGTGCTCGGCGGCGGCGCGGGTTGGGTCGAACTTCGGTCCATAGTGCCATTCGGCCGGGTCTGCGCGGCGCATCGCGCTCGATGCCCGGCGCATCAGCACCCGTTTCAGCGGGGCCGCCATCGACTGAGATCCGTATTCCTGCACCGGAACCACCTCCCGCCTGTCGTGCCCAATCTCTACACAGGCCCCCATGCATGCCGCAAGGGCGGGCAATCCCCGGTTGACGGAGCCGCGACCGCCGGTCCATGCTGCGTTGCGGACGGAGAGTTGGTCGGCGTGACGGGACGGCAAAACCCACGCAAGCAACGCCCGATGCCCGGGAAAGGGCGTCGCGGATGAGCCTCGCCTCGGCCGAGCACACGGGTGCCGGCCAGACGGCCGCCGAGGCGATTCACGTCGAGAACCTGCACAAGAAATTCGGGGAACTGCACGTGCTCAAGGGCGTGTCGCTGTCGGCGCGCGACGGCGATGTGGTGGCGATCATCGGCGGCAGCGGCTCCGGAAAGTCGACGCTGCTGCGCTGCATCAACTGCCTCGAGAATCCGACCAGCGGCACGATCCGCGTCAATGCCGAGGAGATCCGCCTCAAGGCCGACAGCTACGGCAACACCGTGCCCGCGGACCGGCGGCAGATCGAGCGCATCCGCTCGAAGCTCGGCATGGTGTTCCAGAACTTCAATCTCTGGAGCCATATGACGCTGCTGGAGAACGTCGTCGAGGTGCCCGTCCACGTGCTCGGCGTGCCACGCGCGGAGGCGATCGCAACGGCGGAGCGGCTGCTCGCGCGCGTCGGCCTCGCCGAGAAACGCGACGTCTATCCCGCCTTCCTCTCCGGCGGCCAGCAGCAGCGCGGCGCAATCGCCCGTGCGCTCGCCATCCAGCCACGCGTGATGCTGTTTGACGAGCCGACGTCGGCGCTAGACCCGGAACTGGTCGGCGAAGTGCTGAAGGTTATCGCCGACCTCGCGCGTGAAGGACGAACCATGATCCTCGTCACGCATGAAATGAAATTCGCCCGCGACGTGGCGACCCACGTGGTGTTCCTCCACAACGGCGTCGTCGAGGAGGAAGGCCCGCCGGACCAGGTGTTCGGCGCGCCGAGATCCGAGCGGCTCAAGCAATTCATCCGGACGGTCGGCTGAGAAGGACCGGCGGATGTCTCTTCGGGAACCAGAAAGAATGGGAGAATGACATGAAGATGATCGCCAGACTGGCCGCCGCAGCGGCCCTGCTCGCAGCCTCGGCGGGCTTTGCCTCGGCGCAGACGGTGAAGGTCGGCTTTTCGCCAGAGGCCTATCCGCCCTTCTGGTCCGCTGATGCCTCGGGCAAGTGGGGCGGATGGGAGGTCGAGATCATCGACGCCATCTGCACCGAGGCGAAGCTCACCTGCGAGCTGACGCCGATTCCGTGGGACGGTCTGATCCCGGCGCTCACGACCAAGAAGATCGACGCGATCATGAACTCGATGTCGATCACCGAAGAGCGCAAGAAGACGATCGACTTTTCGGATAAATACTACAACACGCCGACGGCGGTGATCGGGCCGAAGGGCGAGAGCTTTACGGCCGATCCGGCCGGGCTCAAGGGCAAGATCATCGGCGTGCAGGTGTCGACCACCCATTCGGCCTATGTGAAGAAGCACTTCACCGAGGCTGCCGAGATCAAGGAATACCAGACCCAGGACGAGGCCAACCAGGATCTCGCCGCCGGCCGCATCGACGCCACCCAGGCCGACGCCATCGCGCTGGACGCCTTCCTCAAGTCCGAGCAAGGCATGGCCTGCTGCGACCTCAAGGGCAATGTCGCCGAAGACCTGGAAATCCTCGGTCCGGGCGTCGGCGCCGGCCTGCGCAAGGAGGACGCTGAGCTCAAGGACAAGCTGAACGCCGCGATCAAGGCGATCCGGGACAACGGCAAATACGCCGAGATCACGAAGAAGTATTTCGACTTCGACATGTATGGCGGGTGAGCTGACTGAGAGGGCGGTTTTCCTGATCGGCCTCCCGTGATCGCGACCCTTTTCACGCCGCTCCTCCAGGTCTCGACGCTGGACCTGCTTGCGCTCGAGCCCCCGGGCTGGGGCGGCAACCTGCTGCGCGGGCTGGTGAACTCGGTCATCATCGCCGTCGGCGCCTATGGCTTCGGCCTCGCGATCGGCATCGGCGGCGCCTATGGCAAGCTCTATGGCGGGCCGATCCTGCGCGACCTTCTGGAGGTCTACACCACGGTCGTGCGCGCCGTGCCGGAACTGGTGCTGATCCTGATCCTGTATTTCGCCGGGACGGACCTCATCAACCGCGTTCTCGTGGCGGTCGGCCACGAGCGCATCGACATCAACGGGCTGGTGGCCGGCATCTGGGTGCTGGCGGTCGTGCAGGGCGCCTATTCGACCGAAGTGCTGCGCGGCGCGATCCTGTCGATCCCGCAGGGGCAGATCGAGGCGGCGCGCGCCTACGGCATGTCGCCGCTGCTGATGCTGCGGCGGATCACGTTGCCGGCGATGCTGCCCTTCGCCATTCCCGGCCTCGCCAATCTGTGGCTGATCGCGACCAAGGACACGGCGCTGCTGGCCATCGTCGGCTTCAACGAGCTGACGCAGGAGACGCGCACGGCTGCGGGCCAGACCAAGGCCTATTTCACCTTCTTCGTCGCCGCGGGCGTCCTCTACCTGCTGCTGACGCTGGTCTCGAACCGGATCATCGCCCGGATCGAGCGCTGGTCGCGGCGCGGCATGCCGTCCATCTCGGGAAGCACCCGATGACGGACCGCGCGGCCAGCTTTGCCGAATTCGCGGCGCGCAGCCCCTGGCTGCAGCCGCACCGGATCCTGCTCCTGGCCATCGCGGCGGCGCTGGTCGTGGCAGCGGCGGTGTTCATGCGCTGGGACTGGCTGCCGAACTATTTCGACCTCGCGATCCAGGGCATCTGGCGCACCGTCTGGATACTGGCCGTCACCTGCGTGCTCGGCATCCTGCTGGCGATCCCGCTCGGCCTCGCTCAAGCCGCCGGGCCGTGGTGGCTGGCGATGCCGGCCAATGCCTTCTGCACGGTGATCCGCGGTACGCCGCTGCTGTTGCAGTTGTGGCTGCTCTACTACGGGCTGGGCTCGCTCTTTCCGCAGTTCCCATGGATCCGGCAATCGGACCTGTGGCCGTATCTCCGGCAGGCGTGGCCCTATGCGGTGCTGGCGCTAACCATCTCCTATGCCGCCTATGAGGGCGAGGTGATGCGCGGCGCCTTCGCCGGGGTGCCCAAGGGCCAGCTCGAAGCCGCGCGCGCCTATGGCATGCGGCCGTTCACCATCTTCCGCCGCATCTGGCTGCCACAGGCGATGCATCGCGCGCTGCCGACGCTTGCCGGGGAAACCGTCCTCCAGCTCAAGGCGACGCCGCTTGTGGCGACAATCACCGTGGTCGATATCTACGCCGTCGCGTCGCGAGTGCGGCAGGACACGTTCATCGTCTACGAGCCGCTGCTCCTGCTGGCGCTGGTCTATCTCGTCATCTCCGGCATCATCATCTTCCTGTTCAGAAGGCTGGAAGCGCGAATTCCGGTCCGGATCGGATGAATATACCAATCACAGAACGTATCTCGCCTGCCGAGGCCGAGCGGCTTTGCATCGATGCGGCGATCGCAGCCGGCGCGTCGGCCCCGGCGGCCGAGTCGATCGCGCGCGCAGCGGTGGCGGCGGAAGCGGAAGGCCAGCTATCGGTCGGGCTCGCGCATTTCATCGACTATCTCGACGCGCTGGAAGCGGGCCGGATCGACGGAACGGCGGCGCCATTGATCTCTCGGCCGGCGCCGGCCGTCATCCTGTCCGACGCAGGTGGCGGCACCGCACATCTCGGCTTCGACATGGCGTTCGACGATCTGGTGGCGGCAGCCGAGAGTTTCGGCGTCGCTATCTTCAGCCAGAGGAACGCCTACACTGCGGGCGCGCTCGGCTATTTCGTCGGACGCCTGGCCGAACGCGGGCTGGTGGGACTTGCCGCGACCAGCGGGCCGGCCTTGCTGGCCGGCTCCGGCACGACCAAACCGGTGTTCTGCACCAATCCGATCGCCTTCGCCGCACCCCTGGAAGGCACCGGCCTGCTGGTGATAGACCAGGCGTCGAGCGCGACCGCCTTCGTCAACATCCGGGCAGCGGCGGAACGTGGCGACACGATCCCCGAAGGGTGGGCGCTGGGGCCCGACGGAAAACCTACCTCGGACCCGTCTCAAGCGATGAAGGGCGCGCTTCTGGCGTTCGGCGGCGAACGGGGCGCCAATATCGCGCTGATGGTCGAGGTGCTGGCGGCTGGACTGTCCGGCTCGAACTGGTCGCTCGACGCGCCGTCATTCACGCAGGGCGCGCGCTCGCCGGGCAGCGGACTGTTCGTGGCTGCGATCGATCCGAAGCTTTTCACGGACGGATTTGCGAGACGAACCGGCCGGCATATCGACCGGCTATCGGCCGATTTCGGTCTCTATGTGCCGGGCAGGACCAAGGCCAAGGCGCGGCTGAAGGCTGAGAAACGGGGGCTGGAGGTCTCTGTCGATACGCTTCGCCGCATTCGCTCCAAGCTCCCCTGACGCAAAAGAGCCCCGTCGACGACGGGGCTCCGAAGCGCTCGATGCGATCGATCAGTGGCGCGAGAGCCAGGAATCGATGTCCTGTTCAGCCTGGTCCTGCGCCTTGCCGTAGCGCTCCTGGATGCGGCCGGCGAGCTCCTTGCGCTTGCCCTTGATCACGTCGAGATCGTCATCCGTCAGCTTGCCCCACTGCTGCTGGACCTTGCCCTTGAACTGCTCCCAATTGCCTTCGACCTGGTTCCAATTCATGTCGCATCTCCTTGATCTTGCTATGTCCCGGCGAAAGCGCCGGTCTGTTTGGGAACGCAACTCCTGACATCCTGGTTCCATGTCGGATGCACACGCATCTTTCACGCGCTGTTGAGGCCGGTTGATTTGACCCAACAGACAGGCGCGGCGATTTGTGCACCGCAACACAAGGAGAACCGCATGACAGAGATAACCGATGCCGCGAGCCCGCAGCGCAACCGCCTGATCCTCCCCTTCCTCGCGCCGGTCTATTCCTCGCTGCACGATCTCGCCTTCACATTGCTGCGGGTCGTGGCGGGCGGAACCCTGATCGTCCACGGCGCCGGCAAGATCGTCGACCCGTTCGGAACGGTCGGCATGGTCGAGAGCCTCGGCTTCTATCCGGGTATGTTCTGGTCGCCTCTGCTCGCCGCCACGGAGTTCTTCGGCGGCATCCTGATCGTGCTCGGCCTGTTCACCCGCGCGGCCGCCTTCGCGGCGATGATCGTGCTCCTGGTAACGGTGTGGTTCCACTGGGTGACGCTCGGCCAAGGCTACGAGGGCGCCGAGAAGTCGATCATCTGGGCCGCGATCTTCGCCTTCCTGGCCGTGCGCGGCGGCGGGGCGCACTCGGTCGATGCGCGGCTGGCGAAGACGTTCTGACGAAAACTTCCAACGCCAAAGAAAAACCCCGCCGGATCGCTCCGGCGGGGTTGTCGTTTCGAGCCTTGTCGGCTGATCAGTTGTTGCGGCCCTTGAGTGCTGCACCCAGGATGTCGCCGAGCGACGCGCCGGAGTCGGTCGAGCCGTACTGAGCCACGGCCTCCTTCTCCTCGGCGATTTCCAGCGCCTTGATCGAGACCTGCAGCTTGCGGGTCTTCTTGTCATAGGCGATGACGCGGGCGTCGAGCTTCTGGCCGATCGAGAAGCGCTCGGGGCGCTGCTCGTCGCGATCGCGGGACAGGTCGGAACGCTTGATGAAGCTCTCGAGACCGCTCTCGACGAGCCGGACCTCGATGCCGCCATCCTTCACGCCGATGACCTCGCAGGTGACCACCGCATTCTTGCGGATCTCGCCCGAGTCCGCGACGGTGTCGCGGCCCAGCTGCTTGATGCCGAGCGAGATGCGCTCCTTGTCGACGTCGATGTCGAGCACCTGCGCCTGCACCATCTGGCCGCGCTGGTATTCCTCGATGACCTGCTCGCCCGGACGGGTCCAGTCGAGGTCGGAGAGGTGCACCATGCCGTCCACGTCGCCGTCGAGGCCGATGAACAGGCCGAACTCGGTCTTGTTCTTGACCTCGCCCTCCACGGTCGAGCCGACCGGGTGGTTGCGAACGAAGGCTTCCCACGGATTCTCGAGCGTCTGCTTGAGGCCGAGCGAGATGCGGCGCTTGGCCGGATCGACCTCGAGCACCACCACGTCGACGTCCTGGCTGGTGGACAGGATCTTGCCGGGGTGGACGTTCTTCTTGGTCCACGACATCTCGGACACATGGATGAGGCCTTCGATGCCCGGCTCCAGCTCGACGAACGCACCGTAGTCGGTGATGTTCGTAACGGTTCCCTTGATCTTCTTGCCGATCGGGAACTTGGTGCCGATGTCGCCCCACGGGTCGCTCTCGAGCTGCTTCATGCCGAGCGAGATACGGTGGGTTTCCTGGTTGATGCGGATGATCTGCACCTTGACCGTCTGACCGATGTTGAGGATCTCGGTCGGATGGTTGACGCGGCGCCAGGCCATGTCGGTAACGTGCAGCAGGCCGTCGATGCCGCCGAGGTCGACGAACGCACCGTAGTCGGTGATGTTCTTGACCACGCCCTCGACCACCTGACCCTCTTCGAGGTTCTGGACGATCTCGGAGCGCTGCTCGGCCCGGCTCTCTTCGAGCACGGTGCGGCGCGACACGACGATGTTGCCGCGACGGCGATCCATCTTGAGGATTTCGAAGGGCTGCGGCGTGTGCATGAGCGGGGTGACGTCGCGGATCGGGCGGATGTCGACCTGCGAACGCGGCAGGAAGGCGACAGCGCCGTCGAGGTCGACGGTGAAGCCGCCCTTGACCTGGTTGAAGATGACGCCTTCGACGCGCTCGTTGCGGTTGAACTTCTCTTCGAGCTTGACCCAGCTCTCCTCGCGGCGAGCCTTCTCGCGCGACAGGACGGCTTCGCCAAGCGCGTTCTCGATGCGGTCGACCATGACCTCGACCGTGTCACCGGCCTTGAGTTCCTTGGCCTTGGAACCGAATTCCTTGAGGGGCACGCGACCTTCGACCTTCAGGCCGACGTCGATGATGGCCATGTCCTTCTCGATGGACGTGATAACGCCGCGGACGACGGATCCTTCGGCGGAATGGCTCTCGGAGAAGCTCTCCTCGAGCATGCTCGCGAAATCATCGCGAGAGGGGTTTGCAACTGACATATGATCTCCTGGACGTCCCGACGATGCGGGACAGGCGCCGTGGTTCGTGTTGCGATGGCCTGCCGGCGTTCCGGGCATCAAAGCCCTTGTGCCGCATCGAGCGGCAAGTTTCCGGCGCATGAGAATGCTGGCAGGCTGGTTCAGCGGCCTGATATGGGTGTCGGGCTTCCGCTTTGGAAGGCTCGCCGCCGGATCAGGCCCCGTTCCGCTTGGCCAGCATGCCATCGACGATGGCCCGGGCCGCGCGGAACGCGGCCTCTATAGACATATCGGACGTATCGAGCAAGTGCGCGTCGGCCGCGGGCTTCAGCGGCGAGTCGGCGCGGCCCATGTCGCGCTCATCGCGGCGGCGGATGTCGGCGAGGATTTCCGATACGTCCGCCGATCCGCCGCGGCCTTCGATGTCGCGCAGGCGCCGCTGGGCGCGCACTTCGGGGCTAGCTGTGATGTAGAGCTTCACGTCGGCCTCCGGCGCGACGACGGTGCCGATGTCTCGGCCATCGAGCACGGCGCCGCCCGGCTGGCGGGCGAAATCGCGCTGCTTGTCGACCAGGATGCGCCGCAGCTCGGGAATCACCGCCACGCGCGACGCCGCCTCGCCGACGCCGTGCGCCGACAGCGCGTGCTTGTCGAGATTGGAGAGATCGACATGCCGGCCCGCCTCGATCGCAGACGCCTCGTCGTCGAGCGACTGGCCGTTGCGGAGAAGGTCCCACGCCACGGCCCGGTAAGTCAGTCCGGTGTCGAGATGCGGCAGATGATAGTAGTCCGCCAGGCGGCGGGCGAGCGTTCCCTTGCCGGAGGCGGCGGGTCCGTCGATGGCGATGAGGAGACTGGTCATGAGCGGCATCAAGCCTGTCTCGCAGCCGGGCGCAAGAGCGGATCGGCGCTCAATCCCAGAACGGCCTGGACCGCCTCAGCTTTCGCCACAGCTTCGACGCCCTCGTCCAGGCCTGGTCGGCGCGCGCGGCACTCGCTCCGAGCGTCCAGCCGATCGCGCGCTGCATTTGCGCGTCGGCGGCGGTCGCGAAGTCGGGATCGTCGAGGATGCCATGGGCCACCACGGTATCATTCAGTTCGCCAAAGACGTCCTGCAGCGCCTTCAGCCGCTCCATCATCTTCGCGCAGCGCTTCGTCTCGTGGGGCGGCGCGAAGAACTCGATCGCGTAGCGCAGTTTCTTTAGCTGCTTGCGCAGCTCGTGACGATGCGCGGTGTCGAGCTTGTTCAGCCCACGGCCGCATTTCAGGACCTTCTTCCAGCGTCGGGCAAGCGCTTCGGACGCGAAGGTTCCGACGGGCGTCGACAGCCGTCCGGACTGGTCGAGGTCGCCTTCCTCGATCCAGCCGCGCAGCTCGACAAATCGGATGAGGTCGAGCTCGAAGGCCTGCACGCGGCGGTCCCGCAACGTCCGTCTCAACGCCTCGCGCCGGGACGCCGCGCGCGAGGCCGCCAGTTGCGCCAATGCGGCGAGCGCCGGCTCGTCGGGATGGCGTTCAGCCTCGGGACCCACGATGTCCGACCCAGTCACGTCGAGGTCGCGCAGGCTCCCGACCTCGCCGGCGAGCCAGCGCGCCTCGTCGCTCAGCCTCGCCAGTTCGGCGCTCAGCGCCAGCGGCTGGAAGATCGACAGCCAGCTGCGCAGCCGCCGCAGCCCGATCCGCAACTGGTGCGGGCCTTCGGGATCGTCGGTTTCGCGGACGACATCGATATTGGCGACGATCTGGCCGGCGCACTCCCGCATCACGTTGCGCGCCGCCTGCTCGGCGGACATCGCCGGAGCCAGCGGAACCTTTGCCGCGCAACACGGAATGGGAGGCGGCTCCACCCGGCCTTCCTCGGCCAGCAAGTTTGCGCGCGCGGACTTGCTCAATCGGGAAAAGTGCAGGCCGCCATCGGGGTGAAGCGCGGCTGCGACGTCGAACAGGGCGCGGGGGCTGCCTTCGATCCGTTCGATCTCCAGTTCGCGCCACGGCGCAGTGAGATCCGAGGCAGAGATCGTGCCGACATCGGTCGATATTTCCACCTTCGCCGCGTCCGGAAGGACGACGACGCCGCTCGAACGCCTGAACTGCATGGCGCTGACCGCCGCCAGTTCCCGCCCCTCGCAAAGCTCGATCACTTTCTCCCTGAGCTTGTCGTCGGGGATGGATTGCAGGTCGGGCCGCTCGCTCCTGGCGGCCGTCTCGGCCTCCTGGACATCGGTGAAGCCGCCGACCGTGCTGCGCCCTGCCTTGACCGTCTGGAACCACCGCCTGCCGTCCCGGCGTATCCGCAGCACGATTCCGGCTTCGCGAAGCCGCCGGTCCGGCGTGTCGTAATAAACAGAGACCAGCGTGCGCGGTCGGGTGAAGGTCGGATCGATGCGCCTTGCGCGCGCCCAAATGGCCGCCGGCGGCTCTTCGAGCAGGAATTTGAGCTCTATTTCCCGCATGTCAGCATTCTTGATCGGGCTGGCGGAGGAGACCGCCCCGGTCTCCCTGCCCGGTCATCCTACCGATCGCATCAGGCCGCCGTCGACTCTCAGATTCTGCCCGGTGATATATGCCGCACCGTCCGAGACGAGGAAGGCGATGGTGGCGGCGATTTCCTCGCTGGTGCCGTAGCGCTGCATCGGCACGCCGGCGCGGCGTTCCTCGGTGGCCGGCAGGCTGTCGATCCAGCCGGGAAGGACATTGTTCATGCGCACCTTCTTCGCCGCGTATTCGTCGGCGAACAGCTTGGTATAGGCGGCAAGCCCCGCCCGCGCCACGGCCGAGGTCGGGAACATCGGGCTCGGCTCCGCCACCCAGGCGGTCGAGATGTTGACGATCGCGCCGCCGCCCTGCCGCACCATGACCGGCGCGACGAGCCGCACGGAACGCACGACATTCATGAAATAGACGTCGAAACCCGTGTGCCACTGCTCGTCGGTAATATCGAGCAGCGGTGCGCGCGGGCCGTGCCCGGCGCTGTTGACCATCGCGTCGATGCGGCCCCAGCGTGCGACCGCGAGGTCGACGAAGAGCCTCAGATCGTCATTCGACTGGTTCGAGCCGGTGACGCCGAGCCCGCCGAGCTCCTCCGCCAGCGCCTCGCCCTTGCCGGAAGAAGACAGGATGCCAACCGCGAATCCGTCGGCCGCGAGCCGGCGGGCCGCCGCGGCGCCCATGCCCGATCCACCGCCGACCACCAGTGCAACCTTCTGCGTGCTCACGTGACCTGTTCCTTTGATTTCGGGACGAGAAATTGTCCGAGTCTACTCGATCTGCGCCCCGACGCTCCGCATCACATCCAGAAAGTGCGGGAAACTGGTCGCAATCATGCCTGTGTCGTCAACGGTGACCGCTTGCTCCGCCGCCAGCCCCATGACGAGGAAGCTCATGGCGATACGGTGGTCGAGGCTGGTCTCGACGATGCCGCCGCCCAGGCCGCGTCCCTCGGGCGAACCGCGCACGAGCAGCCAGTCCTTGCCCTCCTCGCAGTCCGCGCCGTTGGCCTTCAGTCCCGCGGAGACGGCGGCGAGCCGGTCGGATTCCTTGATGCGCAGCTCCTCCAGCCCTTGCATCAACGTCTCACCCTCGGCGAAGGCGGCCGCGACGGCGAGCACCGGATATTCGTCGATCATCGACGGCGCGCGCTCGGGCGGCACCGTGACGCCCCTCAGCTCGGAAGAGCGGACACGCAGGTCCGCCACGTCCTCGCCGCCGGCCACCCGACCATTGAGGACCTCGATCGAGGCGCCCATCTCCCGCAGCGTGTCGATCAGGCCGGTTCGCGTTGGGTTCATCATCACGTTCTCGACCAGCACGTCGGACCCGGGCACGAGAAGCGCTGCGATCACCACGAAGGCGGCAGAGGACGGATCGCCCGGCACCGTGATCGCCTGGCCTGTCAGCCGCCCCTGCCCGCCGATGCGGATGTGGCGCAGTCCGGCGGCATCCGTCTCGACCTCCAGGCTCGCGCCAAAGGCGCGCAGCATCTTTTCCGTGTGGTCGCGAGTGGGCGCCGCCTCGATGACCGTCGTCACGCCGGGCGCGTTAAGGCCGGCCAGCAGCACGCCGGACTTCACCTGCGCCGACGGAACAGGCACGCGATAGGTGATCGGAGCGGCCGTCTTCGGCCCGCGCAGGGTGAGCGGCAGCCGGTCGCCCGGCGTCGCCTCGACCTGAACACCCATCAGCCGCAGCGGATCGAGCACGCGGCCCATCGGCCTTTTCGACAGCGAGGCATCGCCCTTGAAGGCGGTCGGCATGTCGTAGACGCCCGCCAGTCCCATGACGAGCCGTGCTCCCGTGCCCGAATTGCCGAAATCGAGCGGTTCCCGCGGTTCAAGCAGGCAGCCATTGCCGACGCCGCGCAGAATCCATTCGCCATTTCCGCCTTCCACGCTCGCGCCGAAGGCTCGCATCGCGGCGGCGGTGCGCAGCACGTCGTCGCCTTCGAGCAGGCCGGAAATGCGGGTCGTGCCGGCGGCGAGCCCGCCGAGCAGCAGCGCACGGTGCGAGATCGACTTGTCGCCCGGTACCCGCACACTGCCTTTCAGCGCCTGGGAACGGCGCGCGGTCGCGGGCTGCGGCGACGGTTGGTCGGTCATGGGCGGTTCCTGTCCCCTTCGCAGGCACGGGCCCGCGCGGCGGCTGTCTAGCACGGGCCAGCGAAACGGTCATCCCCGCGGCGCCGGGCCTGGTTCCCCTCCGGCGCCGGCTGTGGCAATTCCGGCCTTCAATAAGCTTTGACAGGGGCTCGACTTGTGGATATGGGACCGAACTCATTTTTACGGCGCGTATCCTGCGGGCGAAGTTCCGCACGGCGCGGTCCGGGTAATCCCGGGCCTGTTTCCACGAGGCGGACACAGTGGCGAAACCTGAACTTGGTACCAAGCGCATCGACCCGGAAACGGGCAAGAAATTCTATGACCTGAACCGCGATCCGATTGTCTCGCCTTATACCGGCAAGAGCTATCCGCGGTCCTATTTCGAATCGACCGTGCTGAGCCCGGTCGAGGAGGAAGAGGAGGTCGCCGACAAGGAGCTCGACGCCGAGGACGACGCCCCCGACATGGTGTCGCTCGAGGAGGCCGACGACGAGGCCAAGGGCGGCACGGACGACCTGCCCGATCTTGGCGACGATGACGACGTCGAAATCGACGACGAGGACGACGACACCTTCCTGCCGGACGAGGAGGAAGAGGACGACGATGTCGCCGACATCATCGGCGTCGGCGGCGAGGACGACGACGAGATCTGATTTTACAGGCCTGGAGGCCGGATTCCGACAAAGTCGGCATTCGTGTCGCGGAGGCCTTGATCTTGCGAGGCGGCGGGGTTAGAAGCCGCCTCGATCTTCGGCAGGGATCCCATCCTGCCGAGCTCTCCGCCGGAGACGGCGCGGTCCGAAAGGCCGGAGCGTGGGGCCATAGCTCAGTTGGGAGAGCGCTTGAATGGCATTCAAGAGGTCGTCGGTTCGATTCCGATTGGCTCCACCAATTTTCCTATCACTCACATCCTGAGAAATGGCCTGCAGCGCCAAGACGGCGAACTGCAGAGATGATTCAGGCCGCGACGAAGCGAAGGATCATCTGCACCGTGTTCTCGCGGAGGCGGGCCTGCTCCTCCGGGGCACCTGTGTCGCGCCCGAAGATCTTCGAGAACGTCGCGCGGTTCGATACGTTGAAGAAGCACAGCGCGCTGACCTGCCAGTGCAGCTCGATCGCGTCGATGCCCGGGCGGAAGACGCCCTCAGCCAGACCCCGCTGGTAGATGCGGGCGATGTGGTCGATGGCGGTTACGTTGAGGCCACGGATGACCTCCGAACCGGCGAGATACTCTCCGTGATGGATGTTCTCGATCATCACCATGCGGATGAAATCCTCATGCTCGTGGTGATGGTCGAAGGTGAATTCGACCAGCCTGCGCAACGCCTCGACGGGCGGAAGGCCCTCGGTATCGAGCTTGGACTCGCCCTCGCGCACGCGGCGGTAGGCGTTCTCCAGCGCGGCGAGATAGAGGCCTTCCTTGTCGCCAAAGTAGTAATAGATCATTCGTTTGGAGGATCGCGTCCGCGCTGCGATCTCGTCGATCCGCGCCCCGGACAGCCCGTTCAGCGCGAACTCCTCGGACGCGATCTCAAGGATGTTGCGCCGGGTTCCCTCCGGATCCTGCGTGCGCGTCGGACCGTTTTCGATCCTGCGCCGGCTGCCCGCGGCCTTGCCCTCCATGCGTGCGAACGCCTTTCCTTCGACGTTGTTGACTAAACTAACCAGTTCGTACATTGTCGCCAATATCCGATGCGGGCCATTTACCGGTCCGCGTCCGGCAAAGACAAGAGCGGCGCCGCGCCGCCGGCGGATTCATCATCCGTCCAGGGAGAGAGACGTGACGACGGTCGCCGACGCCATCGCCGGGATGCTGAGGGCCCTTGCCGGGCCGCGCGGCGTTCGTCGTGACGGGTCCATTACCATCGGTCTTATCGGCAGGGGCATCCAGCTCTCCCGCTCGCCGATCATGCACGAACTCGAGGCGAGGCGGCTGGGCCTCGACTGCGTTTATCATCTGCTCGACTTCGACCGCTTTGGCCTGCCCGACAGTGCGCTTGGCGAGGTTGTTCAGGCCGCGGCTACAGCCGGGTTCGCGGGGGTGAACGTTACCCATCCGTTCAAGCAGGCTGTGCTGCCTTTCGTCGACGAACTCTCGATCAATGCGGCGTCGATCGGCGCGGTGAACACGCTGGTTTTCAGCGCCGGGCGTGTGAAGGGTCACAATACGGATTGCTGGGGGTTCGCCGAGAGCTTCCGCGACGGCTTGCCCGGGGCGGCGGTGAGCCGCGTCGCGCAGTTCGGCGCGGGCGGAGCCGGCGTCGCGGTCGCCCGCGCACTGATCGACCTGGGTGTAGGGGAGCTGATCGTCGTCGATAATGACCGCGCACGCGCAAGCGCACTTGCCGAGCGGATGAGTGCCAATGGAACCACGCGCATACGCACCGAGACGGATCATGCCGTGGCCGTTCAGTCCGTCGAGGGGATCGTGAACTGCACGCCGGTGGGCATGGCGAAATATCCGGGCACGCCCTTCGCAGTGAGCCTGCTTGCGCAGCGTCAGTGGGTTGCCGACATCATCTACTTCCCGGCGGAGACTGAATTGCTCAGGGCGGCCCGCGCGCTCGGCTGCCGCGTGCTGCCTGGAGCCGGGATGGCCGTCTACCAGGCGGTCCGCGCCTTCGAGCTGTTCACCGGCCGCGCGGCGGACCGGTCGGCGATGGCCGAACATTTCGGAGCCGCCGCATGACGGTTGCCGTCCGCCAGCCCAAGGTCGAATGCGTCGTCGAAAGCCGCGACCGGCTCGGCGAGACGCCGTTATGGTGCGATCGCACGAACAGGCTGTGGTGGATCGACATCGAGCAGCCGCGGCTCCAGTCCTATGATCCCGCGACCGGGGACCATCGGGTGACGGAGCTGCCCGGCACGTTCGCGGGCACGCAGGCGCTTGCGAAATCGGGCGACAGGCTCCTTGCCAAGGATCTGACCCTCTATCTCTGGGACGACGCCACCGGCCGGGGCAGCACGCTGGCGAGCGTGGAAGCTGGTCTGGACAATCGCCTCAACGACGGGCGGGTGGATGCGCGCGGCCGTTTCTGGGTCGGCACGATGGACAACCAGCTGCACCGGCCGAACGGCTCGCTCTATCGCATCGATCCCGACGGCGCGGTTGCAAGGATGGCGGGCGACGTGATCGTCGCGAACGGCATTGCCTTTTCGCCGGACGGCCGCACGCTCTACTTCACCGATACCCGCCGCTATACGAGTTACGCCTACGATCTCGACCTGGACGACGGCATCGTGACCAACCGGCGCATCTTTGCCGACTACACGGCAACCGGCGATCGTCCGGACGGCGCCTGCGTCGACGTGGACGGCTGCCTGTGGGCCGCCTTTTTCGCAGGCGGTCGCGTGGTGCGCTATCGGCCGGATGGGGCGATCGACCGCGTCATTCCGATGCCGGTCACCAATCCGACCTGCCTCTGCTTCGGCGGGCGGGATCTGAAGACGCTCTATGTCACGAGCGCATGGAAATTCCTCGACGCGGCGCAGCTTGCCTCCGAGCCGATGGCCGGCGGCCTGTTCGCGATCGAGGGCGTGGGACAAGGCATTCCGGAGCATCGCTTCGGCTGAGACATACGAGGGAGGATCTTGATGACATCCACATTCACGCGCCGCGCTCTTCTGGGGGCCGCAACGGCGATCGGCATGCTTGCAACGGCCGGGGCCGCGATGGCCGAGCCGATCAAGCTGCGCTTCGCCGATTCGACCACGGCGGATGCGCCGCGCTCGAAGGCCCTGGTCGAGATCTTCGCGAAGAAGCTTGGGACTGATTTTGTCTTCGAGCCTTACTTCGGCTCGACGCTCTACAAGCAAGGCACCGAGATCGTGGCCGTGCAGCGCGGCAACCTCGAAATGGCGCTGATGCCGCCCTCTGACTTCGCCAAGCAGGTTCCCGCCTTCTCGATCCTGACTGCCGCCTATCTCGTTCGCGACGCCAAGCACCTGAAGGCGATCTTCGACAGCGAGATCGGCGCCGAGTTCAAGAAGATGGCGCGCGAAGAGATGGGCGTGGTGGTGCTGGCGCCGGCTTACTACGGCACGCGCCATCTCAACCTCAAGGGCGACAAGAAGATTTCGAAGCCCGAGGATCTGGCGGGCATCAAGCTGCGCATGCCGGGCGGCGAAGCATGGCAGTTCCTGGGCGAATCGATCGGCGCAAATCCCGTCGCGGTCGACTATGCGGAAGTCTACACCGCGCTGCAGACCGGAGCGATCGACGCGCAGGACAATCCGCTGCCGAACGACAAGCTGATGAAGTTCTACGAGGTGACCGACCAGATCGTGCTGACCGGGCACAATGTCGGCTTCGGCCTGCTGATGATCAACGCAAAACTGTTCGATTCGCTCACGCCCGAGCAGCAAAAGGCGATGCAGGCCGCGGCGGACGAAGCCTTCGCGTGGAGCGACCAGGAATACGTCAAGCAGGAGGCCGAACTGATCGACTTCTTCAAGGGCGCCGGACTGGACGTCTACACGCCCGACATCGAGGCCTTCCGGGCCTACTCGAACAAAAAATACCTCGGATCGACACTGTCCAAGGATTGGCCGGAAGGAATGATCGACCGCATCAATGCACTCTAGCACTTAACCAGCAGAAAGGGAGGAAGAAACATGACATTTCAGACCACACGCCGCCGGTTCATCATCGGCGCCGGCCTGGCGGCCACCGCGACGGCATTGCCCGCCTGGGCGCAGGACAAGCCGAAGCTGCGCTTCTCGGCCGTCTTCTCGGAGCAGGACATCCGCGCCGAGATGATGAAGATGTTCGCGGAGGCGATCGCGGAGGACTTCACCTTCGAAGGCTACTACGGCGGCAACCTGTTCAAGCAGGGCACCGAGCTCGTCGCCCTGCAGCGCGGCAATCTCGAGATGGGCAACATCGCGCCGCAGGACATCTCGAAGCAGATCCCCGCCTGGTCGATCCTCACGGCAGGCTACCTGTTCCGCGACGCGGCCCACCTCAAGGCGTTCTTCGCCAGCGAGGCCGGCGCCGAGATGAAGAAACTGACCGAGGACCAGCTCGGCGTGAAGGTGCTGGGCCCGACCTATTTCGGCGTGCGCCAGGTGGGGCTCAAGGTCGACAAGGAGATCAAGACGCCTGCCGACATGGCCGGTATCAAGCTGCGCATGCCCGGTGGCGACGCCTGGCAGTTCCTTGGCACAGCGCTCGGCGCCAACCCGACGCCGATGGCCTATGCCGAGGTCTATACCGGCCTCCAGACCGGTGCGATCGACGGGCAGGACAACCCGTTGCCGAACGTAGAGAACATGAAGTTCTATGAGGTGATGACGCAGATCGTCCTGACCTCGCACCTCGTCGGATACGACCTGCTTACGGTCTCGAAAAAGGTGTGGGACGAGATGGGCGCGGAGAAGCAGGCGAAGTTCCAGGCGGCGGCCGACAAGGCGATCGACTTCTCGACCGAGAAGCATCTGGCCCGCGAGAAGGAACTCGCCGAGAGCTTCAAGGCGAAGGGGCTGAAGATCTACGAGCCCGACGTCGCCGCCTTCCGCAAGCATGTCCAAGAGCAGTATCTGGCGTCCGAGCAGGCGAAGGAATGGCCGGCCGGCATGGTGGACAAGATCAACGCTCTGTGAAGGTCGATCACGAGGCCGCCAAGGATGTCCCTGGCGGCCTCATTCTCGGGAGAACGGATTGATGGCCAAGGGATGGGCGTCTTGGGGCGCGTGGCTTTATCGGCGCGGCGAGAACTTCATCGCGCTGATGATCGGCGTCATGTTCATCGCCTTTCTTCTGCAGGTGGTGTTTCGGTACGTGCTCAACTGGCCGACTGGATGGAGCAATGAACTCACCGTCGTCCTGTGGATCTGGGTCGTGCTCTTCGGCGCCGCGTTCGTCGTTCGCGAGGAAGAGGAGATAAGGTTCGATCTGATCTATAGCGCCGTGGGCCCACGGGCACGTCGGTTCATGACACTGGCTTCGGCTGCCGCCCTGATCGGGCTTTACGGCTGCTCGTTTCCGGCGGTCTTCGATTACGTGACCTTCATGAAGGTGGAACACACCGCCTATCTCAAGATCCGCTTCGACTGGCTGTTCTCGATCTACATCGTTTTCGTTCTCGCCGTGATAGCGCGCTATCTCTGGCTAGGCTTCCACGCGCTCAAGGGCGACGCGCCGGACGAATTCGATCCCACCAAGGCGAGCTCCGGCGTATGAACTTCACCAGTCCCTTCTCGCTGTCGCTCGTAGCGATCACGGCGCTCGCCTTCCTCGGCCTGCCGATCGGCCATGCGATGATCGCCGGCTCGATCCTCTATCTCTGGCTGGCCGGACTGGACATGGGCACCGCGGCCGAGCAGCTGCTCAACGGCCTCTACACCAGCTACCTTTTGCTGGCGGTGCCGATGTTCATCCTCGCCGCCGAGATCATGAATGCCGGATCGATGACGGATCGCCTGCTGAACTTCTGCAACGCCGTGGTCGGCCGGTTCCGCGGCGGCCTGGCGCAGGTGAACGTGCTGCAGTCGATCATCTTCGCGGGCATGTCCGGATCAGCGATCGCCGACGCGGCCGGAACCGGCAAGATGATGCAGCAATTGATGACCAAGGACGGCAAATACCCCGCGAGCTACGCCGCCGCGCTGACAGCCGTAACCTCGGTGATCGGGCCGATTATCCCGCCGTCGATCCCGCTCGTCATCTATGCGCTTGTTTCCGATGCCTCGATCGGCTTCCTTTTTATCGCAGGCATCATTCCAGGCCTGCTGCTCGCCCTCGCACAGATGGCAATCGTCGCGGTAGATGCCCGTCGCAAGAACTTCCCAGTGGAAAAGCCGGTGCCATTGCGCGAGATACCGGGAATCACACTTCGAGCGTTCCCGGCACTCCTGTTGCCGGTCGTTCTGCTCGTCGGCATCCGCGGCGGCGTGATGACGCCTACCGAAGCAGCGGGCGTCGCGGCCGGGTATGCGCTCCTCATTTCGGTTGCGATCTATCGCAGCGTCTCGCCGCAGGAGTTCTATCGCGCGCTGCTGAACAGCGCCCGTACCACGGCCTCGATCGGCATGCTGCTCGCAGGGGCCATGGTGTTCAACTATGTTGTCACCATCGAGAACATTCCGCAGTCTCTTTCGGCCCTGCTGCTTGCCTGGAACCTGTCGCCGACCGGTTTTCTGATTCTCGTCAATGTCCTGCTCCTTCTGCTCGGATGCATTCTCGAAGGAACAACGATACTTTTGGTGATCGTGCCGGTTCTTATCCCGACGGCTCAGGCGCTGGGGATCGACATGGTGCACTTTGGGGTGATGGTGGTGCTCAACATCATGCTCGGGCTGATCACACCGCCCTACGGACTGCTTCTCTTCATCATGACCCGCATCGCCGAAGTGCCGTTGCGCGACATCGTACGCGATACGATACCGTTCCTGTTCGCGATGATCTTCGTTCTCGCTGTCATTACCTTCGTGCCAGACGCGGTGCTGTGGCTGCCGCGGCTCTTTGGATATCAGGGATAAGCCAATGAAGCCGATCTACGTCCTGAACGGCCCGAACCTGAACCGCCTCGGCAAGCGCGAACCGGAAATCTACGGGACGACGACGCTCGCCGAAATCGAGGCGATGTGCCGGCACGCTGCGGGAGATCGGCCGCTCCGCTTCCACCAGACCAATGCGGAGCATCAACTCGTCGACTGGGTGCACGAGGCGATCGATGAGGGAGCGGGCATCGTGATCAACCCGGCGGGCCTCAGCTTCCGCTCGATCCCGCTGCTCGACGCGCTCAAGATGTTTCCCCGCCCGATCATCGAGCTGCACATCTCGAACATCCACCGCCGCGAGGAGATCTATCACACCTCGCTGGTGTCGAAGGTCGCGACGGCGGTGATCGCGGGGTTAGGGCCGCGCGGCTACGAGGTCGCCGTGAAGGCGCTCGGAGACCTCATCGCCTCGGATCCGTGACCGTCAGATCCCGGACTGTCTGGCGCGCCTCGAACGACTGTCCCAAATGCCGACGGCAAGCATGACGAGCGTGGTGAGCCATCCCATCGTCAGAAGATCGACCGTCTGCGCGACGGGAACGAGCGCCGCCAGCACCGCGACCCCCGCAATGTGCGAGAGGGGCAAGACACCGTAGACCACCTTCTTGTAGACCGCACCGCCGAGCAGATAGATCACCGGCCCTGCCGAAAGAACCAGTGCATAGGCCAGTTTCGGATGCTCATGCGGGTGGGAAAGCACGAGATCGTTTCCAACCGCCGTCGCGATAATGCCCGCGACCAGGATGGCGTGAGCGTAGTGGAAGTAGGCGCCGATCCGGCCGGGATCCTCGGAGTGCGTAATCGTCTCGGTGGCATCCTCGCTCGATGTGCCGAAATACAGCCACCACATCGCCAAGGTGCCAAGAAACGTGGCGAGCATCGCCGACAGGATCGGGACATCCCAAACCTCGGTGCCAGTCAGCGTCACGCCGGTCGCCAACAACGTCTCTCCGAGGGCCACGATCACGAAAAGCTGGCATCGTTCTGCGAGGTGGCCGCCCTCGATCGTCCAGTCGCGGGTGGACGAGCGTCCGAGCCCCGGCAACGCGAAGCCGAACATCGGGGAGAAATATTCGCACGCGACGGCGATCGCCCACAGACCCACCCTCGTCCAATGCTCCGTCAGACCGCCGGCGATCCAGAACACGGCGGAGATGACGAGCCATCCGAGCATGCGTCGATAGTTGGCCGAGAGCGGATGGTCCGGGCCAAGTTCCCACGCGATATAGGCGGTCCGGCCGACCTGTATGGCAACATAGGCGCACGCGAAGATCAGCCCGCGCTCGGCATAGGCGCCATCGAGCGAGGCCGACATCACAAGACCCGCGAGCATCACGACAAACAGCAGCCCGCGAATCCGTGGCGTCGCCGGATCGAACCAGTTTGTGACCCAGCAGGTGTATTGCCAACCGAGCCATACGGCGAACCAGAGGATCAGCGTCTCGACCACGCCGGTGAACGTCAGATTGTGCAGCAGTTCGTGGCTGAGCTGCGTCACCGCGAAGACGTAAACGAGATCGAAGAACAGCTCTTCGAACCGCACGCGGGCGTGATGGCCATCGCGGCGACGTAGAAGCGGATGATGACTTGAAGTGCCGGAACTGCTCATGTGTGGACTGGCTGTTGGTGGAAGACAGGGATTTGTGAACCGGCAGGCCCTATGAGGTCAATTCGCCGGAATGCGGAACTCGGTGATCAGGCCGTCGACGATCGTGACATAGGCCTGGCTGCGACCGTTGAAGACGCGACTCTTCCAGTCGAAGACGATGTGGGTGGTGTTGCCGGTGGTGGTCGCCTCTACCACGGTCATCTTCGCACCGGCGCCGATCGCATCGGAACGGGCCCAGGACCGCACGCCCTCGTGCCCCCTGAGGACGCGGCCCCAGTCGTTGATGACGCCGTTCGCGGCGAAGGCCGCGACGAACGCGTCTGTGTCGGCCGCGTTGATCGCATCGATCGCGGCCTGGAGTACGGACGGCAAGGGCATGAACATATCTCCTGCTGGACCTTGGGTGACGAAACTTATTCCCTGGGCAGATAGGACGCGATGAAGATCGCCAGGCACGCCGGGAGGAGGAAGATCAGCAACAGGATCGGCAGTTCCTCGGCAAACGTGTAGCCGGCGCGGGAGACGCCAACCCACATGTTGACGCAGGCGACCACAAGCCAGACCGGCAGGAAAATCCAGGCCGCCGCCGCGGCGCCACCCGGCCCTCTCCGGCGACCCAGCAGCATGAAAACGCCGAGCAGCGCAAGACCGGCGAGGATCATCGTCAGCGTATGCATGATGCGTCGCCGGGCTCCTGTCCCCGCTGCGCCGGGCCGCAACGCGGCCCCGGCAAGGCTTGTCACCCAGCTGGGCGCAGGCGTTACTGGTCGCTGTCGTCGGTGCTGTCCGGGTCGTCGACAAGACATCCGACGCCGTGGCAGCCCTGATAGTTGCCGTGAGTGTCGAAGTTCGGCTCGCCCTGCGCGTCGAACTGCGGCCTGGTGTCGATGGTGTCGTTGTCGTCCGGCGGGGTGACCATGCAGCCGATCCCGTGGCAGCCATTGTAGCCGTCGTCCTCGCGCACATTGCTGGTGGTGTGCTGATGGCCATGATGATTGCCCGCCACGATGCCACCGACGATCGCACCGATGACTGCGGCGCCAACCGCAGCGCCTACGTCGTGACCATGCTCGTCATAGGTGCGGGCGCCGGGATCGACCTTGCCGCCGCGGCCATAGTGGTATCCGCCGACATCAGCGAAGACGCCGGCACAGCCGTTGGCCACCCAGATATAGCCGGACTGCGGATTGTATCCCCAGCTCCGGTTCAGGATGCACGCGCTGCTTGAGACCTGGTGGATCAGCTGCGGCTGCTTGAGCGGACCGGCCCAGCACTCGCCGTACTGATAGTTGCGCGACACGCATTTGACCGTCGACTGCGCCTGTGCAGGCAAGGCCATGTAACCGAGTGCGATTAGAGCGCCGGCGGCGGTTAGGACGCGTATCATGTCATGTTCTCCTGATTGCGGATCGCGGGATCAGTCGTTGATCGCCGTGATCCGGATGACATTCGCATCGCCGACCCCGGAAAACCAGACTTCGCCGTCCCCTATACATACGCCCTGCCAGTTGGCGAACAGCGTCGCATAGGTCTGGTTCGCGACCGCTTTCTTCACCTTGTCCGTGACGATCTTGTCGTAGTCGGCGACGAAATGCGCCGCGTCGCGGATCCTCACCGCCTTGCCGGCAATCCTGCCGTGGAACGGATAGTCGACCATTCCAGCGATGGCCTGCTTGTCGCCGGCCGCGACCGCCGACTGCAACTTCTCAAAGAAGGCGCGATAGGATTTATGCTCACCGAACAGTCCGTCGAGCGAATTGTCCACCTCGGCAGCAGTCTGCGCAAGCGCGGGCGCGACGGGCTGAAGGCTCAACAGGCCGGCAAACAGAGCTATGATCAATCGACGCATTTCAAACCTCTTATTCACGCATCCACGACCGGGAATGGCCATGTGCGGCGCCGCTCCACCTGGACGAGACCGGGGTAGAGCGGCGATTGCAATGCTTGGAGTTATCAGATGCGCAAACCGGACGATAAAGTCGGCCATGCTGACATCAGTTGTCAGAAATCACGACCAATCGCGGCGGCCACTCTTATTTCGTCGTGTAGCCGCCATTGACCAGGATCGTCTGGCCGGTCATCCACCAGCCGTCCGAGACGAGGAAACGGATGTAGGGAACGATGTCCTCGATGTCCGTCAGGCCCGTCTTGGAGAATCCGGAGAGCGCCGCGGCCGTTTTGTGGTAGGCCTGTGCCTCCGGCGTCTCCTGGCCGTAGAAGAACGGGGTGTCCATCGGACCGGGCCCGATGGCCGTGACGGAGATGCCACGCTCGCCGAACTCCTTGGCGGCCGCACGGGTGAAATGCTCTACCGGGGCCTTGGTGCCGGCATAGGAGGCATAGAACGGCGTGAACGCGCCCAGCAGCGAGGTCACGAGCGTGCAGATCTTGCCATTGTCATTCAGGCTCTTGCCGGCTTCCTTGATGAAGAAGAATGCCGACTTGGCGTTGACCGCGCTCATCTCGTCATACTCGGCCTCGGAAATGTCGACGATCGGCTTCTTCAGCACCTTGCCGACGGTGTTGATGGCGATGTCCGGGCGTCCGACTGCGGAGACCGCATCGGCGAACAGCTTCTCCACTGCCGCCGCCGTCGTCAGATCGGCCTGCAGCGCAACGGCTTTGGCGCCGTGTTTCTTCACCGCGTCCACCGTCGCTTCCGCGTCGGCCTTGGTCGCTGCGCTGTTGTAATGGATCGCGATCGCCGCGGCGCCGTTGGCGGCAAGATCGCGGGCGATCAGACCTCCAAGATTCTTGGCGCCGCCGGCGATGATGACTGTCTTGTCCTTGATGGCGTGGTCCGTCATGGCATTCTCCGTTTCTCAAGCTTGCCTTCAAGCTTTCCGTCGATAAGCTATCGTCTAGCTTTTCTTTATAAAGACGTTCATTTTGAAATGACTTGACAGCAGGAACGAACAATCCATGGACCGCATCGACCTTTTTCGCGTTTTCGCCCGAGTGGTCGAGTGTTCGAGCTTCACCCGCGCGGCCGACACGCTCGGCCTGCCGCGGTCGTCGGTCTCCGCCGCGATCCTCGAACTGGAGGGGCGCGTCGGCGCGCGCCTGCTGCACCGCACGACGCGCCGGGTGTCGCCGACGCTGGATGGCACCGCCTTCTACGAGCGCTGCCTGCGGGTTATCGGCGACGTAGAGGAAACGGAGAATCTCTTCCGGCAGACGAGTTCCAAGCCCTCCGGCAGGCTGAAGATCGACGTGCCCGGCCGGATCGGCCGGCTGATCATCGCGCCCGCCCTGCCGGCCTTTCTGGACGACTATCCGGACATCGACGTCGACCTGGGCGTGACCGACCGGTCCGTCGACCTGGTGGAAGAGCGCGTCGACTGCGTGCTACGGGTCGGGCCGCTCTCCGATTCCGGGCTGATCGCGCGGCCGCTGGGCATTCTGGAGCTGATCAATGTCGCAGCCCCCACGTATCTTGACCGGCATGGCGTGCCGCGCTCGCCGGACGATCTCGATTCGCACCTCGCGGTGAACTACGCCTCACCCTCGACGGGCCGGCTTGAGGACTGGGGATGGCAGGAGGACGGCATGCCGCGCAGCCGGCCAGTGCGCGGCCGCGTCACCGTCAACAGCGCCGAGGCCTACATCTCCGCCTGCCTCGCCGGCCTCGGACTGATCCAGATCCCGGCCTATGACGTGAGGCAGCATCTGCGCAGCGGCGAACTGGTCGAGGTCATGCCCGGCTTTCGCGCCGAGCCGATGCCGATGACGCTGCTCTATCCTCACAGACAGCACATCTCTCGGCGCATGCAGGTCTTTGTCGACTGGCTGGAGAAGCTGCTGATCCAGCATATCGAACCGGCGCGGTAGCGCGGACGGCAAGCTCGTCCGCGCCAGCCGGGTATCCCAGGGCGAAATCTCAGTTCGGCTTGTCGGCGGAGGCGCGTTTCTGCGCCTCGTCTTCCATCAGCTCGTACCACATCGCATTGAGCACAGCGAAGGCGGCAGCAAGCGGCAGGCCGAGCAGCCAGGCGAAATACCACATGACGAACTCCTTTCCCTCAGTAGGCGTGGCCGGTGCCGTCACGGATCCCGTCCGCGTCGACCTTGCCCCACAGGACGCGATAGACCCAGCTCGTATAGGCGACGATGATCGGTACGAAGATCACCGTGACGACGAGCATGATGAACAACGTGAGATGGCTCGACGAGGCGTCCCAGACCGTCAGGCTCGACCGCGGATCGACCGAGGACGGCAGGATGAACGGGAACATCGACAGGCCGACGGTCGAGATGATGCCGAGGATCGACAGCGCGCTCGCAATGAGCGTCAGCACCTCGCGTCGCAGGCGCAGCAGCAGAAGCGCGAGCGCCGCGCCGCCGAATCCAAGCGCCGGGGCGACCATCATCCACGGATGGGCCGCGTAATTCTCGAACCAGATGCCGGGCCCCTGCTCCACTGTCTTGGCGAGCGGGTTTGACGGTCCATCCGTGAAGACCGCGCTCGTGAGGCGGTAGCCGTCGATACCGGCCCAGAGCCACAGCCCGCCGATCGCGAACAGAGCGATCGTCACGAGCGCGGCGATGCTGCCATAGGCGCGCGCCCTGGCGGCCACCTCGTCCGTCGTCTTCAGCACCAGCCACGCCGCGCCGTGCATGACCAGCATGGCGACGGACAGCAGGCCGCAGAGCAGGCCGAACGGGTTGAGCAGTTCGAACAGTGTCGTGCCATCGTAGAAGATGCGCAGGTCGGACCCGAAGTGGAACGGCACACCCTGCAGGACATTGCCCACAGCGACGCCCATGACGAGCGCAGGAACGAAGCCGCCGATGAACAGCGCCCAGTCCCAGCGCGAACGCCACGCAGCACTCTCGCGCTTCGACCGATATTTGAAGGCGACCGGTCGCAGGATGAGTGCGAAGAGGATCGCGAACATCGCCAGATAGAAACCCGAGAAGGACACTGCGTAGAGCGGCGGCCAGGCGGCGAAGATCGCCCCGCCGCCGAGGATCAGCCAGACCTGGTTCCCTTCCCAGACCGGCCCGACCGCGTTGATGACGACGCGGCGCTCGAGATCGTTGTGCGCGACGAAGGGAAGAAGCGTGCCGGTGCCGAGGTCGAAGCCGTCCATCACGGCGAAGCCGATCAAGAGAACGCCGAGCAGCACCCACCAGATGACGCGGAGCGTCGGATAGTCGATGAGATCATGCAGGATCATGGCTGGTCACTCCGCGGGAACAAGGGAGGGAGGGGCGATCGCCGGCTCCGGCTGGTGGTCATCTTCGGGTCCCTTGCGGATCGCCGCGATCATCAGCGACATCTCGATGATGAACAGGACCGTGTAGATCGCCGCGAAGCCGAGGATGGTGATCAGCACCGTCGTGGCGCCGAGGCTCGACACGGCGGCCGCTGTCGGCAGCACGCCCTCGATGATCCAGGGCTGTCGTCCGACCTCGGCGACGATCCAGCCGCACTCGGCCGCGATCCACGGCAGCGGGATCGCAAGAACGGCGACCCACAAAAGCCATGGGTAGCGGTCCAGGCGGTGGCGGGCCGAAAGATAGAAGAAGACCGCCATCAGCAGGATGAAGCTGAAGCCGAGGCCGACCATGATGCGGAAGGTCCAGAACAGGGTCGGCACATTCGGTACCGTATCCCATGCCGCCTGCGCGACCTGGTCGTCGCTCGCCTGGCGGGGATCGTCGACATAACGCTTCAGCAGCAGCGCATAGCCGAGGTCCATGCCGTTGTCCTCGAAGGCGGTCCGCACGTCGTCGGGGATCGCCGTGGTGCTGCCCGCCTCGCGGATTTTCTGCAGCGCGTCGTAGGCAACGATGCCCTGGCGGATGCGAACCTCGGCATGTTCGACCAGCTCCTCGATGCCGGGGATCTCGGTGGTCAGCGAGCGCGTGCCGATCAGACCCATGGCCCAGGGGATATGCACGGCGAAGTGCGTCGTGCGCGACTGCTGGTCGGGGAAGCCGAAGGCCGTGAAGGGCGCGGGCGCCGGCTCGGTCTTCCACATCGCCTCGATCGCGGCGAGCTTCATCTTCTGATGCTCGGTCGAGAGATACCCACTCTCGTCGCCGAGCACCACGACCGACAAGGCCGAGGCAAGGCCGAAGGACGCGGCCACTGTCATCGAGCGCTTCGCCAAGGCGACGCTGCGGCCCTTGAGCAGGTACCACGCCGACACGCCGAGGACGAAAACAGCTGCCGTGACATATCCCGCCGAGACGGTGTGGACAAACTTCGCCTGCGCCACCGGGTTGAACAGGACCTCGTAGAAGTCGACGACCTCCATGCGCATGGTCTGCGGGTTGAAGGCCGAGCCGACCGGGTTCTGCATCCAGCCGTTGGCAATCAGGATCCACAGCGCCGAGAGGTTGGAGCCAAGCGCCACGGCCCAGGTGGCGGCGAGATGGCCGATCTTCGACAGCTTGTCCCAGCCGAAGAAGAACAGGCCGACAAAAGTCGCCTCGAGGAAGAAGGCCATAAGGCCCTCGATCGCCAGCGGCGCGCCGAAGATGTCGCCGACATAGTGGCTGTAGTAGCTCCAGTTCATGCCGAACTGGAATTCCATCACGATGCCGGTGGCGACGCCGAGGACGAAGTTGATGCCGAACAGCGTGCCCCAGAACTTGGTCATCTGCCGCCAGATCACCCGGCCGGTCATTACATAGACCGTCTCCATGATGGCGAGCAGGATCGACAGGCCGAGCGTGAGCGGAACGAAGAGGAAGTGATAGAGCGCGGTGATTGCGAACTGCAGCCGCGAGAGAGCTACGATATCGAGTTCCATGACCGGATCCGGCGCTGCCGCCTCCTTTGTTTGCTGGGGCCGCCTTGCGGCTGCCCGGGCTTCGACGTTCCAACTCAGTCCGGGCGAAGCCCGCTGAGCATCTCTTCATATTTCGCGCTTCCGCGTGACGCCTCCGCGACGATCCGACCGTCGCGCATCAGGACGAGGCGGTCGGCGAGTTCGGCTTCGCGGCGGATGTGGGTGGCGATGACGAGCGAGCGATTGACGGCCGCGGCGTCGATGCGCGCGACGACATCGCGCGCGGTCGGGCCGTCGAGCCCTTCCGTCGGCTCGTCCATCAACCACACCGGCGCATCGCGCAACAGGATGCGCGCGAGCGCGAGGCGGCGGGCCTGGCCGCCCGACAGGCCGGCGCCCGCCTCGCCAAGCGGCGTGTACAGCCCGCGCGGCAGGCGCCCCATCATGTCATCAAGGCCTGCGGCCGCGAGCGACGCGAACATTTCAGTTTCCGTCGCTTCGGGCCGGGCAAGCGCCAGGTTTCCGTGCAGCGTATCGGCAAACAGCTCCGTGCGCTGCGTCAGCAGCGTCGCCGGCAGGATTTCCACGCTGCCCCGCATGGCAGGCAGCTCCGCAGCGAGAAGAGACAGGATTGTGGATTTGCCTGCCCCACTCTGGCCGATGATGGCGACGCGTTCGCCGCGCCGGAGGGTGAGCGAGACATCGAACAGGACCGGGCGGACATGGCCGTCATAGCTCGCCGAGACCAAATGCAGCCGTGCCGCGACACCCGCCTGCGCCGGTTCGGGCAGCGCGGTGGTTCCAGCCTCGTTCGTCAGCCGTGGCGCCAGACGGCGCGCAGCCAGGAGAGTGCGGCCGAACTCGACCGCGCCGCGCCGCAGCGGCGCGAACGGTTCGAGGCTTGCCATTGCCAGGAGTATGGCGAAGGCCGCGGCCGGCGCGCCGATGTCGCCGCGCTCCGCGAGCAGGGCCACAGCAAGCAGCACGCCTGCCAGCAACCCGGCGCCAGCCACCCCGAGCGCAAAGCCCGCATCGGCTTCGACGCGGGTGAGCCCGATGTCGGCCTGCGCAAGACGCCGGTCCGCCGCGGCAACTGCCTCTATCTGGGCGCTGGCGCGCCCGGCCATCAGCAGGTCTGTCCTTCCTTTCACCAGGTCGATGGTGCGCGAGCGCAGTGCCTCGAGCGCATGTGCCCTTCGGCGCACAAACGTTTCCGCGCGCCGGGTTGCGAGTGCGGGAATGCCGAGCCCAGCTGCAAGCAACAGCAGCGCCGCGCCGGCGCCCAGCAGCGGATGGATGAAGCCGAGGGCAGCCGAAATCGCCAGCGCGGTGCCTGTCGCGGCGAAGACCGGGACGATGATCCGAAGGTAGAGCGTATCCAGCGCGTCGATGTCGAGCGTCAACCGGAACAGGGCTCGCGACGGGCGCATGGCGAGCGCCCGGGCTGCAGCGGGCGAGGCCCAGCCGCGGAACACCCGCTCCCTCAATGCGGCCAGGACCTTGAGGGTCGCCTCATGGGTCGCCAGCCGTTCGCCGTAGCGCGAGGCGGTCCGGCCCAGCGCCAGCAGGCGTATGCCGGCCGACGGCATGAAGACGTCGAAGGCGAGCGCCGTTGCAACCGAAGCGCCGGCGATCGACGTCGCCGTGATGAACCAGCCGGACAGGCCGAGAAGCGCGATGCCGGCAAGCGCCGTCGCGAGCGAAAGCACAGCGCCGGCGAGCAGCATCCGCATGTCGCCGGATTGGAAGAGTGCGAGCACAGCGCGCAGGGGGCGGAACCGGCTCATTCCGCCGCCTCCGCCAGCCTGTGGGACAGGTCGATGACACGGTCCATGCGGCCCGCAAGGACGGGGTCGTGCGTGGCGACGACGAGCGTGCACCCGGCCGCGGCGGCGAGCAGGCTCTCGATCACTTCGCTCGCGGTAGCGCTGTCGAGGTGGGCGGTGGGCTCGTCGGCAAGGATCAGGCCCTTGTCCGCGCCGGCGGCCGCGCGCGCGATTGCCAGGCGCAAGGCCTCGCCGCCCGACAGGCCGACGCCGTTCTCGCCAACGGGAGACGGGCCACGACGGGCTGCCACGCCGTCGAGCCGGGCGACCTTCAAAGCCGCAGTCATCTCACTTGCTCCGATTTCCGGCCGGCCGAGGGCGACATTGCTTGCGATGGTGCCGGGGAAGATGTGCGGCGGCTGGCCGATCCAGGCCATGGAGGCGCGCAGACGCGCCGCATTGGCCGCGTTGAGCGGCTCGCCGCCGATCCGGACGATGCCGCCAGACACCGGCGCGAGGCCGGCGAGCAAGGCCAGTATCGTCGACTTGCCCGCGCCGCTCGGCGCGACGAGAGCGACGTGCTCGCCCGGCCTGACGTCGAGATCGAATCCCGCCAGAACGTAGCTATCGCGGCCAGGATATCGGAAGGTGAGGTCTTCCGCCCTGACTGACAGCGCTGTGCCGCGCTCCGTCGGTCGGACCTCTCCGGCGGTCGCGCCGACGATCGGCATGCCACGGACGGCCATCTTCTCGATCGCCTCCAGTCCCGCCTGCCCGGCGGCGCGATCGTGCCAGACTGTCGACAGGTCGCGCAGCGGCTCGAAGAAGGCGGGGGCAAGCATCAGGACGAACAGGCCCTGCGCGAGCGACAGCTTGCCGGCCCAGGCGCCGAATTCGAGCTGGCCCAGAAAATGGAAGCCGACATAGACCGCGACCATCGCCACGCCGAGCGCGGCGAACAATTCCAGCACCGCAGACGAAAGGAAAGCGATGCGCAGCACCGCCATCGTCCGCGTCCTGAGGTCGTCGGCGGAGGCACGCAGCCGCAGCGCGGTCAGGTCGACCGTGCCAAAGGTGCGGATCGTCGCCAGGCCACGCAGGCGGTCGAGCAGGAAGGCGTTCATGTCGCCCATCCGGGCAAGCTGCCTTTCGCTCGCCTCCTTGGCACGCCAGCCGATCAGCGCCATGAACAGCGGAATCAGCGGCGCGGCCACCAGCAGGATGAGGGCGGCCACCCAGGAGAAGGCAAGCACGCAGGCAAGGATGGCCAGGGGCACGACGGCCGCCTTGAAGCGCAGGGGCTGGAAGCGCGCGAGATAGGGCACAACCGCCTCGGCCTGCTCGGCAAGCGCGGAGGCGACGAGCCCGGACGACGGCGCGGACATGTCGAGGGGAGACCGGCCCGCGACCACGGCGATCGCCTCGGCGCGCAAGTCCGACAGGTGCTTTCTCGCCGCATCGAAGGCTGAGCGGACACCGGACCGCTCCAGGCCGGCGCGGACGATGCCGAGCAGGAAAACGGTCGCGGCCGGAACCAGCGTTGCGCGCGCGGGCTCGCCCGCCGCGATGCCGCCTATAACCATGGCGATGAGGCCCGCCTGCGGAATCCACAGCAGCGCTGCGGCGGCCTGCAGCAACGTTCCCGCGCGGGCGGGCAGTCTCGATGTCGCTCGGGGACGGACGAGAGCCCCCGCTTCCTCAGCAGGAGCGAAGGACACCGAAGCTGTAACCCGGCGCGTAACGTAAGGCTCGGCCGCGGTCATGGCGTGCTCTGCTCTTTGCGCTTGCGGCCAAGAGAGACGATCCTGTCCTTGGTGTCGAGAAGTTTCGTCACCTTCGAGCCGAGAGCCAGAAGCGCTACTAGCCGCTCGGGCTCCAGCCGCTTCACGTCGTCGTACCATGTCGTCAGCCGCTCGATCAGCGCATGCATCTCGCCCAGCCGCTGCTGCGCATGCCGGTCCGCCTCGCTCGTCGGCGCCTGCATGAGCAGTTCGCGCAGGACCGAGAGCGTCGGGTCGACCTCGCGCTTCTTGCGCTCCTCCGCAAGCGTGCGGAGGATCTGCCAGACATCATCCGGCGTGGTGAAGTAGTCACGCCTGTCGCCCGGCAGATGCTTGAGCAGAACGAGGTTCCAGCCCTGCAACTCACGCAGGCTCATCGAGACGTTGGATCGCGATATGCCGAGAGCCTCGACGATCTGGTCCGCGCAGAGCGGCTCGCCGGAGACGTAGAGCAGCGCATAGATCTGTCCGACGGTCCGGTTGATGCCCCAACGACTGCCCATCTCGCCGAAATGCAGCACGAAGGCCTGGATCGTCGGAGAGAGGTTCATGAGGGCATGTCTCTTATTTCAGTAATTTCTGAAATTTATGTACATACAAGCGCAGCGGATTTCAACGTGCATTTCAGGAATGGGTGGTGTGCACCATCGTGTCATCGCACCGGCGCACAATAGGCTCGATACAGCACCTCCACCACCGCCTTCGCCGCCTCGTTCACGATACGGTACCAGATGGTCTGCCCGTCGCGGCGGCCTGCGATCACGCCATCGCGACGCAGCAATGCGAGGTGCTGGGATACGGTGGAGTCCCGGATGCCGAGAAACGAAGCGAGTTCGCCGACCGATCTCTCCCCCTCCACCAGATGGCAGAGGATCAGGAGACGGTGACGGTTCGAAAGCGCCTTCAACAGGTCGCTGGCCTCGTCGGCGGCATCCCGCATCGCAACGGAATCAACGCGAATATTGATATTCATTTTTTTGTATCTACTTAGATACGTATATTTAGTCAACCCTGACGACGGCCCGAGCCGGCGACGGGGCCAGGTGTGGAGCGATAATGAATGTCCGGTAGCCATCAGATCGTCTGCACGACGTGCGGCGGGGTCAACAGAGTGCCCGACGATCGCCCGGCGGGGTCGGCGCGGTGCGGCAAATGCAGAACGCCGCTCTTTGCCTCGAAACCGGTGGATGCCGACGCCGACATGTTCAAGCGCCAAACGCAGCGTGGCGACATTCCCGTGCTGGTGGACGTCTGGGCTCCCTGGTGCGGCCCCTGCCGCATGATGTCGCCCGCCTTCGAGGCTGCCGCCGCGACGCTCGAGCCCGGCATCCGTCTGCTCAAGCTCAATTCCGACTCGGAGAACGAACTGGCCGGTCGTCTCGGAATCAGAAGCATTCCGACGATGCTGCTGTTCGCCGATGGACAGGAGGTTGCGCGGGTTTCCGGGGCCATGACCGCTCAACAGATCGTCAACTGGGCGCGCGATCAACTCCGGAGCCGAGCGTAACGTCGCCTCCGGTCGGCGATCTGGTGAAAAAGGAAGCGGATTCCAAAACGCCGCAGAAATCGGAATGGACTTGCGCGACAGGGCAAAGGTCGCGTCCTCATGAAATCCTCCATTGTCTATAAAAATTGTATAGATTGACCTGAACGTACGGCCTGATGCCGCGTCAACATATTCATTTTACTGGCTCTCCAGAAACCGCGGAGCTGATCGGCCCTTAGCTGGACAATCGACGGGGCATCGAGCGCGAACGACGCGTCCGTGGAATATTTTTGCGCGCGCTCTTCGCGCGACAGAAAAGCGATTGCCTTGCCGCGCACGCCGAGACAGCCGATGCCTCCATATTGCGGGGATGATCCGGGAAAATGCGACGCTCCAAGGTGACCCCAGAGATGTCCTCGCACGAATCCAGGCTCAATGCGTTTCCGGTCTTCATGAAGGTGGAAGGCCGTAGCGTCGTCATCGTCGGCAACGGCGACGAAGCGCTGGCCAAGGCGCGCCTGATGGCACAGTCGAGTGCGAGGCTGACGATCGTCGCCGAGGATGCGGAAGCGGAGCTGGCTGCCTGGGCTGCCGCCAATGATGCGCGCCTGCTGAAGGCGCCCTATGAGGCGAAGCTGCTTGCGGGCGCGACCCTGGTCTTCGCCGCCACGGGCGATGAGGCGCTCGATGAGCGGATCGTCGCGGATGCCCGCGCCGCCGGCATCTGTGTCAACGCCGTCGACCGGCCGGAACTGTGCGACTTCTTCACGCCGGCGCTGGTCAACCGCGCGCCGGTGGCAATCGCGATCGGCACCGAGGGCGCTGGGCCCGTGTTGGCGCAGATGATCCGCGCCCGGATCGACCGGATGCTGTCACCGTCGCTCGGCCGGCTGGCAACGCTGGCGGCGTCTTACCGGGCGGCTGTCGAGCGTCTGTTGCCGAAGGGCGCGGCGCGGCGCGGCTACTGGAACGAATTCTTCAATGGCGCACCGGCGCGGGCGATGGAGATCGGCTCGTTCGAGGAAGCGCAGGTCGCGGCAGACATTCTGCTGTCGCGCCAGGGCGAAATTGTTGGCCATGTCGCGCTCGTCGGCGCCGGGCCGGGCGCCGAGGATCTCCTCACCCTACGCGCGCACCGCCTGCTGATGGAGGCGGACGTGATCGTCCACGACGCGCTGGTGCCCGAGGCGGTGATCGCCATGGGCCGTCGCGACGCCGAGCGCATCGGCGTCGGCAAGCGCAAGGGCTGCCACTCCAAGAGCCAGGCTGAGATCAACGAGCTGCTGGTCGAACTCGGGCAGGCGGGCAAGCGCGTGGTGCGGCTGAAGTGCGGCGATCCGCTGGTCTTCGGACGCGCAGGCGAGGAGATGGCGGCGCTGCGCGAGGCCGGCGTGTCCTACGAAGTGGTGCCCGGCGTGACCGCGGCCTTCGCGGCCGCGGCCGATTTCGAGCTGCCGCTGACGCTGCGCGGCGTCGCCTCGTCGATGGTGTTCACCACCGGCCACGATTTGAAGGGCGGCACACTGCCGGATTGGGGGAAGCTGGCGATCTCGGGCGCGACGGTCGCAGTTTACATGGGCCGCTCGATCGCGGCCGACGTGGCGACGCGCCTTATCGAGGCCGGGCTCTCGCCGGACACGGCCGTCGCCGTGGTCGAGAACGCAAGCCTCGCCTCGCGCCGCCTGTTCCACGGCACGCTCGCCGACCTGCCCGCGCTCGAAGCGCGCGAGGACCTGACCGGCCCGGTGATGACGATAATCGGCGACGCGGTCGCAGGTGCGCGGTTCGACACATCCACGGCGCTCGCGGTCCACGACCGCGAGACGGTCGCCGCCTGACGGAGACAGAGATGAAGGTTCTCACCGCAAACCGGCTCACAGATGGAGAAGCCGTCTGGTTCGGCTCCGACCAGGTCTGGCACGAGACGATCGACTATGCCGAGGTTGCGCACGACAAGCCGGCCGAGGAGCGGCTGGAGCGCCTCGGCAAGGACTCCTACGCCCGCAACGAGGTGGTGGATGTCGACCTGATCGACGTCGAGCTGCTGGAGGGCGAGATCCGGCCGCTCAGGCTGCGCGAGCGCATCCGGGCCGCCGGACCGACGAACCGGACCGATCTCGGAAAACAGGCGCGCCCGCGTCCCGTCGACGAAGGGTTCGCGGCCGGCATCTAGCCGGCCCAAGGGAAGAAGAAGATGTATCGCTACGACGAATTCGACCATTCCTTCGTCCAGGCCCGCGTCGCCGAGTTCCGCGACCAGGTGGACCGCAGGCTTGCCGGCGAGATCACGGAGGACCAGTTCCGGCCGCTGCGGCTGATGAACGGCGTCTACCTCCAGCTCCACGCCTACATGCTGCGCGTCGCGATCCCCTACGGAACGCTGTCGTCGAAGCAGATGCGGATGCTCGCGCATATCGCCCGCACCTACGACAAGGGCTACGGCCATTTCACCACGCGGCAGAACATCCAGTACAACTGGCCGGCCCTGTCGGACATCCCGGCGATCCTTGCCGATCTCGCCTCGGTCGAGATGCACGCGCTGCAGACCAGCGGCAACTGCATCCGCAATGTGACCGCCGATCATTTCGCGGGTGCTGCCGCCGACGAGGTGGCCGATCCACGGCCCTATGCCGAGATCCTGCGCCAGTGGTCGTCGGTGCATCCCGAGTTCTCCTACCTGCCGCGCAAGTTCAAGATCGCCGTGACGGGCGCGGAGCGCGATCGCGCCGCGATCCAGGTTCACGACATCGGCCTGCATCTGAAGAAAAACGAGAAGGGCGAGCTTGGCTTCGCCGTCTGGGTCGGCGGCGGTCAGGGCCGCACGCCGATCATCGCCAAGAAGATCAAGGATTTCCTGCCGGAAGAGCACCTGCTCTCCTACATCACCGCTGTGATGCGCGTGTACAATCTGCACGGCCGCCGCGACAACAAATACAAGGCGCGCATCAAGATCCTGGTGCACGAGACCGGCACGGAAGAATTCTCGCGTCAGGTCGAGGCCGAGTGGAATGCGCTCAAGGACAGCGTGCTGACGCTGCCCGAGCAGGACATCGCCGCGATCGGCGCCTATTTCGCGCCGCCGGCGCTGGCGCCGCGTCCCGAGGGCGACGAGGTGGTGAAGCTCGCGCGGCTCGACTCGCGCTCGTTCGGCGAATGGCTCGACCAGAACGTCGTCACGCACAAGCACCCCGACTACGCCGCGGTGACCATATCCCTCAAGGGCACCGGCGAAGCGCCGGGCGATGCCAGCGACGGCCAGATGGACGCGGTCGCCGACATCGCCGAGCGCTATGCGTTCGACGAGATCCGTGTCAGCCATGAGCAGAACCTGATCCTGCCGCATGTCGCGCGGGCCGATCTCAAGGCGATCTACGACCGGCTGGTCGAGATCGGGCTCGCCACGGCGAACTCGAACCTGATCACGGACATCATCGCCTGCCCGGGCCTGGACTACTGCGCGCTCGCCAATGCGCGTTCGATCTCGGTCGCACAGGACATCTCTCAGCGCTTTGCCTCGCTGGCGCGGCAGAAGGAGATCGGCGAGCTGAAGCTGAAGATCTCCGGCTGCATCAATGCCTGCGGCCATCACCATGTCGGCCATATCGGCATCCTCGGCGTGGAGAAGAAGGGCGCGGAGCTTTACCAGGTGACGCTGGGTGGCTCGGGCGACGAGAATGCCTCGATCGGCGAGATCATCGGACGCGGCTTCGGCCCCGACGAGATCACCGACGCGATCGAGAAGATCGTCGACACCTATCTCGCGCATCGCCGCGACGCCTCGGAAAAGTTCCTCGACGCCTATCGCCGTCTCGGCCCCGCGCCCTTCAAGGAGGCGCTCTATGCTAGCGAAGCTAAAGCAGCTTAGCGCCGAGGAAGAGGCTGCGATCGAGGCCGCGGCGCTGGAGGCCCGCTACGGGCAGCTTGAGCCGCAGGACATTATCACCTTCTCGATCGGCCGCTTCGGACTGCAGGGGCTGGGCGCGGTGTCGTCGTTCGGCGCGGATTCCGCCGTGCTGCTGCACATGATCGCGCGCATAGACCCGGCGCTGCAGGTGATCTTCCTCGATACCGGCAAGCATTTCGGCGAGACGCTGCAATACCGGGACGCGCTCTCGGCCGATTTTGGGCTGCGCAATATCACGGTCTTCGAGCCGCTGGCTTCCTCGCTGCGGGAAACGGATCCCGAGGGCGAACTGCACAAGTCGAATACCGACGCTTGCTGCAACATCCGCAAGGTCGAACCGATGGCGCGCGCGGTCGAGCCGCTCGCGGCCTGGTTCACCGGCCGCAAGCGCTTCCAGGCGGCGACGCGCAACGGTTTGCCGGTATTCGAGGCGGTGGGACCGCGCATCCGCATCAATCCGCTGGCGAAGTGGACGACGGCCGATCTCGCCGCCTATATGCGCGAGCACCAGTTGAGGGAAAATCCGCTCGTCGCCTACGGCTACCTGTCCATCGGCTGCTTTCCCTGCACCCAGCCGGTCAAGGAAGGCGAAGATGCGCGATCCGGACGTTGGGCTGGACAAGCCAAGACGGAATGCGGCATTCACCTGTCGGACCTCGACCACTCGCTGACGGCATCGTCGCTCTAGGAACTGTCATGACCGAACCCGCCCCCCCGCCCGAGACGCGGCTCTGGACGCCGTCCGGCTTTCGCGACGACGAATGGAGCCATTCCGAGGAGTTCGACGCGCCCGGCTCCAACGGCAAGCTGATCCTGCCGCTCAGTGCATTCCTCGAGATCCCGGCCGACGAGAGGCTGCGCGACAGGGACAGGATCGGCGTGCTGCTGGCGCCTGCCGACCCGGTGGAGGCGATCGCCGACGTGCTCGACCAGGTGGCGCTCGTCGCTTTGTCATTTCCAGCCTTCAACGATGGGCGTTCCTTCTCCAAGGCCGAGCTGCTGCGCAGCCGGTATGGCTATGCCGGGCCCATACGTGCGACAGGGCAGGTTCTGGTCGACCAGTTGCCGCATATGCTGCGCGTCGGCTTCGACGAGTTCGAAGTGTCTCACCCGGTCCTGATCGAGCGGCTCGAGAAAGGCGAAACCGGCGGAATCGGCCTGTATTACCAGCCCACGTCCACGTCTTCCGACACGACAAGCGGCTATTCCTGGCGCCGCCTGCGAGATTAGACTGGTCCTACCAAACCTCTTCCCTGACGATCGATCCTCGATTAGGATGCCTCGAATTATTTCGGATCGCGGAATAATCGACGCCAGGGAGGAAGACTATGGCAGGCAAGAAGATATTGATGCTCGTGGGCGAGTTCAGCGAGGAATACGAAATCTTCGTGTTCGAGCAGACCATGCATGCGGTTGGCCACACCGTCCATGTGGTCTGTCCGGACAAGAAAGCGGGCGAGCTCGTCAAGACGTCGCTGCACGACTTCGAAGGGCACCAGACCTATACCGAGAAGCTCGGCCACGACTACTACGTCAACAAGACCTTCGCCGAGGTTAAGCCCGAGGACTACGACGCCGTCTACTGCGCCGGCGGCCGCGGCCCGGAATACATCCGCATCGACAAGCGCGTGCAGGCGATCGTGCGTCATTTCCACGAGACCGGAAAGCCGATCTTCACCATCTGCCATGGCGTGCAGATCCTGATCGCCGTCGACGGTGTGGTGCGCGGCAAGAAGGTCGCGGCGCTGCAATATTGCGAGCCCGAAGTGACTCTCGCCGGCGGCATCTATGTCGACGTTCCTGCAAATGGCGCGCATGTCGACGGCAATCTCGTCTCCGCCAAGGGCTGGCCAGGGCTTTCCAACTTCATGCGCGAATGCCTGAAAGTGCTCGGCACCGAGATCAGACACGGCCAGCATATGATGCGGCCGGCGATGGCGGCCTGAGCATCATCATCCCACTGGATTCCTGAGCCCGGTCGCGCCAAGATGAAGGCTGGCCGGGAGGGGACCATGGAATTCGACTATGTCATCGTCGGAGGCGGGTCCGCCGGATCGACGCTTGCCGCACGGCTGAGCGAGGACACGGACGCGACCGTCTGCCTGCTCGAGGCAGGCGGCGACGGCAAGCACATCCTCATCCGCGCGCCGACCGGTACGGCCTTGATGCTGCCCGGGCGGCCCAAGATCTCGAACTGGGCCTACCAGACCGTTCCCCAGCCCGGCCTTGGCGGACGCCGCGGCTACCAGCCGCGCGGCAAGGCGCTGGGCGGGTCGAGCGCCATCAACGCGATGCTCTACATCCGCGGCCATCGCTCGGACTATGACGGCTGGACGGCCGCTGGCTGCGATGGCTGGGGATGGCAGGACGTGCTGCCTTATTTCCGCAAGGCCGAGGGCAACCAGCGCGGCGAGGACGCCTTCCATGGCGCGTCGGGCCCGCTGCAGGTAGGCGAACAGCGCACGCCGCGGCCGATCGTGCAGGCCTTCGTCGACGCCTGCGGTGAAAACCAGATCCGATTCAACGACGATTTCAACGGACCGGAGCAGGAGGGCGCGGGCTACTACCAGGTCACGCAGTTCTGGTCCGGGCCAAAGATGGGCGAGCGCTGTTCGGCAGCGGCGGCCTATCTGCATCCGGCGATGGACCGAAGAAACCTGTCGGTGCTGACCGACGCCCATGCAACCGGGATCGTGCTTGAGAACAAGCGGGCGACAGGGGTCCGGTTCCGGCGCGGCGGCCGGGAAGAGATCGTCTCGGCGCGGCGTGAGGTGATCCTGTGCGGCGGCGCATTCAACTCGCCGCAGCTTCTCCTGCTGTCGGGCATCGGGCCGGGCGCGGAACTCGCGCGGCATGGCATCCTCGTGAAGCACGAGCTTGCCGGCGTCGGGCAGAACCTGCAGGACCATCTCGACTTCGTCGCGTCTTGGAAGTCGGGCGACCGCAACCTGCTCGGCGTGAGTTTCGGCGGCCTTGTCGACATCATCCGTGAGGCAAGGCGATGGAAGCGGGACGGCACGGGCCTGATCGCCTCGCCGGGGGCTGAAGGCGCTGCCTTCATCCGGTCGGATCCGGCGCTGGAGAAGCCGGATCTCCAGCTTCACTTCGTCGTCGGCATCATCGACGACCATGCGCGCAAGCTGCATCTCGGCCATGGCTATTCATGCCATGTCTGCGTGCCCAGGCCGCATTCGCGCGGCACTGTCGGCCTCGACAGCGCCAACCCGCTCGCACCGCCCCGGATCGACCCGAATTTCCTCGCCGACGAGCGCGATACGGAGACCTTGCTCAAGGGCATCCGGATCATGCGGCGCATCCTGGCAGCACCTGCACTCGCACCCTATCGCAAGACAGAGCTCTATCTCGGCGGGACAGAGCCCGACGATACCGAGCTGATCCGCCACATCCGGGCGCGGTCGGACACCATCTACCATCCGGTCGGAACATGCAGGATGGGGACGGACGAGAACGCCGTGGTCGATACGAGGCTTCGCGTGCGGGGCCTGGAACAGCTGCGGGTCGTCGACGCCTCGGTCATGCCGACGCTGATCGGCGGCAACACCAATGCGCCGACGATCATGATTGCCGAGAAGGCCGCGGATTTGATCCGGGCAGCGTGAGCTAGCGGCTCTTGCGCTTGCGGCCGTAGAGCTCCAGCCGGTGATACACGATGTCGTAGCCAAGCCTGCGCGCGATCTCGTCCTGCAGCTGCTCGATCCGCTCGGAATGGAACTCGATCACGTCGCCGGTGTCGAGGTCGATCAGATGGTCGTGGTGCTCGCCCGCCGCCTGCTCGAAGCGCGAGGGCCCGCCGGCGAAGGCGTGGCGCTGGATCTCGCCCTTGTCCTCGAGCAGTTTCATGGTGCGGTAGACGGTCGAGAGCGAAATCGTCGGATCGATCGACAACGCCCGCTGGAAGATCTCCATCGCGTCGGGATGATCCGCCGTCTCGGAAAGGATCTGCAAGATCGCCCGGCGCGGCCGCGTGATACGCACGCCGGCCTCCCGTAGGCGAGCCTCGTAGTCGCGCAGCTTTTTCGCTTCCTCCGTCATCGCCGCTATATGCGACAGGGCGGACGCATTGCCAAGTTTTCCTAGTTGCAAACGATTTGCATTTGCATTGACAATCGGCCGGCCGCGCCCTATGTCGATCGTGGAGCCGTGTCGACGCGGCAATGTGGAGAAAGACGCAGAATGCCTTCCATCCTACGCAGCGCCCTGATCGGCCTGGCCCTGTCCGCCGCAACAATCGTCTCCGCGGATGCGGCCGAGAAGTTCAAGGCCGTGACGACCTTCACTGTCATCGCGGACATCGCGAAGAACGTTGCCGGCGACACGGCGGAGGTGGAATCCATCACGCGCGCCGGCGCGGAGATCCACAACTACCAGCCGACACCGCGCGACATCGTCAAGGCGCAGGACGCCGACCTGATCCTGTGGAACGGGCTCAACCTCGAGACCTGGTTCCAGCGCTTCTTCCAGAACCTGCGCGACATTCCGAGCGTCGTGCTGTCGGACGGGGTCGACCCGATCGGCATTTCCGAAGGACCTTACACCGGCAAGCCTAATCCCCATGCCTGGATGTCGCCGACAGACGTGAAGATCTATGTCGACAACATTGCGACCGCCTTCGCCAAGTATGACCCGGATAATGCCGAGGCCTACAAGGCGAACGCCGAAGCCTACAAGGCGAAGATCGACGCCACCGTCGCCCCAGTGCGCGCCGCGCTCGACGCGATCCCGCAGGAGCGCCGCTGGCTGGTCACCAGCGAAGGCGCATTCTCCTATCTCGCGCGCGATTTCGGCCTGAAGGAACTCTATCTCTGGCCGATCAATGCCGACGGCCAGGGCACACCGCAGCAGGTGCGCAAGGTCGTCGACGCGGTGAAGGCCGACAAGATCCCGGTCGTCTTCAGCGAAAGCACGGTGTCGCCCGACCCGGCACAGCAGGTGGCGCGTGAGACCGGAGCCCGCTACGGTGGCGTTCTCTATGTGGACTCGCTCAGCGAAGCGGACGGCCCGGTGCCGACCTATCTCGACCTGATGCGGGTAACGACCGAAACGATCGCAAAAGGCCTCGCGGAATGAATATGGCACCGCAGAAACAGGCTTTGCCTGACGGGGAACGAAACGGGCCGGCGGTCACCGCCGGCCTGGTCGCGAAGAATCTCACCGTCACCTACCGGAGTGGCAATACCGCGCTGCGGTCTGCCTCCTTCTCCATTCCGCGCGGCTCGATCACCGCGCTGGTCGGCGTGAACGGGTCGGGCAAGTCGACCCTGTTCAAGGCCATCATGGGCTTCGTGCCGCTCGCCGCCGGCTCCGTCACCATGTTCGGCGAGCCGGCCGGGCGGGCGCTGAAGAAGAACGTCGTCGCCTATGTCCCGCAGGCCGAGGAGGTCGACTGGACCTTTCCGGTGCTGGTCGAGGACGTGGTGATGATGGGCCGTTACGGCCACATGAACTTCATGCGCATTCCCTCCCGCCACGACCACGAGATGGTGACGCAGGCGCTCGCCCGCGTGGGTATGGGCGACTATCGCAAGCGGCAGATCGGCGAATTGTCCGGCGGCCAGAAGAAGCGCGTCTTCCTGGCGCGCGCGCTGGCGCAGGAAGGCGAGGTTATCCTGCTCGATGAACCGTTCACCGGGGTGGACGTCAATACCGAGGACGCGATCATCGCGCTGATGCGCAGCCTGCGTGACGAGGGCAAGATCATGCTCGTGTCGACGCATAACCTTGGGTCTGTTCCGGACTTCTGCGACCGCGTGATCCTCATCAACCGCACCGTGCTGGCGGAAGGGCCGACCGAGACCGTCTTCACGCGCGACAATCTCGAACGCGCCTTCGGCGGCGTGCTGCGCCATTTCGTTCTCGGCGGCGCGGAACTGCACGACGACGAAGACGCCCGGCAGGTCACCGTCATCTCCGACGACGAGCGGCCGCTTGTGGTCTATTCCGAGAAGGCACAGACCGGAAGCGCTGCTCCGGCCTCCCGCAAGCCCGACGAGCCGGCCGAATGATCGCGACCCTGCTCGAACCGTTCGGCTACGGCTACATGGTCAACGCCATGTGGGTCTCGGCGCTGGTCGGCGCAGTCTGCGCCTTCCTGTCGGCCTTCCTGATGCTCAAGGGCTGGTCGCTGATCGGCGACGCGCTCTCGCATTCGATCGTGCCGGGCGTCGCCGGCGCCTATATGCTGGGCCTACCCTTCGCACTCGGCGCTTTCCTGGCCGGCGGGCTCGCCGCCGGTGCCATGCTCTTCCTCAACCAGCGGACCAGGCTGCGCGAGGATGCGATCATCGGCATGATCTTCACCTCCTTCTTCGGGCTTGGCCTGTTCATGGTGTCGCTGTCGCCGACCTCGGTGAACATCCAGACGATCGTGCTCGGCAACATCCTCGCCATTACTCCCGCCGACACGCTCCAGCTTGTGCTGATCGCCGGTGTGTCGCTCGCGATCCTCATCGCCAAGTGGAAGGATCTGATGGTCGCCTTCTTCGACGAGAACCATGCGCGGTCGATCGGCCTGCGGCCGGGCCTGCTCAAGGGGGTCTTCTTCACCCTGCTCGCCGCCTGCACGGTGGCGGCACTGCAGACCGTCGGCGCCTTCCTCGTGATCGCCATGGTCGTCACGCCGGGCGCGACCGCCTACCTGCTCACCGACCGGTTCCCGCGCCTGATCACGATCGCAGTCGCGATCGGGGCGCTGTCGAGCCTTGTCGGCGCCTACATCTCCTATTTCCTCGACGGCGCAACCGGTGGGGTGATCGTCGTGTTGCAGATGGCGGTCTTCCTGACCGCCTTCGTCTTCGCGCCCAAGCATGGCCTGTTGGCCGCGCGGCGGCGGGCACGGGAAGCGCTGGAGGCGCAGGCATGATCGAGACGCTCCTCCTCCCCTTCTCCTTCCCCTTCATGCAGCAGGCTTTCATCGTCTCGCTGCTTGTGGCGATCCCGATGGGGCTCTTGTCGCCGTTCCTGGTGCTGAAGGGCTGGTCGCTGATGGGCGACGCGGTCTCCCATGCGGTGCTGCCCGGCGTGGTTCTGGCTTATGTCGCCGGCCTGCCTATCGGCCTCGGCGCCTTCGCGGCAGGCATGTTCTGCGCCATCGGCACCGGCTACCTGAAGGAAAACAGCCGCATCAAGGAGGACACCGTCATGGGCGTCCTCTTCTCGGGCATGTTCGGGCTGGGTCTGGTGCTCTATTCGATGATCGAGACGGAGCTGCACCTCGACCATATCCTGTTCGGCGACATGCTGGGCGTCGGTTGGGGCGACATCATCGAGGCCGGGACCATCGCGGCGGTCGTCGCGGGCGCGCTGGCGATCAAGTGGCGAGACCTGATGCTGCACGCCTTCGACGAACAGCACGCGAAGGCGATCGGCCTGCCGGTTCGGCTGCTGCATTACGGCCTGCTGGCGCTGCTCTCGCTGTCGATCGTCGGCGCGCTCAAGTCGGTTGGCATCATCCTCGCGATCGCGCTGCTGATCGCGCCGGGTGCGATCGGTTTCCTGGTCGCACGGCGTTTTGGCACGATGATCGCGATTTCGGTGACGGTGGCGGTCGTCGCGTCGCTGCTCGGCGTCTACCTGTCCTTCTTCCTGGACTCCGCGCCAGCGCCGACGATCGTTCTCCTGATGTCCGGCACCTTCGTCGTCGCCTTCCTGCGCGCCCGCCTGTCTGCGCCGCCGGAGGGCGAGGCGGCCTGACCGTTCGAGGAGGCCGCGACCTCCTGCTCCATGCGCGCGAATCGCTTATCATCGCGCGCATGATCTTCTCGCTCCTGAGAAAGCCAGAGCCGCGCCGGCCTGCCGAGCCGCTCGAACGGATGCACGAGGTCGGCGGGCGCGCGCTGCCGCTGCGCATCGTCGAGAACGCACGCGCCCGGCGGCTGACGCTGCGCATCGACGCCGGCGGACAAGGCCTGCGCGTGACGGTTCCGCCGGGCATCCCCGCCCGCGAGGTCGACCGGTTCATCGACCGCCACCAAGGCTGGCTGGAGGCCCGCATCGCCAAAGTGCCGGACAGGCCGCAGATACGGCCGGGCGTGAAGGTTCCGGTGCGCGGCGTGCCGCATCTCATCGTCCACGAGCCGGGCAAGCGCGGCTCTGTGACGGCGGCCGAGGTCGATGGCGCGCCGGCGCTGATCGTGCATGGCGAGCGCACGCATCTTGCCCGACGAGTCGCAGACTTCCTCAAGCGCGAGGCGAAGAAGGACATAGAGGCGCTGGTGGCGAAGCACACCGCCGCCGTCGGCCGCAAAGCCAAGGCGATCCGCTTCAAGGACACGACCAGTCGCTGGGGTTCCTGCACCTCCGACGGCAGCCTGTCCTTCTCCTGGCGCATCATGATGGCGCGCCCGACGGTGATCGACTACCTCGTCGCACACGAAGTGGCGCATCTGAGGGAGATGAACCACGGACCGAAGTTCTGGGCGCTGTGCCGGGAACTCTGCCCGAGGACGGACGAGGCGCGGGCCTGGCTGAAGAAGAACGGCGCGGCGCTTCAGGCGATCAGGTTCGAGTAGGCCTCACCCGTCGTTTCCGGCGTTGAGCTGTTCGGGCCGTAGGCCTTCTTCTCCCGGGCGCGGCCAGGGCAGGAAGTCCGGATCGAAGTCGTCCCCCGAGAAGTAGTCCAGTGCCCGACGACCTTCGCCGCCGTCGAAGCCCGACTGTTCGAGGAGCTGGCCGATCACCTGATAGGCCTGCGCGATCTTCTTCTCGAGTTGCTCGATTGTTGCCGGCTGCGTGGTCATCTGGCGCCCCCTCTGCGTTTGCCCTGGGACATAGAGTAGGGCGATGCGTCCGCCGCCTCAATGCCGGGAGGCGCGTGTTTCTCTCGACTCGCATCGCCGTTCGTGGCATTTCGCCGGCATCATGCCCCTCGACATCAAGATATGCGGCCTGTCCACGCCAGAGACGATCGCGGCGGTGCTCGACGGCGGGGCGAGCCATGTCGGCTTCATCTTCTTTCCAAAAAGCCCGCGCAATGTGACGCCGGCGCAGGCAGCCTTGCTGCGGCAGGCGGCAATTGGGCGCGCCAAGGCGGTCGCGGTGACCGTCGATGCGAGCGACGACTTCCTCGACGCGATCGTGTCGCAGATGAAGCCCGACATGCTGCAGCTTCACGGTAAGGAAACGCCGGAACGTGTGACTTACGTGCGGGAGCGTTACAATCTGCCGGTGATGAAGGCGCTGTCGGTGAGCGAGCCCGCCGACCTGCTGCCGATCCAGGGTTTCGTCGGCGTCGCGGACCGGCTGCTGCTCGACGCCAAGGCGCCCAAAGGTTCCGAGCTTCCCGGTGGCAACGGCGTGTCGTTCGACTGGCGCCTGCTAGCCGCGCTCGATCCCGGCCTCGACTACATGCTGTCGGGCGGGCTCAATCCGGACAATGTGGGCGATGCGATCCGGATCGCGAATCCGCCGGGTCTGGATGTTTCGTCCGGTGTCGAATCCGCGCCGGGGGTCAAGGACACGGGACTGATCCGGGACTTCTTCGAGGCGGCGCGGAAGGCTTGAAGCTGACGGCAGGGCGCGCGCCGGCACCGGCGCAGGGTAAGCTTTTCCTCTTGCGCCGATCTCGCCGTTTTCGTTCGCGCCGCTCACCCCCGTCGGATGACCTCCGGCCTTCTTCTCCGCAGAGGAGGACGGCGCTTACGATGTGTCACGGAGTTCGACCTCGGCAAACACTGCCGTGAGCGTCTGGATGATTCCATCGGCATCGGTTCGCAGCCGGCCGTCGTGGCGGCCATCATCGCAGCCTTCGGCGGTCCGGCGGTATGATCGGTGACGGATCTGCATGGCCATGGTCTGCACCACGAGCGCCAGCGCACGCAGCGCCAGAGCGAGGCTTATCGCGTCCGCGGGTTCATTGCCGTAGCGGACGCCCGTCGTCGCCGGCGACCACTGCCGGCCGGCCGGGTTCCACTCGGAGCCGGCGACAAACTCCCGCACCACCTCGTCCGCCTGCTGCAAAGCCCAGAGCATGCGGCAGCGCGTGGCATAGGGCGCGCTTGCGGCGCGTTCGGCGAGATCGGCCAGGGCGAACAGCCACGCCGCGATGCGCTGCAGAATATCCCCCTCCCTTCCAATCCTCGCCTTCCAGCCCATCGCTGTCTCCTTTCGACCAGATCATGCGGGAGGCCGGAGGGGGCGTGGACAAATCAGCCGCAGAAAAACTGCCAATGCCGAGCGGGAGAGGGCGTCGGCGCGGGAGCGGGCGGAAATCGATGCACGGGGTGATATAGCGAGGCGCACCCTCGACTCCTCGCGAAACGCAGCAGACAGTTTACTTTTCGCCCTCGACGCGACATAGCCATTGCCACGGTTTCCGGGGCGTGTCCGTATCTGTCCCCGCATTCAGGAGTCCGGTATGAACAAGCCGATCGAGCCCAATTCCTTCCGCACCGGTCCCGACGAGCAGGGTATGTTCGGTATCTTCGGCGGCCGTTTCGTCGCCGAAACGCTGATGCCGCTGATCCTGGACCTGGAGCGGCACTGGAACGAGGCCAAGACCGATCCCGAGTTCCAGGCCGAGCTCAAGTCGCTGTCGACCTATTATGCGGGCCGTCCGTCGAAGCTCTATTTCGCCGAAGGCCTGACGAAGCATCTCGGCGGCGCAAAGATCTTCTTCAAGCGCGAAGACCTGAACCACACCGGCTCGCACAAGATCAACAACTGCCTCGGGCAAATCCTGCTCGCCAAGCGCATGGGCAAGAAGCGCATCATCGCCGAGACGGGCGCCGGCCAGCACGGCGTGGCGTCTGCGACCGTCGCGGCGCGGTTCGGCTATCCTTGCGTCGTCTACATGGGTGCAACCGATGTCGAGCGACAGAAGCCGAACGTGTTCCGCATGAAGCTGCTCGGCGCCGAGGTGAACCCGGTCAGTTCGGGCCACGGCACGCTGAAGGACGCGATGAACGAGGCGCTGCGCGACTGGGTGACCAATGTCGAGGACACCTATTACCTGATCGGCACCGCCGCCGGCCCGCACCCCTATCCGGAACTGGTGCGCGAGTTCCAGTCGGTGATCGGGATCGAGGCGCGCCAGCAGATGCTGGAGCAAGAAGGCCGGCTGCCCGACGTGATCATCGCCGCGGTGGGCGGCGGCTCCAACGCGATCGGCCTGTTCCATCCTTTCCTCGACGACAAGGACGTGCGCATCATCGGCATCGAGGCCGGTGGGCGCGGGCTGGACGGCATCGAGCACTGCGCGTCGATGAATGCCGGCAAGCCGGGCGTGCTGCACGGCAACCGCACCTATCTGCTGCAGAACGAGGACGGGCAGATCCTCGACGGCCACTCGATCTCCGCGGGCCTGGACTATCCCGGCGTCGGGCCCGAGCACTCCTGGCTGCGCGACACCGGCCGCGTCGAATATGTGCCGATCCTCGACGATGAGGCGCTGGACGCCTTCCAGCTCTGCACCAAGACGGAAGGGATCATCCCCGCGCTGGAATCCGCGCACGCCATCGCGCACGCCATCAAGATCGCGCCCGGCATGGGCAAGGACAAGACAATCATCGTCAACCTGTCCGGCCGCGGCGACAAGGATGTGCACACGGTGGCCAAGATGATGGGCATGGAGATCTGAGGCCGCGTTTGGCGCGGGGTGGGCGGTGTGCTATTTTGCGGCCGACGTGACTGAGGAGCGTGAAGATGGGTGAAGTGCCGCTTTCACTGCATGTGACCGCCGAGCTTAAGCAACAGCTCGAGAAGGAAGCGCACCTCTCGAGCAAATCAGCATCCGAGATCGCTGAAGAGGCGATTGTATCCTACCTCGACCAACAGACGCGTCTACGCGACATGCTCGATGCCGCCGCCACCGAGGCGGACAAGGGCGTGTTCATTTCCAGCGAAGCCATGCTGCCGTGGATCAAAGACCTGTTCGACGGAAAGAAAACGCCACCGCCTCAACCTGACGTCTTCCTGCCCCAGCGCACACGTCGTTGATGAAGATCATCTTTCTTCCGACGACGACGACCGACTTCGAGTGGATGACCGACTACTACCTGAGCGTCTTTCCGGAAGGCGGCCCAAACGCTTACAAGCGCTTCGAACGAGCCCTCATCAACCTCGGCGACAATCCTCTTTCAGGCAAGACTATTGCGCGGACGAGATATCGCCAATATCCAGTCCGGCGGACTCCTTTCTGTCTCATCTACCGGATTGAAGCAGAGACGATCGAGATTGTGCACATTTGGGATCAGCGCTCCAATCCTTTGGACTTGGTCCTGGACGACGACGGAAAAAACGAAAAATGACCACCCGCATCGACCGGCGCATGGCGCGACTGAAGGGCGAGGGCCGACCGGCGCTCGTCACCTATATCATGGGCGGCGACCCCGACTATGCCACGTCGCTGTCGATCATGAAGGCCCTGCCGCGCTCGGGCTCCGACGTGATCGAACTCGGCATGCCGTTCTCTGATCCGATGGCGGACGGGCCGGCGATCCAGGCGGCCGGCCTCAGGGCGCTCAAGGCGGGCCAGACGCTGCGCAAGACGCTCGACATGGCGGCGGAGTTCCGCAAGTCTGACGACGAGACGCCGATCGTGATGATGGGCTACTACAACCCGATCTACATCTACGGCGTCGACCGGTTCCTGGCCGACGCCAAGACCGCGGGCATCGACGGGCTGATCGTGGTCGACCTGCCGCCGGAGATGGACGAGGAGCTGTGCATTCCCGCGCTCAAGGCCGGGATCAACTTCATCCGCCTCGCCACGCCGACGACGGACGACAAGCGCCTGCCCAAGGTGCTCGAGAACACGTCCGGCTTCGTCTACTACGTGTCGATGACCGGCATCACCGGCTCGGCGCTCGCCGATACCAGCAAGGTCGCCACGGCGGTGAAACGCATCAAGGGACATACCGACCTGCCGGTCTGCGTCGGCTTCGGCGTCAAGACGGCCGAGCAGGCGCGCACGATCGGTGCTTCGGCGGACGGTGTGGTGGTGGGCACGGCGATCGTCAACGCGATCGCAAATGTGCTCGGTCCCAAGGGGGAGAAGACGGCCGACCCGGCGGACGCGGTCGCGACGCTTGTGTCGGGCCTCGCGGCAGGCGTGCGCGCGGCCCGCCTTGCTCCCGCCGAATAGTCGCCCCACATTCCCTGCTTGAGCCTCATCTCGCCCGAAGGGAGACCGGCATGAACTGGATCACCAATTACGTCCGCCCGAAGATCAATTCGATGCTCGGACGGCGCGAGATACCGGAAAATCTCTGGATCAAGGATCCCGAGACCGGCGAGATGGTCTTCCACAAGGATCTCGAAGAGAACCAGTGGGTCATCCCCTCGTCCGGCCACCACATGAAGATCTCGGCCAAGGAACGGCTCAAGTTCTTCATGGACAATGGCGAATACGCGGCCATCGAGAACCCGAAGGTGGTGGTCGATCCGCTGAAGTTTCGCGACGAGAAGCGCTATATCGACCGACTGAAGGACGCCAAGGCCAAGACGAGTCTTGAGGACGCCATCCTTTCGGTGCGCGGCACGATCGAAGGCCTGCCGATCGTCGCCTGCGTGCAGGATTTCGCCTTCATGGGCGGCTCGCTCGGCATGGCGGCCGGCGACGCCATCATCAAGGCATTCGAGATCGCGCTGGCAGAGAAGCGGCCGATGGTGCTGTTCGCGGCTTCCGGCGGGGCACGCATGCAGGAAGGCATCCTGTCGCTGATGCAGCTGCCCCGCACCACGGTTGCGGTCGAGCGGCTGCGCGAGGCGGGCCTGCCCTACATCGTGGTGCTGACCAATCCGACCACCGGCGGCGTCACCGCCTCCTACGCCATGCTCGGCGACATCCATATCGCGGAACCCGGCGCGTTGATCGGCTTTGCCGGCCCGCGCGTGATCGAGCAGACTATCCGCGAGAAGCTGCCGGACGGCTTCCAGCGGGCGGAATATCTGATGGAGCACGGCATGGTCGACATGGTGGTGTCGCGCCTGGAGATGAAGGAGACCGTCGCGCGGCTGCTCAAGATCCTGATGCATGCGCCGGTGGCGCAGGTTGACGCGCCGATGGCGCGCGCTGCGTCGGCTCCGGCCCAGGCCGGGGCATAGAGTCCGTCTCGACGCTTTCATCTTCTTTGCCGCAGGGCGTGGAGTATCCCGACCATGAACGTCCTGCGACCGGATGGCATGTTTCCGATGACCAAGAGCGCCGCCGAACGCGAGATCGATCGGTTGATGACCCTGCATCCCAAGGGCTTCGACCTGTCGCTCGGCCGCATACGCCGCCTGCTGGAAAAGCTCGGCAATCCGCAGGACCGGCTGCCGCCGGTGATCCACATCGCCGGCACCAACGGCAAGGGCTCCGCGGCGGCCTTCTCGCGCGCGCTGCTGGAGGCGAGCGGCCGTACGGTTCACGTCCATACCTCGCCCCACCTCGTCAACTGGCACGAGCGCTACCGGATCGGCGCGCCGGGCGGCGGCAGGTTCGTCGAGGACGAGGTGTTCGCCGATGCGATCAGGCGCGTCGGCACGGCGAATGACGGCCAGACCATCACCGTGTTCGAGATCCTGACCGCCGTCGGCTTCCTGCTGTTTTCCGAGCATCCGGCGGATGTGGCAATCGTCGAGGTCGGGCTCGGCGGCCGGTTCGACGCGACCAATGTGATCGAGAACCCGGCCGCCTGCGCGATCATGCCCGTCTCGCTCGACCACGAGGCCTATCTCGGCGACCGGGTGGAGCTGATCGCCGCCGAAAAGGCGGGCATCATCAAGCGGGGGCGGCCCGTCGTGGTGGGCGCGCAGGACAGCGACGGGGCGCGGGACGTCATCGTCGGCACGGCCGAGCGGCTCGGCGCGCCGGCCTATGTTCATGGCCAGGACTTCATCGCCTTCGAAGAGAACGGCCGCTTGATCTACCAGGACGAGGACGGGCTGCTCGACCTGCCGCCGCCGCGCCTTCCCGGACGGCACCAGTTCGCCAATGCCGCCGCCGCGATCGCCACCGTGAAGGCGGCGGGCTTCAGCCTCGGCGTCGCCGATGTCGAAAAGGCAATGCAGACGGTCGAGTGGCCGGGCAGGCTGCAGAAGCTGAGCAGCGGACGGCTGACCGATTTCGCGCCGCGCGGCGCGGAGCTGTGGCTCGATGGCGGACACAATCCGGGTGCGAGCGTGGTGATCGCCGAAGCGATCGTCGAGCAGGAGGAGCGCTTTCCGCGCCCGCTGTTCCTGATCTGCGGCATGATCAACACCAAGGATCAGACGAACTTCTTCAGGGCGTTCGAGGGCATGGCGCGGCACGTCTTCACCGTGCCGGTGAACATGAGCGAAGCCAGCGTGCCGAACACGGTGCTGGCGGCGCATGCGGCGGAGGCCGGCCTGTCAGCGGAACCTGTGGCGTCGATCGAGAATGCGCTGCTTCTGCTGCGGGACAACTGGGATGAGGCGGACACGCCACCGCGCATCCTGATCTGCGGCTCGCTCTACCTTGCCGGCGAAGTGCTGCGCCTCAACGGAACGCCACCGAAATGAAAAAGCCCGGCGCAAGGCCGGGCTTTCATGATCAATTGAGCTGACGCCGGATCAGACGTTGCCGCCGATCCAGGCAGACAGCGCGGTCTTCGGCGCGGCGCCGACCTTGATGTCGGCCACTTCGCCGCCCTTGAACACCATCAGCGTCGGGATGGAGCGGACGCCGAACTGGGCGGCGAGCTCCGGGTTCTCGTCGATGTTGAGCTTGGCGATCTTCACCTTGCCGGCCATCTCGGTCGAGATCTCGTCCAGGGACGGGGCGATCATCTTGCAGGGGCCGCACCACTCGGCCCAGAAGTCCACGACGACGGGCTCGGCGGACTGCAGCACGTCCGACTGGAAGTTGTTCTTGTCGACCTTGACGGTGGCCATGATGGCTCTCCTTGCCTAAATCTATGCTGAATTGGCGGGCCTGCCGCCAGATGTTGAACTGATATGTGGTGGTGCGCGACCGCGCAATCAAGCCGGACTGTCTCACGCTCGCGTGAGTCGTTCAAGCGCGGCGTCCATCAGCGACGCAGGCAGTTCGATCAGCCGCGGCGCTTCCGTGAACAGCAGAGCGGCGGTGACCTCCCGGTCGGGATAGATTTGTGCGAGAAGGGCCCGGTAGAGCGAAAGCTGGACGACATAGGCCTCCGGAACCTTCGAGAGGTCCTCCGGCGGCGGGCGGTTGGTCTTGTAGTCGACGATCAGCACGCGGCCGGCCGAGACCGACAGGCGGTCGATCGTGCCGGACACGACGACCTCTCGGCCGGCGAGCGCGAGCGTTCCCGTCACGGCCACCTCCGCGCGTGAGCCGGCGGTGAAGACAGGGGCAAACAGAGGGTCGGAAAGCACCTTTTGCACCGACATCCAGGCCTGATCGCGATCGGCCGGCGTCCAGCGGCCTTCGGCATTGTCGAGATAGCGTCGCGCGGCGGATTCGCGTTCGCCTTCAGGCATCGCGGGCAGCATCTGCAGCAGCCGGTGGATCGCGAGGCCCCGCGCGATGGCGAAGGAGGGTTCCGCTTGCGGATCCAGCACCGGCGAGCGCGCAGGCGCGACGCTCTCGTCCGGCGGGTCGAGAAGTGCGGCCGCGGCCGACGGAGACAGGCTGCGCGCGGGCGCATCGTGCCCGGGCAGGGGCGCGAGCGGCGCGAAAACGGGACCGGCCGCCACGGCAGGCACTGACATGGAGGGTGCGGCCTGCGCAGGCGCTTCGGGGCTGCGGCGGAAGCGCAGGATATCGGCCCCTGTCACCGGATGCGGCACGGTGCGGCTGTGCGGCGAAGCGGAGAGCGCCGTCGTCACCAGGTCGTGCCAGATGCCGGGCACCGGGTTCTGCCTGCCGCGATAGCCGCAGACGATCAGCCGGTCCTCGGCACGGGTCATGCCGACATAGAGCAGGCGGCGGTATTCGTCCTCCGCCTTGCCGGAGAGGAGGCGGTTCTGCGCCGTCGAGACCGAGTTTGCCAGGTCGGACCCGCCGCGCCACAGATAGCCGTTGCCGCGCCAGCCGCCGTTCTTCGCCTCGATCGGGATCAGGCGCGGCAGGTGCGCGTCGAGCGACGGCCGCCCCGCCCCGTCGACCAGGAACACCACCGGCGCCTCGAGGCCCTTGGCGGCGTGGACTGTCATGATACGGACCTCATCGCGCGTCTGGTCCATCTCGCGCTTGATGTCGGGACCGGCGGACTCCAGGGAGGCGAGGAAGGATTCCAGCCCCGGCAGGCCGGTGCGCTCGACCGCCAGCGCGAAGCTCAGGAACTCGTCGAGGATTTCGCCGGCCGAGGGCCCGAGCCGCGCCACCATTTTCGAGCGGATGCCGTCGCGCGCGAGCAGGGTGGCGTAGAACTCGAACACCGGCTTGAAGGCCGCCTCGTTGCCCCAGCGCTCCAGGCTCTCCACCACGGGCGCGAGCAGGAGATCCGACTGCGCCCGCTGGCGCAGCACGCGGCCGAGCGGAGCGTCGTGGCGGTTCCAGGCGAGTTCGAAGAGCTGTTCCTCGCTGAGGCCGAAGACCGGGCTGCGCAGCAGGGCGGCCAGCGACAGGTCGTCATGCGGCTGCAGCGCCACGCGGCCGAGCGCGATCAGGTCCTTCACCGCGACATGGCCGGACAGGCTGAGCCGGTCGGCGCCGGCGACGTTGACCTCGCGGTTCTTCAGCGCGCGCGACAAAGCGTGGACGAAGCGGTCGCGCTTGCGCACGAGCACCAGCACGTCGCCGGCGGTCATCCGGCGCGGAGCGCCGTCCACCTGCTTGCCTTCGAGGCACTCGCCGTTCCTGATCCAGTCGCGGATCGTCATGGCAATGTGTTCCGCGAGCTGGACGGCCGGCGCGGAGGCGTGGTCGATCGCCTGCGTCCAGTCGTCCGGCTCTTCCACCTGCTGCGGTTCGACCAGCGGCCAGACCTCGACATGGCCGGGCTGCAATTCGCGGATGGTCGGATGCTCGATCGGCTCGTCGTCCTGGGTCAGTCCCTTGCGCGCCGTGTCGGCTGCGAACACCAGGTCGACCGCGCCGAGAACGTCGGTGGTCGAGCGGAACGAGCGTTGCAGCCGAACACGCTCGAAGCGGCCGCCAGACCCGCGCACACGCTCCGCGAAGGCAGCACCGCTCAGTGAGAAGGATTCGGGATCGGCGCCCTGGAAGGAATAGATCGACTGCTTCTCGTCGCCGACCGCGAAAACGGTGCGGGCGACGTTGTCGCGCGCGCCGAGGCCGGCGAAGAATTCCTCTGCCAGCCGGCGCACGACCTGCCACTGGTCGGGGCTGGTGTCCTGCGCCTCGTCGACCAGCACATGGTCGATGCCGCGGTCGAGCTTGTACTGGACCCACGGCCCGACATCGGCGCGGGCGAGCAGCCGCGCCGTGCGCGAGATCAGATCGTTGAAGTCGAGAAAGCCGCGCGCTGCCTTCAATCGCTCGTAGCGGCCGATCAGAACGTCGGCGACGGTGAGCGCGGCGGCGGTTGCCTCGATCATGCCGTGCAGCGCGACGCGATCGGCCACCACGACAAGTGCCGACGACGCCGCGCCATATCTTTCCAGTAAATCCGGCAGGTCGGCCAGCAGGGCCTTCTTGAAGGTCGCGGGGCCGTACGGGTCGCCATCGGCCTTGAGGAACCCCTTGCGAAGGTGCTCGAAGCGGATCAGCGGATCCCGCGTCTCGAAAGCCAGCTTCGCATACGGGAGAATATTGTTCACGACCGATTTGGCGTCGTGCTTCAGGGAGGCGTTGGCGAAGGCGGCAAAGTAGTCCGGCGGGAAGCCGGGCAAAGGCCAGATAGCGGCCGCGAGGTCTGATGCGGTGTCGGACGGGTCGAAGCCGAATTCCTCGAACAGGACTCCCATGTCGCCGCCGACCTGGTCGAGGAAGGCGCGCAGGCTTTCCCGCTTCGCGACGATCTCGCCCAGCAGCCTGTCCAGGCCTGCCTCGCCGGCGATCGCCAGCACGCGTTCGAAGGCGCCGGCCAGCGCCTCGTCCTGACGCGCGGCGATGCCTGTCAGCATGTCCCGGCGGGCTTCGGCGACGAGCGCCTGCTCCATCTGGCCGTCCAGCATCTCGAAATGGCCAGCGATGTTCGCCTCGAGCGGGAACTGGTGCAGGACCGCTTCGCAGAAGGCGTGGATGGTCTGGATCTTGAGGCCGCCCGGCGTCTCCAGCGCACGCGCAAAGAGCTGCCTGGCCCGCCGCAGGCGTGGGCCAGGTGGCGGCTGTCCGTCTATCCGGGCGATCTCGTCGCGCAGGGTCGCCTCGTCGAGCGTCGTCCAGCGCCCAAGATCGCGGAAGACGCGGTTCGACATGTTGGCCGCCGCCGCCTTGGTGTAGGTCAGGCAGAGGATCTTCGACGGCTCGACATCGTCGAGCAGGAGCCGGATGACGCGCTGCGCCAGCACATGGGTCTTGCCCGAGCCGGCATTGGCCGACACCCAGGCGGAGCTGGACGGATCGGAGGCGCGGGCCTGTTCGGCCAGCGTGTCGACCGGGATGATCAGGCGGCCGCTCATTCGCCGCCCTCCGCGCCGTCGTCGCCGCCGGCCGACCATTCGAGTACGCGCGCGAGATGGTCGTAGTCGCCGTCCGTGTCGCCTTCGCGGAAGGGCAGCGCGCGGGAGAGATAACCGGTGCGCGGATCGTTGTAATGCTGCAAGAGCCGGTCGAGCCGCTGCCACGCCTCTTCGGAGAGGCCGGCGGCGGATTTGTCCGAGCCCTTGATGCTGAGGATCGACTCCTCCTCCACCGCGCCGCTTGCCCTGAGCCGCACATAGGCAAGCTCGCCGGGCGTCAGCACACCCAGCGCCTCGAAGGCGCCGCGCATCATCAGCGCACCCTCCAGCGGCAATTGTGGCGAGACGAGCCGATGCGCCTGGACCTTCGAGGGCGAAGAGCCGGTCTTGTAGTCGAGGATGTCTGCGAGGCCGCCACGCATTACGTCGATCCGGTCGGCCTGGCCGGACAGGGTGACGTCCGTGGTTCCCACCGGAATCGAGCCGGCATAGGCCTCGGCATGGCGGGTCGTGGTGTCGGCGCGCTTGATCCGCTCCCATTCGACCAGTTGCGGCGCCATCAGCGCAAAGCGTGGCCACCATACCGCGTCGATGTCCGGCGGAAGCTGCTCCTCGTCGAAACGCTGACGGGCGATGGCGAGGAGAAGGCTGACCGCGTCCTGCGAACCGGCATCGACGCCCGAAAGCGTGAACCGGTGCAGGATGTCGTGGAACAGCGTGCCGCGCTCCGCCGCGCCGGGGTCCCGGAGCAGCGGGTCGAGCGGGTCGAGCCGCAGGACCTTGCGCGCGTAGATCGCGTAGGGGTCGCGGCGCAGGGTCTCGATCTGCGTCACCGAGAAGTGGCGCGGCCGCGCGGCCAGGGGCGGGGCCGGGTTGGGGCGGCGGGCGAAGTCGACCGAAGGTGGCGCATCGAGCGCATGAAAGCGCGCTTCGGCGAGGAGAAATGCGCCTTTGGTCCTAAGTTCTTTAGCCGGCTCATCTCCGATCAGCGCGATGAGGCGTTGCAGCCAGCGCGACGGCACGGACGGCGCGTCACCGGCGCGCGCGGAGCGCGTCAGCATGACCTCGCGCGCACCCATCGCCATCTGGAAATCATGCGCGGCCTGGCCGATACGCCGCTCGGGCGGATCGAGGTCCAGCCCGCCTTTCATGACACGCGACATGAAACCGCCGGGATCGGCCCGGCCCGGCCACGAGCCTTCGTTCAGCCCGCCGCAGACCAGGAGATCGACATCCTGGAGCCGCGCCTCCAGCGCACCCCAGATCGAGACCGCATGGTCGGCGCCGTGGCGCGGCTTGACCATGTCGCCAGCGATCAGCGCGGCCAGCACATCCGGCCACTCCGACGCCTCGATCTCGAAGCCCGGCTCGGCCGCCACCAGGCCGCGCAGCAGGCCGGCCAACTTCTCGCCCGCCTCGCCGCGATAGAGTTCCTCGACGCCGCCGCTCTCGGAACGGCCGGCATTTTCGAAGGCGACGACGGTGGCGCGGGCCAGCACCGTGATGTCGGCGCGCTGGCCGCGCAGCCGTCCGAGCTCCGCGACCGCCTCGTGGAGCACATGCGCGACATGCAGGGCATCTTCCAGCTCTGCGGCGCGCAGGCGACGCGTCCAGAACGGTTTGCGCTTGCTCTTCTCCGCCGCCTCGTCGTCGCTGTTGTTGTCGGCCAGCAGTCTTGCACCGAAATCATCCGCAAGTGCGCAGAGGTCGGGGCGGCCGACGCCGCCGCGCAGCGCGACCAGCTCGATCGCCTCGGCGGCGCGGCGCACGCGGCCGCGCTCCAGCCCGGCGCGCAGCAGCGGCTGCTTGAGGAAGGACAGGATCGCCACCGGATCGCCCGGCCGCATGACGCATTCGACCAGCAGCCGCAGCAGCATCGCCGGCGGCGTGTCGGCGAGCGGCGTGCCGGCGGAGTCGTCCGCCACGATGCCGAAACGCAGCAGCTCGGCGCTCACCCGGCGCGCCAGCGCGCGGTCGGCCGTGACGAGCGCGGCACGGCGGCCCGGAACCGCCGCCGCCTTGCGCAGCGCGAGCGCGACCGCCAGCGCCTCGTCGCGCTCATTGGCCGCTTCGACCAGGGTGACGCCGTCGAGCGCACCCGCCTCGATCGCGGAAAGGACGGCGCCGCGGCTCTGCGGCCATGTCTCGGTCGCTTCGGCGGGCCGCAGCGCATCCGAGACGATCGCCGCGCGCGCGGCAAGCTCCGGCGCCGGTGTACCGATCTCGGCGATGTCGGCGCGCTGCACGCCAAGTTCGCCGATCAGGCGGTTGAGGCCGAACTGCGGATGGCCGAACACCGAAGGCGCGACGCCGGCTTGCGACAGCATCGTCCAGGCAGCCTCATCGAGCGACAGATCGAGCCCGGGCAGCACGACGGCGCCATTCGGCAGACGCGAGATAACGCGCAACAGGCGAGCGGTCGCGGGGATCGAGCCGGTGGAACCGGCGGCGATGACGGGGCCGGCCGGCGGATTGCGGAGCAGGCGCTCGGATTCGGCGTCGATCAGCCGGCTGCGATGTCCGGCGGGATTGGAGCGTCGGCGCTCCTCCAGGGCAGCAGGCCAGAGCGAGGTGACGATCTGCAGGAAGTCGAGCGTCACCTGCCACCAGGCGGCGAGCTCGTCGCGCACGATGCCGGAGAGCCGCGTCCAGTCGGCCTCGGCCGTCTCGATCTCGTCGATCAGGTCCGCCAGGTCGCGCGCCAGCCAGACCGCCTCAGCCGAGGAGGTCGGCACCACGATCTCTTCGGCGAAGAGGCTCGCCACATGCGCGGGCAGGCGACGCTTCCACGCGCGGACCAGCGGGGCGAGCAGGAGCAGGCGTTCCAAGGCGTCGATGGGCGGATCGAGCGCCGGCGGCGGCGGCAAGGTGGTGTCGAACCAGGCGAGATCCTCGTCGACATCCCCGAGCGGCCGGATGACCGGCAGGATCGCCGCCTTGCCGCCGAGTCGCTCGGCGAAGATCGTCCGCAGCGCACGCGCCGCGCGGCGGGTCGGCACGAAGACGGTGGCGCCGGCGAGCGCGAGAGGATCGTCGCCCGGGCGAAAGCCTGGGACCAGCGCGCCGGACAGCAGCGCGTCGGCGAGCGACGGCAGGAAAGGCGCGCCCGGCGGGATCGAGAACACCCGCGGCTGGGGCTCGCTCATCGCGGCTTCGCGACAGCCCGTGCGACTGCCGCCTCGGCGGGCGCGATGGCGTCGGGCGTGCCGACGGTGATCCAGTCGCCGTCCATGACCATGCCGTGCAGGCGGCCGGTGGCGAGGGCCGCGTCGAATTCGGCGTTGAGCGAATGCGCGCCTGCCGGAGCGTGGTCGAAGATGCGCGGATGGACGATCGCGGCGCCGGCGTAGATCAATCCGCGCGGATCGCCCTTCGCGCGCGAAAGACGTCCGTCGGAGGCCAGCAGGAAGTCCGTTCCTCCCGAATGCCCCGTCGCCTGATCGAGCCTTGCCAGCATGAGGAGAATATCCATCTCCGCGTCGTTCCAGGCAAGCCCGAGGCGGACGAGATTGTTGTCCACGCTGTCGATCCAGAACGTGTCGGCGTTGAGGACGAAGAAGGGGGCGGGGCCGAGCCTCGGCAGCGCCCGGACGATGCCGCCGCCGGATTCCAGCAGCGCGTCGCGCTCGTCGGAGATATCGATGGCCGGTTTCGTTCTCGAGGCGAGGTGGGCGACGATCTGGTCGGGGAGGTAGTGCACGTTGACGACCGCCGTTTCGACGCCTGCATCTGCGAGGGCGTCCAGGCCCCAATCGATCATTGGTTTGCCGGCTATCTTTACCAGCGGCTTCGGTATCGTGTCGGTGATCGGCCGCATGCGCTTGCCGAGCCCGGCGGCGAGGACCATTGCCTTGGACGGGACGGAACTCATCCGGCCAGCCCGCGCGACAGGTAGAATTCGCGCACCTCGGCAAGAGCGGGATGCGGCAGGACGCGCGCGACATAGTCGCGGATGCGCGGCAGGTGCTTGAGATATTGCGGCTTGCCGTCGCGCTTGTTGAGCCTGACGAAGATGCCGAGGATCTTCGAGTTCCGCTGCGCGGCCATGATGGCATAGGCCTGGTCGAAGGCAGCCTCGTCGAAGCTGCCATGCGCATGCCGCGTCGTCTTGTAGGCGTCTACCGTCGCCCGCTCCAGCTCGAGCGGGATGGTGACGCGCGCATCGAGCGCCAGCGAGGCGACATCGTAGGCGGCCGGACCCCAGAGCGCGTCCTGGAAGTCGATGACGCCGAGCCGGTCGTTGCCTTCCCGATCCTCGCGCCAGATGAGGTTGGGCGAATGATAGTCGCGCAGCACGATGCTCTTTTCGGCCGAGGCGAGGCGCGCGATCGCGGCGTCCCAGGCGGCGCGGTAGTCAGCCCGCTCGGCATCCTCGACGGCACGGCCGGTCTGCGCCGGCACATACCAATCGGTGAGGAGCTCCACCTCGATCATCATCGCCTCGCGATCATAGGCGGGCAGGCGATGGATCACGCCGGGCGCAGCCTCCATCTCCAGCGGCCAGCTCTGGCGGTGCATGTCAGCGAGCAGGGTGGCGGCGGCGAGATAGCGCTCGCGCACCGGGGCGCCGGAGGCGTCGAGGAAGCCGGCGTCGCCGAGATGCTCGATCAGCAACAGTCCCTGGTCGAGGTCCTGCGCGAAGATCTTGGGCGCGCAGAAGCCGCGCACGGCGAGGGCCTTGGCGATCGCAACGAAGGGCGTCACCGATTCGGCGAGATGGGCGATCTGGCTGTAGGGCTTGCCGTCGCGGATCGGCGGGCCGTCAGGCTGGCGCGCCGCGTTCATCAGGATGCGCTTGGGCGCCCCCGGCTCGGTCACCGTCTCGTAGGTGCGCGTCGAGGCATCGCCGAGCAGGAAGGTGCGTGTCGCCTCCGGCGCGCCGGCCCCGGCGAGGAACTGGCGGATCGCGAGCGTGCGGCGCAGGCGGCGGAGCGCCTCGTCCGGGGCTTCGATGGTGGCGAGGCGGCCGCTGCCGAGATGGGTGAGGACGATGCGGATGCGGCTGGCCGGCAGCAGGCCGTCGGCGCGCTCGGGCCATTCGACGAGAGCAACACCGTCACTCACCGCCTCGTCGAAGCCGAGTTCGTCGAGGTCCGATCCGGATGCGAGGCGGTAGAGGTCGAAATGATGGACCGGGAGGCGCCCTGCATAGGACTGGACGAGGGTGAAGGTCGGGCTCGGCACATCCATCGCCGGATCGCCGGCCAGCGCCCGCACGAAGCCGCGCGCGAGCGTCGTCTTGCCCGCGCCGAGATCGCCGGACAGGGCGAAGACATCGCCGATGCGCGCCACGGCGGCAATGTCCGCGCCGAGGCGCGTCGTTGCGGCGTCGTCTGCGAGCTCGATCGTCAGCGTTTCAGGTGGCATGTCATTCCGCCGCGGGGCGCATCGCGTCCGGTTCGCTGGGGAAACGGCAGGTCACGGTGGTGCCGCGGCCCTTTCCAGTCGAGATCTCGACCTGGCCGCCGTGCAGCTCGACGAAGCTCTTGACGATCGAGAGCCCGAGCCCGGCGCCGCGGCGGCGGCCGCCATTGGCGCGGGATTCGAAGCGGCGGTAGACCGTGTCGAGCACCTCGGCCGGGATGCCCGGTCCTTCGTCCGTGACCGAAAATTCGATCAGGCCGCCCTTGCCGCGGCAGGCGAGCGTGATGCGGCTGCCGTCCGGCGCATAGTTGACGGCGTTGGAGAGCAGGTTGAACAGAACCTGGCGCACGCGGTGCTCGTCGGCGCGGAAGCGCTGCGGCGCGGCCGACAGGTCGACGTCGAGCTCGATGCCGTGTTCGCGCAGCCGCTCGGCGATCAGCTCGGCCGACTGCTTGACGATGCGGTCGACGTCCACCTCGCCGATGTCGAGCTCCATGATGCCGGCATCCACGGTCGCAAGGTCGAGGATGTCGTTGACGATGGTGAGCAGCACCGACGACGATGAGCCGATATGGTCGAGATATTCCCGCTGTCGCTGCAGCAGTGGGCCGGTGTCGGGGAGCGACAGCAATTCGGTGAAGCCGATGATGTTGGTGAGCGGCGAGCGCAGCTCGTAGGAGACGTGCTGGACGAAGTCGTTCTTCAGCTGGTCAGCCATCTGCAGCGCTTCGTTCTTGTCCTTCAGCGCGCGCTCGACGTTTACCGTGTCGGTAACATCCACAAAGGTGATCATCACCTGGCCGTTTGGCAGGTTGATCAGGGCGTAGCGCAGCACCGCGCCGTCGTTCATCTCGACCTGGCCACGGCGGTCGCGGCGTTCGTCGGCGAAGCCGGTCACATCGGCGGCGAAGCCGGCCCAGGGGCTGTCCTTGGCCGTGAGCTCGCAGGCCGCGCGGATCGCCTTGATATGCGTGTCGGGGCGGGCGAGTTCTTCCGGCAGGCCCCAGAGCTTGGCGAAGGACGGGTTGGACAGGCGCAGCCGGCCGTCGGGCCCGAACACGGCGACGCCTTCCGCCAGATTGTCCAGCGTCTCGCCCTGCACGCGCACGGCGGCGTTGTAACGGCTTTCGAGATCCATCCGCTCCGTCAGGTTCTCGAACACCCAGGTGACGCCGCCAGCCGGATGCGGATTGGCGACGACGCGGATGGTGCGGCCGTCGGGCAGGTGCCACCAGTCTTCCTGCGACTGCACGGCGCGGTAGGCGGACAGCACGCCTTCCTTCCAGCGCCGCCATTCGGGCTGCTCGGGGATGCGGCCGTCGGTGCGCAGCCGGTCGAGCAGCAGCGCATTGGCCGGCGCGCTGTCGAGGAAGGCGACGTCGAGATCCCACAGTTTCTGGAAAGCCTGATTGTAGAAGCGCAGCTTCTCGTGCGCATCGAAGATCGCGACCGCGGTGGTGAGTTGGTCGAGCGTCTCGGAGTGGCTGCGCTGGACCTTGCGGAGTTCCTCGCGAACGGTCTCGATCTCGGTCCGGTCCGTCGCGATGCCGGCGATGCCTTCGCGGCCGGCGTAGTCGACGACGGAGAACAGCCTGCGGTCGCCATGGATCACGGTAGAGACGGTCTGCTCGAACAGCTTGCCGTCGCGGTGGCGCGCGGCGATGGCGTCGCGCACCGATGTCGGCAAAAGCTCTTTGCCATCGCGGACGACATCCGCCGTCTCACCGGTCTCGACCGCGGCGGCATAGGCCGGATTCACCCAGCGCAGGCGACCCTCGATCTCGCGCAGCCAGAACGGCATCGGCAGGGCATCGATCAGCCCCCGGATGGTCTCGTATTCGGATTGCAGAGAGATATGCTCGGCGCGGAGCCTGGCATGTTCGGTCTGCGCATCGGAGAGCGACACGAAGCGGACAATGGCGTTGGACGCCGAATTGCGCCCATGCGCCTCGAGCAGCGAACCGCGCTGCGTCTCGACAACCAGTTCGAAGGTCCGGCCCTTCTCCCGAAGCTCGGCGATCGCGCGTTCGAGCTGCGAGGCGGAACGCGCCATCAGCCAGCGGCCGAAGGCGAGGAAGGTTGCACGCTCTTCCGGCACGCCCGCCGCGAGCCCGAGCGAGCCCACCACGTCGGGCTTCGCCCTGTCCTTCATCCACACGACCAGCCGCTGGTCGTTCAGGTTCAGCAGCGATTCCGCCCGCTGAAGCGCGGTATTCTGTTCCGCGAGCCGCCCTCGCAGCTCGAGATTGTCCGCCGCGATGCGGCCGCGCTCGCGGATGAGCCAGATCGCCGAAAGAAGCGCCGCTCCCATTATGCCGGCGAAGACCGCGACCTGGATGACGTCGGACGTGGCGACACTCATTTCCGCCTGCATCGTCGTCAGGTCGAGCGCCGCGACGGGCGCCACGCCGGCAAGAAGCGAGACGGCGGCGAGGCTCACGCCTGCTTTCAAAGGATTGCGCAGGCCAAAAATGGCCTTCCTGTCGCGCCGTACGGCGCTACCGATTGAATCGGTCGTGTCACGGCTGCCCCCGCGCGCCGCGTCCGTCCGGATGTCCCCGGGCATGCCTCGTCCTCTCCGGCCTTTTCATGCCGTCTGCCGCGCCGTCGCTCCGCCCCCGGTGGCCGCAACACCGGAATCCCCTTTCGTTCCCGCGCACTGGACACGAGAACGATCTTTGCCGGAGAACCAGAAACAAATCGCCGGAAGGCAATCTTGCGGGCGGAAAACGCCGCGAATCAGCTCAACATAGCCTCAAGGGGAATCTGCGGGAAGCAGTGTCGCGGCAAAAAATGATGCCGGCCGCGCGTGTGCGCAGCCGGCATCTAGATGCTGTATTTGCAGAACGTCAGATCAATAGCGGTAGTGTTCGGCCTTGAACGGACCGTTCTGCGGCACGCCGATATAGGCGGCCTGTTCTCCCGAAAGCTCCGTGAGCTTCGCGCCAAGCTTCTCGAGGTGCAGGCGGGCGACCTTTTCGTCCAGATGCTTCGGCAGCACATAGACCTCGTTCTTGTAGACGCCGGGCTTGGTCCAGAGCTCGATCTGGGCCAGCACCTGGTTGGTGAACGATGCCGACATGACGAAGCTCGGATGACCGGTCGCATTGCCGAGATTGAGCAGCCGGCCTTCCGACAGCAGGATGATGCGCTTGCCGCCCGGGAACTCGATCATGTCGACCTGCGGCTTGACGTTGGTCCATTTCAGGTTGCGCAGCGCGGCGACCTGAATCTCGTTGTCGAAGTGGCCGATGTTTCCGACGATCGCCATGTCCTTGAACTGGCGCATGTGCTCGATGGTGATGACGTCCTTGTTGCCGGTCGTCGTAATGATGATGTCGGCCGTCGGGGCCGCGTCCTCAAGCGTCACGACCTCGAACCCGTCCATTGCAGCCTGCAGCGCGCAGATCGGGTCGACCTCGGTGACCTTGACGCGAGCGCCGGCACCCTTCAGCGAGGCGGCCGAACCCTTGCCGACGTCACCGTAGCCGCAGACGACCGCGACCTTGCCGGCCATCATCACGTCGGTGCCGCGGCGGATGCCGTCCACCAACGATTCCTTGCAGCCGTATTTGTTGTCGAACTTCGACTTGGTGACCGAGTCGTTGACGTTGATCGCCGGGAAGGGCAGCAGGCCCTTCTTCTGCAGCTGGTAGAGGCGGTTGACGCCGGTGGTGGTCTCTTCGGTGACACCGCGGATCGCGTCGCGGTTCTTGGTGAAGAAACCGGGCGTGGCGGCCATGCGCTTCTTGATCTGCGCGAAGAGGATTTCCTCTTCCTCGTTGCCCGGCTTCGACAGCACGTCCTCGCCGGCTTCCGCGCGGGCGCCGATCAGGATGTACATGGTGGCGTCGCCACCATCGTCCAGGATCATGTTGGTGGTGCCGCCATCGGCCCACTGGAAGATCTTGTCGGTGTATTCCCAATACTCGGTCAGGTTCTCGCCCTTGATGGCGAAGACCGGGGTGCCGGCAGCTGCGATCGCCGCGGCCGCGTGGTCCTGGGTCGAGAAGATGTTGCACGAGGCCCAGCGGACATCCGCGCCCAGCGCCTGAAGGGTCTCGATCAGCACGGCGGTCTGGATCGTCATGTGCAGCGAGCCGGAGATGCGCGCGCCCTTGAGCGGCTTGGACGGGCCGAACTCCTCGCGCGCAGCCATGAGGCCGGGCATCTCAGTCTCGGCGATCTCGATCTCCTTGCGGCCCCAGTCCGCAAGCTTGATGTCGGCAATCACATAGTCGTTGGCCATGGTCTGCTCCGTATGAAAGGCTCTGGACCAGGCACGCCGCCAGTGGTGGGGCGGCCCGTTTCGGCGGTTTCCCTAGCAGACAGACGACTTGATCTCAATGGGACATAAAGAAATCTTTATCCCTGCATGTGCCCGGCGTCGCGCCGGTCACATCTCCTCGCCGAAGCGATCGGCGATCAGGAGCTCGAGCGCGGCGATGACATCGGAGGCGTCCGGCCCGCTCGCCGAGACCCGGATGCAGCATCCGGGGCTCGCCGCAAGCATCATCAGGCCCATGATCGAATTGCCGCCGACGGAGACGCCGTCCTTTTCGACCGTGACCATGGCGTTGAACCGGTTCACGGTCTGGACGAACTTCGCGGAAGCGCGCGCATGCAGGCCGCGCTGGTTGATGATCGGCAGTTCGCGGGTGATCTTGTCGACGTCGGCCTTCATTTCCCGGTCAGCACCTGGCTCGCGACGTTGATGTATTTGCGGCCGGCAGCCTGCGCCTCGTCGATCGCCGCCTGCATGTTGTCGCCCGCGCGCACGCTCGACAGCTTGATCAGCATCGGCAGGTTCATGCCGGCGATGACCTCGATCCGGCCCGGATTCATCACCGAGATCGCGAGGTTGGAGGGCGTGCCGCCGAACATGTCGGTGAGCATGATCACGCCGGTGCCGCTGTCGGCCTTGCGCACGGCGGCGATGATGTCGAGCCGGCGCTGCTCCATATCGTCGTCGGGTCCGATGCAGACGGTTTCGAGATTCTTCTGGGGCCCGACGACATGTTCCACCGCATTGCGGAACTCTTCAGCCAAACGACCGTGCGTGACGAGCACGAGACCGATCATACTGTGCAGACTCCCGACACACCACTCAGGTGCATACTCTGATGGACGCGACCCGGTCCTGCCGGTCGGCGGAGTGGGCTATGTTGTCCGCCCGCGCCTGCTTGGCAAGCCCAAATCGTTATCCGAGGCAAGCATAATTTCACCGTTTTGACCGCCCGGGACGGCGCGAATTGTCGCGAGCGCCCGTGCGACGGAGACGCAGGATGCAGCCGCGTCGCGATGGCGCAGCGTCAAAAGCGGCAGGTCGACGGCCTCGATCCGCACCGTCGACAGAGGTGTATCCGGCGCATCCTGTTCGACCAGATCGACGACGAGATCCACCTGCGCCGCCGGCTCGTGCGGCACCTCGACGATGCCGACGCCGCGGATCTCCGCCAGCCCGGCGGTCGCATGCGGCGTGCGGGCCGTCAGCCGGCCGTCGCGGCGCATGACGAAGACCTGATCGTCGGCCAGAAGCCGCGCGAAGCGGCCCTTCCGCTGCCATTCGTCGATCAGCGCAAGCGCCAGATGCGTCTTGCCAGCGCCGGTCCGACCCCTGATCATCACCGCGCCGGCATCCAGCACGACCACGGAGGCATGGAGGTTCACGGCGTCGTCGGGAATGCCCTCGCGGGCGGACCGGATCATTCGGCCGGCAACGAGATGACGAAGCGGGCGCCGCGAATGTCGCCCGGCTTGATGCCGGGGATGTTCTCGGCGGTCAGCGTGCCGCCATGCGCCTCGACGATCTGGCGGCTGATCGACAGGCCGAGACCCGAATTCTGACCGAAAGACTCGCTGCCGGGCCGGTCGGTGTAGAAGCGCTCGAAGATGCGGTCGATGTTCTCGGCACGGATGCCCGGGCCGTTGTCGTCCACCGACACGACGACGCGGCGTCCGGACCGGGTCATGGAGATGACGATGCGCCCGCCTTCGTCCGGCACGAAGGAACGGGCGTTCTCGATGAGGTTGGTGAGCACCTGGCCGAGCCGCAGGTCGTGGCCGACGACCGTCCAGCCCTTTACCCCCTGCGGTAGCTTGCCGACCTTGAGCTCGATGTCGACCGCCTTCTTGTGCCGGCCGCCCTCGCGCGAGAAGGAGACGAGATCGGACACCAGCTTCTTGAGATCGACGGTGGACGCGTCCTGGCGCGCGAGCTCGGCGTCGAGGCGGGAGGCGTCGGAGATGTCGGTGATCAGCCGGTCGAGGCGGCGCACGTCGTGCTGGATCACATCCATCAGCCGCTGGCGCGAATCCTCGTTCCTGGCCAGTGGCAGCGTCTCGACGGCGCTGCGCAGCGAGGTGAGCGGATTCTTGAGCTCATGGCTCACATCGGCTGCGAAGCTCTCGATCGCCTCGATGCGGGCGTAGAGCGCGTTGGTCATGTCACGAAGGGCGGTCGACAGATTGCCGATCTCGTCCTCGCGGTCGGAGAAATCGGGGATTTCCTCGCGGTGCTTGGTGCCGCGCCGCACCCTGACCGCCGCCGCAGCCAGCCGCCGCAGCGGATTGGCGATGGTCGACGCCGTGAGCAGCGACAAGAGGGCCATGACGAACGCAGCCACGCCGAAGACGCTGAGAATGGCCTGGCGTTCGGCGGCTATGATGTTGTCGATGTCGCCCCCTTCGGTGGAGAGCATCAGGACGCCGAGCACCGCCCGGAAGCGCTGCACCGGCACGGCGACGGACACCATCTGCTCACCCTGCTCGTTCACGCGCACGACGGTTGCCCGGTTGCCCGTCAGCGCCTTGATCACCTCGGGATAGATCGCGCCGCTGCCGCCGGGCTGCTCGCGGTAGACGGGCAGGTCGGTCCTGCGAAAAAGGTTGCCGACGAACTTGCCGATGCGGTCGAGCACGCCCTGCTGTTCCTGATCGACCGGCGGCAGCTGGTAGCGCAGGATCTGGCCGCGCGAATAGATGTGCTTGGAATCGAGCAGCAGGTTGGCGTCGCGGTCGAAGATACGCGCGCGGGTGCGGGTAGGCGAGATCAGCCGCCGCAGGACCGGCGCGACCAGTTCCGGATTGATCGGGAAGTCGAGGCTGTCGAGCTGGTCGCTCGTCGGATTGACGCTCTCGCCCGCCTGGAGCTCGAGCAGCTTCTCCGGATCGAGCGTGATCGCATCGGTGTCGACCGTCGCCGAGGCCGCGATCGCGGCCGCGATGATCTCGCCCTGCGTCATCAGGCTCTCAACGCGCGCCTCGATCAGCCCCTCGCGGAACTGGTTCATGTAGAGGATGCCCGAGACCAGCACCGCAAGCCCGGCAAGGTTGAGGACGAGGATGCGCCGCGTCAGGCTCGAGAAGACGTAGTGGCCGAGAAAGCGGCGCAGCGACGTGGCGGCCCGCGCGGGCAGCCATGATCTGGCCCGCGTGGCGCTCCGCGGCGGCGCCGCGGTCCTGTCGATCTCCGTATCCGCCGTCATTCAGCCCGCGGTCCGCAACCCATGTTCCGGCATTACCCTGCCGGACGGCATCCGGCCCTGCCGGCTCACGCCTCGCGAAACCGGTAGCCGACGCCGTAAAGCGTCTCGATCATGTCGAAGTCGTCGTCGACAGCCTTGAACTTCTTGCGCAGGCGCTTGATGTGGCTGTCGATCGTGCGGTCATCGACATAGACCTGCTCATCATAGGCCGAATCCATCAGCGCGTCACGGCTCTTCACGACGCCGGGCCGCTGGGCGAGCGAATGCAGGATCAGGAACTCGGTGACCGTCAGCGTCACCGGCTCACCCTTCCAGGTGCAGGTGTGGCGCTCCTGGTCCATGACGAGCTGGCCGCGTTCGAGCGAGCGGGCCTGCTGGCTGGGCGTCTTGACGGCGGCGTCCTTGGCCGCGCCGCGCCGCAGCACAGCCTTCACACGCTCCACGAGCAGCCGCTGCGAGAAGGGTTTGCGGATGAAATCGTCGGCGCCCATTTTCAGGCCGAACAGCTCGTCGATCTCGTCGTCCTTCGAGGTCAGGAAGATGACCGGCAGATCGGATTTCTGCCGCAGCCGGCGCAGGAGTTCCATTCCGTCCATGCGCGGCATCTTGATGTCGAAAATCGCGAGGTTCGGCGGACGGGCAGTCAGTCCCTCCAGCGCGGATGCGCCGTCGGTATATGTCTCGACCCGATAGCCTTCGGATTCCAGCGCGATCGAGACCGACGTCAGGATATTTCGGTCGTCATCGACGAGCGCAATTGTTGCCATATCGAACGGCTCCCTCATGAGCGGATGTCCCTTCTCTTATTGGAAGGGCTTGTTGCGGACAAACTAGGCACAAAATGTGGCACGGATCGCCGGCGCGCGACAGGCTGCCACCCGCGGGTTTCCGTCCGATGGCGGTCGGATCGCTCCACGGCCAATCCCGCCGACGCATGTGGAACGACGACATGTTAGTCCGATATAAACGATTTAGAAATTCTTCAAAATCTTTAAATCGATTAATGATTTGATATCGTTCGGCTTTTCTGTTTCTGACCGATTCAAGCGAGGCGGTGGTGCGGTAACCCGCCCTCGACCGCCCGATATTGCCGTGCCGTGACACACCCAATCGCGAATTTTAGGGAGAGCAGGTATGCCGAAGAAAGAGTCCGGCGTCTTCAATCCGGATCAGGCAATCGGAACGATCGGATTGGAGGGGCTCGGAGAGGTCCGCTACAATCTCGGCGCGGCCGAACTCTACGAGGCGGCGATTCGTCTCGGCGAAGCTCATCTGAGCGCCGAGGGCGCACTGGTGGCCTATACGGGGCAGCATACCGGCCGTTCGCCGAAGGACAAGTTCGTCGTCCGGGACGGCAACACGGAAGGCAAGGTCTGGTGGGACAACAACAAGGCGATCTCGCCTGAGCAGTTCGAGACGCTGTTCGCCGATTTCAAGGCGCTGGCAAAGGGCAAGGACCTCTATGTGCAGGACCTCGAAGGCGGCGCCGACCCCGCCAACGTGCTGCCGGTGCGCGTGATCACCGAATTCGCCTGGCACTCGCTGTTCATCCGCAACCTGCTCATCCGTCCGGACCGCGCCAAGCTCGCGACCTTCGTCCCGAAGATGACGATCATCGACCTGCCCTCCTTCCGCGCCGATCCCGCGCGCCACGGCACGCGCTCCGAGACGGTCATCGCGGTCGACCTCACCCGGATGATCGTGCTGATCGGCGGCTCCGCCTATGCGGGCGAGATGAAGAAGTCCGTCTTCACCATGCTCAACTACCTGCTGCCGGAGCGCGGCGTCATGCCGATGCACTGCTCGGCGAACGTCGGGCCGAAGGGCGATTCGGCCGTCTTCTTCGGCCTGTCCGGCACCGGCAAGACGACGCTTTCCGCCGACCCGACCCGCACGCTGATCGGCGACGACGAGCACGGCTGGGGCAAGGACGGCATCTTCAACTTCGAAGGCGGCTGCTACGCCAAGACGATCCGCCTCTCGGCGGAGGCCGAGCCCGAGATCTTCGCGACCACGCGCCGGTTCGGCACCGTGCTCGAAAACGTCGTCCTCGACGAGAAGCGCGTCCCCGACTTCGACGACGGCTCGCTCACCGAGAACACGCGCTGCGCCTATCCGCTCGATTTCATTCCGAACGCCAGCGAGACCGGCCGCGCCCCGCATCCGAAGAACATCATCATGCTGACGGCGGACGCCTTCGGCGTGATGCCGCCGATCGCCAGGCTGACGCCGGCGCAGGCGATGTACCACTTCCTGTCCGGCTACACGGCCAAGGTCGCCGGCACCGAGCGCGGTGTCACTGAACCGGAGGCGACCTTCTCCACCTGCTTCGGCGCACCCTTCATGCCGCGGCATCCGTCCGAATACGGCAACCTGCTGCGCGAGCTGATCGCCGAGCACAATGTGGACTGCTGGCTGGTCAATACCGGCTGGACCGGCGGCGCCTACGGCACGGGCCGGCGCATGCCGATCAAGGCGACGCGGGCGCTGCTGGCCGCCGCGCTGAACGGCTCGCTGAAGAACGCCGAGTTCCGCACCGATCCGAACTTCGGCTTCGAGGTGCCGGTGTCGGTTCCCGATGTCGACGGCTCGATCCTCGATCCGCGCTCGACCTGGGCGGACAAGGCGGCCTACGACCGCCAGGCGAGGAAGCTCGTCGGCATGTTCATCGACAATTTCGGCAAGTTCGAAAGCCATGTCGATCAGGCCGTGCGGGGCGCGGCCCCTCGCGTCCAGGAAGCAGCCGAGTAATCCCGGCGGCGTCTCGCGAAACGGGCCCGGCCGCGCGCCGGGCCTTTTCTTTTGTCCCGCGGCAGGCGACAAGGGCCCATGCCCATCGGCGAGGACATCATCATCCGTCCCGGCATCGTCGTCCATGACGACGAGATCGAGGAGACGTTCATCCGCGCGTCCGGACCGGGCGGGCAGAACGTCAACAAGGTCGCGACGGCGGTGCAGCTGCGCTTCGACGCCGCCAATGCGCGCGACCTGCCCGATCATGTTCGCGAAACGCTGATCCGCATCGCCGGCCAGCGGGCGACCAAGGACGGGGTCATCGTCATCGAGGCGAGCCGCTACCGCCTGCAGGAGCGCAACCGCGAGGACGCGCGCCAACGTCTTGCCGACCTGGTCGCCAAGGCGTCGGAACCTCCGCCGAAGCCGCGGAAGAAGACCAAGCCGAGCAAGGGCGCGGTCGAACGGCGGCTGAAGGAGAAATCCGGCCGCGCCGGCGTGAAGAAGATGCGGGGGCGGGTCGGACTCGACTGACGCCTTTAATGCCTTTCCATCTTCGTCCTGTGGTGGCAAGGTCCGCGCGGGTTCAACAGCTGGAGACCATGAACCAATGGGTATTTTCGATTTCGTCAAATCCGTCGGCAAGAAGCTGGGTATAGGCGACGACGAGCCGCCGGCGGCCGACAAGCTCAAGAAGGACCTCGATTCCTACAATCTCGGGACCGACAAGGTCGAGATCGAGGTGCAGGGCGACAAGGCGGTGCTCAAGGGCGTCGTCGCGGACCAGTCGATCTTCGAGAAGGCCGTGATCGCCGTCGGCAACACTCTGGGCATCTCCAAGGTCGAGGCCGGCGAGCTGAAGGTCGTGGCCCCCGATTCCGGACTCAAGCTCGACGGAAACGTCGACATGACTTCGATCGTGAAGGCCGCCACCCCGGCGAAGGAGCCGGTGTTCTATACCGTCAAGAAGGGCGACAACCTCTCCAAGATCGCCGAGAAGCACTACGGCAAGGGAAAGGCTTCCAAGTATACGGTGATCTTCGAGGCGAACCGCCCGATGCTGACCCATCCGGACAAGATCTATCCGGGCCAGGTGCTCCGGATTCCCGATCTCGAGACCGCCTGAGCGGCCCGACAGCCTGTCCGGCCGGTTGATCCCGGCCGGACGAGCGCAACGATCCGATGAAGGCGTTTCCCGACGGTTTCAGGCACCTGCCCGCCTATCTCGACATAGAGCAACAGCGTGCCCTCGTGGAGGATATCAGAGCGGTGGTGCTTGCGGCGCCGCTTTACATCCCCGAAATGCCACGGACCGGCAAGCCGATGAGCGTGCGCATGACGAATTGCGGCACGCTCGGCTGGGTGACCGACCGGGAGCGGGGATATCGCTACCAGACCACACACCCGGTGACAGGCACGCCGTGGCCGCCTATCCCGCAGCAGCTGATGACAATCTGGCGCGAGGTGGCGGATGCCGACGTCGAGCCCGAGGCCTGCCTGGTCAATTTCTACGACGACACAGCCCGGATGGGACTGCACCAGGACAAGGACGAGCAGGACCTCTCGGCGCCGGTCGTGTCCGTCTCGCTCGGCGACACCTGCCTGTTCAGGATCGGCGGAACGGCGCGGAACGATCCGACGCAGTCCTTCCGGCTGAACAGCGGCGACGTGGTGGTGCTCGGCGGCCGCTCGCGGCTCGCCTTTCACGGCGTGGACCGGATCTTTCCCGGAACCTCACCCCTGCTGAAGAACGGCGGCCGGATCAATCTGACGATGCGGCGGGTAAACCGAACCGCGCAGGCCGAAACGCTTCCTTAAGCGCACTGGGATAGGAGTCCGCTAAGGGTTTGGCAGGTCCGAAAAGGCATGAGCGAAGCAGCGTTGGAACGCTCCGCCGCGGCGGAGCAGCCGCAGGTCTTTTCGGGCTGGCTCGTTGCGGAGATGCGGGACAACCGCGTCATCTACATCTTCCTGGGCGTATTCCTGACATCATCGATCCTCGTCTCCGCGCTGCGCGGCGACGAGTTCCTGCCGATGATCGTCGTCTATCTGGAACGGACGCTGCGCGCATTCGCGGTGCTTTGCAGCGCGGTCATCGCATTCGTCGGCATTCGCGTGCTCCTGCGCCGCGCGGATCGCCCGACCTACGAGATCGGCAGGACGCTGCTCGCGATCGCCTCGAACGGTCGCCTGACGCGGCTCATGTTCTCGTTCGTCGTCCTCGCGCTCTTCATGGGCTCGTTCCTCTACAACAAGACGCTCATTCCGGTGATCAGGCCGTTCGGCTGGGACGCAACGTTCCTCGCCTGGGACACGGTGCTGTTCGGCGGATATCAACCCTGGGAGTGGCTGCACCCCGTCCTCGGCTATCCGGCCGTCACGATCGTGCTCGACTACCTCTATTCGGCCTGGGTGCCGCTGGTCTTCATCGTCTGGGCCTGGATCGCCGTAAGTCCCAATGTCTCGCCGGACCTGCGCCGGCAGTACTGGCTCGCCGTCTTCCTTGCATGGACCGGCATCGGGATCGGCATGGCGCTGCTCTTCTCGTCGGCCGGGCCGTGCTTCCTTCCGGCGCTGTTTCCCGATCTCGCAGCACCCTATTCCGGCCTCAACGCCTATCTCGCCGGGGTCACCGAGAGCTTCCCCCTCAGTTCGACGATGTCGAAGGCTTTCCTCTGGAGCTCCTATACCGACGTGATCGCGGAGCCGGGTGGCATCTCGGCGATGCCGAGCATGCACAACGCCCAGGCGGTTCTGTTCGCCCTCGCGGGCTTCCGGATAAGCCGGCGTCTCGGACTGGCGCTGAGCCTCTACGCGGTACTGATCTTCCTCGGCTCGATCCATCTCGCCTGGCACTATGCCGTCGACGGGATCGTCGGCGCCATCGCGGCCGTCGCCGTGTGGCATATCGCCGGGCTCGCAAGCCGAGGCCGAGCGGAAAAGGCGCTCCGATGAGCTCGGTAGCGCTTTCCGCGGGCAGTTCGAGGCCATTGGCACTCTCGGCGTCCGCGATCGGCCTGCCGGTCTATCTGCTTGTCGCCGTCTACACGATCGGCGCCTGCATCGCGATCCTCTCGACGGGCGCGACGCAGGCCTTCGCTTTCGGCTCCTATTTCGTCGTCTGGCCGGCTGCCTTCTTCGTGGTCTTTCCGGCCATCTATGCGCTGCTGCTTGCCCTGCGGATCATCCATCGTCTGGAGACCCGGCACGGCCGGCGGCTGGCGCTGCGCAAGGCGCTCGCCGCGAGGCATATCCAGCAGTTCGCGACGGGCCTTGGCCTGCTCCTGGCGATGATGGTCTTCCAGGGCGCCTTCACCTCACTGAAGACCGCGTTGCCACTGTGGCAGGGGGGATTTCCCTACGATGTCGCGCAAGCCGACATCGACCGCGCGCTGCATTTCGGCGCCGATCCCTGGCGCTATCTCTATGCGGTCGGCGGCACTCCATGGGTCCGCGCCTTTGTGGAGTGGAACTACAACCAGGGCTGGTTCATCGTCTGCTACGCGACGCTTTTCTTCATGGCGGTCTCTGCAAGCATGGGCGCGGTGCGCACGCGCTATCTCGTCACCTACATGATCACCTGGGCTCTCGTCGGCAATCTGCTCGCCGGCCTGTTCCTGTCGGCCGGGCCGGCGTTCTACGGCTTCGTCACGGGAGACGCCGCACGCTTCGGCGAGCAGCTCGCATTCCTTGCCGCCTCCGGCGACAGCGCGCATTCGGCGACGAGGGTGCAGGACTATCTCTGGCACTTCTATTCCAGCGGGCAATCCGGCCTGGGCTCGGGCATCTCGGCCTTCCCGAGCATGCATGTCGGCCTGGTGACGCTGAACGCGCTCTTCGTTGCGGAGTTCAGCCGGCGATGGGGGATGCTGGCCTTTGCCTATGTCGCGCTGGTGCTGGCGAGCTCGGTCTATCTCGCCTGGCACTACGCGATCGACGGCTATGTCGCCGTCGCGGTCACGGTCGCCGTATATGTCGTGGTGAAGAAGGTCTTTCTCAGAGTTTCCTGAGCGCCACTTCCTCGATGAGGTGGTCGGCGCCCTTCTTGAGGATCAGGTCGGCGCGGGGGCGCGTCGGCAGGATGTTCTCGTGCAGGTTCTTGAGGTTGATGTTCGCCCACAGGCCTTCGGCGATGGCGAGCGCCGCGTCCTTCGACAGGCTCGCATAGCGGTGAAAGAACGAATTCGGGTCGCGGAACGCGGTCTCGCGCAGGCGCATGAAGCGGTCGATATACCACTTGTGGATCAGCTGCTCCTCGGCGTCGATATAGATCGAGAAGTCGAAGAAATCGGACACGAAGGGCACCACCTTGCCGTCTTTCGGCAGGTCGCGCGTCTGGAGCACGTTGATGCCCTCGAAGATGAGGATGTCGGGCCGATCGATGGTGACGAACTGGCCGGTCAGCACGTCGTAGGTCAGGTGCGAATAGAGCGGCGCGTGGACATTGCGCTGGCCCGACTTGATCGCGGACAGGAAGCGGAGCAGGGCGCCGACGTCGTAGCTTTCCGGAAAGCCCTTGCGCTCCATCAGGCTCTCGCGGCGCAGCACCTCGTTCGGCCAGAGGAAGCCGTCGGTCGTGACCAGGTCGACCTTCGGGCTCGACGGCCAGCGCTGCAGCAGCTCCTTCAGGACACGCGCGGTGGTCGACTTGCCGACCGCCACCGAACCGGCAATGCCGATGATGAAGGGCGTCTTCACCGCGTCGTCGGTGCCAAAGAAGAGCTGGCGCTGGCGGAAGAGAAGCTGGCTTGCCTCGACATGTGCCGACAGAAGGCGCGACATCGACAGGTAGATGCGCCGCACTTCCTCCAGATCGATCGGGTCGTTCATGGAGCGAAGCCGCTGCACTTCGTCGGCTCTCAGCGTCAGCGGGGTGTCGGCCCGGAAACCGGCCCATTGTTGCGCCGTGAAGACGCGGTAGGGCGAGTATTTCTCGGTGGGAGCAAGTTGATCCATCGGCCGATCCTTTGCCGTCAGTCCTGCTTGCGAGACGCCTTTTCGGCGATTCCCGACTGCGCGGTGCGCCGCTCGAGCTCGGTCATTACGTCCGAGAGCGGTATTCCGGCGACCTTCATGACCACCAGCCAATGATAGAGAAGGTCGGCACTCTCCGAAACCAGTGCTCCGTCGTCACCTTTCACGGCGGCGATCACGGTTTCCACCGCTTCCTCGCCCATCTTCTTGGCGGCGCGCTCCATGCCGGAGCGGTAGAGCTTCGCGGTCCACGAGCTGTCGTCGCCGGAAAGCGCGCGCTCGCCGATGATGCGTTCGAGATCGGACAGGGAAAAGCCGGCCATCGCAGGCGCGTTTACGCTGCGAGCGGCGCGGAGTCGAGTCTCATCGCGAGGCCAGCCTTTGCCATATATTCCTTCGCCTCGGCGATCGAATAGGTGCCGAAGTGGAAGATGGAGGCGGCGAGAACCGCAGTGGCGTGGCCATCGCGTATTCCTTCCACCATATGCTCGAGATTTCCGACGCCGCCGGAGGCGATGACCGGTGCGCGCACCGCATCCGCGACCGCGCGCGTGAGCGGAATGTCATAGCCGGCCTTGGTGCCGTCGCGGTCCATCGAGGTGAGCAGGATTTCGCCGGCGCCGAGATCCACCACCTTGCGGGCAAACTCGATCGCGTCGATACCGGTCGGCTGGCGGCCGCCATGGGTGAAGATCTCCCAGCGGAGGGGCTCGCCCGCGCCCGACACCTTCTTGGCGTCTATGGCGACGACGATGCACTGGTTGCCAAACTTGTCGGCGGCCTCGGCAACGAAGTCGGGGTTCTTCACCGCGGCCGTGTTGATCGACACCTTGTCGGCCCCGGCGAGCAGCAGCTTGCGGATATCGGCGACCTGCCGCACTCCGCCGCCGACAGTGAGCGGCATGAAGCACTGTTCGGCCGTGCGGGCGACGACGTCGAAGATCGTCTCTCGATTGTCCGACGAGGCAGTGATGTCGAGGAAGCACAGCTCATCCGCGCCGGCGGCGTCATAGGCGCGCGCGGCCTCAACCGGATCACCGGCGTCGATCAGATCGACGAAGTTGACGCCCTTGACGACACGGCCGTCCTTGACGTCCAGGCAGGGGATGACGCGGGATTTGAGAGTCATGTGATCAATGTCCGATGCCGGCAAAGAGTTCGGACATATCCAGAGCGATGGCTAATGCCTGCAGCTCGACTTTTTCGTCGGCGCCGACGATTTCCTTCGGTCCCGTCCATTCCGAGCTGTCACCCCGTGACCAAAGCCACGCGCGGGGATCGTCCTGGGAAAGGATAAGATAGTGTCGAAGTGACGCTACCTTACTATAGTCCGCAAGCTTCTCGACAAAATCGCGTCCATAGGACGAAGACGACAGTATCTCTACCAGCATGACGGGTTCGGTCGCTGCAAGATCGTCGCCGCGTGAAGCATCGGTCTTATGATCCACATAGACGTCGGGGTAGCGGATGCCGTCGGGAGTACGCACGCCGAAATCTGCGCTACCGACATCAAAGCGGGCCAGATCCAGCCGTCGAGCGAGCGCAACAAGCGTGTTCGTCGCGATCCGCGCATGGTTCCGCGTCACGTTGATCATCATCTCGACCACCTTTCCGTTGACGAACTCCCGCTTGCCCTCGCGCCCTTCGTTCCAGCGCAGGAATTCGTCCGGTGTGGTCGGCAGTCTCGACTGGATATTCATACGACTAGTCTAGCATACCCTTGGGCGGCTGATAATCGCCCGACAGGATCGCCAGCGCGGTCGCGGGGTCGATGCGCCCGTCATAGAGCGCGCGGCCGGAGATGGCGCCTTCGAGCTTTTGAGCGTCCGGCATGGTCATGCGCACGATGTCGGCGAGCGAGGCGAGACCGCCGGAGGCGATGACGGGAATGGACACCGCGTTCGCCAGCTCGATGGTCGATTCCCAGTTGATGCCGGTCAGCACGCCATCGCGGTCGATGTCGGTGTAGATGATCGCGGCGACGCCGGCGCCCTCGAACTTGCGGGCGAGCTCGATGACGCCGAGCTCCGAGGCTTCCGCCCAGCCTTCGACCGCCACCTTGCCGCTCTTGGCATCGATACCGACGGCGATCCGACCCGGAAACAGGCGGCAGGCTTCCTTCACCAGATCCGGGTCGCGCACGGCGACGGTGCCGAGGATGACGCGCGCGAGGCCGCGGTCGAGCCAATCCTCGATCTGCGGAATGGTGCGGATGCCGCCGCCGAGCTGCACAGGGTTCTTCGTCGCCTTGAGGATGGCGCCGACGGCCGCGCTGTTGACGCTCTGGCCCTTGAAGGCGCCGTTGAGATCGACCACGTGCAGCCAGGAGAAACCCTGGTCTTCAAAGGCTTTCGCCTGGGCGGCGGGATCCTCGTTATAGACGGTCGCCGTCGCCATGTCGCCGAGCTTGAGGCGGACGCATTTGCCGTCCTTGAGGTCGATCGCGGGAAACAGGATCATCCTTCAGACGCCCTCGACCACTGCCATGTGCGACACGGCATATTGCTGGCGCAGCTTCAGCGCGGCCTGGTATTCGGGCGAATTGTGGCAGTCGAGCGCGGTCTGGTAGTCCTTGAACTCGATGACGACCATGCGCGTCGCGGCCGGCCCCTCGAACATCTGGTGCTGCCCACCGCGGACGAGGAATTTCGCGCCGTATTTGTCGAACGCCGCCTTGTTCGCCGCCATGTAGCGCGGGTAGTTCTCCGGATCGGTGATGTCGACCATCGCCATCCAGTAGCCCTTCTTGGTCGTCATGGCGGTCTCCTCAAGGTTTCCATTTCAGGAAGTTGGCGATCAAGGCCAAGCCGAGCGCCTGGCTCTTCTCGGGATGGAACTGCGTGCCGGCGAGATTGTCTCGGCCGACGGCGGCCGTGACCGGGCCGCCATAGTCCGTGACCGCCAGAACCTGATCCGGATCCGTCGCATCCAGATGGTAGGAATGCACGAAATAGGCGTGCAGCCCACCCTCGCCGGTCGATATCCCGTCGAACAGCGGATGTGGGTGTTTCACGTGAATCGTGTTCCAGCCGATCTGCGGGATCTTCAGCGACGGATCGCGAGGCTCGATCTCCTTCACGTCGCCGGAGATCCAGCCGAAGCCCTTGGTGATCGTCTTTTCCAGCCCCCGGTCGGACATGAGCTGCATGCCGACGCAAATGCCGAGAAAGGGGCGGGCCTTGCGGATGGCGACGTCCTCGACCGCCTCCCACATGCCTTCGACCGCGTGCAGGCCGGCAGCGCAGTCGGCATAGGCGCCCACGCCGGGCAGGACGATGCGGTCCGCCGTGCGCACGCGTTCCGCATCGGCCGTCAGGTCGATCTCGGCCGAGATGCCGGCCTCGCGCGCGGCGCGCTCGAACGCCTTGGTGGCCGAGCGGAGATTGCCCGAACCGTAGTCGATGATCGCGACCCGCATCAGCGCGCTCCCGGATAGGAAAAGAGCCCAAGGGCGGGACCGGACGGACCTGCGCGCGGAGCCAGCGGCTGAGGTTCGGGCATCGGCGCGGGCACCCTCGTTTCCTCTGCCTGTTCGACGCTGTCGCCGAACAGGTGCTTCGTCTCGGCGTCGTCGCGATTGTAGGCGTCGACCACGCCCCATTCGCGCCAGCCACGGCGGCGGAGCGCTGCGATGCGCAGCGCCGGGGCCTCCAGCCCGACATAGAGCGAGACGAGAAGCGACAGCAAAGGAGCAGCCTCACTGAGGCCGGAGACGCTGCCGAGCGATCCGAGCACGGCCATCACGGCGAACGCCACCAACGCCTCGATCCAGAGCCGGTGCCAGGCCAGCCAGATCGGAGGTAGCAGGAAGGCAAAGAAGTGGAAGCCGTCCCGGATATAGGCCGCTTCATCGCCGCCCTCCGGGGCCTCCATGACCACAAAACTCGCCATGGACTATCCTTTCAGGGTTCCCTTGGTCGAGGGAATGGCACCGGCCTGGCGCGGATCGGCCTCGATCGCCGTCCGCAGCACCCGCGCCACGGCCTTGAAGCAGGTCTCGGCGATGTGGTGGCTGTTGGCGCCGTAGTGATTGGCGACGTGCAGCGTCACGCCGGCGTTCTGCGACAGCGCCTGGAAGAACTCGCGCACCAGCTCGGTGTCGAACGTGCCGATCTTCGGCGAGGTGAAGGCGACGTTCCAGACGAGGAACGGCCGGCCGGACACGTCGATCGCGGCGCGCGTCAGCGTCTCGTCCATGGCAAGGTCGAGCGAGGCGTAGCGGCAGATGCCGCGCCGCTCTCCCAGCGCCTTCGAGATCGCCTGTCCGAGTGCGATGCCGACATCCTCCACCGTGTGGTGGTCGTCGATGTGCAGGTCGCCCTTGGCCCTGACGGTCATGTCGATCAGCGAATGCCGCGACAGCTGCTCCAGCATATGGTCGAAGAAGCCGACGCCGGTGGAGACGTCGAACTTGCCCGATCCGTCGAGATCGACCGAAACGTAGATCTCCGTTTCCTTGGTCGCCCGGCTGATTTCGGCGCGGCGCGGGGTGGTGCTGGACATTCTGCCTGTTCCTGGGTCCCGAAGGTGACCGCCTCATAACAGCATGACGACTTCATTTCCAGTTAAGGCGAGGCACCGAACCTGCCCAAAGGGCGAGGGTTCCGTGCAGATTGCAATCGCGGTCGGCGTGCATACATAGTCCGGCATCGGGAACGACCATGGCGCTTCGGGCCAGGCCGTTTCGCTATCGGAGTATCTCATGTCTGAAGAAATCATCATGCACGGCACGACGATCGTCACCGTGCGCAAGGGCGGGAAGGTCGTGATCGCCGGCGACGGCCAGGTGAGTCTCGGCAACACCGTGATGAAGGGCAATGCCAAGAAGGTGCGTCGCATCGGCAAGGGCAATGTCATCGCCGGCTTCGCCGGCGCCACCGCGGATGCCTTCACCCTTCTCGAACGCCTCGAATCCAAGCTCGAACAGTATCCCGACCAGCTGACCCGCGCCTGCGTGGAACTGGCCAAGGACTGGCGCACCGACCGCTATCTCCGTCGCCTCGAGGCGATGATGCTGGTGGCGGACAAGTCGGTGACGCTGGCGCTGACCGGCACGGGCGACGTGCTCGAACCCGAGCATGGCGTGATGGCGATCGGTTCCGGCGGCAATTATGCGCTCGCCGCTGCCCGCGCGCTGATCGATACGGACAAGGACGCTGAGGAGATCGCCCGCAAGGCGATGGAGATCGCAGCCGACATCTGCATCTACACCAACCAGTCCGTCACGCTTGAATCGATCGATGCCGCGTGAGCCTCGCTACGATTTCCGCGCGGTAGAGGAAGCCGATCTTCCGCTGCTCGGGACCTGGCTGAGACAGCCGCACGTCGCCGAATGGTGGGGCGATCCCGACAAGGGCATCGCCGAAATCCGCCAGGCGATGGAGGAGGTGTCGGTCGAGCCGCTGATCGTCGAGTTGAACGGCAGGCCGGTCGCCTATCTCCAGAGCTACGATCCGCATATGGAGGACGACCATCCCTATCAGGACCAGCCGTTCGGCACGCTCGGCATCGATATCTCGATCGGCGAAGCGGACCTGCTCGGCAAGGGCCATGGCAGCGCGATCATCGCCCAGTTCGCCGAACAGCTGTTCGAGGAAGGGGCGCCCCGGTTGATCATCGATCCGGAGCCGACCAACGCCAGGGCAATCCGCGCCTATGAGAAGGCAGGTTTCAAGGCCTTCGACACGAGAACGACAATCTATGGCACCGCCCTGATGATGGCGCGGGATGCCGAGGAAGAATGAAGATGAGCAACTTTTCCCCCCGCGAGATCGTTTCCGAGCTCGACCGCTACATCGTCGGCCAGAAGGACGCCAAGCGCGCGGTCGCGATCGCGCTGCGCAACCGCTGGCGGCGCCAGCAGCTCACCGGCCAGATGCGCGAAGAGGTGATGCCGAAGAACATCCTGATGATCGGACCGACGGGCGTCGGCAAGACCGAGATCGCCCGCCGCCTGGCCAAGCTCGCCGGCGCGCCCTTCATCAAGGTCGAGGCGACCAAGTTCACCGAGGTGGGCTATGTCGGTCGCGACGTGGAGCAGATCGTGCGCGACCTGGTCGAGGTCGCCATCGTGCTGGTGCGCGAAAAGATGCGCGAGGACGTGAAGGCGCGCGCGCATCTCAACGCCGAGGAACGCGTGCTCGAAGCGCTGGTCGGCAAGACGGCGAGCCCGGCGACGCGTGACTCGTTCCGCAAGAAGCTGCGCGACGGCGAGCTGGACGACAAGGAGATCGAGATCGAGGTGGCCGATACTGGAACCGGCGGCATGCCCGGCTTCGAGATCCCCGGCATGCCGGGCGCCAATATCGGCGTGCTCAATATCAACGACATGCTGTCCAAGGCGATGGGCCAGAAGCGCACCAAGACGCGCAAGACGACGGTGAAGGAGTCCTACGGGCTGCTGATCGACGACGAGTCGGACAAGCTGCTCGACCAGGATCAGGTGATCGCGGCCGCGCTCCAGTCGGCGCAGGACGACGGCATCGTCTTCCTCGACGAGATCGACAAGATCGCAGCGCGTGACGGTGGCGTCGGAGCGGGTGTCTCCCGCGAGGGCGTGCAGCGCGACCTGCTGCCGCTGGTCGAGGGCACGACGGTCGCGACCAAATACGGGCCGGTGAAGACGGATCACATCCTCTTCATTGCCTCGGGCGCGTTCCATGTCGCCAAGCCGTCGGACCTGTTGCCCGAATTGCAGGGCCGCCTGCCGATCCGCGTCGAGCTGCGCGCGCTGGAGAAGGACGACTTCAAGCGCATCCTGACCGAGCCGGAGGCGAGCCTGATAAAGCAGTATATCGCGCTGATGGCGACCGAGGGTGTGGAACTCGCCTTCACCGACGACGCAATCGACCGGCTTGCCGGCATAGCTGTCGAATTGAATGCGACAGTCGAAAACATCGGTGCACGGCGCCTCCAGACAGTGATGGAGCGCGTGCTGGATGAAGCCTCCTACGAGGCGCCCGACAAATCCGGGTCTTCGATCACGGTGGATGCGGAATTCGTGGCAAAGAACGTCGGCGATATCGCCAGGAACACAGATTTGTCGCGTTTCATCCTGTAAAGGCTGGGGTGTGGCCTTCGGGCCACCCCCGATCTTCTTCGGATTGGACCAGTCGATTGCCTGTGTCTTCGCACTCGACTTCCCGAAGGGCAGTCCTTAGACGGGGACAGGGGCTTAGGCGAAGTCGCGAATCCGGGCGAAGAATGAAGAAGCTGGCCGTCGTGCTGATGGGACTTTCGGTGCTGGCGGCTGTCCCTGCCACAGCCGCGACCGTCGTTCCGAGCGGAAACCGCAGCATCGAGCAGCCGCAGGTTCCCGGCGGCTCTGCCTCTCGCACCAAGGCGCTCAAGACCAGCTACGACGCGAAATACCGCAAGGTGATCGCCCTGCTGCGCAACGACAAGGCGCTTCGGCAGAAGATCGTGGCGGTTGCGCGCCAGTTCGACATCAGCCCGCTGCACATCGCCGGAGCCATCGTCGGCGAGCATACCTACAATGTGGATGCCTACGACCGGCTCCAGACCTATTACGTCAAGGCGGTCTCCTATCTCGGCTCCAGCTTCTCGTTCTCCTATGAGGGCGAGGACATCGCCACCTTCATTGAACGGCCGCAGTTTGCCCGGTGCGAGAGCCTGCCGGGCAGCTATGCGGTCTGGACCTGCCGCGAGGATGTCTGGAACGCCTCTTTCAAGGGCAAGTCCGTCGACGGAAAGCAATTTCCGAACAACCGCTTCAGCGCGGTCTTCTTCCAGCCCTTCTATGCGGGGCAGACCTTCGGCATCGGCCAGCTCAACCCGCTGACGGCCCTGCAGATGACGGACACGGTGTCCAAGGTGACCGGCGCGCCGACGCTCGACTATCGCGATCCGCAGGCGGTCTATGCCACGATCATGGATCCGGATCAGACGCTGCCCTACGTCGCGGCGACCCTGCGCAAGGCGATCGACGCCTACAGGACCATCGCCGGCTTCGACATCTCGCAGAATCCGGGCCTGACCGCGACGCTCTACAATGTCGGCGGTCCCGAGGCTCGTGCCTACGCCCTGAAGGCGGAGAACGAGCGGCGGGCAGCGGCGGGGCAGGAACCGAAGCTTCCCGAAGAGAACTATTACGGCTGGCTGGTCAACGAGCGCCTCGCCGACATCGAAGCGCTGTTCTGATCAGCGCGACCGGCGCCGCGGCCGGTGGACGATGGCGATCATCTGCTCCAGTTCGGCATCGGTGAGCTGCGCGATGCGCTCCGACAGGAGGTTGGCCAGCTCCGTCGCGCGGGGCGAGAGGCCGGACGTGTCGATCACCGCGCGCGGATCGGAGGTCTCGGCGAGGCGCAGCAATTCCTCGGCCTCGTCCCAGATGATGTTGAAATAGCCGATGATCTTCTGCAGCATCGCCCAGGTCGGGCGGCCGCGGCGGCCATGCTCCAGCGCGGAGAGATAAGCAGGGCTGACGCCGATGGCCGCGGCCATATCCTTCTGCGAGACGCCACGGGCGCGCCTCAGATCGCGCACCTTCGCCCCGAAGGGGGTCATGGCCCCGCCTCGTGCGGCAGGCGGCGGAGCCTGACATAGAGCGCGCCCTCACCGCCATGGTTGCGGGCGGCATCCTCGAAGCCGCTCACCAGGTCGCGGAAGGGTGGCGTGGCGAACCAGCCGGGAACGGAGCGCTTTAGCACACCCTCGCTCGCCAGCGAGCGCCCCTTGCCGGTGATGACGAGGACGTAGCGGATGCCCGATCCATGCGCACGCCGGAGGAAGGACAAGAGCAACCCGTAGGCCTCGTCCTGGCGCATTCCGTGCAGATCGATACGGGCTTCGAGCGGCAGCCGTCCTTTCGAGATCTTCTTCTGCGTCAGCCGGTCGAGGTGATGCACCTGGAGCCGTTGCTGCTGCGCGGGCGTCGACGGCGGAGCGGCGGCCTGGACCGGCGGCGGCTTCGATGGCGGTTCATCCTCCAGCGCGAAAACCGGTTCCGCTACCGCCTTGCCTTTGAGCGGCTGAGTGGTGCGCGCGACCAGGTTCCAGAGAACCCGCTCCTCGTCGGTCAGGTCGCGGGCACGCGAGCGGCTCATGACGTCCGCCCGGCCAGCAGCGCGTTCGGGACGAACGCATAGAAATCGGCGGCACTTTTCACCACGCCCGCGATCTCGCCGGCAGCATCCCCGGAGCCGGCGAAGAGGTCGCCGCGCGCGCCACCGACGATCGCGGAGCCGGTGTCCTGCGCGATCATCAGACGGCGGAACGGGCGCCCCTCGAAAGCCGTCAGGTCCGGCGCGACGATGAAAAAGGGGGTTCCGAACGTGTGCAGCAGCCTGTCCACGGCCATCGACCTGCCGGGGATCAGCGGCACCTTGGCGGCAGCCACCGGCCCAAGCGACGGATCATCCACCGGCGCCTCGCGGAAGAAGATGAACGACCGGTTCTGCCAGAGAATCTCGTCGACCCGCTCAGGATGCGCCCGGAACCAGGCGCGGATCGACTGCATCGTCACGGCCGCCAGCGGGATTTCGCCGAGGTCGGCCAGAATGCGTCCCGGCCCGCTGAAGCGCTGGCCGCTCTTGGCGGCGTAGGTCACCCGCCGCATCTGCCCGTCCGGCATACGCAGCCTTGCCGCGCCCTGTACATGGATGAAGAACACGTCGACCGGGTCCTCCAGCCAGGCGAATTCCAGCCCGCGCCCCGCCAGCGCGCCGCGCTCGATCTCGCCGCGGTCGTGATATTCGACGATGCCGTCGGCGGTCTGCCGGGCGAAGGCGAGATAGGGATCAAGGCCGTCGGGCCGGTTGGCATCGTCTATGTCGACCAGATCGTCCGGCCGCGCATAAAGCGGAAAGCGGAAGCGATCGGTGCGGATGGGAGAAGCGGCGGCCTCCGGCTCGTAGAAGCCGGTCACGAAGCCGCGTTCGGCGCTGTTTCCCGGCTCCACCAGACAGGGCGTGAAATGGCGCTCGAAGAAGGCGCGGGCAGCGGCCTTGTCGAGGCTGTCTGATATTCGTGCTTCGGCATAAGCGGGCTCGAAGGCGGCGCAATCGATCCCAAGGCTGCCGGTTCGGTAGGATTTGTCGAGGACGCGGAAAGCCGACCGCCGGAAGGCTTCGAAGGCCGGACCGCAGTCGTCTTCAAGCCAGCCGGGCAGGTCGGTGAAGGAGACCGGGCGGAACGCCGAGGACAGGGGCATCGGCGAACTCCACCACGCCCGTCAGTCTTCGGCTTCCGTCGCGACCAGCTTCCAGTTCGGATCCTTGGACTTCGTGTCGCGCGCGAAGGTCCAGACGTCCTTGACCTCGGCAACCGTCTCGGGATCGCCGTCGATCACCTCGCCGGCATTGTTGCGGGTGGCGGAAATGAGCTCGCTGACGATGCGCAGCGTGACATGCGCCTCGCTTCCCTTCATCTCGGCGCCGACGATCTCGGCCTTGTCGATGCCGACGAAAGAGGACTGGATCTTCTCGTTGCGCTGCTCGCGCTCGGAGATCGCCTGCACGAAGCCGTCATAGACCTCGCGGGAAAGCAGGTTCTTGAGCGTCTTCCGGTCGCCGTCGGCATAGGCCATGACGATCATCTCGTAAGCCATCTTGGCGCCGTCGACGAAGCCGACGGGCTCGAAGGACGGATCGGCATCCCTGATCGCGCGCAGGCCCTTGTTCACGTCGGTGCCGGGTGCGGCGACCTTGTCGATCGCGGCATAGCTTTCATCGGCGGTCTCGGACGATTTCCGGCGTGGCAGCGAGACGACATTGTCCTGCGAGGCAGGGGCAGGCTCGCGTTTGCCACGGCCAGCCGTATATGGATCGAACGGCGGGCGCTCGTTTCCGGTGCGGCGACCAAGCACGTTGCGGAGCTGGATGAAGATCACCACTGCCGCGACCAGGAAGATGATCGTACCCAAATCGAAAAATTCCATGTTCTTCCGCCAGACGCCTGAACCGTGGCCACGATCACCACGAACATTATCGACCGCTTGCGCCGCTGATACAATGCTCGACGATTGCATATAGAGTGGTGCGGGCGATCATTCAAATCCTATGGCCGCGTTCCTATCTCTGGGAAAAGCCGCATTTCGCCCCTTTGTTGTTTGGACCTCCATGAGCAGATCGATCCTCGGCATTTTCGTGCTTCTCCTGCCCCTGCTGGAGATTGCCGGCTTCGTGGTCGTCGGCAGCCGGATCGGCGCGCTGGCGACCGTCGGGCTGGTCGTCGCCTCGGCGATCCTCGGCGCGGCGCTCCTCAGGGTCCAGGGCATGGGGGCGCTGCGGCGCGCCCAGATCCAGGCGCAGGCCGGCGGCGCGCCGGACCGCGAGATCGTGCACGGCGCGATGATCGTGCTGGCGGGACTGCTGCTGATCGTTCCGGGCTTCATCACCGACATCATCGGCCTGCTGCTCTTCCTGCCGCCGGTGCGGGATCTCGCCTGGAACGCGCTTCGCTCGCGGATCGTGGTCATGGGCAGCGGCTTCAGCGCCCGCGGCGGGCAGGCACGGCGCGAGACGAAGGTGATCGATCTCGACGAGCGCGATTACCGGGAGGTCGAGGGCAGCGGCTCCTCACCCTGGAAACGTCCGGATTCCGAGTAAGTCTCGGGAATCCGGCCGCCAAACTTGCTATGAGGGGTCGGGCATGCTAGCGAACGCGCCGATTTGAAACGGGCCGAAACAGGGCCACCGACCAAGGAACGGGATCAATGGCAGAGAACGAAAACGGCGGCGCAACGGCCGGCAACGGCGCGCAGCCTTCGCTCAATGTGCTTGCGCAATACGTCAAGGATCTGTCCTTCGAAAGCCCGAACGCCCCCAACTCGCTGCGCGCCCGCGAGAACGCCCCCGGCATCAACATCAATGTCAACGTCAACGCGAATCCGATCTCGGATACGGAGTTCGACGTGAACCTGACCATCTCGGCCAAGGCGGGCGCGGACAAGGACGTGCTCTTCAACGTCGAGCTGGTCTATGGCGGCGTCTTCCGCGTCAGCGGCTTCCCGAAGGAGCACACGCTGCCGATCCTCTTCATCGAGTGCCCGCGGCTGCTGTTCCCCTTTGCCCGCCAGATCATCGCCGAGGCGACCCGCAACGGTGGCTTCCCGCCGCTGATGATCGACCCGATCGACTTCGCGCAGATGTTCCAGGCCCGCATGGCCGAGGAACAGGCCCGCGCCAAGGTGCAGATGTCGAGCTAATCAGGCTTCCGCGGCTGGCTGAGCCTGAAGTTCCGGCTTCAGCCAGATCGCCTTTTCGCCGAGCGACGCCACGAGCTTCGCATGCGCCTGGCGCTCCGCCTCGGTCAGGCGCGACGGCAAGGGTTCGGCGCGCGACGCGAGCGTGATGCTGACCTCGACGGTTTCGGCACGGCTCGTGGCCTGCTCGGCCACCGAGAGGCCGAAGGTGGCCTGCTTGCCGCCGAGCAGCTCTATATAGACCTCCGCCAGAAGACCCGAGTCGAGCAGCGCGCCGTGGCGCGTGCGGTGGCTGTTGTCGATGCCGTAGCGCTTGCACAGCGCGTCGAGCGAATTCGGCCCCATCGGGTGCTTGCGCCGTGCGATGGCGAGCGTGTCGACCACGCGCGCCGGATCGACGGGCGGGCGGGCGAAGCGGGCAAATTCCGCATTGATGAAGTTCATGTCGAAGCCGGCATTGTGGGCGACCAGCGTCGCGCCGTCGATGAAGGCCTCGAAGTCGTCGATGATGCCGGCGAAGGTCGGCTTGTCGGCAAGCTGCTCCATCGTGATGCCATGGACCGCCTGCGCCTCCGGATCGATCGCGCGACCGTCCGGATTGATATAGACATGGAAGGTGCGGCCTGTCGGGAACCGGTTGACCAGCTCGATCGCGCCGATCTCGATCACGCGCTCGACGCGATGGTCGAGGCCTGTGGTTTCCGTATCGAAAACGATCTCACGCATCGAATCACTCCTGCGAAGACGATGCGGGACGCAGCGCCGCCCGGCAAGTCCGGCAGCGCGGCGTCAACACATCATGCTGACATGTCGGCGACGATCCTGCGCACCGCCTCGCGCGCGGCCTCCATGCCTGCGCCCGTCTCGACGACGAAATCGGCAAGTCGCCGCTTTTCGGCGTCCGGCACCTGACGCGCCAGGATCGCCTCGAATTTCTCGGCCGTCATGCCCGGGCGAGCGAGAACCCGTTCGCGCTGGACCGCGGCCGGCGCGGAAACCACCACCACCTTGTCGACGCGATCGCGCCCGCCCGTCTCGAACAGGAGGGGAATGTCGAGGACGGCGAGCTTCGCACCTGCTGCCCGGTTGCGCGCCAGGAACGCATCGGCATCCGCCCGGACCAACGGGTGCACGATCTGCTCAAGCTTCCGGATCGCCTCGGCATTGCCGATGACGCGCTGGCCGAGCAATGTCCGGTCGATCCTGCCGTCGACGGTGACGCCAGGAAACGCCGCCTCGACCAGCGGCACGGCGGCGCCGGAATAGAGGCGATGCACCGCCTCGTCGGAATCATGGACCGGCACGCCCTGCTCGGCGAACATCTTCGCCGTGGTCGACTTTCCCATGCCGATGGAACCGGTGAGGCCGATGACGATCATCAGTGGGCATCCAGGTCGGCGATCACCAGATCGCGCAGCTGTTGCGTGACGGCCGGGCGCTTGCCGAACCAGCGTTCGAAGCCGGGGACCGCCTGGTGGAGCAGCATGCCGAGACCGTCGACCGTTTTCAGGCCTCGCTCAGAGGCGGCCTTGAGAAACGGTGTTTCGAGCGGCACATAGACGATGTCGGTGACGAGGGCATGGTCCGGTAGTGCCGCTACATCGGCGGGAAGCGAAACATCGCCGTCCATCCCGAGCGACGTCGTGTTGACGACGAGATCGGCGGCTGGAAGCAGCGTATCGACGGCTTCGTTGCCGTGCGCGCGAACCCTGGCTCCGAAAAGATCGGCGAGTTCCTGCGCACGGGCCCGCGTGCGATTCGTGATGTCGACGCGCGTGTAGCCAGCGCTGAGGATCGCGTGCACCACCGCCCGCGCAGCGCCACCTGCGCCGAGAACGAGCGCCCTGTCTCGCTCGCGCCAGCCTGGGGCACGGTCGTCCAGGTTGGCCGCGAAGCCGATCGCGTCCGTGTTGCCGCCGCAGACCTTGCCGTTCTCGATCCAGAGCGTATTGACCGCACCCACCGCTTCAGCCTCGCCATCGCGGCGCGAAACCGTCTCGAAAGCGGCCTCCTTGTGGGGGATCGTGACATTGCCGCCGACAAAGCCGCTGCCGGGAAGGCCGGCGATGAAGGCGCGGATGTCGGATGGCGCAATGTCGATCCGCTCGTAACTGCCATCGATGCCGAGCTCTTTCAGCCAGTGGCCGTGAATCAGGGGCGAGCGGGAATGCGCGACCGGATGGCCGCAGACGAAGGCGCGGATCTCAGCCATCGATCGCTCCAAGCCGGCGCAGTTCCGCGATCAGCTCAAGCAAGGGCATGCCGACGATGGTGAAATGATCGCCCTCGATCGCGTCGAAGAGCTGAATTCCCTCACCTTCGATCTGGTAGACGCCGACGCTGCGCAGCACCTGGTCGCCGACGCGCGACAGATAGCGGCCGACAAAGCCCGGATCGAGCTTGCGCATGGTCATCCGCGCCACCGAGACATGGCCCCACAGCGCCTTGCCGTCGCGCGCGAGGACGACGGCGCTGTTCAGGTGATGGGTCTTGCCGGAGAGCTTGAGAAGGCGTCGCCTCGCCTCCTCCATATCGGATGCCTTGTGGAGCACTTCGTCGCCGAGCGACAGCGTCTGGTCGGAACCGATCACCAGCGCGCCCGGGAAACGTTCGCTCACCTCCTCCGCCTTCGCCTCGGCCAGGATCCATGCCAGGTTCTCGGGTGAAATCGCGGCGTCGCCGATCGCTTCCTCCACCGCGCGTTCATCGATCCGCGATGGATTCGCTTCCGTTTCGATGCCGGCATTGTGCAACATCGCAAGACGGAACGGGCTTGCCGAGGCGAGGATGATCCGGGTCGTCATGGGCGCACCGGTTAGCGCGTCCGGCCCCGCAGCGCAACGATCGCGGCGGCGGTCTCCTCGATCGACCTGCGGCTGACGTCGATCATCGGCCAATTGTGGCGGGTGCAGATCTGGCGCGCATAGGACAGCTCGTCCGAGATCGCGGCCCGGTCGATGTAATTCTGCGCGTCGAAGGTGGTGGTTGTGCCCAGCAGGCGGTTTTGCCGGACATGCGAGATGCGTTCGGCCGTCGCGACGAGGCCCACGATCAGCGGCCGCTTGGCGGTGAGCAGGCTGTCGGGCACCGGCACGCCGAGGACGATCGGGATGTTCGCGGTCTTGATGCCCCGATTGGCGAGATAGATGCTGGTCGGCGTCTTCGAGGTGCGCGAAATGCCGATCAGCACGACATCCGCCTCCTCGATGTCGGTCGGCAGCTGGCCGTCGTCATGATCCATCGTGAAGTTGAGCGCATCGATCCGCCGGAAATATTCTGCGTCCAGGACATGCTGCGCACCGACACGGCGGCCGGCCGGCGCGCCGAGATAGGACTGGAAGACGGTCAACACCGGCTCCAACACGGACACGCAAGGCAGACCCATTGCCGCGCAACGCTGATCGATGCTCGCCGCCAGATCCTTGTCGACGACCGTGTAGAGAACGATGCCAGGTTCGGCATCGATCTCCTCGAGCACCTTGGCGAGCTGCTTTTCCGTCCGGATCAACGGATAGATGTGCTCGATCGCGCGAGTGTCCTTGTACTGGGCCGACGCCGCGCGGCCCGCGGCGAGCAGCGTCTCGCCGGTCGCGTCCGAAATCAAATGCAGGTGGAAGAAGCTTTGGGGTTTGCTCACAGCCCGGGTCGGCCCTTGTTGAGGAGTGTGGACAAGTCGGACAGGCGACCCTCCATGACGGCGAGGACTGTATCAGAAGCCCTCTTGTCCACAATCCGAGCCGCTGCGGATCGGCAGTCCCGGCCCTGTGGATGAATCGGATCCGGAATGGTCACCCAGGAAAGATCCACAGCCCGGCAGAATCCGATTTCCGCTTAAATATCTGAAATCTTTTTGGTTATTCGGCCACTCCCGCTATCTTCCACAGCTGGACAAGGCTGGACATTCGACGGCGTGACATCCTATCCGTGGACGGATTGGGGACAGGTGATAATCCCCACGACTGACAGACTCTTAGAATCAAAAGAAGATTCAAAGATTCATTTCTTTATTGGGAAGGAGGCACGATGGCTGCGCCGAGCACTCCGAAACGCGTCGTCGCCGATGTGCTGAGGGGAGAGAGCGTCTTTCCGCCTCCGGTCTGGCTGATGCGCCAGGCTGGCAGATACCTTCCCGAATACCGCGAAACGCGGAAAAGGGCCGGGAGCTTTCTCGACCTCTGCTACAATCCCGACTTCGCAGTAGAGGTGACCCTGCAGCCCATCCGGCGCTTCGGCTTCGACGCATCGATCCTGTTCTCGGACATTCTTGTCGTGCCGCATGCGCTGGGCCGGGACCTGCGCTTCGAGGAGGGACGCGGCCCGCTGATGACGCCGATGGGCGTCTATGACATCGAGCGGCTCGACAGGAGCCGGTTTCACGAGACCCTCGCGCCCGTCTACGAGACGGTGCGCCGGCTGCGCGCCGAACTGCCTACAGAGACGACGCTGCTCGGCTTCTGCGGGGCACCCTGGACGATCGCCACCTACATGATCGCAGGGCACGGCACGCCGGACCAGGCGCCTGCCCGGCTGTTTTCCTATCGGTATCCGGAAGCGTTCCGGAAGCTGCTCGGTGCGCTTGCCGATGTTTCCGCCGAATATCTGATCCGGCAGCTGGATGCCGGCGCGGATGCGGTTCAGATCTTCGATTCCTGGTCGGGAGTGCTCGACGAGCCCTCGTTCTCGGCCTTCTGCGTCGAGCCCGTGCAACGGATCGTCTCGAAGGTGCGCTCAGCGAGGCCCGATGCGCTGATCATCGGCTTTCCGAAGGGTGCCGGCAGCCTCTACGACGATTATCGCCAGCTAACCGGGGTGAACGGGCTGGGGCTCGACTGGTCCGTGCCGCTGTCGCAGGCGAAACGGTTGCAGGCGGCGGGTGCCGTGCAGGGCAATCTCGACCCGATGCGGCTCGTCGCCGGCGGGCGTGCCTTGGACGAGGGTGTCGATGCGATCCTGGAGGGGCTGGGCGATGGGCCGCTGATCTTCAACCTCGGCCATGGAATCACGCCGGAGGCTCCGATCGCCCATGTCGAGGCGATGCTGCGGCGGATCAGGGGAGCGCGGTGATGGCAGACAATCCTGCGTCATCGGGGGCGGTCGCGACGCGGCGGGCGATCATGGCGATCGTCGTGTTCGTCGCGCTGACGCTCGCGCTTGTCTATCTCGCACCGGACGATCTCTATCTCTGGATCAAGGCGGTGCACGTCATTGCGGTCATCGCCTGGATGGCGGGCATGCTCTATCTGCCGCGTCTCTTCGTCTACCACGCCGATGCGGAGCGTGGCTCGGTGCAGTCCGAGACCTTCAAGGTGATGGAACGGCGGCTCTACAGGGCGATCATCAACCCGGCCATGGTGATCGCCTGGGCGGCCGGCCTGTGGCTTGCCTGGAGAGGTTTCGCCTTCCAGGGCGGATGGCTGCACGCCAAGATCGCACTCGTGGTTGCGATGTCGGGCATGCATGGCTATCTGGGGGGTGCAGTGCGCCGTTTTGCCGAGGACAGGAACGAGAAGCCTGCGCGGCATTGGCGGATCGTCAACGAGGTGCCGACCTTGCTGATGATCGGCATCGTTATCCTGGTGATCGTGAAGCCGTTCTGACCAGACCACGGCTTCGAATTGATCGCTTGCGCTTTCACTGCCCGGATTGTATGAGAAGGGCCTTCCCTTCTCGCCTAGTAATCGTGCCGTCTCAAGCATCTGGACGCACGGACGGCGTTCCCAGGCATTTTATCTTCGGTCCGCGTCTTCAATCCGGACCCAGACTCCATCCAGAGCCGCCCCATGCAGGAAATGAAACTCGCAGACTTCAAGAACAAGAAGCCGCCGGAGCTGATCGCTTACGCCGAATCGCTCGAGGTCGAGAACGCCAGCGTCATGCGCAAGCAGGAGCTGATGTTCGCGATTCTCAAGAAGCTTGCGGCGCAAGACATCGAAATCATCGGCGATGGCGTGGTCGAAGTGCTGCAGGACGGATTCGGCTTCCTGCGCTCGGCGAACGCGAACTATCTGCCGGGCCCGGATGACATCTACATCTCGCCTTCGCAGATTCGCCGTTTCTCGCTGAAGACCGGCGATACGGTCGAGGGACCGATCCGCAGCCCGAAGGAGGGCGAGCGCTATTTCGCGCTGCTGAAGGTCAACACGATCAATTTCGACGATCCGGAGAAGATCCGGCACAAGATCCACTTCGACAACCTCACGCCGCTCTATCCGACCTCGCGTCTGAAGATGGAGCTGGAGAATCCGACGTCGAAGGATATCTCGCCGCGCGTGATCGATCTGGTTGCACCGCTGGGCAAGGGCCAGCGCGCGCTCATCGTCGCGCAGCCGCGCACGGGTAAGACGGTCCTGCTGCAGAACATCGCACATTCGATCACGGCGAATCATCCAGAGTGTTACCTGATCGTGCTGCTCATCGACGAGCGGCCCGAGGAAGTCACCGACATGCAGCGTTCGGTGAAGGGCGAGGTCGTGTCCTCCACCTTCGACGAGCCGGCGGTGCGGCACGTGCAGGTGGCCGAAATGGTAATCGAAAAGGCGAAGCGCCTGGTCGAGCACGGCCGCGACGTGGTCATCCTGCTCGATTCGATCACGCGCCTCGGCCGGGCCTACAACACGGTGGTTCCGTCTTCGGGCAAGGTTCTGACGGGCGGCGTGGACGCCAATGCCTTGCAGCGTCCGAAGCGATTCTTCGGCGCGGCGCGCAACATCGAAGAAGGCGGTTCGCTCACGATCATTGCCACGGCGCTGATCGATACAGGCAGCCGTATGGACGAAGTCATCTTCGAAGAATTCAAAGGCACAGGCAATTCGGAAATCGTGCTCGACCGCAAGGTGGCCGACAAGCGCATCTATCCGGCAATGGACATCCTCAAGTCGGGAACGCGCAAGGAGGACCTTCTGGTGCCGCGCGCCGACCTGCAGAAGATCTTCGTGTTGCGCCGCATCCTCGCGCCGATGGGCACGACCGACGCGATCGAGTTCCTCATCGACAAGCTGAAGCAGACCAAGACCAACTCCGACTTCTTCGATTCGATGAACACCTGAGATCGATTCGGTTCCGGAACGCCGGAACGGATCATCTCGGGAGATCCGGATGAGATCGACCGACACGATTTTCGCCCTCTCCACCGGGCGACTCCCTTCAGGGATAGCAATTGTCCGCATGTCCGGTCCGGGCGTGCGGACTGCGCTGGAAGCAGTCGCCGGTGCCGTCCCGCCGCGCGTGGCACGATACGGACCACTCTCGTTTCGCGGCGAACTGCTCGATCATGGTCTGAGCCTGTTCTTTCCAGGCCCCGCTTCGGTGACCGGCGAGGATTGCGGCGAATTTCATGTGCATGGCAGCGTGGCGGTGGTGAAGGGGCTGATCACTGCCCTGTCCAGCCTCGATGGTTTTCGGCTCGCCGAGCCTGGTGAATTTTCGCGCCGCGGCTTCCTGAACGGGCGGATGGACCTGACGGCAGTTGAATCTCTATCCGATCTGATCGCGGCGGAGACCGATCAGCAGCGCAAGCTTGCCCTCGCCGGCATGGGCGGCAAGCTTCGCGACATATTCCTGGAGTGGCGGGCCGAACTGCAGTCGTTGCGTGCGCGGATCGAGGCCGAGCTGGACTTTTCCGACCAGGACGATGTCTCGCCGGATCTCAATGCGGCGATCGGCAGAGAGATCGATTCGTTAACGATACGCATGGACCGGCTCGTCGGGCGCCTGGGCCAGGCAGAGCTGGTGCGGGACGGCTATCGGGTCGCGATCCTTGGTGCGCCGAACGCCGGAAAATCAAGCCTCCTCAATGTCTTGGCGATGCGCGACGTGGCGATTGTCAGCAACGAGGCCGGCACGACACGCGATCTGGTTGAGGTTAGCCTTGAGATCGACGGGTTCAAGGTGATCCTGACAGACACCGCCGGTATCCGGGAGACGAAAGGCGTCGTCGAAGCGATCGGGATCGAGCGCGCGCTAGAGGCGGCGCGGCTTGCCGATCTGGTTATCCTTCTTGAGGATACGACCAATCCGGTTCCGATTACGGTCGAATCTGCCGCGACGCTGTTGCGCGTGGGAGCCAAGAGCGATCTGGCTGGGTCGGCGCGCGGCGATTATGACGTGCTGGTTTCGTCATTGACGGGTGACGGTATCCGGGAACTGCTGTCGAAGATCGGCGACAGGATCAGGCTAGCAGTTTCCGACGGTGATGGGTTGCTCGCGCTGCGCGAGCGGCATGTTGGACATCTGAACCGGGCTCGTGCTGCGCTGCAGCGGGCGTCGAAGGCGAATCTGCCGGAGCTTGTGGCGGAGGAGTTGCGCGTGGCGGCCGTGGAAATCGGGCGGATCGTCGGTATCGGTGATACGGAAGATCTGCTCGGTGAGATTTTCTCGCGGTTCTGCATCGGCAAATGATTCACGTGAAACATTTGCCTAGAGAATCGTTTCGGATGTGTTTCACGTGAAACAACCGGCGCTGGCTTGACAAGCCGCCGTACTCGGAACAGATGCACGCTCCGAGGTTCAGACAGATGAAGTTGTATGATGTCATTGTCATAGGTGGCGGGCACGCGGGCATCGAAGCGGCTGCAGCGTCTGCACGCGCTGGCGCGCGGACGGCGCTGGTGACCATCGATGCAACGAAAATCGGCGTCATGTCCTGCAATCCGGCGATCGGTGGCCTTGGCAAGGGGCACCTCGTTCGGGAGATCGACGCGCTCGACGGCATCATGGGCCGCGCGGCGGATCTGGCGGGCATTCAATTTCGCCTTCTCAACCGCCGCAAGGGCCCCGCCGTGCGCGGTCCCCGCACGCAGGCCGACCGCAAGCTCTATCGACAGGCCGTGCAGAGCCTCCTGCAAGAACAGCGGAACCTGGATATTCTAAACGGCGAGGTCGTCGATCTGGATTTCTCGGACGATCAGGTCCGTTCCGTCACGTTGGCCGACGGCTCGGTCATTGGGTGTGGCGCACTGGTGTTGACGACCGGAACGTTCCTGCGTGGTCTCATTCATATTGGAGAACGGCGCTTTCCCGCCGGGCGGATGAACGAGAAGGCCGCGGAGCAGCTTTCGGGCGCGCTGCTCAGGGCCGGTTTCAAGCTCGGCCGCCTGAAGACCGGCACCCCGCCGCGGCTCGACGGCAAATCGATCGACTGGGTATCGCTTGAAATGCAGGCCGCGGATGAGGATCCGACGCCGTTCTCGCTGATGACCGACCGGATCACGACACCGCAGATCGAATGCGGAATCACGCGTACGACCCTGGAGACCCACCGGATCATCCGCGACAATCTTCATCGGTCGGCGATGTATTCTGGCTCGATCGAGGGGATCGGGCCGCGCTATTGTCCGTCCATCGAGGACAAGATCGTCAAGTTCGGCGATCGCGAGGGGCACCAGATCTTCCTGGAGCCGGAGGGTCTGGACGACGATACGGTCTACCCGAATGGAATCTCGACCTCTCTGCCGGAGGACGTGCAGCATCTCGTCGTGCACAGCATCCCGGGGCTGGAGAATGCGGTCATCACGCAGCCGGGCTATGCGATCGAATATGACCATGTCGATCCGCGCGAGCTTGATCCAACCTTCGAGACCCGACGGATACGCGGCCTCTTTCTCGCCGGCCAGATCAACGGCACCACAGGATATGAAGAGGCGGCAGCGCAGGGAATCCTAGCGGGCCTCAATGCCGCGCGGCGCGCGGGCGGCCAGGATCTGGTGAGCCTCAGCCGCACCGAGGCCTACATCGGCGTGATGGCGGACGATCTGACGAGCAGAGGCGTTTCGGAACCGTACCGCATGTTCACCTCGCGCGCGGAGTTCCGTCTGTCGCTGCGTGCCGACAATGCGGACGAGCGGCTGACGCCACGTGCGATCGAACTGGGCATAGTATCCAGTGAACGCGCAGACCGCTTCCGCGCCTATGAAGGCCGGCTGAGCCGGGCGCGGGCGCTGCTTAAGGAACGCACTATCACGCCCAATGAGGCGCGGCATCATGGTTTGCAGCTGAATCTCGATGGTGTGCGGCGAAGCGCATATGATCTGCTGACCATGGAAGGGATCGATCTTGAGCGGTTGACGGCTGAATGGCCGGAGCTCGGGGAGATCGAACGGCCGGCGGGTGAAGCCATCGAGACCGAGGCACGCTATTCGGTTTACCTGGAGCGGCAGAGAATCGAGTCGGAGGCGATACGATTCGAGGAAGGCCGAGCAATTCCCATCGAAATCGATTTCGCCGATGTTCCGGGACTTTCCAACGAACTGAAGCAGAAGCTTGCGCTACGCCGACCGCGCAGCGTGGCGGAAGCACAGCGTATTGAAGGGATGACGCCCGCGGCCATGGCGATCATCATTTCCCGTCTTAGGGCAGCCGATTCGCTGCGCGGGGCGGCATGAGCGATCCGGCATATCGTGAGTTGTGCAGCTTAGCCGGATCCGTTTCACGTGAAACATTCGACGCTCTGCAGACCTTCGAATCCGAGTTTCGACGCTGGTCGTCCAAGATAAATCTCGCGGCTCCGTCGACGTTGCCGGAGCTGTGGAGCCGCCATATCCTCGACAGCGCGCAGTTGGTTCCCCTCTCAAACGGGTCAACCCGCTGGCTCGATGTGGGTTCCGGCGGCGGATTTCCCGGCGCGGTGATCGCGATCATGATGAAGGATCATCCGGGAGCCCGGGTGACGCTCGTCGAAAGCAACAGGAAGAAGGCGGCGTTTCTCAGCACCATCCTGGGACGCCTGAAGGCGCCGGCCAACGTTCTCGCGGTGAGAATCGAGGATGCCTGGGACAAGAATCTCAGGCCCGAGATCGTGACGGCAAGGGCGCTCGCACCTTTGCCCGCCCTGCTTGGCCTCACCTATCCCTGGCTTTCGCGCGGCGCGCGAGCACTTTTCCACAAAGGACGGGGCTACAAGGCTGAAATCGTTAATTCCGCTCACGATTGGCGCTTCGATCTGGTAGAACACCGGAGCGTCATTGATGCGGAGAGCGTCGTTCTCGACATTTCCAACGTCCAGGCGATCGGTTGACCCCGAGATCGGTCGGAGCGAGCAAAGCGTCGGCACCATGCGCATCATCACGGTAGCAAACCAGAAGGGCGGCGTCGGCAAGACGACGACGGCAATCAATCTCGCCACCGCACTCGCTGCGATCGGCGAACGCGTGCTGCTGGTGGATCTCGATCCGCAAGGCAATGCCAGCACGGGCCTCGGCATCGACCGGCGCGACCGCAGCGTATCGTCCTATGACGTGCTGACCGGCGAGGCCTCCGTCGATGAAGCCGCGATGCAAACCGCCGTTCCCGGACTGTCCATCGTTCCCTCGACGCTAGACCTGCTCGGCATCGAGATGGAGATCGCGGCCTCGGCCGACCGTGTGCTCAAACTCCGTAACGCACTGCGTCGGCACGCGGCGGAAAGCGCCCGGTTCACCTATGTGCTGATCGACTGCCCGCCGTCGCTCAACCTGTTGACGCTCAACTCGATGGCCGCCGCCGACTCGGTGCTGGTGCCGCTCCAGTGCGAGTTCTTCGCGCTCGAAGGCCTGAGCCAACTGCTTGCCACCGTCGAGCAGGTGCGCGGGTCGATCAACCCGGCGCTGTCGATCCAAGGCATTGTGCTGACCATGTACGACGGCCGAAACAACCTTGCGAATCAAGTGGTTGCCGACGTTCGCGCCCATATGGGCGAGAAGGTCTACGAGACGGTGATCCCGCGGAACGTGCGGGTGTCCGAAGCGCCTTCCTACGGCAAGCCCGCGATCCTCTACGATCTCAAATGCACCGGCAGCCAGGCCTATCTCCAGCTTGCCTCGGAGGTGATCCGGCGCGAGCGGCGGCTCAGGGCGGCATGACGGTTCGCGGCCGAAATTTCAGGGAGCGGAAGACAGTCGATGAGTGAAGATACCTCGCGAAACCGCCTTGGACGCGGCCTCGCGGCTTTGATCGGCGACATCGACAGGCCCGCGCCGACCCAGGCGCCGGTGCCGACTGCGGATCGCACCGTTCCGGTGGAGTTCATCTCGCCCAATCCACGCAATCCGCGCCGGACCTTCGCGGATGCGGAGCTCGAGGATCTTTCCGCTTCGCTCAAGCAGCACGGGATCGTGCAGCCCGTCGTCGTGCGGCCATCGAAGACGGCTCCGGGCCGCTACGAGATCATCGCCGGCGAGCGGCGGTGGCGAGCGGCCCAGCGCGCCGGCCTGACGAACATCCCGGTCATTATTCGCGACGTCGACGACCGCATGGCGCTCGAACTCGCCATCGTGGAGAATGTGCAGCGCGCCGATCTCAATCCGGTCGAGGAGGCGCTGGGCTATCAGCAGCTCATCGACGAGCACGAATACGTCCAGTCCGATCTGGCGCAGATTATCGGCAAGAGCCGCAGCCATGTCGCGAACACGCTGCGCCTGCTCAAGCTGCCACAGAACATCCGCGACATGCTTGTCGACGGTTCGCTGTCTGCCGGACATGCGCGCACGCTGGTGACGGCGGAGGACCCGACGACGCTGGCGCAGAAGATCATCCGGGACGGGCTTTCCGTCCGCCAGGCCGAGGCGCTTGCGCAGAAGGGAGCCGACAAGCCTGCATCCGCATCGGCGAAGCACGTCCCGGACGAGAAGGACGCGGATACGCGGGCGCTCGAACAACTGCTGTCGAACGTGATCGGCCTGAACGTCACGGTCAATCACCGCGAGAAGGGCGGCGAGGTCCGGATCTCCTACAAGACCCTGGAACAGCTCGACGACCTCTGCCGCCGGCTGCAGCGCTGACGACTGTCAACTCTCTGATCTTGAAAGATTATCTGCCACGGCGACGAGAGCGTATGCTCTCGACTGCGATGGCCATCATGGTGTCGCGCACGATCGCCCCGGCAAGTTCCGGCCGGCGGCGCGTGGCGAGAATGCTGTCCTGCAGTCGCGACAGGGCGCGAGCGATGGAGGCGCCGCTCCATGTGCCGAGCGCGGTCTCCACCAGCTTGCGGCGGGAGAAGAAGATCGGCGGTCTCGCGCCGGCCACTGCGGCCGAGGGCTGCGCGCCACCGATATCGACATTGCGGCGGAGAACTTCGAGGCTCTGGAACTGCCGCATCGCCGCGCCGAGAATCGCCTGCGCATGCGTGCCGCTTTCCTGCGAGCGGCGCAGGGCGAGGTCCAGCTCCGGCAACGCGCCGGCAAGTGCCGCGTCGATCGCCTGGTCGACGGACGAGGCGGACACGTCACCGGAGGAGGCCGCGACATCCTCGATGTCGATCACCGGCTTCTCGCCGCAGTAGAGGATCAGCTTCTCGATCTCGCCCCGGGTCGCCAGGCGATCGCCGCCGAGACGCCGGCGAAGAGCCTGGCGCGCATCGCTGGCGATCGTCTTGCCGGCGCGCGTCAGTTCGGCGTCGATGACAGTGTCGATCGCGCGTTCCTCGTCGACATAACAGGGCAGCGCCATGCCGGCATCAGCCCGCTCGACCATGTCGCGGAGCGGCGCGGCCTTCTTCAGGTCTCCGGCCTCGATCAGCGTGATCGCGTCGCGGGACGGCTTGTCCAGCAGGTCCTTCAGCGCGTCGGAAAAGCCCTTGTGCGCGCCGGCGTTGCGTATCCATATCAGCCGCTCTCCGCCGAACATCGACACCATCCGCGCCTCATCGATCAGGCGGCCGGGATCCTGCTCGAGGTCCGACGCGTCGTAGCGGATCACGGAGAAGGCGTCGTCGAGCGGCAGGCCGGTCTTTTTCGCGTAGGCCGAGGCGCGTTCCGAGACGAGCCCGCGGTCGGGCCCATAGATCAGCACCACCCGGACCGATGGGTCCGGCCGGGCGATCCAGCCTTCGACCTCGTGCGCCTTTTTCTGCGACATGCTTCGGGTTAGCGAGCGTGTTCCGGAGACGCAACCGAAAAGGCGCGTATCGTTCGCGCAGCCTATGCGACCAGCGAAAGCGGGCTGAAGATGGCGCGGCCCGTGTCGGCCTGGTAGCGCCCCACATGCCGTCCGGCGTCGCCTGCAAGTTCGGCGACCGAATCGAGGATATAGCGGATCTTGTCCTCCGGCAGCAGCACGCTGAGGTTCAGCCGCGTGAAGCCGGGCTTCGCCATCTCGTTGCCGTCGAGGATGTTGTGCCTCAGTCGCCGCCATTCATCCGCTTCGATGTCGAGAAGCCGCAGCGCATAAGGGCCGGCGCAGGCGCAGCCGCCACGGGCCTGGATACCGTAGCGGTCGCTGAGCAGCCGGGTCACCAGTTGCTGGTGAATGTACCGGCCGTCGCCGTTCTGGACCCGGAAGGCGAAGATCGGCAGTCGCGGCGCGTCGAGCTTGCCCAGGAGTTCGAGGTTCTCGGCAGCGGACCAGGCCGCGAGCGCGCGGCTTGCAAGCGCGGAATTGCGCGCGGCCATCAGTTCGGCGCCGATCGTCTCCTTGACGATGAAGGCGAGCGCGGCGCGGATGTCGCCAATCACGTTCGGGGTGCCCGCCTCCTCACGCGCCTCAAGACTCCTGGAGTAATCATGCGATTCGGGCGAAACGAACTGCACGGTGCCGCCGCCGGGCCATGTCGGCCGGGTGGCTGAGACGGCGTCCCGCCGGACGACCAGAATGCCCGACGCGCCGGGACCGCCGATGAACTTGTGCGGCGACAGGGCTATCGCGTCGATCTCGACGCCTTCCTCGGGGCACATCGAGACCGGAAGGTAAGGGCCACCGCCGGCATAGTCCCAGACCATCAGCGCGCCGGCCTGCTTGACGAGGCGGGTTATGCCGGCGACGTCGGCGATGATGCCGGTGATGTTGGACGCGGCCGAGAACGCACAGACGATCGGCCGGCCGGCATAGCGACCCAGAGCGTGCCGTAACGCTTCGGTATCCGGGCCGCCTTCCGGCGCCTCGCCGATCTCGATGATCTCGGCGCCACTCTCCCGCCAGGGGAGGATGTTGGAATGGTGCTCATACGGTCCGAGGATGACGCAGGGCCGGCGTCCGCTTGCGGCCTGCTCGGCGAGGCCGAAGAGATTGACGAGGCGATTGAGCCCGGATGTCGCGCCCGAGCCCGAGAAGACGACCGCGTGCCGTTCATCCGCGCCGCACGATCCGGCGACGACGACGCGGGCGGCGTTGCGCAGCCTGGTCATGAAGCCGCCGCAGAACGAGGCCTCGGTGTGGCTGTTGGCGTAATAAGGCAGCACATCCTCAAGAATGAAGCGCTCGACCGGAAACAGGGCACGGCCCGAGGCGACGTAGTCGGCATAGACCAGCGGCTTCGGACCGTAAGGCCCGTCGATCGTGGCGCCTTCGCCGACGAACTGCGCGGCGATGCCGTCAGGCCCGCCAAGGCTCGCGCGGAACTTCTCGAACAGTTCTGCCGGAGTATGTGTCGTCATCGGTGGCGATCCGTCTTTCAGGGAACGCGCAAAACGTATCGATTTACAGGCGGATCGATCTCACCTAATTTCTCGCCAATGGCCCAATTTTCCGATCAGATGACAACAAAAATGACTGAAATCGATGAGTTTGATCTGAAGATCCTTACCTTTCTTCAGTCGTCGACCGATCTTTCCCAGCGCGAGCTCGCCGAGCGTGTCGGCCTGTCGCAGAATGCCTGCTGGCGACGGCTGCAGCGATTGACGTCGGAAGGGCTGATCACGGGCACGCAGACGCGGGTCGACCTCGCGGCGATCGGCCTGGATCTCACCGTGTTCGTGATGGTGCGCACCCGGCATCACTCGAAGGAATGGCTCGAAGCGTTCCGCCGCCATGTCGAGCGAATTCCCGAAGTCGTCGACTTCTACCGCATCGGCGGCGACTGGGACTACCTCATCAAGGTCGTCACGCGCGGCATGGGCGGATATGACGACTTCTACCAGAAGCTGGTCGACGGCCAGGATCTCGCCACGGTGACCGGCTTCTTCGCGATGGAAACGATCATCGACAACCGGCCGGTCAATCTGGGCAAGGTGCGCACAGCCGGCGCGTCGCGAGGGAAGTCCCCGCGGCGAGCCTAATGATCGGATGGAATATCGTTCCTGATCAGGTCCGCAGCACCCGGTAGATCGCCGGGATGACAAGCACCGTCAGCAAGGTCGACGAGGCCAGGCCGAAGAGCAGCGAGATCGCGAGACCCTGGAAGATCGGATCCGTCAGGATCACCGCCGCGCCGATCATCGCAGCGAGCGCCGTGAGCAGGATCGGCTTGAAGCGGATCGCACCGGCCTCGATCAGGATCTCGGCCAGGCCGCGCTCGCGCATGCGGGCTCCCGGTGCTGTCCCGTGTGTTCCCGTCTCGGGCGCAACAATCGACATCTGCGTCTCGACGAGGTCGTCCTCGCCTTCGCAAGGTACCTCGCGCGGGGCGTGACGGATGAAATCCACCAGCAGGATCGAGTTGCGCACGATGATGCCGGCAAGTGCGATGAAGCCGATCATCGAGGTCGCCGAGAAGGGGGCGCCGAACAGCCAATGGCCGCCGAGGATGCCGATGAAGGTCAGCGGGATCGGCGTCAAGATGACCAGCGGCACCTTGAACGAGCCAAACTGCGCGACGACGAGGATGTAGATGCCGAGCAGCGCCACCATGAAGGCGGCACCCATGTCGCGGAAGGTCACCCAGGTGACTTCCCATTCCCCGTCCCAGAGCAGGGTCGAGGCCCGGTCGTTGCCCGGCTGGCCATGCAGGGAGATTTCGGGGCGCGGCAGGCCCGTCCAGTCCTGCGCGTCGAGCGCCTGCTCTACGGCCAGCATGCCATAGAGCGGCGCCTCGAAGTCGCCGGCGAGTTCGGCGGTCACCATTTCCGCCGGCCGGCCATTGTGCCGGAACACCGGATAGGAGGCCTTCTCCTCCTCGATCCGCACCACGTCGCCCAGTTCGACGACGCCCCGGTCGCCCGGCAAAAGGTCGGCCGGGATCGGCGTGGTGAGGAAATCCTCGGTGACGCGACGTTCGCTGACCGGCCGCTCCAGCCGGATCGGCGTCGGCTGACGGCCTTCGCCGCGATGCGAGTAGCCGACGGTCTGGCCGCCGTTGAGGATCGCAAGCGTGTCGAAGATATCGCTCTCGCTCACCTTGAAGAAGTCGAGATCGTCTGGGGAAATCCTGGCCCGCAACCGCCGCGCGGCGACGCCGTAGGAATTGTCGACGTCGACGATGTACGGCACCGAGCGGAAGGCCGCCTCGACCTTGGCCGCGACGGCGCGTCGCGTCGCGGCGTCGGGACCGTAGATCTCGGCGAGAAGCGTCGCCATCACAGGCGGTCCCGGCGGCGGCTCGACCACCTTCAGGCTTGTGCCTTCGGGGACAGGGACGGCCTTGATCCGCTCGCGAATGTCGAGTGCGATCTCATGGCTGGAGCGCCCGCGCTCGCCCTTCGGCAGCAGGTTCAGGGCGACATCTCCCATGTTCGGGTCGGCGCGGTAGTAGGAGTGCCGGACGAGGCCGTTGAAGTTGAACGGCGCCGCCGTGCCGGCATGGGTCTGGACCGAGCGAACCTCTTCCAGCTCCAGCACGGTATTTGCGATTGCCTGCGCCACGGCGTCGGTCGCCTCGACGGACGAGCCTTCCGGCAGGTCGATCGTCACCGATAGCTCCGACTTGTTGTCGAAGGGCAGCAGCTTCACCGTCACGTCCTTGGTGTAGAACAGCGCCAGGGAGCCGAGCGTCAGCACGCCGACGGCGAGCAGAAAGGTCCAGCTCTTTGCCTTCGAGGCCAGGATGGGGCGGGCGACGGAGGCATAGGCGCGGCCGAGGACGCCGCCATGGCTGTGGCTGTCGTGATGCGCGACCGGCGCCTTGCCGGCCGCCTTCAGCATCAGCCACGGGGTCACGGTGACGGCGACGAAAAAGGAGAAGATCATCGCCGCCGAGGCGTTGGCCGGGATCGGGCTCATATAAGGGCCCATCATGCCGGACACGAAAAGCATCGGCAGCAGCGCGGCGACCACGGTCAGCGTCGCGACGATGGTCGGATTGCCGACTTCGGCAACGGCGGCGATCGCGGCCTCCTTGCGGCTGCGGCCATCGGCCATCCCCCAATGCCGCGCGATGTTCTCGATGACGACGATGGCGTCATCGACCAGGATGCCGATCGAGAAGATCAGCGCGAACAGCGAGACACGGTTGAGCGTGTAGCCCATGATCCAGGAGGCGAAGAGGGTGAGCAGGATCGTCACCGGAATGACGACGGCGACGACGAGCGCTTCGCGGCGGCCGATCGCCAGCCAGACCAGCGCGATGATCGAAACAGTCGCCAGCCCCAGGTGGTAGAGCAGTTCGTTGGCTTTCTCGTTGGCCGTTTCGCCATAGTCGCGGGTGAGCTCGACCGACACCTGCTCGGGGATCAGAGAGCCTTCGAGTTCGTGCACCCGATGGAGAACCGCCTCGGCGACGGTCACGGCGTTCGAGCCTGCGCGCTTGGCGATGGCGAGCGTGACGGCGGGAAGACGGATCGGACCGTCCGCCCCGCGCGTCACGGTCGACACGAGCATGTTCTCCTGATCCGTGACGAAGTCGACGGTTGCGACGTCCCGGACATAAACCGGCCGGCCGTCGCGCGTCGTGAGCAGGAGATTGCCGATCTCGGTGGGCGTCTTCAGCGTTTCGCCGGCGACAAGCATCACCTGTTCGCCGCCGTCGCGGACGCGGCCCGTCGGAAAGGCCCTGTTCGCGCCCTGCACCTTGCCCGCGAGCTGCTGCAGCGTGACGCCGTAGAGCGCGAGCCGTCGTGGGTCCGGCGCGATGCGGATGCGTTCGCTGGCGTCGCCGACGAGATAGGTGAGGCCGACATCGTCGACCTTGGCGAGTTCGGTCCTGAGCTCGCGCGCGATCCGGGTCAGCGCATTCGCGTCCATGTCCTGCGGCGCGTCGGGCTTCGGCGTGAGGGTCAGCGAGACGATCGCCACGTCGTCGATGCCGCGGCCGACGATGAGCGGCTCGGCTATCCCGACCGGAATGCGATCGAGATTGGCGCGGACCTTGTCGTGGATGCGCAGCACCGCGGCGTCTGCCGATGTGCCGACCAGGAAACGCGCCGTGACCAGAACGCCGTCGTCCTGCGTCTGCGAATAGACGTGTTCGACGCCGTCGATGCCCTTGACGATCGTCTCGAGCGGTTCGGCGATGAGCTTGACGGCATCTTCGGCGCGCAAGCCTTCGGCGTTCACGCGGATGTCGACCATCGGCACGGAAATCTGCGGTTCTTCCTCGCGGGGCAATGACATCAGGGCCACGAGGCCGAAGGCGAAGGCCGCGATGAGGAAGAGCGGTGTGAGCGGCGAGGCGATAAAGGCGCGCGTCAGCGCACCCGCGATGCCGTCGGAGGGCGGCGCTTCACCCAGGTTGGGATTGCTCATGGCACGACCACCTGTTCTCCTGCGGTGAGACCGGTCACGACCTCGACCATCAGAACGCCATCCCTTTCGACCTGCCCGCCGGTGACGACCGCGCGCTCGACCGGACCTTGGCTGGTGTCGACACGGATGAAATCGATGCCGAAGCGGTTGCTGACGGCGCTGGCTGGGACGAGAAGGACAGCGCGCTTGCCGACCGGAAGCTCGACCAGAACGCGGGCGTCGACGAAGGCCGTGTCGAGCCCCGTGGCATCGACATCCGCGACCACTCGACCGTTTTCGATCTGCGGATAGATCTTCGCCAGCCGGCCCGACATCTCACCCTTTTCGGTGGTGACGCGGATTTCGGCGCCCTGTTCCAGCCCGGCCGCATGCCGTTCGGGCACGGCAAGCCGCAGGTAGAAGCCGCCGCCGCCCACCGTCGCGACGGCCTCGCCCGCCATCACGACGCCATTGCGCGTTACCGGCGTCGTCAGCACCCGCCCGTCGAGCGGCGCGAGCACCGTGCCTTCGGCCTCCTGCTGGACGATGACGGACTTCTGCGCCTCGGCCGCCGTGATCTGATTGCGCGCGACCTCGACATCCGTCCTCAACTGGTCGAGGCGCTGGGCGGTGACGACGCCCTTGTCGATCAAGGCCTGGCCCCGGGTGAGTTCGGCCTGGGCGCGCTCGAGCTGGGCAGTCAGCGCAGCCAGCTGCGCGTCGACCGCCGCGACCTGGAAGGCAAGCTTGTCGTCGCGGATCACCGCGATCTTCTGGCCCTGAACCACCGGGTCGCCCTCGGTCACGAGCATCTCGACCACGGTGCCGCCGATGCGCGCCCGCGCCGCGGCGAGATCCCGTGCCTCTATGCGGCCGTAGACGGCTTTCCATTCCGTGGTCGAAACGGGCTGCACTTCGAAGGTGCCGGCAAAGGCGGGTGTAGCGGCAAGGACTGCGACGAGAGCAAGCGGGGCGCGCATGGCGATTCCTTTTCAGAAGGCGCAGCCCGGCTTGATGCCGAGCTTCCTGAACACGAAGGCGGCCGGACAGAGGCCGGTGAAGGCCGACTGGAGGAGGTTCAGGCCGATGAAGACGGTGAACCAGACGAAGAGCGGCGACACCCAAACCGTCAACACGACGGAGAGCAGCACCATGACGCCGGCGAATGCGAGAACGGTTCTATCGAGGCTCATCACAACATCCTTTCATATGATGATGTGTTCATGTATAAGCATGCCCAACAGAATGCAAGAGCGAATGGCGGCGTCTGGGTTCTGGATAATGCCGGCCAGGGCTAGCCGGCCTTGTCTTGAGTCAAAACGGACACGGAATACGTATTCGCTTGTTGACGAGATCGGCTGTACGACCGACTTCAGTGAAGGGCTGTCAGATGATGTTGGCGCAAACGATGATGATCGACACCGAGAAGCTGGACGCAAACGCCCGCGAGGCAGCAAGTCTGCTCGCGGCGATGGCGAACGAGAACCGGCTGCGGATCCTGTGCCGACTGCTGGAAGGCGAGGTGAGCGTGAACGAGCTTGCCGAGCAGGTCGGAATGAACCAGTCGGCGCTGTCGCAGCAGCTCGGCAAGCTGCGTGCGTTGAGGCTGGTCGACACACGCCGGGATGCGAGGCAGATCTACTATCACCTCGCTTCGCCCGAGGTGAGCAAGGTCCTCGAAACGCTCTACGGCATCTATTGCGAGCCCGGCATGGGTTCTGCGGCCTGAGGAGCGGCGATCCGCTGCCGCGTCGATGCCGTCAGCGATTGTCCTCGAGGATCATCTCGGCCGCCTTCCAGCCGATCATCATCGTCGCGGCGTTGGTATTGCCCGAGATGATGGACGGAAAGACCGAGGCGTCGGCGACACGCAATCCCGATATGCCGTGGACGGCAAGGCGCGGCGAGACCACACCCTTGTCCTGGTCGGGCGACATGCGGCAGGTCGAGACCGGATGGAAGACCGTGCCGGCGCGGGCGCGGATGTCGGCCAGGAGCTGTTCGTCGGTTTGTACGGAGGCGCCGGGTCGCATCTCCTCGACGATAAAGCGTGACAGCGCCTGCGTCGCCGCCATGCGGCGCAAGAAGCGCACGCCGGCCACCAGCTCCATCTGGTCATGCGGGTCCGACAGCGCATTGACGGCGATGCGCGGCGGCTGGGCCGGATCGGGCGAAGCGATGACGATCTCTCCTCGGCTTCTCGGTCGGCAATTGGACACGCCCATCGCGAAGCCGGGCCACGGATCGATCTCGCGTATCGCACTGCCGCCGGGACGCGGCGGGACCGCCGAATTCGCCTGGAAATAGATCTGCAGGTTCGGCCGCGAAAGAGCCGGATCGCTGCGCAGGAAACCGCCGCCCTGGTTGACGCTCATCGCCAGCGGTCCGGTGCGTGTCAGAACGTAGCGGCCGCCGATGAACGCCTTTCCCCACCAGGAGCGGAGCAGGCGGTTCAGGGTCGGAACGTTCGCCCGCCAGGCGTAGTTGACGCTCTGATGGTCCTGCAGATTGGCTCCGACGTGCCGGTTGCCCGAGATGACGGGTATGCCCAATCCCCTCAGCACCTCGCCGGGTCCGATGCCGGACAGTTGAAGCAGTTGCGGTGACGCAATGGAGCCGGCGCTCAGCACGATCTCCCGCCTTGCCTGGGCGACGGCCTTCTCGCCCCTGTGCAGGAATTCGACGCCGGCGGCGCGGCCATTCTCGACGAGGATTTTTGTCGCGACGGCATGCGTGATCACCTCGACATTGCCGCGCCGCATCGCCGGACGGAGGAACGCGTCGGCCGCCGAGACCCGCCGGCCATGCGCGATGTTGAGCTGGTAGATGCCGACGCCCTCCTGTCCGGCGCCGTTGAAGTCGGGATTCCGAGGCAAGCCGAGTTCGGCGCCGGCATCCAGAAAGCGGTGGGTGAGCGGGTGTGCCATCCGGCGTATGTCGGCGATGTGCACGGGTCCGCCGGTCGCGCGCCACTGGTCGGCTCCGGCCTCGTTATCCTCAAGCGCCCTGAACGCTGGCAGCACGTCGTCATAGCCCCAGCCGATGTTTCCGGCCGCGCGCCAGTCGTCGAAATCGGAGGCGTGCCCGCGCATCCAGACGAGCGCATTGATAGAGCTAGATCCTCCGAGCACCTTGCCGCGCGGCCAATGGTTGACGCGTCCGCCGAGGCCAGGGTCGGGCTCGGGCTTGTAGTTCCAGTTGACCTCCGGATCGGTGAAGCACTTGGCGTAGCCGAGCGGCATGCGGATCCAGAAATTGTGGTCGCTGCCGCCCGCTTCGAGAACGAGCACGCTGTTGCGTCCGTCGGCGGAGAGCCGCTCGGCGAGGACGCAGCCGGCGGAGCCTGCGCCGACGATCACATAGTCGAAGGTCTTCATACGGTGCCTGCCTCCCCGGCGATGCGCATCAGGTGCCGGCGCGACAATTGCGACAGGGAGATGATGCCGAGCAGCGACATGTCGCGGTCAACTTCCTCCGCAAGCAGGCGATGTGCGTGGGCCACGCCCGCCTCGCCGCCGATTGCGGCGGCATAGATGAACGGACGGCCGAGGAAGACGAAATCGGCCCCGAGAGCCAGCGCCTTCAGCACATCCGTGCCGCGGCGGACACCGCTGTCGAGCATCACCGGGATCGCGCCGCCGATCGCATTCACGATGTCCGGCAAGACTCTCAGCGGCGACGGCAGGCAATCCATCTGGCGGCCGCCATGGTTGGAAACGATGACGCCGTCGACGCCGCTCTCGCGCGCCTTGGTTGCATCTCCGGGAGTCAGGATACCCTTGATGACGAACCGGCCGGACCAATGCTTGCGGATAAGGTCGACATGGCTCCAGTCGAGCCGATCCCGGTTCGGCATGTGCCGCGCCAAGTTGCGCGCCACGATCGCCGGCCCGCGTTCGACGGTCGAGTTCTCGAAATGCGGCATGCCATGGCGGACGATCGTGTGCAGGAACGTGCCGACCGTCCAGCGCGGTCGCACCAGTCCGTCCCAGGCGAGGCGCGGGGTCGGGTTGAGCGGCGCGGAGAAGCCGGTGCGGTGATTGTTCTCGCGGTTCGAGATGACTGGCATGTCGACAGTCAGTACCAGCGTGCCGATACCGGCGCGCTCGATACGGTCGAGCATGGCCAGGATCGTGCGCTCGTCGCCGGGAAGATAGGCCTGAAACCACACGCCGGGAACGGCTGAAGCAACATCCTCGAGCCTGATCAGCGAAGCGCCGCTCATGATCATCGGGATTCCGGCGCGCCGGGCGCCCTGCGCGAGGACGAGGTCGCCGCGATAGGCGGACAGTGCGCTGAAGCCGACCGGGGAGATGCCGAAGGGGGACGAATAGTCGATCCCGAACAGCGTGCGCTTCTGGCTGCGCGTCGAAGTGTCCACCAGCGTCGTCGGCAGCATCGCCCATTCGGCAAAGGCCGTGCGGTTGTCGCGCAGCGTGGCGCAGGTTTCCGAACCGCCGGCGACGTAGCCGAAGATAGGGCGCGGCAAGAAGGAGCGCGCGACCGCCTCGAAATCGTCCAAAGAGAGCACGCGGCGGAGGCGTCGTGTGGCGCCCCGGCCCGGTCGGGCGTCTGGCGGGAAAGCGACGGATGTCATGGCAAAGGCAGGGGAATCTCGTTGACCCGCGCGGGGACGTGATAGCCGCGCTGGACCGCCGGCCGCGCGGCGAGTGCAAGATACCATCGCTTGACGTTCGGATAGGCGTCGAGGTCGATCCGCTGCCACTCGTAGCGCGATGCCCAGGGCCAGATCGCGATGTCGGCGATCGAATAGTCGTCGGCGACGTAGTCGCGGCCTTTAAGCCTGCGGTCCAGCACGCCGTAGAGACGGCGGGCCTCGGCGCCGAAACGTTCCTCGGCATAGGGCGCGACGCCGGGATTGTATCTGAGGAAGTGATGCGCCTGGCCGAGCATCGGGCCGAAGCCGCCCATCTGCCAGTTCAGCCATTCGAGGCAGCGGTAGCGGCGCTCGCCCTCGGCGGGCAGCAGCTTTCCGGTCTTCTCGGCGAGATAGATGAGGATCGCGCCCGATTCCATCAGCGACACGCCGGTGTCGTGGTCGACGATGGCCGGAATCCTGTTGTTGGGGCTGATGGCGAGGAAGTCGGGCCTGAACTGTTCGTCCTTGGTGATGTCGACCGGAATCGCCCGGTAGGGCAGGCCGAGTTCCTCCAGCGCGATCGAGACCTTGCGGCCGTTGGGGGTGGTCCAGGTGTAGAGGTCGATCATCAGGCAGTGCTCCTTGCCATGTTGCCGGAGCGTTCAGGATAGCCCGCGACTTCGTGGCAGGCCGCCGCCAGTTCGGCCACGCCGGCACGGATGTCGTCCTCGCCGGGGAGCGCAAAGCACAGCCGCATCACGTTCTTCGCCTTCTCGGGGTCGCAGGCCCATTCCGGACCCGGGTTGAACACGACGCCGCGTCGTGCCGCTGGCGCGATCAGGCGGCGCACGTCGAGATCGTCCGGAAAGCGCAGCCAGATGAAGATACCGCCTTCGGGGTGGACGATCTCGACGGCGGTGCCGAATTCGCGCTCGATCGCTTCCACCATAACGGCGAGCTTGCGCCTCAGTGCCGCGACCAGTGTTTCGACATGGCCGGAATAGCCGGTGGCCAGATACTCGGCGGCCACCATCTGGTCGATCGCGCCGGTGCCGCCGTCGCTCTTCAAGGCTCCTATCCGGCGCAGGACATGAGGTTCGGCGACGATGTAGCCGAGGCGCAGCGCCGGTGCGAGCGTCTTGGAGAACGAGCCGATATGGATCACCGCGTCGGGCGCCAGGGCGGCGAGCGCGGGCGGAGCCTCCGTGAAGGCGAGCTCGGCATAGCATTCGTCCTCGAAGATCGGCACGTGATAATGCCTCGCCAGCTCGACCAGGCGGCGCCGGCGGTCTTCCGACAGGATGCTGCCAGTCGGGTTCTGCACGGTCGGGATCGTGTAGATGTATTTCGGCCGCACGCCCTGCCGAACCATCGTATCGAGCATCTGGCCGAGACGGTAGACATCGAGTCCGTGCGAGTCGAGTGGAGCGCCCGCGACCTGCGCACCCAACTTGCGTACCTTGTTAAGCGCACCCGAATAGGTGAGCTCTTCGAGGATGACGGCATCGCCCGGCTCGAGCAGAGCGGCGTTGACGAGATCGAGGCCCTGTCCCGAGCCGGAGGTGACGAATACCCGATCGCGCCCGACCTTCATTCCGCGTTTGGCCAAGCGAACCGCGATGCCGTCCCGCAAGCCCTCGAAGCCGAACGGGCCAGTGCCGAGATTGTAGATTGCGAGATGCCGCGCGTGGGCACGCAGCGCTCGCGCGGCCGCATCGGCGAGTTCGCCGACAGGGATGTTGTCGGGGTCGTTATGACCGCCGACGAAGTTGTAGCGCGGCAGTCCCGTCCAGATCGGCAGCGGATCGGGCAATCCGCCGCCGAAGCGGAACAGGGCGGTATCCGGGTTCTGCACGCTGTCCATGCCTGCACCAGAGCCTAGGCGGCGATCTCCCGGCGCTTTCCCGTGCCGGGGTCGAAGATATGGAGATGTGCCGGCGGAACGGAGAGATGGATCGTTTCGCCGGGCTTCACCTCGGTGCGACCACGCACGAGCACGCGCACGATCTGGCCTGCGATGCGCGCGGTGATCTGCGTCTCCGAGCCGGTGGGCTCGACCACCGAGACGACAGCCGGCCAGCCTTCGGCGGCAATCGTGAAATGCTCAGGCCGGACGCCGGCGACGATACGGTCGCCGGTCGGCAGCGCCACCGGCAGGTCCAGTCGTTCGCCATGATCGAGCGCCAAGGCGTTGCCTGCGACGAAGCCCTCGAGAAAATTCATCGGCGGCGAGCCGATGAAGGCGGCGACGAACAGGCTCTGCGGCCGATCGTAGAGTTCGAGTGGCGGGCCTTCCTGCTCGACATTGCCGCCATTCATGACCACGACGCGGTCGGCCAAAGTCATCGCCTCGATCTGATCGTGCGTGACATAGACGGTCGTGGTCTGGAGCCGCTGATGCAGTTCCTTCAGCTCCGACCGCATCTCGCCGCGCAGCTTGGCGTCGAGATTGGACAGTGGTTCGTCGAACAGGAACACGTTCGGATCGCGCACGATGGCACGGCCCATCGCGACGCGCTGGCGCTGGCCGCCGGACAAAGCGCGGGGCTTGCGGTCGAGCAGGCTTTCGAGGCCGAGGATACGGGCCGCGTTGAGCACGCGCTCCTCGATCTGCGCCTTCGGAACGCGCCGCTGCTTGAGCGCAAAGCCCATGTTCTCGCGCACATTCATGTGGGGGTAGAGCGCGTAGTTCTGGAACACCATGGCGATGTCGCGGTCGCGCGGCACGACGTCGTTGACCACTCGGTCGCCGATCGCGATGTCGCCGGAGCTGATGTCCTCCAGGCCGGCGATCATGCGCAGCAGTGTCGACTTTCCGCAGCCGGAAGGCCCGACGAGGGCGACGAACTCGCCGTCGGGGATGTGGATCGACACGCCATGGAGCACTTCGTGCCCACCGTACGACTTGCGCACGTTCCTGATGTCGACGGTGCTCATGCTTTCTTCCTCCTGCTGTCCCTCGGGTCCGATGTCGCCGGCGTGCGCCGGCTCATCACCAGCGCCGCGAGACTTCCTCCGCCCAGCCGAAGATGCGCTCGACCGGGACGGTTTCGCCCTTCTCGCTGACGATCGTTCCGTCGAACCAGCCGAAGACCTGGTCTTCCTTGCTGCGGACGATGAGGCGGTCGAAATTGGACTGGCGGTTGTAGACGGGGGTGAATGTCACATCGACTCGGTCGCCGCGGATCTTCCACGGCGCCATGAAGTTCCGACGGTCGTACACCCATTCCAGTTCCTGGCCGATCTTCTCGATGCGGCCGTCGATGCGCAGCGCGTTCTCGGTCGACGGCGTGCCCTCGGTCCATTTGCCGCCGAACTGCAGGCCGATTTCGCGACCGCGTGAGACGCCGCTGCCGGCCGCCCAGTTCCAGACGATCGAATAGGGCCAGCGGCCGCGCCCGTGATCGAGCGCTGCGTAGGCGTTCGACAGTTCATAGGTCTTGCCGTCGGCCTGGATCGAGCCCGTTGCGCGCAGGCAGTTGTCTTTGCGGGTATACTGGAAGCGCTTGTCGTCCCACGGCACGACGACGCCGAGCGATTCGTGGCCGGGCTCCTCATGCGCCATGATCTCGAGGGTGAGGCGCGGCGTGTCGGCCTTGAGCAGCGTGCCGCCGTCAACCGCCTGCATGGAAATGCGCATCCTGTCACCGGTGCCGGTGACACCGCCCTTGCCGGATTGTTCCGGCATGGGCGTGACCTTCTCGCGCGGCAGCCAATGGATCTCGGCTTGCGAGAAGGTGTGCATCGTCTTCAGGTCGAGGAAGAAGGTCGCCAGCGTCACGCGATAGTCGCCATGCGAGACATTGATCGCGCAGACGAGCTCGGGCGACGTCACGCACCAGTATTCGAAGCGCTTGTTGCGGCCCCAGCCCTGCAGGTTGGCGCGATGCAGCGGCCGACGCGTCCAGCCGACGGCGGCGGGGTTGAGCCGGCCGTTGGGCAGGCAGAGATCGACGGGCTGCGTGATCTCGCGCTCGTTCCTGTTAGGGCCGGCTGGCATCTGCATTTACCTTTGCTGCTTGTTCGGTGGGGCTGTCAGCGTTCGCCGGACGGAGCGGCCGGTCGCGAGACGGCGAGCTCGTTGATAAGGGCGACGCCGGCGGCATGCTCATGCGCTCTGATGAGTTCGGCAGCCTTGGCAAAATCGCGGGAGCGCACGGCATCGCGGATGCCGCAATGCTCGGCGAGCGATTCCGCCAGCCGCTGCGGCACGGCGGCGAAGCCCTGGTGGATCGCGGTCTGCGAGCGCAGGCTGGTGAGAATCTTGTAGCACCACTGCGAGGCCGGCGTGTCGCACAGCAGCGTGTGGAACTCGTTGTTGAGGCGCATGTAGGTCTGGACGTCGCGCTCGGCGACCGCCGCCTTGGACGCCTCGATGTTGGCGTCGATCTTCGCCAGCCGGGCCTCGTCGTAGGTCGGGCCGCTGAGTTCCACGGCAAGCGCGCCGATGAGGCTGCGAAGAGCATATATCTCGGTGATCTGCTCGCCGCCGAAGTGGGCCACGACGGCACCGACATGCGACTGCAGTTCGACCCAGCCGTCGGCGGCAAGCGCGCGGATGGCCTCGCGGATCGGGGTCTCGGAGATGCCGAGGGCCTCGGACACTTCGCGGGTCGTGATGCGGGCGCCCGGCCGGGCCTGGCCGGACAGGATCATGCCCTGGATATGCCGACGGGCGAGGTCGGACTTCGTCATGTAGAGCGGTGTAGGCGTCATATGGATTTCCCCGGCGGTGCCGTCGAACCTCGTGTTTGCGTCAGCCTTTGGTCGCCCCGTCGGCCATCCCCTGAACAAGCCATTTCTGCACCAGCATCGCGAAAACGACGACGGGCAGGACAGTGATGGTGCCGACGGCCGTCAGAGCCGCCCAGTTGGCGCCGTTGATCGTATCGCCCGCGATACCCTGGATCGCGACCGGAATCGTGGAGGCATTGCGGTTGGTCAGCACCAGGGCGAACAGCAGCTCTTCCCAGGCGAGGATCATGCTGAAGATCAGCGTCGACAGGAGCCCAGGCAGCGAGATCGGGACGATGATCTTGAAGAACGCGCCAAAGCGGCTGCATCCGTCGATCATCGCGGACTCTTCGAGTTCCTTGGGCAACGACAGGAAGAAGCCGCGCATCAGCCACATCACGTAAGGGATGAGGAAAGTGCAATAAGCGAGGATCAGCGTGATGTGTTGATCGGTAAGTCCAAGCTTACGCGCAACGAGGAACATCGGCACGGCGAGCGCGATCGGCGGGACACCGCGCGACAGGACGATCAGCAGGCCAATCATGCCTGCGCCGCGAAGCCGGATCCGCGCCAGCGCATAGCCGGCCATCGCGCCGGCGACGATGGACACAAGACCGGAACCGACCGCAACGATGACGGTGTTGACCAGCCGGCGCCAGATGTCGGGACGCTGGAGGTAAGTGGTGTACGACTCCAGCGTCGGAGTGAAGAACAGCGTCGGCGGCATGGTGAAGATGTCGCGCTGCTCCTTGAAGGAGGTCAGCACCATCCAGATCAGCGGAAACAGGAAGATGAAGCAGACGACGACGCCGGCGGAAATGCGCAGGCGGGATCCGAACCTGCTCCTGCGCCGCGTCGCAGCGTGATGGGCGATCGCGCTCAATAGCGTTCCTCCAGCAGGCGGCTGCCGCGCAGGAACAGGGCCGTGAGGATCATCGTGACGACCAGGATGATCACCGCCATGGCGGCGGATTCGGCGAAGCGCAGCGAGCGGAAGGCCTCTTCGTAGATGAAGAGGTTGATGACGTTGGTCGCGCCACCCGGTCCGCCATAGGTGGCGGCGAGGGCGATGTCGAACATCTTCACCGCGCCCAGCCAGCGCACGACGAAGGTCGCGGCGATGATGGGCACGAGCAGCGGCAACGTGATGGACCACAGCTTCGACCACCAGTTCGCGCCGTCGATCTCGGCGGCCTCGAAGACGTCCTTCGGCAGCGCGAGCAAAGCGGCGGTCGCGGTCAGGATGACGAAAGGCGTCCAGCGCCAGGTGTCGATGATGATGAGCGCGGCCATGGCGAGCGTCGCATCGCCGAACCAGTCGAGCGGGCCCAGCCCGACGAGACCGAGCAGGTAATTCACCATGCCCCAGAGCGGATCGAGGATCATGCGCCAGATGCCGCCGGCGACGACGGGGGCCACGACCATCGGGATGATGAACAGCGCGCGCACGACATTGCGGCCGCGCCATTCGGCATTGATCAGGAAGGCGATGCCGAAGCCGAGCACGATCTGCAGCGGCAAGGCGAAGACGAGGTAGATCAGCGTGACCTTCATCGAATCCCAGAAGCGGTAATCGTCAAGCACGTGGGCGTAGTTGTCCCAGCCTACCCACTCGACCGCGCTGAAGGTGGCGAGGTCGAAGCGGGAGAAGCTGATCTCGATCGTGTAGAAGATCGGATAGGCAAGCACGGCAAGGAGGAGCACCGCCGCGGGAACCATGAAGGCCCAGCGCGACAAGAGATCCGCGAACCGGCGGACGACGCGCGAATGCGATCCGCGCGTGCCGATGTGACGTTCGTCGACCAAGATGCTCCTCCCTTGTCGAGCGCCGGCTAGTTCAGCACCTTTTCGATCTTTTCCGAAGCGGTCTGCAAGGCCTCGGCGGCGGTGACGCGTCCGGCCATGGCGCGGGCGACCTCGTCGGCGAGGATCTGCTGCGCCGCGTCCGAACGCGGATTGCGGATGCGCCACATCTCGCCCTTTGCGGCGACGTCATAGGCCAGCTGCAACGCGGTATAGACGGGCGCCAGCCATTCGCTCTCCGGCTTCGAGGCGAGCGTGGACTTGCGGGCCGGGAAGGTGCCGAGCGTGTTGGCGCGCCAGGTTTCGCCCTCCTTGGAGCTCAGCCACTGCAGGAAGGTCCAGGCGGCCTGCTTCTTCTCGCTCTTGGCGCTGACCGCGCCGCTCCAGATGCCGCGATGTGCGCCCGGGCCGGCCGAGCCCGCCGGCAGGACCTGGATGCCGACCTGTTCGGGCGTCAGGGTTGTGGTCTTGGGATCGACCGCCGAGCTGCGGTAGACGCTGCCCCACTGGAACATGGCCGCGACGGTGCCCTGCCGGAATGCCTGCAGCGATTCGGTGAAGCCGTGCGCGAGCGCGCCCGGAGGGGCGAAGTCGAGCAGCTTCTTGTGGGTCTCGAGCGCCGCCGCGCCGATCTCGTTGTTGAAGGCGGGCTTGCCGTCGGCGTCGAGCAGCTTGCCGCCGTTGGAGTTCATGATGGTCTGCCAGATGGTCGGCGTCAGCGGCTCGCGCACGAAATAGGTGTCGATCGCCCAGGCGTCGACCTTGCCGTCGCCATTGGTGTCCTGCACCAGCTTCGGCGCCTGTTCGAGATACTGCTCCCAGGTGAGCGCCGGGGTCGGCTCGGGCACGCCCGCCTTCTGGTAGAGCGAGCGGTTGTAGAACATCATCAGCATGTTGGAGCGCAGCGGCACACCGTACTGCGTGCCCTTCCACTCGCTGGCGGCCAGCGGCGCGGCGTTGAAGTCGGCCCAGTCGAAATCGGCAGCGGTAAAGCCGGCCATCTCGGTGCTCTTCAGGTCCTGCAGGGCGCCGACGTCCGCGAGCTGCGGGGTCCACGGATCGTCGACGATGAGCACGTCGTAGACCGGGGTCGGGCTGGTGGCGTCGAGCATCATCTTGGCGAGCAGCTCGACATAGGGCACGCCGTCCACGGTCACCTTGATGTTCGGATAGTGCTTGTTGAACTCGGCCACTTCCGACGACTGGATCATGTTGGAGAAGGCCTCGTTGGCCATTACGTGGATTTCGACCGGCTCGCTCTGCGCCAGCGCGAAAGACGCCGGCAGGGTCGCAGCCAGCGTCGCGGCCACGAGCAGCGCGCGACGTGAAATCGAATTCGTGTGAGACTGTATCAAAGGATCCTCCCAAAATGGCCGCGCGGCATCCGCCGGGATGCCTCCGTCCGGCGGGTCTCCTCTACATTCTATAGAATATAGAATATAGAATGACGGACGGCATAGGGCCATGCCGCAGCCGAGTCAACCGTCGCGCAAAATTTGGCTGATGCTGGAGGGACGGCCGCTCTCCTGCGTTCAGGAAGCGCCGTCGGGGCGGCAGTTGGATCGCGCAAGCCGATCCGGACGGCTATCTGTCGAGCTTCGGAGCCCAGGGCGTCAGGCGGACCTGAACCGCGGAGACGAGCTGGTAGAGCGTCACGCTGATCGTTGCCAGCACGACCACCGCCGCCATCGCCATGGGAATGTCGAAGTCGCTGGTCGACCGCACGACGATGTAGCCGAGCCCGGAATTGGCGCTGACGAATTCGCCGACCACCGCGCCGATGACCGATCCGGTGATGCCGATGCGGAAGCCGTTGAAGATGAAGGGCAGCGCGTTGGGCAGCGAGATGGTGAGCACGCGCTGCACCTTGGACGCGCCGACCGTGATGCCGAGGTCGTTCATGTCGCGCGGCGTGTTCAGGATGCCCGACGCGGTCGACACCATGATCGGGAAGAAGCTGATCAGGGTGACGACGATCAGCCGTGAGGTCAGGCCGACGCCGAAGACGACCACGACGATCGGCGCGATCGCGATCACCGGCACGGCATGCGCGAAGACGATCAGCGGATAGAGCGCTTCCGAGGTGAAGCGGTTGGCGGCGAGCAGCACCCCGAGCGGAACGGCGATCGCGGCCGCCATCGCAAATCCGAGCAGGATGGTCTGGAGCGTCGCCAGCGTGTGGACCGTGAGCAGCGGCCAGCCGAAATTGACCGCCGCGCGAAAGATGGCGGTGGGCGCCGGCAGCAGGAATTCCGGCACGTCGAAGGCGCGCACGACAAACTGCCACAGCGCGAGCGCGGCCAGGAAGGCGAAGACCGGAAGGACGATCGGGCGGAGTGCTGCGTTGTTCATGCCGCGGCCCTCCCGTAGATTCCTTCGCGGACGCGGTCGGAATACTGCGCGAAGCGCGGATCGTGCAGCGTGGCCGGAGTGCGGTCCGGCGCCAGCTCGACGACGAAACTGTCCTTCAGGCGGCCAGGCCGTGGCGCCATCACGACGATGCGATCGGCGAGCAGCACCGATTCCGAAATGGAGTGGGTGACGAACAGGATCGTCTTGCCGGTGTGGCGATGAATGCGGCGGAGCTCGAACTGCAGCTCCTCGCGCGTCAATGCGTCGAGGGCACTGAAGGGTTCGTCCATCAAGAGGATCTTCGGATCGAGCACCAGGGAACGGCAGATCGCGACGCGCTGCTGCATGCCGCCCGACAGCTCCGACGGGTAGGCGTTCTCGAAACGCTCCAGGCCGACAAGCGCCAGCAGCTCGCGCGCCCGCACCCGGTGGTCGACGCCGGCGGCCGGCGAGCCGAAACGGACGGGATAGAGCACATTGTCGATCACGGTCTTCCACGGCAGGAGATTGGGCGACTGGAAGACGAGGGCGACGCGAGAGAAACCGCGCAGGCTTTCGGCTCCCGCCACACGCACCTGGCCCTTGGTCGTCTCGGTCAGCTGCGCAACGAGGCGCAGCGCCGTCGACTTGCCGCAGCCGGACGGCCCAACCAGCGAGACGAATTCACCCTGAGCAACAGAGAGGTCGAAACTGTCGAGAGCGAGGACGGGCTCGCCGTGCCTTGTCCGGAACTCGACGGATACGTGGTCGAACCGTATCGCCTCGGAAGTGGCAGGCAAGTCGGCGGCTGGTGGGTCCGAAATCGTCAAGGACAGCTCCGTGTTGCATTGAACCGAACAGACAGCCCGCCGCGAGCGCCGCGGTCAGGATCGCACCCCCTCCCCCAATGAAGCCTAATCGAAGGATTGCGCTGGAAACAAGCGGTTCGGCGGCCTTCGACTGTGCGTATTTTCCGCACACAAAGTGCCAAAGATTGCGCTTCTCAGGGAAGGCCTTCCGGACGCAGTCTCGCGATGTTCACATCGAGGAGCATAGCGTGTCGGAAGCAAGCATCCGCAAATCCCTGATCGACGTTGCGCTCGGCGTGGCCGAGGCCGATCTCATCCTGACGAATGCCAGGCTTTTCTACACGCTGTCGCGCGAGATCATCCTGTCCGACATCGCCATCCTCGGCGACCGCGTGGCCGCGGTCTCGCTCGCCGGCCAGAATGCATGGCGCACGAAGGCGACGAAGGATCTCGAAGGCCGCTATGTCACGCCCGGTTTCATGGACCCTCACGTCCACGTCGAATCGTCGATGCTGACCGTGCGCGAATATTCGAAGGCGACGGTCAGCCAGGGCGTGACCTTCATCGGGGCAGACCCGCACGAGATCGGCAACGTGCTCGGCGTGCCGGGCATGCGGCTGATGTTCGACGAGGCGAAGTTCGTGCCGCTGAAGATGCAGCTGCGCGTGCCGGCGCGCATTCCCGCCATGCCGGAATGGCTGGAGACCTCCGGCGCGCGGGTCGACATCGAGGCCACCGGCAAGCTGATGGACTGGCCGGAGGCCCTGTGCCTGGCCGGCGACATCAACCCGCAGCTTCTCATCCGCAAGGACGACGAGCAGATGACGAAGATCGAAATGGGCATTGTGCGCGGCATGACCATTTCGGGACAGTCGCCTTACCTGACCGGCCAGGACCTCAACGCCTATGTCGCCGCGGGACCGGAGGACAGCCACGTCGCCAAGAGCGTCGACGAGATCATCGAGAACCAGCGCATGGGGCTGCGGACGGTGTTCGCGCTCCGGCCGCACCGCCTCCACCGGCCGGAACTGCGCCAGCTCGCCGGCGTGATCCGCGAGCGCAGCCTCGATACCCGCTACCTGCAATTCTGCACCGACGACGTCTATGCGCACGAGCTGATCGACGAGGGCCACATCAACACCCGCATCAGGATCGCCATCGAGGAAGGTATCGATCCGATGACCGCCTACCAGATGGCGACGATCAACGTCGCGGAGGGGCTGCGGATCAACCGCATGTATGGATCGATCACGCCGGGAAAGTATGCCGACCTGGTCGTGCTCGACGATTTCGAGAAGGTGGATATCTTCGCGACGATGATCGACGGGGAATGGGCCTATCTCGACGGCGAACATGCGCCGTCCAAGGGGAACTTCACCTATCCGGACTGGTCGAAGCAGACCATGCGGGTCGCCGGTGCGATCACGGCGGACATGCTCGCGGTCAAGGTTTCCAGCAATGCGAGCGCGGCGCGCGTGCGCGCGCTGGCCGTCACCTCGCCGAAGTCGGAAGAGGAGTTCACGCTGCCGGTTGTCGACGGGGTCGTGATGCCGGATCCCGAGGCTGGCGCTTCCTCGATCGCGGTGATCGACCGGCACAAGGCGTCCGGCCGGATTGGCAAAGGCTTCGTGAGCAAGCTGTTCCTCCAGCGCGGGGCGATCGCGTCCACCGTGTCGCACGACGCACACAACCTGATGGTGATCGGCGCGAACCATGAGGACATGGCGATTGCCGCCAACCACGTCGTCGCCAACAATGGCGGCTACGCACTCGTCCTCGACGGCGAGGTGATCTACGAACTGCCGCTGCCGATCGCTGGCCTGCTGAGCGAAGGGTCGCTCGAGGAGGTCGCGGCCTGGACCCGCGAAATGGTGGAGATCCTGTCCGAAAGGCTGGGCGCGCCGCGCATGCAGAAGGTGCTGCTGCGCATGAATGGCCTGAGCCTGCCGAACATTCCGAACTATGGCTTCACCGACTTCGGCATGATGTCGACCAACGACCTCGTCACGCTGGAGCCGGTGATCGCCGAAGGAAGTCCCGCCGAACTCGGCGGCTGCATGCACGACCACTGATCCGTCCTCTCATCTCCCGGAGACCTCCCATGACACGCAAGCTTCTGATGTCCGTCGCGGCCCTCGCAGTCGCCGCCGGTTCCATTCTGTCCACGGCGGCGCGCGCTGCCGACGACGTCACGCTGATGCTCGACTGGACGCCCGGCGGTCTTGCGGGCGCCTGGTATCTCGGCGCGAAGAACGGCTGCTTCGGCGACAAGGGCATCAACCTCACCGTCGAGCGCGGCTATGGCGGCGGCGATACGGTGACCAAGATCGCGGCCGGCGTCGCGCCGTTCGGCACCGCCGACCTGAGCTCGATCATGCTGGGCAAGATCACCGCCGGCGCCAAGGTGAAGGCGATCATGCCGATCTATTCGACCTCGCCCGTCGCGGTCGCGGTGCTGGCCGACAGTGGCATCGGCAAGATCGCCGATCTCGAGGGCAAGACGATCGCGCACGCGCCGGGCGATTCCGGCATCAAGATCCTGCCGATCGCTTTCGGCAAGGCCGGGGCGGACTTCGCCAAGGTGAAGGTCGAGACCGTGGAGGCGGCGACGCTGAGCGGCCTGCTGATCCAGGGACAGGTCAATGCCATCACCACCTTCGTGACGACGGCCATGCTGATCAACGCGGCGGCGCAGAAGGCCGGCAAGGAGGTCAAGACGATCAACTTCGCTTCCGAACTCGGCGTCTATTCCAATTCGCTGCTCGCGTCCGAGGACACGATCGCGAAGAACCCGGCCCTCGTCGCCCGTTTCAAGGAGGCGGCCATCTGTTCCTTCGAGGCCGCCAAGGCCGATCCGGACGGGGCGGTGGAGGCGATGAACGCCGTCGTCGGCGGTCTCGACATGGCCGTGCACACCGGCATCGCCAAGGCCGCCCTGCCCCTGGTCTTCGAAGACGCGAAGTTCAAGGCAAGCGGCTTCGGCTGGAACATGGACGGCGTCGCGGCAACGCTCGACGTCGCGAAGCAGGCGCAGGGCGTGACCACGGACCTGACGCCCGCCGACTTCATCTACGAGAAGTAATCCTGCCCAGACATGGCGGCGGCATGCTCCCTCCGCCGCCATGCATTGGACAGGGGCAGCGATTCCGGCCAGTGTGTCGACAAACCCATCGGCCGGATTCCTGCTTTCCATGCCCAACGATAGAACGGTTCGTATCCCATGCCGCTGATCGCCTCGGCGGCAATCCTGCTCAACGCGGTCGCCAAGGCCGGCTCCATCCGCGGCGCGGCGGCGAAGCAGAACATCTCGCCCTCGGCGCTCAACCGGCAGATCCTCAATCTGGAAGAGGAATACGGCGCGCAACTGTTCGAGCGGCTGCCGCGCGGGGTCCGGCTGACGGCGGCCGGCGAGGTGCTGGTCGCGGACGTGCGCCGCTGGCTGCAGGACCAGGAGAAGTCCCGGCGGCATCTGGCCGAACTCAAGGGCGACATCAAGGGCCACACCTCCATCGGCCTGATGGAGAGCCTGTCCGAATACATGGTGTCGCGGCTGATGACCTCGATGCGCGAGCGCCGGTCGCTGATCTCCCTCGACATCGTGGTCGGCGGCACGGAAACGCTGCTCGACCGCCTGCTTGCCGGGGGACTCGATCTCGTCATCTGCTACGCCGCGCCCAGCCTTCCCGACCTCACCGTGATCAAGATGGTCGAACCGCGCCCCGGCATCATCGTCGGGCGCGACCATCCACTGGCCAACAACAAGAGCATCCGCATCAGCGACTGCTCGGACTATTCCTTCGTCATGCCCGACGCCTCGCTCAGCCTGCGCGAGAAGCTGGACAAGTCGCTCGAGCGGCTGAAATTCACCCCGCGCCACATCGTCACGACGAATTCGATCAAGGTGATGAAGATGCTGGTGCGCGACCACGGACAGATCGCGGTACTGGGCATGGCCGACACCTTCCTGGACATCGACCCGGGCGGCATCGTTCATATTCCCTTCGCCGACAAGATCCATCCCGGCTCGCAGCTGTCGCTGATCGCACAGCGACACGCGCGCATGAGCCCCGTCACGGCATTGATCGCGGACCGTCTCAAGGACATGCTGGGCGAGTTGCCCGGAGTCTGACCGCCGCTCTACCTCTGTCGAAGCATGTCATCGCGAAGACAGCGCCCGGCTGCTCTGCAGCAACCTGTCGCGGAGAGCGTCGGTCTGGTCCTCCGACAGGTCGACCGGCAGAACGAGGCAGATCGTGGCCTCGACATTGCCCTCGGCGCCGTAAATCGGCGCGGCGAGGCACTGCGTCACCGCATCCACCAGACCCTTGGTCAGGCAGTAGCCGTCGCGCTTTGCCTGGCCGATAGCCTCTATGAAGTCGCCGATGTCGATGCGCCGGCCATCGGGAAGCACCAGGTCCTCCGGCGCGATCAGTTCCTCGATTTCGGCGCGTGGGCGGCCGGCAAGCAGCAGCCGTCCCGATGCGGTCCACGGGATGGGGATCTGGAGGCCGACGGCCGAACTGATGCGGAACGGCCGGTTGCCGGGGCGCATGTGCATGATCGTGTAGCGGCTGTTCTGCAGCATGCAGAACTCGCTCGTTTCGCCTGTCTCCTTGGCGAGACGGTCGACCTCCATGCGCGCACGCTTGGCGAGCGAGTTCTCGCGGATGTAGTTCAGTCCGTAGAGGTACATCCGCTTGCCGAAGAAGATGCGCGAATCCTCCGGCGAGACCTCCAGCAATCCGGCCTCAGTCAGGTCGTTGACCAGAGTGTAGGTGGATGAGCGCGGCGCGTTGAGCGCCTTGGCGAGCGCACCGATCCGGATGCCCTCTCCATGGCCGTGCAGGAACTCCAGGATCTGCAGGATGCGGTCGACGCTGCGCTCGCGGCGCTGGGCGGTGTTCGGCTCGGCGGCGAGGGAATCGACGGTCATGTGCGGCTCGCTCTTGCGGATTTCGTACGGATCGGTATTCTGTCTCTAACACAAGACAACTGTCCTGTATATGGGACATTTGTAAGAACAAGAAAATCATACCGGCTGCCGGGTACGGCAGGTGGCTTTCCGGATCCTGTCCGGAGAGAGGGACGAGCATTGCCATGAGCGATACGATGAGAATGAGCCATCAGGAGATACGCGACCGCATCGCGACCTTGCCGCGGCTCGACATCGCGCTCAAGCAGACGCCACTCGAGGAGGCACGCAACCTGACGCGCGTGCTGGGCGGGCCGCGCATCTTCGTCAAGCGCGACGACCTGACCGGCGTGGCGCTGGGCGGTAACAAGCTGCGCAATCTCGAATTCCGCCTGGCGCATGCGATGAAGGACGAGCCGGACACGGTGGTCGTCGGCCTCGACCTGCAGTCCAACTCGGCGCGGCAGACGGTTGGAGCCTGCAACAAGCTCGGCCTCAAGACGATCCTGGTGCTGGAAGGGCGCCGGCCCAACAATGTGCAGGGCAATCTGCTGGTCGACTACCTGCTCGGCGCAGACGTGCATTTCGCCGCCGACCGGCACGAGCAGCGGGCGCTGCTGGACAGCCTCGCGGCCGATGTGCGCGCCAGAGGTGGCCGCCCGCACATCCTCAACGACAATCCTATGTTCGACGTCGCTTCCGCGGTCGCCTATCTCGAAGTGACGCTCGAAGTCATCGAGCAGCTCGGCGAGCGTGGGCTCGCGCCAAACGTCTTCTACATGTCTTCGTCCGGCAAGGGTTCCGCCGGTATCATGCTCGCGCAGAAGCTGCTCGGCGGCGATTTCGCCATGAACGCCGTTTGCGCAACGGACGAATTCCACCTGCCCTCGCGCACGGCCGGGATCGCCAACGAGACCAGCGCGGCGCTCGGTCTCGACATCACGATCGCCGAAGACGAGGTGGTCAACTTCACCGACTTCGTCGGCAAGGGTTACGGTATCCCGAGCGAGGCCGGCGACGAGGCCGTGCGCCTCTTTGCCCGCACCGAGGGCATCATCCTCGACCCGATCTACACCGGAAAGGCCGCCGCCGGCCTGATCGCCCACATCCGCGAGGGCCGCTTCTCGAAGGACGACGTGGTCGTCTTCGTTCACACCGGCGGGACGCCGGCCATTTTCACCTGGAATGAACTCTGGCTCTGACGCGCCGGGCAGCTGAGCCCGGCCGCGTTCAACAATGAAGGGGAGTAAGCAGATGAGACGCAGGGAATTTCTGACGGGAGCCGCCGGAGCGGCGCTTCTTTCGACGCTGCCGGCTGGCGCGATGCGTGCCTTTGCACAGTCGGCCTCGGGTGTGATCACCTTCGGCCAGAGCACGGCCGTGCTGACGCTCGATCCGGCGCACGGCGCCTTCACCGGTTATCCCGGCGGATACGAGGCGGCGCTGCTTCTGTTCGACCGCCTGCTCGACTTCGATGCCGACATGAAGATCGTGCCGTTGCTGGCGGAGTCGTTCGCGATGGCCGCCGACCTGAAGTCCTGCGAGCTGAAGCTTCGGACAGGCGTTACCTTCCATGACGGCACGCCCTGCGACGCGGCGGCGATCAAGTTCAACATCGAGCGCATGATGAACAAGGAGATCAACACCACCAACCGGCCGCTGTGGGATCCGATCGCCGGCGTCGACGTGGTGGACGACAAGACCGTCGTGATCCGCACCAGCACGCCCTTCGCGCAGCTGCCGAACACGCTGGCGCATGGCTCGGGTGCGATCGTGTCGCCGGCCGCGATCGAGAAGTCCGGCGAGAGCGGTTTCGCGCAGAACCCGGTCGGCGCCGGGCCCTATATGGTCGAGGCGTTCAGCGCCGGCCAGGAGCTGAAGCTGAAGGCCTTCGACGGCTATTGGGGCGCCAAGCCCGGCGCTTCCGGCGTCGTCTTCCGCTTCATCGCGGAGCCTGCGACCCGCATCAATGCGCTGACGACCGGCGCGGTCGACGTGATCGACGCCGTACCCGTGCAGCTCGTCGGCCAGCTGAGCGGCAATGCCGATGTCGAGGTGGTGCGCCGGCCGGGCCTGCGTCCGATCGGGCTCGCCTTCAACCTCACCCGCCCGGCTCTCTCCGACGCCAAGGTGCGCAAGGCGCTGAACCTCGCAGTGCCGGTCGCCACCATCGCGGAGAAGGTGTTCTTCGGCTTCGCCAAGGCGCCGGACTCGCCGCTGGCCTTCGATGCGATCGGTCACAAAAGCGTCGGCGAGACGGTGTTCGACCAGGAGAAGGCCAAGGCGCTCCTGGCCGAGGCAGGCTACACCGCGGGCGCGGACGGGATCCTCGCCAAGGACGGCACGAAACTCAGCCTCGCCTTCTTTGCCCCGGAAGGGCTCTTCCCTGGCGACGTCTCGGTCGCCGAGATCGTCGCCGCCTCGCTCAAGCAGATCGGCGTCGATGCCCAGATCACCAAGATCGAGAAGGGCGCCTATTGGGATCACCTGCGGCAGGACAAGGCGAACCTGGCCTGGGACCTGGCGATGTTCGGCTTCAATCCGTCGAACGCGTCCGGCACCTATCACCTCGCCTCGCTGTTCAAGTCGAACAAGGACGACAACGCCAAGCCCGACGTCTGGAACATCGGTCGCTACCGCAACCAGGAGGTCGACGACCTGCTGAAGACGGCGGACACGGCGCCGGAGGAGAGCGCCCGCCTCGAAGCACTGGGCAAGGCGCAGGAACTGGTCTGGGAGGACACGCCTTATCTGTGGCTGCAGATCAACGAGAACGTCTCGGCGGTGCGCAAGGCGGTGACGGGCGTCGGGGTAATGCCGATCGTTTTCACCAACCTGCGCAACGCGGCCAAGGCCTGACGCGGACGGATCGATGACAGGATTCCTGATCAGGCGCTTCGCGACCATCCCGCTCGTGGTGCTGGGCGTGGTCACGATCCTGTTCATCATCTTCAAGTCCGTTCCCGGCGACGAGGCGAGCTTCGTTGCCGGGGCCACCGCCACGCAGGCCGAGATCGAGGCCGTGCGCGTGCAGCTCGGTCTCGATCGGCCCCTCCTCGAACAATATGTCAGCCACATCTCCGGCCTCGTCGTCGGCGATTTCGGCTACTCCACCACCTTCCGCGGCAATCCGCTGCCGCACATCCTCGACCGGCTGCCGGCGACGCTGGCGCTGGCGGCGGCGGCGATCCTGCTGACGATCGTCATCGGCATCCCCGCCGGCGTCGCAGCTGCGGCATTCCGCAACCGTTGGCCGGACTATCTCATTTCGCTGACGGTAGTCGGGCTGCTCGCGGTTCCGAACTTCTGGCTGGGCATGCTGCTTATCGCAGTGCTGTCGGTCGATCTCGGCCTGTTGCCGAGCTTCGGCGCGACCGGCCCCGCTTCACTGGTGATTCCGACGCTGGCGCTCGCGGCGCGCTTGATCGCGCTGGTGGCGCGCATGACGCGCGGCGTGGTGATCGAGGAGCTGCGCAAGGACTATGCGCGCACCGCGCGGGCAAAAGGCCTGTCGAAGGCGCTCGTCCTGCGCCGGCACGTGCTGCGCAACGTGATGATCCCGACCGTCACGGTGATCGGCCTGCAGGCTGGCTACCTGCTTGGCGGGTCGGTGGTGATCGAGCGGCTCTGCGCCTGGCCCGGCATCGGCGACCTGCTGCTGACGGCCGTGTCGGTGCGCGACTACACGCTGGTGCAGGGCATCGTGCTGATTTTCGTCGTGTCCTTCCTGATCATCAACATCGCGGTCGAGGTCATCTATCGCTTCGTCAATCCGAGGCTGCGCCATGCGTGAGGCAGTGGTCCGGCGGCGTCGGAGAACAGGCAACGTCAACGTCTTCCTGTGGCTTGGCGCCTCGCTTCTGGCCGTCTTCGTGCTGCTTGCCCTGTTCGGGCAGGCGATCGCCCCCTACGATCCGAACGCGCAGGACCTGTTCGCCATGCTGGAGCCGCCGTCGGCGGGGCATCTGCTCGGCACCGACAATGTCGGCCGGGACATCCTCTCGCGCATCATCGTCGGCACGCGCTTCACGCTGTCGATCGCACTGGCCTCCGTGTTCTTCGCCGGCATCGGCGGCATCGCGCTGGGCGCGGTGGCCGGCTATTTCGGCGGCCTCACCGACCGCATCGTCACCGGCGTCATCGATCTCTTGCTGACGGTGCCAAACATCGTGCTGGCGATCGCCATCGCCTCCGTCGCGGGCTCCAGCGCCGTCGGCCTGACGATCGCGATCACGGCGAGCTTCATCCCGCCGCTGGCGCGGCTGGTTCGCGGCCGGGTGATCGAACTCGTCCAGGAAGATTTCATCGCTGCGTCGATCACCGTCGGCATGGGGCACACGCGCATCCTGCTCCGCCACATCCTGCCCAATGCGGCCACCGTCATCATCATCGAGCTCAGCCTCAATGCGGGGCAGGCCGTGCTGATCGGCTCGGCGCTCGGCTTCCTCGGCCTCGGCGTGCAGCCGCCGGCGCCCGAATGGGGCACGATGCTGGGGGCGAGCCGCGAATATCTGACCGTCGCGCCGCATATCGTCTTTGCGCCCGGCCTCGCCATCTCGCTCCTCGTGCTCGCCTTCAACGCCTTCGGCGACGGGCTGCGCGACGTCTTCGACCCGGCTTCACGTTCCTGACAGGTTCCCATGGATTACGGCATCATCGACTGTCACGCCCACATCTTCCCGCCGGCCGCGACCGCCGCGGGCTTTCCCGACGTGGCAACGCATCTGCTGCACCAGCAGCGCTCGATGCATATGCACGGCAACCAGCCCTACCGCCGCCTGCGCGACCGCGCGATCGTGACCGACAGGCCTCTGTGGGACCCGAACGATCCCTCTCCCGCCGGCCGCCGCGACGTGAATTTCCGCGTCGGCACGCACGGTCGCTACGAATGGACCGCCGGCGGCGAGGACCAGTATGTCCAGTTCCTCGCGCCTTGGATGGAAGACCTGGAAATGACCGCCGATACGCTGGTCTCCTACATGGACTATGCCGGCGTGGCGACGGCGGTGCTCCAGAACGAGCATATCTACGGAAACCTGGCCGGCGAGTTCGCTGCCGCCTCCGCCGCACATCCCGGCCGCTTCGTCGGCCTCGCGCAAGTCGAGGAAGCGTTCGCCTACCAGGACCATGAGCTCGAGCGCCTCGCCGACGAGATCGGCCGCCTCGGCATGGCCGGCTTCTACTTCACCACGACCGGCATGTTCCGCAGCGGCTACAAGCCGATGCATTCCGATCCGACCTACGATCCGTTCTGGACGCTGGTGGAAAAGGGCGGCCTGCCGGTGTTCTGGGTGCAGTCGGCCAATTCGCCCGTCGGCACCTACGAGGACGAGATGCGTCACCTCGCCCGGATCGTGGAGCGGTTCCCGGCCATCCGCCACCTCCTCGTGCATGGCGTGCCGACCTCGCTCTACGCGGACGAGAACGACCGCCTGAAGCTGCCGTCGATCATCGAGACGTTGCTGACCCAGGCGCCGGTGTCGGCCGAGATCCTCTATCCGATCGCCTGGGGCGGCAAGCAGGAATACCCCTATCCGCGCGCGCATCTGCATATCCGGCAGTTGGTCGAGCGGTTCGGCGCATCGCGTTTCCTATGGGGCTCCGACGCGCCCAATGTCGACCGCTACTGCACCTATGCGCAGTCGCTGACCTATTTCACACGCTACTGCGACTACCTCTCCGAGGCCGACAAGCGCGCAATCCTGCGCGACAATGCGGTGGCCCTGCTGCCGGCGCTGCAAATACAGGACGGCACCACGGGATGAAGCCGCTTCTGTCCATAGAAGGACTGACGGTCGAGCTTGCGACCCGCGACCGCACCTTCGAGGCGGTCAGCGACCTCACCTTCGGCGTGTCGCGCAACGAGGTGCTGGCGCTGGTCGGCGAGTCCGGTTCCGGCAAGAGCATGACGGCGATGGCGATCATGCGCCTGCTGCCCGAGCCCGTCGCCGAGATCGTCTCCGGCCACATCCTGTTCGACGGGACCGACCTTGCGAGCGCCGGTGAAGCAGCCCTGCGTGGCATCCGGGGAAATCGCATCGGCCTTATCTTCCAGGAGCCGATGACGTCGCTCAATCCGTCGATCCGCGTCGGGCCACAGGTGGCGGAGGTGCTGCGGCTGCACAAGGGGCTCGATGCGACCGCGGCCCGCCGCCGTGTCGAAGAGCTTTTCGCGCAGGTGCGGATCCCCGACCCGAAACGGCGCTACGACGACTATCCGCACCAGATGTCGGGCGGCATGCGCCAGCGAGTCGTCATCGCGCTGGCGCTCGCTTGCGATCCCGACGTGCTGATCGCCGACGAGCCGACCACGGCGCTTGACGTCACCACGCAGGCGCAGATCCTTGAGACGTTCCGCGATCTGCAGGCCTCGGTCGGCGCGGCGACGATCCTGATCACCCACGACCTTGCCGTAGTCGCCGAGACGGCGGACCGGGTCGCGGTGATGTATGCCGGGCGCATTGTCGAGGAGACGACGACCGAGCAATTGTTCGCCGCGCCGCGCCATCCTTACACCCACGGGCTGCTGGGCTCGATCCCGCATGTGACGGAAGACGGCGAGGCAGGCGGCCGTCTTCCCGAGATCCCCGGCACAGTGCCGGCGCTGTGGGCGTTGCCGCCGGGATGCGCGTTCGCACCGCGCTGCCCGCGTGCGGGCGAGCGTTGCACGATTGAGCGACCGCCGCTGACGGAGCTCGCGCCGGGTCACCGGGCGGCCTGCTGGTATCCCCTGGAGGCGGCGCAATGACGATGCTGCTCGACGTGAAGAATATCTCCAAGCGCTTCACCGTCTCGCGCGGCATGGGCGGTTCGCCCGGCACCGTGCATGCGGTGGACGACGTGTCCTTTTCGATCGCTCCCGGCGAGACGCTCGGTCTCGTCGGCGAGTCCGGTTGCGGCAAGTCGACCGTCGGCAAGATGATCGTGCGGCTGCTGGAGCCGAACGAGGGAGAGATCCTGCTGGAGGGCACGGACATCACCCACGCTTCGCACCGTGCGATGCGGCCGTTGCGGCGGCGCGTGCAGATGATCTTCCAGGATCCGAACGGCTCGCTCGACCCGCGCCAGCGCGCCGCCGACATTGTCGAGGAGCCGCTGGTCGTGCACGGGCTCGGCAATGCCGCGGAGCGCAAGGCCAAGGTCGCCGACCTGTTCGCCCGGGTCGGCCTGCGGCCGGACCAGATGGGCAATGTGCCCTCGAAGTTCTCGGGCGGGCAGCGCCAGAGGCTGGCGATTGCGCGTGCGCTCGCGCTCAATCCGTCGCTGATCGTCGCAGACGAGCCGGTGTCCGCGCTGGACGTGTCGATCCAGGCGCAGGTCGTCAACCTGATGTCCGACATCCAGAAGGAATTCGGGCTCGCCTACCTGTTCGTGGCGCACGACCTCGGCGTGGTGCAGCACATCAGCGACCGCGTCGCGGTGATGTATCTCGGCCGTATCGTCGAGATCGGCGACACCGCCGCCGTCTACCAGCGGCCGAGCCATCCCTACACGCGCACGCTGATGGAGGCCGTGCCGCGGCCGGATCCCACGCGTCGGCACAGCCGGATCAAGGTGCCGCGCGGCGAGGTGCCGAGCCCGCTCGACCCGCCCTCGGGCTGCACCTTCCATCCGCGCTGCCCGATCGCGACGGAGGTATGCCGCGCGGAGCGGCCGCGCCTGCGCCGCGTCGCGTCGGGCGCCGAGGCCGCGTGCCATCACGCCGACTAGGGTCGATCCGCCGGCGCGCGAAGACCGATTTCTGAATGGAGCAGTGCATGAATATCGCCAATCACGATGTCGCGGCCGGGTCGCCACAAGATCGCCTTGCCCGGCTCGGCATCGTGATTCCGCCGCCGCCGCCACCGATCGCCAACTTCCTCACACATGTGAGGGAAGGCAACCTCTTGTTCCTCTCGGGACAGGGGCCGCGGGAAACCGACGGCCACCTGCACAGCGGCAAGGTCGGTGCGGACGTGTCGGTCGCCGAGGCCTATGCGCATGCACGCCTGACCGGGATCAACCTCATCGCCGTGATGCAGGCCGCGCTCGGCGACCTTCGGCGGGTCAAGCGCGTCATCAAGCTGTTGGGGATGGTCAACGGCATCGCCGACTTCGCCGATCACCCGAGCGTCATCAACGGCTGTTCCGACCTCTTCATCGAGGTTTTCGGGGAGCGAGGCCACCACGCCCGTTCGGCGGTTGGCATGGCCTCGCTCCCGGGCAACATCACGGTCGAGATCGAGGCGGTCATCTCGATTCTCGACTGATGTTGCCTATGGGTCAGGCGGCCACCGGCACCTTGGTGTCCGACATACGGTAGCGGAACTTGGTGTCGGTGAGGCCGGCGGCGTCGGACAGCTCGGCCGCGAACAATTGCGCGGCAAAGATGTTCAGGATGCCCTGGGCAATCTGGTTCGCCTGCTTCGGAACTGTCAGGACCGTCAGGAGCTCGCCGTCCGAGATGCCGGCCTGGGTGGTGATCAGCAGGACGGGACACCCGATCTTCTCGACCTGATGCGCCAGCTCGACCTCGCGTCCGTCGCCGAAGATGACGACGCCGGTGGTGGCATCCATCGATTCCAGCGGTCCGTGCAGATAGTGGCGGGTGTCGTAGGCGGAGGCCGGAATGCGCGACGCCTCCCGGATCAGCAGCGACGCGCCGTCGGCGGTGCCGAGGGACGATCCCGCGCCAACGCAGTCGATGGCGCGTCGCTGCGGGAACAGTTCGCCGAGCCGCTTCATCTTGAGGGCCGCGGCAGAGAGCACGTGCCGCGACAGGTCGGGGATGGCGGCAAAGACATCGTCCGTCTCGCCGAGCATCTTCTGGAACGCCATGCCCATCGCCAGAAGCGTGGCCGTGTAGCCCGTGCTGGAGGGCGTGGCGTCGGAGCCGTTGTTGAGCGTCACGTGGAAGTCCGACGCCTGGGCGAGCGGGCTCGTCGGATCATTGGTAATCGCGAGACGCTTTGCCGAAGGCAGCTTCTCGTGCGCCAGCACGGTCTCGACACTGCGGCCGCGATGCGACAGGCCGACGAGCGTGTCGACGAGATCGTATCCCTCGGCCATGTCGCAGGCACGGATGGCGAAGGCGCGGCGGCCCTTCGCCTGCAGTTCGCCTGCGCCGACGACGGCCGCCGCGAAGCTCGCGCCGATGCCGGTGATGCCGATCACCGGCCGGTCGAGCGGCTTGAGGTCCATTCCCGCGAGCTGATCGCGCGCGGCCGAATATGTGTCGGCCAATGCCTCGGGTTGACGCGCAATGGTTGAACGGTAGCTCATGACATTTCCTTCCTGTGAGCAGCTCGAGGCGATGTCAGCGCGCGAGGCGCTTCAATTCGCCGGACGAGGATTGGGCGAGGGTCGCGGCGAGGCGGCAGGCGCCTTCGACCGGACTGCCGCTGAATAGATGCGGCGTGATCCGCGCCGAAGACCGTTCGGAAACCGCATCCGAGAACGCCTGCCAGAGCGAGGCCTGCGCGACGATGACGCTGCCTCCCGCGACGACGTGGCTGGCGCCTGCGCCGCGGGCATCGAGATGCATGACGAGCTGGGCGAGTTCCTGTCCGCCTTCGCGAATAACCCGCCGGGCGAGTTCCGAGCCGTGCGCGGCGGCTTCGAAGACCGCTTCGGCATGGGCGCCGATGGCGGCCGGGCCGCCAAGGGAGGCAAGCGCGCTGCCGAGCCGGGGTATGGCAGGGACGTCAAGCGCATGGAGAAGCGCCTTGGCCAACGGCTCGTCCGGCTCTCCGCCAGCATCGAAATAGCGGGCAACGGCGCGCACCGCTTCGCGCACAAGCCCGGCCGCGCTGCCTTCGTCGCCGACGACCCAGCCCCAGCCGCCCGCCGAGATCATCGCGCGCCCCTTCGGCCGGCAGACGGCGATCGAGCCGGTTCCGGCAACCACGCCGATCTGGCCGGTCAAGCCGAGCGCCAGGGGCATCAGTTCAGCGTCGTTCACGACGGACACAGGAATCTCGGTCAATGCCGAGAAGGCGCGGCCGAAGGCCTGGCATTCCTCGTCATCGTCGCAACCATGCGCGCCGACGCCGATTGCGGCGACCGGCATGCCCGCTGCAAGCCGGTCGACCATATCCAGCAGGCGATGCGCATCGTCGTCCCAGCTCCGGGTGCGCCACTGCGCGCTGGGCACGATATGGTCGTTCACCCGGGCGGGGTCCTGCACGCCGGCAAGTTCGGCGCGAAGATGTGTCTTGGTGCCACCGATGTCGATGCCGACGATCAGTGAACCATTGGGCTGCGAGGTCTGTAAGGTCATTCGGTTCGTCCAGCCGCAGTGCGCAGCCGTGTTCCATCGGGAGCGAAGAAGAGCGCGCGGCCGAGATCTCCGGCGATCCGGGCCGTGTCGGAGGATGCCGCCGCGTCGCGGCCGGCGCGCGCGATGACGCGGGTTCCATCGGCCAGATCGACGTGGACATAGGATTCCGCACCGAGCTCTTCGACGAAGGCGACGCGCCCGTCGAGCAGCAGCCCGCCTTCGGGAGCGGGAGTAGACGCGGAGACGAGCCTCAGATGCTCCGGACGAAGCCCGATCTCGAGCCTGTCGAGCGAAGGAAGCCCCGCGAAAGAAAGGCTCGCCGAGCCGCTGCCGCCGATCGCGTCCAGCTTGACTGACGACACATCGGAGGCGGCGACGCGGGCCGGCAGGAAATTCATCTTGGGGGAGCCGACGAAACCGGCGACGAAGCGGTTGTCGGGATCGTCGTAGAGACGGAGTGGCGCGCCGGATTGCTGGATCTTGCCGCCGTTCATCACGACCATCTTGTCGGCCAGCGTCATCGCCTCGACCTGGTCGTGCGTCACATAGATCATGGTGGTGCCGAGACGGCGGTGCAGCTCCATCAGCTCGGCACGCATCTGCACGCGCAGTTCGGCGTCCAGGTTGGACAGCGGCTCATCGAACAGGAAGACGCGCGGCTCGCGCACGATGGCGCGGCCGATGGCGACGCGCTGCTTCTGTCCGCCGGACAGTTGCGCGGGCTTGCGGTCGAGGAGCTTTTCAAGGCGCAGGATCGCCGCCGCCTGCCGCACCTGCCCGGCGATGAAGTCCTTCGGCTTTCCGGCCATGCGCAGGCCGAAGGACATGTTCTGGAAGACGGTCATATGCGGGTAGAGCGCATAGGACTGGAACACCATCGCGGTGCCGCGCTTGGCCGGCTCGACATCGTTCACCACCTCGTCCTCGATGGCGATGGTGCCGGAGGTCGGGTTCTCGAGGCCGGTGATCATTCGCAGCAGCGTCGATTTTCCGCAGCCCGAAGGGCCGACGAAGACGACGAACTCGCCGCGCTCGATCGCGAGGTTGACGTCTTGCAGCACGTTCACCGTGCCGAAGGACTTGGTCACCGAGGAGATTTCCAGGAAGGCCATGTGGTGTGGTTCCGATCAGCCCTTGCTGCCCGACATCGCGATGCCTTCGACGATCTTGCGCTGGAAGATCAGGAAGAAGAGGAGCGGCGGTATCGCGGCCAGGAGGTTTGCCGTCATGACCACGTCGACCGTCTGGTGCGACAGTGGCGCGTTGAAGAGACCCACGACCTGCCCGACCGTGTACATTTCGGGGCGGGTGCCGACGATCAGCGGCCACATGTAGTTGCCCCAGGTCTGCATGAAGGTCAGGATCGCGAGCGTGATCATGGCGTTGCGGCAGAGCGGCAACGCCACGTACCAGTAGATCTGGAAGTGCCCCGCCCCGTCGAGCCGCGCCGCCTCGATCATGTCGCGCGGGATCGAGCGCATGAACTGGACCAGCATGAAGAGGCCGAAGGCCGAGGCGAGGCCCGGCACCACCAGGCCCTGCATCGTGTTGAGCCAGCCGAGCGACGACGTCAGCAGATAGGTCGGAATGATGGTCGCGGCCGTCGGGACCATGAGGGACAGCATGACGATGCCGAAAAGGATGCGCTTGCCGGGGAATTCGAATTGCGAGAACTCGAACGCGGCGAGCGAGCCGACCAGGAGCACGCCAACAATGGTGAGCACGGCGTAGAGCAGCGAGACGAGATAGGCGCGCAGGTAGCCGGTCTCGGCAAAGATCATATGGATCTTGTCGATGCCGGCCGAAATCGAGGTCGGCCAGAGTCGCGGATTGATCGAGACAGGCTCTCCGGGCAGGGAGAAGACCACGTTGACCATCCACCAGATCGGGAACACCGCGATGATCGCGACGACGATCGCGATCGCCCATTTGAGGACGATCCAGATCGAAACGCGGCGCGAGGAAACGACGGCGCTCATCGACGCTCCCTCCAGCTGCGCACGCCGAACATGAGGACCGTCAGGGAGACGATGGCGATGGTGAGGAGGAACCCGTATGCAGACGCCTCGCCGAAGCGGACCTCGCCGAAGGCGCGGCCCATCATGTCCATCACCGGGAACAGCAGCGCGCCGCGGCGGCCGCCATATTCGGAGAAGGACGAACCCGTCAGCAGCCAGGGCTTGTCGAAGACCTGCATCGCCGAGATCACGCTGTAGGTGATGACGAAGAACATCACGGGGCCGAGCATGGGCACGGTGATGTGGACGATCTGCTGCCACTTGTTGGCGCCGTCGAGCCGCGCGGCCTCATAGAGTTCGGATGGGATGTTCTTCAGCCCGGCCAGGAGGATGACCATGTTGAACCCGGCCGAGACCCATACGTCCACGGCGATGAGGGCGTAGATCATCGTGCCGGTGTCGTTGAGGAAATTGACCGAAGGTATCCCAAGCCAGCCAAGGATCATGTTGAGGAGGCCGAAGTTGGGGGCATAGATCCAGCGCCAGATCGTCGCCGCCAGGAAGGCGGGAAGGACGACGGGCATGAAATAGGCATTGCGGAAAAAGCTCGCCCAGCGGCCAGTGAAGCTGTCGACCAGGAGGGCGAGGCCCAGCGCAACCAGGATGCCCAGCGGCACCGTGATCGAGATGTAGGTCAGCAGGTTCCACATCGCCCGCGAGAAGTCGCGCGATCCGATGACCTTCTCGTAATTGGCAAGCCCGACGAACTGTGGCGGCTGCACGCCGTTCCAGTCGTGGAAGCTGTAGAAGAAGCCGCTGAAGATCGGATACAGGAAGAACGCCGCGAACAGGATCATGAACGGGGCGATCATCAGATAATGCGGCAGATGCCTGCGATAGATCGGCATGGTCGAACCCTGCTGGCATCGCGGCCGGGACGCTCCCGGCCGCGGCTCTCAGAACGAACTGGTCACTCGGCCAGGCAGTCGTTCAGCTCGGCGATCATCTCGGCGGCACCCTCCTCCGGCGTGTAGTCGCCATCCGCGGTTGCCGACACGAATTCCACCACCGTCGACGGATAGCATGCAGGCACTGCCTTGATGAGGTAGGGCGGCTGGACGTCCATGGCGTATTTCACCGCCTTGACCGAGGCGGAGATGAGCGGCAGCGCGGCCACATCCGGCTCGCTCATCGCCGCCGCGTTGGAATTGTAGCGCGACAGGAGCTTCGCCCAGCGCGCCATCTGCTCCTTGGCGGTGATGTAGGAAGCGAACTCCCAGGCGATGTCGAAGTTCTTGCCCGGCGCGACGCCGACGATCTCGTAGTTCTGGATGCCGCCATGCTTGCCGGCCGTGTCGCCGGGGATCAGCACGAAGTCATACTTCAGCTTGCCGTTCTTCGCCGCCTCGGCATAGGTCGGGTTGACCCACGGACCGACCGTGTGGAATGCGAGCTGGTCGGTGATGAACAGATCCTTCGTCGCCTGGTCGTTGCGGCTCGTTCCGGAATTCAGGGGAGCCATGTCCACGAACTTCTGCAGCATAGTGGCCATCACCTTGGGGTCGATCCGCGTCTTGCGGCTGTCCCAGTCGATGCCCCAGGTGCTGACGTCGCCGGAAACTGCGTACATCTCGGCGATCGAATTGAAGACCAGAGCCTGGTCGGGGATGGCGAACATCCCGGCTTCCTTGATCTTCTTCATCTGGTCGAGCCATTCGGCCCAGGTTGCCGGAGGCGTCTTGGTGTCGATGCCGGCCTTTTCGAGCACGGTCAGGTTGCGGAACATCAGCGAGCCGTAACCCGTGTAGGGCAGGCAGTACATCTTGTCCGGCGCGGGAGAGCAGTTGTCGATGGCGCTCTTGTTGAACTGGTTGCGATAGTCCTCGGGCATGGCCATCCACTTGTCGTGGATGTTGGCCAGCGCACCCACCTCGACCAGCTGGGCGCCGGTGCCGAGCCCATTCATGAAGACATCGGGGAGGTTGCCGCTCGCAGCACCCGCCACCTGGCCGGCTGTCAGGTCCGCATCGCCCTTGCCGACGATGTTGATCTTCACGCCCGGATGCTTTGCCGCGAATTCGCTGATGAACTCCTGCTGCAGGGCCAGCGCGTCGCCTTGCGCGAAGTCGGAGTAGACCCAGTATTCCAAAGTCACGTCCTGGGCCATCGCCATCCCGGTCGAGCCGACCGCGATCAACGCAGCGATGCTGCCCAATAGTTTACTGCGCATGGCCATTTCCCTCCTGTGAAACGATCACATGAGGCTCCCCTATTCGGCCTCTATGTGTGTTAGGCACATTAACAAATAAATGATGCGAGCCAAGAGTCAATCGTCAACCGCGTCGCCTGAGGGGCGGCTCGCAGAATCTTGCTTCTCTCGGAAGACGGGATTTCGACGGTCAGCCGTCGTCGCCCAGAAGCCGGCCCATGGCGCGTTCGACGGCCAGCTTCTCGATACCGAGGACGGTCGCGTCGACGCCCAGCAACGTGGTTCGCACCTCGACCGGATAGGTCAGGAGATCCACCACCTCGCGCACCTTGGGCAGCAGCAGCGGCGACGCGCCCAGCCCGCCGCCCAGCACGACGAGACCGGGATCGACAACGCTGACGCAGGTGGCGACCAGCGCGCCGATATCGGCGGCATGACGCTCGACATGCTCTTTCGCGACCGGATTTCCCTTCTCGGCCATGGCGAGAAGCTCGCTGGTGTTCGCCGGCGCCGGGCCTTCTTCGCGCGGCCAGGTCTCCTGAACGCGCGCGATCAGCGACTCCGTTCCGAGATACCGTTCGACGGCGCCCGGCTCCGGCGCAATTCCGGGCGCGAACGGAAAGCTGATATGGCCGATCTCGCCGGCCGAGCCGGTCTTGCCCGAAATGAGCTGGCCGCCCAGCATCAGGCCCATGCCGATCTTCAGCCCGATCTGCACGTAGGCGAACGTGTCGTGGCCGCGGGCTGCGCCGAAGTGCTGCTCGGCGACGGCGGCACAGTTCACGTTGTTGACCAGAAGGACATCGACGCCGTCGGGTGGGCTGAACGCGCTGAAGATGAGGTTCTGGTGCGTGCCGGCGACGTCTCCGTCAGGCCCGACCACCCGCGTGGGAACCGCGATGCCGAGTGCCCGCAGCGGTCCCCAGTCTTCGCGTGCCTCGGCAAGGGCGGCCGCGACCTCCTGGGCCACAACGCGGCTGATTTCCTCGTTCAGCGAGAACTGGCTGCCGGGAAGGCTGCAGACCCGGCTGTGCAGAAGGCGGCCGTCGAAGGTCGAGACGCGCAGGCGGACATGGGTCGAGCCAGCGTCGACCGCCATCACATGCCCGGCCTTCCGTCCGACGCGGTACTGTACGGCGCTACGACCGAGCGGTCCCTGTACGGCGCCCATCCCCTCGACATAGCCGGGGCGCTCCAGTTCGGCGATGGCGGCCGACATGGTCGGCCGCGACAGGCCCAGCGCGGAGCCGATCTGCGGTCGCGTGGACGGTCCCTCGGCCACCAGGCGGCGCAGAACAGCCTTCGCGCTTCCCGTCAGGGCGGGAAGCTGCCTCGAACCATGAATCAGCACGGGAACTCTCGGTCAATGATTTGTAATTTTAGCTAACTTTCATATCATCGACAACGCTCGCAAGCGAGACGGATATATACGAAGGTCCGTTGCGGCTTGCGGGACGCGCGCGGTCAAGGTGGCCGTGCAGCGTCCCCCCTGTTCGGATGCTATGCTGCGAGTTCTCTTCGGACGATTTCCGCCCCCGCACTCAAGGCCTTCAGCTTGCCCGTCGCCACCTGGCGAGGCAGCGGGGCCATGCCGCAGTTCGTGCAAGGGTAAAGCTTGTCGGCATCAACGAACCGAAGCGCTTTCCGCAGCGTGTCGGCAACGTCTTCCGGTGTCTCGACGGCGTGTGTCGCGACGTCGATGGCGCCGACCATCACCTTCTTGCCGCGGATAAGCTCGATGAGATCCATCGGGACATGGGAGTTGTGGCACTCCAGCGAGATCAGATCGATGCTGGATTTCTGCAGCTTGGGGAAGGTTTCCTCATATTGCCGCCACTCCGATCCCAGGGTCCTTTTCCAGTCCGTGTTCGCCTTGATGCCGTAGCCGTAGCAGATATGGACCGCGGTCTCGCATTTGAGGCCTTCGATCGCTCGTTCCAGGGTGGCGACACCCCAGTCATTCACCTCGTCGAAGAACACGTTGAAGGCGGGCTCATCGAACTGGATGATGTCGATCCCGGCTGCCTCCAGTTCCCTGGCCTCTTCGTTGAGTATCTTGGCGAACTCCCACGCCAGCTTCTCGCGACTCCCGTAATGGCTGTCGTAAAGCGTATCGATCATGGTCATCGGGCCCGGCAGCGCCCATTTGATCGGCTGCATAGTCTGTTGCCGTAGAAACCTGGCGTCTTCGACAAAGACGGGTTTCTGGCGGGATACGGCGCCGACGACCGTCGGGACGCTGGCGTCATAGCGGTTGCGAATCCTGACGGTCTCGCGCTTCTCGAAGTCGACGCCGCTGAGGTGCTCGATGAACGTCGTGACGAAATGCTGCCGCGTCTGCTCGCCGTCGCTGACGATATCAATCCCTGCCTGCCGCTGATCGTCGAGGGAGAGACGCAGGGCATCCTGCTTGCCCGCGATCAGTTCCTCGCCCTGCAGTTTCCAGGGAGACCAGAGCTTCTCGGGCTCTGCCAGCCAGGAAGGTTTCGGCAGGCTGCCGGCGGTCGAAGTGGGCAACAGTGTTTTCATCGGGCAAGGGCCTCGTTTTTCGATGGGTCAGAGAGCGGAATTGGCCGACCACTGCTCGAGCATGGTCCGGTAAGGCGTGATGAAGTTCTTCTCCGCGAACCGTCCCTGCTCGACACCCAGGCGGCTTCGTTCTTCCCGGTCGTAGACGATCTGCGTTAGGGAGTAGTCCTGATGCTTCAGGTCGGGTTGGTAGCACGCGCTTGCGGCAGAGTTGGCGTTGTATATCTCGGGACGGTAGATCTTCTGGAACGTCTCCATCGTGCTGATGACGCTGGTCAGCTCGAGATTGGTGTAGTCGTCAAGCAGGTCGCCGGTGAAATAGAAAGCCAGCGGCGCAACGCTGTTCGGAGGCATGAAGTAGCGAACGGCCAAGCCCATTTTGCTGAAATACTGATCGGTCGCGGAGAGTTCGTCCTGCCGATATTCGATACCCAGGATAGGATGCTGGTTGTCGGTTCGGTGATAGGTCCTGCTGCTCGACGCGCTGATGCATATGATGGGAGGCTTATCGAACCGCTTCGTGTAGGCGTTTGAGTTGATGAATGACTTGAACAGCTTTCCGTGCAGATCGCCAAAATCAGGCGGAGTGCTGAAGCCGGTCTGGTTCTCGTTGTGTGCGGGGAGCAGAACATTGAAGTCGTAGTCGCGCACGTAGGAGGAGAAGTTGTTGCCCACGACGCCTGCGATCCGCCTGGCAGTCTTGTGGTCAACGATCGTCGTGCTCAGCATTTCGATGAGCGGGAAGGAGGGACCGTTGGCCTCTGAGCCGATCTCGAGTTCGACCGAAATGATATCGAGTTCGACGGAATAGCGATCGCCTTTCGGGTTGTCCCAATGCGCCAGGGCATTGAAACGATTGTCGATCATCCGCAAGGCTTTGCGCAAATTCTCCTGCCGGTTCGCCCCTCTCGCGAGGTTGGCAAAGTTGGTGGTGACGCGCGTCTTCTCCGAGGGGCGGTAGTCCTCATCGAAGCGAATGCTGTCGATGCGAAAAGCAAAATCGTTGCCCGGCGTGATCTGCCGACGATCAAGACGTGGAACGCCCTGGACGGAGGCTGCAAATATGGTGTGGGACATGACCTACCCCAATGAGTTGGGGCGTGGGTCAGCGGACACATAGCAAGACAGGCCGCTAAGCGACCCCGCTACGGCACACCGGGACACCCCGCCCGTGGACGTTACTTCGCCGTGGCAGGTCTCCTGGCTCGCGGGTCGTCGCCTTTGCCCGTCTTCCCGAGACTTTCGCCTCAGTGACATGAGTGGGCTTGGCTCTCCGCCTACAGTTGCGGGGGCAGCGCCGGTATCTGACCGGCTTCCCTCTTAGCCTGCGAACGATGTGCCCGCAGGAACCATGGCGCGAGGATTGATATACGGATGGAGGAGCAAGTCAAGCATGATATAAAGAAATGTTTATATCTTTACGTCTTGCCTTTCAGCTCGAAGAATAGGGCGCAAAGGTGCTGGTCGCCTCGTCGACGAGTGCCGGTTCCGCGACGGACGGAAAGGCGCGTTGCGGGCAGCGCGGCCTGCCGCAGATCTTGCAGCCGGCGCCGATCGGCGTCCTGGCCGCCGCGTCGTCGAGGCGAAGGCCATTCGAATAGACCAGCCTGCCGGCGTGCCGCAGGTCGCAGCCGAGGCCGATTGCGAAGGTCTTCTCCGGCGCGCCATACCCGCCCGTCGCATGGCTCACCGTCCTGGCGATCCAGAGATAGGTGCGGGCATCGGGCATTTCGGCGAGCTGCGTCAGGATCCGGCCCGGCCGCACGAACGCTTCGTAGACGTTCCACAAGGGACAGGTGCCGCCCGCCCGGGAAAAGTGAAAGTCGGTAGCCGACTGACGTTTGGAAATGTTTCCTGCCCGGTCGACCCGGATGAAGAAGAACGGCACGCCTCGTGCTCCGGGACGCTGCAGCGTGCTCAGACGGTGGCACACGGTCTCGAATCCCACGCCGAACTTCTGTCCGAGAAGGTCGATGTCATAGCGCATATCCTCCGCAGCTTTCAGGAAAGCGCCGTAGGGGAGGACCAGCGCTCCGGCGAAATAGTTTGCAAGCCCGATCCTGGCGAGGGAGCGTGCTTCCCCGTTGGTGAATGGCGTGCCGGAAATCTGCTCGTCGATCATCTCGCCGAACTCGAGAAAGGCGAGCTGCGTCGCGAGCTGGAAGGACTGCCGACCGGCTCCGAGGCTCGCCGGCAGACGCAGCACTCGCGTGGCTGCATCATATGAGCGACGCAGAAGATATCCGGTTTCGCCCTCGTCACGGACGACCCGCACTCCATGCCGCTCCCGCAGCCTGTCTTCGATCGCACCGGGCGTGGCGCGTCCCATCGCCGCGCTCACGGCCTCCGCGGCGCGATCGAGCGAGTCGATGTAGTTGTGCCGCGCATAGAAGAAGTCGCGGACCTCCTCGAACGGCGCCGACGCGGTTCGTGTATCCGGTCGACGGTCGTCCCCGAGGCGCGCGGCAAGTGCGGCAGTCTCGTCGAGCGCACGCGCGAGCTTTTTGTGCAGGGCGACGATCGCCTTGCCCACCGCAGGCATGTTGGTGGCGAGTTCCTTGATCTCCGCGCCGGAGATCTCCTCGCCGACATGCGGGAGCGACAGCCCCTCGCGCAGCTCCGCAACCAGGCGCGCCTCGTCTTCGTCGGAAAACAGCTGCACGTCCACCCCGAAGGCGGCGTTCAGCTTCAGAAGCACCGGCACCGTCAGGGGCCGCTGGTTGTTCTCTATCTGGTTCAGGTAGCTGAGGGAGAGGCCGATCGCGTCGGCGAGCGCCTGCTGGGTAAGGCGACGCTCGTCACGCAGCCGCTTCAACCGCACTCCCATGAACAGCTTCTTCACGGCACCCTCGTCTTCGCAAAGTTTGCAGATTTGCCGTCAGTGCTTCGCAAAACTCTGCTTTTTCAGTGATTTACGTCCTCCATTCTATGCGGATATTGCGAATTGGAAAGAGGAGCGGAGCAGATCCTTGCCATTGACGGCGGAGCACACAGGTCGAGCCGAGACGCGATTCACGGAGGTCGTGCTGCTGGAGCACGCTCAGGATGACGCGCTCTACGGGCCCAATGTGCTCCGGATGATGGGCAAGGCCGCCTTCGTCTGTGCTTCGCGTCACGCCCGTTGCGCCGTGGTCCTGGCAAAGGCTGACAGCATCGAGTTCCGCAGGACGATCGGGGCGGGAGAGATCGTTGATGTCCGCGCCCGTCTGGCATTCCGCGGCCACTCTTCCATGACGGTCCTTGTCGACGTGGACCCTGCTGACCGCGGCGGTGACATGCCGGCTGTCAGTGGCCGTTTCATGATGGTCGCGGTCGACCGGGACGGTGTCCCGATGCCCATTCCGTCCTTTGCCGATCAATCCCGCCGAGAGGAAACCGCCTCGTGAAGTCGCATACCGTCCGCACCTACAAATCCGCCGAAAAGCTCGCTCGCGAGGACCAGCTCGCGTGGAAGATCGCATCGGTCGCGGTGGACGACGTGCCGCTCGATGCCGACGTGGTGGAGATGATCGGCAACCGCATCATCGACAATGCCGCTGTGGCCGCTGCTTCGCTTGCCCGTCATCCGGTGGCCAGTGCGCGTGCCCAGGCGCAGGCCCATCCTTATATGCCCGGCGCGACGGTCTTCGGTCTACCGGCGGCCGCGCGGGTTTCGCCCGAATGGGCCGCGTGGGCGAATGGCGTCGCCGTTCGCGAACTCGATTTCCACGACACCTTCCTCGCCGCCGACTATTCCCACCCTGGTGACAATATCCCGCCGATCCTGGCCGTCGCCCAGCATTGCGGCCTGTCGGGGCAGCAGCTCGCGAAGGGAATTGCGACCGGCTACGAAATCCAGGTCGATCTGGTGAAAGGCATCTGCCTGCACGAACACAAGATCGACCACATCGCCCATCTCGGCCCCTCGGCCGCGGCCGGCATCGGCACGGCGCTGGGCTTGCCGACAGAGGTCATTTATCAGGCGGTGCAGCAGGCGCTGCACGTAACCACAACCACCCGCCAGTCGCGCAAGGGCGAGATTTCGAGCTGGAAGGCCTATGCCCCGGCCTTCGCCGGAAAGATGGCGGTGGAGGCGGTCGACCGCGTCATGCGCGGCGAAGGCGCGCCGTCGCCGGCGTGGGAGGGCGAGGACGGTTTCATCGCCTATCTGCTTTCGGGCCCGAAGGCCGAGTATGCCGTGCCGCTTCCCGAGAGAGGCGAGGCCAAGCGCGCGATCATGGACACCTACACCAAGGAGCACTCTGCCGAATACCAGAGCCAGGCGCTGATCGATCTCGCGCGCCGCATGGGACCGAAGATCGGCGACCTGTCGCGGGTGAAGGACATCGTCATCCACACCAGCCATCACACCCACTACGTGATCGGCACGGGCGCCAACGATCCGCAAAAGATGGACCCGGCGGCGAGCCGCGAAACGCTCGACCATTCGATCATGTACATCTTCGCCGTCGCGCTGGAGGATGGCGGCTGGCACCACGAGCGCTCCTACGCGCCGGAACGCGCCAACCGTCCTGGGACGATCGCATTGTGGCACAAGATCTCGACCGTCGAGGACCCTGCTTGGACGCGGCGCTATCACAGCCGCGACCCGAGGGAGAAGGCGTTCGGCGGCCGTGTCGTCGTCACGCTTCAGGACGGCTCGGTGATCGAGGACGAGCTGGCGGTGGCGGATGCGCATCCGCTCGGTGCGCGGCCGTTCGCGCGCCCCGACTACGTGAGGAAGTTCCGCACGCTGGCCGACGGGATCGTCGCCGCGGCCGAGCAGGACCGGTTCATAAGCTGCGTCGAACGGCTGGAGGAGCTGAGGCCTGATGAGCTGGCCGGGCTGACCTTCACGGTCGATGCCGCGAAGATCGGACCCGCCGCCGCACGCGGCATCTTCGACTGGATAGGTGGCAGAGGGAGGACGGCATGATCGTATCGAAGCCCAAGAAGTCCGTCGCGCTTTCCGGCGTCGTCGCCGGAAACACCGCGCTCTGCACTGTGGGGCGTACCGGCAACGACCTGCACTATCGCGGCTATGACATACTCGACGTGGCCGAGGCCTGCGAGTTCGAGGAGATCGCCCACCTTCTCGTCCACGGCGAATTGCCGACGGCGACCGAGCTCCGCGCCTACAAGGCGAAGCTGAGGGCTCTGCGCGGGCTTCCGCAGGCGGTCAAGAACACGCTGGAACTGCTCCCGGCCGCCACGCATCCGATGGACGTGCTGCGTTCCGGCGTCTCCGCGCTCGGCTGCGTCCTGCCGGAGGCGGTCGATCACAACCACCCGGGTGCGCGTGATGTCGCCGACAGGCTGCTCGCCTCGCTCGGCTCCATGCTGCTCTACTGGCATCACTTCGCCCACAACGGACGGCGGGTCGATGTCGAGACCGACGACGATTCCATCGGCGGGCACTTCCTGCATCTGCTGCACGGCACCGCGCCGAAGCCGTCGCATGTCAGGGCGATGCACGTCTCGCTGATCCTTTACGCCGAGCACGAGTTCAACGCCTCCACCTTCACCGCGCGTTCGATTGCCGGCACCGGCTCGGACGTCTACTCGGCCATCACCGGCGCGATCGGCGCGCTGCGCGGGCCGAAGCATGGCGGTGCCAATGAAGTGGCCTTCGAGATCCAGAAGCGCTACGCCGATCCGGACGAGGCAGAGGCCGACATCCGCCGCCGCGTCGAGGCGAAAGAGGTCGTCATCGGTTTCGGCCATCCCGTCTACACGGTGGCCGATCCGCGCAACAAGGTCATCAAGACCCTGGCGCGGCAGCTCTCCGTCGAGGCCGGTTCGACCAGAATGTTCGACATCGCCGAACGCATCGAGGCCACGATGGCCGATGCGAGGAGCATGTTCCCGAACCTCGACTGGTTCAGCGCCGTCTCCTACCACATGATGGCGGTTCCGACGGCCATGTTCACGCCCCTGTTCGTGATCTCGCGCATCTCCGGCTGGGCCGCGCACGTCATCGAGCAGCGCCAGGACAACAAGATCATCCGCCCGTCCGCCAACTATATCGGACCGGAGAACCGCACCTTCGTGCCGATCGAACGGCGCGGCCGGCCGGTCGCAAGCTCCAAGGCCGCCTGAGGATCCCATGCCGTATCTCGTCTCGTCCGACCTTCCGGAGCAGCCCGCCGGAGAACGCTTCCGCGCCCTGCTCGCTCGGGAGGATATTCTGCAGTTGCCCGGCGCTCACAGCGGGATGGCGGCGTTGCAGGCGAGAGCGGCGGGGTTTGAGGGTCTCTATCTGTCGGGGGCGGCGATGACGGCCTCGATGGGGATTCCGGACCTCGGCATCATCACGGTCGACGAGGTATCGTTCTTCATCCGGCAGATCGCCCGCGCGTCCGGGCTGCCCCTGCTCGTCGACGGCGACACGGGCTATGGCGAGGCCCTGAACGTCATGCACATGGTGCGCGCCTTCGAGGAGGCGGGCGCTGGAGCCGTCCATATCGAGGACCAGCTCCTGCCCAAGAAATGCGGCCATCTGAACGACAAGAAGCTCGCCGATGCGCGAGACATGGCGGCTAAGGTCGCCGCCGCGGCGAAGGCGCGACGCCATCTCTATCTCATCGCGCGCACCGATGCGGCGGCCAGCGAGGGCATTGACGGCGCAGTTGAGCGGGCTCGGCTCTATGTCGAGGCCGGCGCGGATGCGATCTTCCCCGAAGCACTGACGACCGCCGAGATGTTCCGCGAATTCGCCCGCCGGATGCCCGGCGTACCGCTGCTGGCCAACATGACCGAGTTCGGCAGGACGCCGTTCTTCACGGCACGCGAGTTCCGGGAGATGGGGTACCGGATGGTGATCTGGCCGGTCTCGTCGCTGCGCGTCGCCAACAAGGCGCAGGAGAAGCTCTACGCGACACTGAGGCATAACGGGTCGACAGAGGCCATGCTTACCGAGATGCAGACCCGGGCGGAACTCTACGACACCATTGGCCTCGGCGAATACGAAGCTCTCGACGCTTCGATCGTGGCAACGATACTGCCGGACGGCGCTCGCTGAGCGCTGCTCCCCGGTTTGACGACCGGCTCGCCTGCAACGGGTCGTTCCCGGCAAGCCACCGGCTCGGGCGACCGGCGAAGTGAGGCTCGCGGGGGGGCCAGTATCGCGTGGAGATCATCGTCACGGCGGCGGTTGGTGACGGTGCGAACCGGCAGGATTGACGCGGGCGGGTCATTAGGGCGACGCGTCGCTCAAATTGGTGACTGCCTGGGTTGCGATTGCAGATTTCCTCCCGCCTCGCCGGGGCGGTCAGTCGCGGATCACGATGACCGGGCCTAGCCGGGTGGTTTGGACGCCAAGCGCATGTTCAAGGAAAGCGAGGGCGGCGTCGGTGTCGGAGACTGTCATGGTGCCGCTGACGCGGCGTCGGGCGAGCTCGCTGCCGGCGATCACGATCCGGCCGGAGAAATGGCGGCTCATCTCCTCGACGACGTAGGAGAGCGGGGCATTGTCGACGACGAGCTGTCCGCGTCGCCATGCGAGGGCAAGCATGCCGTCAGCAGGGCCGACCGTGCGCGCGCGGCTGGTGTGGTCGTAGCCGGCCTGCTCGCCTTCCTGCAGACGCAAGGCGTCATCTGCGTGGTCAGCGAACTCGACCAGCACGGCGTTATGCGTGACCGTCACGTCCGTCTCATTGCTTCCCAGGCGGACGTCGAACGCGGTGCCGAGGGCGGTGACGCGGACGTCTCCGGCCTCGACTGTGAAAGGACGGTCGGGATCGCGCGCCACCTCGAAGAAGGCCTGGCCGCGCAACAATCGCACCGTCCTGCGGGTGGCGTCGAAATCGTGGGCAATGGCGGAAGATGCGTTGAGCTGCACGCTCGAACCGTCCTCCAGTGCGACCACCGGCATCTCGCCGGTGCCGGAGATCCTGTCGGCCTGAAGACGCATCGGGCCGTCGAACAGCAGAAAGAGCGTGCCGGCGGCGAACAGCGCGAGGAGCGAGCCGAGGATCGGCTTGGCAGCGCTGCGAGGCTTGATCCGGAGATCACGCAGGGCCGGATCGGATTCGATCGCCATGCGCGCCTCGCCCATCAGGCGCCTGGCAGCCTCGTAGGCGCGGATGTTTTCGGGGTCACGGTCGAGCCATTGCTGGAACTCCGCTTCGTCGGCGCTGCTTCGCCCGGCCTCGCCGTTGCGAAAGATCCAGTCCGCGGCCTCGAGGTTGCGCCGTCGCTGCGTGGTCGTCAGTCGCTTGTGCGGCATGCGGACTTCCGAATCCTTCTTCTCACTCATCTAACGAATGAGCCGGCAGGTTTGGGACTCCCGTGAGCGATTTTTGCCCCGTGACGAGATCCCGCCCGGGGCCGCTGGCGGAATTCAGCGATTCAGTGCGACCAGGACTGGGTGGCCAGCTCCATTTCCGTCCGCATGAGCCGGTCGAGGCAGTGGGCGAAGGCGCGACGCAGATGGCGATCGACCATGTTGCGCGAAATCCTGAGCTTTGCCGCGATGTCATCCTGCGAGAGCTGGTGCAGCCTGTGGAGGATGAAGACGGCACGGCGCCTTTCCGGAAGCTCGGCGATCGCATCGCGGAGAACGGCGATGCGAGCCTCGATTTCGAGGGCACGGTCCGGCGAGGCGTTTTCCACCGGCACGGCATAGGCCTCGTCCTCCGTGCCGGAGAAGAGGCGTGCCTCAAAACGCTCCCTGCGGAAACGGTCGATGCCCAGATTGACGGCGGCCTGGCACAGATAGGATTTGAGCGAACGCTTGTCGCGCAGGACTTCGGGTCTGGCGGAGAGCTTCAGATAGAGGTCGTGAACGATGTCCAGCGTCGCGGAGCCGGAATGACCGCTGCGACGGGCGGCGGCGGCGATGTCGTCGTAATAGGCCTCGATGGCGCGGTTGAGCAGCTCGTTGCCGTCAAGGTCGCCAAGGCTGGAAACGGTGCCAGACAGATTCGGCATTGTTATGCTTTCGTCCTGGAACGTCCACGACGGACAGTCCGGCTTCCAGTGGCTGCGGACACGCGCGCGGTATTCCGCCGTCCTGCGTTCCTTTCGCTTCCGATCCGCCGGCGCACGCCGCTGACAAGCAGCCACGCAGGGTGACGAAATGTGCTTATCGAAGAGAGAAAAGGCCTGCAATAGCAGTATCTTAGAAGTGCGCCAGGCTCACGGTCGCGGCAATTCTCGAAAACACGACAGTTAAAGTCATGTTTTCATATGACGAATCCGTGCTGCTGGCCGACGGCGCCCTTGCAAGGTCGTCGTCACGACCGGCTCGTTTCCGTCCCTTCGTGGCCGATCTGCAACAGTGGAGGGCCGTCCGCCGGGGAGCGGGCGGCGGGGATGCACATTGGTGTTCCTGCGACGGGGTCTGTGATGATGGTGACGGCGAGGCCGAAGACCTGGCTGACGGTTTCGGCGGTCATCACCTCGCTTGGACGTCCGGAGGAGGCGATCTTGCCGCCCTTGAGCATGACCATGCGGGTGGCGTAACGGGCGGCTTGGTTGAGGTCGTGCAGCACGGCGACGACGGTCTTGCCGCGGGCAGCGACCAGATCGGCGATCAAGTGCATCAGCTCGATCTGGTGGGCGAGGTCAAGGAACGTGGTGGGCTCGTCGAGGAGCATTATGCCGGTCTCCTGTGCCAGCGTCATGGCGATCCAGGCCCGCTGGCGCTGGCCGCCGGACAGGTTTTCGAGCGGGCGGGCGGCAAGGTCGTCGATGCCGGTCAGCGCGAGTGCCTCGGCGCAGGCCCTGTCGTCGGCTTCGGACCATCGGCCGAACAGGGAACGGTGCGGATAGCGGCCCTGCCGCACGAGATCGAGGACGGTCAGGCCCTCCGGTGCTGCCGGCCCCTGCGCCAGCACGCCGACGCGCCGCGCGATCTTCTTGGCGGAGAGGTCCGAGAGGTTGCGGCCGTCGAGCCGGATCGTGCCGGCCTTCGGGACGAGCTGGCCGGCGAGCGCGCGCAGGATGGTGGACTTGCCGCTACCGTTCGGTCCGACCAGCGCGGTGAAGGCGCCCGGAGCGACGGCAAGGTCCAGACCTTCGACGATCAGCGAGCGGCCATAGGCGATCGCGACGCCCTCGGCGGCCAGGCCCTGGTCTGCATCAGTTCGCAACATGGCGTCGGCCCCATAGAAGATATCCGAAGAAGGGGGCGCCGATCAGCGCTGTAACGATGCCTGCCGGAAGCTGCACCGGAGCGATGACCGTGCGGCCGGCGAGATCGGCAGCCATGACCAGGATCGCGCCGATCAGCGCCGAGACGGGGATCAGCCGCGCATGGGCGGGACCGACGAGGCGGCGGGCCATATGCGGCGCGACCAGCCCGATAAAGCCGATCAGGCCGGCGGCGGCGACGGCGGCGCCCGACAGAAGCGTGCAGAGCACGATCATCAGCGCGCGGATGGAATCGACACGCTGGCCGAGGCTGCGCGCGGCCTGGTCGCCGAAGCGGATCAGGTCGAGCTCGCGGCTGGACATCCAGGTGAGCGCCAGTGGCGCGACGAGCCAGAGGGCGAGGCCCTGCACGGCGGGCCAGTCGGCGTGATAGACGCTGCCGGCGAGCCAGATCATGGCGCGCTGCACGTCGCCGATCTCGCCGAAGGCGGTGAGGAAGGTGGTGGCGGCGCCGGTGAGGGCGGAGAGGCCGATGCCGATCAGGATAATGCGCAGCGACGAGGTGCCGCCGTTGCGCCACGACAGCAGGTAGATCGCCGCCGCCATCGCAGCCGCGCCGACGAAGCCCGCCCAGGGCAGGAGATGGACGGGCGCATTGTCGAGCGCCACGATGAGGATCGTCGCGGCGAGTGCGGCTCCTGCGTTGACGCCAAGGACGCCGGGCTCGGCGAGAGGGTTGCGCATCACCGCCTGCGCGATGGCCCCCGCGACTGCAAGTGCTGCGCCGACCAGCAGGGCAAGCAGCACGCGCGGCAGGCGCAGGTCGAGGACGATCATCTCCATCTGCGGGTTCGTGCCGGCGGGCCGGGTGAGAGCGGAGACCAGATCGCCGAAGGAGACGGCCTGGTCGCCATAGGCGAGGCTTGCCAGGACCAGAACCGGAACGAGGACAATCAGGACCGAGACAATCGGAATCATTGGGCGGATCATCGGGTCTCACCCGCGCGGCGCGCCAGCCAGATGAAGAAGGGCGCGCCGACCAGCGCCATGGTCACGCCGACCGGAAAGCTCTGGCTGGCGAAGAGGGTCCGGCCGAGCGTGTCGGCCAGGACGACCAGCAAAGCGCCGCCAGCGGCGCTGAACGGGATGATCCAGCGATAGTCGACGCCGACCGTCATCCGCGCGATATGCGGGACGACCAGGCCGACGAAGCCGATGGGACCGGCGAGCGACACTGCCCCGCCGGCGAGCAGGATGACGATGACCACGGCGAGCCCGCGCCACCAGAGCGGGTTCTGGCCGACCGACCGGGCGACGTCCGTTCCGAGGCTAAGGGTCATCAAGTGCCGGCGGAACATGAGCGCCAAGGTGAGGCCGGCGAGGATGTAGGGCGCGACGGCTGCGACCTGCGCCGCGGTGCGGCCGGTGAGCGAGCCGGCGGTCCACAGTCGCACGGCATCGAGGGTGGTCTGGTCGAAGATGAGCATGGCGGTGGTGAGCGAGGTCAGGAACGTCGCGAGCACCACGCCGGCGAGCACGAGCTTGAGTGGGGTCGCGCCCGCAGTCCCTGCCGATGCGAGCGCATAGACGACGACCGCCGCCGTCGCCGCACCGCCGAAGGCAAACCAGACATGGGCGCTGCTCGACGCCACGCCGAGGATCGACATGGCGATGACCACTGCGAAGGCGGCACCCGCATTGACGCCGAGCAGGCCGGGCGAGGCGAGCGGATTGTTGGTCACGGCCTGCATGATTGCCCCGGCGACACCGAGGGCCGCCCCCGCCAGCAGTCCCGCCAGCACGCGCGGCAGGCGCAAGGTCGTCACCACCAGATGCTCGCGCGACCCGTCGAACGCAAAGATCGCCGCCAGCACGTCCGACATTGCGATGGACGTTGTGCCGAGCGTCACCGACCAGATCGCCACGAGCGCCATCACCAGGCACAACGCCGCAAGCGCAGAAAACCGCGCCGCATCGGCAATCGAGGCGATACGGCTTGCCGTGCCGGCTCCTGCTCGCGTTCGCGTGCTCACGGTGCCGTCAGGATGTAGCGCTCTATGTCGTCGAGAACACGATGCGCGGAGGCGATGCCGTGAAAGCTCTGCCAGGTTGCGCGGTCGACACGATGGGCGCGGCCGGCCTGCACGGCGGGCAGAAGCTGCCACAGGGGATTCCCGCTGACTTCCTTTTCGAGCGCATCGTCCGGTCCGTTTTCGAAGCCGCTTGCGGAAACGTAGAGCAGAATGTCGCCGTCGAGATTGGCAAGCTCCTCCCAGTCCGGCCGCTTGACGATCGTGCCGTCGGTCACCGTCTCGTAGGCCGTGCGCTTGACGCCGGCCTCATGCAGCACCGCATAGGGCGCATAGGCGGCGGGACCGTCGACAAAGACGACGAACCGGCCAGGCGCGAAGCGGACGGCCGAAACCGTAACGTCCTTCATCCGTGCACGGATCGAGGAGACGCGCTTTTCGTAAGCGGCGAGCGCTTCGTTCGCCACGTCTTCGCGGCCGGTGATTTCGGAGAGAAGCCTGAGATATTTCTTCCAGTCCATGTGGTTAAAGAAGATGGTCGGCGCGATCTTCGACGCCTTGTCGTAGATCTGCGCATGCGCCTCCGTGCTGCCGATGATGAGATCCGGCTTCAGCGCGGCAATCCGCTCCAGGCTCGGCTCCTTGGGGTTGCCGAGGTCGACCATCTTCGACCGCTTGACGAAGTCGAGCACCTCGCTGTCCTGGATGGCCATGTAGGGCGTGGCGACGACCGGAACCTCGAGTTCCATCAGGATGCCGAGCGTCAGCAGCGGATCGAGCGTGACGATCTTGCGCACTCCGGCAGGAACGCAGAACGGCGCATTGTAGACGCCTTCGGTGATCTCCTTCCCCTCGCAGGCGGCCTGGACGGGAGCCGCGGCAAACAGGAAGAGTAGAAGGGCAAGGCTCAGACGCCGGACAGAAACCATTTCAGATCAACACCTGAAAGAGGCGCGGGGTATTCGCCCCGCGCCTGTGATCGTCAGAATTTCGCACGGACGTTCAGGCCGAACGATCGCCGGGGCCCGGCCTGGCCGAAGGGCAGGGCGGCATCGGGATCGACGATGGTGAAGTATTTCTCATCGGTGAGATTTTCCGCGAAGGCCGTGAGTTCCCAGTTGTCCTTCTTGAAGCCGGCCTGGGCATTCACGATGAAGCGAGAGTCGATCTTGTACATGCCGTTCGTGCCGAAACGGGAATTGTAGTCGGCCGTGTATTTGGCGTCGCCGCCGATGAAGAGGCCGTTCTCGAACTCGTAGCGGCCGCCGAAGCCGAAGGTCCATTCCGGCGCCTCCGGGAAGGACTGTCCGGACTGATCGCCCAGGTCGGCGTGGTCGAACTCGAGGAACCTGGTGTTCAGATAGCCGATCGAAGCGAATGCCGAGAACTGATCGGTGACCTGCCAGGTCGGCTCGATTTCGAAGCCCCAGGCTTGCGAGGATGCGGCATTCTCCGTCCGTCGATAGCCCGGAATATGCGAGAACGGGCGGATCTCGATCTGCTGGTCTTCATACTTGGTGTAGAAGAGATTGGCATTGAGCGTGAGCCGATCGTTCAGAAGCCTTCCCTTGTAGGACAGCTCGTAGCTCTGCGAATATTCCGGATCGTAAGTGACGAGCTTGAAATCCGACGGGTCCTGGCGGTCGACATAGGAGCCGCCCGAGCGGAAGCCTTGCGTATAGGTGAGGGCGACCGTGTGATTGTCGCCGAATTCCTTCGAGATCCCGACCTTCGGAACGAAGTTCAGCTCCTCGAAGGAGGCGGGGTCCCCTGTCATGACCGGATCCATCCCGTAGAACACGAGCGAGTTGAGCTCGGTATTCGTCTCGTCCAGATAATCCAGCCGCCCTCCCAGGGTGACGAACCAGCTGGGGACGAATTCGTAGGTCGCCTCGCCGAACACGGCCAGGTTCGATGTCTTGCGGTTCTGGTAGTCGTCCAGCTGGACGAGCCCGTAGAAGGGAACGTCCGCGATGAAGCGCGAGGCGCCGTCGAAGACCTGATGGCTGCCGAAGACGCCGGCCACCCATTTCCAGCGGTCACCCTCGTAGTTCAGCCGCAACTCCTGGGTGAAGATCGAGTCGTCATCCGTACCCCAGATCCCGGTGACCAGGCCGGGCGTGTCCGCGTCGACGGAACTGCGTGTGTTGATGCCATAGGAGAAACCGGTCTGCGAGGTGAAGCGCAGCGCGTCGGAGAAATCATGGGTGACCTCGAGGCCGAGATTGTGCACCTCGGTGGTCCGGAATTCCGTGTAGGTATCGGGGTTGTTGTTGAAGTCGCCGCGCCCGGTGTAGAGGCCGACCAGCCGGTCGTTCGGACGATCCTTCGAATAGTTGTAGGTCAGCAGCGCCCGCGTGTCCGGCATCTCGGTGGGGGTGAGGAGCAGCTTGGCGCGGATATTGCCGCTGATGTCCGTGGTCAGGTCGTCGTAGTTGGAATAGTGCTCGAAGTTCGAATAGTCGACATCCGACCGGGAGCGCTCGAACGCACCGGAAATGCGCAGCGCGACCTGGTCCTCGACGACTGGTGTATTGACGACGAAGCCGGTGCCGACCAGATCGTTGTTGCCGACCGTGCCCGACACTTCGACTTCCCTGTCGAAGGTCGGATCCTTCGACTTCACATAGATCGCGCCGACCATGGCAGCGCGGCCGGACAGCGTCGATTGCGGGCCGCGATAGACTTCGACCTGTTCGGTGTCCCACAGGCCCCTTGCACCGAAGCGCGAATTGTAGCGGGTCTGGAGAATGCCGTCGATGTAGAGGGACCCGGCCGGCCCGCCGGAGGGAACGAAGCCTTCGGAGCTCATGCCGCGGATGACGAAGCCGGAATTGACCGTCGCGCTGGGCTGCACGTTCGCAAGGCGGCGAAAGGCTTCCCGCGTATTCCCGATCTGGCCTTCTTCGATTTCCTCGGCGGTGACAACACCAACGCTGGCGGTTGTCGCATCAAGCGTCGTGGCATTCTTCGCGCCATAGATGACGAGGCGTTCAAGCATCGTGGCTCCATCGTCGCCCGTGGCATAGCCGGCGTCGGTGGAAGCGGTGTTGAGGCCGAGCACGACCTGGTTGCCGCCGGCAAAGCGCGCACTCAGCCCAGTGCCGGCCAGGACGGCGTCGAGAGCCTGGGCAGGCGTGAGATTGCCGCTGACGCCGCGCGTGGTCTTGTCGCGGGCGAGATCCGCATCGAACAGGATCTGTAGGCCCGACTGCGCCGCAAGCCGGTTGAGAGCCTGGGTGAGCGGGCCGGCGGGAACGGAAACGGATTGCCGCGCGGTCTGCGCGGAAGGCGCGGTTTGGGCCGCGGCCGGAAGCGTCCAGCCGAACGCCAGGATGGTGCCGGCCAGGAAGGCGAGACGTCGCCGGCCGGCCGCTCTCGCCTGGTTTGTCGTCGTCAGTCTCTGTCCAGATACCACCACAGCCCCCAATCCGGCGGCGTTCAAGGCGCCGCTGTCGATCACGTCCAACGGATTCCTGCCCGTTCACCGATGTGACGATCACGGATCTCTGTTTGGGACTGTGGTCTGAAAAAAAACTTGTAAGTTGAGGTCAGGTTTTTGGCGCTGAGGCCACTTGCTCGGCATCTCTTAAGAGACGACGGCCAACTTCGTTCGCGCTGCAATCGAGCACATTCCATCATGTGCCGTAGACATTAGGCCGTGTCAGATCCGCAAGCTCGCGGCCGACCTGAAAACGCGAAAGCCGCGGAAGGACCGCGGCTTTTCCGTGAGGTTACTTGGAGCGGGCGAAGGGATTCGAACCCTCGACCCCAACCTTGGCAAGATTAGGAAAACTATACGCCACGATATCCAGAAACGCGAAAACGCGCTGTAAATCATATAGTTGCCGTGACCACCATTCGCCAGCATACGCTACGATAGGCCGGAAATTTCGCTTGCGCTGCTTACATATTGCTTACACGGGTGCTATGATCAAGCCGTGTAAGCAGAGCGATCGAGTGAGGAAGCGAAATGGCCAAGCTGACGAAAAAGGCCGTGGACGCGCTGGAGGCGCCGGCCGAAGGGCAGGCGTTCTTGTGGGACGGGGAGCTGAAAGGCTTCGGCGTCCGCGTTACCAAGGCCGGGGTCAAGACCTTTATCATCCAGTACCGCAACGCCGAGGGCAAAAGCCGCCGCATCAATATCGGCCGGTACGGCGTGATGACCGTCGAGAACGCCCGCGACGAAGCCAAGATCAAGCTCGGCGCGGTCGCCGCTGGCGAAGACCCCGCTGACACCGATGACAATCCCCACCAGCAGGCCACGGTTGCCGAGTTGTGCGACTGGTATCTGACGGAGGCCGAGGCCGGCCGCATTCTCGGCCGCCGCAACCGGCCGATCAAGAAGTCAACTCTCGCCATGGATAAGAGCCGTATCGAAACGCACATCAAGCCGCTTCTGGGTAATCGTCTTGCTCATACCCTGAAGGTCGCCGACATCGAGGGGATGCAGTCCGATATCGTGGCCGGGAAGACGGCAAAGCCGAGAGGCAAGGGCCGCGGCGGCGTCACTACCGGCGGGCCTGGCGTTGCGTCTCGCGCTGTCGGAACCCTCCAGAGCATCCTTGGACATGCCGCTCGCCTCGACAAGCTCGAAAGCCATCCGAGCCGGGGGGCACGTAAGCTGGCTGGCAACAGGAAAAAGCGGCGCCTGAGCGTGGCCGAGATCAAGAAGCTGGGAGCGGCGATGCGGCAAGCGGAACGTGATGGCGAAAGCCCGGTGGCGCTTGCCATCGTCCGCTTCCTGGCCCTCACGGGCTTCCGCATTTCCGAGGGACAGGGCCTGCAACGGCCTTGGCTCTTTGCCGACGCGGGCTATGTAGCCTTCCCCGATACCAAGGGTGATGCGCAGATCCGCGCGATCGGCCCTTCCGCCGCAAAGATCGCCGCTAGCCAGCCGGTTCGAGGCAAAAGCCCCTATGTCTTCCCATCCGATATCACCGACGGGCATTTCACGGCCGCCAAAGCCTGCCTCTTCAGGCTCTGCGCCAGCGTGGGGATCAAGGGCGTCACGCCGCACACGCTGCGCCATACCTTCGGCAGCGTCGCCGGCGATCTCGGGTTTTCCGAGCTGACGATCAGGGCACTGCTTGGCCATGCCGCTCAAAGCGTGACCCAGGGGTATGTCCATATCGACGAGGCCCTGAAGCTCGCCGTCACCCGCACCTGCGAGGAGATCGCCGCCCTGCTGGACGCAGAGGACAAAGCGGTGTTTCCCGAGCAGGAAGAAAGGCAAGCAACGTAATGGCGGACGGCAAGGAAGCAATTGTTACCGGCGACGGTATCCGCCGGCCCCGCAAGGCTGGCACACTTTTCAGTTGTTGCAGTTGCGGTCAGATTATCAGGAGGATTGCTGCCAAATAAATGACCACGAAAAGTAGATGCAGGATTCACAAATCAGATCAGGCGGGCGGGCATGACGCTTTTCATGACAAAGGTCTGGGGCTGGAGCGTTCCGGTTGGCCCCTTGCAATTCAGCACGAAAGGCTGGCGCGAGAACGCTCTTGATCAGTTGAAAGCCGGCGATCAGATCGTGCTCGTCGGCACGATGGGCGACCAGACGCAAGACGATATGAAGGGACGGCTGCTCGGTGTCATGGAGCCGACAGATGAACCGGTCATGTCGCTCGACTTTGTCGAGCCGCGCGGTTCGTCAGACTTCGTTGACGGGAAATACAAATGGCCCTTCGGCCTGATGAACAGGCGAGCCTGGTCGCTGCCGGATCAGCCGTTGCTGTCCGGAATTTCCGAGCGGAAATTCAGTATGGATTCCGCGCAAGGGATTGTGCCGCTCACCCCTGAAGAGGAACAGCGGGTGCGTACGCTGCGATGGCAGGAAGAAAAGCTGCTGCAGCTGACGGCCCACGCGCAAGAGCGCATTGCGAAGAAGCACGGCAACGCCAAGCGCACGGCGCCTCCGCCTACCACCAGGCGTACCGGCGTCATGCATATGCGCCGCGCGCCCGCCTACACCTACGCCATGCGGATCAGAAGCGCGGATCGATTGGCTCTCAAAATCGGCTGGGCTTTTGACTTCCGTCAGCGCGCAAATCAGTTCAACCATTCCTCCATGCCCGATCTGGGCGGCCTGAAATATGAGCCGGTCTGGTATCACCTCTGGGACACGGCGCGGCTTGCCTATCACATGGAACAGCGTCTGCTCCTGCATTTCGCAGACCACCGGCATCCGGCAAACAACGAGATTATAACCGGCGTCAAAGAAGACGAACTTGGCCGCGCGTGGCAAAACGGCGTCTTGCGCAAACTATAGGATCGCAGCAAACGGCCGGATCGATTGCGCCGGGGGACAATCGCAATACCGGCCCTACCAAGCGGCAGTGCTTCCGGCCTTTTCATCGGCGGCCTGCCCGAGGTTGGAAAGACGCACCTGTCCTGCCGGAAATTCGGCGATGAGTTGCAGGTGGCCGCCGAGCGCTTCGATGGTCTCGCGCAGCGTGCTGATCTTCATATCGGAGCGCTGCTCAAGCTGCGCCACCGCGCCCTGCGACTTGCCGAGCAGCGCCGCCAGCTCCTGCTGTGACACTTTGAGGGCCTTGCGCAGTTCGGCGATCTCCGCCTCTTGGATTTCGGCCAGCACGGCGGCGGTGCGCTCCTCGGCCCTGAGGCGCTTTTCGGCGCTCCAGCCTTTGGTCGGTTCCTTGAATGGCGTGTGTCCTGTCATTTTATCAGGCCCTCATTTCTCAGCTCTTCGAGATGGGTGTCGTCCAGCCTGTAGGCGAGCGGGACGAAGGTTTCATAGAAGCGGTCGTCCCGGTCTTGTCGCCGCCGATCAGTAGGATCGCCGACCGGCGCGGGTCGAAAGCGTAGAACACGCGCAGCGGTTTCCCGCTGCTCTGGATGCGCAGCTCGCGCATATGGTCGTGCCGTGAGCCCTCGATCCCCGAAGAGTGCGGGAAGGGAAGTGAGGGGCCGCGCGCCTGCAGCAATCCGACGACGGCGGTCGTGTCGTCCTGCTGGCCTTCGTTCAGCCCGTTCCACCATTCTCCGAACTCGTCGGTATATTCGACGTTCCAGCAGATCAAATTATAATACTACCCTAATAATATAATATCAACCTAATATTGTCAAGGAATGCGTGCGCCGCTCACGGAGCGGCGCCATGCGCGCCATAGAGTTCGAGCGCCTCCATCAAGGCAGCGTTGGCCGTTGTGAAATTGCCTAGCTGGCCCTTCAACTCGTAGGCCCATTTCATGCCGTGCAGGTAATTGTTGCGGTAGCGGAACACGATAATCAGCACGGCGGCCGCGATGTCGGAAGGCGCATCGGACTCGCCTCTCAGCACGCGCTCCACAAGCTCCTTCTTGTCGCCGTTGCGGAAATGCAGATGGCCGAAATGATAGGTGAACCCGCCGTTCCCGACATAGCGGTTCTGAAAATATGCGAGCGCCTGCGCGAAACTGTCTTTGGCAAGCCCGCCCTGGTTTGCCCAGTGTGCGGAGAGATCGGCAATGGCCTTCGCGTTGCCGTTGGTCTTGAGCGCGCCCGACTCGAACAGACTCCAGAGCAGTGAGAACTGCATGATCGCCTCGCGCTCTTCGGCCGAAAGATTGGCGAAGCCCGGCGCATGATTGTGGAGCCATTCGATCGCGTTCATTGCAGGTACTCGATCTTGGCCTGACGCGCTTTGATGTCCTCGACCCATTCCTTAAGCGCGGTGATCTCCTGCTGGACGGCGTCGGGTTTCGGCAGCGGGGAATTGAGGGCGTCCGCCGAGCTGTGCAGCAGCACCGAACACCGGCCATAGGCCTTTCTCATTGCCGCGCAGTCTTCGATTGTGAGGGCGGTCAGCTTGGCCAGCCCCCTGGTTTCGACCTTGTTGGAAAGGCGCTTGAGCACCGGCCCGACTGCTTCCTCGACCGCGCGCTCCCAGGTCGATCGCAGCCGCTTCTGAAGCGCATCGACGGCCCTTTCCCAGCCGTCATGGTCGCCCCTCTCATACAGGATTTTCTGGTTATCGAGCTGCTTCTGCATGCCCTCGATGACCTTTTCGATCGGCTGGGCGCGGGCCGGCGGATCGGGCTGGACAAATCCTGCATGGTCGTCCGTTCGCGTGACGGAACGGAACGCGATATGCGTGCCTTTCTCGCGGCACTCCTGATCCAGCAGGAACAGGAACGCGATGTCGTGCGTCAGCACGATGATCTGCCGGTGTTCGCCCTCGGCCGCCAGCCTCTTGGCGACGGCCTCGCGGTGCATGTGGTCGAGCGAGGAAACGGGATCATCGAACACGATGGCCGACCGGCTCTCGGTCGTCGCCAGCTCTGCCATGAACGCGGCGAGCGCAACGCAGCGGTGTTCGCCCTCGCTGAGGACTTCGCCGACTTTGGCATCGGGTTTCCGGATCAGGCTGACGCGGAAATGCGGAACGCCGTAGCTCGATTTCTCCTTACGCAGCTCAATGGCAAGGCCGGCAACGCCAAGCTTGTCGATCTCGCGGGCGAACTCAGCCCGCAGCGTGTTGGTCACGAGCTGTTCGGCGATCTCGCCGCTCTTGGTCGTGATCTTGTTGGTTGCCGTGTCCTTCGCGCGGGCCTTGAGCGTCGCGATCTTCTTGCGGCGGCCGATCTCGGCGATCACGTCTTCCTGCACCGCGGCCAGCCATTCGCGGTCTGACAGTGCGTGAAGCTCGGCCGTCAGTCTGGCGCGCTCGCCGGATTCGTCTTCCGCCCGCAGGGCGGATATCCGCTCCGAGAGCGCAGTGTCATGGGCGGCGACCGCCTCGCCTGGCCATGCCGCAACAGGGGGGAGCGGTGCCGTTTCGTCTTCCGCATGATAACGCAGGATTGCCCGCAGCCTCCATTTGGCGCTCACAAACGCCCGCCTTACGGCGGCGGCCAGATCGCCATCATCCAGTTCGTCGCAGACAAAGGCCGCCGCGGCGGCAACGTCGCGGGCAGCGATGTCTGCGCCGGCGAAGCCGCTCAGGCACTCATCGTAGGCAGCCTGCGCCAGCTCTTCCTTGCGCCTGGTCTCGTCCTTCACGAATTTCTCGAACCGCGTCATGCGGTCCGCAGCCTCGGCGTCCAGCTCCTGCTGGCAGAGGACGCATCGCGATCCGTCCGAAGTCACCGGAAAGGTAAGCTCGGGATAGGCCTTCTGGGTCGAGTAATCGCGAGCGGCCTCCCAAAGGGCGCGCCACACTTCCGATCCCGCGTCCGGTAGCGGCTCGTCTGCGAACAGGTCGCCCGCCGCGGCGATCGCCGCGCGGCGTGCCGCTTGATAGTCGGCGTAAAGGCCGGACAGGCGTTCGGCCTCTTCATCGGTAATGGCGCCTTCAAGTTTCGCAAAGGCCCTACCGGCTTCGGCGAGCTTGTCGCGCTGCCCCTCGATCCTGCGCGCGACCTTCAGCGGGTCGTTGCCAAGGTCGGCTTTCAGCGTTTCGAGTCGTGCTTTTTCTTTGTCGTTCAGCGTTGCGAGATCGCGAACGTCCTGCTCCTTCGTGTTCCCGTTCAGCCCCTCAATCAGCCTGGCCGTGGCCGTTCCCTCATGCGTCCTGGGCTGCTTGACCGCTTCCGGCGTTTGCTGTTCGACCGCCGCGATATCGGCGCTTATCCGCTTCTTGACCTCCTGACAGGCCTCCGCAAGCCGCTCAAGAACGCGCATGGGAAAGGGCGTGTAGGCGACATCGTTGACCTCGTCGACATGCACGTTCGCGGTGCGGCTATCGAAGACGCTGACCGAAGAAAGCAGCGGGTCTGCCGGATTGTCGCCTGACCAGGTCTCGCTCTTGTTCTGGTCGTTGGCGACGAAGTCGATCACGGCCTTCGGTGTGCCGGGTTTGGCCGTATAGATGTTCGGCAGGATGCGGTCGCCCTTCGGCGGCGTGCGCGCGCGGCATACTTTCTTCAGGATGCGGGCATAACCGGACTTGCCCGAGCCGTTGTCGCCGTAGACCACGGTGAGGCCGGCCTTGTCGAAGCTCAGCCGCTCGCCGGCCTTCAGGGCGTTGACATGCTCGACATCGTGGATGTCGCGCAGTGTTACCGCTACGGTCGCGGCCTGCGGATCGGGGATGTGCACGGCCGCCAGCGGAACGGCGCCTTCACCCCCGCTTTTGTAGAGCGCCGTCAGCTCCTTGTAGTCGGCCTCCTCCAGCGCGTTCTTGGTGCAAAGGCGGCGAAGGGCGTCACGCTGCCATTTTGGGCACTCGACCGACCACGCGAGGATATCGGCAAGGGCTTCCGCCTCGCTGCTGGTTTCCTCGCCCTCCTCCTGTGCCTGCTTTGCCGCTTCGGCCATTTCCTCTTCTCGCTCTCGAAAATGATGTGTTCGCGCGGCGCAAAACGGCGGCCTTCGGGCGCCTTGACGCGCTTTCGCAATGGGGGAATCGACGCCGTCAAAGAAGGGCAGAACCCGTGCGCAATATAATATGGAGCTAATAATACGCGATCCGCCGTGAGAATCAACGTCGTATGTTCCGTGCGGATGATACCCGCGTAAGCCTGCAAATCAGCGGTCCGTGCTCCTAGTTTGACATTGTCAGCCTCTTGGAGATAGTATTCTGACATGGAGATTCGCCATGAGTGATGGACCGCATAGAAGCCTGCCGATGCTTCGGCGCTGGAGGGACGTCGCCGAAAGGGCTGCCAAGGCGGTTTTCTCGGCCGACGACGTATGCGAGGCCGTCACCCATGCATTGCGCAAGGACGCAAGAGGGCTTCCGGTCGAAGCGGTTCGCGAGGTGCTGGGGGCAGGACGGCAGGGCTATCTCTTTGCCGAAGACAGGATCGCGGAAATCGAGGCGCTCAGATCGGGCTGCCGGGGGTCTGCATTGGGAAATGCTCTTATCGACTGCGCAGTCGAAGCTGCCGGCAACGGACTCTACGGAGATGCCGCATGCCGGACGGCGCTGACGAACGCGCTTGAGCAATACACCCGCGATTGCTTCCGCGGTGTGGAGGAACATTACCTGCGCGAAGCCAGCGCGCGAAGCGCCGGCTTTGTTCGTGACCGCCTTGACGCAACCCGGAACGGGTTTGCGTTCGGTGCGCTCGCGGGTGATCTGGCCTCGGCCGGCGCAAGACAGAAACCCGCCTCGCGTCTGCCCAGACATACCGGAATCGACGAGGGGCCGCCCCTATGAGTTCCGGCGTCGGTCAAGTGAGAATTCCTGAAAAGTCGATCGAGGTTGTCGAGAGCGGGGGTATCGCGTCCGGCGGCTGGGTTCCCTTCGATCTAGGACGCGATTTCGAGTTCTCAACTGAAGCATTGGAAACCTACGCATTCGCGAGCTGGGAACCCGTGATCTATGACGCCATGGTCGTCGCGGCGGCGATCGAGTATGGCGACAGGATACTGAAGCGGCCTCCCCGTGGATGGGCACGCCGGATCGCGCTGCGTATTCCTGTTCATGACCCCGAACGGTGGAATGACGGCGAGCTGTCGGAGGCCCTGCTTGATGCTGCGGGCTTCCTGACGGGTGATTACTGGTCGATCGAATTTGTCCGGCGCGCAAACCCGGCACCGTCCCCACACAGTGACTATCTGAATCTGCCCGTACCGACCGAGGCGGTGCTGGCGTATAGCGACGGAATGGATTCGCGTGCCGTAGCGGGCTTGGTAGGCGCGGGGTTGGGCACAAAGCTCGTGCGCGTCCGGGTAGGGAGCAATGAGATAGGGCGACCGGACAAGAAGAGCTACCGCGAGCCTTTTACCCTAGTTCCCTACGACGTTCCCTGCAACATGCCGAACAGGGAAGCCAGCGCGCGGAGCCGCGGGTTCAAGTTCGCTTTGATCACCGGCATCGCGGCATATCTCTCCGGCGCCAAGGAAATCGTCATTCCCGAAAGCGGACAGGGAGCGATTGGCCCTGCTATTGCATCGGTCGTTCACGCCTACCCGGATTACCGGAACCATCCGCGGTTCACGCAAAGGATGGAGCGGCTGCTGAGAGCGCTGTTCGGGAGGGAAATACGCTACGTGTTCCCGCGGCTGTGGAGCACCAAAGGGGAAACCTTGCGATCGTTCGCCGCCCTTCCCGAAGGAACCACCTGGCATGCGACGCGGTCGTGCTGGAGAAGCAACCGCTGGAGCTCGGTCAACGGGAAAAGGCGGCAATGCGGTGTTTGCGCGGCCTGCATGCTGCGGCGAGTCAGCGTCCATGCTGCGGGCCTTACCGAGGCGGAAGACACCTATGTCTGCACTGATCCAACGGCGGCCAGCCTTGAAGAGGCGGTCGACCGGGATTTCACGAGGATGACTCCCGCCTACCGTCAGTATGCGATTGCAGGTGTCCTGCACATGGATCATTTGGCCGACCTGGCGTCGAAAGACGGCCTCCCGGTTGTCCGCCGCCATGCAGCTATGCTCGCGCCTGCGCTCGGGGTAGGCAAGGATCAAACCGAAGAGTCTCTGACGCGGATGTTGTCGGAGCATGCCAGTGAATGGAAGGAGTTCGTTCGTTCGATGGGAAGTAATTCTTTTGTCAGGCAGTGGGTACGGGCGGGCCTATGAGCGCAATGATCGAAAGCCTGCTGGACAGCGAAATCGGGGAGCGCCTGCGTATCGCACGGGAGGCCGTCCAGTTAACGCAAGCTGTCGCTGCTGAGGAAATTGATGTCGCGCGCACCACGCTCGTTGCGATCGAGCGGGGACAGCGACGGATCAAGATGAACGAGCTGCAAGAATTATGTTCGCTCTACGGGACTTCGGCGAACGCCATTCTCCGGCAGGAAGCCGTCCATCTGGACATGGTGCCCAGATTCCGCAAGCTTGCACAAAGCGCGGATGACGCTGCCGAGCGCGCTGCCGGCCTTCTCAACGATCTGGTCAGTGCTGAACTCGAGCTGGAGAACGCGCTCGGGATTAAGCGTGTCCGCAACTACCCTCCCGAACGGCCGATCTTGCCCGGCGATGTCCGGCAGCAGGCGGAGCAGGATGCTCAGGACCTTCGCGATTGGCTGGGGCTGGGGGCGGGGCCGGTTCTCGACATTGTTTCCCTGCTGGATCTCCAGCTCGGCATAAGGGTCTATGTCCGACCTCTGGACGGCAAGATTTCGGGTCTGTTCGCCTACGACGAAGCAGTGGGCGCGTGCATGCTGCTCAATGCCGGTCATCCCCTTGGGCGCATCATTCAAACCGGCGCACACGAACTCGGTCATTTCAACTCCGCAAGGCGGCAACCGGAAGTCCTGACCGAAGGCGAAGTCCCGCACTCCCGCGAAGAGCGCTATGCCGATCATTTCGGCCGGTGCTTCGTCACTCCCGCGCGGGCAGTGAGACAGCGCTTTGCCGAAATCACTGCGGGACAGACCCATCTTACGCGCCGTCACATAATCCTTTTGGCCAGCGCGTTCGGAGTCGCTCGCGAGGCCATCGTTCGCAGGCTGGAAGAGCTGGGGCTTGCCAAGCACGGTACGTGGGATTGGTTTCAGGCCAACGGCGGAATCACCGACGAGCAGGCGCGGCAGGTTCTGGGGGAATTGCCTGTCCGTGGCAGTAGCCTCGTTGAAGCGCAGGGAGCGGTGCCGCCGCGGCTGGCACTGCTTGCGCGCGAAGCATGGAAACGCGGCTTCTATAGTGAAGGGCAGCTAGCGCGCCTTCTGAAGCTCGATCGCCATGAGGTACGGAAGCTGCTGGACGGAGCCGAAAACGAGGAAAGCGAGGCCAATGAGCTTGTCAAGCTTCCTTACTGATGCTTCGCAAAAGATCGTCATTGATGCAAGCGTTGTCATAAATCTCAACGCTACGGGTTGTGCGGCGGGGATCCTGGGGGCCGTCCCGTCCCCTTTTTTCGTCACGGACAATGTCTGTGCGGAACTGCGTTTCGGCTCCCGCAATGGTCACAATGACGAAGAGCGGCTGAAGGCGCTTGTTGCCAGTGGAGCGGTGGGAGGGGCCGTCCTCGACGCACAAGGGCTTGCGATATACGAAACTCTGATCCGGGGCGCGGCCGCGCAGACGCTCGATGATGGTGAAGCGGCGACGATCGCCTGCGCGGTCCAGATGAACGGAATCGCGATGATCGACGAACGGAAGGCGCGCAAAATATGCGCCGACCGTTTTCAGACGCTCCCGATCGTTTCCACGGCCGAGTTGTTGACGGACGGCTTCATTGAAGATGCCCTTGGACGGCAGGGGCAAATAGAAGCGATCGTTGCTGCCTTGCAGGGTGCGCGTATGCGCGTTCCGCCAGAGCATGTAGAAAAGGTCGTCGGCCTGATCGGCGCATCAAATGCCGCCTCCTGCCTTAGCCTGCCCCGTAGGGCGCGGGCCGCTTCGTAAAGGACGAGAATTCGGTGGGTATAAGTCCTGCGGCAGGGGCTATTAACATTTGGTCGGCAGATTCGTTTGGGTAGAATAAACGTATGATCGAGAACGTATTTCAGGGCAGTCTTTTTACCAGCGATTTTCTGACACAGTCGATTGTCAGTAACGCGGACTGGAAAAGCATCAGTGACGATGACATCGATGCGCTTGCCGCAGATTTGGCTGCCGTGTTCGCAGCTTTCCCGGTCGGCCAGTCACCCAATGAAACCCGTACCGAAGATGACCTGATCTGGCCGGTCTTGCGGCGGCTGGGCTGGGATCAGGCGATGCGCCAGCAAAACCTGACCGTGAAGGGACGGGACGATGTACCAGACGGCCTGCTATTCGCCGATGCCGAAACCAAGACGCAGGCCGACCGCTTTCCAGAAGAGTACAAGCGCTACCAGTTCGGCCTCGCGATCGTGGAGTCCAAACGCTGGCGCCGGCCGCTCGATCGGCAGTCCGGAAAGCGTGGCGAGGAGCTGGCGCCGTCAACGCAGATGCTCCGCTATCTGCGCCGTGTCGATGACCTGACCACGGGCAACCTGCGTTGGGGCATCCTCACAAACGGCGGCAGATGGCGGCTCTATCATTCCGGCGCGCGCTCTGTGTCGGAACAGTTCTTTGAACTCGACCTCGCAGCCGTCCTCGGGATTGCCGGGCATGGCGATGGCCTGTTCGCGCTTGGTGACGAGCAGAAACGCCATGCCTTGCGCGTCTTCGCACTGGTATTTCGCAGGGAAGCATTCCTGCCTTCGGCGACCGATCCGCGCACCTTCCACGTCCGCGCCCTCGAAGAAGGCAAGTTCTATGAAGAACGTGTTGCCTCCGACCTTTCGGACCTCGTGTTCGACAAACTCTACCCGCTGCTTGCGCGTTCGATCGCAGACAAGGCGCCGGAAGCGCCTCTTCAGGATGTCCGCGAAGCGGCCCTGATCCTTCTCTACAGGCTGCTCTTCATCCTCTACGCGGAAGACCGCGACCTTCTGCCGGTCAATGACCGCCGTTATGACGACTACGGTCTGCGCGATCGCGTCCGGCTTGATGTCGGCGACCGCAAGGACAAGGGCGATACATTCTCGAATACGGCGGCGCGGTACTGGTCGGTTCTTGACGATCTGTGCCGCGCTATCGACGAAGGCGACACCTCGATCGGATTGCCGCCATATAACGGCGGGCTGTTCGACCCCGAGCGGACCCCGCTTCTGCGGCAGGTGCGCCTTTCCGACTCCGTCATGGCGGAAATGATCGACAAGCTCTCTTTCGAGCGCACTGACGACACGCGCAAATACATCAACTACCGCGACCTGAGTGTGCAGCAGCTCGGCTCGATCTACGAACGGCTTCTCGAACACGAAGTCGTCAGGGAAGGTGCGGTTGTCGACATCCGCCCGAACATCTTCGCGCGCAAGGGCTCGGGCAGCTATTACACGCCCGACGACCTGGTAAATCTCATCATTCGCGAAACGCTGGAACCGCTGATCGAAGCGCGCCTTGCCGCGTTCAGGAACAAGGCCGAAGAACTCGCCTCCTCGGATCAGGACGAAGGGCGCAAACTCGGCATATTAAGGCGGCTCGATCCGGCCGAAAGGCTGCTCGATCTCAAAATCTGCGATCCGGCCATGGGCTCGGGACACTTCCTTGTCAGCCTTGTCGACTACATGGCCGACCAGGTTATTACCGCCATGGCGGAAACCGAAACCATGGTCGAGTGGGCGGACTATATCTCGCCGCTTGCCGACCGGATCGAAGGCATCCGCAATACCATCCTCGGCAACGCCGAAGAGCGGAGCTGGACGGTCGATCCCGAGCAGCTCGATGACCGTCACATCATCCGCCGCATGGTCTTGAAGCGCTGCGTCTACGGCGTCGACAAGAACCAGATGGCGGTCGAACTGGCCAAGGTTGCTCTCTGGCTGCACAGCTTTACGGTCGGCGCGCCGCTTTCGTTCCTCGACCACCATCTGCGCTGCGGCGACAGCCTGTTCGGCTCCTGGGTGAAGACGGGCATCGAGAAAGCGACGGCCTATGGCAGTCCGCTTCTCCTGCACGAGCCGGTCAAAACCGCGCTCGGTTCGGCCGCCTCGATGCAGACCATCGAAGGACTGCCGGATGCGGAAATCGCGGAAGCGCACCGTTCGCAGGAAATCTTTGAAGGCGTCCAAGTGATGACGGCGCCGCTCAATGCCTTCCTGTCTTTGCTGCACGCCATCGAATGGCAAGACCTGAAAGGAAAGGACAACGCCAAGGCCATTCAGGGCTTTTTTGACGGCTCCTTCGGAGATCCTTTCGAGATCGCGCTTGGCAAGCGAGAGCCGCAAGTGCGCGACGACCACGGCCGCCGTTTCCTCGAAATCCTGAACGTTGCGCGCGAGCTGGTAGCGGAAGAGCGCTTCCTGAACTGGCAGGTCGCGTTTCCGGGCGTTTGGACGGACTGGGAAAACGAGGGTCTTTCCGGCGGCTTCGATGCCATCATCGGCAATCCGCCGTGGGATCGCATGAAGCTCCAGCAAGTCGAATGGTTTGCTGCCCGCAAACGTGAGATCGCTTTCGCGCAGAAGGCGGCCGATCGCAAGCGGATGATCGACGAACTGGAAAGGAATGACGATCCACTTTCCGGCGATTTCATGAAGGCGAACGAGCGGGCCGAAGCGGCGACGCGCATGGCCCGATCTGGCGGCGATTATCCGCTGCTGTCCGGCGGCGACGTGAATATCTATTCGCTCTTCGTCGAGCGCGCGATGGCGCTGGTCAAGAGGGACGGCATGGTGGGCCTCCTCACGCCGTCCGGTATCGCCTCAGACAAAACGTCCTCGACATTTTTCAAAGGCGTATCTACACAAGGTCGGCTGAAGGCACTGTACGATTTTGAGAACCGGCGCACGCGCTACAATGCTGCTCCGTTCTTCCCCGATGTAGATAGTCGCTTCAAGTTCTGCGTTTTTGTCGCAAGCCCGTCGCCGACGGTCGAAGCGGCCATGTGTGCCTTCTTCCTGCAAAGTGTCGCGGAACTAAGCGACCCGGAACAGCGGTTCCCGCTCACTGCCGACGACTTCGCGCGGGTGAATCCGAACACGGGTACTGCGCCGATATTCCGCTCGCGCCGTGATGCGAAGCTAACAACAGCAATCTATTCCAGCGGGAAAATTCTGTCGGACCGGTCAGGCGACCAGGAAGTCAAAGCGTGGCAGTTAAAATATTCCACGATGTTTCATATGACCAATGACTCCAGGCTTTTCCGGACGCGCCAGGAATTGGAGGAACAGGAAGGAGGCTGGCATAAAGGGGGAAATCGCTATGGCAGTCCGAAGGGAGATTGGGTTCCGCTTTATGAAGGCAAGATGATTCAGGCCTTTGATCACCGGGCCGCAAGCGTAGTCGTCAATCCGGAAAACCAGCACCGCCCCGCGCAACCAGAGCCTGCAACATTGGAGCAACATCGCGACCCGTCGTGGCTTCCTGCTCCGCAGTTCTGGGTATTGGAGGAAAAGTGCAAATGGCCTGCCGAACGGGGATGGGTTCTCGGTTTCAAGGAAATTACCGCGCCGACGAACGTGCGAACGTTTATCGCAGCTCTGTTGCCAACAGTCGCTTTCGGTAACAAAGTGCCATTGCTGCTGCGCGAAGATGAGGCCAAGGAAGAGTGGCTGCTTGCCGCAAACCTGAATTCAATACCCTTCGATTATGTTACAAGACAAAAGGTTCAAGGGCAGACTTTGAATCTGTTCATTGTCGAGCAGCTTCCGGTGATTACACCCGAGCGCTTCCATCAAACAATGTTTGGATCGAGATCGGCCGCTGAACTCCTGCGCGATATTGTTTTGGAGCTTACATACACTGCTCAGGACATGGCTCCGTTCGCGCGTGACATGGGCTACACCGATGATGCTGGAAACGTCCTCCCTCCGTTTGGATGGGACGAGGATCGGCGGCTGAGGCTGCGCGCGAAGCTCGATGCCATATTCTTCCATCTGTATGGCATCACGGATCGCGATGATGTCCGCTATGTCTACTCTACCTTTCCTATTGTAGAGCGGCAGGAAAGGGAATTGTACGGCGGTCAATACCGCTCCTGCGATTTGTGCCTCGCATACCTGAGCGCGCTCGCGGCCGGCAGCTCCGAAACCGATATGGTTGCGTGAGAATTCATGAAGAAGAAGGGCGGAAAACTCCGGTTAGTAAGCCAGACCTATGAAGGAAAGGCCCGGTTCTATTCGCAAATCAATGAAATCCTGGCGGCAGGCGGACTCAAGAAAGTATGCTTCGCGGTTGCCTATGCGCGGTGGGACGGACTAGGTCTTATCTCCGAACAACTCGAACAGTTTCTTCGGGCCGGCGGCGTTTTGGAGACCGCATACGGCTTCGACAACGATGTCACTTCCCCTGATAGCTTTCTCTACGGGCTGTATCTCAAAGAACTCTATCCGGGGAACGTGTATTGCGGGGCCTTTGAAGACAAATATCGCAACGCGGTATTTCACCCCAAGCTTCTCCTCTTCGAAGGGGACTACTATTGCAAGGCCATCATTGGATCGGCCAACCTAACCGGCGCGGGGCTGAGCCGGAACATAGAGCTCGGCACGAGACTAGAAGTGCCCCGAGGTTCCAAGATCGCAAATGACCTGGAAGGGGCTTGGAGCTATGTGAAAGGACGTGCCGTCGAAGTCGATATTTCGTTCGTTCGTTCGATGAAGGCACAAAACCGGCTGGATCAGGAAGGTGACGGTGACGACGGCGCCAAATCGGAGTCGGGTCAGCCCGCGAAACCTCCGTTGTCAGTCGGGGCCAAAGCGGCTCCGAAGCCGCTATTCGCAAAGGTTCTCGACATTGCAAATCCCCGGAAGCGGGATTTGGTTTTGCGTAAGCTTGACCCGCTTAGCAAGCGGCCCCGAAGGCTATATCTTCAGATACTAGCCGGTGAGACGGGAGCCCCCGATTCAAGCGTTATGGGGTATCAAATCCAGCTACCGGTGGCGACGCTGTCGGCCTATTTCGGTGTTGGCCCGGCACAATCCATGGAAGTCCTCTTTCATTTTGCAGCAGAGGACATTCGCGTCCATCTCACCCATTTCGAGAACAATACGCATCGCGTCAGATTACGGCCGCTGCGTGACGTGCCGCGGCCGGCAATTGTCATTTTTGAACGAGACGGGCCAAGCGAATTCACTTGTTCAATTGTTCCACCAAAAGACTATGCGCGGGTGCTCGCCGAGAAGTGCAATCAACAAACGAGAGCTGGCGCGAGGAAGTGGGGCCTGGAATGACTGGTCCCGCCCATACTCAATAGGTATCGCTCCAAGAAGTGTCGATCGTTGTAACAGTGTAAGGTTGGATTTTTAGAACCTTCGCGGGGCCTGCGCCAATGGAAGCATCGGAACGAATTGACGTAACGCTGTCGTCCATGTGACCTGCCACTGAACTGTCATCCAGTGGCGATTAGAGCCTCGGCCGTTTCTGTTACGCCGTAGGGCGCGGGTTGAGCAACCGGTGGAGACGCGAAGCCCTTATCGAGCGAAGCGTCGGAGGCGGTTGCGGCGAGGGTTCCGGCGAAGGCCGCCGGGGTCTGGTAGCCGAGCGAGGAGTGTGGCCTCGCGGTGTTGAAGTCCTGCCTCCATTCGGCGATGGCGCTGCGCGCATGGTCGATGCCGAAGAACAGGCTCTCGTTCAGCAGCTCGTCCCGCATCCGCCCGTTGAAGCTCTCGACATAGCCGTTCTGCATCGGCTTTCCCGGCGCGATGTAGTGCCACTCGACACGATGGTCCTTCGACCAGGCGAGGATGGCGTTCGAGGTGAACTCCGTGCCGTGGTCGGAAACGATCATGGCCGGCCTGCCGCGACGGCCGATCAGATCGGTCAGCTCACGTGCCACCCGACGACCGGAGATCGACGTGTCGGGGATCGCGGCCAGGCATTCGCGCGTCACGTCGTCGACGATGTTGAGCACGCGGAACCGCCGACCGCAGGCGAACTGGTCGTGCACGAAGTCCAACGACCAACGCGCATTCGGTCTCGCCTCGACCAGGATCGGCGCTCGCGTGCCCACCGCTCGTCGCCGCGCCCGGCGCTTGCGAACTGTCAGCCCTTCCTCCCGGTAGAGGCGATAGATCCGGTTGATCCCCGAAGGCTCACCCTCCCGCCGCAGCAGAATGAACAGGCGCCGATAGCCGAAACGCCGGCGTTCATTGGCGAGGTCACGCAGCTTGCCGCGCAACTCCGTCTCCGGCGGACGGCAGGACCGGTAGCGGATCATCTTGCGATCGGCACCGACGAAGGAACAGGCCCGCCGCTCCGACAGGCCCATGGCGGACCTCAGATGCGCGACGGCTTCGCGCTTGGCGGCGGGCCCTACCATTTTTTTGACAGCAGCTCGCGAAGGGCCGAGGCTTCCAGCATCTGGTCGGCGAGCAGCTTCTTCAGCTTCGCGTTCTCGTCTTCCAGGGCCTTCAGGCGTTTGGCGTCGGACACGTCCATGCCGCCATACTTCGCCTTCCAGTTATACAGCGTCGCCTCCGAAACCCCGTGCTTGCGGGCCAGGTCGCCCGCCTTCGCACCCGCCTCGTGCTCGCGCAGAACCGCGATGATCTGCTCTTCCGTAAACCGCTTCCGCTTCATCTGTCCGTCCTTCAATCGAGGCCGGACTCTAACTCCAGGTGGAGGAAAAACTCAGTGGCAGGTCACATGCAGCCGCAGTTTCGGCGGAACTAGGGTTGGCCCGCTCTTGAGACACGAGGGATGGGGGCTTGGTATTTTGCCGGCGGCGTGGTCGTTCTCGAATCAATTGCACAAGGTATTAGAAAATGATACTTTGTGCACATGAAATCAGAATCGCGAATTCACGCCCGGGACTATATCGCCCGCCTTGCCAGCGGCGGGCGATATCATTTCAGTTCCGGCGACGCGCGGGAGGCGCTGGGAGTTTCACCCGACGCCACCAAACTCGCCCTAAACCGCCTCGCGAAGCAGGGATTGATCGCCTCGCCGGCGCGAGGCTTTTACGTCATCATTCCCCCGGAATACCGCTCCCTCGGGTCTCTGCCCGCGGACCAGTTCATCCCCGCGCTCATGCAGAGGCTAGGCCAGCCCTATTATATGGGACTTCTCTCCGCAGCGCAGTATCATGGCGCTGCCCATCATCGCCCGCAGGAAGCGCAGGTGATGGTCGCGAAGAGCCGCCGCCCGCTTGCATGCGGCGCGGTGCGCGTCGCCTTCGTGGTGCGCAAGGATATCGCACGGATCCCCGTTCAGACCTTCAACACGCCGCGCGGCACCGTGCTTGTCTCCACCCCTGAGGCAACGGCGGTCGACATTGTCGGCTACTACGATCACGTCGGCGGCCTCGACCAGGTGGCAACGGTTCTGGGCGAACTCGCCGAGAACCTCGACGCCAGCAAACTGGTCGCGGCGGCGCAAATGGCGCCAATCCCCTGGGCGCAGCGTCTTGGCTATCTCCTCGAAAAGGTTGATGCCCATGCGCTCGCCGCGCCGCTGAAATCCTATGTGCGCACGCACGCACGGCAGACGGCTCCGCTCTTGCCCATAGCTTCGGCCGAGGGCGCCATGCGGGATGACGGGTGGAAACTTCTCGTCAACGCCGACGTGGAGGCCGAACTGTGATCCCGCGCGACTACATTACCGATTGGCGGGCGCAGGCGCCCTGGGTGCAGGACATCCAGATCGAGCAGGATCTCGTCATCTGCCGCGCGCTGGTCGCGATATTCTCACATCCAGTCCTCGCCGAGGCGCTGGCCTTTCGCGGCGGGACGGCGCTGTACAAACTCTATCTCAAACCGGCCGCACGCTATTCCGAGGACATCGACCTCGTGCAGATGCGGGCGGAAGCTGCCGGGCCGGTGATGGACGCGCTGCGGTCGGTGCTCGACCCGTGGCTCGGCGCCCCGCGTTGGAAGCAGACGGAGGGCCGCGTGACCTTCGTCTATCGTTTCGCATCCGAAGACGCGCCGCCCATCGCCATGAAGCTGAAGGTCGAGATCAATTCGCGTGAGCATTTCGCGGTTCACGGATTCAAGAAGCTTCCCTTCAGCGTATCGTCGCGCTGGTTCGAAGGGGCCTGCGAGATCGCGACCTACGAGCTGGACGAACTGCTCGGCACCAAGCTGCGCGCGCTGTACCAGCGCAAGAAAGGTCGTGACCTCTTCGACCTGGCCGTGGCGCTCGAGCAGAACGACGCCGACCCCGAGCGCATCGTCCAGACCTTCAGCTCCTACATGGAGCATGGCGGCCATACCGTCACCCGTGCCCTGTTCGAGCAGAACATGCACCAAAAGCGGAGCGATCCGCAGTTCACCGCTGACATCGGCCCCTTGCTGGCCAACGGCTACGCTTGGGATTTCGAGTCGGCGGCGGCGAAGGTTCAGTCCGCGCTGATCGAACGCCTGCCGGGCGAGCCGTGGAAGGGTGCATCGTAGTCAGGCAATCGCCTGCAATCCATTTGACTTTACGAGGTTGAGCAGCTTCAGCGATGGCCGAGGTATGTCGCGAGACTCGGATGACTTGGAAGTTGGGCGTCGCCCTTCGGGCCGGACTCTCGGCTGGCGCTGAAGCCCCCGCATGCGCGGTCTTCACCCTGTGGGCGTCGATCCCTGACGCATGGTGCTGCTGCTGTCGGCAGATGTCTGGAACGCGGCTTTGCGCTTTTACGGTTCTGCGCCTTTGCGGGCCCTCGGCCCGGCGAGAGTAAGAGTGCGGACGGGGTTTGCCGTGACGGGTTGAGGGCCGGGGAAGAGGTCTCCGGCGCCCGTCGCGGAGAACCGCGATGTCCAGATATGATCGCACCTCACGCGCCGGCTCGGACCGGACGAACCTGTACGACGAAATTACCAACAAGATCATCGCCGAGCTGGAAGCTGGCCGCGTGCCCTGGGTGCAGCCCTGGGGTAGGTCCGGGGCGAAAGTCCCGCTCGGCCTGCCCAGGAATGCCAGCACGGGCCGAAGCTACAGCGGCATCAACATCCTTCTTCTCTGGGGCGCCGTCGTCCAGCACGGCTTTCCCGGCCAGGGCTGGCTGACGTTCCGGCAGGCTCTTTCCTTTGGCGGCAATGTGCGCAAGGGCGAACGCGGCACTACCGTCGTCTATGCCGATCGCTTCGTTCCCGAGGACGAGAAGAAGCGCGCCCGCGAGACCGGCGAGGAGGCGCAGGCCATCCCGTTTCTCAAACGGTTCACCGTGTTCAACACGGCGCAATGCGAAGGACTGCCCGACGATATCGCCGTCACCATCCCGCCGCCGCCACCCGGCGTGATCGAGCCGATGGTCGAGGCGCTCATCAAGGCGACCGGCATCGACTTCCGTATCGGCGGTGACAAGGCGTTTTACGTTCCAGCCCACGACTATGTGGTCGTGCCGCCGCCGCAAGCCTACTACGAGCCGATCAACTGGCACCGGACCGCGCTTCACGAAATCGGCCACGCCAGCGGTCATCACAGCCGGCTCAATCGCGATCTTTCCGGCTCCTTCGGCTCGAAGAAATACGCCTTCGAAGAAATGATTGCCGAACAAATTTCGGCTTTCTGCTGCGCTTCGGTCGGCATCGTCCCGACCGTGCGCCATGCGGATTACATCGGCTCCTGGCTCGACGTCATGCGCGAGGATTCCCGCGCCATCGTCCGTGCCGCTTCGCAGGCCAGCAGGGCGGCGGACTGGATCTTGTCCTTCCTTCCGGATGCGGACGGTTCCGCCGCCGAGGCCGGCACCATCGACAGGAGGGCGGCATGATCCTCCTGCCCCCCGATCTGCGCCAACGCCTGCTCGCGAATGGCCGTCAGCGCGACGTCGACCATGTGCCGGTTGTGAAATTCTTCAATCCGCTCGGCGAAGGCGTCTGGCTCGCGACCGAACTGGATCCGGACGGCGACATTATGTTCGGTCTCGCCGATCTCGGCTATCCGGAACTTGGCAGCTTTTCGCTGGAGGAAATGGAGTCCATCCGATTGCCCTTCGGCATAGGGATCGAGCGGGACCTGCTCTTTACCGGGGATTTTCCGATCTCGGTCTGGGCCGAGGCGGCAAGAGAGGCTGGCAGCATACGTGCGGCCGAGCGCATTCTTTACGCACGCGCCCGCAGCGCTGCCGCGCTCAACCTCACTCCCCCCGATACGGAAACCCAGAAAGCCTGATTTCCGGCTGTGCGTTTTGCGATCCTGCGCCGCTCTCTCAGACGACGAGGGCGGCGCCTCGCCTCGTGACGGGTTGAAAGCTTTGGCACAGGGCCTGCTGCCCGTCGGGAGACGTAACTATGACCCGACATCAGAAGACTTTTGGTTTCGAGCCGCAGCCTCTCCGGTTCTCGGCCCAGGAGCAAGTTGTCATCTATGAGGCGCGCCAGATCCTGCTGCGCTATCTCAACCAGAACCCGGTCCTCTCGTCCTGGCAGGCGGTGCTGGACTATTGCGCGCTCACCATCCGCGGCGAAGTGGAGCGGTTTCATGTCCTCTATCTGGACAAGAAGAACCGGCTCATCTCGGATGAGTGCCTCTCCATCGGCACGGTCGATCACGTCCCCGTCTATCCCCGTGAAGTTCTGAGGCGGGCTCTGGCTCTCAACGCGACAGCGCTGATCATCGTCCACAATCATCCTGCGGGTGATCCTGAACCGTCGTCAGCCGACATGGCGATGACCAAGGAGATCCAGAAAGGCTGCAAGGTCATGGGCCTGACGCTGCATGACCATATCATCGTCGGTATCGGCCGGGAGGTCAGTCTGCGCGCCCGAGGCGAAATCTGATTGCTTGCCGGATGGCCTGACGGTGCTCGGCTTCATCCGCCCGCGGTTTCCCGGAGTGGTGACTTCCTGTCGCAGGAAGCCGACCGCGCTACCCGGAGAGTCAGAGGAGGGAGGGGATTTTCGCGACGGGTTGAAAGCGGAGAGAGAGGCTCTCGGCGCCCGTCGCGGAGACTACCCCGATGGCTACTGCCGCTCAGAAACTCACTCTGTCGCCCTCGCGCGACATCCCCTTCAACAAGCTCGTTCTCAGCCAGTCGAATGTTCGGCGCGTAAAGGCCGGCGTTTCGGTCGAGGAACTGGCCGAGGATATCGCCCGCCGCGGCACGCTTCTCCAGAGCCTCAATGTCCGCCCCGTGCTCGATGCCGAGGGCAACGAGACCGGCATGTTCGAGGTGCCGGCCGGCGGCCGCCGCTATCAGGCCCTGGCGATCCTCGTGAAGCAGAAGCGTCTTGCCAAGACCGCGCCGGTGCCCTGCGTCGTTCGCGATCCCTCAACAAATATCCTCGCAGAGGACGACAGCCTGGCCGAGAACACCCAGCGCGTGGCGCTGCATCCCCTCGACCAGTTCCGCGCCTTCCTCGACATGCGCAACAAGGGCATGACCGAAGAGGAGATCGCGGCGGCCTTCTTCACCACGGTTCAGGTCGTCAGGCAGCGGCTTCGCCTTGCCGCCGTCTCTCCCGTGCTGCTCGACGTCTATGCCGAGGACGGCATGACGCTGGAGATGTTGATGGCTTTCACCGTCAATCCCGACCATGCCCGTCAGGAACAGGTCTGGGAGAGCATCCGCAACTCCTGGCAGAAGGAGCCGTGGCAAATCCGGCGCATGCTGACCGAAACCACGGTCCCGGCATCCGACAAGCGTGCCCGTTTCATCGGCCTCGAAGCCTATGAGGCTGCGGGCGGCGCGATGCTTCGCGATCTCTTTGCCCACGACAATGACGGCTGGCTGCAGGACGTCTCCCTGCTCGACCGCCTGGTTGACGAGAAGCTGAAGGCGATGGCCGACGAGATTGCCGCCCAGGGCTGGAAGTGGATCGACGCTTCGGTTGAACTTCCCTACGGCCATGCCAACGGCCTGCGCAAGCTGACCGGCACGACGCAGGACCTCACCGAAGAGGAACGGGCGGCTCGCGAGGCACTCCGCAACGAGTATGACGATCTCGAATCGGAATACGCGGAGGCCGACGATCTGCCCGAAGAGGTGGATCAGCGTCTCGCGGAGATCGAGGCCGCCCTCAGTGCCTTCGAGAACCGTCCCGTCAGCTTCGATCCGGACGAGATCGCCCGCGCCGGCGTCTTCCTCAGCATCGGCCGGGACGGCGAACTCGTCGTCGATCGCGGCTATGTCCGTCCCGAGGATGAGCCGGAAGCCGCCGTCGAGGGCAACGGCTCCTCGACCGGTGGTGACGCCGGCATCGGCCACGGTGACGCCGATGTCGATCCTTCGGCTCAGCGCACCGTGATCACCATCGGCAGCCAGCCGACGGATACGGATGACGACGTCATCAAGCCGCTGCCGGATCGCCTGGTGACGGAACTGACGGCCGAGCGTACCCTTGCACTGCGCGACAGGCTGGCCAACAATCCGTCCGTCGCGTTCCTGGCCGTGCTGCACAAATTCTGCCGGGACGTCTTCTCCCGCTACATCTCCTACAGCCCGGCCATGGAAGTCTCGGTGCGCAACACCGGATTCTCCCTGCAAGCGCCCGGCTTGAAGGATACCCCGGCGGCGCAGGCCATCGAGGAACGCCACAAGGCATGGGAGGCGCGCATGCCAACCGACGAGACCTCCCTCTGGGATTGGCTCGTCTCTCTCGAAGGCACCGAGCAGGCGGCGCTCTTCGCGCATTGCGCTGCTTTCGGGGTCAACGCCCTCTACGAGAAGGCCGATCGCTACGGTGGCGGCACCGTCACCGTGCACGGCATCCAGCAGCGTCTCGCCGAGGCGGATCGGCTCGCGCGCGCTGTCGAACTCGACATGGTGGAAGCAGGCTGGAAGCCGACGGTCGAGAATTATCTCGGCCGCGTCACCAAGCCTCACATCCTCGAAGCCGTGCGCGAGGGGGCGGGCGAGCGCGCCGCCGAGCTGATCGACCATCTCAAGAAGGGCGACATGGCCAGGGAGGCCGAACGCCTGCTGGCCGACACCGGCTGGCTTCCCGAGCCGCTGCGCCTGGTCGCGGAGGAGCCGGCGGAACTCTCGGCCGAGAACGACGAGGAGGACGAGGCGCTGCCCAACTTCCTCGCCGGCGACGACGAGGACGATGCGAGTGACGCCGACGACGAGCCGGCGGTTCTCGTCGCCGCCGAGTGACACGCATCTGCGGGGCGGCGTCGGTCGCCCCATCTTTCTTCTTCATCCTCCATCCGCAAGGCCCGGCATCCCGCCGGGCCGTTTTCGTTTCAGGAGACCAACAATGTCCGCTTCTCTTGTCCTCGACATAGCTCCGCTCGGCTCGCTGATTGCCTATGCTGACGGAGAGCCCAAGCCGCCCGCCCGCTTCACGAAGAAGCTGGCGGCCTGGGAGCGCCGCAACGGCGTCGGCCGCCTTGTGCGCAAGGAGCCCGCGCGTGAGCGCCCGACCTACACAAGCCCGCCATGCTTCACACTGCATGAAGGCAATTTCGGTCAGGGCGGCATCATCCTCGTCACCGTCATGCGCACCTATGGCATCGACAGCGACCTGACCTTCCGGGTCATCGAGCGCCCGAGGGTCGGTCAGGTCCGCGTCGTGCAGGATATCGGCGATAACGTCGAACTGCTGCATCTGGCGGAGAACCGTGAGGCCGCCGAACTCTGGCTGGCAAAAGCGGGATACAGCCGCGCCCGGCTTGAGGACGTCACGGCCGATGAAGTCGGCGCCGATGTCGTCGAGGGACGCGCCGCCGCCTGACCATCGCTCATTCCCGCTCACCTGGCCCGCCGTCGAATGACCGCGGGCCATTTTCGTTTCAGGAGAAACCCATGGCCATTCCCGACTACGCGCGCACCAACTTCAACACGCTGCTACGCGCGGCAGGTGACGGCAATCTCGCACTCATGGAGTGCATGGATGCCGTCACCCGCGAGCCGCGCTACGTCCTGTGCGCCGTGGGGCGTGCGGAGGACGGCGATTACGTCATGACGCCGTTCGGCCATCTTGCAGACGGCAATCCCTATGACGCCTACCTGCCGCCTGATCCTGACGATCCAACCGGCTTTATCCCGAAAGCGAAGACGGAGGGACAGCATGATGACGGTGAATGAGATCTTCGCCGAGGACCGCCGCAATCCTCCCGCGGAGCGCTCGCTTCGGTGGGAGGAAACCCGTGGTGGCATCACCATCGTCGTGGAGCCGAAGCAGCGCGGGGCTTTGGGCTCGATGCCCGTGAATACTGCTGCTATGCCGACTGGAACGCGAACGGCGGCCGGGCGCGGTTCTACGGCCATATCGATACCTGCGGTGACGATCTGCTGCAGAGGGCCCGCGCCATGACCGCCCGCGAGATCGCGGACGGACTTTGGGGCTGATCCCGTATCGGCCCGTTTGGCCGTGCCAGGCCATGTCGTGCTGAGCACAGACATCGAGCCTGCCAGAGTCGATATCCAGCGCGCATGGGCCGCCATCGTGGTTTCCGGGGACGGGTTCCGCCGCCTGTAACAGCGTTGCGAGAAGACCGGCATGGGGGAAAGCTGGCGGCGAAGGCAGCGGCACCTGCGACGGGTGCCGGCTTCCAGCCAGAGACCAGGCACCACCCCCGCTTCCATTCGCAAACCTTGGTCCGAACCGTCTCTTCGTCAATCAACCCCGAAGGGGTCGGCTTACGCGAGCGTGCCGCCCTTGCGGATTCGGGGCTTGCCCGAACGCGCGAGGGTGATTGCAGATCCGGTCAGACACTTCGGGCGCCTGTCGCGCGGGGGATGGTCCCCCGCCTCCAAGACAGGAGCCGGAACCCATGTCCTACGCAGATGCCACCGCCTTCGCCGCCAGCCTCGCCGCCACGCTGATGGTCTCGATCGTCGTGTTCCAGGCTGGCGATGGAACCCACGGCGCCATGCCCGCCGATGAATTCGATGGCGACGAGGAAATGGTGAAACTGGAACTCGATCCCTGGCAGTGAGGCGAATGCGCCTCACTCACCCGGCCCGGAACGCACAGCGCATCCGGGCCGCGATCGCGTGCGGCGGGATCAGGCCCGCCACCCGCAGCGGTAAAGGGGGGCGGAGCCGAGAGTGAGAGGCCGGCCGGTTTGGCCGTGACGGGATGAGGGTCGGAAGAGAGGCTTCCGTCGCCTGTCACGGAGAAACCGAAATGGACACGTTCACTCTTATATCCGCCGCCGCTCCGGTTGCGCGGGCCATCGCCACCCTTACCGCCGCTCGCAAGCTCCCGCTGCGAGTCGATTGCCTTGGCGAAATCGAGTACCCGGAAGACGATCCGATCTACGGCTCTTATACCGTCCCGCACACGGTCGAGCTGGCGCAATGCGCATCGCTCGCCGAGGCCATCGCCTGCGTCGAACGCTTGGCTCGACAGGACGAGATCGCCACCGGCGAGGATGGTGCTCTCGGCTTCCTGCCCCGTCTGTTCATCGTCCGCGACGGCGAGCACTGCCTGGTTCTCGCAGGCGAGCCGTGGCGGCGCAGCGTCAGGTGGTGCGAACCCGTCGCTTCCGACGGCGAAGCCCGGCTGATCGTGGAAAAGGCCAGTAAGTTGCGCGGCGAAGCCTCGTTCGAGGCCGGTTGGGACAACCATAGCACCGCTCGCAGCCTTCGCTTCCGCGCGAGCGCACTCGAGGGCCGGCTGGTCGATCCCTCCTGGCGGCAGGCTGCTCGCGCTGCGCTGTTCCAAGCCGCGTGAGGTGCGAGCCATGAGCGAATACACCGTCAAGATCGGCTTCTGGATGCGCGCATACGACGGTTTCACCGTCGAGGCCGGCTCGGACGCCGAAGCAATCGAGAAGGCGAAGGTTCAGGCGAAAACCGCCATGGAATCGATGGCCCGTCCCGAGCATATCGACATCGATGAGCGGCGCGAAGGCATCATCGTCTTCATCGACCGCGTTACGGCCGATGGTCGCAATGCCATCGCGGATGATGTCGAGTTCGACAGCGACCGCATCCACCCGGCGCCCACGCCTCGACCGCCGCAACATCCAGCCAACCCAGCCCGGCCGTCGCGCCGGGCTTTGTCGTTTCAGGAGCCATTTCATGCCCGAATACACGATCGAGGTCACCTATCACCTCCCGGTTTACCGGCACCGCACTTACTCCGCCGATACGCCCGCGGCCGCCTGCCGCCTGGCTGTTGAGGACGATGAATGGACGACCGGCAAGTTCGATCACGACTCGGCAGGAGAGAACTACGTCACCGGGATCTGGGAGGGAGCTGATGCGGCCTATTCCAGCCCGCCGATTCCCGTCCCCTCGCATTTCGGGGAGACGATCCAGCGCAAGGCCGCGCATTTCGAGATCCTGCTCGGCCTCCTGAAGATGCTGGTCGCGGACCGCCTCGCGGATCGCGCGTCATCGGACGAATGGGTCGAAAGAGCCTCGTGGGCGGTCGCTCGCGGCGAGGCGATCATCGCCGGCGCGCGCGATCCCTGACCCTCCCACTGATCCCCTGAGCCATGTCTTGCCGGCGATGTGTCAGGGCCGATGCGTCAGAGGGAGAGAGCGGCCGGGACGGATGTGAGCCGGTGCGGTTGAAAGAGAGCGCTGCGCGGCTCGATCCTGTCCCGCTCTCCCGAGGTCCTCCCCATGAACATGATTTCCGCGTCCGCAGCGGCGCCCGCTGCCGCGTTGCTTCCGGCCGTCCACGATCCCGACACCTCTTCCGCGATCTTCGCGGCGGCGCAGTTGCTCCTTCCCCATCTTGAGCGCGGTCAGCGCGTTGACGCCGCCACTCTGCGCAGCGCGATGGAGTCGGCCTTCGGTACGTCCGACGCGACCGGCGCCTGGGACTGGAAGACGGCCTATGACGCCAGCGAGGCCGCGACCGTCCTGTTTCTCCGTAAATACGGACGTGCGCTTTTCCGTAAAGCCGCATCTCCGGCTGCACGGCTTTCCGCCCTGTCGAAAATCACCGGTCTTCTGCCGACACACACGCGCCGTTCCGAGGAGGCGCAGACCTTCCAGCAGTTCTCCACGCCGATCCCGCTGGCCTTGGCCGCCGCAACGGCCGCCGCCATCACCCCGGCGGATCGTGTGCTGGAGCCTTCGGCCGGCACAGGGCTTCTCGCCATCTTCGGCGAGATCGCTGGCGGCTCGCTCGCGCTCAACGAGCTTGCCGAGACCGCGCCGGCCTCCTTTCTCTCCTCTTTCCGGCCCTGGTTGTCACGTGCTTCGACGCGGCCCAGATCGACGACCATCTCGATCCACGGGCGATCCCGAGCGTCGTGCTCATGAACCCGCCGTTCTCGGTCATGGCGAATGTCGGGGGCCGCATGGCCGACGCCGCGTTCCGCCATGTCGCGTCGGCGCTGGCACGTCTCGCTCCCGGCGGCCGTCTGGTGACCATCACCGGCGCCGGCTTCGCGCCCGACAATCGGGCCTGGTCAGCAGCCTTCGCCCGGCTGCAGGAGCGCGGCCGCGTCGTCTTCTCCGCTGCCATCGACGGCTCGGTCTATGCAAAGCACGGCACGACGATTCCCACACGGCTCACCGTCATCGACAAGCTGCCCGCCGACGATCCGACCGTGTTTCCCGCGTCTCTCGGCGTCGCGCCTGATGTGGCCACGCTGATCGGCTGGCTGGCCGAACATCTGCCCGCCCGGCTGCCGGTCGATCCGTCGGCGGGCGTGCCGAACGAGTCCACCCGCGTCTATCGGCTCCAGACCGACGCGGGCGAGCGGATCATCGGCCGCAAGGTCTCGCCGGCCTCGGCCGCCAACGCGACCACGACCGGCGCGACCGCGCTCACGCCGGACGAGGCTTTCATCGCGCTGATGGACGGCCGGACGATCCTCGATCTTTCCGAGGGCCTCCAGCTTCGCCGGACCCGCGTGATGGGTGCCAACCGCATCGAGCTGTCGGGTTTCACCGACACGATGCGGGAGCGCCTCACCGCCTATGGCCTCTTCCACGAAATCATCTCGTGGAAGCTGCGCATGTTCGTACCGGTTGATGCGAACGGCCCGGCCGTGCTCGCCAGACTGCTCGACCGCTGGCCGGTTGAGCGTATCGGCGAGCGGGAGGCTGCCTGATGGCCCGTCACGACGCCTCCGAACTGGCGATCCGTCTCGGCCGGCAGGCCGAGGCGGTCTGCCGCCATTACCTGTCCAACGGACGGCGCCAGGGCCGCTACTGGACGGTGGGCGACGTTCGCAATACGCCCGGCCGGTCGATGTTCGTCCGGCTCAGCGGACCGGAATCAGGTCCCGGCGCCGCCGGGCATTGGACCGATGCCGCAACCGCCGAGTATGGCGATCTCCTCGACGTCATCCGCGAGGCGCTCGGCCTTGTCGACTTCAAGGACGTGGCCGAGGAAGCCCGCCGTTTCCTCTCTCTGCCGCATCCCGAGCCGGACAAGACGAGGACGCCGACCGGCAGGGCGCCGGGCATGGCCTCGTCGGGGTCGCCTGAAGCGGCACGGCGGCTCTTCGCCATGTCGCAGCCGGTCGGCGGCACGCTTGTAGAGACGTATTTCCGCAATCGCGGCATTACGGCTTTGCACGAAACCACAAGCCTGCGTTTCCATCCGCGTTGCTATTATCGGCCCGACGAGCATTCGCCCACCGAGATCTGGCCGGCGATGGTCGCTTCCGTCACCGACCTCGCCGGACGGCAGACGGGGGCGCACCGCACCTGGCTCAGCCCCGACGGTTCGGGCAAGGCGCCTGTCAAGACACCGCGGCGGGCGATGGGCGACCTTCTCGGGCACGCCGTCCGTTTCGGGGTGGCAGGTCGGGTGCTCGCGGCCGGGGAGGGCATCGAGACCGTGCTGTCGCCCCGTATGGTCCTGCCCCAGATGCCGATGCTGGCGGCGCTCTCGGCCGCTCACCTTGCCGCTTGTCGGTTCCCGGCGACGCTGCGCAGGCTCTATGTGCTGCGCGATCGCGACCCGGCCGGGGACGGCGCGAGAAATGGCCTGATCGCCAGAGCGACGAGCGTCGGGATCGAGGCAATTGCGGTGTCGCCGGTCGCCGGGGACTTCAACGAGGATCTGCGCTGGCGCGGCGTCGATGCCCTCCGGGCGACACTGAAGGAACAGCTTCACCCCGAAGACGTCAGCCGTTTCATGGAAGGGTGAGGAGATCGGCGGGAACGAGGCGCGGTCCCCGGGCGTCTCCACCTGCCGCCTCCGCTCATCATCGGGAAACATCCTTCGTTGTCGAAGAGTCCGGCGCCCACGGCCTTCTCAAGAGGGCGATCGGCCCACAAGCGGGCCGGCCAGGCAATGGCCGCGTTCGGGATATTTTCCGCCGGCGCCTGACCACCCCACGCGACGGGTCGCATGGGGACCCCGGATCAGCCGCCTTTGCAGCGCGAAACAAAATAGCCCGAACCCGGCCATCAAAGCCCTCGCGGGAGCGCGAGGGTGCCAGTCCGTCCCGCCCGCGGGCTTTCGACGCCTGCGAAGGCCGCGATGGGCGCGGTCTCCAGACAAGGACGCTCCCGATGATGAATGAAGACGAAAACGCAGGTTTCGAGCCGAACCACACCTCATCCCCAACCGATCATGTCCTCACCGAACTCCAGCTCTATGGCTGGCGTCCGTTTCAGGATGAAGCCGATCCGAGGCCGCTGCCGGAGGGCAATCAGGTCGCCGCCGCGGTCGCGGACATCTTTGATGCCCTCGTCGCCACACTCGGCGACACCCGCCTCGAGCCCGACCTCGACGAACTGCTCTGGTCGACCGTCAATCTCTTCCACCGCGCCGCCGGCCGGGTCGAGCGCGAGCTTGACGACAACGAGCAGGCGCAGCGCTGCCTCCAGCGGGAACAGGACGGCAGCGAGGTGAAGTCGGTCGAGCTGGAGCGCCTCACGGCAGAGGGTCAGACCTTGATCGAGCGGCGCAACAGCATGGAACTCTTCCGCGATCTCTCCGCCGAAGCCTTCGAGCGCCACACCGGCACCGCCTGGCGGCCGCGCACCGGATCGATGGTCAACCACCGCAACCTGACCGCCGCGATGATCGACAGCCGGGATTTCCTCGCCGCGAAGCGCCGCGCCGAGACTGAGGTGATGCTGCCCTCCGGCCCCAGGGTCGCCCTGACCGGCGGTCTCGACTACAATGACCATCGCCTGATCTGGGCGAAGCTCGATCAGGTCCATGCCAAGCACCCGGACATGGTGCTGCTGCACGGCGGTTCGCCGAAGGGCGCCGAACTGATCGCCGCGAAATGGGCGGACAATCGCGGTGTGCGCCAAGTCGCCTTCAAGCCCGACTGGACGAAGCACGGCAAGGCCGCGCCCTTCAAGCGCAACGACGCCATGCTGGACGTCCTGCCGGTCGGCGTCCTCGTCTTTCCCGGAACCGGGATCCAGGAAAACCTCGGCGACAAGGCCCGCAAGCTCGGCATCCCGGTATTGAAGTTCGACGGTGGCGCGTAAAGCGCCGCTTCGGGCGGCTGCTTCAGCCGCCAATACTTGACTACGCAACCGGCTGATGGCTTTGATGAAGCATCCTTGCAGAACCGGCGAAGTAGCATAGTCGCAGGCGGAGCGTACCTTCCGGCAGCCTGTCGTGATCCTCAACCATTCATGTGGAGGCTTCCATGACGCTGATCCTGCTCGCTGTCTCCCTGTCGATCGCGCTTTGCATCATCGCCTATAATCTTGCGATCTACGCCCTGCCCTTCATGGTTGGCCTTTCGACTGCTCAATTTGCTTATGGCGCTGGCGCCGGCTTCCTGATGTCGGGGCTTGCCGCGATCGGCGCGGCGTTCCTTTCCATCGGGCTGGTGATCGCTGTTCTCGGCTTTGCGAAGAACCCGGTTCTGCGTCTCATCGCTCTCGCCGTCTTCGCGGTGCCTGCCGCGATTGCCGGCTATGCGCTCGTTCATGGGGTCGCGAAGAACGCCATCGACTCGGGCGTTGCACTCAACCTGCTCTGCGGCACTGTTGGGTTCTTCATCGGCATCGCGGCCATGATCAATCTCAACGCTCTCGGGGTATCCGCCCTTTCGCGCTGATGTGGCGGCCTCGATCCGCCGCTTCCGTGATGAATACCGCGGCTGTCAAATGCGGAATTGTCCTACAAGAGCACGCCTGCTGAGCATCGGCGGTGCGGCGGCCCCATTCTCGTTCTCTTCACCAATCGTCATCTACGTTGTATCAATATGCCGCAAAAAACCGGGGGGCTGGATGACAAAGCGATGGTTGGGGCTCAGCGCCTCGAAAGAAGGCGTAATCTACGTCGATGCCGAAATCCCGGACGACGAAAGTGAGCCACTTGTCGTGCTCGCAGACGATACTTGGAAGGTCCAGAACGGCGACCGGGCCACCGCATATAATGTGCTTCATCAACAGTGCGCCGACTATCTAAGAGAGAATCAAATCGACGGTGTGGTCGTGAAGGCCAGCGCGGTGATGGGGAAGGGATCTGCAAAGCTCGGGATGTTGCAGAGCGCCGAAGTTCGCGGTGTTGTCATCGCCGCCGCGGGCTCGGTCTGTTCTGTAAAGCAGCTCACCAAGGGCGTGATCAGCAGGACTTATGGCGAGCGCAATGTAGACGACTACGTGGCCGACGATTCCTTCTGGGATAAGCAGACAGCCGGTGGGAAACTAAGGAAAATGAGCCGTGAAGTCGCCATGCTCCTGATCGCCGCGAGGAATGCCTGATGGGAGAGTACGTCTCCGGCCTCCAGATTGATGACAGGATCGGCAACGGGCACTTCGGCCAGGTGTTCAAGGGCACCGACCCAGCTCACGGGAACGTAGCGGTGAAGGTTTTGAGCCGCGAGGCGCACCACGACGATGCTGCCTGGGAGAAATATAAGGGCGGCTCTCTCAACGAAGCCCAGCACCTCTCGAAGGCAACCCACCGCAATGTGGTCCAGGTGCATCACGTGGTCGAAGGCGACGGTGGCAACAGTGTCGTCATCTGTATGGAGTTTTGCCCCGGCGGATCGTTGCAGGCCAAGTTTGAGGAAGGGCCCATGACTCTGCCTGCCGCCAAAAAGGTGGCGACAGAGGTGTTGCTTGGGCTGGGCGCTCTACACGCGCGTGAGATGCTCCATCGCGACATCAAGCCCGCGAATATCCTGCTGGATTCGAAGGGCGTCGCGAAGCTCGGTGACTTCGGCCTGGTGACCGACGAACTGATCCTGGGTTATGGCTCCCAAGCCGGGTATAGCGATCACATTGCCTATGAGGTCTGGCACGGCAACGGAACGAGCCCGAAGACCGACATATGGGCGCTGGGCATGACCTTGTTCCGGCTACTGCATGGCAAGGTATGGTACGAGGAAGCACCGGACCCCCGACACATAATCCCTGGTGGGGGCTTCGTTGATACCCTCAGATGGTTGCCCCACATCCCGAAGGCGTGGCGCACCGTCATTCGCAAGATGCTGAACGACAATCCCGCAGGTCGGCACCAGAGCGCGGGTCAGGCCCTAACAGGCATCGCCGCGCTGCCGATTGACCCCGTCTGGACCACGACGGTTGAGCCGGAGTTCGTTCTATGGCAGCAGGTGAAGGGGCAGCGTCGGTTGCAGGTGGAATGGGAACGCATCTCCCAGCGCAAGCACCGCTGGCGCGCATGGAGTGAGCCATTGGGAGCTGGACGCTCGCGTTCTCTCGGCGCATCGGACGGCATTGTCGGACAAACCCAGGCTATGGCTGAGTTGCGCGCATTCTTCGAAGCCTAGCTCAGTCGGAAGCGCCGGGGCAGCAGGAAATGGCCGCTGAGGTCCGCAGAGGTAATCCGCTTAAGACCCAGGCTGGCTGTGGCTACCGCGCGGCGCTCCTTTGCGCACCGCTTACAGTAGGCAGCACTGGCGTTCACGCCTTGGGGCGGCCGCCAGTAGTTGCCGCAGCAGCGGCATTTCGGAAGGCTCACGCCCAGATTGGGTGACTTGCGCTTCAACGTCCCACCTCCCCTTCATAGTGGGGACAAGCTGTGAACAAACCGTGAATCACCTCCGATGCATTGTCAAGAGTCACAGCGATTGCGGCCTTGATGATTTGCGCTCCGCTAGTCTCATTCCAGTTTTCTTCTGCGCCCGCCACTTCATTTGTGATCTGACAACGGCGGCTTGCGCCGCCGGCCCTCCGGCGCCCACACAGACGAAGCAGTCATGGCATCGCTGTGCTTGCCGGCGTGTCCGGCCCGCCTCATCCGGCTTGGGAAATCGTCATCAGGCATGAATCACGCAGGCCGCGCGCGCTCGACGCCCTGTGCGGGCCACTTCATGAAATGGAACCACGCCGCGAGCCTCTTCATCTGCCTCTCTTGCAATGCTGCTGAACCGCGCCTTCAGCCATCGAAGCGATAGCGATACCATTCGCCTAGAGCCCGATAGCCGTACTCTTCTTTTCCCGGCCTGCCTGTCCGGACGGCGGCACAGGTGGCGGCTGAAGGGGATCCTTGCAGGCACGCGCTCGGGGCGGTGCGGGTTTTGGGAGCCTGCCGGAACGATGTTGTCGGCAAGGACGAAGTGTTCTGCTGCGCGTCCCCGTTACGTGCTTTCAAAGGCACCAATCCCTCCGACTGACTGATCCCCTAAGTCCGTTCCGTTTTCTCCAGCAACCCCCGCGGCTCCGGACCGTGTTGGCGCGCAAACGCGCCTGCCCGCACCACTCCGGGCCTTGGGGGTCAAGCTGCCGCCGTTGGCTTCAGTGCGGGAGCCTCCAGACGTCCTTTTTCGGGTCTCGTCGGAGGGATGGTCCCTCCGAAAAGCAACGGAGACTTGAAAATGCAGAACATCGTCATTCTCGCCGGCAATATCGGTCAGGCCCCTGAAACCCGCACCACCCAGGGCGGCACCAGCATCACCCACTTCACGCTGGCCACCTCGCGCCCCCGCTACTCGGAAGGCAGGGTTCTCCGGGACGAGAACGGCTACCGGGTCCAGGACACCGAATGGCACCGCGTCACCGCCTTCAACGGCCTCGGCAAGACGATCCAGCAATATTGCGAGAAGGGCATGAAGGTACTGGTTCGCGGCCGCATCCACTACACGAAATGGACCGACCAGCAGGGCAACGACCGCTACGGCTGCGAGATCATCGCCGAGACGGTCGACTTCCTGAGCCGGGCGAAGCAGACAGAAAACGACGACGGCAAGGTCGTCGACGACGATGACATCCCGTTCTGAGGGGATGCGGAAGGCCCGGCGGCGCAAGCCGCCGGGGTTTTCCTTATGTTCGTGGCCGATCGCTGCCACCATGAACCGCGCCGTTGGAGCTTCACCGGGGGTTGATCAGGAGGAAATGGGGGCACCTACGCGGAAGTGCCTGTCAGACCTGATCGTCAGGCTCGACCAATTGGACGTGGCTGACGCCGAGGGCTTGGGCCAATTCATAAAGCGTGATCACGGTCGGATTTCTCCGGCCGCGTTCGAGGCTGCTGAGATATTGTTGACTGAAGCCGGACCGCGCTTCGACCTCTTCCTGGGTCAGGCCCTTCTCCCGACGCAGGCGGGCGAAGTTCCGGCCGACCAATTTGCGCATATCCATGCGCAGGAAGATCGCGATTTACATACTTTGAGTTTATCAACTATAGTATGTAAATGAACGATCAGAGGGGGCAGGACCCTGCTGTAGGCGGCTTGGTCCCAATATGATGGTGGTCGGGCTATTGTGTTCCCTGATAAGGGCGACCATCAGCCCAAGCAACGCGCGGGCTCGCTGACCCTCATCTTCATCTGGTATGGTCGGTGCGCCGCTTGGCGAATGCCGAGCGCGAGAATTCTGGACTGAAATGGCACCATCGACACCAGCATTCCTTGACGAGCCGCCATCGGGCGAGACGCTCACTCCCTACGACCGCGAGCATATGGTGCTGTACCTGAGGCTTCTCGATGCCGCGCGCGATGGCGCGGATTGGCGGGAGGCTGTCCGGATCCTCTTCGGTCTCGACGCCGATCAGGAGCCGGAGCGCTGCCGGCATATTCATGACACCCATCTCGCCCGGGCTCGATGGATGAGCGAGCAGGGCTATCGCGATCTGGTTCGCGAAAGCCAGCGGCGGTGATCACGGTGATGCGTCCACGGCATCACCCACTGTCGACACGACACCTTCCATAAAACAACCTGGGCGGGAAGTCTGCCGCTGTCACAGTTCTCCAGAACAGCAGGTAGACCGCGATGACACCAGACGCATCAGGGTGGCGATCCTCGGCCGATTACGGCTACGTAGAAAGCCTGACCGCTTCCGACCTGGCTTGGGAATGGCTGCGCCGTAACAACGCCTATGACCGTGATTTCCAGGCATCGAGCGAAGCCGATGCCGATGTCCAAACGCTGACGGACAAGATCCGTCGGCACTGGGGGTTGTTTTATCCCCGTCGATCCTCAAAACGCTCCTCCTGACGCCCGCGTGCTCTGGTTGCCGCAGGACGATACCAGCGTTGTCGTCCTCGATAGAGCTCCACCGCCGCTTGCACCTGACGCCAGGCCCTTGCCGGTGATAGACGACGCCCCGGCCGTCCACGATCACGGCGATGGCAATTTTCACTACGATCTCGGCAATGGGGAGCAGCTTCAACTTTTGTGCCTGGGTGGCGGATTCAACCCGGATTCCGCCGCCGCCCTGGTGCCGCTCGGGCCGGAGGGTTTCGGCCGGCTGGAGGCAATCTATCGTTTCCTCGCGGCCCTTCACGACAGGGCGGTGCCCCCGGACACCCGCCTCACGCGACAGCAGCGGTCCCGCGCTCGGCGAATGCTGCAGGCTTTCGATGGCCGACGTGCGGGCGCGACCCAGCAGGAGATCGCGCAAGTCATCTTCAATATCGGTAGCCTCGACCGCGATGAATGGCAGGCGTCGTCGGCCCGCCATGCAGTCAAATCGTTGTTGCGGGATGCCCGCGCCATGATCGCGGGCGGCTATCGTCGATTGCTTCGTCATCGTCGGTCATCCTAGCCGAACGCATCGGCTCGCCCGGTGGGCGATTTCGATATCCCTCAAATTCGCCCTGCAACTCACCGGTTTCGCTTCGCCATCGTGGCCTTCGTCCGCCGCCGATCTCCGGCGCCCCTAACGAAGACCACGAAAGGCCGACCCATGCGACCCGATCTCGCCGTTCTGCCGCCGCGCTTCCTGCGCACCAAGGAAGCTGCCGAATTCCTCAGCCTGTCCGCCCGGACGCTCGAAAAGCACCGGACTTACGGGACCGGCCCCAGCTACCGCAAGCTCGGGGGCCGCGTCGTCTACGCGGTCGACGATCTCGAAGCCTGGGCGGCCCGCGGTGCCGTCACCTCGACCTCCGATCCGCGTGGGCAGGTGTTGCCGGCGAAGCGCCAGGTGCCACTCGCCGTTCCGCAACCCGGTCGCTACGCACGCTGATCGCGGGCGGTTCCGTTCATGGTGGCGCGGCGTCGATCCCTTTCAGAGCGCGGACAGCTCGACCTGTTCCGGGCGCTCCCCGGCGACTTCGCGCCACGAGACGCGCAGGATCTCATGGCCTATCCCTTCTTCTCCCTCTCCAAGACCCACCGCGTCGCGCCGATCGACTTCGCTGCCGGCAACGTGACGATCCGGGTCGAGGCTGTCCCTGATCACGGAATGGCGACCATCTGGGACGCCGACATCCTGATCTGGGCGGCGAGCCAGATCGTCGAAGCCCGCGACACCGGGCTTCGTACCTCCAGGCTGATGGCCGCCACGCCCTACGAAATCCTCACTTATGTTGGCCGGGGCACCGGCTCACGCGACTATCAGCGCCTGAAGGCCGCGCTCGACCGGCTGCAATCGACCACCGTTTCCACCTCGATCCGCCAGCCAGCAGAAGGCCGTCGCCATCGCTTCTCGTGGATCAACGAGTGGCAGGAACGCACCGACCGAAACGGCCGTCCCGACGGCATCGAGCTGATTGTGCCGGACTGGTTCTACCAGGCCGTCCTCGACGATGCGCTCGTGCTCACTATCGATCGGGCGTACTTCGATCTGACGGGCGGACTCGATCGTTGGCTCTACCGCCTGGTTCGGAAGCATGGCGGACGCCAGCGCGACGGCTGGCGGTTCGACTTCCGCCATCTCCACCGGAAATCTGGCAGCCTGTCGCCGTATAAGCGCTTCGCCTTCGAGCTGCGCGACATCATCCGGCGCCAGCCTCTGCCCGGCTACACCCTTTTCCTCGAGGCGGAGATCGGCGGCCGCATGCTGCTCGCCTTCGAGCCGATGCCGCCCGGTGGAAAACCAGTGGACGGCCTCGTGCTATCGGGAACCCGGACCATCGTGCTATCGGGAACCCGAGGCTCGTGCTATCAGGAACCCAAACAGGCTGTAACGCGTGGAAAGCAAAAGCGGAATCGCGCTCTTAACTTAGAGTCTAACCAAGACTCTAACCCTGAAGAGCGCGCGCGCGATGTGGAAAACCTCATCCGCGACACCGCCAGAAGCCTCAGCATCGCCGACAGGAAGAGCTCCGCACGACAGGAGTGGAAGCCTGATCCGGCTCCATCTTTCCGTAAGGACGGCTCTGAAGCATCCGCAGATCGCGATGCGCCCCGGCTTCCTCTTGATCCGACGGGAGCACGCCGATGATCGTCGCCCTCCTCAATCAAAAGGGCGGCGTCGGCAAGACGACGCTTGCGCTCCACCTTGCCGGCGAACTCGCCCGGCGGGGAAGGCGCGTCACCCTGATCGACGCCGACCCGCAGGGTTCGGCGCTCGACTGGTCGCAGCAGCGCTCGCGCGAGGGCCTCCCGCGCGCCTTCGGCGTCGTCGGACTTGCGCGCGATACGCTCCATCGGGAAGCGCCCGAACTCGCCCTTAACGCCGACATGATAGTGATCGACGGACCACCGCGCGTCGCCGGCCTCATGCGCTCGGCGCTTCTCGCCGCCGATCTCGTCCTGATCCCGGTGCAACCGTCTCCGCTCGACGGATGGGCCTCGGCGGAAATGCTCTCCCTCCTCACGGAGGCCCGCATCTACCGACCCCAACTCGCCGCCCGTTTCGTCCTCAATCGCTGCGCCGCACGCACTGTCATCGCCCGAGAGACGGCCGAGACATTGGCCGATCACGATCCGCCGGTGCTCAGCTCCACCATCGGCCAGCGCGTTGTCTTCGCCGACGCCGCGCAAACCGGGCGGCTCGCCTCGGAGATCGCTGGCGACAGTCCCGCCGCCCGCGAGATCACGGCGTTGCTGGTCGAGATTTCGCGGCTCGGTATCGGGAGGATCGCGTCATGAGCGAGCGCCCGACCCGCCGAGGCTTCGCGTCCCGACCGGTCGATCCGGAAGGCTGGATCAAGGCCGGGGATGCATCGTCGGGCGGCAGGGAAGTGGCCACCACCTATTCGGCCAGGCTGACCATCGACATCACACCCGAGCTGCGCGGACGCATCAAGATTGCCGCCTTCCAGCGCGACGTCACCGTCGCCGACATGCTGCGCGATCTGCTCGCGCGCGAATTCCCGTCCACCGAAGGAGACACTCCATGACCGGCATCGCGGCCCACCGCATGCGCAGCGGCCCGACGTCGGCCGTGCAATCCCAGGACGACCTGACCCATGTCGAATTGACGTGGATCGAGAAGAAGATCGAATACTGGATCAGGTTCGGCCGCGAGGCGCGGGAACATATCCTCGATCGCCACAGGCGCATCGTCTCGTTCCGGCCGAACACCGTCTTCGCGTTCGTCCGCTGGGCGGCGAACGACTTCGGCACCGTCATATCGCGCATCGACATCGTGCGGGCAGTCGCGCCGGGCGACGCCTATCAGACGCTGCCCTTCGCACGCCCCGGCGGCGAAATCCTGCTGAAGATCGAAAGCTGGCCGAAGGTCGAAGACGTGCTGCGGCACATCGATGCCATCGAGGCCACCCACATCGACCCTTGTGATGTCGCGCCCGATCACTGGCGCCATGTCGCCCACCGGATGAGCACCGGAGAAGCGCCGCGCCCGTATTCGATGGAGCGCCATCGCGCGTGGCTTCGGCGGCGGGAGATTGAAGGATGACCCGTCTCCGCTACGCCATGGTGACGACGGCCGCCGTGATCGGCATCGCCGTTTCCGCCGTCGTTCCGACCCCGCTCAAGCTGGTCTGGAACGTCTCCGCCAGCGTGCCGATCGGCCTATACGGCATCGCGCCCGCCGACCGTCTCGACGTTACCGACCTGGTCGCCGTCATGCCGCCCGAGCCGCTCGCCGCATTCATGGTCGAGCGCGGTTATGTCGGGCCTGATGTACCCCTTCTCAAGCGCGTCATGGCGCTGCCTGGACAGCGCGTCTGCCGCCACAGTCGCGCCGTCACCATCGACGCCGTGCCGCTCGGTGAGGCGCGCGACCGCGACAGCCGTGGCCGCGATCTGCCCGTTTGGCAGGGCTGCCGGCGCGTCGCGAACGGCGAAGTCTTCCTCATGAACCCGGAAGCCCGTGACAGCCTCGACGGGCGCTACTTCGGTCCGCTTCCTGCCTCGGCGGTCATCGGCCGGGCCACCCCTCTCTACACCGACGAAGACGGCGACGGCCGTTTCGTTTGGCGCGCGCCGACGCGGTGACGGCGCGTCCATCCCGTTCCCACCGCGAAAAACAGGAGACCACCACCATGGCGCAGATCGGCCAACTCATCCGCACCGAACGCGGTTTCGAGGGGCACCTGAAGGCGCTCGGCCTTGACGCTGAACTCACGCTCGTTCCGGCCGAGCCTTCGGAATCCGAGAACGCTCCCGACTATCGCGTTCTGCTCGGCGACGAGGAGGGCTTCGACATAGGAGCGGGCTGGACGCATGTCGGCGACCGCGCCGGCGAATACGTCTCCATCGAGCTGGAAAGCCCGCTGTTCGCGCGGCCGCTTCGCGCCAATCTCTTCCGCTCCGGCGGCGATGGCACCGTCTGGGGCCTGCACACCAACCGCCCTGCGAAACAGCGCAAGGGGGATTGAGCGTGGCGCTCCACGATCATGCCGGCGCCGGACGGTCATCCACCGTCCGGCACACGGCGATCCTCCTTCTTCTTTCCGGCCTGACTTTCATCACGGCCGCAACGCCCCCGGCTCTGGCGCAATCCGCGCCGCCGGTGCGTGCCGCGTCCGTCAATCCACATGCCGCGCACATCACCGAGGCGTCGCAGCGCTTCGGCATCCCGGAAGCATGGATCGTCGCCGTCATGCGCGCCGAAAGCGCGGGCGATGTGCGCGCCGTGTCCTCCGCCGGCGCAACGGGGTTGATGCAGGTGATGCCGGATACTTGGGCCGAACTTCGCACCCGCTACGGTCTCGGCCGCGATCCCTACGAGCCGCGCAGCAACATCCTCGCCGGCACAGCATATCTGCGCGAGATGTGGGGCCGCTACGGCGACGTCGCCGCGATGCTCGCCGCCTACAATGCGGGTCCGGCGCGCTACGACGAGCATCGCTCGACCGGCCGCCCGCTCTCTGCCGAAACGCGCGCCTACGTCGCTCTTCTCGCACCGCAGCTCGGTGTTAAATCGCCGTCGCTCCACCTTGCGACGACACCCCAACGGCAGACCGATTGGCGCGACGCACCGCTCTTCGTCGTGCGCTCGGGCGACAGCCATCCCGCCGATCTCCCTGCAAACGGTGGTGCATCGGCTGACCGCCGCTCTCCCGTTCCGGCGCAAGGCGATGACACCCCCGGAACGCGGGCTGCCCCCATTTTCCTTGCCCGCGACGACACCGGGGGCCGGCAATGAAGGCATCCCGGCGCATTCGCATCCTGTCGTACCCCGGCGCATCATGGAGGGCGTGGGGGGTTGTGGCAGGCGCCACGACCGAAGGATGGCGAGATAAAAGGGCGCACGTTGCGCGCCAATCGGTCGGTTGTTTTTGCTTCGGTTTTTGGCGCGTTCCGCACGTTGCAGGTTTTTCGCGCACCGTGCGCCGAAAGCCCATGCCTTTGAATTCTATTGGTGTTTTGAACGTTGCGAGGTCGCGCCATGTCCGATGAGCGCGAGTTCCGCGTCCGCCCTGGGCGCATCCGCTCGACCCGCGCGCAACAGGCGCGGCCCTTCATCGCGCAGGCGCTGGCGGCGGCGCAGAAGGCCGGCGGTCGCGTCTCGCGCTCCGGCAAGATCACCCCCGGCAATCGCTCGCGCTTCGGGCGCGGCCAGCCCGCCAGCATCCAGGCCAATCGCCTGCTCACCGGGCGCTCTCGTGTCGTCGTCATCAAGACCCGCGTCGTGCGTCACAGCACGCGCTCCGCTCCGCTTGGCGCACATCTGAACTATCTGCGCCGCGACGGCGTGACCCGTGACGGGGAGAAGTCGCGGCTGTTCGGGCCGGAGAGCGAAGACATGGACGGTCGTGCCTTCGCCGAGCGTTGCGAGGACGACAGGCATCATTTCCGCTTCATCGTGTCCCCGGAGGATGCGGTGGACATGGCCGATCTCAAATCCTTTGCCCGCGATCTGATGGCTCAAGCAGAAAAGGACCTCGGCACGAAACTCGACTGGGTCGGCGTCGATCACTGGAACACCGACAATCCCCACGTCCACATCATCCTGCGCGGCCGCACCGACGACGGCCAGGATCTCGTGATCTCGCGGGACTACATCAAGGAGGGCATGCGGGCGCGCGCGCAGGATCTCGCCACGATGGAGCTGGGGCCGCGCACCGAACTCGATATTCGCCGCAATCTGGAGCGTCAGGTCGAGGCGGAACGCTGGACGCAACTCGACCGGCAGCTTGTACGCGATGGCGGCAAGACCGGAATTATCGATCTCGCCCCGCATCCCGACCGCCAGCCAGACGAATTCCATGCGCTGAAGGTCGGGCGGCTGCGCACCCTGGAAGTCCTTGGGCTGGCCGGCCAGGTCGGCCCGGCGCAGTGGTTCATCAAGGACGAGGCCGAAACCGTCCTCAGGGAACTCGGCGAGCGCGGCGACATCATCAAGCGCATGCACCGCGCCTTGAGCGAACGCGGCATTGAGCGCGGTTCGGCCAGCTATGTGCTCGCGGCGGAGAGCCTCGACGTTCCTGTAATCGGGCGTCTGGTGGAACGCGGTCTCGATGACGAACTGAAGGGTACGGCCTATGCCGTGATCGACGGCGTGGACGGTCGCACCCACCATATAAAATTTCCGCATCTCGACGCCGCCGGCGACAGTGCGCCGGGCTCGATCGTCGAGCTTCGCACCTATGAGGACGCGCGCGGCGAGCGCCGCGTTGCGCTCGCCGTTCGCTCCGATCTCGATCTTCAGCAGCAGGTCACCGCGACGGGCGCCACCTGGCTCGACCGGCAAGCCATCGCCCGCGATCCCGTGGCGCTCTCGGAAGGCGGCTTCGGTGCCGAGGTGCGCCAGGCCCTCGAACAACGGGCGGATCATCTGGTCGGCGAAGGTTTCGCCGAGCGTCAGGGCGGGCGCACCGTCTTCGCGCGCCGGCTGATCGACACGCTTCGTCGCCGGGAACTGGACGCCCTCGGCGAGAAGCTCGCCGCCGAGACCGGGATGCCGTTCAACCGCGCTGGCAGCGGCGAATATGTCGCCGGTTCCTATCGCCAGCGCTTCACGCTCGCCTCCGGCCGCTTTGCGATGATCGATGACGGCCTCGGCTTCCAACTGGTGCCCTGGTCGCCCTCGCTCGAAAAGCAGCTCGGTCGCCACGTCTCCGGCGTCGCCCGCGACGACGGCGGCATCGACTGGAGCTTCGGCCGCAAACGCAGACTTGGGCTCTAAACTCAACCAGAAAGGGCCGCCGCAATGTCCGGGACGAAAATCCTCTGGGGGCAGATCATCGTGGTCTTCCTCATCATCCTCATCACCACCTGGGGCGCAACGCAATATGTCGCGTGGAGCCTCGGGTTTCAGGCGCAGCTCGGTGAGCCGTGGTTCCGGCTGTTCGGAATGCCGGTCTACTATCCGCCGGCCATCATGTGGTGGTGGTACTTCTACGACGCCTACGCGCCGAGGATCTTCGCCACGGGCGGGATCATTGCCGCATCCGGCGGATTTATCGCCATCGCCGTGGGTATCGGCATGTCGGTCTGGCGCGCGCGGGAGGCGAAGAACGTCGCCACCTATGGCTCGGCGCGGTGGGCGGAAAAGGAAGAGGTCAAGGCTGCCGGCTTGCTCGATCCCGATGGCGTGGTGCTCGGCCGCTACGCTCAAGAATATCTTCGCCATGACGGGCCGGAACATGTGCTGTGTTTCGCGCCCACGCGGTCGGGCAAGGGCGTCGGCCTTGTCGTGCCGTCGCTCCTGACTTGGCCGGGATCCGCCATTGTTCACGACATCAAGGGCGAGAACTGGCAGCTCACCGCCGGCTTCCGTTCGCACCACGGGCGCGTTCTGCTGTTCGATCCGACGAACCCGAAGTCATCGGCCTACAATCCGCTGCTCGAGGTCCGCCGCGGCGAATGGGAAGTCCGGGACGTCCAGAACATCGCCGACATCCTGGTCGATCCGGAGGGTTCGCTGGAAAAGCGGAACCACTGGGAGAAGACCAGCCATGCCCTGCTGGTCGGCGCGATCCTGCATGTCCTCTATGCCGAGAAGGACAAGACGCTCGCCGGCGCCGCCGCGTTCCTTTCCGATCCGAAGCGGCCGATCGAGTCGACGTTGGCCGCCATGATGAAGACCGCGCATCTTGGGTCGAGCGGGCCGCACCCGGTGATCGCAAGCGCCGCGCGCGAGCTGCTCAACAAGTCCGACAACGAGCGTTCGGGCGTGCTCTCCACCGCGATGTCGTTCCTGGGCCTCTACCGCGATCCGGTCGTCGCCGAGGTCACGCGACGCTGCGACTGGCGCATCACCGACATCGTGGGCGGCGAGCGGCCGACGACGCTCTACCTCGTGGTTCCGCCCTCCGACATCAATCGGACAAAACCGCTGATCCGCCTGATCCTCAATCAGATCGGACGCCGCCTGACAGAGGATCTGCAGGCGAAGGCTGGCAGGCACCGGCTTCTGCTCATGCTGGACGAGTTTCCGGCACTCGGCAGGCTCGACTTCTTCGAGAGCGCGCTCGCCTTCATGGCTGGCTACGGGCTCAAATCCTTCCTCATCGCGCAGTCGCTGAACCAGATCGAGAAAGCCTATGGTCCGAACAACTCGATCCTCGACAACTGCCATGTGCGTGTGAGCTTCGCCACCAACGATGAGCGGACCGCGAAAAGGGTCAGTGACGCACTCGGCACCGCGACGGAAATGCGGGCGATGAAGAACTATGCCGGTCATCGACTCTCTCCCTGGCTTGGCCATCTGATGGTGTCGCGCTCCGAGACCGCCCGCCAGTTGCTGACGCCGGGCGAGATCATGCAGCTTCCGCCAACCGAAGAGATTGTCATGGTCGCCGGCACGCCGCCGATCCGCGCGAAAAAGGCACGCTATTATGACGATGCCCGCTTCACGGAGCGCATTCTGCCTCCCCCGGAGCTTATCCGGTCCGCGGTTGCCCATCCTGACGACTGGAGCAGCCTGCCGATCCCGGCGCGGCCGGAAGCGGACGGAGCGCCCACGACGCCCGGAAGGCAAGATGAAGATCCGACCGAATCCGAACGCCGGCAGCAGCCCGAACTCAGCCGTGTGAAACCCGTCGAGAAAAAGAAGCCGATTGACAACGAGTTCGAGATCGAGCCGCCCGACGACATCGACGAGGACGCGACACGCAACCAGCGCCTGACCCGGCTGGTACAGGGTGTCGCTCGCCAGGTTTCGCTCGACCCCAATGACGGCATGGAGTTGTAGGCGTCATGACGGCTCGTATGAAGAAGCGGAAGGTTTCCGTTTATCTCGACCCGGATGTCATGAGGAGTCTGGCCGACTACGCCGCGCGTCGGGAGCAATCGCAATCCATGATCGCGGAGGCCGCCATCGCCTCCTTCCTGTCGCCGGATGACGCCGAGCGTAGGGAGGCGCTGATTACGAAGCGCCTCGACCAGCTCGACCGCCGCATGACCCGGATGGAGCGCGACGTCGGCATCGCGGTCGAGAGCCTGGCGGTGTTCATCCGGTTCTGGCTGAGCACGACGCCGGCCCTGCCTGAACCTGCCGCCCAGGCTGCGCGCGCCGAGGCGGGCAAACGTTACGAGCGGTTCGTGGCAGCACTTGGCCGACGCCTTGCCCATGGTCCAAAGCTCAGGCAGGAGATTTCCGAGGACGTGGGCGAATCGCAGGCGTGACGGCCGCAGCCTGACATGGGATCGCGTGACTTCCGATCAAGATCGGCGCGCCACCGCCGTTCTCCTGTATTTGCACGCCACACTACTACGACGCCGGAAACTTGTTGAACCGGCCTGATTTCGGGCTCTTTTAATCATCCCCGACCGGGGATCCTGTTGCGTCCCCGCGAGAAACGGGGACGAAATGGCAGCCTCTCACCAGAGACAGGAAGCGATCCAGCGCGGCGCGCGCATGCTGCGCACCGCGCTCGGCCCGGCAATCGCGCGGTTTCTGGAAGATCCCGCTGTGGTCGAGGTCATGCTGAACCCGGACGGCCGTATCTGGATCGATCGGCTGTCGGAGGGGCTGGCCGATACGGGCGAGATGATGGCGGCAGCCGATGGCGAGCGCATCGTCCGCCTCGTCGCGCACCATGTCGGCGCAGAGGTCCATGCGCGATCCCCACGTGTCTCGGCCGAGCTTCCCGAAACCGGCGAACGCTTCGAGGGGCTGTTGCCGCCCGTCGTCGCCGCGCCCGCCTTTGCCATCCGTAAGCCGGCCGTTGCGGTGTTCACGCTAGATGACTACGTGGCTGCCGGCATCATGACCGCCGATCAGGCTTTGAGCCTGCGCGCGGCCGTTCAATCCCGCGCCAACATCCTCGTCGCAGGCGGCACCTCGACCGGCAAGACCACGCTGACCAACGCGCTGCTGGCCGAGGTGGCGAAGGGTGCCGATCGCGTCGTCATCATCGAGGACACGCGCGAACTGCAATGCGCTGCGCCTAACCTCGTCGCGATGCGGACGAAGGATGGCGTCGCCACGCTTTCCGATCTCGTCCGGTCTTCGCTGCGCCTGCGCCCCGATCGCATCCCCATCGGCGAGGTGCGCGGCGCCGAAGCCCTCGACCTGCTCAAAGCCTGGGGCACCGGCCATCCGGGCGGCATCGGCACCATCCATGCCGGCTCCGGCATCGGCGCGCTCCGGCGGCTCGAGCAGCTTATCCAGGAAGCCGTCGTCACAGTCCCGCGCGCGCTGATCGCCGAGACCATCGACCTCGTTGCCGTGCTTTCCGGGCGGGGCTCCGCGCGCCGGCTCGCCGAACTCGCCCGTGTTGATGGCCTCGGCCCGGACGGCGACTACCGCATCACCCCAGCCACCCCGAACACAGGAGAATCCGAATGATCCGCGCGCTCTCGCGCGGTTGCCGCACCATGGCGACCGCAGTCACTACCGTTTCCCTCAGCGTCATGCTCGCCCCGGCCGCGCATGCATCCGGCTCGTCGATGCCGTGGGAAGCGCCGTTGCAATCCATCCTTGAATCCATCGAGGGGCCGGTCGCGAAAATTGTTGCCGTCATCATCATCATAGCGACGGGTTTGGCGCTCGCCTTCGGTGACACAAGCGGAGGCTTTCGCCGCCTGATCCAGATCGTGTTCGGCCTGTCGATCGCCTTCGCAGCGTCGAGCTTCTTCCTCTCCTTCTTTTCGTTCGGCGGCGGGGCGCTCGTCTGATGGCGGCCGCTTTCGAACAACTCGACGCGGTCCCGGGATTCACCGTCCCGGTTCATCGCGCACTGACCGAGCACATCCTGCTCGGCGGCGCACCGCGCTCCATTGCCATCATGAACGGCACGCTGGCCGGGGCCGTGGGCCTCGGCCTGCGTCTCTGGCTGGTCGGCGTTGCGATCTGGGCCATCGGCCATTTCGCAGCCGTCTGGGCGGCGAAGCGCGATCCGCTCTTCGTCGAAGTCGGGCGGAGGCACCTGCGCATCCCCGGTCATCTGGCGGTGTGAGGGAGGCTTCGCAATGATGAATCTGGCCGAATATCGCCGCACCTCCAGCCGGCTTGCCGACTATCTGCCTTGGGCCGCGCTGGTCGGCCAGGGCGTGGTGCTCAACAAGGACGGCTCGTTCCAGCGCACCGCGAAGTTTCGCGGTCCCGATCTGGATTCCGCCGTCGCGGCCGAACTGGTCGCGGTCGCGGGCCGCATCAACAATGCTTTCCGCCGCCTCGGATCGGGCTGGAGCATCTTCGTCGAGGCGCAGCGGTCCGAAGCCGCCACCTATCCCGAGAGCACCTTTCCCGACGCGGCATCGGCGCTGGTCGATGCCGAGCGCAAGGCGGACTTCGAGGAGGAAAGCACGCATTTTGTCTCGGGCTACTTCCTGACCTTCCTTTTCCTCCCGCCGGCCGAGGAGGCCGCCCGTGCTGAAACCTGGCTCTATGAAGGCCGCGAGAAGACGGGTGTGGACCCGGGGGAAGTCCTGCGCGGCTTCATTGACCGCACCGACCGCGTGCTGGCGCTGCTCGATGGCTTCATGCCCGAATGCCGCTGGCTCGATGACGGCGAGACGCTGACCTACCTCCATTCGACGATTTCCACAAACCGGCATCGCGTTCGTATGCCCGAGGTGCCGATGCACCTCGACGCGCTGCTGGCCGACCAGCCGCTAACCGGCGGGCTGGAGCCGCGCCTGGGCGATCGACATCTGCGCGTCCTCACCATCGTCGGTTTCCCGACCGCGACGACGCCCGGCCTGCTCGACGAGATGAACCGGCTGGCATTCCCGTATCGCTGGTCTACCCGCGCGATCCTGCTCGACAAGACCGACGCCATCCGGTTGCTCACCAGAATTCGCCGGCAATGGTTCGCCAAGCGCAAGAGCATCGCCGCGATCCTGAAAGAGGTGATGACCAACGAGCAATCCGTGCTCGTGGATACCGACGCGGCGAACAAGGCCGCCGACGCCGACATGGCCCTGCAGGAACTCGGAGCCGACATGGCGGGCATGGCCTATGTCACGGCCACCGTCTCGGTCTGGGATGCCGATCCGCGCCTTGCCGACGAGAAGCTGCGACTGGTCGAGAAGATCATGCAAGGCCGCGACTTCACGGCCATGATCGAGACGGTCAACGCGGTGGACGCATGGCTCGGAAGCCTGCCAGGCCACACCTACGCCAATGTCCGCCAGCCACCCATCAGCACATTGAATCTCGCCCACATGATCCCGCTCTCGGCGGTGTGGGCGGGGCCGGAACGGGACGAGCACTTCGGCGCACCCCCACTGCTTTACGGCAGGACCGAAGGCTCGACCCCGTTCCGGTTTTCTTTGCATGTCGGCGACGTTGGCCACACCCTTGTCGTCGGCCCCACCGGTGCCGGCAAGTCCGTACTGCTCGCGCTGATGGCCTTGCAGTTCCGCCGCTACGAAGGTGCCCAAGTTTTCGTCTTCGACTTCGGCGGCTCCATCCGCGCGGCCGCGCTCGCGATGGGTGGAGACTGGCACGATCTCGGTGGCGGGCTGACCGAAGGTTCGGACTCTTCCGTCTCGCTCCAGCCGCTTGCTCGCATCCACGACACCTACGAACGCGCCTGGGCCGCCGACTGGGTCGTGGCGATCCTCATGCGCGAGGGCATCACCATTACGCCCGAGGCGAAGGAGCATATCTGGACGGCGCTGACATCGCTCGCTTCCGCACCCGTCGAGGAACGCACCATCACGGGCTTGAGCGTCCTGCTTCAGTCGAACGATCTGAAGCAGGCGCTCCGGCCTTACTGCGTCGGCGGTCCCTATGGCCGCCTGCTCGATGCGGAGACCGAACATCTGGGCTCGGCCGACGTGCAGGCCTTCGAGATCGAGGGCCTTGTCGGGACCGGGGCCGCGCCCGCCGTGCTCGCCTACCTCTTCCACCGCATCGGCGACCGGCTCGACGGGCGGCCGACGCTGCTCATCATCGACGAAGGCTGGCTGGCGCTGGACGATGAGGGCTTTGCCGGCCAGCTCCGTGAATGGCTGAAGACGCTGCGCAAGAAGAACGCTTCCGTCGTCTTCGCCACGCAGTCGCTCAGCGACATCGACAATTCCGACATCGCGCCGGCCATCATCGAGAGCTGCCCGACGCGGTTACTGCTGCCGAACGAACGCGCCATCGAGCCACAGATCACGGCGATCTATCGGCGCTTCGGCCTCAATGACCGCCAGATCGAAATCCTCGCCCGGGCGACGCCCAAGCGCGACTACTATTGCCAGTCCCGGCGCGGCAACCGCCTGTTCGAGCTCGGCCTGTCGGAAGTCGGGCTCGCGCTCTGCGCCGCATCGTCCAAGACCGACCAATCGCTGATCGCCAGCCTCGTCGCCGAGCACGGCCCCGACGGATTCCTCGCCGCCTGGCTCAAAGCCCGCAACGTCGGCTGGGCGGTCGATCTCATTCCCAACTTCCCGACACCCATTCCCAAGCCCGAAAAGGACCCACAGCCATGACCACCCACCATTTCCGCTCGCGCGCCGTTCTCCTGGCCGCCACCTTCGTTGCTGCGCCACTCGCACTTTCGCCGGTCCTGACCTCGCCGGCTCATGCGTGGCGGATCGTCTTCGATCCCAGCAACTACGCGCAGAATGTGCTGACCGCCGCCCGCACGCTGGAGCAGATCAACCACCAGATCACCTCGCTTCAGAACGAGGCAACCATGCTGATGAACCAGGCCCGCAATCTGGCGAGCCTGCCGTTCTCCTCGCTCCATCAACTTCAGCAGAACGTCCAGCGCACGCAGCAACTCTTGAGCCAGGCGCAGAACATCGCCTTCGACGTGCAGCGCATCGACCAGGCATTCCAGCAGCAATACGGCAATGTGTCGATGTCGGCGACGGACCAGCAGCTCGTCGCCGATGCCCGTACCCGCTGGCAGAACACGGTGGGAGGCTTGCAGGATGCCATGCGCGTGCAGGCAGGCGTCGTCGGCAACATCGACACCAATCGCACTCAGATGTCGGAACTCGTTGGCCGGAGCCAGAGCGCGACCGGCGCGCTTCAGGCGACGCAGGCCGGCAACCAGCTTCTGGCGCTCCAGTCGCAGCAGCTCTCCGACCTGGTCGCGTTGCTTGCCGCCAACGGCCGTGCGGGCGCGCTCACCGAGGCCGAACGCACGGCGGCTGCCGAGCAGGGGCGTGTCCAGCGGGAGCGCTTCCTGACGCCAGGCGCCGGCTACCAGCCCGGCAATGCACAGATGTTCAACGGAAACTGAGGGCACCGCTATGGACGGCAAGATGCTGGCCCGGCTGGGCGCTGTCGTGTTCGTGGCCGCGGCCGTCACGGCTGCGGTCATTGAGATGACCCGCAAAGACGAGGTGCCGTCGTCGTCGCCGGCGCGCCTCGTCGAGCCTGAACGCGATCTGCTGCGCGAGAGCCAGCGCCGTTGCCAGCAGCTCGGGCAGCAGGCGGCCGGGGATGCCGAATGCCTGCGCGTCTGGGCCGAAACCCGTGATCGCTTCCTCGGTCGCTCGCCCGCACCCGTCGCTCCGCGTCCCACTGAAGGACAGTGATCCATGGGCGGCAGCAGCGTCATTGATAATTTTCTCGGGGTCTTCACCCGCTACATCGACTCGGGCTTTGGCCTGCTCGGGGGCGAAGTGGCCTTCATCGCCACAACCCTGATTGTCATCGACGTGACGCTTGCCGCCCTGTTCTGGAGCTGGGGCGCCGATGACGACATCATCGCGCGCCTCGTCAAGAAGACGCTGTTCGTCGGCGTCTTCGCCTACCTGATTTCCAACTGGAACAACCTCGCGAAGATCGTCTTCGAGAGCTTTTCCGGCCTAGGCTTGAAGGCCTCTGGCACAGGTTTCTCCGCGCAGGATCTGATGCGCCCCGGCAAGGTCGCCCAGACCGGCCTCGACGCCGCCCGGCCGCTCCTCGAATCTATCTCCGATCTCATGGGCTGGGTCGCGTTCTTCGAGAACTTCATCCAGATCGCATGCCTGCTGTTCGCCTGGGCGCTTGTCATCCTCGCCTTCTTCATTCTGGCCGTACAGCTCTTCGTGACGCTGATCGAGTTCAAGCTGTCGACGCTCGCCGGCTTCGTGCTGATCCCGTTCGGTCTGTTCGGGAAGACCGCCTTCATGGCCGAACGTGTGCTTGGCAATGTGATCTCGAGCGGCATCAAGGTGCTGGTGCTGGCCGTCATCATCGGCATCGGTTCCACGCTCTTCAGCCAGTTCACCGCCGGTTTCGGCGGTCAGACCCCAACCATCGACGACGCCATGGCTGTCGTCCTGGCCGCTCTCTCGCTTCTCGGCCTTGGCATATTCGGACCTGGTATCGCGAGCGGTCTTGTTTCGGGTGGGCCACAACTCAGCGCAGGCGCCGCGGTTGGTACGGGCCTCGCGGTCGGCGGTGCGGCCCTTGCTGCGGGTGGAGCGGTCGGTCTGGCCGTGAAGGGAGGAACTGCCGCCCTGTCTGGTGGCGCCGCCGCCGTGCGGGGTGGCGCCGCCGCTGCTGGCGCTGCTTCCACCGCCTACAGCCTCGGCTCCATGGGGCAGACCGGCGCTTCCGGCGTTGCCTCAGGTCTTGGCGGCGTTGCCCGCGCCGCCGGATCGGCAGCCGGTTCGCCGCTTCGTCGGGCCGCGGCAAGGGCCACAGAGAGCGTCAAATCCAGCTTCTCGGGTGGCGTGAAGGGTGGCTTCGGGGCAACCGGCGGCTCCTCGACCATGGGGACGGTCGCAAATGATCCCGCCGGCGACACCTCCGGCAGCACTGCCTCGACGGCTGGACCGGCGCCCTCGCGCGAAGGCCCGCCCGACTGGGCGAAGCGCATGAAACGCAGCCAGGCGATGAGCCACGGCGTCAGCACGGCCGCGCATGCGATCCGCGCCAGCGACAGCCACGGCTCCGGCTCTTCCGTCAACCTTTCCGAAAGTGACCGCACATGAGCATCTTCAAACGACCGGCAACGCACTATGGCAAGACGCCGGAACCTGAGACCCCTTATCAGAAGGCCGCACAGGTCTGGGACGAGCGCATCGGCTCGGCCCGGGTCCAGGCGAGGAACTGGCGGCTAATGGCCTTCGGCAGCCTGGTCCTTTCGGCCGGCTTCGCCGCCGCGCTTGTCTGGCAGTCGGCACGCGGGACCGTCGTCCCCTGGGTGGTGCAGGTCGACAATCTCGGCCAGGCGCAAACCGTCGCTCCGGCCACGGCCGACTACCGCCCGACCGACCCGCAGGTGGCATGGCATCTCGGCCGCTTCATCGAACAGGTCCGCTCGATCCCGGCCGATCCGATCATTGTGCGACAGAACTGGCTTCGCGCCTACGAGTGGACGACGGATCGTGGCGCGGCGGCGCTCAACGATTATGCCCGCGCCAACGATCCCTTTACCAGGGTCGGCCGCCAGCAGGTTGCCGTCGAGGTCTCCAGCGTCATCCGGGCGTCGCCGGACAGCTTCCGCATTGCGTGGACGGAGCGCCATTTCGAGAACGGCCAGCTCTCCGCCACCGAACGCTGGACCGCGATCCTGACCGTCGTGATCCAGCCGCCCCGCGACGCCGAACGTCTCCGGGCGAACCCGCTCGGCATCTACGTCAACGCCATCAACTGGTCGCGGGAGATGAGCCAATGAGCCGGCCGATGATCAGCAAACCCGCCATTCCGTTTTTCCGTAAACCCGCAATCGCGGCTTTGCTGCTTTCTGCCACGATGCTGGCGGGTTGCGCCACCTATAAGCCGCCGGAAATCAGCTACGACGCCAATGTGCCGCCGTTGCCGGCCGTACCCGCTTCCGTCACTGACGATCGGCCGCGGCCGCTGCACACGCCCCCGGCCTGGACGGTCGCCCGCGGTGGCAACGCCGCCGGCACGCCGACCGCGCGTGTCGAGAACGCCAACGCCGCCGCTCGCGTACAGCCACGCCGCGAAGGCTACTACAACTCGATCCAGATTTATCCCTGGTCGGAAGGTGCGCTCTATCAAGTTTATGCCGCACCCGGCCAGATCACCAACATCGCGCTCGAACCAGGCGAGAGCCTGACCGGCACGGGACCGATCGCGGCCGGCGACACTGCCCGCTGGATCATCGGCGACACCGAAAGCGGCAGCGGCGCGACCCGCCGCGTCCATATTCTCGTGAAACCGACCCGGCCGGACATCACGACCAATCTCGTCGTGACGACCGACAGGCGCGTCTACATGATCGAGCTGCGTTCCGGCGAGAACCCCTATATGCCAGCCGTAGCCTGGGCGTATCCGCAGCCACCGGCCAGCCAGCGCCAGAACGTCCCCACCACGCCGGTCGTTCCGGCCGTGGCGGCCCGCAACTTCCGCTACGGCCTCACAGGTGACAATCCGCCGTGGAAGCCGGCCGCCGTCTATGACGATGGTCGCAGGGTCTATGTCGAGTTCCCGCGCGGAATCGTTCAGGGCGAGATGCCGCCGATCTTCGTCCTCGGCGCGAGCGGCGAAGTCCAGATCGTCAACAGCCGCGTTCACCAGCACATCCTGATCGTGGACCGCCTGTTCGGCGCGGCCGAACTGCGCCTCGGCAGCGGCGATCGCCAGCAGACCGTCAGAATTGTCCGCACGGACGGGAGGGTGAGGAGCGGCCCACTCTCGTGGATGCGAAGCTCCGGTGGAGCTTCGCAAGCGACGAACGCCCAGAGCCATAGCGGAGGGCAGCAGACATGAGCGAGAGCGAAACCAACACTGCCCCCCCGATGCGGCTTCGCGCGGAGCCGCCGCGCGTCACCCGCCTGTCGCGCAAGGTGCTCGCCGGCGTGGCTGCCGTCGCCTTGGTCGGCATTGGCGGCGCATTGATCTTTGCGCTCCAGACGCGCGACGCCGGCACCGGCGGCGAGGAACTCTACTCGACGGAGAACCGGCCTACCGCCGATGGTCTTGCGGGCCTGCCGCGCGACTATACCGGCCCGGTTCTCGGTCCGGCGCTGCCCGGCGACCTCGGCCGTCCCATCCTCGACGCTCAAAACCGGGGCCAGCCCGTCGCCCCGCCGACCATCACGACTCCCACAGCGGATGAATCGGAACAACGCCGGCGGGCAGAGGAGGAAGCCGCGCGAACCAGTCGCGTCTTCTTCCAGACCGGATCAGGGACGGCGGCCTCACCTGGAGGCGCGAATACAGCGTACATGTCTGGTATCGATCTGGCCGGCCTGAATGGCCAGCCCGTCCAGCAAACCGCGCAGGACCGGCAACTCGCGTTCCTCGATGCCCCTGTCGATCGCCGAACGACGTCTTCGGATCGCGTCATGCCGCCGGCCTCGCCCTATGTGCTTCAGGCCGGTGCCGTGATTCCGGCCGCGCTGATTACCGGCATCCGTTCCGATCTGCCCGGTCAGATCACGGCGCAGGTGACGGAGAATATCTATGACAGCCCAAGCGGCCGGTTCCTGCTCGTACCGCAGGGCACCCGCATCATCGGCCAGTACGACAGCAGCGTTCAGTTCGGCCAACGCCGCGTGCTGCTTGTCTGGAACCGGCTCATTCTGCCCAACGGCCGCTTCATCGTGCTGGAGCGCCAGCCGGGCGCAGACACGCAGGGCTCTGCCGGCCTAGAGGACGGGGTCGATTACCATTGGTGGGATCTCGCCAAGGCTGCCGGCCTCTCGACGTTGCTCGCGGTCGGCACCGAACTCGCGACCAGCGACGAGGACCGCCTGATCCGCGCTATCCGCGACGGAACGCAGGACACCATCAATCAGGCCGGCCAGCAAATCATCCAGCGACAGCTGCAGGTCGCGCCGACGCTGACGATCCGCCCTGGTTTTCCCGTTCGGGTGATCGTGACCCGCGACTTGGTATTCGAACCCTACCGAGACTGATCCATGGCGAAGCACCGCCGGGGCGTCGGCGAGCCACGGCATCTCGACCGGACCGCCGGTCTGAAGCACTACCACCGTGCGCGGATTGGCCTTCAGCACGGCCGCGACGAGCTCTTCCTGCCTGCCCGCAAGCACGACTACCTCCATCCCAGCTAGCAACTCGGTCACATTGTCTCCTGGCAACGGTCCTCCAAGACCAACATTATGTATTGAAAAGGAATCTTTATGCTGCCTCAATTAGCGTAGCTGTTTGGGTTCCTGTCCGAGATAGGCTTTCACCAGCTGCGTATCCTGAAGCAATGCGGAGGCCTTTCCTTCCATGGAAAGCTTGCCTAGTTCCATAACGTATCCATAGTCCGCCACCTCAAGTGCGGCTCGCGCGTTCTGTTCTACAAGCAGAATCGAGATCCCGTCTTCTCGGAGTTCTGTAATGATCCGGAACACTTCACGCACGATCAGCGGCGCCAGGCCGAGGCTGGGCTCGTCCAGCATTAGCAGCTTCGGCCTGGCCATAAGCGCGCGACCCATGGCGAGCATCTGGCGCTCGCCTCCCGAAAGCGTCGATGCCTGCTGGCGCCGCCTCTCGTCCAGGCGCGGAAATCGCCGGAAGACTTCCCTCAACATGTCTGCCGACGACTCCCGACCTCGTCGGTAGCTACCGAGGAGCAGATTGTCCTCAACCGACATCGAGCCAAACAGATCACGTTGCTCGGAGACGAGCGAGATGCCCGCCTTGACGCGCTCCTCGACCGATACCGCGGAAAGATCGTGTCCCTCGAAGCGGACCGATCCAGTCGAACGCATCAATCCCATCAATGCCGACAGAAGCGTCGTCTTGCCGGCACCGTTGGCTCCGATAAGCGTGACGACGGAACCTTGCGGCACCTCGATCGCGACCCCTGCCACGGCCTGCATCTTTCCGTAAGACGCCTGAATGTCGGTTGCGGAAAACTGAGTCACAGGACACCTCCGAGATAGGCTTCCTGCACGGCCGGATTGTTCTGGATCTCGACCGGGGCTCCTTCTGCGAGTTTGGTGCCGAAATCGAGCACGACGATCCTGTCGGTGAGCCCCATCACGAACTCCATGTCGTGCTCCACCAGAAGAATGCTCATGCCTTCCGCGCGCAGGCCTTGCAGAAGCCGGGCAAGCTTCTCCTTCTCGAAGCGGCGCAGTCCGGCGGCAGGCTCGTCGAGAAGCAGCAGTTTCGGCGAAAGGCAGAGCGCGCGCGCAATCTCCACCAGCCTCGACGAGCCTAGCGACAGGTTGCCGGCGAGTTGGTGCATCTCGTCGCCGAGACCGATGCGATCGAGGTTCCTGGCCGCTTCCTGGAAGATCGCTTGCTCCTCTGTCCTGTTGGCACGGAGCAATCCGGCGACGAAGCCGGCTCCGGTTCGCAGATGGGCGCCGATCGCCACGTTCTCAAGAACCGTCATGTCCGGGACGAGCTTCACGTGCTGGAAAGTGCGAGCGACCCCGAGCGACGAGATCAGGCGCGGCGGCAACCTGTCGATCCGCTTGCCTTCTAAGCGGATTTCCCCGCGGGTAGGCTGGGCGACGCCGGTGACGAGGTTGAACGTCGTGCTCTTGCCGGCGCCGTTAGGACCAAGCAGGCCGAGTATTTCCCCCGACCGGACCTCGAAGGTAATGTTGTTCACGGCAACGAGGCCGCCGAAGGTCTTCGTCGCACCATCGACATCGAGGAGTACCTCCGCGGCCGGTGCGCGGTCGGTGGCCGGAAGAGCTGCAGTTGTGGAAGCTACCTGCCTGCGCACCGAGGGGACAAATCGCGCGATATAGGGCCACAATCCGTCGCGGGCGAATTGCAGCCCCAGGACCAAAAGCGCTCCGAAGACGATCATCTCGAAGTTCCCGCCGGCGCCGAAAAGACGCGGCAGAATGTTCTGCAACTGATCCTTCAGGATAACGACGACACCCGCACCGAGCAATGCGCCGTACAGGTGCCCGGCCCCACCGACAACGGCCATGAGCAGGTATTCGATGCCGGCATTCAGCCCGAACGCCGTGGGCGTCACGCCACGCTGGATGTGAGCGAACAGCCAGCCCGACAGACCGGCAAGGACGGCCGCGTAGACGAAGACGGCGAGTTTGGTGCGCGCCACGTTGATGCCGAATGCCTCGGCCGCCGTGGTTCCTTTCCGCAGCGCCCGCATCGCGCGACCCGTTCGGGAGTCGAGCAGGTTCCGCGTAAGGACCAGAGCGAGCAGGACGGCCACGAAAACCACGGGATATATCTGGTGGGCGCTGTAGAGCGGAACTCCTGCCACCGAAAGGGGCGGGATGCCCGAGATCCCGTTGAACCCGCCAAGGGATTGCATGTTGCCGAAAAGATAGAAGAAGGCCATTCCCCAGGCGATCGTGCCGAGCGGGAGATAGTGCCCTGAGAGCCTTACCGTGACGAGACCTATGGCTACGGCCGCAAGCATAGTGAAGAGCAGCGCGACAGGCAGGCTCACCCATGGTGACAAGCCGTAGGTGGTCGTCAGGATGGCCGTGGTGTACGCACCGAAGCCGACGAACGCCGCCTGGCCGAAAGACGTCATGCCGCCGACGCCCGTCAGCACGACCAGGCCGATCGCGACGAGACTGGCGAGGCCGATAAAGTTGAGGAGGGTGACCCAGAACGGCGGGAATCCCGGAATATAGGGAACTGCAAGCATGACGAGCGCGAAGAGCAGCGGAAGGCCCCTTGTCAGCACGATCAGTCCTCCTCGACATGTGTGCTGCGCAGCGAAAGCCACAGCAGAATGGGAATGATAAGGCTGAAGACAATGACTTCCTTGAAGGCACTCGCCCAGAACGCGGCGAAAGCCTCGGACAGGCCGATGAAGAGCGCGGCCACCACCGCGAGCGGATAGCTGGCGAAGCCCCCGACGATGGCGGCGATGAAGCCCTTGAGCCCGATCAGGAAGCCGCTGTCGTAGTAGAGCGTGGTCATCGGGGAAATCAGCACGCCGGATACCGCGCCGATGAATGTCGCCATGGCGAAAGCGAGTTGACCGGAGCTGTAGGGCGAGATGCCGACAAGACGCGCGCCGCGTCCGTTGACGGCTGAAGCACGTAATGCCTTGCCCGCCAAGGTTCGCCCGAAGAAGAGATAGAGGGCGGCGAGGATTGCGACCGTGGTCAGAAGCATCAACACGCTCTGCCCGGTGATGAACAGTGGTCCTACCGTGAAGTTGGTGGCGACGAGCGACGTGGTCCGGTAACCCTCGGCACCGAAGAAGACGAGGCCGAGCCCGGTCAGCAGCCAATGCACGCCGACCGACGCGATGAGAAGCACCAGGATGGATGCGTCGGAGAGCGGACGGAAGCAGATGCGGTAAATATAGGACCCCATGGGCACTATGATGGCCAGCGTCAGCAAGATTGCGCCGACGCCCGTGAGCCGTAGCGGCGCAAGGAGCACCGCCATCGCGACGAGGGCGGCCGGCAGGATGAAATCCAATGCGACGATAGTCGTCAGCCGACGTCGATTCAGGCGATGCCGCTCGCGAACCATCTCGATCAGCCCCGCAACGATGCCCATTGCCAGCAGCAGCCAGACGGAGCCCGGCGTCTCTCCACGCTCGAGCGCGGCGAGCGTCAGCCCGCCATAGGCAACGAAATCACCCTGCGGGATGAAGATGATGCGCGTGACCGTGAACAGGAGCACGAAGGCGACGGAAAGCAGAGCATAGATCGCTCCGTTGATCGTGCCGTCCTGCAACAGAAACAGGGTGATAGTCGTGTCCATCGCGTAGATGCGTCCGTGTGCCGTTGGCCAGAAGGAGGCGTCTGCGGCCACCCGGCCGCAGCGCGCCATTCGCGCGACCTGGGAGGGTCAGTCGAGCGGCACGTATCTGAAGTCGCCGTTCTCGACGGTCACCAGCACGCGGCTGCGCTCGTCGTGGCCGAAGTGATCGTCCGGGCTCGTCGAATAGACGCCGTTAACCGAGACGACTTCATTGAGATTTTCCAGGCCGTCGCGCAGTCCCGCCCGGAACTCCGGAGTGCCGGGAGCGCCCTTTTCCAGAGCCCCCGGGATGGCCGCCGCCACTAGTTGCCCGGCGTCGTACATCATTCCGCCGAAGGCCGAGATCGATCCTTCGCCGTGTGCGGCCTCGTACTGCTCGGTGTATGCGACACCGATTTCCTTCGACGGATGATCGTCGGGAAGCTGGCGCGCGACGACGACTGGACCGACCGGCAGGAACGTCCCCTCGACCGCCGCGCCGCCCACGCGAATGAAGTCGCGCGTCGCCGAGCCATGCGTCTGGTACATGGTCCCTTTGTATCCGCGCTCGGAGAGAGTCGTCGCCGGCAGCGCCGACGGCGTCCCTGAGCCGACGATGATGACCGCGTCAGGCTGCGCGCTGAGGAGCCTGAGAACCTGTCCGGTTACGCTGGTGTCGCTGCGTGCGAACCTTTCGACAGGCTCCAGCGCAATGCCAGCTTCGGCGAGCATGGGCGTGATCGTCGTCAACCAATCCTCGCCATAGGCATCGGCATAGCCGATGAAGCCGAGTTTCTTCACGCCCTCGCCCTTCATGTGCGCGATCAGCGCGCTGGCCATCTGCTCGTTCTTCTGGACGGACCGGAAGGTCCACTTCTCCACTTCGGCCGGCACGTTGACCGGGGCGAGGGCGATGATCGGGATACCGGTTTCGGCCGCGACGCTGGCGGCCGCGGCGGAAGTGGGCGCCGTCGAGGAGCCGATGATCACGTCAGCCTTTTCGTCCTCGACGCATTTGCGGGCATTGCGGGTCGCTCCGGTCGGGTCGGTCGCATCGTCGTAGACGACGTAGCGGATGGCCGTGTCTCCAACCGATTTCGGCAGAAAGGCAACGGTGTTCTGCTCGGGAATGCCGAGCGAGGCGGCCGGCCCGGTCGCCGAGACAATGACGCAGACGTTGACATCGGCGAAGGCGGGCAAAGGTGCGGCGATAGCGAGCAGCGGCAGTATGGCAGAAAGGCGTTTCATGAGTTCTCCTCCAGTTTGAACGTCAGTCCCTTTCCTCGTTCCTCAGGCAGTGGCGCCCTGGCGTGCTTGAGGCGAGGTCACTACGGAAGGCGGACCACCGCCCTCCGGTACTCCAAGCAATTCGCGGATATCGGCGAACAGATCCTGGCGAGCCGTGGCCACCCGGGCCAGGCAGCCAGCCTCTGGCAGGATGCGTTCCGCGAAGAATCGGAAACTCAACATGAGCTGCCGGCGCACGGCATCCTTGGAGCTGGGCGCGTTGCAGGCTCTCGCCAGAGAGGTGCCGCCGGCGACGAGGGCAAAGAGCCGCAGGTAGGATGCGGCGCCCGCGAGCGCATCAAGCGGCTTCTGCCTGGCGACATCGAGAAGGTGCTCGGTCGCGCGCGCCAGAGCATGGCAGGCTTCCTTGAGGATCTCGCCGCTGGTCGCGATCTCGCGGTCCGGTGACGCGGCCGTCTCGGCAGCAGTCGCCACGAACCGTGCGATGAGCTCCCTTACGCCGGTGCCGTCACCGGCAGGCAGCTTCCGCGCCACCAAATCGATCGCCTGGATGCCGTTCGTGCCTTCATAGATCGTCGCGATGCGGGCATCGCGCAGAAGCTGTGAAACACCGGTCTCCTCCACATAGCCCGCCCCACCATGAATCTGGATCGCAAGCGAAGCGGCCTCCACCCCCAGATCGGTACAGAAGGCTTTGGCCACCGGCGTGAGAAGGTCCGCTTCCGATCGGGCGGCGGCGCGCGCCTCGACCGAGGAAGCGTGACGCGCGCGATCGAGCGCGTCGGCGGTGGCAAGCGCGATCAGGCGGGCGGCGCTCGTCTGGGCGCGGATCGTCATCAGCATGCGCTGGATATCGGGATGAGCGAGGATCGGAGCCGGCCCCGGCGAGCGGCCGAGAGGATCGCGTCCCTGCCGGCGTTCCCGTGCGAAGGACAACGATGATTGGAACGCGCGTTCGGCGACCGCGATGCCCTGCATCGCCACCGCCAGCCTTGCGCGGTTCATCATCGTGAACATGGCCGCAAGGCCCTTGTTCGGCACCCCGACGAGCCATCCCGTCGCACCCTGCCTCTCTCCGAACACCATGGGGCAGGTCGGCGATCCGTGCTGGCCGAGCTTCTTCTCAAGTCCCGAGCAGGCAACTTCGTTGACCGCGCCAATCCCACCCTGTCCGTCTGGAAGCATCTTGGGAACGAGAAACAGTGAGATCCCGGCGCTGCCGGCTGGCGCATCAGGCAGGCGCGCCAGCACCAGATGGACGATGTTGTCGGTCAGGTCGTGATCGCCGTAGGAGATGAATATCTTGGTGCCGAAGAGACGGTAGCTGCCGTCGGACGCCGGCTCGGCGCGCGTGCGTATGCCGCTCAGATCGGAGCCTGCCTGCGGCTCCGTCAGCGCCATGGTCGCCGTCCACTCACCCGATACGAGCTTGGGCAGATAGGTCTGCCTGAGCGCTTCGGTCCCGTGCGCCTCGATCGTCTCCGCCGCCCCCATGGTCAGCAGCGTTCCCATGGCGAATGCCATCGAGCCGGAATGCCAGAACTCGAGGCATGCCGCGCCGAGCGAAAGCGGCAGCTCCTGCCCACCCCACTTCGCCGGCAGCGTCAGCCCCATCCAGCCGGCCTCTACGAACGCACGATATGCCTCGCGATGCCCTTTTGCCGTGAGCACCGCTCCGTTCTCGATCCGACAGCCTTCCCGATCGAGAACGGCGTCGAGAGGCAGCAATACATTGCTCGCGAACTTTCCGGCCTCTTCAAGTATGGCCGCCGCGAGGTCGCCGTCGAAGCCGGCGAACGCGCCGGCTCGCGCCAGCGCGAGTGCGGACGTGCATTCGGTCAGGCAGAACGCGACATCTTCGGTTGGCGCGATATAGGTCACAGCCGCCGGCCTCAGTTCAGGAGTGGCTTGTTGGTTGCACGCATGTGCTCCAGACGCTCCAGCGTCGTTGGCCGTCGGGCGAGCTCGAGCATCGAGGACAGTTCGAGGCGCATGAGATCCAGCTCGGAAAGAACGGCGGGATTCGCGACGCCGCCCGCGACTACGCGGGCAAGTTCGCGGGCCACTCCGGCGTCGGTCTCGGTGAAGCCGCCAGCGGCGACCTGCCCGGCAATTCGCTCTTCGAGCCTCCGGGTAGCCGCAGCGCCGTCGACCGCTATTTCGGCCCGGTTCGGGGCGGCGTAGTCGACCGCAAGCTCGATGGCCCTGGCCTTCGCCACGGCGAGCAGACGATCACGGTTCATAACGATCCTGTCGGAAGCCCGCAGGAATCCTGCATCGACGGCCGAGAGGGCGGAGCTGGTAACCTCGCCGCCGGCGATGAGGTCGAACGCTTTCACGGCAGCAGTCGGCGCATCGGCCGAGCGCTCCTGCGCCCGCAGCAGGACCTGCGTCACGCCGCCCCAGCCGGGAATGATCCCGACCTTGCGCTCCGGCAGCCCGGCATAGAGTTCGGCATGCGCGACAACCTCGTCGGCATGCATCATCAGCTCGCAGCCGCCCCCGAGCGCCAGTCCGCCCGCAGCGGCAACAACGGGGAACTGCGCGTATTTCAGTCCCAGCCAGGCCGCCTGTCCGCGAGCAACGAAACTCTCGAGACCGGCCCAGTCTCCCGCCTTCACCAGGGCGATGAACACGTCGAGCTTCGCGCCGGCCGAAAACGCACGCTTATTGTCCGAACCGATGACGAGCGCCTGGAAATCAGCCGAAACACGGTTGAGCGCCTGCTCGACCTGCTCCACGACGGCCATGTCGCAGGCGTTCATCTTCGTGTGGATCTCGAGGCCAGCGACCCCGTCGCCTAGGTTCCACAGCGAGGCGGATTCGTTGCCATCAACGCGCCCGCCGGACTTCTTCACGCTTGCAAGCGCAAGAACCCCTTCAGGGTGTTCAGCGCGGCGGAGCACGCCATCGGTACCCAGAACAGACTCCTCTTCCGGATAGAAGCCGCCGAGTTCGGCGGCGCGGCGCAGGAGAGGCGGGACTTGCCGCTGTTCCGCTTGGAGGCGGTCGATGATCCAGGCCGGGCCGACGCGGTCCGCAAGCTGGAAGGGACCTTCGGACCAGTTGTACCCGAGCCGCATCGTCAGATCGATGGCGGCGACGTCGTCGCCGATTTCGGGCGCGATAGCTGCGACGTAGCCGATCAGATGGGAAAACACCGACCATGCATACCGACCGCCGCGATCATCCGCCGCGCAGAGACTGCGCAGATCGGACGCCGAAAGGCTTTCGAGCTCAGGTTTCCGGCGCGGCCGGTATTCCCCGGTTCGTAGGTCGATCGCCTCGTCGACCCGGCCGCCGTCCTGGGCCTTGCGCCGATAGAAGCCGCCCGGACCGAACCGCCCGACAAGACCGCGGCGAAGCATGTCCGCGAAGAACGGGTCTGCCGTGATGTCGTGATCGCGATGCGCGTCCTCCGGAGCGAGCGTGCGCATGAAGCTGCCCCAGACGAGTGGCACCAGATTGATGCCGACATAGTCGAAGAGACCGAAGACCCCGGTGCGCGGTATGCCGAATGGCGTGCTCATCACCGCATCGGCTTCCTCGACGGTGAGGCCGAGGCGCATGGCTTCGAGGGCCGCGACCGACATCCAGTAATTACCGACGCGATTGGCGATGAAGCCAGGCGTGTCCCGGCATAGAACCGTGCTTTTCCCCAGCACCCGGTCGCCGATCGCAGTGATCCGCTCCAGAACGTCTCGTCGGGTTGCCGGGCTCGCCACAAGCTCCAGCAACTGCATGTGCCGGGGAGGATTGAAGAAATGCGTGATGACGAAATCGCCCTTGAAGCGCGGCGAAGCTCCCTCGATCAACTGGCCCAGCGGTATGGTGGAGGTGTTCGACGAGACAATCGAGCCGGCACGCCGCGCCTCGTCTACCCGCCGGTACAGCGCCTTCTTGATTTCCAGATCCTCGAACACGGCCTCGATGATCCAGTCGGCCTCGACAATCCTGCCCAGATCGTCCTCGACATTGCCGACCTCGATGAGTGCGGCGCGCTCGGGATGCATGAAACCGCCAGCCTTGATCTGCCGTTCGACGGCAGCTTTGGCGAGTGTGTCGCGGTCGCTTGCTCCATCCGGGACGATGTCGAGTAGGAGGACGGGCACGCCGGCATTGGCCAGATGTGCGGCAATCCCGGAACCCATAGAGCCGGCGCCAATTACTGCGGCGCGCGAGATCAGGGCATTCTGCCCGGCGTCTTCCTTCTCGTCGCTATTTGTGGGCAAATCAGCCACTCGCACTGCACTGGCCATCCTGGATCCCTCAGTTCAAGCTCTCGATGGCGAGCGCGATGCCCTGGCCGCCGCCGATGCACATCGTGACCACGCCATAGCGTCCGCCGATGCGGCGAAGCTCATGCAGCGCTTTGATGGTGAGGATCGCTCCGGTCGCTCCGAGCGGATGGCCGAGCGCGACCGCGCCGCCATTGGGATTGACCTTGTCGGTCGGCAGTCCAAGCCCGTCGTTGACGGCGATGGCCTGTGCTGCGAACGCCTCGTTCGACTCGAACACGTCAATGTCGGCGATCTTCAGACCGGCGCGCTCGAGCGCGATCGGGACCGCCTTCACCGGGCCGATGCCCATGATCTCCGGCGGAACGCCGGCGATACCCCACGAAAGCAGCCTGCCGAGCGGCTTGAGGTTACGGCGGGCAACTTCGTCCTCGTGGGCCAGGACCAAGGCCGCGCCGCCGTCGTTGATGCCCGAGGCATTGCCGGGCGTCACCGTCCCGTTCTTGCGAAAGGCCGGCCTCAGCTTCGTCAGTTCGTCGAGGTTGGTTTGGCGCGGATGCTCGTCCGTATCGAAGACCACGGCACCCTTGCGCGTCTTCACTTCGACCGGAACGATCTGATCCTTGAACCTGCCTTCCACGATCGCCGCTGCGGCGCGTCGCTGGCTTTCCAGCGCAAAGGCGTCCTGGCGCTCGCGCGTGATCTGGAACTTCTCAGCGACATTCTCCGCCGTGTCCCCCATCCCGCCGTGACCGAATGGATCGGCAAGCGTGTTGGTCAGCCAGTCATAGACCTGGCCGTTGCCCATGCGCTTGCCGTAGCGCATCCCGTCGATCGAATAGGGCGACCGGCTCATGGCTTCGGCGCCGCCGGCAATGGCAATTCGCGACTCGCCGAGCCTGATCATCTGCGCGGCGGTGACGATCGCCTGCGCGCCAGACCCGCAAAGCCGGTTGAGCGTCAGGCCCTGGGTTTCTACCGGCAAGCCGGACTCGATCGCGATCGTGCGGCCGAGGAACAGATCGGCAGCTTCCGTCGGGATGACCGTGCCGAAGACCGAATTGTCGACGTCCTCTGCGTGAAGCCCGGCGCGCTCGATGGCGGCCTTGGCCGCAACGGTGCCGAGCTGTGTCGGCGAGAAGTCCTTAAGGGTGCCGCCGAAGCCGCCGATGGCGGTGCGCGCACCGGACACGAGGAAGATATCTCCGCTCACTGTCTGTACCTTTCTGTTTGAACTAGATCGAGCTGTGGCGATCCGGAATGATCACGTCGGGATGCGTTGGCTCGGCGTAGAGACGCTCCACCAGGTCCGCGCGCTCGCGCAGCACGGCGCGCTGGTTGAGATAGCCCTTGTCCGTCATTTCGCCGGCCTCGAGCGACGGCGGCGTCGACACCAGCAAAGCGCGTCCGATGCGCGTCGAGGACCCCTTCCCATCTCCGACCTTGCCGAGCGTCCTCGTAATCGCTTTTCGGATCTCCGAATTCGCAACAAGCTCCTCCGAAGATGCGTTAGGCAAACCGGCGGTCTCGCGGCAGGCGGCGAAATTGGGGAAGATCAGAAGACCGATCTCGTCACGGTCGTGTCCCGCGATTGCAGCCTCCTGCACCAGCGGCGCGCACGCCTCCAACACCGCAAGGCGCAACCCTCCAACCTGAACCCAAGTGCCGGTGACCAGCTTGAAATTTTCCGCTGTCCGGCCATCGAACAGGATTCCCTTGGCGGGGTCTCCGTCCTCGAACAGCTTTCCGGCATCGCCGATCCGGTAGAAGCCGGCGGCGTCAAAGGCCTGCGCCGTCAGCTCCGGGCTGCGCCAGTAGCCGGGCGTGACCATCGGCCCCCTTACGCGCAGCTCGAGCTTGTCCTCGTTCGGAACAAGCTTGACCTCGGCGCCCGGCACCGGAACGCCAAGATTGCCCGCCTGCGTGTTGTCCGGCGGGGAAAGTGTGACCACGGGCGCGGTCTCCGTCGCCCCCCAGCTGACATGGATGCGCAAGTCGGGCCTGCCGTAGCGGGCGGCGAGATCGTGCAACCGTGTCCAGAGATCGGCAGGCAAGGCAGCGCCAGCTGTGAAAATGGTCCGCAGCCGGCTGAAATAGGCCTTGGCAAAATCCTCGTCCCGCTCAAGCGCGTCGATCAGTTCGCCATAGCCTCTTGGGACACCGAAATGGACGGACGGGCGCGCCTCGACGAGATTGCGTATGGTCGCATCGAACTGCCCCGGAACAGGCCGTCCCTCATCGATGACGAGCGTGCCGGCATTGCGCAGCGCGCAGTTGAAAACCAGAGTACCGCCAAAGATGTGGTTCCACGGCAGCCAATCGACGATCACCGGTGGCTCGTCGTCCAGGAAGCGCCACAGCTGTGCCATGGCATCCTGGTTGGAGCACATCATGCCGTGCGTGACGATCACGCCCTTCGGCGTTCCCGTCGAGCCGGAGGTGAAGAGCACTTTGGCGATGGTATCGCTGGTGACCGAGGCTTCGTCCACCTGTTCCGGCGCGGCCTCTAAAAGCTTCGTCCAGATGCGGTCCGACGAATCCGATCGCGGATTCGCCGATACGATGACCGGCACATTCAGTTCGTCGGCTAGCGCGAGCGCATTCGCGAATGTTGCGCCATTCTCGGCAAAGACGAGGCCGGGCGTCAGGATTGCCAGGATTTCCCGCAGCCGGGTCAAATCGGAAAACTGGGAATATGCGACCGAAATCGGCGCAACCGGGATCCCCGCGACCATCGCACCGAGCGACAGGAGCGCATGGTCGATGCTGTTGCCCGACAGGATTGCAAGCGGGCGATCCGCCGACAGGCCGCACTCCGTCAGGAAGGAAGCGATGCGCTTCGCTCCGGCAAGCGCCTGCTCATAGGAGAGGGTCCGCCATCCTCCGTCAATGCGCTGTTTCAGGAAGGCCGTGTCCGGCGCACGTTCGGCGCTGCGGGCCAGCATTTCGCCGAGGGTATGGAACCGGGTGACCGCACTCGGCCCTTTCAGTACAAGTTCTGAAAGTTGCGTTTCGTCGGCACTTTGGTGCGAAGCTGCTGAAAATCCCATGATTTCCTCCCTTGCACTCCACTGAACCGGCAGTGTCAGTTCAGCAATGCAAGTGATAGGTAACGCTATTACCGATTAATGACAAGACTTTTTTGTGCCGGGCTGGCATATCAAGCGATCGGGGAATCGGCAGCGGGATGGGACAGCCAGTTCGGAAGAACTGAGGTCATAGGAGATAAAGGAAGCTTGATGAACGAACAGGTGCAACGAACGGATCGACTCGTGTCGGTGACCACCGATGAAGGACAGCCGCCGGAGTCGGGGCTTGATCTCACCTATCTCGAGAGCACGATCGGCTACGCCATCAGGCGGGCGCAGATGGCGGTGTTCCAGGACATCTACCGGACATTTGCAGAGTTGAACGTTACGACCGTGCAGTTCTCGGTGCTAGCGGTGGTGGCAGACAATCCTGGAGCAAATCAGGCCGATCTCGCTTCGGCCCTCGGTGTCGAACGCCCGCGGATGGTTCCCATCATTGATTCGCTCGAAAAGCGGGGACTCGCAAAGAGGGTTGCGTCGGTAAAAGATCGGCGGCATCGGCAGATTTTCCTGACCGATCAGGGTCGCGTCCTGTTGGAGGAACTCAAGCGTCGCTTTGCCGAGCATCAGCAGAGGATGCTCCAGCGTCTTGGCACTGATCATGCCCAGACTATGCTCGGCCAGCTTTGGCTGTTGGCCAAGCCAAATTCTTGAGCTGTGCCACATACCTGCTGCGGGTAGGTTTTCCAACTAGTCGAATCGCCCTCCGGCCGCCGCCAGCGTCTCCGGGGTATCGACGTCGAAATTCGCCGCTGGGCCAAGCTCGACCTCGTGGATGGGGAGCCCCGAGACCTCGAGCACACGACGTGCGCCAGTATCGCCATCGAGCGAAAGGACGGCCTCAAAGAGGCTGCGCGGGATGATGACCGGATTCCGGCGCCGTCCCTGTGCGGTGGCCCATGCGATTCCATGGCCGCCCATCGCGAGGAAGCAGTCGATCATGGCCGCGAGCTGGTCGGTGGTGATCGTGGGCATATCAGCAAGATGCACGAGCAGTCCGATGCTGCCGTCGGGCACTGCCTGGATCGCGGCCTTTATGGACGACGACAGGCCTGTATCGAAGGCGGGGTTGCGGATCGTCTCCACCTCCAGACCGGCAGCGGCAGCCTCGATCGCCTCCGCCATATGGCCTGTCACAAGGAAGACCGGCCTCCGGCCTGTGGCGAGCGCGCGCTCCGCCGCCAGACGCACGAGCGGCTTTCCTTTGAAACGGGCCAGGAGCTTGTTGAGCGCGCCCATCCGGGTGGACCGGCCCGCTGCCAGGACGGCAATCGCTATCGCAGGATTCCCGGTGGTGGCGGGGCGGCGAGCGCGTGGCTTCGAGGCATCCATTGTAACGGTTTTCCCGGACGGCGTCTGCGGATCGGCCACGCATAGCCGGCTTCGATCAGCGGGTAGAATCGCTACTCTCAACCCGAATGATACATTTCACGACCCCAATCCGCACCATTTTGTCGGGCAAGAATGGCGTTGAGTTCTACAGGCGATGTGTTTCCGCCTGCCGGGAAGGTGAGCTTGCGCTCAACCGCCACACTCCCTGCGCTTGCGTGACGGGATCGTTATCGCACCAGACCGTACCCTCGAGGAAGGCGACGCGTTTGGTTAACTTGAGAATTCGCGGCCGCACAGTCGCGAAGGAGCCTATCTGCAAAGGCGTGAGGAACTGATGGGACAAGCTGATCGTGGCTGTACGAGTGGCCCCCGATGCCCTCCGAGCTGCGATTGCGAATGAGCGATCAACAAATGTCATCAGCATTCCCCCATGCACCACACCATTGCGATTGGAGTGCCTCTCTTCTGCGAGGAACGCAAACTCCCTTTCATTCCCGCGGTCACGCCACCAAATCCCCCCAAGAAGAGCGAGAAACCCTTCCGACGGATCATGTGTCCAACTGTCATCAATCATGTAAGGAAATCGAGAGTGGAGGGTGGAGGAATTTTGGTGCCAGTCGCCTGGCAGCGAAGAATGATCACCGCCGACAGGCGGCCACCAACTGATCCGTCGACCAGAAGGCTGCACGCCTCCGCGATGCGACGTCACGCAGGAACGAAGCAAGAGCGGCGATCCGATGCGGAACACCGACGATCCAGGGGTGCAGGACGAGCGGATAGACGATTGGACGGCGCTCCGACGAATCGAGCAGCCAGTCAATCCCGCGCAACTGTGCCAAGAAGAAATCTTCCGCCGTTTGCTTTGAAATCTCGATATTGTGCAAGTCGGAAGTCGTATGGGGCATTGAGACGGCCCACAGGCTTTGCCCGCCAGCATCCAGCATGTAGGGACGTTCATCGTTGTTCAGGTCGCCGCAATAGCTGAATCCGTTTCGCGCGAGGAGGGACAGGGTCGACGCCGATTGAGCGTTGTACGGGCTACGCCAGCCGGCGACCTCCCGGCCGAAGAACGCTTCCAGCTCGGTCTTCACCACCGCGATGATCCCGGCTTCCTCCTCTTCCGTCAGATGAGAACCGTGCAGGCCGACCGCGTGCCGTCCTCCCGCAACGATGCCGTGAGGCGAGGCGGCGAGCCGCTTGCGCATGTCCGGAAGATGCGGCAAGGCGTCGGCCTCAACGACGAAGGTGGCGGCAGCTTCCGCCTCGTCGAACGCGTCGAGCACGCGCCGCAGTCCGTCATGCAGCCCAACCTCGCGCTGCGTGGCGGTGCCGATGTCTGGCCAAGGCCGCGCCAGCATACCCGGAACGGCGAATGGCGGCTTCGCGTCGATATGAAACCTCTGGAGCACCACGATAGGTGTGACGACCAGTTCCTTCCCGTCCGGCAGCACGAAAGGTGCAGGCTCGTTCGCGCCACGAAAACCGAAGATCGTGTGGTCGTATCCGGTCCCGGCCACCCGGACCCTTCCCTGTCTGTCGCTCACGATTGCGTCGCTCCCTGCCTGCTGCCAGCCGTCGTTGCGCGGAAATGGCGCGCGATGTCGCCAGCGGTTGCAATCCACACGTCGTCCCGCTGCCGGACGTAGGCCATCATCTCTTCCAATACCCAGACATATTGCGGCTGGCCAATGATGTAAGGGTGCAGGGGCAAGCCCACCACGCGGCCGGACTGTTCGCCTTCCAGGCAAAGCCGGTCCAGATGGTTTCTGAAACGCCGAAGATAGAATTCGCCGGCCAGGCCTTGAGCGGTCAGGGCGTGAAAGTCGTTAATCTCGACCTGATAGGGAACGCTGACCATCTCCCCATAGCGGGGCGAAAGCCTGTAGGGCTCGTCACGATCGAAGAGATCGAGCGTATACGAGATACCGAGCTCAGTCAGGATGTCGAACGTATGCTCGGTGTAGGTCAACGCTGGCGCCAGGAAGCCTTCAACCGGCCGGCCGCCGAACTCGGCGATTTCCGCGCAGGCATTCTTGATCAGCGCCTTCTCGTCTTCCCGGCTGCGTCCGAACAGGTAGCGGGTGTTGTAGTCGCCATGGCACAGCAGCTCCCAACCGCGCTCCACGAACAAGTCCACCACATGCGGGAAATGCCGGCACATAGCCGAGTTCAGTGAGACCGAGCCAACGATGCCGTATCGGTCGAATATGTCGATGCAGCGCCATACGCCGACCCGATTGCCGTAGTCGCGCGCCGTCACGTTCAGGATATCGGGCGCTGGCCGCGGCCAGGCCGCCCGCACCGGGTTCGAGGGCGGGGAGATCTCGTAGAACTCGACATTCGGCGCAACCCAGAACGCCACGCGCGCGCCGTTCGGCCAGCGGATGGTAGGGCGGTCGCTTACCGGCCAAGGCGCGACCGGCCAAGTCAACCGGGAAGAATCCATCGACGTCATTCGATCTCCATCTGTCTTTCAAGAGCTTCCATACCGATGGCGAGCGAGCCCAGCCATGCGTCGTTTCCTGGAAGGCAAGTCAGCATCACGGCGGTCGGGGGCTTCCCCTGTCGCCGGGCGACCGGCATCACCGCAATCGGCCCACCCATCACCGTCCATGAGATGATGAGGCCGGCGTCGCCAGTGCTGGCGTGCCCTTCCGGCGCCACATCCGCCGCAGGCGGAAGCAACAGCGCATCGACGTTGCTCGCATGAGCCTGAAGCCTGCTGCGCGCGTCGCGGAGCCTGTCTCGGGCGGCGTCGCATTCGGCGTAAGACAAGACCCGACCTGTCTCAATGGCAAGTCGGAAGTTTGGGCCGAGTCTGTCGCCCCGCTCCAGGAGCGCACCGTGATGGAGAGCGGCAGACCTGAACATGAGAGCGCGATGATCCGCCCTCAGCGCCCGGTGATCGACCGCGGTGTCGATCTCGACCAAGATCGCTCCTGCAGAAGCCAGCATGCCGGCGACATGATCGAGCGCGCCCTGTACTACCGGCGACACGGCCCGGAACAGCGGGTCCGACAGAACGCCGATTCGCAGGCCCTCGATGCGCACCGTGGGTAATGGAATGTCCTCCAGGCTTGCGCAGACCTGCCACGCGCGAATGGCGAGCGCCATGTCGCGGGCCATCATACCCACCGTGTCAAACTCCGGCGCAAGAGGCGCTACGCCGTTCAGCGGCAGGCCGCCCGTCGACGGCTTGAACCCGGGTACCCCGCAATAGGCGGCCGGCCGGCACACAGATCCGACCGTTTGCGTCCCAAGGGCAAGCTCGACCATTCCTGCGGCCACGGCCGCGGCCGACCCGCTGCTGGAGCCGCCAGGCGTGTGACCCGGCGCGCTTGGATTGTCGGTGTCGGTTGGATCGGTATAGGCGAATTCGGTCGTCTTTAGTTTTCCGAGCAGCGTGGCGCCCGCATCCCGCAGCCGGCGTACGACAGTCGCGTCTACACGAGAGGGCCCGGCCTCGGCGAACAGGGCGGAGCCGAAGCGGGTGGGAAAGCCCATAACGTCGATAACGTCCTTGACGCCAACCACGACGCCATCAAGGAGCCCAGGCCGCCGGCCAGATACCGCAGCTTGCGCGCGGGCGTTATCGCTGTCGTACTCCACGAAGGCGCGGACCTGCGGCTCACATGCTGCTATGCGTGCAAGCGATGCTTCCAGGCGGGCCTGCGGGCTATTCCGGGACACGTCAGACCTTCGTCAGTTTAGTATCTCGATTTCAACGTCGATGTTGCCTCGCGTCGCATTGGAATAGGGGCAATTGCGATGTGCCATCTCGACCAACTTCTCAACTGTTTCCCGGTCGATCCCCGGCAATTGAACCTTAAGGCGGACTCCGACACCGAACCCCCCTCCCTGCCGGGGGCCGAAATCGACCTCCGCGGCAACAACGATGTCGGAAAGCTCGATCTTCTGCGCCTTGGCGATGGCGTCGATCGTTCCGCCGAAACAGGCGGAATAGCCACACGCGAACAACTGCTCGGGATTGGTGCCGGCATGCTCGCCACCCATTTCCACCGGCTTGTCCAACTTGAGGTCAAGGAGCCCATCATTGGTCCGGCTGCGCCCGGTGCGCCCGCCGGTGCTCTCCGCGTAGGCTGTATAGATCGTTTTCGTCAGCATTGTGCATTCCTTCGTTTCTCATTAAACAGAACACCGTTCTGATCTCGATAGCAAGTGAAAAATTCTGTCGGCTCAGACTTGACATCGCGGCTGATTCAGAGCTTATTTTTGCAACGATGTTCTATTCAACAGAACATTCTGTAATCCATGCCGGGGCAGATCGGCAGGCTGGAAGGTGGTCGTGAAAACAGCTTTTATAACGGGGTCAGAAGGTGGGATCGGCTCCGCCTGTGCGGCACTTTTTCGCGATCAGGGTTGGCGAATCATCGGCTTCGATCGCTCTAGGAACCAAGATGCGTCGCGACCTGACGATATAGCTGCCGCGCTTGCAGGCATTGAGCGGCTCGATGCGGTGATCCACGCCGCCGGATCAGTGGGCGTCGGTGGAATAGAAGACCATTCGCTGGAGCAATGGCATGCTGTCATGGACTCCAATCTGACGTCGGCCTTTGTGGTTTGCCGCGAGACCGAGCGGCTGCTCGGCCAAGACAGTGCGGTCGTCCTCTTCAGCTCGGTCAATGGTCGGCACGGCGGCAATAGGCTTTCCGGAGTGGCCTATGCCACGGCAAAGGCCGGGATACTGGGCCTGGTTCGACATCTCGCGAAGGATAAGGGCGCGCGCGGTATCCGCTACAATGCCGTTGCTCCCGGACCCGTATCGACGCCCATGCTCGACCGCCTCGAAGACAGCGTAAAGGACGAGCTGCGTGCAACCATGCCGTTGAACAGGCTTATTGCCGCTGAGGAGATCGCGGGAACGGTTGCCTTCCTGTGCTCTCCGGCTGCGGGTTCGATCACCGGGGCGACGATCGACATCGGCGGAATCTGGATGGGTTGACCATGGTCGCGCAAACCAAAGCTTTCGGCGATTCCGCTTACCCCAGCGTCTTTCGCCCCTTTCGCATCGGCAAGGTGGAGGTAAAAAATCGCATCTTCGTGCCTGCCCACACCACGAACTTCGCGACTGATTTTCTACCCGATGAAAAGCACATCCATTATCATCGCGAACGGGCGCGGGGCGGCGTCGGCCTAATCATTGTCGAGCCATTGCGCGTGCACCGCACCAGCCTCGGCAGGTCGGGAGGTTTGACCGGAGCCGATCGCGAGGCGCTTCCGGGCCTTCAGCGAATTACCCAAACGATTAAGTCCGAAGGCGTGCCCGTCTTCGTCCAGCTCACGCATGCCGGACGACACAGCGAGAATGCCGTCGACCGATCGGCGCCGTGGGGGCCAGACGACACACCCTGGACGACCAGCGGGCAAATACCACACCCAATGACCCGCGCCGAAATCGACGAGGTAGTGCAGTCCTATCGCAACGCGGCAGAACTCGCGATTGAGGCCGGCTTCGATGGAATGGAGATTCATTTCGGCCATGGCCATCTGCTGCACCAGTTCCTTTCGCCGGCGACCAACCAGCGCGCTGACGAGTTCGGTGGCGGCTTGGAAAATCGCATGCGATTTCCGCTGCGGGTTCTGCGCGCAGTTGTCGATCAGATCGGCGGTCGGGTCGCCTTCGGGGTTCGAGTTAGCGTCGACGAGTTGCTTTGCGGCGGGCTCGATGCGGAACAATCCCTCGACATCATCCACCGCACGGCGCAAGAGCGCGGCATCAACTTCTTCAATGCATCCGTCGCGTCCTATAACTGGCCAAGCATCGGCTATCATGTCCCCGACATGAGCGCGCCGCGCCATCCCTATCTCGATACGACACTGAGGATGCGCGAGCTCATCGGCGACATTCCTCTTCTGACGGCTGCACGATACACCTCCTTGTCGGATGCGGAGGACGCGCTCTCGACAGGCAAGATCGACATGGTCGGCATGATGCGGGCGCATATCGCTGATCCGCAGATTATCGCCAAGACGCAGGCCGGTCGCGAAGCGGACATCCGCCCGTGCATTGCGTCGAATTTCTGCATTGAGCAACTGGCGACAAACCAGCCGATTACGTGCATGATGAATCCCCGCGTAGGCCGAGAGGGGTATTGGCTCGAAGGCCGTCCTAACGATGTCGCTCCTTTGCGGCTGCTTGTCGTCGGCGGCGGTCCTGCCGGGCTCGAAGCTGCCCGCGTGGCGTCTGAGTTGGGACATCGCGTCTGGCTATGGGAAGCCACGGGCAGCCTGGGCGGAAAGCTCAATGTGGCCGGGGCTGGCGCCGGGCGGAGCGACCTCCATAGGATGCGCGACTTCCTGATCGAACAGGCGGCGAAGGCGGGCGTCAGTGTTGTCCTTGGCAAACGCGCCGACGTCAACGAGATTCGTGCCTTCGCGCCGGATCGCGTCCTGCTCGCCAACGGTGCTACAAACGAAACGACGGTCCGCCGTGGTTTCGAGGCGGGGATTTCCGTCGACGACGCTCTTACCGCACCGAGGGATTCGTGGCACGGCGCACGGGTGGCCATCTGGGATGAGACCGGAAGTTGGGGCGCTCTGTCGACGGCAGAAACCCTTGCCGGCGCCGGTGCTGAAGTCTCGTTCTTCAGTCAGCCCGACTCGCCACTCTGGGACATCAACATCTACAGCCGCATGACCGCGCTGGAGCGTCTTCGCGCCAGCAGGGTGTTGGTGCGGACGCGAGTCAAGCTCTTGGGACTTGATAATGGCTCGCTGATCCTGGCGGAGACCTCGCTAGGGAAGGAGGAACGGTGCGGCCCGTTTGACAAGCTGGTGCTTGCCATGCGCGGACAGGCGCAAACCTTGTTTATGAACGAACTGCAAGCGCAGGCCTTGGTTGTCAGCTCGATCGGAGATGCGCATGCGCCGCGTTCTCTTTTGCAGGCCGTTTTTGAAGGGCATCGAGCCGCTCGCGCCCTCGTGACAGGCACCGGCCGCCAGTAATGGGGCCTCATAATAACTCTGGCAGAGGGGCACCTCCCGTGGCCGACGAAGTGACGTCCTGGTGGCAGACAGAGATTATAGACATTCATCCCAACATTATTCGCATCCGTGGATATGCGATTGAGGACCTGATCGGCAATGTTGGCTTCGTCGATCAGATCTGGTTGATGCTTCGCGGCGAAAGGCCATCACGCGTTCAGGCGAGGCTACTCGAGGCGGCGCTGGTAGCAGCCGTCGATCACGGCCCACAGGCTCCGTCCATCGCCACGGCGCGCATGGCGATGACCTGCGGGGTGGGTCTCAACAACGCCGTAGCTTCTGGCGTCAATCTTCTGGGCTCCATTCACGGTGGGGCCGGCGAGCAGGCGCTGGAGTTCTATGAAGGCATTCGCGCGGCGATGGCGTCAGGAGTCTCCATCGACTCGGCCGTCGCCGAAGCCGTGGACGCTCGCCTTGCAGTAAAGCGGCCCATCGAGGGCTTCGGCCATCGTTTTCACCGCAAAGTCGACCCGCGGACGCCCCGCCTTTTGAAGCTCCTGGACGAGGCGCGGGCGCAAGGCGCGATCGGCGGCGACTACTGTGCCATCGGCCGCACGGTCGAGAAGCGTCTTCTCGCGGTAAAGCGCAGACCGCTGCCAATGAACATCGACGGCATCACCGCCTGTCTCTACGGCGAGCTTGGCTTCCCGCCACCGCTCGCGCGCGGGCTTTTCATACTCTCGCGCTCTGTAGGTATCCTTGCCCACGCGTGGGAACAGAGCCGGCAGGGCGGGCGGATCAAAGGACCGCTGCCGCCCTCAAGCCCCTACGCGTACACCGGGCACGGACCCCGAAAGCTGACGGGACCACGAGAAGAAGCATGACAGATACCTTGCCGCTCGCGGGCATCCGCATCCTCGATTTCGGCCACACAGTCATGGGGCCGGTGACAGGAATGATCCTTGCCGATCTTGGTGCCGAAGTGATCAAGATCGAGCCGATCGACGGTGAGCCCACACGTCGGCTGAAGGGCTTTGGGGCCGGCTATTTTGGCTATTTCAATCGCAATAAGAAATCTGTGGTTCTCGACCTCAAATCGCCAGACGGCCGGGAGGCGGCTCTGCGTCTCGTGGACACGGCCGACGTGGTCATCGAGAACTTCGGACCGGGGACGATGGAGCGACTGGGTCTCGGGGAAACGACGCTGCGCGCCCGGAACCCACGGCTCGTGTTCGCTTCTTTGAAAGGCTTCATGCCGGGACCGTACGAGACGAGGCTGGCCCTCGATGAGGTGGTTCAGATGATGAGCGGCCTTGCCTACATGACCGGCTTGCCCGGAAAGCCACTCAGGGCAGGCACCTCGGTGGTTGATATCGCGGGTGGGATGTTCGCGGTGATCGGCATCCTTGTGGCACTGATGGAACGACGCACCAGCAATAGCGGCGCACTGGTGCGAACGGCCCTCTTTGAAACCTGCGTGTTCCTGATGGGTCAGCATCTCTGCGTGGCCGCCCAGAGCAGCGAGCCTGTGCCTCCCATGCCCGTGCGCGTTTCAGCATGGAGCGTCTACGAGGTCTTTGATCTCGCCCATGGCGACCAGCTTTTCGTCGGCATCACCTCGGATATTCATTGGCGGCGGTTCTGCGACAAAGCGGGCTTGGCCGATCTCGCCGCTGATCCGGAGCTGGCGACGAATAACCAGCGCATCGCCCAACGCGACCGCCTCATCCCCATGCTTAAACAATTCTTCGAGGGTATTTCGAAGGACGAGGGCATTGCACTGTGCGAGGCAGCCCGTATTCCCTTCGCGCCTATTCAGCAACCTGAAGACCTATTTGACGACCCCCACCTCAAGGCGACCGGCGGTCTTGGAAAGCTGTCGCTTCCCGACGGAACCACGGCGGAACTGCCACGCCTACCGATGACCGTCGGCGGAAGGACGTTCTCCCGTTTTGACGATCCGCCCGCAGCCGGCGCGCATTCAGCTGCACTGCTCGCGGAGATCGGCTATTCATCGGAGGAAATACGGGCGCTGACCGGCTCGGTTCGTGTGGTGCCGGCTTAGTGATGTCGACACCCTTCCCAGTCTATATCAAGGCGTGCGAGCATGGTCGATATGTCGATCTTGCCGCCGTTGCTAAACGCCATGCTAAACTAACCTGCGCACCGCGAGTCCACCTGATAGTCGTCGAAAACCTGATTCGCCACGCTGTCATATCCGGCAGAGACCGAGCAGCGCTGGATGTGGCGATCCGCGACCTGCTGGAAGGCACGGGCAGCCATCCGTTTCACCCGTATCGCGTGCTGCTTCAGGATGCGTCCGGCGTGCCGGCTCTTCTGGATATCGCCGCCCTGCGTGATGCTGCCCTTCGAGTTGGCCGAGATCCCGAAACAATCACGCCGGTGTGCCCGGTCGATCTGGTGGTCGATCATTCGATCCGGGCGGAAAAGACGGGCCACGGATCGGACAGGTACAACCTCACCATCGAATATGAGGAGAATGCCGAGCGTTTTGGTTTCCTTCGTTGGGCCGAGGGCGCTTTCGACCGTCTTTCGGTTTTTCCGCCTGGCAACGGCATAGTGCATCAGATCAATCTGGAACGCCTCACTTCCGGTGTCGTTGCCCAGAACGGCTGGATATTTCCCGAAACCCTAGTCGGTGCGGACAGCCATACACCGATGGCGAACGGGCTCGGCGTCTTGGGCTGGGGGGTCGGTGGCATAGAAGCTACTGCAGTGATGCTGGGGCATCCGGTCGATCTCCTTCTTCCTCCGGTCGTCGGCCTGGAACTGCGCGGAAAACCCCGCCCCGGCCTGATGACGATGGATATTGCCCTTGCGCTCGCGAAGCGATTGCGCGACTTCGGGGTCGTGGGTTCCTGCCTCGAGGTCTTCGGTTCGGGATTGGAGCACCTTTCGGTCGAAGAACGCGCCACGATTGCTAACATGACACCCGAATATGGGTCGACTGCGACGTTGTTTCCGCTGGACGACATGGCACTTCGTTATCTGGCAGCCACAGGGCGATCAGAAGCGGCCGCCCTGGCGGGCTGGTTCCTTTCGAGGATGCCGCTACTGGACAAGGCCAATGACGTCAATCGACGCTACGCGCGAACCTTGTCGATCGATCTTGGTGCCATCATGCCTGCGGTTGCCGGACCGAGCTTGCCTCATCAGTGCAACCCCATCAGCAATGGGTTTTCCACCACTCGGGGTGAACAAAGCGACATACTGAGCGATGGCGACGTCGTCATGGCGGCTATCACTAGTTGTACCAATACATCCAATCCACGCGCCATGATCGCCGCGGGACTTCTTGCGCGCAATGCCGTGGAAAGCGGACTCAGCGTTTCCCCGCGTATAAAAACCTCGCTGTCGCCGGGCTCGCGCATGGTTAGCGCCTATTTGCGCCGACTTGACCTTCTTTCGCCGCTCGAAAAGCTTGGTTTCGCGATTTCTGGTTTCGGTTGCATGACATGCGTGGGCAATTCTGGCGAGCTGCCCGACAATGTGGCCAAGGAGATTCGCACGAGAAAGGTCAATGTCGCGGCAATCCTGTCGGGCAACCGTAATTTTCAGGGACGGATACATCCGCTGATCCGCTCATCATATCTGGCGTCCCCGCCCCTCGTGATCGCGTACGCGCTTGCTGGACGGATGGATATAGACCTCGGCAGTGAGCCGCTCGCGACTGGTTCTCACGGTCCAGTGCGGCTGGCGGACATTTGGCCCTCGGATTCGGAGATCGAAGACGCGCTCAAGCAGGCAGCCGCTTCGCTCTCCAAACCGTCAGCGCCGGTGCGTGAGGAATGGGACGCGCTTCCGGCAGCCACAGGCGCGTGTTTTCCGTGGCCATCCGAAAGTAACTATCTCGTCGAACCTCGCTTCTCGTCGTCCGAAAACAGGGGCGCAGTGCTCGAAGGCGCACGTGCGCTTCTCCTGCTAGGCGACAATGTGACGACCGACCACATATCCCCAGTCGGGCGCATCGCGGCCGATAGCCCGGCAGGGCGGATGTTGACACATCTCGGCATTCCGGAATCCCGGTTCAACACCTACGGCGCTCGGCGCGGCAACGCGCCGCTGATGCGGCTGGGTACGTTCGCCAACCCGAACGTACCCAATCGTCTAGCTGGCGACAGACCGGGAAACTGGACGCGCCACCATCCCTCCGGTGCTTTCATGCCCATACCGGATGCCGCCAGCCTTTACGCGGCCGACGAAACGCCGCTCATAATCGTTGCGGGTAAGCAGTACGGAATCGGCTCGGCCCGCGACTGGGCAGCAAAGGGAACCCGCGAGCTTGGCATCGCGGCGGTGCTGGCAGAAAGCTTTGAACGTATTCACCGTGCCAATCTCGCTCTGGTTGGCGTACTGCCACTTCAGTGGGATCGACCGATAGAGTTGGCGGGCGACGAGATCTTCCACATAGAGACGGCGGCATCGGACCTGTTTCCCGGCATGCCGCTCCAACTGCGGATCGAAACCCCGAGTGGGAGCAAAACCGTCAGCGTGATATGCCGTCTGGATACTTTAAATGAGGTTGCGCTTTGGCGAGGTGGCGGCTTCCTTGCCCAAGCGCTCGCGCGTGATCCGGCAGAGGTGGTGCGTGGGCGCGCGGGCCTGTGACCGACACCCAAGCCCGACGTCCCGGGTACTCTGGTGAAGAAGCGGCTATCGGCGAAGCGCCCTGTGAAGAAACTGGCATTCGACCTCTACGAGCTTACGCACGTCATCGAGACGTGTTTCGTCCAGACGCGAGATTGGTCCCGACACCTGGATCGCCCCTATCAATTTGCCATGTTCGTAAACGGGTCCCGCAACCGCTGCGAGATCGGGATCGCGCTCACCAAGCGAATGATGAACCGCGATCTCACCGTCATTGACGCGTGTCAGAACATGTGCCGCTGCACCTTTGTCGAGCGGCAGCAAGTCTCCAACTCGGATGTGATCGCGAACAGTTCTAGGTGAATCCTCTCTCAATAGAGCGAGGCGGAAGTCCCCACGCGCCACATAAAAGGTTGAACTCTCGCCGGTCTCCGCGACCAGACGACGAAGACTTGCGGAAATAACGTCGTAGCTAGTGGTAGCTGAAGATGCGATGCCGCCCAGGCGTATCAATTCGTGCCCCAAAACATAGTCGCCATCCTCTTGGCGAAGAAGATAGCCAAAAGATTCCAGCGATTGCGTTAGGCGAAGAATGGTGCTCTTGTAGAGTTGCGTCCGCCTGCTCAGCTCAGCGAGCGATAGATTCTTGTCACCTGTGCGAAATGCCGACAATATCGTCAAGGCCCGACTGGCTGCTGCTACACCAGGCAATTCGGCAGTTTGGGCATCGGTGTTTTTTTTCCTCGGCATGGTACCTCGAACGCTTCTAATTCTTATGAAATATAATTACTGCGTGAGCTTCTTGTTTTGAAGATATGTTATGAATCTAACAAGGGGCCAGAGCAGAAGTAGATAGAGCAGGGCAGCAGCGACCAGCGGCGATGTATTATACATATTCCCCTGGGCCACGCGAGCCATGCGCAGCAGTTCGGGCAGGGTCACGACACTGGCCAGAGACGTGTTCTTTATCGTCTCGAGTATGTTGCTCAACAGGTCCGGCATCACATTGCGGATCGCCTGCGGCAGCGTCACGTACCACAATGTCTGCATCCGCGTCAGGCCCGTCGCGCGCGCCGCCTCTATCTGCCCTTTCGACACGCTTTCGATGCCGGTTCTCACCACCTCCGAGAAATAGGCTGATATGTTGAGGACCATTGCAAGGCAGACAGCGCTGAACGGAGCCAGGTCCACACCGAAGAACGGCATGCCGTAATAGATGAATATCAGCAGGACAAGCGGCGGAAAGGCACGAAAGAAGTCGATATAGACGATCAGCAGCGCATTGACCGCCCGGTTGCTCATCGACTGCACCGAAGCCAGGATCGCGCCGCAGATGACGCCACCCGGGACGACCACGGCTGACACCAGCAGGGTCATCTGAAGACCCTGCCACAGAAGCGGCCAGGCGCGCTGCATCATGGCGAGGTTGAAGAACTGGCCGAGAAACGTGTCCACTGCTCACTTCCCCCACTTGTAGCGTGCCTCGATCCTGCGTCCCCACACGACGAACGGAACGAGCAGGACGAGATAGCCGATCGATGCCGCAAAAAGCGGCGAGGCGTTTGAGGAAAAGCCGAGGGCGGCACTGGCCTGCGCGATCAGGTCCGGAACCGCGACCACGGAGGCGAGCGAGGTCGCCTTGATCATGATGATCAGGCGACTGATGAGTGCCGGCAGGACGAGGCGCACTGCCTGCGGAACGATGACGTGCGCCAGCGCCTGGCCATGCTGCAGACCCGAGGCCCGTGCCGCCTCGAACTGGCCCTTGTCGAGCGCGCGAATGCCCGCCCAGACCAGCTCCTCGACGAAGGCGGCGAGGATCAGCCCCAGCGAGATCACCGTGACGACCGCGCCGTTCAGCCGGATACCCGAATAGGGCAGTCCGAAATAGAGGAGCACGATAACCATCAGTGGCGGCAGCGCCCGCATGACGTCGGCGAAGATGACGATGAAGAAGTTGAGCAGCCGAAAGCCGTAACTTCGCAGCATGGCGAGCGCGGTGCCCAGCGCCAAGCCTAGGATCGTCAGCGCGACCGCCAGGCCCAGCGTGACCGCCATTCCCAGCAGCAGATCAGGAAGGTAGCGCAGGATGATCCTTACATTGAAGAAGGCATCGAAGAACTCCGCCATGAACGTCACCGCAAGACACTGGCCAGGAAGTTCTTGGTCCTGGGATGGCTGGGGGCGGTGAATATCCGGTCGGGGCTTCCCTGCTCGACAATGTTGCCGTCCGCCATGAACACGACGCGGTCCGCGGCGTCGCGCGCGAAACGCATCTCGTGGCTGACCACCAGCATCGTCATCCCCGACCGCCGCAGGTCGTGCATGACCTGAAGCACGCCGTCGACAAGCTCCGGGTCGAGCGCTGAGGTGGGTTCGTCGAACAGCACCACCTTGGGGTCCAGCGCCAGGGTCCTGGCGATGGCCACGCGCTGCTGCTGACCGCCCGAAAGCTGCGAGGGATAGTAGCCGGCCCGGTGCGCCATCTCGACCCGGTCCAGCATCGCCATGCCGATGGCGTCCGCCTCCGCGCGGGGCTTTCCCGCCACCTTGCGCAGCGCCAGCGTCACATTCTGTAGCGCCGTCATGTGCTGGTAGAGATTGAAGGACTGGAATACCATGCCGATCTTCTGGCGGACGGTATTAATGTTGACACCCCTGCCGGCGATGTCGACGCCCTCGAAGAGAATGTGCCCGGAGGTCGGCAGCTCCAGGTGATTGCAGCATCGCAGCAGGGTCGACTTGCCCGACCCTGACGGGCCGATCAGGAACACGAGTTCGCTCTTATCGACCCTCAGGTCTACTCCCTTGAGGACCTGGACGCCGCCGAAGTTCTTTGCCACGGCGGAAAGCTCGAGGATGGGCCCGCCGGACGGGCCCACCTTCTCGCTCTCGACCTCCTTGCTTTCGGTCGCGAGCGTCATTGCGAGCATTCGACCTCGTGACGGGTCTCGTCGTAACCCTTGAAGTTCGGCGCTCCGAAGCCGGGCACCGGCGTTCTGGCGGTATCCGTTTCTGCTACCGCAACTCCGGTCCACTTTTCAAAGGCCGCCGCAATGACACCGCGCGTTTTCAAGCATTCAAGCGCGGTTTCAATTCGGTCGCGCAGTTCGGGATCTTTGTGGTTTACCGCGTAGCCTAGATGCGTACCGGAATCGATCTGAAAAGGCGCTACGGCGAACATCTCGTTTTCCCGGGCGATCCAGCCGGCAGCGGAAGTGAATGCGATTGCGGCGTCCGCCTGCCCGGTCCCCACCGCTTGGGCGGCATCGGAGTTCTTGTCGTAACGAGCGACGTTGATTGAATACTCTTCCGCACGTTCAGTGATCCAGCGATCAAAAGCCGAACCCTTGTTGGTCGCAACCGTCTTGTTGCGTAAATCCTCCATGCCGGTGATAGCCGGGGAGTCGGCTCGCACCAGAAAGCCAAACGGCGCATCCGCGTATGGCTCTGTGAACAAAACGCTCTCGGCGCGCTCCTCATTGATCACCGCTGGTGCCAAAATCATGTCGAATCGGCCAGCCGCCAAGCCCGGAAAGGTGCTCGACCAAGGCTGATCGATTACCTTGATTGTAATCCCCATCGCTGCGGACAGCGCTTCAGCGATTTCTATATCGATACCAGCGTAGGTGCCATCATCGGCGACGAAGGCAAATGGCGCGTAGCCGACATCGGTCGCAGCGACAATTTCCGCTTTTTGTGCAGCTGCAGGGCTGAGAAACGCGATGGTCGCCGCGAGCGTCGCAAAATGAATATGCCTTTTCATGTTCGCCCTCTTTTTTTTGTGGTCGCGTCGTAACGTCAGACTTTCGAGCAGTCTGATGATAGGTTCTGAGTAACAGAACACAATTCTATTTTTTCATATTGGCGATTGATGTCAAGGCGTCATACGCACTTTCTGACGATGAATGATTCAGCAAGCCACTCCCATTTCCGCCAACGATCAAGGCGGACTGCCTCTTCCGCGCCGGAAGCTTACCTAGAGGTCGACACTTCGCGAGCATTCGGCGGCAACACACGTCGAGGCAGCGGCGAGGAAGAGGGCAGAAGCGGCAGCCCTGCACAAGCAACGCAAAGACCTGGAGCGCTGCGCACCGCGAACGCCGTCACCGACGAAAACGGTCCTCGACGCCAACAGCGGTCCATTTCGTCGCAACGATCTTCGACCGATTCGTGAAGCGATCTTGACCGCCGGGCGCTCGCCGACCTGGTCGGGGTGTCGCCGGCGTCTGCGTCCGGTTTACGCGAGGCTGGCTGGAAGGATTGACGCCCATCTCCCAGCTTTTCGTCGCCGCAGGCCAGCACCCCTAAAAGTCTTTGGTCGGCAGCTTCTCGTTTCCCCGGTCGCAATGCCCGTTGTTACGAAGGCGAATAAAAGCGTTGACGCAATCTATCAAACTGTCATAATGAAATGATGTTCTGTTAGATAGAACATTCGCTATATGGGACGCTTCCGATGGGTTCACCGCGGTATGAACGAGCGCTTTCGCCGACAAGGATCGGTCAGGTTTCCCTACGCAATCGAATTTTTGTGCCGGCGCATACGACCAATTTCGCAGACGGGAACCGCCCGTCAGAGCGACACAAGGAATATCACCGCACCAAGGCTGCCGGCGGCGCCGGGCTAATAATCTACGAAACGATCAGGGTTCACCCGACGTCATTCGGGCGCTCAGGCGCGACTTCCGGTGCCGACGACGGCTGCATCGAGCCCTTCAGAAAGATTGTGGCCTGCGTACACGATGAGGGAGCAAAAATCTTCGGGCAGATCGTACATATGGGCCGCGAAGTTGACGGCACATATGCACGGACGGACGCCTGGGCGCCATCGGAACTGCCATGGTCGAGTTCGGCGCCCGTCCCGCACGAAATGACCGAAGCCGACATCGCCCTGATCGTTGACTGCCACGTGGCGGCGGCCAAAAGGTTGATGGAGGCTGGTTTCGACGGAATTGAGGTGCATCTTGGCCACGGCCATCTACTCCAGCAATTCATGTCCCCCCACTCCAACTCCCGAACCGACCGTTATGGCGGGACTTTCGAAAATCGATTGCGGTTTGGCCTGGAGACACTGCACGCCGTGCGCACTGTCGTGCCAAAGGAAATCGCTTTCGGAATTCGGATATCCGCCGAAGAATACTTACCGGGTGGACTCGGAATAAATGAGATGGTGCCGATTGCACGACGGCTGGCGGACGAGGTTCATCTCGACTTCATAAACGTCTCCCACTCCGCGTATCATGCAAGCTATACGCTATCGACGCAGATGGCGGATATGCAGTTCAATCGTGAACAGTTTCGGCCATTTCCAATTGCCATCGCCCAAAGCGTGGAGCGTGCCAAGCATCGCCCCGCGATCTTCGCTGTGTGCAAGTTCGACACGATGGCGATGGCGGATGCGTTTTTGGAGCATCCCGGCGTCGAGATGATCGGAATGGTTCGAGCGCACATTGCCGACCCCGACATCGTCCGAAAATCAATCGAAGGCCGCGAAGACGAGATCATTCCATGCATCCACTGCAACCAGGGTTGCACAGGAATGCTTCAGCTCGGCCAGCCGATCTCCTGCCTGGTCAATCCGACGGCCGGATTGGAACGTCAGTGGCCGTTCCGTCTGAAAGCAGGTCAGAAGGAGCCAAAGCGCGTGCTGATTGTAGGCGGTGGCCCTGCGGGGCTCGAGGCGGCGATAACGGCCGCCGCGCGCGGTCACGATGTAGAATTGTGGGATGCAAAAGAGCGGCTTGGCGGCGCTGTCAACTGGATAGCATACATGCCGCAGCGGCAGGACTTTTTGAAGCTGGTGGCAAGTCAGGAGCGACGTGCGAAAAATCGCGGCGTACGACTTGAGCTTAGCAAACAAGCCTCGGCTGAAAGCGTTCTGGCGTATAATGCGGACGTGGTCATCCTCGCGACCGGGGGCATTCCCGTGGCGCGGAAACTGGAAGGCGGCGGCAACGCGCTTACGTTGGAGGATGCATTGCGCGAGCCTGATCGACTTGGTCGGCGAGTTGCCGTCGAGGACAATCAGGGAAGTTGGGCAATCGCATCCTTCGTCGAGCATGTCGCCGGCAGCGGCCGGGAAGTAACGCTCTATATTCCCAACGGCCAGATTGCGGCGAACGTTCCAATTTACAGCGCGTATGGATGGCGGAAGCGAGTATTGGACTACGGTCTGCGCCTCAGAACCCTTGTCAGCGTTCATGGTTTAGCTGGTGGCAACCTGACGCTGCGCGATTGCTGGTCCAATGAACTGCTGAACGGAGGAGAGTGCGACTCGGTCGTAGCGCCGACGCTCGGCACTTCTAACACCGCTCTCTATCGCGCGATTGTAAGCGCGAGGACAAACAATATCAGCAAGATCGTCACGGTTGGAGATGCGCTTGCGCCGCGAACGGCGCTGGAGGCGGTCTTTGAGGGCCACCGAGCAGGGCGGGCGATCTGACGCCGCTGGAGCCTTTCCATCCGGAAAGCAGCAAGGAGAGCACGCATTGAACAAGCGGGTCTGTATCGTCGGCGCTACTGGCGGAATTGGAACTGCGATAAGCAAGCGCTTCGCTGTGGGCAACCGCGTGATTTGCATGGATCTACCGAGCCCAGCACTGGACAAGCTCGCGTTCGAAACCGGGGCTGTCGCCCAACAGATCAACGTTCGGTCACCAGAAAGCGTGGCCCTCGCATTCCAAGCCGCGCGAGATTCGATCACGCAGATCGATATACTTGTTCTATGCTTCGGAATAGTAGATAATACAAAAATGTCGGCGCTGACGCTCGACCGCTGGCAAAATATAATCAACGTCAATCTCACCGGTTGCTTTTTGTGCCTTCGCGAAGCCCTCGAATGGCTTTCCGATGGAGCGCGGATTGTGCTCCTAGGGTCGTTGGCAGCCCGAACGGGTGGCGTTCTAACGGGTCCTGCATATGCCGCATCAAAGGGCGCGGTGGAAAGTCTCACGAAGTCTCTCGCAATCGAACTTGCACCGCGCGGCATAACCGTAAACTGCGTGGCCCCCGGTGCGGTCGAGACAGACATGATCCGCTCGCACTCTCCGGATCGGCGCGCTGCAATGGTCAGTTCGACGCCGCTTGGCAGGATGGCCGATCCATCGGAAATCGCGGATGCGGTTTTGTATTTCGCCTCCGACGGTGCCGGGTTCACAACGGGAGTCACGCTTCAAGTAAACGGTGGGATCCGTATGGATTGAGGCATGTACGGTCAGTATAACTCAAATCATTATGCCACACATCACCTGTAACACACCTGCCTATCTCTTGATTCCTAATCAACATAGTCAATCGACATTGGCATATTGCACGAAGAAATAGAGTAAATTGCGTCCAGCAGACAGCTACCTCAGAGGAGACACATAAAATGGACATGACCCGTCGTTCGATCGTCGCCAGCCTTGGTGCAGGGGCTGTGACGCTTGCGCTTCCCGCCGTTCTCCGTGCGCAGCATGCCCCGGTCAAAATTGGCTTGATCCATCCGGTATCGGGAGCCGTCGCCTTTTCAGGGCAGCAGTGCCGCCTGGGCGCAACCATGGCTGTAGAAGACTTGAATTCGGCCGGCGGCATCAAGGCCCTTGGCGGAGCGCAGATCGAGGCTCTTCTGGGCGATGCCCAGAGCCGCCCAGAAATCGGCGCAAGCCTGGTGGAGCAGATGGCGGAACAGGGCGTCGCCGGCTTCACGGGAGCTTATTCGACTGCGGTCAGCCTAGCCGCCACTCAGGCCGCGGCGAAGTACGACATCCCGTTCAGTCTCGATGGCCCGACTGGGCAGTTGCTGACAGAGCGTGGTTTGAGGAATGTCTTCAGGCTTTTCCCCTCCAATGCCTCTCTCGTCAAAGATGCGATAGAGGCGTTGAATGAACTGAATACCAACGCCGGCAGTCCTGCAAAAACGGCAATTCTGATTCACGAAGACGGCGAGTTCGGAACCAACACCGCAAATCTCGTTTCGGAACAATTGCCCACGCACAATATCACCGTAGTCGACAGAATTGCGCATGCGACGCCGACGCGGGATTTCACAAATGTCGCGCTACGGGTTAAATCGGCGGCCCCTGATCTCATCATTATCACCAGCTACGCAAATGAATATGTTCTTCTCGCTCGATCCCTCGTCCAACAGCGGGTAAATGCGAAGGCGATTTTCTCGATCAGCGGCGCCGGGTTCAACCTTAAATTTATTCAGGAGCAGCCAACGATCGCTGCGGGGATCATCGATTTCAACAATTGGTACAATCCCATTGACCCGCGTAGTCGTGAATTTCGCCAGCGGGTCGAGACCAGTGGCAATCTGTTCACATGGGAAGTCCTCTACGGATACTTTGCTGTTAAAGTGCTTGCCGATGCCATTGAGCGCGCGGGAAGTACGGACAAGGAGCGTGTAATCGACGCCTTCAACGTGAGCCAATATTCGGATCATTTCCTGCCATTCGGACCAACCAACTTTGTCGACGGTCAGAATCAGGGCGCCAGAATGCTATGCCTGCAAGCGCAGAATGGAGATATCCGAGTTGTAGGGCCGAAAGAGTATCAGGAGATCGAGCCGATCTTCCCTAGAGAAACGCTTTAGTGTGAGGACCAGGCGTGGCTCTGATGATAATCTCCGCCGTGATTAACGGCGTGCTTGTAGGTGGCGTATATGCACTCGTCGCATTGGGCCTCACGCTAATCTATGGGGTGCTTCACGTCGTGAATTTCGCGCACGGCGCGCTCCTGATGGTAGCGATGTTCGCTGCCTGGTTGATCGCGACACGTGCCGGGATTGACCCGTATGTCGCGCTGCCGGCGCTTACTGCGGGGATGTTCGCCCTCGGCTGGCTGCTCTATGTGGGGCTTATCGGTCCTGTTTCACGTGGAGAAGACCAGATGCTTCTCCTTGCAACCCTCGGCCTTTCTATTGTCCTTGAGAACGGAGCACTTGCTCTGTTCTCGGGGAACACCCAGACGATAGAGACACCATACTCCTTTGCGATGATAGAAGTAGGAAGCCTGCTTCTATCCGTGACAAAACTCGCAGCTTTCGGGGTCTCGCTCGCATTGGGCGGACTGCTGTGGGCGTTCATGACCTTTACCGAAACCGGTCGCGCAATCCGTGCGGTCGCGAAGGAGCCAGAGGGCGCCAGACTGGTAGGGATCCGTCCTTCACGGATATTCGCCTTTGCCTTCGGACTGGGCACAGCCTGCCTTGGCGCCGCCGCCTGTCTACTTTTGCCGATGTACTATGTGAGTCCCCACGTAGGCGGAGTGTTCGTTCTTGTTGCCTTCACGATCGTAGTTCTTGGCGGCATGGGAAGCTTTATAGGCGCAGTTCTTGGCGCCCTGATCGTAGGCGTAGCAGAATCCTTGGGAGGGCTTTTCCTAGGCGAGAGTTTGGGTCCGGTGCTCATTCCAATTGTTTTTGTAGCGACATTACTGCTGCGGCCCACCGGACTGTTTGGGAGAGCGTGATGAACAGGATTGTCGTCGTCGTCCTCTGTATTCTGGCTGTTGCGCCATTCTTCTTCCAGTCTCAGTTCGTCGCGAATATGGCCCTGCTGACCGCCCTGGGCGTTGCGACCAGCCAAGCATGGAATATCGCAGGCGGGTATAGCGGTCTCACAAGTTTCGGTCATGTCGCATTCTTCGGGACGGGGGCATATACGGTCGCGATCCTGCAGACACGCTATGGCATTAATCCTTGGGTCGGGATCCCGTTGGGAGCGCTCATTGGCGCGCTGACGGGTTATGTCGTCGGATGGTGTACTTGTCGGGCGGGATTGCGAGGAAGCTACTTTGCGCTTGTGACACTCGCATTTGCCGAGGCACTCCGTATCATCGCAAACAGCGTTGATTTCACACGCGGCGGCCTAGGCATTCCGATTCCGCTCCAAATGGAATTAAGCAACTTTCAGTTTAGTGACAAGCGTATTTACTATGGAATCGCCCTGATTGTGGTTGCTATTGCTACGTCGGTATCGATCTGGATCGAACGGAGTCGGTTCGGTGCCCAGCTTATTGCCACACGGGAGAACACCGATGCTGCGCGCGCGCTCGGAATAAATATTGTTCAAGTTCGAGCTTCCGCGCTGGCAATTTCTGGCGCGATAACAGCACTAACTGGAGTTATCTATACGCAAGTCTTTCTATATATCGATCCGACGATTGCTTTCGGCGTTGGGCGCAGCGTCGAGATGATGCTCATGGCGCTGGTTGGTGGCGCCGGTACCGTGCTCGGACCCATCGTGGGTGGAGTGATGCTTCATCTATTGGGAGAAGTAATCAAGGACCTAACGAACATACCCGGCATAGCTCCCGCATCCTACGGTGTGGTTCTACTGCTCATCATCGCGTTCATGCCGCGCGGGATCGTGAGGAAGCGCCGTGCTTGATGTTAAAGAGATATCGAAGAGATTTTCAGGGTTGGTTGCAGTCGACTCGGTAAGCATGCGTGCCCTCCAAGGAACGATAACCGCTCTACTTGGTCCAAATGGCGCGGGAAAGACGACTACATTCGCGATGATCGCGGGATTCCTGAAGCCCGACAGCGGTTCCGTCGCTTTTTGCGGCGAGAGCATCACCGGTAAAACGCCGGAGGAGATCGCGCGGATAGGAATGGTCAGAACATTTCAGATCACACAACCTTTCGCTGGCCTGTCGGTCGTCGAGAATATTCAGGTGGGAGCGTTCATGCGGGAACGAAACCGCCGGCTTGCCGAGATCAAGGCTCGCGAGGTCGGCACCAGACTGGGCCTGGATCGGTTGCTCGACACGCCTGCCGCCGGGCTAACGGTGGCTGCGCGGAAACGGCTCGAGGTTGCCCGCGTTCTGGCAACTGATCCGCAGCTCATTCTTTTGGATGAGGTAATGGCCGGGCTCAATCCAACAGAAATCAACGAAACAGTGCGAATGGTGAAGACTGTAAGAGACACCGGCATCACAATTGTGCTGATAGAGCATGTCATGCAAGCCGTGGCAGAGTTGGCTGAAGATACATATGTCCTTGCAGAAGGCCGATTGATAGCACGCGGTACGCCGCGAGAAATCGCGAACAACCCCAAGGTTATCGAATCGTATCTGGGTCAGGGCGCCTCAAAGCGGATCAGACATGCTTGAGATCAAAGGGGTGCAAGCAGGATACGGCGATTTCTCGGTTTTGCACGGAATCGACCTTTTCGTGGGACAGGGCGAAGCGGTTGCCGTGCTTGGCGCGAATGGCGTTGGCAAGACCACGCTGAACAGGGTTATTTCGGGCCTCGTACCCGCGCGAGCGGGCGAAGTCTGGTTCGAAGGCCGTAATATTACCAATTGGGATCACGCCGATATTGTCTCGCTTGGCCTCGTTCATGTTCCCGAGGGGCGTCGGATTTTTCCCAACTTGACCGTTCTGGATAACTTGCTGTTGGGATCGTACCGGCGAGGCCGTGCTCAACGGGCGCTGACATTGGAAAAGGTATTCGCGACATTTCCTCGTCTTGATGAACGGCAGCGTCAAGCGGCGGGGTCCTTGAGCGGTGGCGAGCAGCAAATGCTGGCGATTGGGCGTGGAATGATGTCCGATCCGCGGCTTTTGATCCTTGACGAACCATCCCTGGGGCTTTCCCCAAAGCTCACCGACGAGTTGTTCGAGCTGATCGGCCGCCTGATGGAGACGGGGTTGTCGATTCTCCTGGTTGAACAGAACGTGTATCGGAGCGTTTCGATTGCCCAGCGCGCCTACGTTGTGGAGCGGGGACTTATAGCTCTGTCTGGAAGCTCCGAGGACCTGCTCGATAGTTCGGAATTGAAGAAGGCTTACCTCGGCTTTTAGGGTTGCTCTCCTTGTTCGACAGAAAAGCAAATCCGCGATGGCCGCCTTGGCCCCCCGTGTGCCATGGAACCGACGCTCACAAGGACAGCCGGCAGCGGACGCATGCTCCGCTGACACAGAGGGCACCAGCGGTTTTCCTTTGGAGTAAAAGCGTGTGTTGTATGCGCCTGACCGTCGTGTCAGCGGGTCGACAGACGAGCGGTGCCGAAGCAGCGCCTGCGTCCGTGCCCTAAGTGCCGGTGTCTTCGATCAACGGGGTGCATTGCGCGTTGTCGACCTGGACGATCTCGGCCAAGATCGAGATGGCCACATCCGGGGCGGATTTCGCGCCCGCGAATAGGCCGGCCGGACCTCTTATGCGCGCGAGGCTGGCATCGTCCATGCCGAGCGATTTGAGCATTTCAAGCCGTTGCAGATGGGCGCGCCGACTTCCCATCGCACCAATATAGAACGCATCTGTCCGAATGGCCGCAGGGATGAGTTCCCGCTCCCATTCATGGTCGTGGAACATGAAGACGATTGCCGTCCATGCATCCGCCGTCAGGGCTGGAGTGTTTCTCCCCGGCGCGATCGCAATCGTCTCGATTCCATATTCACTCACCGCGGAACGGGTAAGCTCGTCCGGCGATTGAAGCAGAGTTGCGAAGCCCGCGCTACGCGCCAGTTTCGCCAGTTGAACGGCCCCAGGTCCGATACCGACGACGATCAGACGGCGGCGGGGTCGATAATGGCGAATGAAAGGCATGTCAGGCGAAGTCGAACTATTGCCTATCTGCAATGACGCCGGATTGCGCTCTTCAAGCCGGGATTGGGCTGTGGCGAGATCGGCTTTATCAATGTCGACGTCGAAGTGGAGGTCAATGGCGCTGCCGCATGGAAGCTGGATATCCAGATATTTCGATCCACGGCCGTAGCGGACATAGCGGGACTTGCCTTCGTCCAGAGCAGCCAGCGCTTCGGCGACGACCGCGCGTTCTATGCATCCACCGGAAAGGTAGCCGACCCATTCTCCCGTCTGTGAGATCGCCATTTGGGCGCCTCGGGGTCGCGGCGCCGTTCCCTCGATATTCGCCAGCGTCACGAGTGCAACCTGTTCATTGTGGCGCATCCGGTCGAGCGCGAAGTCGAGAACATAGTCATCGAACTTCTCCCAGCGTCCATCTGGATTTCTCATGCCGAGATCCTTGCCGGCATCTTTGCCTCGTACAGCCCACACCGCCAGCCACAGCGAGCGCCGGATCGGGGATAGCGATCGCCACCCTTTTCCGGCATGCTGACAATCGGACCAGTTTCATGTATTTAGTCTTATAATGCAAGTCAATGATGGCGCTGCGGTACCATCGGCCGATCAGGCGCAGGCCGCCCGCAGCATGCAACTCGTGGGATATCCCTTCATGAGCCTTCACAAATCGATGCAATGGAAGCCAAAGGGGCAGGCCTTGCATGAAGACGGGGAGGAGCCCACGCAGCACTCCGGGCAGGAAGTCATAGCCGCCGGCGATAACCCCGATCGCTCCACGCGCCATGACCGGAATTGCTCTATCCGGCGCACGGTCGAGATCATCCTCGACCGTTGGACATTTCTTATCATCCGCGAAGCCTTCTTCGGCATTCGAGAGTTCGAGCGGTTTCAGCAAAGGCTCGGGGTTCCTCGCCAGACCTTGTCCGCCCGGCTGAAACGCCTCGTGGAGAACGAAATATTCCGCACCGTCGCCAAGCCCGACGGTCGGGGCAACCAGTACAGATTCACCGAGCGCGGCAAAGACCTTTTCCCGGTCATGCTGTCGATGATCGAGTTCGGCGATAAATGGCTGACGGACGGGTCTCCGACCCCGATGGTGCTCTATCACCACAATTGCAACCATGAGTGCCACCCGACGACGGTTTGCAGCGTGTGCCGGGAGCCGATCGACGCGCGCGACGTCTCTCAGCGCGAGGGGCCGGGCGCTGGCTTCTCCCAGAACGAGAACCGGCCCACGAACCGCCGCTCCCCCGACGCCCTTCTCGAACAGATTCGGCCGTCATCCGTTGGCCGGACGCTCGAGATCATCGGGGACCGCTGGAGTTTCCTCGTCATTCGGGAAGGCTTTCTTGGGGTCAGGCGCTTCGACGAGTTGAGCGAGAGGCTGGGGATTTCCAGCAATATCCTGGCGGAACGGCTTGCACGACTGGTCGATACCGGCGTTCTGCGCAAGGAACGTACACCCGGCGGTTTCAGCGAATATCGCTTCACCGAAATGGGACGCGATCTTTTCCGGCCGATGCTCGCGATGATGCGATGGGGAGACACATGGCTATCCGACGGCAAGGTCCCGCAGCGCGTACGCCATCGCACATGCGATTGCGACTTCCATGCACTCGTTGTCTGTGACCACTGCGGCGAGCCCATTGCGTCGAACGCGACGCGTTACGAACTGCGCTACGAGTTGACCAGCTGACGGCGGAGAGATCGTCCCACCATCACCAGGCCGCCCGATAGATCGCGAATGCGTCTTGTTCCGACACGTCGCGCGGGTTGTTGACCAGAAGACGCTGCTGCTTCATCGCGTCGGCCGCCATCTTCGCCAGCGCATCTTCCGGAATGCCGACATCGCGCAGACGCGGCTGGAGCCCGACACGCTGCGCCAGCGCCGCAAGTTCCTCGATGAAGGCCGCGCAACGGCCCTGCACGCTTTCCTCATTCGCCAGGTGCGGGAAGGCGTCGGCGGCGATCTCCGCGTAGAGATGCGCCGCGTCCGGCGCGTTGAAGCGCAGGACATGCGGCAGCACCAGCGCGTTGGACAGCCCGTGCGGAATGTGGAACGTGCCGCCGATCGGATAGGCGAGCGCGTGCACGGCGGCCACGGGCGAGTTGGCGAAGGCCTGCCCGGCCAGCATCGAGCCGAGCAGCATCGCCCCCCTCGCCTCCAGATTGCTTCCGTCGGCGATGACCGTCTCGATATTCCCGCCCAGAAGTTGCAGCGCCTGCTTCGCCAGCATCCGCGACAGCAGGTTGTTGTTAGCGTTTTTCGAGGCGTAGGCTTCGATGGCGTGAACCATCGCGTCGATGCCGGTGGCCGCCGTGATCGCTGCCGGCAGGCCCAGCGTCAGTTCGGCGTCGAGCACCGCCACGTCTGGCAGGATGATCGCCGAAGACACGCCGCGCTTTTCCTCCTCGCCCACAGTGATGATCGAGACCGGGGTGACCTCCGAACCGGTGCCGGCGGTGGTCGGAACCAGCGCCAGCGGCAGGCGCGGTCCCTTCGCCTGTCCGACGCCCCAAGCTTCGTCCAGATCCTCGCTTGAGCCAAGCAAGAGCGCCGCAAGCTTGGCGACGTCCAACGAGGACCCGCCGCCGAAGCCGACGACGCTGGTCGCCCTCGCCGCCTTGCCGGCCTCGACCGCCTTCATCAGCGTCGCCCGCGACGGGTCGGCCTCGACCTCGGAAAAGACCGCGACGGAGATTCCTTCGGCTTCTAGCGAGGCGATCGCGGCGTCGCACAGGCCGAGCTTGCGCAATCCGGGATCGGTGACGAAGAGCACCGAGGCGCCGAGCCTTCGGCCGACGAGACCGCCCATCCGTCGTGCCGCGCCGGTCTCCAAGATGACGGACGAGGTGGTGTTGAAAGTGAGGGGGGTCTTGCAATTCTCCTCATGCCGCCGGCGCGTCGGACATCCCGTGCCGCCCGACAATGCCGTCATTCGGCGGCGTCGCGCAACCGGCCTTCGTCGAGCGGACTTTCACCGCTGGCGTGCAGCGCCCCGTGCCACTTGGTCAGCCACCAGCCATATTGCTCCGGCCAGTCCTCGAATTTCCCGGTCAGGCCGAAATGCTCGGCCGCATGGTGGGCCCAGAACGGGTTGAACAGCATCTGCCGGGCAAGGAAGATCAGGTCGGCGCGACCGTCCTGAAGAATCCGCTCGGCGAAGTCGAAGCTGCGGATCATGCCGACGGCGCCAGTGGCGATCTCCGCCTCGCGCCGGACCTGCTCGGCGAACGGCACCTGATAGCCCGGTCCGCGCGCCAGATTGGCGTTGGTCGAGCCGGCGCGCAGATTGCCGCCGGTGGAGCAATCGACGAGATCGACCCCGAGTTCCTTCAGCCTGCGGGCGAAGACGACGCTGTCCTCGATCTCCCAGCCGCCGTCGATCCAGTCGGTGGCGGAGATGCGCACGAAGAGCGGCGTCGAGGACGGGATCGCCGCCCTCACGGCCCGCGTCACCTCGAGCGGAAAACGCATGCGGCTCTCAAGGCTGCCGCCATAGTCGTCGGTGCGGAAATTCGCGAGCGGCGACAGGAAGGATTGCAGCAGATAGCCATGCGCCATGTGCAGCTCGATGACGTCGAAGCCGGCGAGAACCGCGCGCCGCGCCGTCGCGACGAAGGCGTCACGCACGCCGACAAGCCCGTCATGGCTGAGCGGCCGGGGCGTCCGGAACCCGTCGGAGAAGGCGACGTCGGACGGGCCGACCGGGTCCCACACCTCCTCACCCATCTCGATGTCGCGATCGGTCAGCGGCCCGTTGCCCCGGAAGGCGCGCTGCTGGCCCGACTTGCGGCCGCCATGGTTGATCTGGATCGCCGCCCTGGCGCCCTGCGCCTTGATGACATGGGCGATCTGGCGCATGCCGTCGATCTGGCCGTCTTCCCACAGGCCGGGATCGCCATTGGTGATCCGCCCCTTGCGGGTGACCGAGGTCTGCTCGACGAAGACGAGGCCGGCGCCGCCCATGGCGAACTTGCCGTAGTGGACCAGATGGAACGGCGTCACGTAGCCGTTCTCGGCCGAATACATGCCCATCGGCGAGATGACGATGCGGTTCCTGAGTTCAACGCCGCGGAAGATGGCTTTCTCAAACAGTTTGACCATCGGTGCTGTTCTCCTCAACGGGATTTGAATTCGGCCGGGCGGCGCTCGGCATTGGCGCGCACGCCCTCGGCGAAGTCTTGCGTCTCGCGAAGCCAGGACTGCTCGTCAAGCTCGCGGTTCAGGCGCTCCTCGATCCGCTCAACCAGGCCGAGGCGCAGGGTCTGGCGCGTCGATTTCACGCCGAGCGGCGAGCTTTCCGCGATCTCGACGGCAAGCTTCATCGCCTCCTCGCACAGCGTCTCCTCCGAAGCCAGCACGTCGCACAGGCCGATGCGATAGGCTTCCTCGCCCTTGACCCTTCGGCCGGTGAGGAACATCAGCGCGGCGTTGTTGGCGCCCACCAGCTCCGGCAGGGTGACGGTGAGGCCGAAGCCGGGATGAAAGCCGATCCGGGTGAAGTTGGCGGAAAAGCTCGTCTGCGGGCTCGCGACGCGGAAATCGGCCGAGAGCGCTACGCCCAGCCCGCCGCCGATGGCGTGGCCCTGCACCGCCGCAACCACCGGCTTGGCGCAGCGGAAGATGCGCAGGCCCTCATTGTAGAGCGCGCGGGTGTCGGCGCGGCGCTCTTCCGGTGTCTCGGGCTGGTTGCCGGCGAAGTCGGCCCCGGCGCAGAACGACTTGCCGTTGGCGCACAGAAGCGTGGCGCGGATGCCGTCATCGGCGTCGGCGCCCTCCAGCGCGTCGGCGATCAGCGCGATCAGCTTGCGGTCGAAATAATTGTGCGGCGGGCGGTTGATCTCGGCGATCTGCACATGGCCGTCGCGGGACAGAAGAAGATCGGACATGAAAGCCTCCTTGAAGGGTCAGCGCAGGCCGAGGCCGCGGGCGATGACGCCGCGCAATATCTCGGTCGTGCCGCCCTGGATCGTGAGCTTGGGCGCGATGCGCAGGTTGAAGTCGAGTATGTCCGCGAAGCGGTCATGGCCTTCCGCGTCGACGGGCAGGAAGGCGGCGGCCTCGCGCACGCGTTGCGGCAGGTCCTGCTCCCACAGCGTGCCGAGATCCTTGACGATGGCCGCCTCGGAGACCGGCTCGCGTCCGGCCTCCAGCATGCCGGCGACCGACACTGACATGCGGCGCAGCGCGTGAAGCTCGGCGACGAGGCGACCGATCTCCCCGGCTAGGCGCGGGTCCGGCTCGGCGGCGGCCATGGCGACCAGTTTGCGCAGCGCCGCATAGGTTTCGAGGAAGCGCTCGGGGCCGCTGCGCTCATAGGCGAGTTCGGTCGTCGCCTGCTTCCAGGCGCCGTCGACCTCGCCGATGAGTTGGTCGTCGGGCAGGAAGACGTCGTCGAATACGACCTCGTTGAAGTCGCGGATGCCGCTCATCTGGTCGATGATGTTGCAGCTGATGCCCGGCGCCTTCATGTCGACGAGGAACGAGGTCAGGCCGTGGCGGCGGTTCTCGACCGTGGGCGGGCTGGTGCGGAACAGGCCGATCATGTAGTCGGCGCGATGGGCGTTGGTCGTCCATATCTTGGAGCCGTTGATCTTCCAGCCGCCGTCGACGCGGGTTGCTCGGCACTTGGCCGCGAACAGGTCGGAGCCGCTGTCGGGTTCCGACATGCCGATGCAGAAGCAGGCCTCGCCGGCGATGATTTTCGGCAGCACTTCCGCCTTGATGCGCTCGGAGGCGTATTTGATCAGCGTCGGGCCGGACTGGCGGTCGGCGGTGAAATAGACGGTGTTCGGCGCGTTGTGGACCAGCATCTCCTCGTTGACGACGTAGCGGTCGAGGAAGCTGCGCTCCTGCCCGCCATAGCGGCGCGGCCATGTCATACCGATCCAGCCGCGCGCACCGACCTTGCGGGCGAAGGCCTTGTGCACCTCCCAGTCTTCCTCCGGCCGGTCAGGATCGAACGTGCCGGCGTCGATCTCGGAGCGGATGAAGGCGCGAACCTCGTCGCGCAGGCGCTGGACATGGGCCGGCAGGCGCAGGGGCTGGAATTCGAGGGCGGTCTGCATGTCTTTTCGTCGACTTCCTATCGGCTGGCGAGCAGCGGCCACAGTTCTCCTGCGCCGCGCCGGCATACGAGCTGGCCGAGCAGCAACGACCATTCGCTTTCGTTGCCGTAATCGTCGCGCCAGGCAAGCGCCCGCAACGTCAGGCGGTGGAGGATGTGCTCGCTCGTCACCCCGATCGCGCCGTGAAGCTGGTGGGCGATGGCCGCGCCCTTGCGGGCGGCGGAAGCGGCACGAATCTTGGCCGAGGCGATTTCCAGCACCAGCTCGGCATCGTCGAAGCCGCGCCCCTCGCCGAGCAGGCTTTCGAGCGCCTCGGCGGCAGAGGCGGCCGCGCTCAGCGCCACGGCCGCCTCGCCGGCAAGCTGGGCGACGCTATGCTGCACGGCCTGGAACTTCGAGATGGTGCGCTCGAAGGCGCGCCGCTCGGTCACATAGCCGGCGGTGATCAAGAGCATCCGTTCCAGCGCGCCGGCGATCTGCATCGAGCGCGCCGCCGCCCCCATCAGGAGCGCGGTCTGCGCCGTGAAGCCGCGCGGCGCCGGCGCGTGCGCCAGCACTGGCGTGGCCACGAAGGCGACACGGCCGATCGCTTCATAGGCGAGGTTCTGCCGCATTTCGACTTCCGCGCCGTCGAGCGCGACGAGGGCGACGTGAAGGCCGGCCTGCCCCTCGACCTGCCCCTCTGCCGGTCCCTTGGCCAGCATCGCTGCATGCGCGCACTCTCCGGCGAAGGGAAGCCGCGCGATCCGCCCCGTGAGCGTGCCGTCGGGCGCAAGCGCGATCTCGTCGCAGAAAGAGGCCGGCGCGAAGGCGATTCGGCCGGCCGGCATGTCGAGCCCGGCCGCGCCGAGCATCCAGCCGGCAAGGACGGTCTCCGCCAGCGGCGCGGACAGCGCCATGTTGCCGGCGATGCGCAACAAAGCGAGGCTTTGGCCGATGCCGAACCCGGCCCCGCCCCGCTCTTCCGGCAGGGCGGCGATGTTGAGGCCGGTCTCCTCGATCCCCGCCCACAGACGTTCCTTCCAGCTATCGTCCGCCGCCGCCAGGATGGTCTGGATGTCGGCGAGGTCGCCGAACAGACGGCGGGCCGAGGCGAGCGCGATGTCATCCGTTTCCATGGCGAACCCCCGCTTATTGCGCCTGCGCGATGGCGCCGATTTCGCGCAGCCGGCCGACCTCGCCTTCGGAGAAGCCGAGATATTCGGCGAGAATCTCGGCATTGTGCTCGCCAAGCCGCGCCGAAGCCACATAGTCGGGCGTCGCCGCCTCGTGCAGCAGCAGCGGGCTGCGGTGGACGAGGATGCCGCCATATTCGGGATGGTCGATCTGGCGCAGCATGCCGCGGGCGTGCATGTGGCGGTCCTGCGTCACCTCGAGAAGGTCGCGCACCGGCGCGCACGGCACCTTGTGCATGCGGCAGGCGTCCGTGATCTCGGCGCGGGTGAGCCGCGAGGACCAGTCGCCGACGAGCTGGTCGGTCAGGTCGATGTTCCTCAAGCGGTCCAGCACGGTCGTGAAGCGCGGGTCCTCGGCAAGCTCCGGCTTTCCCATGGCCCGCGTCAGCCCGGTCCAGTGCGATTCGTTGAGGCTGATGATGGCGACGTAGCCGTCGACCGCCGGATAGACGTTGTAGGGCGCTTCGGCGAGGCCGCCATGGCGGTTGCCGGTGCGCGGGGCGGCCGCCTTGCTGTTGAAGACGTCGGCGAGGTTGGAGGCCATGGCCGGATAGACGGTCTCGACCATCGCGATCTCCACCAGCCGGCCGAGGCCCGTCCTTTCGCGGTCGTAGAGCGCGGTGAGGATGCCGGCGTAAAGATGGGTGCCGCTGATGAAATCGGTGATGGCGGGACCGGCCTTGAGCGGCGGGCCGTCGGGAAAGCCGGTCACGCTCATGATGCCCGACACGGCCTGGATGGTGAGGTCCATCGCCAGATTGTCGCGGTCCGGGCCGGAAAGGCCGTAGCCGGTTGCGGAGCCGTAGACCAGGCGCGGATTGGTCGCGCTGAGCGTGGCATAGCCGGCGCCCAGCCTGTCGAGCACGCCCGGCGCGTAGTTCTCGATCACCACGTCCGCCTTCGCGGCCAGCGCCTTGAGGATGTCGATGCCTTCCGGTGTCTTCAGGTTCAGGCTGATGTTGCGCTTGTTGGCGTTCAGCATGGCGAAGGGCACGGCGTTGCCCTTGCTGATGCGGGCGCGATGGCGCACGGGCTCGCCTTGCGGCGGCTCGATCTTGATGACGGTGGCGCCGGCCTGCGCCATCAGGAACCCGGCATAGGGCCCCTGATAGACCTGGCCGAGATCGAGTACCAATAGACCTGCCAGCGGCAGACTGCCCTTGTTGCTCACAATATCCTCGATGTGTTCAGAAGCCGTAGAGCCGCGTCGGATTGTCGACGAGGATCGCGCGGCGGGTGGCCTCGTCCGGAACGCATTCGTGCAGCAGGCGAAGCAGGTCCTGCATCGCCGGCATGGTCTCGGCGCTGTGGCCGACATGCGGCCAGTCGCTGCCCCACACCACCTGGCCGGGCGCGGCCGCGACGATGGCGCGCATGTAGGGCGCGGTGTCGGCATAGGGGCGGCCCAGCCGCGTGTTGCGGTCGGCGCCCGAAATCTTCGTCCAGTAGCGCCCGGTCTTGAGCAGCTCGGTGAAGGCCCGGAAGTCGGGGTGCTCGTGGCCCTTGTCGGCCATGGTGCGCGACATGTGGTCGATCACATAGGTGAGCGGAAACTTCTCCAGCTCGGGCGCGGCGGCGACGAGGTCGGAGCTTTCGATCCACAGCTGGGCGTGCCAGCCGCGCTCGGCGATGCGGGGGGCGAGGCTCCTGAAATCCTCGTAGCTGGTGCCGAGCGTCGACACCGGCTTGCCGTCCTGGCGGATCATCGTCACCCGCACGGCCCTGAAGCCGGCCTCGGTCAACTCGTCGAGGCGGCGGTCGCTGACGTCGGGGCGCAGGATGGCGGTCGCGCGCAGGCGCTCGGGATAGCGGCGCAGCGCGTCATAGGTGACGGCGTTGTCCTCGCCCGAGCCGACGGCGTGGACGATGACGCCGCGGGAGACGCCCATCCTGCCCCAATGCGCGAACGCGTCCTCGATGGTGAAGGCGCGCGACGGCGTGAAGCGGCCTTCGTCGCCGGCGGGAAAGCGGTCGAACGGGCCATAGATGTGGAAATGGCAATCGCAGCTGCCTTCGGGCAGCCGGTACTGGCTTTCGGTTTCTGCCATGAGGAAAACTCCCTGCTGGACGGACGAGGTCAAAGCCCGAGATAGGCGTGCTGGATGTCGGGGGATTCGGCGAGCTCGCGGGCGCTGCCTTCGGCCGTGATGCGGCCGACGCGCAGGACATAGCCGCGATCCGCGATCTTCAGCGCGGCGCGCATGTTCTGCTCGACCAGAAGCACGGAGATGCCGCGCTCTTTCAGCCCGCGGATCGCCGCCAGCACCGCCTTGCTAAGCATGGGCGACAGGCCGAGCGACGGCTCGTCGAACAGCACCAGCTTCGGCGCGGCCATCAGGCCGCGCCCGATGGCCAGCATCTGCTGCTCGCCGCCGGACAGGCTGCCGGCGAGCTGGTGGAGGCGCTCGCCCAGCCGCGGGAACAGCGCCACGACGTCCTCCAGCGCGAATTTCGGCCCGCCGCCGTCGAAATCGATCAATCCGAGATTGGCCTCGACGCTGAGGCCGGGGAATATCTCGCGGCCTTCCGGCACATGGCTCATGCCGAGGCGGCTGATCGCCCACGGCTTCATCCCGGCGATCTGCCCGCCGGCGAAGGTCACCGTTCCCGACTGCGGCGCGAGCACGCCCGAAATCGCGTTGAGCAGCGTCGTCTTGCCGGCGCCGTTGGCGCCGAGGATGGCGACGATCTCGCCCTCGCCCACGTCGAGCGACACGTCGCGCAGCGCGACAACGCGGCCATAGGCGGCGGTGAGGCCGGATACGGTGAGAAGACTATGCAGGCTCGTCATCGTCCGCTCCGAGATAGGCTGCTATGACTTCGGGGTGCTTGAGCGCGCGCGCCGGCGTGTCGTTGACGATCGGCCGGCCGTCGACCATGACCAGCACCTCGTCGCAGAGCGCGCCGATTGCCGCCATGTCGTGCTCGACGATGACGATCGTGCGCCCTTTCGCCACGGTTCGCATCAGCTCGATGAAGGATGCGGTCTCGTTCTCGTTCATGCCGGCGACCGGCTCGTCGAGGAAGATCACCCGCGGCTCGTTCATCAGCATGATGGCGACGGCGAGCCGCCGCTGGGTGCCGTAGGCGAGCGACGAGGCCGGCTGGTCGCGCAGCCCGTCGAGGCCGCAGGTCACCAGCACCTCGTCCGCCTTCGCCGCGAAAGCGGCCATGTCCTGGCGCCAGACGGGCAGGCGCAGCAGCCTTGCTGCCACGCTGTGGCGCATGCTGCCATAGCTGGCGAAGAGCAGGTTCTCGTAGACCGTCGATTCGCCGAACATGGCGGTGCGCTGGAAGGTGCGGCCGACGCCGCGCCGCGCCACCTGATGCGCCGGCAGGCCGGCCACGTCCATGTCCAGCACCCGGACGGTTCCCGTGTCCGGCTTGGTGATGCCGCACAATATGTCGAACATGGTCGACTTGCCGGCGCCGTTCGGGCCGATCAGGCCGTAGATCGCGCCCTCGCGGATGCGCACGTCCACGCCCCGCAACGCCACCACGCCGCCATAGCGCTTCTCGATGCCGGCGGCCTCGACCGCGTATTGCGCCCCGCTCATGGCCCCGCTCATGACCTGTCCCTTCCACGGCCCAGCATGGCGCGCGCCGACTTGAACAGCTGGTGCAGGCCGCCCGGCGCAACCATCATCACGACGATGATGAGCAGCGAGAACACCAGCACCCTGACATTGGCGTCGAGGTCCATGAATTGCGGGACGATGGTGAAGATCACCGCGCCGATGACCGGCCCGAACAGGAGCGCCGTGCCGCCGATCAGCACGGCGAGCAGGGCGTCGACGGTGCGCAGCACCGACATCACCTCGGGCGTGACGATCTGGGTGTAGGGCAGGCTGAGCGCGCCGCCCAGCGCGGCGATGGGCGCGCTCAGCACCAGCGCCTTCAGCCGCTCGCGAAACACGTTGATGCCGAGCGACTGCGCCAGATGGCGGCCCTGGCGGATGCTTTCGAGCGCATTGCCGAAGCGCGACGAGCGGACATGGGCGAGGAAGACCAGCACCAAGAGAAGCACGCTTGCCGTGACGAAGAGATAGGTGCGCGGATCGGTCAGGTCGAACGGCCCGAAAGCCAGCCGCTGGAAGCCGAACATGCCGAGCGGGCCGCCGGTGATGTCGAGGTTGAGCGCCGCCACCATGGCCACGCCCGAAAGGCCCCACGACACGATCGAGAAATAGGCGCCCGTCAGCCGCAGCGTCAGCCAGCCGATCACCACGGCAAGCAGCGCGGAGACCACCATGCCGATGAGGATGCCGACCTCGTAGGGCAGGCCGGCATGCTGCATGGCGATGGCCGGCGCATAGGCGCCGAGGCCGAAGAACATGCAGTGGCCGAGCGGCACCTCGCCGATGCCGCCGAGCATGACGTTGACGCTGAGCGCGAAGAGGGCGAAGGCGCAGGTGTAGCCGGCAAGGTTGAGCAGGAAGGGGCTGTCGAGGCCGAGGCCGACCGCCAGGATCAGCGCGGCGCCGAGCGCGAACAGCCCCACCGGAACCCAGCGGACGCCGCTGCCGGCTTCGCGCGCTTCCAGCGCCGTCGAGGAAGAAGTTGTCATGGAACTAGTGCCTGTTGATTTGAGCCCGGCCCATCAGGCCCTGCGGCCAGAAGAGCAGCACGAGGATGACGAGGATCCATCCGAGCGCAGGCGTCCAGGAAACCGAGACGTAGGTCTCGAAAAGGGAGTTGGCCAGGCCGATGACGAGGGCGCCGAGCATGGCGCCGCCGATGCTGCCGAGGCCGCCGAGGATGACGACCGTGAAGGCGACGATGACATTGGCGTCGCCCATGGTCGGGAATGCCGAGATCAGCGGCGCCATCAGCCCGCCGGCCAGCCCCGCCGCCGCCACGCCGAGCAGGAAGGACAGGCCGCGGATCAAAGGCACGTTGATGCCCGAATAGAGCGCGCCTCTCGCATTCTGCGACACGGCGAGGATCTGCTGGCCCTTCACCGAACGGCGCAGCCACATCGCGAAGGCGGCGAGCACGACGATCGACGTCACCGCGATGAACAGGCGCTGCGCGGAAAGGAAGAAGCCGAAGACGGAAATCGCGGTCTGCCCGAAGGGCGACCTGACCGGCAGCGGGTCGGGCCCGACGATCAGGATGATCGCCGCCACGATGGCCTGGGACAAGGCGAAGGTGATGATGATCGACCCATGCTCGCCCCGGTCATAGAGCGCGCGGCGCACGATCGTCACCTCGACCAGGAAGCCGATGGCGGCCACGATCATGACCGCCAGCGGAATCGCCATCAGGTAAGGCAGCCCGGCATACTGGAGCAGCAGCACCGCATAGGCGCCCAGGGCGAAGAACGCGCCATGGGCGAAGTTGACGATGTGCAGCGTCCCGAAAATCACGGTCAGGCCCACCGCGACCAGGGCATAGCCCGATCCCAGGATCAGACCGTTGATGATCGTCTGTATGAACAAGTCCATCCGTCTTCGGCCCTTCGGCTCACTTCACGTCAAAGGTCTCGCGCAGCGCGACGTTGTCGCCCTTCACGGTGTGGATGTAGAAGAACGGCGCCTTGGAGCGGCCCTTTTCGTCGAAGGCCAGCTCGCCGCGCGGCGTCTGCCAGACATTGTCGCGGATGGTCTTGGCGATCAGGTCGTAGTCGCTGTCGGTGCCGGCCTTGTCCATCGCCTCGGCGACGACCTTGACCGCCTCGTAGACGACGAGGCCAACCTTGTTCGGCTCGACATTGTACTTCTCGCGATGGGCGTTGATGTAGTCCGCCATCGCCCCGGTCGCGCCCTCGGCGATGAAGATGTCGCCGGTGACCACGCCTTCCATCGCGCCCTCGGCCGGCAGGATCGCCGACTGCTGGACCGTGCCGGCGGAATGGGCCTCCATCGGGAAGCCGCCCTGCTGGCGGATCTGCTTCCAGATCTGCGCGGTGCGCGCCGGGTAGGCGTCGACCACGTAGATCATCTCCGGCGAGGCAGCCTTGAGGCGGGTGATGATCGAGGTGAAATCGGTTGTCGTGCCGTCGTAGTTGGCGATCTCCACCAGCTCGGCGTCGCTCTCCTCCACCGCGTGCTTGAAGTTCTCCAGCAGCGCCTTGTTGAACTCGGTGTTCTCGCCCATGAACGCGACCGTCTTGGGCTTCATCGTGTGCAGCAGGTAGCTGTGGAAGGTGTTGGCGTTGCCAGTCGTGGTGTTGTTGATCTGGAACAGCCACGGCGAGCCCTGCTCGGTGATCGCGTCCGCCTGCGCGGCCGGATTGACGTGCAGGATGCGGTTCTTGGTGATGGCGCTCTCGGCCAGCGTGATCGAGCTGTTCATGCCGGCGATGATCGCCTTGGCGCCGCCGCGGGTCATCAGCTTCTGGACGGCGGCGACGCCGTCCTGCGGCGTCCCCTTCTCGTCCTCGTAGACGAGCTGGATCTGCCGGCCGCCGAGGATGCCGCCGGCGGCGTTGATCTGCTCCGCGGCAAGGTCCGCGCTCATCTTGCCGTCCTTGCCGTAGCCGGCGGTGCCGCCGGTCATCGGCAGGACCATGCCGATGATGACGGGGTCTTGCGCATAGGCCATCGGCGCGCCCAGAAGCGCGGATGCCAGGGCCGCGGCGGCTGCTTTCATACGAATCGTCATGTTTCCTCCTTGTGCCCGGCCCGACCGCGAGCATGTCGCGGATCGCGGGCCACGGTCTGCCATCCCCCGCGCAATACGAGGGTCTCAGGTTCCACCAATCTGAAAGAATCCCCCCGTTGCGGCCGGTGGCACGACGGGCAGGATCTGTCCTCCACTCGGGAGTGAGCTTGCGCATCGTCTCCCAATGAAAGCCTACGGGGCAATCTTTCTGTCGTCTACTGATTTTCTATATATGTTATCATTTCCACATATATGGATTCATGACAGGGGCGGAAAGCGCGCCTGCCGCTTCTCGATGAAGTGCGCCATGCCTTCCTTCACGTCGGCTGCCTCGAGGCTGCGCGCCGTTTCCTCGTTGGCCAGCGTCGTCGCCCGCGCCAGCGACTGCGACCACGCGCCGTGCAGCTGGCGCTTGATGATCATCATCGAGCGCGGCGAGCAGTTCTGCGCCAGGTCCTCGGCATAGGCCCGGACCGCGTCGAGGAACCCTTCGGCCGGCAGGCAGCGCGCCAGCCCCATGGCCTCGGCCTCGCGCGCGCCGACCACGCGCCCCGACAAAAGCAGATCGGCGGCGTTCATCGTGCCGACGAGCCGCGGCAGCATCCAGGCGCTGCCATGCTCGGCGACCAGCCCGCGCCGCGCGAAAGCCGTGGTCAGCCTCGCGGTTTCGGCGACGAAGCGCAGGTCGCAATAGAGCGCGAGGCACAGGCCGACGCCGGCGGCCGCGCCGTTCACCGCCGCGATCAGCGGCTTCCTCAGCCCGAGCATGTAGCTGTAGCGCTGGCCGAAATCGTCGTCCGACACCGCGACCCGGCGCTGGCTCGTGCCGGCCGAGATCGCCTTGGGATCGGGGCCGGGACAGAAGGTCTTGCCCGACCCGGTCAGCACCACGACCTTGACCTCAGGGTCGGCATCGGCGGCGAGCAGGGCTCCGCGCAGCCCGTCCTCCAGTTCGTGATTCCACGCATTACGGGCATCGGGGCGATTGAATGTGATGGTCAGCACACCGTTTTTGTGGTCATGCAATAAAACGTCGTCCATTTCGGCCTTGCTCCTCGTGAAAGGAGTTGACGCTGCCACATACGGATGCTTTGTTCCACATGAAATAAATTCTACATATATGGAACATCGTGACCGACACCGACCCAGCCATCAAGACCGCGCGGCGTGTGTTCGAGGTGCTCGAATATTTTGAGAGCGTGCAGCGGCCGATCTCCCTGAAGGAGATCGCAACCCGCTACGACTATCCGACGTCGAGCGCGGCGGCGCTGCTCAAGAGCATGGTGACGCTCGGCTACCTGTTCTACGACAGCTACAACCGCACCTACATGCCGACCATGCGCATCGCGCAGATGGGGAGCTGGCTGAATTCCGGTCTGTTCGGCGAGACGGAAATACTGGCGATGGTCGATTTCGTGCACGGCGAGCTCGACGAGCTGGTCAACATCAGCACCCAGTCCGATCTTAACGCGCAATATATTCACTGCCTGCAAACCAGCAAGAGATTGCGCTTCGAGGTGCAGCCGGGCGACATTCGCCCGCTGGCGATCAGCGGTATCGGCCGCACCATGCTCAGCACCCACACCGACGTGGAGATCGCTCGGTTGATGCGGCGGATCAATGCGCTATGCCCGCCCTCGGAGCAAATGGACCTTGAGGAGCTGATGAAGATCATCAACGGCATCCGCCGCGACGGATACATGTTCTCCAAGCACATCATCACGCCGGATGCGGGCGTGATCGCGATGCCGTTGCCAAAGCGCGGCTTTGGTCGCGTCTTGGTCCTCGGCGTCGGCGGTCCGGTCTTTCGCCTCGAGGAGAACCAGGAGAGCATTCTCAGTTGCATGCGAGAGGGAATCCGGCGCTATCTGTCCGCCTAGCCCTCCACGAGCAGTCTCTCTAGCCGGCCGGGGAGAGTGTCTGTATCTCCGGACCCCGAATTTGGCGTGAAGCCTTATATCCCCATGCAAAGGTACTTGAGCTCCAGATAATCTTCGATGCCGTATTTCGAGCCTTCGCGTCCGTTTCCGCTTTCCTTCATGCCGCCGAAGGGCGCCACCTCGGTCGAGATCAGTCCCTGGTTGATGCCGACGATGCCGAACTCCAGCGCCTCGGCGACCCGCCAGACGCGCGAGATGTCTCGGCCGTAGAAGTAGGCTGCGAGGCCATACTGCGTGCTGTTGGCAAGTCTGATCGCCTCGGCTTCGCCATCGAAGCGGATAACGGGAGCGACCGGCCCGAAGATCTCCTCGCGGAAGATATCCATTTCAGGCGTCGCGCCTGCGATGACGGTCGGCTCGAAATAGGTTCTTCCGAGCGCGTGACGCTTTCCGCCGACGGTCACGCGCCCACCCCTTCCGACCGCGTCTTCGATCAGTTCCTCGACCTTGGAGAGGGCCGCCTCGTCGATCAGCGGGCCGATCTCCGCTCCTTCGCTCGCGCCATCGGCAACCCTGAGGGTTGCGACGCGACGCGATAGCTTCTCGACGAAAGCGTCGTAGATCCCCGCCTGGGCGAACAGTCGATTGGCGCACACGCAGGTCTGTCCGGCATTGCGGTATTTGGAGGCGATCGCTCCCTCCACAGCCGCGTCGAGATCGGCGTCGTCGAAGACGATGAAGGGCGCATTCCCGCCAAGCTCCATCGAGGTCCGCTTGACCGTATCGGCGCATTGCTTGAGCAGGACTTTTCCCACTTCGGTCGAACCGGTGAAGGAGAGCTTGCGCACGATCGGATTTGCCGTCAGCTCGCCGCCGATCTCGCGCGCCGAACCGGTGACGCAAGACAGTACCCCTGCTGGCACACCGGCGCGCTCTGCCAGCACGCACAATGCCAGTGCCGAAAGCGGGGTCTGGCTGGCGGGCTTCACCACCATCGTGCAGCCGGCTGCCAGCGCCGGGCCGGCCTTGCGGGTGATCATCGCCGCAGGGAAATTCCACGGCGTGATTGCTGCGCAAACGCCGATCGGCTGCTTCAGCACCACGATCCTGCGGTCGGCGGAGAAGCCGGGGATCGTATCGCCATAAATACGTTTGGCCTCCTCGGCGAACCATTCGATATAGCTAGCCGCATAGGCGATTTCGCCGCGGCTTTCGGCAAGCGGCTTGCCCTGCTCGGCGGTCATGATCGCGGCGAGATCGTCCTGGTTCGCCATGATGATCTCGAACCAGCGGCGAAGGATGGCGGCCCGTTCCTTGCCAGTTCTGGCGGACCACGCGGGAAGGGCGGCATTCGCGCCGTCGATCGCCTCCCTGGTTTCGATCGCCGATAGCGAAGGCACGACGCCGACTTGTGCGCCGGTCGCGGGGTTTGTGACCGTGATGACTTTACCGCTGGCGGCGTTGCGCCATTCGCCGGCAATGAAGCAGTCGCCGCGCAGCAGACTGGCGTCCTTCAACTCGAGGCTGGACATCGTGGTTATCCTTCTCTGGAATGAAAAATCCGACCGTCAGGCAGTCATGGAGACGATACCTTCGAGCGCGGCCCTGAGCCTGTCATCCAGCGCCTTCGGCCGCCTCGTCGCGCGGTCGACATAGACGTGGACAAAAAAACCTTCCGCCGCTGCGATATCCTCGTCGTTGCGGAACAACCCCACCTCGTAGCGGACCGAGGAGCTGCCTAGCCTCGCTACCCTGATGCCCGCCGTCACCAGGTCGGGAAACGCCATTTCGGCGAAGTAGCGGCAGCCGGTCTCCACCACCAGCCCGATCTGCACGCCCTTATGGATGTCGAGCATGCCCGCGCCGACCAGCCAGCCGTTCACCGCCGTGTCGAACAGCGAATAATGCACAACGTTGTTCATGTGGCCATAGATGTCGTTGTCCATCCAGCGCGTCTGGATCGCTTGGAACGCGTGGTAGTCGGCGCGCGCGGAGGGAGTCGGACGCTTCGCCATCACCAGGCCGCCCGATAGATCGCGAATGCGTCGGCCTCAGTCACCGGACGCGGGTTGTTGACCAGAAGCCGCTGCTGCTTCATCGCGTCGGCAGCCATCTTGGCGAGCGCCTCCTCCGGGATGCCGACATCGCGCAGCCGTGGCTGAAGCCCGACGCCCCGAGACAGCGCGGCAAGCTCCTCGATGAAGGCGGCGCAACGCCCTTGCGTGCTTTCCTCGCCCACCAGGTGTGGGAAGGCATCGGCGGCGATCTCAGCGTAGAGATGCGCCGCATCCGGCGCGTTGAAGCGCAGGACATGCGGCAGCACCAGCGCGTTCGACAGCCCGTGCGGAATATGGAACGTGCCGCCGATCGGATAGGCCAGCGCATGGACCGCCGCCACCGGCGAATTGGCGAAGGCCTGACCCGCCAGCATCGAGCCGAGCAGCATCGCGCCCCGCGCCTCGATGTTGCTTCCATCGGCGATCACCTTCTCGATGTTCGCGCCTAGCAGTTGCAGCGCCTGCTTCGCCAGCATCCGCGACAGCGGATTATTGTTGGCATTCTTCGAGGCGTAGGCCTCGATGGCGTGAACCATGGCGTCGATGCCGGTCGCGGCGGTGATCGCCGGCGGCAGCCCTAGCGTCAGTTCAGCGTCGAGGATGGCGATGTCTGGCAGGATGATCGCCGAGGACACGCCGCGCTTCTCCTCCTCGCCGACGGTGATGATCGAGACCGGTGTCACCTCCGAGCCGGTGCCGGCCGTGGTCGGCACCAGCACCAGCGGCAGGCGCGGTCCCTTGGCCTGTCCGACGCCCCATGCCCCGTCGAGGTCTTCGCCTGAGCCGATCAGCAGGGCCGCGAGCTTGGCGACATCGAGCGACGAGCCGCCGCCGAAGCCGGCGACGCCGGTCGCGCCGGCCGCCTTGCCTGCTTCCACCGCCCTCATCAGCGTCGCCCGAGACGGGTCGGCCTCGACCGCGTCGAAGACGGCGACGGCAATCCCCGCCGCCTCCAGCGAGGCGATTGCCGGGTCGCACAGGCCGAGCCTGCGCAGGCCGGGATCGGTGACGAACAGCACCGAGCCGCCCAGCCGTGCCCCGGCGATCTTGCCCAGCCGCCGCGCCGCGCCGGGCTCGAAGGCAACCGAGGGCGTCGTATTGAAAGTGAAGGGAGACATCTGGTTTTCCTCTTCGCCGGCGTTTTCAGGCGCCGGTTGGCTTGTCCACGAGTTCACGCAATTTGAAGCGCATGATCTTGCCCGATCCCGTACGGGGAATCTCCGCGACGAGGTGAACGGCAGCTGGAACCTTGTAGCTGGACAGGGTCGACCGGCAATGCGCGACGACTTTGTCGCCATCGACGACGAATCCCTCCTTGACGACGACAAAGGCGACAGGAACCTCGCCGAGTGAGGCGTGCGACACGCCCACCACCGCTGCATCCTTCACCCCCTCGAGCGGCAGGATCGCCTCCTCGACCTCAGCCGGCGCGATATTCTGTCCGCCCCGGATGATGATCTCTTTCAGGCGGCCGGTGATGGTCAAGAAGCCGTTCACATCGGAACGCGCAAGATCACCCGTGTGATACCAACCGTTGCGGAGCGCGTCATTGGTCTCCTGTGGCTTGTTGTGGTAGCCGCGCATCAGATTGGGACCGCGGCATATAAGCTCGCCTTCCTGTCCCGTTTCGACATCGAGCCCTGTGAAAGGATCGACCAGCCGCACCGCGACGCCGGGAACCGGCAGGCCGCACGATCCGGGAACGCGGCTCTTTCCCGGCCAGTTCATCGTCACCATGGTCGAGGTTTCCGTGATGCCGTAGCCGTCGAGCAGCTCGACCCCGAAATATGCCTCGAACTCCTGGTTCAGGCTGGCGGGCATGATGGCCCCGGCAGACGCGCAGCGCTTGACGGACGCGAATGGCCTGGTCCCCGAAGCCTGCGCTGCCTGGAGGAGATAGTGGAACATAGTCGGGACGCCGGGCATGATGGTGAACCCCCCGCTGCCCAGCAGGTCGATGGCCCCCTGGGTAGAGAACTTCTCCATGATGTATTCGCTTGCACCTGTCGCGAGGATGCCGAGCACTGAGATGTTGAGGGCGTAGGAATGGAACAGCGGCAGCGGGGAAAGGACCTTGTCGCTTTCTTCAAGTCCGAGGATCGGCGCCCAGCAGGCGGCAGTGACCCACAGCATGCTGCGGGTCGTTAGCAGCACCCCCTTGGCCCGACCCGTGGTGCCGGAGGTGTAGATGATATAGGAAACCCCATCGATATCGTCGGCCTCGAGCACCGCGCCATCAACCGGCGTCGTGCAGAGCGTCCTGAACGAAAGCGCGCCCAGTTCGTCCGCCGTATCGGTCAGGATGATCGTGTCCGGGCTTGCGGCGTCGAGCATCTCACGTCGGGCGCTGGTCGTGATGAGGACGAGGGCGCCGGAATCATCCAGCCTGTAGGAGGCTTCCGCGGTCGTCGCTTCATAGCTGATCGGAACGGCGATCCCACCCGCCCTGACGATGGCAAGGCAGGCAACGACCCAGTCGACGGAGTTCGGTAGCCAGATCGCAGCACTCGCCCCCGGAACAATGCCCAGGGAGCGGAGCTGTGTCGCCAGTTTGGTCACCGCGCCTTCCAATTCGCTATAGGTGATGGCACTGTCCGCATCGGCATAGGCCGCCTTATGCGGAAATCGCAGCGCCTGTCGCTTCAGCAATTCGGCAACCGGCGCGATGAGATCGGTTCTGATCATCTATTCCTCCTGGCGACAGTCAATCCGCTGCTGCCCGCACCTCAAACCATGCAGAAACCGCCGTTCACGCTGAGGACCTGGCCGGTGATCCAGCCGGCATTGTCGGAGGCGAGGAACGCGACGGCCGGCGCGATGTCGTCCGGGTTGCCGATGCGCCGCAGCGGATAGGCCTTGACGATCTTGTCCATGTTCTTGGCCAGGAAATCGGCATCCGAATGGGCTGTCTGCACGAGGCCGAGCGAGAGCGCGTTAACGGTGATGTTGTTGCGGCCGAGCTCCTTGGCGAGGGACTTGCTGAGGGCGATGGTTCCCGCCCGGGCGGCGGCGACGATAGACAGGTTCGCTTCACCGATTCGGGAACTGTCCCCCACCAGGCTGACGATGCGGCCGCCATTGCGAGCGATCATGTGCGGCGCCGCGGCGTGGCAGCAGTTGATCGCACCGTAGAGGCAGACGTCGATCTGGGCTCTCCAGTCATCCGGCGTGCTGTCGACGAATTTGCCGTATTTTACATAGCCGGCATTGTTGACCAAAACGTCGAGGTTGCCCCATTCGGCGACGACCGCGTCGACCATGGTCTTGACCTCGGCATAGTCGCTTACGTCGGCCTTCCACGCCTTCGCCACGCCGCCCGCCGCGCGAATGACCTCGACCACGCTTGCAGCTTCGGCCTCCGAGCGCCTGTAGTTGACCGCGACCTTCGCGCCCTCGGCGGCAAGCAGCTTCGCGATATCGCCGCCGACATCGCGACCGCCGCCTGTGACCAGCGCCACTTTCCCTTCAAGGCCAAGCTTCATTTCCAGTCTCCGTGTTCTCGTTGTGTCGATCGGCCCTGCGTGGCCCTGGTTCGTTTCCGGCTACGCCCCGATGAAGGCGGGCGGGCGCTTTTCCGCGAAGGCGGCACGGCCTTCCCGGTAATCGTGGCTGTCGCTCGCGGCGCCGATCATCCTCGCCGCCTCTTCCGCGTCGAACGTTCCGAGCGCGCCGCCGTTCAGGATGTATTTCGCGCCGGCGATGGTTAGGGGCGCGCTCGTCGCGAGCGATCGCGCATAGGTCCGCGCCGCTTCCAGAGGATCGTCGTCCACGCGATCGACGAAGCCGATCGACAGCGCCTTTCGCGCGTCGAACCGTTCGGCCGAATAGAGGATGCGCTTGGCCTCGGCCAATCCGACGAGCGCGGCAAGCTTGCGCGTCGCCTGCACCCCGTAGACGATTGACAGCCTTGCAGCGGGGATGCCGAAGATCGCCTTGGGATGGGTGAACCGGAAATCGCAGGACATTGCCAGGTGCGCCGCGCCGCCCAGGCAATAGCCTTTCGTCGCCGCGATCACCGGCTTGCCGATATGGGCGATCCGGGCGCAGCCATAGTCGACCGCGACTTCGTAGGCGGCGCTCTGGGCCTTGTCGTCGCGTGTCGCGCCGAATTCGGCAATGTCCGCACCGGCGGAAAAGTCGTCCCCGGCGCCGGTCAAGAGCACTGAACGGACAGAGCGGTCCTCATCGAGGCGCGCGAAGATGTCGCCCACCTCGCGCCACATCGCGTAGGTGACGGAGTTGCGCAGCGCCGGCCTGTTTAGGGTGACGGTTGCGACACCGTCTTCGATCTCACAAAGAATGTCGGGCATGAACTCCGGTCCGTGACTGGTCCTCGTCACGCCTTCCAACCGGAAGGCGGCCGGGCGCGACGGCCGCCTGAGGCGGCCGCCGCATGGCGTCTGGGAGGACGCGGTCTATTGCTTCACCAGCGGGCACTGGCTTTCCGACAGGGGGCGATAGGCCTCGTCGCCGGGGATTACCGAGACGAGGTTGTAGACATCCCATTCGCCGGATGATTCCTGCGGCGTCTTCACCTGATAGACGTACATGTCGTGGACCATGCGGCCGTCCTCGCGGATGACGCCGTTGGTCGCGAAGAAATCGTTGATCGGCGTCTCGCGCATCTTCGCCATCACGGCCTGCGCTTCCGTCGTGCCGGCTGCCTTGACGGCCTTTAGATAGTGCATGGTGGACGAGTAGTCGCCTGCGTCGCCCATATGCGGCTTGCGGCCCATCCGCTCCTCGAACTTGGCTGCGAAGGCGCGCGTGCCTTCGTCGCGATCCCAGTAGAAGGCGTTGGTCAGGATCATGCCCTGGGCGATGTCGAGGCCGAGCGCGTGGACGTCGGTCAGCCAGACCAGCAGGCCGGCGACGGTCTTGCCGGACTGCGTCAGGCCGAACTCGCGCGACGAGCGGACCGCGTTGATGAAGGTGGTGCCTGATCCTGCGATCGCGACCACGTCGGCAGGCGAAGCTTGCGCCTGCAACATGAAGGCGCTGTGGTCGGACGTCTCGATGGGATAGCGGATCGCGCCCGAGACCTGGCCGCCCTCGGCGGTCACGATGGCGGAGGCGTCTCCTTCGAGCGCATGGCCGAATGCGTAGTCGGCGGTCAGGAAGAACCAGTTGTTCTTGCCCTGGCGCATCAGCTCCTTCGAGGTGCCGTTGGCCAGTGCATAGGTGTCGTAGGCGTAGTGGATCGAATTCGGGGTGCAGCCGTCATTGGTTAGCCGCGAGGAACCGGAACCGTTGACGATGGCGATGCCGTTCTCCTCCTTGGCGACCTGGGCGACAGCGAGCGCGATACCGGAATTGATCAGGTTGGCGATCAGGGTGACACCCTCGTTCTCGTACCAACCGCGCGCCGTTGCAACGGCGACCTCGGTACGGTTCTGATGGTCGGCCGAAACGAACTCGATCGGCTTTCCAAGCACCTCACTGCCGAAATCCTCGATCGCCATCCTGACGGCGGTGATCGAGCCTTCCCCGGCCTCGTGCGAGAACTGGCCGGAGATGTCGGTGAGCACGCCGATCTTGACGGGGCCGTCCTGCGCCAGCACCGCGGACGATGCCAGGACGGACCCGGCAGCAAGCGCGCCTGCCAGGCCGCGCAGCAACGATTTTCTTGAGTTCGCCATTTCCTTGTTCCTCCACCGGTTCGAGCGCGGCCCAATGCCCTTGGCTCCCATTACAACTGGCGTTATCGGACCTCCATACGCATCCGCACACAGCTCGAAAACAGCATATGCCTGCGGATTGCCGATCACATTTCCAAGTTTGTAACTTGCATTATTAGACGCCATATGGTTTGCTCGTGTCAAGCGGCGGCAACAAAAAATGCGCGCCCGGAGAACGTCGTTGTCGCAATCGGCGGCGAACTGCCTTTCAAAAAACCGGCGGGAGGAGACGTGTCGGAAGAACAGCCAATCATCGAGGCGCGCGGCCTCACGCGCTCCTTTCACGGCTTCGTGGCGGTCAACAAGGTCGACCTGCGCGTGCGCCTCGGGTCGGTTCACGCCCTGATCGGGCCGAACGGCGCCGGCAAGAGCACGCTCTTCAACCTGATCACGAAGTTCCTCGCCCCGACCGAGGGACGGATATTCTACAAGGGCGAGGACATCACCGCGCTTCGCCCCGACGAGATCTCGCGGAAGGGGATGGTGCGCTCGTTCCAGATCTCGTCGGTATTCCCGCATCTCAGCGTGCATGAGAACGTGCGCGTGGCGCTGCAGGCGCGCTCCGGCGCGACCTATTCGTTCTGGAAGTCGGACAGCAGGCTCGACGCGTTCAACGGCCGCGTCGACGAGCTTCTCGATTCCGTCGGGCTTGCCGCATTCGCACATGTCAGCGCGGTGGAGCTGCCCTACGGCCGCAAGCGCGCCCTGGAGCTGGCCACCACGCTGGCGCTCGACCCCGAGGTGCTGCTGCTCGACGAACCGATGGCCGGCATGGGACGCGAGGACATCGCGCGGACTGCCGACCTGATCCGCACGGTGTCGCGTTCACACACGGTGCTGATGGTCGAGCACAATCTCGGCGTCGTCGCCGATCTGTCCGACACCATAACGGTGCTGCGGCGCGGCGAGGTCCTGGCCGAAGGCAGCTATGCGGAAGTCTCGGCCAACGCCGAAGTCCAGAAAGCCTATATGGGAGGCGGTCACCATGCCCATTGATGCGGGCGAAACCCGACTGGACGTTCGCGACCTCCATGCATGGTACGGGGAAAGCCATGTTCTCCACGGCATGACCCTAAATGTCGGAGCAGGGGAGATCGTCACGCTGATCGGCCGCAACGGGGCGGGCAAGACGACGACGATGCGCGCCATCATGGGCATCCTGCGCAAGCGCGAGGGCGCGATCCGCTATCGCGACGTCGACATCATCGCGCTCGCGCCGCACAAGGTGCCGCGCCTCGGCATCGGCTACGTGCCGGAGGAGCGCGGCATCTTCGCTTCCCTCAGCGTGACCGAGAACCTGATGCTCCCGCCGGTGACGCGGCAGGACGGCATGTCAATCGAAGAGATCCACACCCTGTTTCCGAACCTGAAGGGCAGGGCGCGCACGGTCGGCACGCGGCTTTCCGGGGGCGAGCAGCAGATGCTGGCGATCGCCCGCATCCTTCGCACCGGCGCCGACTTCATCCTGCTGGACGAGCCGACCGAGGGCCTCGCGCCGGTCATCGTCGACCAGATCGCGGCCTCGCTGAAGGTCCTCAAGGACCGCGGGCTCACGATCCTGCTCGTCGAGCAAAATCTTCAGTTCGCCGCCGCCATCGCCGACCGCCACTACGTGGTCGAGCAGGGCGCCGTGATCGACGAGGTAGCCAATCACGCGCTGGCCGCGAACATTGACAAGCTTAACGCCTACCTGGGCGTGTGACCGCAACGCAACGAATGGAAGACCGCCATGATTGAACTATTCGGCGTTCCGGTCGCCGTTCTCGCTGGGCAGGTTCTGCTTGGCCTCATCAACGGCTCCTTCTACGCCCTTCTGAGCCTCGGCCTCGCAATCATCTTCGGCATGCTGAACGTGATCAACTTCGCGCACGGCGCGTTCTACATGCTGGGCGGCTTCGTCACCTGGATGGTGTTCAGCTATCTGGGCGTCGGCTATTGGCCCGGCCTACTGATCGCGCCGATCGCGGTGGGGTTGATCGGCGCCGTCAGCGAGCGGCTTCTGTTGCGCCACCTTTATCGCGTCGACCACCTCTACAGCCTGCTGTTCACCTTCGGCGCCGCGTTGGCGCTGGAAGGCCTGTTCCGGTATGTCTACGGCTCGGCGGGAAAGCCCTATCCCCTGCCGCCCGAGCTGTCGGGCGGCTACAATCTCGGCTTCATGTACCTGCCGCTCTACCGCATCTGGGTCATCGTCATCGCGCTGGTGGTCTGCTTCGGCACATGGTTCGCCATCGAGCGCACGAGGCTCGGCGCCTATCTACGCGCCGCGACGGAGAATCCGTCGCTGGTGCAGGCGTTCGGCATCAACGTGCCGTTCCTACTGACGCTGACTTATGCCTTCTGCGTCGGTCTGGCCGGCTTCGCCGGGGCGCTGGCCGCGCCGATCTATCAAGTCAGCCCCGGCATGGGCGCGAACTTTCTCATCATCGTGTTCGCGGTCGTGGTGATCGGCGGCATGGGGTCCATCGTCGGCACGATCCTGACGGGTCTCGCGCTCGGCGTCATCGAGGGTCTCACCAAGGTCTTTTTCCCCACCGCCTCGGCCATCACCGTCTTCATCATCATGATCCTGGTCCTGATGGTCCGGCCGAATGGCCTGTTCGGGCGCGAGAGGTAGGAATCCATGTCAATCCAGTCGGCCACCACCACCACCTCGTCCCGCCGTGGCGTTCCTCTTAGCGCGGTGTGCCTCGCTTGCCTCGCAGCCGTCGCGCTCGCCGCGCCGTTCTTCGTCTACCCGCTATTCCTGATGAAGATCCTGTGCTTCGTCCTCTTCGCCTCCGCAGTGAACCTCGTTCTCGGCTTCGCGGGACTCCTGTCTCTCGGCCACGCTGCGTTCTTCGGCGGCGCGGCCTATGTCGCCGCGCATTCGGCGAAGGTATGGGGCTTCCCTTTCGAGCTTGCGGTCCTCTCCGCCGTCGCCTTCTCGACGCTGCTCGGCTTTGTGTTCGGCTTCCTCGCGATCCGGCGGCAGGGCATCTACTTCGCTATGGTCACGCTGGCGCTTGCGCAGATGATCTACTTCCTCGCCATCCAGATGCCGTTCACCGGCGGCGAGGACGGCATCACCGCCGTGCCGCGCGGCCGGCTGTTCGGCCTCGTCAACCTCGCCGATTCGCTGGCGATGTACTATGTCGTGCTGGCGCTGGTCGCATTCGGCCTGTTGGTAATATGGCGCACGGTACATTCGCCCTTCGGCCACGTCTTGGCGGCGATCAAGGAAAACGAGGCGCGGGCGACGTCGCTCGGCCTCCAGCCCAACCGCTACAAGCTGATCGCCTTCACCCTCTCGGCTGCGCTGTCGGGTCTCGCAGGCGCGCTCAAGGCGATCGCGTTTCAGGTGGCTTCGTTACTCGATGTGACCTGGCACATGTCTGGCGAGGTCATCCTGATGACGCTGATCGGCGGCATGGGCACGCTGATCGGCCCCGGCATCGGCGCGGCTTTCGTGGTCGCGCTGGAACATTATCTGTCCACCAGCGGTCTGCCGATCACCTTCATCATCGGCGTGATCTTCATGGTCTGCGTGATGCTGTTCCGCAAAGGCATCTTCGGAGAATTGCGCGCATGGTACTTCCGCTGGGCGGGTAAAGACTGAAGGCCCGGAGGACGGCGGGCTCCCCGCCGTCCTCCGCGGCCACAGCCTACTCATCCAGCTCGTAGGTCAAGATATAATTGGTCTCGTTGGCGACGATCGGCTCCTTGCAATGGCTGCAAACCACCAGCGGCTCGAAGTCGGAACCGCACAGGCGATGACGCAGCCTGAGCGGCGGCTTGCCGTCGGAGAGCCAGCGGTCGCCCCAGCGCATCATCACGATCATCGGGCGATAGAGATCCTTGCCCATCTCCGTAAAGCGGTACTCGAAACGGTCGCCGCCCTTGCGGTACGGCTCCTTGCGGAAAACGCCCGCTTCAACCAGATGCGCGAGCCGGTCGGACAGGATGTTGGTGGCGATGCCGAGCTTGTCGATCATCTCGTCGAAACGGCGCACGCCGAACCACGCCTCGCGCAGGATCAGGAAGCTCCAGCGGTCACCGATGATCTGGAGCGTGCGCGCGACAGAGCAGGGGCGCACGCGCTCCAGAAGCGCGGGATCGGAACTGCGACGGCTCCTGAGCTTGATCTCGTAGGGCGAATAGCCCGCTCCCGGGCCGTCGCGGAACGTCACGTCACGCGCATTGACCGGCTCAAGGCATTCGGAGCAGACGGTGACGGGGTGGCATTCGCAGCCGCAGCGGGTGTGAATAAGTTGCAGCGGCGGCCGCTCGCCTCCTGTCAACCATTTGTCGCCGAACTCCATCAGCGCCAGCATGGTGGAGAACAGGTCTTTGCCTCGCTCCGTGAAGAAATAGCCGCTGGCGCGCTCGCCCTGTCTACGGCCCTGTACGAGAATCTGGTTCTCGACGAGCGCCGCCAGCCGCGTCGACAGCGTCTGGCGGGGAATGCCGAGGCGGCGCTGAAACTTCTCGAAGCTTTGAACGCCGAAGAAGGCCTCGCGGATGATGAGGAACGTCCAGCTGTCGAGAACGATCTCGACAGTTTTCCGCACAGAGCAATGCCGCTCGGGTCGTCCCGGATTCATCGATGTATCTGTCATGTCTAAGGACGCATGTTAGGCAGGTTTCGGCTTTTCGAAAAACCGAATACGACCGTCGCACACTTCGTGTCCATGTCGAACAGCACGAAATGTCTGATGATCGATTTGGCAACGGGTATACGCCGTTCAGCTATCGGACCGCCTTTCCAGCAACCTGAAGATCCGCTCCGGCGTTATGGGCAGCGTTTCGACGGAAACACCGAGATGCGCGAGCGCGTCGGCCACGGCATTCGCAACCGCGGCCGGCGCGCCAATCGTGCCGCCCTCCCCCATCCCCCGGAAGCCGCCGACATTGGCCGGCAGGTCCGCTTCGACATGGACGATGCCGATATCGGGCACATTGGTCGCGACCGGCACCAGATAGTCCGCGAGGCTTGCGGTGACCGCCTGTCCCTGATCGTCATGGACGATCTCTTCCAGCAGCGCCGCTCCAATACCCTGCGCGACCGCTCCGTGGACCTGTCCATCGACGATCATGGGGTTGATGATCTTCCCGCAGTCCTCGGCAACGACGTAGCGGAGAATCCTGACACCATAGGTATCCGGGTCCACTTCGACCATCGCCAGATGCGTCGACGAGCATGCCGTACCGAGAAAGGGATCATAAGTCTCGGAGGCCACAAGATCGTCCCGCTGCTCCAGCGGGATACGTCCCATCTGCTTGTAGACTGCCGTGGCCACCTCTTTCAACGTCAGGGTGAGATTGGAAGTGCGGCTTGAAATGACCCCCTCATGCATGTCGAGATCGGCGACATCCTGCTCCATCAGATAGGCGGCTGCGCGCAGCACCTTCGCTTTCACCGCCCTCGCAGCGAGAATGGCCGCCCCTCCACCCAGAACGGCGGAGCGACTGGCATAGGTGCCGGTCGACATGGGGACGAGCGCGCTGTCGCCATGCTGAACCAGAATGTCCTCCAGCTTGCAGCCCATCTCGTCGACGATGATCTGCGCCAGGGTGGTTTCCAGGCCTTGCCCGTGCGAGGCGACGCCGAATGCGGCGGTCACGGAGCCGGTCGAATCGATCTCGATCCGCGATGTTTCCGTTCCCGTATTGATGGGCATGCCCGGAGCGACGGATATGCGCGAGCCGATGCCTGTGAGTTCGGCGTAGCTCGCAAGGCCGATGCCAACCCATCGTCCGGCGGCACGCGCCGCCGTTCTCTCCTGCGTGAGAGCGGGATAGTCCGCGTGATCGCACGCCCCTTTCAGGCAATCCTGGAAAGCGGACTTGTCCCAGATGATGCCGGAAGCGGTGCGATAGGGGAACTCCTCGTCCCTGACGAGATTGCGGCGCCGAAACTCTACCGGATCCATGCCGAGCTTGCGCGCAGCCATGTCGACGAGACGCTCCATCGCGAAGGTCGAGGAAGGCCGTCCGACGCCGCGATACGGGCCGGTCGGCGGCTTCGGCGTAAGGACGCCGCGGATGCGTCCACGATAGTGCTCCATCCTGTAGGGACCGGGCAGAAAGCTGACCACCTGCACGGGTTCGAGCGCAGCCGTCCACGGATAGATGGCGAAGGCGCCGATATCACCAATGACGTCGGCACGAAGCCCCAGCATCGTTCCGTCAGTGTCGACGGCCAGCTCGGCGTCGATCAGCTCATCCCAAGCCTGGCTGGTGGCGGAAAGATCCTCCAGCCTGTCGCTGGTGAACTTGACCGGACGCCCCAGCTTGCGGGCCAGAATGCAGACGAGCATCTCTTCATTATAGAGCGACCCCTTCGCCCCGAAGCTTCCGCCGACATCCGGGGCGACGACGCGCAATCTCGTCGCCGGCAGGTCGAGGCAGTCGGACAGAACGTCGCGGATGATTCCGGGACTGCCGGACGACGTGTGAAGCGTCAGCGATTGCCTTCGGGCATCCCACTCCGCGAGGTAGGTCCGGTTCTCCATCGCAACGGCGGTCTTGCGTGTCATCCGGAACCGACCCTTGACGGTGACCGGAGCAGAGGCGATCACGCTGTCGACATCGCCACGCTTGAACTCGCGTTTGATGATGACATTCGTTCCCGCCTCTTCGTGGAGAAGAGGGGCATCGTCTTCGACCGCATCGACCTGACGGATTGCAAATGGCAGTGGGTCGTACTGGATTGAGATATGTTCGAGCGCGTCCTCCGCCGCATACCGGCTTTCTGCAACGACGGCGACGACCGGCTCGCCGACATAGCGGACTTTCCCTCGGGCCAACGGCCAGATCGGGGTCGCGTAATATCCCGGCATTCGCGAGCTCGGGATCGCGGGGTTCACCTCGCCTTCGATGTCCGCTGCCTCGTAGATGGCCACCACGCCGGGAACCGACAGGGCGTCGCCGACATCCACGCCGACGATCCGGGCATGGGGTTGGTCCGACCGACGCACCGCGACATGGACGGTTCCCTGCGGGTTCATGTCGTCGACGTAGCGCCCCACCCCGGCAAGAAGGCGCGGGTCCTCCGTCCGCTTGATGCGTTTGCCAACGAGCTTCGGACGCAGCTCGACCGAGAAATCAGCCCTGCTCATTCGTAGAAAGCTGCGCCCTTGCGCAGTCGCTGCCACTGCTCCTCGTCATGAGCGGAGATGACGGTTTCCCCTTGGTCGCGGAAGCGCCTGAGCCGCGCAAGCGCGTCGGCCGCCAGATCCATGTTCCATGTGTTTTTCGGCGGCGCCCCGCTGTCGATGTTGGCCTGCAATGGCGCGGCGTCGGAGGCAAGAACGAAGACCCCGTCGCGATCGAGAGCGATTCTGGCAACCGTCAGGCCGGGCGTGTGGCCCGGCATCGGCACCAGCACGATCTTTTCGTCTCCGAACAGGTCATGCTCACTGTTGAACTGCTCGAAGCCCTGGGGCTGGTTCCATTCGCGGGGAAGATAGCCCTGCTGTTCTCCGCCCTCCGCCTTCGCCGCCGCTACCTCGGCGGCGTGGCAATAGATCGTCGCACGACGAAAATGCTCGTTGCATCCGCAATGATCAGGATGGAGATGCGAACATACCACGACGTCGATGTCGTCGGGTGACAGGCGGAGATTTTCCAGTTCACTCAAGACGGTTTGCTCGGGTCTGAAGATCGGCGTCATCACCTTTGCGAGCCCACCCCATCGCCCTTCCGCATCGCTCGCCGCCTCGGGGCTGCATCCGCTGTCGAACAGCACGTTGCCCTTCGGATGCCGGATCAACGACGCGTGGACCGGCAGCTCGATCGTCTCTTCGCGCGCGGCACCGGGTACATAGATCGACCGCCGCATGCGCAGGCGTCCTCCCGCAAGTAGATGCATCTTCATTTCAACGGTCCTCTTTCCCTGGCAAGTTCGCGGACGGCATTGACGATGTGCTGATAGCCGGTGCAGCGGCAGATATTGCCCGACAGCGCCTCGCGGATCTGCTCGTCCGTCTCGAGCGGGTGATGCTTCAGCATGTCCGCTATGGTCATGATCATGCCGGGCGTGCAGAAACCGCACTGCAACCCGTGATGGTTCTGGAACGCCTGTTGGATTCTGCCGAGTTGTTCGGGCGTGCCCTGCCCCTCGATCGTATCGATCTGGACGCCTTCGGCCTGGGCCGCCAAAGTGAGGCAGGACCGTGCGCTCCTTCCATCGAGGAGAACTGTACACGCCCCGCAGACGCCGTGCTCGCATCCGACATGGGTTCCGGTCAGTCCCAGTTCGTGCCGCAGGAAGTCGCTGAGCAGCATACGAGGCTCGACCCTGCGCGTGTAGGTCAGGCCATTGACGGAGAGGGTGATTTCGATCTCGGTCATTGCTGCGCGTCCCCGGAAGCGGATGCCCTGCGCCAGGCATCGGAAAGGGCGCGGCGCGCCAGCTTGCCGGCAAGACGCCGCCGATAATCCGCCGACGCATGAAGATCCGTATTCGGCTCCAGCGTATCGGCGAGCAGGCTTGCCACCTCATCCAGCAGTTCGGCCGAAACCTGCCTGCCTTCCACGAGTGCCTCTACCCCACCCAGGCGAAGCGGTGTTTCTCCAACCCCCATCATGCCGAAACGGACGTCCGCGGCCACACCGTCCCGGAGCCGCAACGTGGTCGCGACACAGGCCAGCGCGAAGTCGCCATGCCGCTTAGCAAACTCCTTGAAAGCCCACCCCGTGTCGGGAGAGAGGGTGTCGATCAAGATCGACGTCACGAACTCGTCCGGCTCGAGGGTGTTCACGAGGGCACCGGCAAAGAAGTCGGCCGCGGCGATCGTCCGGCTACCACGAACGGAAGCTGCCTCGATCTTTCCATCGAGGAGCAGCGTCATCAACGGCATTTCCGCAGCTGGATCGGCATGGCAGACGCTGCCGCAGAACGTGCCGCGATTGCGAACCGTCAGATGGGCGACATGATGCATGGCCTCATGCACGATGGGCACCCGGTCGCGGACAAGAGGATCGGTCGCCGTCATCCGGTGCCGGACCGTCGCGCCCAAGCGCAATCGGTCACCTTCCAGTCCGATCGAAGCGAGGCCGGGAACGTTATTGATGTCGATGAGCACGGCCGGCTTCACAAGCCGGAAATTGATCATCGGCATCAGGCTCTGACCGCCGGCGATGATCTTGCCTTCCCCGCTGGCGGCCGAAAGCGCTTCGGTAACCTCGTCGACCGTGCGCGCACGCAGATATTTGAAGGGTGCAGGTTTCATGCTGTCACGGCAGTTCCCGGCAACTCGTTCAGACCCGGATCGTCCGGGCCGGCGACCATTTCATGCTTGCGATGGCTCTCCGACCGCGCCGATACATGTCCTCGGTCGCCGTCGCCTCCCATCGCAAACACACGGTTGCGCCCATTGATAACTTGCATTATTAGACTATTTATTTTGATGTCAAGGACCCGGACCATCGAAACAGGGGGCCGCGGACCGGACGGCGCTGCCGTCCCCGCGCGGCAGGAGAGACTGCAAATGGACATGCAAGGACAGCAACTCATTCCCGCCGACCGGGAAACAGTCTGGAACGCCCTGAATGACCCCGAAATCTTGAAGGTGTGCATACCGGGATGCCAAGAACTGACGAAGTCATCAGATACCCAGATGACGGCGGTAGCGGTGATCAAGGTCGGCCCGGTGAGCGCGCGATTCCAGGGCGCCGTGACGCTTTCGGATCTCGATCCTCCGAATGGCTACACAATCAGTGGCGAAGGTCAGGGCGGAGTTGCGGGTTTTGCCAAGGGGACCGCGGTCGTGCGACTCGATTCCGTCGATGATGGTACGTTGCTCCGCTACGAAGTTGACGCCCAGATCGGCGGCAAGTTGTCACAACTGGGGGGGCGCCTGATCGACGCGACGGCGAAGAAGATGTCCGCCGCCTTTTTCGAAAAGTTCGGACAGGAAATTCTGTCACGACAGGGTGAAAGCGCTTCGACTTCAGTCGGCATCGCGGACGACCGCCTCGTGATCCAGCGTCCGGATTCGACGGCACAGGCAGGTAGCACCCGACCACGCCACGATTCCACGAGCCAGACTGCATATGCCTCCACGCCGGCGACTGACACCGGATCAGGCGCGTTGTCGTTCCTGAAACTTGCAGCGGCCGGCGCACTGGGCGGTGCGATCGTGCTCGTTTGGTTGCAATATGGCGGGTTCCTGCCGGGCCTTTCTTCCGCCCCTGAAAGGATTGGCGCGGACGAGCATCTGTATGTATCGCCGGAATTCGCGAGTGCGGTGCAACTCATCATGGCCGCGGCTATCGGATATCTCTTCGCCGCTCGCAAATGACGCCCGGACCCGAAACCGATGACCTTTGCGAGTCGTCAGCTGTTCACTCTGCCGCAACACTAACTTGCATATGAAGACTTTGTAGGGCACGCCAGGAGTGAGCTGAGCATGCATTTTCTCGACGCGTCGAACGCCAAGAGGCAGCCACATTGGTCGATGTCGGGCGAGATGATGCTGATGACGTCGATCGGCGGCATGGGCATGGTGTTCGGCCCGGGACAGGTGGTTTGCAACGATGGACCGGGTATTCGCTGCGCCGGAGGCCGACGACAATGCGCTTCCCTCCGATGGACTAGTTATTGGGGCGGTGCGCCAAGCCAGTCCGGACACGGTCGCCATGTGTGCTCCCGGAATGATGCCCGGCGCGTTGCATACGCTCTGGCGGGCGGCAAAGGACGGCTACCATATGGAACTATCCGCGCATCACCTACCTGGAAGAGACCTATTATCATCGCCTGAATCCAGCCTCGGGCTTCGGCATCCAGCGCATCTACACCGATGATCTGCAGTTAAACGAGATGATGGCGATGCATGACGGTGATGTAGCTCTTGGGGCCCGCGGCCACCACCCCTGCGGCGCGCCTTATGGATTCGAGATGTACTACCTGAACGTTATGGCAGGACCGCTACGGAAGTGGAGGCTTGTGGCTGACCCCTCGGTCGAATGGATCATGCAGCGCGACGCCTGAGAAAGCAGTTTGGCGTGGCCAGCGCCGGCTGCCGCTGAATTGCTGGCCCCTTTTATCGCCAGGTGCCGCTCGCAGTAGTCAGGTTAGCACCCGGAGAATGCCGCTTTGAACGTCGAAATACTTCGCCACCTCCGATATGTTCGCGCCGCCATTGCTTGCGGCAGTATGAGACGGGCCGCGCAGGCATTGGGCGTTCAGGAATCGACTGTCAGCCGACATATCAGCGCAATTGAGCAACTTCTCGAGATTCAGTTCTTTGAACGCCACAACAATGGCGTTCGCCTGACAAACGAAGGCCAGCTCTGGATCGAGAGCGTCCAGGATCACTATAACAGCCTTGAAGAGGCCCTTCTTCAGACGGCGCGCCGCAACACGGACGGAGAAAAACTGCGTATCGGCCTTTGTGTGCCTATAGGACTAGAATTCCTGTTACGTCTCGTCGACCGATTCGGAGCCACTCATCCCGACATTGATGTGATTTTCCGCGATGGTTCCTGCGCAAATCAAGCCACGGCAATCCGCCGCCGCCATCTGGACATCTCATTCATGTGCAGTTGCGCCGATATACGATCCTGCCGCAGTGAACCCATCTGGGAGGAAGGGTTGTCCGTCCTACTGCCGTCAAACCACAGGTTGGCAATTCGGGACACTCTCACTTGGGAGGCACTCGCTGGAGAAAAGCTGCTCGTTCCCTTAGGACCGGACGGGCCCCAGTTTGATTCCTCCTTCCTTGAGCATTTTGTTGGCGGGTCGCATGCCCCGATCGTCGAGCAGTGCCATGCCAGCCAGGCGACTGTCATGATCAAAGTTCGATTGGGCAAGGGCTTTACATTGGCCGGTGAGGGCTTAGCCAAGGCGGCAACCGTTGAGGGCGCTGTTTGGCGGACAATTGTTGGAGAACGTAGTCGCTGCCAACTCCGTGCGGTCTGGCTTGATTCCAACCCGAAGCGCGCCGTGTTGCGCCTCGTGGCCACCGCGCAGAACATGGCGGCAGAGCGGAAACGATAACGGTTCCGCCATGAACCGCCGTTCTCTCGCCAACGTCGAGAGGTTAGAACGAGGACGGTCATCTAACTCTAGCTGCCAGAGAATCGAAACTGTCATCGACCAATGAGGAATGTAGGCACTCAGGCCGTCACGTAAACAAGCAATACTGAGGTGATCGCTCTTCTCTTAAATCGCATTTAGTCGCGTGGTCACTTCGGCAACATCGATCGACTTCATGATCCGGCCATTCGCATACGACAAGTGAAGATGGTTGCCCCCCGCAACAATCGCTACCAGCTGGCTTCGGCAACGTCGGTCGCCTCGGACAGGACAACTTCCAAGCGACCGGCAATGATTCCGAACTCTGGAATCGCCAACCCAGGTATTGCAGGCATCTGCGATTCGATGAGCAGATCGTGCCTTCCTCGATCGAAGGAGTCGGTGGTCGTGTCCTGCAGACAGCGGATCGTTCTCGCCGAGAAGGGCGTGGCGGGCGCCAAAATCACACTGCCATATCCAAAAACGCCCATTCTTGTGCTTACATGCTGCTTACACATAGCCGTCGCACAGGCGGTGTAAGCAAAAAAGCGCCTCGAGGGCGCTTTTTAAGCATTTGATTTTCTTGAAGAAAACTGGAGCGGGCGAAGGGATTCGAACCCTCGACCCCAACCTTGGCAAGGTTGTGCTCTACCCCTGAGCTACACCCGCTCGCACGGCCCGAAGGCCGAAAGCCGCGCCTATATGGCTGAAGCGCATGGCGAATGCAACAGGGAAATCATGTATTGTGCGATGCAACTGTCGACGGAGCGAAAGGCCGCGGAACCGGGTTCTGCTGGTGGTGCGAGGCACACGGCGCCATGCTCGCGATGCGGCATGTTGCGGGTTGGCAGCGGCGCGGTTTGGGCCTAGAGCAGGCACGCACACGAGCATCGACGCCATGCCGAAGACACAAGACGAGTTGTTCGCCTTCCTTTCCTCTCTCGGGATCGAGGTGACGACCAGACAGCATCCGCCGCTTCATACCGTCGCCGAATCGCAGGCGCTGCGCGGCGAGATCGCCGGACGCCATACCAAGAACCTGTTCCTCAAGGACAAGAAGGACAATTTCTTCCTCGTCACGGTGGGAGAGGATACGCAGGTGGATCTCAAGTCGATCCATCAGGTGATCGGAGCGGCGAGCCGGGTGTCCTTCGGCAACCCCGAAAAGCTGATGGACTATCTCGGCGTCGTGCCCGGCGCGGTGACCGCCTTCGGCGTCATCAACGACGAGGGCGGTCAGGTGAAGGCGATCCTCGACGAGGAACTCATGTCTTACGACGTCGTCAACGGCCATCCGCTGGTCAATACCGCGACGACATCGATCGCGCCGGACGACCTCGTGCGCTTCATGCGGGCGACCGGCCACGACCCCGCCATCTTGAAAGTCGGACAGTGATCGCCACATGTGGCGCGTCGCCGAGCCTGACGGTACATCAGGTCATCAGCCGCGCCGTTTCCAAGGGAGCCACCGAATGAGCACCGACAACAATCCGTTCGCTCCGGCCGGCGCGCAATATTCGGCCAATGTCAGCTTCGGCGGGTCGCCGGACGAACCGAAAGGCGACCTGGTCAAGGACACCACGACGCAACGCTTTTCGGCGGACGTGATCCAGGAATCGCGCAACCAGGTGGTGCTGGTCGACTTCTGGGCGCCGTGGTGCGGACCGTGCAAGCAGTTGACGCCGGTGCTCGAAAAGGCCGTCAAGGCGGCCGGCGGGCGCGTCAAGCTGGTCAAGATGAACATTGACGACCATCCTGCCGTCGCCGGACAGCTCGGCATCCAGTCGATCCCCGCCGTCATCGCCTTCAAGGATGGCCAGCCGGTGGACGGGTTCATGGGCGCACTGCCGGAAAGCAAGGTCAACGAATTCATCGATCGGGTGGCGGGGCCGGGCGGGGCCGGAGCGCAGATCGAGGCGGCGCTCGCGGCGGCCACCGAGGCGCTCGCCGCCGGCGACAGCCAGACGGCTGCCGACATTTACCAGGAGATCCTTCAGGTGGCGCCGGACACGCTGGCTGCCATCGCGGGCCTGGCGGGGCTGTTGATCGATGCGGGCCAGATCGACGCCGCGCGATCGGTGCTTGAAACCGCGCCAGAGGACAAGCGGTCGGATGCGTCGATCGCCGGCGTCAGCGCGCGGATCGCGCTTGCCGAGCAGGCCGAGAAGCTCGGCGATGCGGGCGACCTGCTGCGCCGGCTTGAGGCCGATCCTAAGGATCACCAGGCGCGTTTCGACCTTGCCATGCTGCACAATGCCCGCGGCGAACGGACCGAAGCGGCGGACTGCCTGCTGGAGATCATGAAGGCCGACCGTGCGTGGAACGACGACGGCGCGCGCAAGCAGCTTCTCCAGTTCTTCGAGGCCTGGGGCATGACCGACGAGGCGACGCTGGCCGCGCGCCGCAAGCTGTCGTCGCTGTTGTTTTCCTGAACGGCCTTCCTTTCGGCGCTCTTGCGGAACAGGCTGCGCGCCCCACATAGTCCTGATCCGCTCATTCTCGGCGAAGGTATCGGTGTGCAGGCCGGCAACGCATTCTATCGCAGGCAAGAGGATCTGCCGCAGGAAGCGGCGGTGTTTCCTCTGACGGCGGCGCTTCTGCTCCCGGGCGGGCGGATGCCGCTGAACATCTTCGAGCCGCGCTATCTTGAAATGGTCGACGCCGCGCTCGCCTCGACGCGGCTGATCGGCATGATCCAGCCGCGGCTCGATGGGGCGCTGCGCGAGGACGGTGAGCCGGAACTGTGCGAAACCGGGTGCCTGGGCCGTATCACCTCCTTCGCGGAAACGGGCGACGGCCGCTATCTCGTCTCGCTGCAAGGGATTTGCCGTTTCCGCGTGGCCGAGGAGCTGCCGGTCAAAACGCCCTACCGCCGTTGCCGGTTGATGCCGTTCCTCGCCGATCTGGACGAAGACAAGGGCGCGGAGCGGGTGGACCGGGCCGCGCTGCTCAAATGCTTTCGCAGCTATCTCGAAGCGAACGGGCTGGAAGCCGACTGGGACAATATCAGCCGTGCGGAAAATGCCACGCTGGTCAACGCGCTGTCGATGATGTCGCCCTACGGCGCTGCCGAGAAACAGGCGCTTCTCGAGGCGCCGGACCTCAAGACGCGGGCCGAGACGTTGATCGCCATCACCGAAATGTCGCTCGCACGCGAGCGGGACGATTTCTCTTCCAGCCTGCAGTGACGGACATGGCTGAAAGCGCTGCCGAAACGATCATCGATCCGAAACTGCTCGAACTCATCTGCTGCCCGCTGACCAAGGGCATGCTCTCCTACGACGCCGAGAGCAAGGAACTGATCTCGCTCTCGGCGAAGCTCGCTTATCCGGTGCGCGAGGGAATTCCGATCATGCTGCCTTCGGAGGCGCGGCAGCTCGGCGAAGACGAGATTGCGGCACGCAGGAAGCAGCGGGACTGACGACGCTCACTGGAAATTGCGCCCCTTCGGCATGACCTTGCCGGCTTGGGCGGCAAGTTTATCGAATTCCTCCCGAAATTGCGGCTTTGCGTCCATCACCCGCGCATCCGGCGACAGGTGGTTACCTTGCTTCGCCACGGGAGCGGGGCTGTCGGTATTGGCCGCTTCCTCGGACAGGTCGACCAGCCACGGCGTCAGATCCTCGATCCTGTCGGCCACGAGATGGGTGACGGCGGTTGCATCCTGCGCGCTTTTCACGGACTGGATTCGGCCGGTCACCTTCACGAAGCGCGCACCGAGCACGACGGCGCGATAGGCTTCGAAGGTCTTCTGCCAGACGATGATGTTGGCGATGCCGCGCTCGTCCTCGATGGTCATGAAGATGACGCCGTTGGCCGAGCCGGGTCGCTGGCGCACAAGAACCAGACCTGCGACGCTGATCCTGCGGCCGCTGGCGGTCTTCTCGAGTTCGGCCGAGGAACTCACCGCCGCGGCCGTGAGCCGTTTCCGCAGGAAAGATACCGGATGCGCCTTCAGCGAGAGGGTCAGGGTGCGGTAGTCGTGGATCACGTGCTCGCCCAGAGGCATGGCGGGCAATCTGGTCTTCGGCTCGAGATCGGGCAAGCTGATCTGCGGCTGGTCGAAGAGCGGCAACCGCTCGACCATCTTCTCGCGACCGAGCGCCTTCACCGCCCATAGGGCTTCGCGCCGATCGAGCCCGATGGAGCGGAAGGCATCCGCCTGGGCGAGGCGCTCGATGACGTCGACGCGCAGGCCGCTGCGCAGCCACAGGTCGCGGACGGATACGTAGCCAGAGCCGCGACGCTCCATGAGCAGGATCATATCGTCCTCCGCAAGGCCCTTGACCTGGCGGAGACCGAGACGGAGCGCATGATGCGAGAGGATGACGCCTGCCATCAAGGCATGGCGGGGAGCGATGCGGGCCGCATCGAATGCGGCCCTTTCCAACGTGCAGTCCCAGTCGGAGAAGTTGATGTCGACAGGACGAACCTCGATGCCGTGCTCGCGTGCGTCGCGGACGAGCTGCGAAGGGGAATAGAAGCCCATCGGCTGGGAATTCAGGATCGCGGCCGAGAACACATCCGGGAAGAAGGTCTTGAACCAGCAGGAGGCGTAGACGAGCAGGGCGAAGGAGGCGGCGTGGCTTTCCGGAAAGCCGTAATCGCCGAAACCCTCGACCTGGCTGAAACAGCGTTCGGCAAACTCGCGGGGATAGTCCTTGGCGACCATGCCCTCGATGAATTCGTCACGCAGCTTGTCGATCGTGCCGACACGGCGGAAGGTGGCCATGGCGCGGCGCAGCTTGTCCGCCTTGTCAGGGGGGAAGTCGGCGGCGACAATGGCGATCTTCATCGCCTGTTCCTGGAACAGCGGCACGCCGAGGGTCCTGCCCAGGATCTCCTCGAGCTCCGGCTTCACATAATCGACAGCCTCCTTGCCCTCGCGCCGGCGCAGATAGGGATGCACCATGTCGCCCTGGATCGGACCGGGCCGGACGATCGCCACCTCGATGACGAGGTCATAGAAATTCCGAGGTCGCAGCCGTGGCAGCATGCTCATCTGCGCCCGGCTCTCGATCTGGAAGACGCCAAGCGTGTCGGCGCGGCAGATCATGTCATAGACCGCCTGTTCACCTTCCCTGATCGTCGCCAGGTCCTTTTCCGGGCGGTCGGGATAATGCTTTTCGAGCAGCTCGAAACAGCGGCGCAGGCAGGACAGCATGCCGAGCGCGAGGATGTCGACCTTGAAGAGACCGACGGAATCGAGATCGTCCTTGTCCCATTCGATCATCTTCCGTTCCGGCATCGCCGTCTTCATGATCGGAACGATCTCGTCGAGCCGGTCCTTGGTGATGACGAAGCCGCCGACGTGCTGGGAGAGGTGGCGCGGGAAACCCATCAATGCATTGGCGTTGTCGAAGAGGTGCTTCGTCAGCGCATCGCTCATGTCGAGCCCCGCATCCCGCGCTTCGGTCGCGCCGAGGTCGGACGATGTCCAGCGCCAGGTCGAGGAGGAAAGGGCGGCAATCGTGTCGTCCGAAAGCCCAAGCGCCTTTGCGGTCTCCCGCATGGCCGAACGGGAGCGGTAGGTGACGACCGCGGCGGCCAGCGAAGTGTGTTTCTCGCTGTATTTTTCGTAGACGTATTCGATCACCTCGTCGCGACGGTCATGCTCGAAATCGACGTCGATGTCCGGCGGTTCGCCGCGTTCCTCCGAGATGAAACGTTCGAACAGCGTTTCCATACGATCAGGGCCGATGTCGGTGATGCCGAGGCAGTAGCAGATCAGCGAATTCGCGGCCGAGCCGCGACCCTGGCAGAGAATTTTCATCTCCCTTGCCGCCCTGACGATGTCGTGCACCGTCAGGAAATAGCCGGCGTAGTTCAGCCGGCCCACAAGGTCGAGCTCCTTGAGGATAGTTGCGTGGATCTTCTCGGAGAGCCCTTCCGGAAACCTTCGCGCGGCTCCCTCCCAGGTCAGTCGTGCGAGTTCTTCCTGAGGTGTCGCTCCGTCGCGCGTCGGTTCGTCGGGATAGTTGTGCTTCAGTTCATCCAACTTGAATGCAAGCTCCTGCTCGAAGCGCATCGTCTCGGCGATCGCATGCTGGTAGCCGCGAAAGAGACGAGCCATGTCCATCGGCGATTTCAGATGGCGCTCGGCATTGGCCTCCAGTTCAAACCCTGTCTCCGCCACGGTCCTTTTCAGCCGGGTGGCGCTCAACACGTCCTGCAGATGGCGTCGGCCGGGCTCATGATAGAGTACGTCGTTGGTGGCCATCAGCGACAGGCCGGTCGTCCTCGCCATGGCGTCCGCCTGGGCGAGACGCCAGGCATCGTTGCCGCCGAAACGCGGCGCGGCGGCCAGCCGTAATGCCGGACCAAACCTGGCTTTCAAGCTGTGGAGGAGCAGAAGTTCCGCTTCGGCATCGACGAGCGGCGGCAGCACGGCCAGCGACATGCCGTCGCCCCATTCGAGCAGGTCGGCGAGATAGACCAAGGAATTCCCCTTCTCGCTCTCCTCCCTGAGATTGGCCTGCGACAGCAGCCGACAGAGACGGCCCCAGCCGGCACGATCGCGTGGATAGGCGAGCACGTCCGGCGTGCCGTCGGCGAAGACCAGGCGGGCGCCGGGGTGGTAAGGAATGCCCGTTTGCCTTGCCTGCTGCCAGGCGCGGACCACGCCTGCCACGGTGTTGCGGTCGGCAAGCCCGATCGCGGCATGGCCGAGACGGGCCGCCTGATGCACCAATTCCTCTCCGGACGAGGCTCCCTGCAGGAAGGAGAAATTCGACCGAACGCCGAACTCGGCATAGGCGGGAGAGACGGGAGCATTCATGCGAAGAGGCCCTGCATGTGCCATTGCGGCGCTTCGCCAGCTGCCTGCGGAACCTCGCGATATATCCAGTAGCGTCGTCCATCCTGGTCTTCGATGCGATAGTAGTCGCGGGTTCCAGCCGCTGCGTCGCGCCACCACTCCGGAGAGATGCGCTCGGGCCCTTCCTTGCCGTGCAGGGAATGATCGACCCGTCGCCAGCGGAAATCGAGACTGGCGCCGTCGATGATTTCGATCGGGTCGGAACGCCTCAGGAGCCGGAGCGGCCGCTCCGCCATGCCGGCGGGAATCGCCTTCGCCATCGGCGCGTCGGCGACGCTCGTTGCCCGTTCGGGAATATGGCTCTGCCGCAGATCGGGTTCGGTCAGTGCCGCGCTGCCGAGACGAGCGCGCACCCGGTCGGCGAAAAAGGCGGCATCCTCCTCGTGCGCCGCCGTGTCCCCGGACAGATTCTGTTGCCGGTCTTCGAGGGTTGCGGCGGACACGACTGCGAGACGCGCAAGATCGAAGCCGTACCCCGCGTCGAGACGGTTCTCCAAAGCCGAAAGCCGTTCATGGAACAGCTTGGCGATGCGCCATGATTCCCGCAGCGGGACGGCGGATCCGGTGGCTATGCGGCTTACCTCGCCGTCGACGCGAAACAGGATCAGTTCCAGCCGTTCGGCGCCTTCGCCGCGCTCTTCCAGGTGCGGCTTCAACGCCTGGGACAGGAGCAGGACGAGCCTCTCTATGTCCTCCATGCGCTCGACGGGTTCGGCAAGCCGCCGCTCGACCGACAGGGGCGGCACCGGCAACCGTGGCGAAATCGCCTCGTCGACGGAACCGAGCGCCTGATCGAGCCGCAGGACGACCTGCGGTCCGAACCGGCGGACGATGGGCGCGCGAGGAGCCTCCATCACCATCGCGACGGTTCGCAGGCCGACGCTCTTCAGGCCGGCGATGGTCCCGGCATCGAGCCGCAGCGCCGTGAGCGGCAAGGGCGCTAGAAGCTCAGCCTCCGTTCCGGGCGCGATCACGACAGGGCTGCGGAAGCGCGCGGCCGCCCAGGCGGCGCCAGGCGTCGAGGCAAGCCCTGCCCGCGCCTCGAAGCCCTGATGACGGAGGCGTGCGAGCAGATCCTTCATCAATGCCCGTTCGCCGCCGAACAGATGTGCGCAGCCGGTGATGTCGAGGAAGAGACCGTCGTCGCCGTCGATCGAGACCAGCGGCGTATAGCGGTTGCACCAGTCGGCCAGGCTTTCGAGCAACTGGCGGTCGGCTTGCGGATCTTCCTCGACGATCTCGATCGAGGGATGCATTGCGCGCGCATCGGCGATTCCCATGCCCTGGCGCAGGCCGAGGCGAGCCGCTTCCTCATCAAGCGCGCCGACGCGCTGGGTATTGTTCTGCCGCGTGCTGAAGAGGAGCGGCCCCCTTTTTGCTCCGTCGAAACGCCACGCCCTCCCGAATCTCTGACGGAAGACCCTGTCCGGCGACAGGAGGGGTAGCCAGATGGCGAGTATCCGTTGTGGCAGGCTCATGGTCCGGCTCCTCGAAGATGCGTCGGCCGGCATTCCATTGCAGCAGGAAGGCGGCTTGCGGCGACAGGCGGTTCTTGTCGATGAAGATCTGGAAGGCGGGTGGCCCGATCGAGCCGCGCAGCGGGCCTGCCAGAGTCAGTCGCGGCGCGGCCGGCGCGGGCGAGGCGACCAGGCGCAGTGGCGCGGCGGTGGGTTGCGCTTCTGCGCCATGGCAGAGAAGGAAAAGCGGACGGCCTGCCGCCAGGGCGCGCCGGTGCAGCCGCCGTGTCGCCGTCAGGTCGAGCACGGATGGGTTGCCGCGCATCTCCAGGAGCACGGCGCCTATGGCTTCGAGGTGCGCGGCCTCCTCGGCGATCCACAACGCGTCGGCGGGCCTCGCCGCCTCAGCCACCAGAAGCTGCCCGGCACCGATGCCGCAAAAGGCGGAGATGCCGGGCAGATAGGGCTCGCCCGCCTCATGCATCATGTCCGAGGTCGCGATCCAGACGAGGGGCCGGCGCCCGGCCGCGCGTGCGGCAAATGCCAGCGCAAGCCCCGAGACCGCACCGGCATCACGCGTGAGGCGGCCGTGTATCTCCACCAGGCCGGCGGCAGGAATGCCGCCGCCGAGAGCCGCATCGAAACGGGGCGTGCCGGTCGGGATGCGAGGCAGCAAGGCGGCCCCATTGCGGCGCGCGAGCACCGCATCGTTATCGTCGGCCGGGGTCTCCAGCGTTTCCGCCAGACGGCCCTCGATCCTTGCGATTTCCCGGCGCAGGGCGCAAACGGCCTCATGCGCCGCGGCGCCCTTGGCCATGGCACTGTTCCCGGTCAGATGTTCCTGTTCTGTTCCTATAGATTCCGAAGCCTGCCGGAAGAGTCAAGCAGACTCGCAAAGAATTTATTCCTGCCGTCTTTCGGACGGAAACGCTTCTATCCGCGCCCGAAAACCCCTATATGGCCCGCCAAAGGAGCATTCATGGCCCGCATCGACAATTCACGTCTGTGGCGCGACCAGCTCTCCCCCTCCCTGGAGGATATGGAGATGCTCGCGCTCGAAGCCTATGCGCATCTGCCCGATGAGTTCCGGACGCTGACCGGGGAAATCGTCATCCAGGTCGCGGAGTTCCCCGAGGAGGAGATCATGGACGATCTCTCGCTGGAGACGCCGTTCGACCTGCTCGGCCTGTTCGAGGGACGCGGTATTGCCGAGCGCTGGAACCCGGCGACCGGCGAGGGCCCGAACCGCGTCACGCTCTATCGTCGCGCCATCCTCGACTACTGGGCCGAGAACGAGGAGACGCTGGGCGACATCGTCACCCATGTGCTGATCCATGAGATCGGCCACCATTTCGGCCTGTCCGACGACGACATGGCGCGCATCGAGGAAGGTCTCGACCAGGAATACAGGCCCTGATGCGGCAGCGCCCTTAGGTCCGCTTTCAGTAGTCGCTCAGCTTGATTCCCGGGTCGTAGTCCACACCGTCGATTTCCTTGAAGACGGCCTGGCCGCAGCGCATCGTCTTCGTTTCCGCGTCGAAGGCATAGGTTGGAGAGCCGTGCAGCAGCCAGCCCTTGTTCAGCGCCGCCGTCACCTTGTGGCAGAAGCTCGAATCGTCGGGGCCGGAGAGAAAGCGATAGAGTTTCACGGATGCCTCCTCAGAGATTGCCGGCCTTGGCCAGAAGCTTCTCCGCCTGTGCCAGATGCAGGCGCTCGGTCATGCGGCCGTCGACGGTGAGCACGCCCTTCCCGGCATTCTCGGGCGCTGCGAAAGCGGACACGATCGCTCGGGCCTGGGAGATTTCGTCCGCCGAGGGCGAAAACGCCTCGTTCGCCGGACCGATCTGGTCGGGATGGATCAGCGTCTTGCCGTCGAAGCCCATGCCGGCGCCATCCTCGCATTCGCGACGGAAGGCGTCGAGGTCGCGGAAGTTGTTGGCCACCCCATCGAGCACATCGATGCCGCCGGCGCGGGCCGCCAGCACCATCTGCATCAGCCAGGGCACGAGGTGACGGCGGTCCGGCGTCATGCGCACGCCGGTTTCCTTCACGAGGTCGTTGGTGCCGGCGACGAAACAGGCGAGCCGCGCGCCGGGATCGCGACCAAGTTCCGCGATCGCGCCGATGTTGAGCAGCGCCTTCGGCGTCTCGATCATCGCCCAGAGCCACATGCCCGGATGGGCGTCCTCATCGTCCAGCGTGTCGTTGGCTTCCAGGATGTCGCGCGGCGTCTCCACCTTCGGCAACAGGATCGCATCCGGCCGGCATTCGCGCGCGGCGATCAGATCTTCCGGGCCCCATTCCGTCGACAACCCGTTGATCCGGATGACGATCTCTCCGGGACCGCCGGATTGCGGGGCTTTCGCGCGTTCGGCGAAGAACGCCTTCAGCGCCTCGCGGGCGGCAGGCTTGGCATCCGGCGCGACCGCGTCCTCCAGATCGATGATGGCGGCATCGCAGGCAAGACCCGGCAGTTTCGACAGCGCTTTGGCGTTCGAGGCAGGAACGTAGAGCACGGAGCGGCGGGGTCGGAAGGGGCGTGTCGTCATGATGGTGTCTTCATGCATCGGCGCGGAACCCGGTGCAAGCGGCTGCGGCGGCAAGGCGCTTGAATGCACGAATGAAAACTGATTTGCGTTGCTGCAACAAAAGGCTGGCACATGCAGTTCGACATCGTCATCATCGGGGGGGCCATTGTCGGCTCTTCTGTCGCCTGGGGTTTGCGCGAGGAAGGGTTCACCGGCTCGATCGCGCTGATCGAGCGCGACCCACAGTTCGCGACCGCGTCGACGACGCTGTCCTGTGCCTCGATCCGCCAGCAGTTCTCGATCCCCGAGAACATCCGCCTGTCCGTGTTCACCCTCGGCCTCTTCCGGCGGCTGAAGGAGGAGTTCGGTGCCGATGCCGACATCGGATTCCGCGAAAACGGCTACCTCATTCTCGCCAGCCCGGATGGCGCGCCGATCCTTGAGCAGAATCACGCGGTGCAGGCGGCGGAAGGCGCCGACATCGTGCTGGAGAACCCGGCCGCGCTGCAGTCGCGCTTCCCGTGGCTGTCGACCGAAGGGATCGTCGCCGGAGCGTTCGGCCGCACGGGGGAGGGCTGGTTCGACGCGCATGCCTATCTGCAGCTCTTCCGCCGCGCGCTGAAGACGCGCGACGTCGCCTTCATCAAGGCGGAGGTGACCAGTATCTCCCGCGAAGGCAACAAGGTCACGAAAGTGACGCTGGACGACGGGTCGCAGATATCCGCCGGCACGGTCGTCAATGCCGCGGGCCCCAGCGGCGGCAAGGTGGCGGCGCTTGCCGGCATCACGCTGCCGGTCGAGCCGCGCAAGCGTTCCGTCTTCGTCTTCGAGGCACGCGAGCGCTATGCGGACATGCCGCTCATCGTCGATCCGAGTGGGGTCTATGTCCGGCCGGAGGGCTCCGTCTACATTACGGGCGGCGCCGAGCCGCACGAGGACGACCGCGCGGCCGACCCCGCCGACTTCGAACCCGAATGGCCGCTGTTCGAGGAGACGATCTGGCCGGCTCTGGCCGCGCGCATTCCGGCCTTCGAGGCGATCAAGCCGACGCGGGCCTGGGCCGGCCACTACGATTACAACGTCCTGGATCAGAACGCGGTGATCGGGCGCCACCCGGACGTTTCGAACTTCATCTTCGCCAATGGTTTCTCCGGCCACGGGCTGCAGCAGGCGCCTGCCGTCGGCCGTGCCGTGGCGGAACTCGTCGTCCATGGCGGCTACTGCACGATCGACTGCTCGGTCTTCGGTTACGAGCGGATCGCGGAAGGCCGGCCCTATCGGGAACTGAACGTCATCTGACCGCGTCCGAATAGATTCCCGCCGCAAGCGCCGCGTCGACAAGCCGAGCGCGGGCATCCCCGGTCGAACGATGTCCGTCGAGCACCTTCAGGCAGGTCTCGAGGGCATTCGCATGCAACTCGTCGCGCGGGCCCGGCCATTCCACGCTTGCCAGCAGGTCGCTGGCCTCTTGGACCGAGCCTATCGAGACGATGCCCGAAGACAGTCGAACGAGCACGGGCTCGGCGAATTGCTTGGTGTCGAGTTCGGTCCGCATTGGCCTGCAACGGACTAGCTGTCCTGCGGTTCCTTTCCCGGTTTGCCGAGAGACCGCGCCAGCGACAGGGCATTGCCCAGCGCATGGCCGTTCGCCGTGTTGTCGAAGATACACCAGACCTCGGCGCCGCCGGCTGCCGATGCCGCCACGCGCCGGCCGATCGTGAGGAGGCTCTCGGCATCATAGTCGGAATAATAGATATCGGGCGTCCCGTGCAGGCGGAAATACCTCAGCCGATCCCAGCCGCCCGGCTCGTCCCCATTCGCCGCGCGGGACGGATCGGCCGCGACACGGGCGACGTGATGCGTCTTCATCATGCTTTCCGCCTCGTGGCCGAACCAGCTCGGATGGCGCGGTTCCAGCGCGATGTGCGACGCGGTCTTTCCGCGCAGCAGGCGAAAGAAGCCATCTGCGGTCTGCATCTCGAACTTCAGATGCGGAGGGAGTTGAGCGAGAAGCACGCCGAGCTTCTTGCCGAGGCCGGCGATGTCCTGCAGGAATTTGTCGAGCGCCGCTTCCGCGTCGACGAGTCCGGCTTCATGCGTGATCGTCTTTGGCAGCTTGACCGAAAAGCGGAACGCGTCAGGAACGGACTCCGCCCAGCGCAGATAGGTCTCGGGCAGATGCGGTCGGTAGAAGGAGGTATTGATCTCGACGCAGCCGAGACGTCTGGCATAACGCTCGAGATGGGTCCCCTGCGCCGGAAATTCCGCCGCATAGCGCGACGCGATGCTCCAGCCTGCCGTTCCGATGAAGAGCGGATGTTCCTGCATCGAGTCGATGTGGCGGAATCGCCTGCTGCGTCAAGTGCTGCGGCGTCTTTCCACTTTGCCTCGGGAAAGAGTCTGTGTAATGCGTTGCCGCGCACCTTGGCCCGAAGGGAGATGAGCGATGGACAAATTCACCACATTGACCGGGGTTGCCGCGCCGCTGCCGATCGTCAACGTCGACACGGACATGATCATCCCCAAGGACTACCTGAAGACGATCAAGCGCACCGGGCTCGGCACGGGCCTTTTCGCCGAGATGCGCTACAACGAGGACGGTTCGGAGAATCCGGACTTCGTGCTCAACAAGTCGGCCTACCGCAAGGCGCAGATCCTGGTGGCGGGCGACAATTTCGGCTGCGGTTCCTCGCGCGAGCACGCGCCTTGGGCGTTGCTCGACTTCGGCATCCGCTGCGTGATCTCCACCAGCTTCGCCGACATCTTCTACAACAACTGCTTCAAGAACGGCATCCTGCCGATCACGGTAAGCCCCGAGGACCTGGAGAAGCTGCTCGACGACGCGTCGCGCGGCTCCAACGCGACGCTCACCGTCGACCTCGAAGCCAGGGAAATCCGCGGGCCGGACGGCGGCACGATCACGTTCGACCTCGATGCCTTCAAGCGTCACTGCCTGCTCAACGGGCTCGACGACATCGGCCTGACGCTGGAGAAGGCCTCGGCCATCGACAGTTTCGAGAAGACGAACGCCGCGGCGCGTCCCTGGGCCTGAGCCTCGTCCGTCCGATGAAGCCATTCCTGCCAAAGCGGCTCGAACCCTATGCGTTCGGGCTGCTCCTCTCGGGCATGATGTCGTTCCTGGTGTCCGGCATGTCGACCGCGCTCGCGGCCGGCGTCCATGCCAATTTCCCGCAGCTCTGGTTGTCGGCCTGGCTGCCGTCCTGGGCGATCGCCTTTCCGAGTGTCCTGATCGTTGCACCCTTCGTGCGACGGGTTCTCTCGCGGATCGTCCGTTCGAACTGACTCCGGGCTGACATGCGTTGGTCGCCGTGGCAGTCTGGCGTCACATGGAGATCAGACGATGCGCATACCCTTCCTGTTCGCTGTGCTCGTGTCCGTTCTCGGCAGTGCGCCGGCGCTGGCCCAGACTGCCGAGCCTGAAAAACACCCGTTCGAAGGCGGCACGATCACCATCACCGAGACGGACACGGGCGAGAAGGAGATCGCCTTCGACGGCCGCCTGCTCGCCTCCAACTATTACGTCTCCTACGACCAGGAGACGGAAGTGGGTGGCTCGAAGGTGGCGCTGATCTCGGTCGGCGACGGCGGCAATGCCTGCGGCCCGGGCACGCTGATCGTCTGGAAAAACGGCGATGAGGTCGACAGCGACTATATCGGCGAGGATTGCGGCGCGCCGTCTCCCGCCGTCACCGCCGACAAGATTTATTTCGTGCCCTATCTCCTGCCGGGCGCGAGCGGCGATGTCGTCACCTGGTCGCCGACGGAACGTATCGGCCTCGCCGGTCTCCTGACCTTCAAGCCGCAAGCCGATACCGGCTGGTCGGATCTCGACCTGTCGGGGGTCGAGCATATCCTGGATACGTTCCGCAACGAGGCGGTCTACTCCGCCGCAGAGAAACTGCTGGGTGGCGATCTGGAAACCGTCGTCACCGGCCTCGTTGTCGGCGGTGCGCCGGAGACACTGAAGTCGGACGTGCTCTGGTCCGAAGGCTGCGTGCCCCATGCCTGTGGCGGCAGCGACAGTTTCATGGCGATCGATCCGAAGGCGAAGACGCTCTATTTTGCCCAGCAGACCGACGGCAAGACGCCGAACAGCTGGCCGCCTGCCGCGAAGTGGCCGAAGGACATCCTCGACGCGATGAAGGGTGCGATCGGGCGCTAGACGCCCGGCCTCGGTCGGGCGCCCTGTCCCTGCGAACCGATTGAGTGCTATTTCCGGCTTGCGCGGCGATGCGGCCGCGTCTAGCACGTCGCGCGAGATTTCCTGCACGAAAGGCGCGACCATGGCATCCCGCAAGCTCCTCCTCCTCGCCGGCGACGGCATCGGCCCCGAGGCGATGGCGGAAGTGAAAAAGCTGATCGCCATGATGAACGCCGAGATGGCGGCCGGCTTTGAGACCGAGGAAGGGCTGGTCGGCGGCTGCGCCTACGACGCGCACGGCAAGGCGATCTCGGAAGAGGACATGGCCAAGGCGATGGCGGCCGATGCGGTGCTGTTCGGCGCCGTCGGTGGGCCGAAGTGGGATGGCGTTCCCTATGAAGTGCGCCCCGAAGCCGGCCTTCTGCGTCTGCGCAAGGACATGGAACTGTTCGCGAACCTTCGCCCGGCGATCTGTTATCCGGCGCTCGCCTCGTCGTCGTCGCTCAAGCCGGAAGTCGTCGAAGGCCTCGACATCCTGATCGTGCGTGAACTCACCGGCGGCGTCTATTTCGGCGAGCCGAAGGAGATCATCGACCTCGGCAACGGCCAGAAGCGCGGCATCGACACGCAGGTCTACGACACGTTCGAGATCGAGCGGATCGCGGGCGTCGCCTTCGAGCTGGCGCGCACCCGCCAGAACAAGGTCTGCTCGATGGAAAAGCGCAACGTCATGAAGTCTGGCGTGCTGTGGAACGAGGTCGTGACCCAGACGCACAAGGCAAAGTATCCGGACGTCGAGCTCAGCCACATGCTGGCGGATGCCGGCGGCATGCAGCTCGTGCGCTGGCCGAAGCAGTTCGACGTCATCGTCACTGACAACCTGTTCGGCGACATGCTGTCCGACGTGGCGGCGATGCTGACCGGCTCGCTCGGCATGCTGCCCTCGGCCTCGCTCGGCGCGCCGGACCCGAAGACCGGCAGCCGCAAGGCGCTCTACGAGCCGGTGCACGGCTCGGCGCCCGACATCGCCGGTCAGGGCATCGCCAACCCGATCGCCATGATCGCCTCCTTCGCGATGTGCCTGCGTTACTCGTTCAACATGGTCGCGGAGGCCGACCGGCTGGAGAAGGCGATTGCCGACGTGCTGGACAGCGGCCTGCGCACGGGCGACATCATGTCTCCCGGCGCAACGCAGGTGAACACCCAGCAGATGGGCGACGCGATCGTCGAGAAGTTCCGGGCGCTGGCGGCCTAGCGCTCACGGAGAGGAGGGGTGGAGTACAGTTTCCAGCAGTTTCTTCTCCCCGGCGAACGCCTGCTCTGGACCGGGCGTCCGACAGGCGGCTTGAACCTTCGCCCGGCAGACTGGTTCCTCATCCCGTTCAGCTTCGTCTGGATTGCATTCGTCATATTCTGGAACGTAGCTGTCTGGGCCGGTGGCGGTCCCATGTTCTTTCGGCTCTTCGGCCTCCTGTTTCTCGCAGTCGGCCTCTATTTTCTTTTCGGCCGTTTCTTGCTGGATGCTCGTAGCCGAGCCCGGACCAGATACGCATTGACGGAACGCCGGATTCTCATTTCCAAAGAAGACGGGTCCAATCTCCGCTTTCTCGACATTCGCAACCTGCCATCCCTCGAACTAAGTGAACAAAGGGATGGCTCGGGAACAATCAGATTCGGCGGGGTTGCGACGCTACAAAATGTGAGCACCGCCATGTGGCAACCTTGGCTCGATGCGACACCGGCCTTCGTGCGTATTCCTGACGTGAAACGAGTCTTTTCTCTCATCCAGAAACAGGCCGCTGAAGCGAACGGCAATCTTAGATGAAGCATGTCGCGCTGGCGCTTGGCCTGATGACCTCCTTTGCCGACGCAGAGGAAATCACCGCTCCAGGGCCGCAGAGTGACCTGGCCGGCACATATCTCAGCGCCGGCGACAGCGCGCCCGTGGTTCTGATCGTGCCGGGCTCAGGCCCGACCGACCGCGACGGCAACAACCCGCTCGGCGTGAAGGCCGCGACCTATCGGTTTCTGGCTGAAGGGCTGGCGGAGCGCGGCATCTCGTCCGTGCGCATCGACAAGCGCGGCATGTTCGCCAGTGCCGGAGCCGTGCCTGATCCGAATGCCGTGACGATCGCCGACTATGCGGCCGACGTGCACAGCTGGATCGGTGCGATACGGGAAAAGGCGGGCGTGCCCTGCGTCTGGGTGCTCGGTCACAGCGAGGGGGCGCTGGTGGCGCTAAAGGCCGGACAGAAGCCGGACGGCATCTGCGGCCTGCTGCTCGTTTCCGGTCCCGGGCGGAAGCTGGGCGACGTGTTGCGCGCGCAGTTGCGCGGCAATCCGGCCAATGCGCCCTACCTGCCGCAGATGCTCGATGCCATCGCGACGCTGGAGGCGGGCGGCTCCGTCGATACCAGTTCGTTCCCCCCGGTCGTCGCGGGGCTTTTCGCCCCGGCTGTCCAGAGCTTCCTGCGCGACCTGTTCTCGCACGATCCGGCGAGGTTGATTGCCAACGCCGCCGTGCCGGTCATGATCCTGCAAGGCGAGTCCGACCTGCAGATCGGTGTGGAGGATGCCCGCCTCCTCGCTGCAGCAAAGCCCGACGCGTCGCTGGCTTTGGTTCCGCATGCGAACCACGTGCTGAAGGCGGCCCCAGCCGACGATTTGGCCGCGAACTTCGGCACCTATGCTGACCCTTCCCTGCCGCTGGCGCCAGGGGTGGTGGACGCACTGGCTGGCTTCGTTCTGGGTTCAAAGACGACACGAAACCGATGAACGCCGCGCCGGCCGGCGCGAGCAAGGCCAGCTTGATCCAAAGGGCCGGCACCCTATCATCGCGAATCTGTGATCGTGTATCAGGGGCAATCGCCGGAATGTTTCTCACCAATCGTGACATGGTCGACCTCATGGAGTTCCGCCACGGGCTCCATGCCAATCCGGAAATCTCCGGCGAGGAGGAAGCCACTGCCCGTCGGGTCGTCGCGGTTCTGGAGGAGACCAAGCCCGACCGCATCGTCACCGGGCTCGGCGGACACGGCGTTGCCGCGGTGTTCGACGGCACGGAACCTGGACCTGTCGTCATGTTCCGCTGCGAGCTCGATGCGCTCCCGATCGAGGAGATCGGGAGTCTTCCGTATCGTTCGACTATTCCGGGCAAAGGCCATCTCTGCGGCCATGACGGGCACATGACGATCCTGACAGGCCTTGCGCGCGGGCTTGCGCGGAACCGGCCTGCGCGGGGTCGCGTCGTGTTGCTCTTCCAGCCGGCGGAGGAGACCGGAGCGGGCGCCGCCGCGGTCATCGCCGATCCCAAATTCAAGGAGATCGCGCCCGATTTCGCCTTCGCGCTGCACAACATGCCCGGCCTGCCGCTTGCATCGGCGCGTCTGTCGCCGGGACCCGCGAACTGCGCCTCGCGCGGCATGCGCGTCGTGCTTTCAGGCAAGACCTCGCATGCCTCGGTTCCGGAGGCGGGGCTCTCGCCGATGCGGGCTGTCGCCGAGCTGATGCCGTCGCTTACCGCGCTTGGGCCCGGCGGCGCCCTGCAACCCGGATATCGCCTCGTGACGGTCGCCCATGCCCGGCTCGGCGAGCCCGCCTTCGGCATCGCGCCCGGTCATGCCGAAATCTGGGCGACGCTGCGCACGCTGACAGACGACGGCATGAGCGGTCTCGTGGGGCAGGCCGAAGCGCTCGCCCGCGAGGCCGCCGGCCGGCACGGGCTGGAGGTTGCGGTCGATTATCACGATGTCTTCCACCATTGCGAGAACGATCCCGAGGCCGTGGATATCCTGCGTGCCGCGTTCGATGCGGAGGCAATTCCGCACGGCGAGGCGGAGATCATGCGCTGGTCCGAGGATTTCGGACTGTTCGGGCGGGGAGTGAAATCGGCGATGTTCCTGTTCGGATCCGGCGAGTCCTCGCCGCAGCTCCATAATCCCGACTTCGACTTTCCCGATGCCCTGATCGAACCCGGTGCGCGGATCTTCATGCGCGTCATCCGCAATCTTCTGGGATAGCCGTCGGCCACCGCCATCCCATTGCCCGGCTACGTAGCTTTTCCCCGCCCGCTGTCGTCTCTCCGTAACGGAAGCCGGTACATATCGTGATCGTCCGCCGGGGGGCGGCATCAGCGATCGGTTTGCGGACAGCGGCCTGACCAAATGTGGGCGGCCGGGCGTTCCGATGCCGTCGCCGCCGCGCAGCCCTTGTCGTCATTCATGCGATACAGGGAGCCGACATCGTGAGCGCGGGTTCATTTTTCGGCGGATCGTCCGTGATGTCTCCGCCCGATGCCAAGCCCGGCGGCGCACGGACCGTGCCTCGTGCCGCCGCTCTTGGAATATGCCGCTACAGCCGCATCCGCGTGTTCGACAACATCGTCAGCACGCTCGTCTTCCTCCATCGGCGAAGATGCAGGCGGCGCATGGGGCGGATCGCCTGGAAATGGCCACTGACGGTCGCGTTTGCCATCGTCCTGTTCACCCTGTTCACCATCGACACCTATTTCGCGGCGAACCGGCTTACGGCTAACTCGCCCTTGTTCGTGCAGGCGCTTGCGTGGACCCACTGGGGCAAGTCGGCCACCATCCTGGTGCCGACGGCGTGCCTTCTGATAGCTTCCTCGCTCGTGGCCTGGCGACGGTTGCGGCCGCGCACCCAGCTCCTGTTGCTGAACCAGACCGCGATGAGCGCCTACCTGCTTCTTTCGGTGCTGCTGTCCGGCCTGGTGGTGAATCTGCTCAAACAGATGATCGGCCGGGCGAGGCCGAGCCTCTACCCCGAGCTCGGCGCCTATCATCTCGATCCCTGGACGCTCCACACGCGTTTCGCCTCCTTTCCGTCCGGCCATTCGAGCGTGGCAGGTGCTGCGGCGATGGGCCTCGCGCTGCTGTTTCCCGCCCTCAGGGTTCCGGCGCTGATCCTGGCCCTGTGGCTGGCGACGACGCGGGTCTTCGTCGGCTCGCACTTCATGAGCGACGTATTCGCAGGTCTGATGATCGGGGCGTGGTTCGCCTATGCCCTGGCGATCGTCTGCGCGTCGCATGGATTGCTGTTCGATGTTTCGCAGGCAATTCTGCCGACACCGAAGAAGACGTTCCACATCGTGCCTGCCGGCATGAGGGCGGAGTGGCGGGGGATGCGGCGGCGCTATTTCGGTCGATCCGGTCGGCCTGTCGAAAGCGTGCGCGTGCCGCTTCCGTCGTGACCTGATTGACTCTTTCCCAGAACTCAGTCATGAGCCGCGCGAAACGGAGCTTTCCATGCGCGGCCTGCTTCTGGCCTTTCTGACGAGCGGTTTCGCCGGCCCTTCCGCCGGCGCCAGCGCTCGCGCGCTTCGTTCCACCAAAACCACGGCCAAAACGAAGACCGCCAAAACGGTCTGACACCCCTTGGCCAGCTCGCCCCTCCCCGGGTCCGGCCCGGGGATGGACCCCGCAAAGCCGGCGGGTTTCCTGAAACGAGCGGAGGGGGACAGGAGATTTCGATGGGTTTCAAGGTTGCGATCGTCGGCGCCACGGGAAATGTGGGCCGCGAAATGCTGAACATTCTGGAAGAGCGCGGCTTTCCGGCCGACGAGGTGGTGGCGCTCGCCTCACGCCGCAGCCAGGGCACGGAAGTGTCCTATGGCGACAAGACGCTGAAGGTGAAGGCGCTCGACAATTACGATTTCTCCGACACCGACATCTGCCTGATGTCCGCCGGCGGTGCGGTGTCGAAGGAATGGTCGCCGAAGATCGGCAAGCAGGGCTGCGTCGTCATCGACAACTCCTCGGCCTGGCGCTACGACGCCGACGTGCCGCTGATCGTGCCGGAAGTGAACCCTGACGCGATCGCCGGCTATACCAAGCGCAACATCGTCGCCAATCCCAATTGCTCGACCGCGCAGATGCTGGTGGCGCTGAAGCCGCTGCATGACGCCGCGACGATCAAGCGCGTTGTCGTGTCGACCTACCAGTCGGTCTCGGGCGCGGGCAAGGAAGGGATGGACGAGCTGTTCACCCAGACGCGCGCCGTCTTCGTCGCCGATCCGGTCGAGGCGAAGAAGTTCACCAAGCGCATCGCCTTCAACGTCATCCCGCATATCGACGTCTTCCTCGACGACGGATCGACCAAGGAAGAGTGGAAGATGGTCGCCGAGACCAAGAAGATGCTCGACCCGAAGATCAAGGTGACGGCCACCTGCGTGCGCGTGCCGGTGTTCATCGGCCATTCCGAGGCCGTGAACCTCGAATTTGAGAAGCCGATCACCGCCGACGAGGCGCGCGAGATCCTGCGCGAGGCGCCTGGCTGCCAGGTCATCGACAAGCGCGAGAACGGCGGCTACATCACGCCGATCGAGAGCGCCGGCGAGGATGCCACCTACATCTCGCGCATCCGTGAGGATTCGACGGTCGACAATGGTCTCAACCTCTGGATCGTGTCCGACAACCTGCGCAAGGGCGCGGCGCTCAATGCCGTCCAGATCGCCGAGCTGATGGTCGAGCGCGGGCTGCTGAAGCCGCGGGCCAAGGCGGCCTGAGACGCGAAGAGTACGGACCGCGGCGGATCGACGTCTTCAGTCGACCGCCGCGACCTGCTCCGCCAGTTCCCCGAGATGCGCGATCTTGCGGAAGCGGGGGTGGTTGGCGGGCTCCTCGGCATGTTCGAGCACCCAGGTGAGCTCGTGCGGGACGAAGACGCCCCAGCCGCCGGCGTCGAGGGCGGGAAGCACGTCCGACTTCAGCGAGTTGCCAACCATCATCGCCCGCTCCGGACCGTCGCCATGGCGCGAGAAGATACGGCTGTAGGTGTCCGGCTTCTTGTCCGATACGATCTCGACGGCGTCGAAGAGCTCGCCGAGCCCCGAGGCAGCGAGCTTGCGCTCCTGGTCGAACAGGTCGCCCTTGGTGATCATCACCAGCCGGTAGTCGCCGGCGAGCGCCTCCAGCGTCTCGCGCACGTGTGGCAAGGTCTCGACAGGATGCGACAGCATCTCGCGGCCGGTCTCGAGGATCGCCTGGATGACGCTCGCCGGCGCGCGGCCTTCCGTCACCTCGATCGCCGTCTCGATCATCGAGAGCGTAAATCCCTTGATACCGAAGCCATAGGCGGCGAGGTTCTTCCTTTCGGCGGCCAAGAGCCGCTCGACCAGATGGCCGGGCTCGGCATAGTCCGCCAGCAGTTCGGCGAAGCGGCGCTCCGTCAGGCGGAAGAACTGCTCGTTCTGCCATAGCGTGTCGTCGGCGTCGAAGCCGATGGTGGTGAGGCTGGACATCGCAATCCAATCTCACCGGTGCCGGCTCGCGTCAACAGCTTCGGGGCGCCAACACCGGCGCCCACCTTCGAGGAAGTTCCGGCCGTCCGGAGTCAGGCTCCGAGAAGATCGTCTTTCGCCGCCATCGCATGGGGCGCCAGCAATTCGTCGACAAGGACGCCACGCGCGCGGGCATAGGCCTCAACGATACCGCGCGCGGTGTCCGGCTCGATCTCGCCCAGCAGTGCCGCGCGGCAGGCGCGCACGGCGACATTGTGGGCGGGGCCGTGTTCGAGCGGTGCGAGCTCATCGAGCGCCTGCAGGGCGTCGGTGGCATTGTCGACGTGTCGGGGAAACCCCAGACCAACGAACATGGTCAGGGGACGTTCGAAAGCGGCACCATTCATCGCAACCTCCTTTCGCGATCAGTCCAACGGAGCGGCTTTGACAGGGCCGGCCCAACGGGCAGCCAGACAGGATTTTGGTATCCGATCGGCCGTCGTCAAGATGGTCGGCCAAACGAAAACGGCGGGCCGAAGCCCGCCGTGATGCATGTCCGAAAGGGGGTACCGATTACTCGCCGGTCGCGGCGGCGAGCTTGGCGGCCGCCTCTTCCTGAGCCTTCGCCAGCAGCGCGGCGCGCTCCTGCGCCTTCTTGCCGGGCTTCGCCTTCTCCGGGTTCGAGCGGGCTTCGCGCTTGGCGATGCCGGCCTCGTTGAGGAAGCGCAGAACGCGGTCGGTCGGCAGGGCGCCGTTGCCGAGCCAGTGGTTGATGCGCTCGGCGTTGAGCTTCACGCGCTCGGCCGAGTCCTTCGGCAGCAGCGGGTTCCACGCGCCGACCGTCTCGATGAAACGGCCGTCACGCGGCGAGCGCACGTCGGCGACGACGACGTGGTAGTAGGGACGCTTCTTGGAGCCCGCGCGGGCCAGTCTGATCTTCAGTGCCATGTCTATCTCCTAAGCTGTCTGAATTTCGAATTACGATTTGACCGTGTCGGCATCCGTGCGGCCTTCATTGACCGCCTCGTGATGCCGGATCACTTCCTTGATGATGAAGTTCAGGAACTTCACCGCGAAATCGGGATTGAAGTTGGCGTCCTCGGCCAGGCCGCGCAGGCGCGCGATCTGCTCGGCCTCGCGCGTCAGGTCCGCCGGCGGCAGCTTGTGCTCGGCCTTCAGCCGGCTCACCGCTTCCGTGCAGCGGAAACGTTCCGCCAGCATGTAGACGATCGCCGCGTCGATGCGGTCGATGGAGCCGCGCAGGTCCTTCAGCAGCAGGCGGGCGCGTTCGACGTCGTCGTTCATTGTATCCTCGCATGATGGGCGCGGAAATCCGCCGGGGCCAGATGGCGCCAGATCTCCAGCATTCCGTACGGCTTGACCTCGACGGCGCCTTCGTGGCGTGCGCCGAGGCGATCGGCCAGTCGGAATGAGCGGTTGTTGCCCGGAAAGATCGCCGACATCGCCGTCGACCAGCCGAGCTCGTCATAGACGAAGGTGATTGCGCGGAGTGCAGCCTCCGCGGCATAGCCGCGACCCTCGAATTCGGGCAGCACCGTCCAGCCGATCTCGGGCTCCGGCCAGCCCTCCGGGAACGTCGGGCCGACGATGCCAACCGTGCGGCCGCTCGCCTTCTCGACGACGACGAACTTGCCGTAGCCGCGCAGCGACCAGCAGCCGGCATAAGCGGCGATCCGCTTCCAGGTGGAGACCAGATCCTCCGGGCCGCCGACAAAACGCGATGCCTCGGATGCATAGAAGCCGGCAAAGGTTTCGACATCGCCCGGCGCGAAACCGCGCAGGGTCAGGCGGGGCGTTTCGAGGGTCGGGATCACAGCGGCGCTCAATGAAGCACCTCTGTCAATCTCAGACGATGTCGAACGACCTCGCGCTCTTCCTCGACAGTCGAATGGCGATTAGCTGCGGCGACGTAGATATCTGGCGACAACCGCCACACCTGGATGCAAGGCACTGCGCTATCAAGCGCAGTGGTCAGCGAGAGACACTTTCCTGATTTCGCGCGAAAGCAAATATGCTTGTCGTAGATCAGATGGAATGATGCAGTTCGGCCATCTGCATCAATGGATTCGGCAGCATACTCACACTCATAAATGTCAACGGCTTCCACCGGATCACCGCCCATCAATGCGCGAACCGCGAAAGGCCAAGTATTTGAGCTCACGGTAATCCCAAGCGGCTTGTCCGAATAGGTCAGAACAAATTCCTGATGATCGACTTGTCGGCTACGTCCAACAACGTGTTGAACCCAAGACATGCGAACCTCGAGCACCGGCTCGGATGTTGTTCTCCAGGAGGACAGCGCCAATGCCGATGCCTCAACCCAATCAGCCTCGAAAGCTGCATCGTTCGCGCCCACCATCAGACCGAAGCCTGGAAAGCGGGCAAGCTTGGCGAGGTCGCCATCGCTTAGACGATACGTATAATTGGCCGGCGAAGAAGTCACTTCTTCGGCCCCTTGGGAAGACCGGGGAAGCCGCCGAGGCCCGGCAGGCGCGGAGCGCTACCAAGGCCGGGCAGGCCACCGGGCCCGGGCAGGCCGGGCAGGCCCTTGGGCAGGCCGCCGCCGAGACCGGCAGCTTCCGCCTGCTTCTTCAGGGCCTCGAGCTGTTTCGGATCCATGCTGGAGAGGTCCGGCATGCCGCCCATGCCGGGCATCATGCCGCCAAGGCCCATCTTGTTGGCCAGCCCACCCATCAGGCCGCGCATCATGCCGCCGCCTTTGCCCTTGCCGCCCATCGCCTTCATCATGTCGGCCATCTGGCGGTGCATCTTGAGCAGCTTGTTGATGGCGGCGGCGTCGGTGCCGGAACCCTTGGCGATGCGCTGCTTGCGCGAGTGCTTGAGGAGGTCGGGATTGGCGCGCTCAGCCTTGGTCATCGACTGGATGATGGCGATCTGGCGGCCGAACATCTTGTCGTCGAGGCCAGCGGCGGCCATCTTGTCCTTCATGCCGCCCATGCCCGGCATCAGGTTCATGATGCCGCCCATGCCGCCCATCTTCTGCATCTGGCGCAGCTGGTCGGCGAGATCGTCCAGGTCGAACTTGCCGGACTGCATCTTCTTGGCCATCGCCGCGGCCTTTTCCGCGTCGATGTTCTCGGCAGCCTTCTCGACCAGCGAGACGATGTCGCCCATGCCGAGTATGCGGTCGGCGATGCGCTTGGGATGGAACTCCTCCAGCGCGTCCATCTTCTCGCCGACGCCGATCAGCTTGACCGGCTTGCCGGTGACGGCGCGCATGGACAGCGCAGCACCGCCGCGGCCGTCGCCGTCCATGCGGGTCAGGATCAGGCCGGTCACGCCGACGCGGCTATCGAAGTTGCGGGCGAGGTTGACCGCGTCCTGGCCCGTCAGCGAGTCGGCGACGAGCAGCACTTCGTGCGGCTTGGCGGCGGCCTTGATGTCGGCCATCTCGACCATCAGCGGCTCGTCGATATGCGTGCGGCCGGCGGTGTCGAGGATGACGACGTCGTAGCCGCCAAGGCGGCCGGCCTGCTCGGCGCGGCGGGCGATCTCGACCGGGGTCTGGCCCGGAACGACCGGCAGCGTCGTCACCTTCACCTGCTCGCCGAGCTGGCGCAACTGTTCCTGCGCGGCCGGGCGGCGCGTGTCGAGCGAGGCCATCAGGACCTTCTTGCCCTGGCGCTCGGTCAGCCGCTTGGCGATCTTGGCGGAGGTCGTGGTCTTGCCCGACCCCTGCAGACCGACCATCATCAGCACCACCGGCGCCGGCGCGTTGAGGTCGATCGCCACACCCTCGTCGCCAAGCATGGCGACCAGTTCGTCGTGGACGATCTTGACCACCATCTGGCCAGGCTTGATCGACTTCAGCACCGCGGCGCCGACGGACTTCTCGCGCACCTTGTCGGTGAAGGAGCGCACGACCTCGAGCGCCACGTCGGCCTCGAGCAGCGCACGGCGCACCTCGCGCAGAGCAGCGGAGACATCCGCCTCCGACAGCGCGCCGCGGCCGGTCAGGCCATTGAGGATGGAACCAAGTCGTTCCTGAAGGCTCTCGAACATCCGTTTCCCGTTCCCTGGCGATTGGCTTCGCCGGAGAGGTAGTGTCTGACCGCGCGATTTGAAACGCCAAAACCAAAAAGCACCCGGGGGCGCACAGCGCTGCCGGATGTTGGCTTCCGGGATCGGTCCTGTCTCAGGCGTCCCGGTCAGCGGCTCGGAGTATCAACTCGTCGCGGAATTCGGGGCGTGTAGACAGGAGAAGAACGGCGGAGTCAAGCGGATTTGTCGTGTCGTCCGAAGCCAACGGTTACTGATGGCGAACTACGGTGCATCACTCGAAGTGATATTCGATATCTGAGAAGCGCGGGGTCGAAAAGACATAGAAGATCTTGATCGGGAACTCACCGTCATTGACGATCCCGTGCCAGCTGTTGCCTGGAATATATGCTGCCGACCCAGCCGTAACTTTGAAGACCTCATCATCTATCGTGAGCCGGCCGGTTCCTTCCAGGACGTAGTAAATCTCAGCTTCGGCGTGTCTATGCCGCTTATGCTCTCGGCCAGGCGACAAGATGGCTACACCCGAACACATGTCGCCGGTGGGTGTCACGTCACTGCTAAACAACGTCTGCCACATGAGGTCGCCCTTGGCCGGGTCGTCCCACGTCTCAACCGGAGTTTCTGACAGCGACGTCACAAACGGTTGCGGCATAGTGGATCCCCGATCAACGCTGCGTTTTCAATGGCCTCACCGTTAGCAAGACAATTTTCTCGCAAGCAAGGGGCGTTGCGACGGGCTTCGTCAATATGCTGTTGCGCAGTCAGGTCCTACACAGCAATTCGTCGACGAAAGCCAGCTTCGCCGCGACATTCTTTGAGATCACGAACGGGTAGAGGTCGGGCAGGCCCATGCAACGGTTGATCGAGTTGGAGGCGTTGGAGAGCACGATCCAGCGCTCCAGCACCTGGTCGAAGGGGCTGCCGGTCGGGCCGGGAGGCGGCGCCGCGCCATCGTCGCCGTCGGCTTCGGGGATCAGAAGCTCTTCCGCATTGGCCTGAAGGGCCGAGATCGACATGCCAAGCGAGTCAGACATTTCCAGCGTGTCGACGATGTGGAGGTAGTGCGCCCAGGTCTCGGCCCAGTCCTCCCAGGGGTGGCTCGCGGCATAGGCGGTGATGTGGTTCTCCTGCCAGCCGGGTGCGGGAGGATTGGCATAGTGGTTCTGCAGGGCCTGCTCGTAGTCGGCGGTTTCGTCGCCGAAGATCTCGCGGAAGCTCGCCAGCCGGGTGGGATCGTCGCGGATCAGGCGGTCCCAGTAATAGTGGCCGATCTCGTGGCGGAAATGACCGAGCAGGGTTCTGTAGGTCTCGCCCATGGCGATGCGCATCTTCTCGCGCTCGACCGAGTCCGCCTCGGCGACGTTGAGCGTGATGACGCCGTTGTCGTGGCCGGTGAGGATCTTCTCGCCGCCCGGCCCGCCGCCGATCGGATCGCCGAGGAAATCGAAGGCAATGCCCGCCTCCTCGTCCGGCGTCTGCTTGGGCCGCACCTCCAGCCCGAAGGACAGCAGTGCGTAGACCAGCCGCCGCTTGGCCGCCTCGACCCTGATCCAGCGGTCGCGGTTGCCTTCGATCGACAGGTCGGGAATGGTCTTGTTGAGCGCACAGGCGCGGCAGAAAGCCTGCGGGCCGAGCGCGCGCCAGTTGCACAGGGCCTCGTCGGCGTTGAGACAGGCGAAATTGTCGCTCCCGAGAAGGACGAACTCGGCGGCGTCCGGATCGTAGAGCACCTCCGATCCGCAGGCGAGGCAACGCGAGTTCTCGAAGTAGAGCCGCTGACCGCAGGAGGGGCAGGAGAAGAGTTTCACGAGAGTGTTCCGATTCAGGTGCGACGGAAGCGGTTTGAACGCCGATGTTGGGCAATCGTTGCGCCGACGGCAAGAAAAACCGCCGGGCTGGCCCGGCGGCTTTCCTCTCAGAGCCGTCGCTTGGATCAGCGGACGACGTAGACGATGCGATGCGAACCGGGCTCGACGAGCACGGGCTGGCCGTTCACATAAACGTAGCGATACTCGTAGTCCGGCACTTCGTTGAGGACGACGGTTTCCGGGAGCGTCGCGCCGACCACGACCTCGCCGTCGAGATAGACGGGCTGGACCTGGTTCGTGCGCACATAGGAAACGACCTTCTCCGGAGGCGGTGAGGCAAGGCCCTCGGCCGTGCCGCCGATCGCGGCTCCGGCGACGCCGCCCACGACCGCGCCGATCGGACCGCCGACGATGGCGCCGGCCACGGCACCCGTCGCGCCGCCGGCGACGGCGCCGCCACCGCCCTGCGGCCGCTCATAGGTCACGACCGGAACGGATGAACGATTTTCGGTGACGATGGACGCGGTGCCGTTCATGTCTACGGACAGATAGTCCGAGTAGACCCAGCCGGGTCCGCTGGCGGTGCTCACCTGGCACCATTTGCTGTTTTCGAGACAGCCTCCCAGGTCGGCGGGAGCGCCTGCCGCGATCATTCCGATGACAGGATATTCCGGACCCGGGCCGCCACGCACATTCAGGTCGGTAGTGGCGGTCACGGCTGTCTGTGCGGACGCCGCGCCCGCGAAGGCGGCAAGCGCCACGGCGGCGATCGGGAACATGATTCGAGCTCTCATCTCTTCTCTCCTTGTTCAATCCCCTTCGGAGGCCCAAACGGCGTGCCAAAGAGATCGTTCCAGGGAGAACCCGCAAGGGGCAGCTGGTGTAACAAAGCGGAAACAGCAGGCGAGATAACGCGACATTGAACGGTCGCAACTTCATCTTAACCGTGACAACGGAACTTCCCGATGGCAGAAAACACCGGAATCACGGTTTTGGAGAGATACATGGCCTTTCTTGCGCAGGGCGCAAAGCTTGCTTCGGGTCTTCTGGTCGCGCTCGCATTGAGTGCAGGCGCGGCGAACGCGGCGAGCTGCGGCAAGGATGCAAGCGGCTTCGAGACCTGGAAGCAGGCATTTGCCGCGGAAGCCAAGGGCGCCGGGGTCAAGAACAAGGGCCTGCAGGCGCTGGCCGGCGCGAAATACGCCACGGCGACGATCAAGGTGGACCGCGCCGTCAAGAAGGCGTTCAGCGGCGACGTCAATTCGTTCATGAAGCGCCGCGGCGGCGCGACGATCATCTCAAAGGGCAAGTCGCTGAAGAAGGCCAACGCGGCCCTGTTTGCCGACATCGAGCGCCGCTACGGCGTTCCGGCTGGCCCGTTGCTGGCGATCTGGGGCATGGAGACCGGCTTCGGGGCGGCTATGGGCAACCAGAACACGGTTTCGGCGATCGTCACGCTCGCTTATGACTGCCGCCGGCCCGCGTTCTTCACGCCGCACGCGCTTGCTGCTCTAAAGCTCGTCGACCGCGGCGTTCTGAGCGCAAGCTCGGTGGGCGCGGCACATGGCGAATTCGGCCACACGCAGTTTCTGCCGGGCAACGTGCTGAACTATGGCGTCGGAAACCTGAACCTGCGTGACAAGTCGACCGCGCTCGCGTCGACGGCCAACTTCCTGCGTGGTCACGGGTACAGCGGCGGTCCGGCAAGCGCCAATCGCGGCGCGATCGCAGGATGGAACTCGGCATCCGTCTACCAGCAGGCCATCATCATCATGGCCGATGCCATCGACGGGGAGTGATCGCCCGGCTGCGTGGCGCGACACCAGATCGCGCCATCTGCGGCACAGTTTAGCCGCAATCGGCGCGCTGCTGGAACTGCCTCGCCGGAGACGGTTTCATGCCAAGATTCACCCTGATGTTTCGCCGGGCTGCCCTCGTCGGCGCCCTTGCCGTGTTGATCCCGGCGGCCGCTCTTGCGATCAACGCTGTTGCAACCCGCAATTTTCACGAAATCCTGCCCGATCAGTTCTACCGCTCGGCGCAGTTGAGCCCGGACGAACTGGCGCAGCGCATCGAGCAATACGGGATCAGGACGGTCGTCAACCTGCGTGGGGCACAGGCACCCGGTGGATGGTATGACGAGGAGCGGCGGGTTTCGGCCGCCCACGGCGTTCAACTGATCGACTTCCAGATGTCCGCCTCGAAACATCTCAGCTCCGAGCGCGCGCTTGCGCTTGTCGATCAGATGAAGAAGGCGCCGAAGCCGATTCTCGTCCACTGCCTGTCAGGGGCGGATCGTACCGGCCTCGTCGCCATGATCTACCTGAGCCAGGTGGCGGGAATGGACGAAGAGACGGCCGAAGCTCAGCTCTCGCCGTTCTTCGGCCATTTCGGCATTCCCTACCTCACCTCGTCCTTCGCCATGGACGAGAGCTGGGAGGAACTCGAGCCCCTGTTCGGGATCGAGGGATCGTGATCAGCGCTTGCGCGCCCCGAGCGTCCGCAGCCGCAGGCCGTTGAGCCGGATGAAGCCTTCGGCGTCCTTCTGGTCGTAGGCGCCGCGGTCGTCTTCGAAGGTGACGAGGTCGTTGCGGTAGAGCGACTTCGGCGAGCGGCGGCCGGAGACGATGACATTGCCCTTGTAGAGCTTCAGCCGCACGTCGCCCTCGACGTCTTCCTGGCTCTTGTCGATCAGCGCCTGCAGCATCTCGCGCTCGGGCGAATACCAGAAGCCGTTGTAGATCAGCTCCGCGTAGCGGGGCATGATGTCGTCCTTCAGGTGGCCGGCGCCGCGGTCGAGCGTGAGCGATTCGATGGCGCGGTGGGCGGCGAGCAGGATGGTGCCGCCGGGTGTCTCGTAGACGCCGCGCGACTTCATGCCGACGAAGCGGTTTTCCACCAGGTCGAGCCGTCCGATGCCGTTGTCGCGGCCAAGGTCGTTCAGGGCCGAGAGGATCGAAGCCGGCGACAGCTTCTTGCCGTCGATCGAGACGGCGTCACCCTTCTCGAAGCCGATGATGATCTCGGTCACCTTGTCGGGCGCGTCCATCGGCGAGATGGTGCGCTGGTAGACATATTCCGGCGGATCGACCCACGGATCCTCCAGCACCTTGCCCTCCGAGGAGGAGTGCAACAGGTTGGCATCGACCGAGAACGGCGCCTCGTTGCGCTTATCCTTGGCGATCGGGATCTGGTATTTCTCGGCAAAGTCGATCAGGTCGGTGCGCGACTTGAACGACCAGTCGCGCCACGGTGCGATGACCTTGATGTCGGGGTTCAGCGCATAGGCCGACAGCTCGAACCGCACCTGGTCGTTGCCCTTGCCGGTGGCGCCGTGGGCGACCGCGTCGGCGCCGGTCTCCCGCGCGATCTCGACGAGATGCTTGGAGATCAGCGGACGGGCGATCGAGGTGCCGAGGAGATAGGTACCTTCATAGACCGCGTTGGCGCGGAACATCGGGAAGACGAAGTCCTTGACGAACTCCTCGCGGACGTCGCGGATGAAAATCTCCTTGGCGCCCATCATCTCGGCCTTCTTGCGGGCCGGTTCGAGGTCGCTGTCGCCCTGGCCGAGGTCCGCGGTGAAGGTGACCACCTCGGCGCCTAGCTCCGTCTGCAGCCACTTCAGGATGATCGAGGTGTCCAGGCCGCCTGAATAGGCGAGGACGACTTTCTTGACGTTCTTCCACTTCGACATTGCCGGTCCTGTCAGATCTGCTGCGCAACGGGAAAAGCCCGCGTTTCGCGCGTTCTTTTAGCAGGAAAGGGCCGGCCGGCAAGGCCGCCGCCGGCAACAGCGCTCGCGTTGGCGTGATTTGCTTTTGCCGGCCCTGCGCCCTCGAATACACTCGTCGTTGATTCGTGATGCAATCCGCGATTGCAGCCAGTTCTCCGGAGGAGTGCAGTTCGATGCAAAGACACGCCGTCGCGGGCCGTGCAGGTTCCTCCCTGGGCAGATGGTTCGGCGGGGCGGTGCTCGCGGTTGCGTGCGGATGGTCGCCGTCCGCGCTTGCGGCCGACCGGTGGGTTACGGCCGAGGGAGAGGCGGCGATCACGCTTCCCGAACCTTTGCAGGCGAAGGGCATTGCAGGCGCCGTGCTCGCCTGCGCCGAACAGAAGTGGTCGCTGCGGCTCACCCTTTCGCCGGAGACCGCTGCGCCTTCGGGCGAAGCTGCGGCGAAGCTTTTCGTCGGCGCGCAGGTCTTCGAAACGCGCGCGACTTTGGAGAACGTCACAATCACGGTTCCGGTGGCAGGTCTCGCGATCGCGCGGATGAAGACCGGAACGCGAGCAAAGATCACGATCGAAGGCGTGGAACCTGCGCTCGAAGCCATTTTCCCTTTGCGCGGGTCCAAGGCCGCGATCGAAGCCGCCGAACCGTTCTGCTCCAAGCGCGACATGTCGGGCTATGAGCGTATCGGACTTACCCCCTACAGCTCCTACCTCCTGGAGGCGAAGGAGCTTCGCAAGGACGAGATCGAGCTGTTCCGTCAGGCGACCGCGGCCGAACCGATCGTTTCCGCGGCGAAATCGGTTCTGCCGGATGGCCGCAGCCTGCTCTTCGTCGAATTGTGCGGCTCGTCCTGGTATTATGGCGCGTCGGGCTGCAACGTGGCTGCCTATTCGCGTCTTTCCGATGCGGCTGCGTGGACGCAGGTCTACGATGCCGAGGGCGCGGACCTCTATCTGGACAACCGCACCCTGGTCGACGGGTGGCCGAACCTGATCGCGCTGCCGAAGAAAGGCGGCGGCGATGAGGTGCTGTGGGCCTGGGATGGCGAGGCCTATGGCGTGTCGGATGGCGACGCGGTCGCGACGGGTCCAGGCGCGTCACAGCCGGAAAGCCGGCAGTAAGGGCTTCCTTGGCGCTGCTTCGGCCGCGAACTGGCTGTTCCGGCGATGTCCTTCTTGATGTAAAGCGTGGCCAGCCTCCATCGGACCCGCGCCCCTCATGTTTTCCGGATACGTCCCAGATCTCGCCATCCTTGCGCAGTTCGCGGTCGCGACCATCATCATCGCGATCACCCCCGGGCCGGACATGACGCTTTTCGTCGGCCGCGCCCTGTCCGAGGGCCGTTCGGCGGGGCTCGCGTGCATGGCGGGCGCGCTGACCGGCTGCCTGATCCATACCACCATGGTGGCCTTCGGCCTGTCGGCGCTGATCGTCGCATCGCCGCAGGCGTTTCTGGCGCTGAAGATCTTCGGCGCGGGCTATCTTGTCTGGCTGGCCTGGCAGGCGATCTGGAAGGGCTCCGCCTTTTCCCCAGAAAAGAAGGCCGGGCCGCAGCATACACTGCTGCAGAACTGGGCGACCGGCATCGGCATCAACCTGCTCAACCCGAAGATCATCCTGTTCTTCATGACCTTCCTGCCGCAGTTCGTGTCGGTGGAGGATCCGCACGCGGCGGCGAAGCTGTTCTTCCTCGGCTTCATGTTCATCGTGGTATCGCTGCCGGTCACCGTGCCGATGGTGCTTGCGGCGGACGGGTTCTCGGGCCTTCTAAGGAAGAGCCCGCGCGTCACGCGGGCGATCGACTATCTGTTCGCCGGTGTGTTCTCCGCCTTCGCGCTCAAGATCCTCACCGCGCAGGCAAGGTAGCGCGAGCTTTCCATCCGCCTGCCAGACGCCCGGCCACCGCCCAGTAAGCGATGCCGCCGAGGACGCCGGCGCCGATGACGGTGGACAGCACATAGGGGTTCTCGACCAGCGGGTCGCGGGGTGCGATCGCGCCTGGCTCGAGATCGAGCGACGGCGGCACGTAGTACCAGAACAAGGCGATGACGCAGGCTCCCACGACGCCGCCCGCGATCGAATAGTAAAGCCAGTCGCGCGCGCCGAGCACTTCTCCGATACCGATCGCGATCACCGCCGGCAGGAACGCGAAATAGGCAGTGAACAGCGCGACGAACGGGATCGAGAAGACGACCGAGCCCATGACGAGCACCGGTGCCTCGTCGGCCTCGAAGCCGGCGGACGTCAGGAAGATGAGGTGCAGGAAGGCGCTCGCGACGAGGGCGGCGGCGGCATAGCCGACGAGGATCAGGAGCAACTGGCCAAGGAGGCGCAGGAAGACGGTCATTGTGGAGGGCTTTCCTGTATCGGAGCGCGGAACGCCAGATTGCCGAGGAAGCGGACGAGCAGCGCCCGCATCGCCACGAAGCCGAGCCCGCCGGCGAAGCCCCCGGCGATAACCAGTCCAGATTGCCGCCATGAGAATGCCGTCCCTGGGGCGAACAGATACAGGACCATGAAAGACACCAACGCGCACGCCGGCGCGGCGAGGACATAGTAAAGAGGCCCGTAGCGGCGCCACTCGCCGATCGTAACGAGGATGATCGCCAGCGGCATGGCATAGATGAAGGTTGCCATCGTGCCGACGACCAGCATCAGCGCGAGGTGGTCCGCGGAATAGGTGCGTCCTTCGAACAGCTCCGTCGCCCAGACCAGCGCCACGATCGCGACGGCGGCGACCACGGACCCCACCGCATAAGGGATCGCGTCGCGGATCAGTGCAACCGCACCGGCGCGGGCGATCGCGCGCGCGGAACTCACTCCTCGCCGTGCCCCGCGATCATCATCGCCTCCAGCGCGAGGCGGTCGACGCGGCGCATGCGCTCGGATTCGGACTTGAGCTGGCCGCAGGCGGCAAGGATGTCGCGCCCGCGCGGGGTGCGGATCGGCGAGGCGTAGCCGGCGTCGTTGATGTAGTCGGCGAACTTCTCGATCGTCTCCCATTCCGAGCACTGGTAGTTGGTGCCGGGCCAGGGATTGAACGGGATCAGGTTGATCTTGGCCGGGATGCCCTTGAGCAGCTTGATCAGCGCCTTGGCGTCGTCGATGGAATCGTTCACGTCGCGCAGCATCACATATTCGAAGGTGATGCGCTTGGCGTTGGACAGGCCGGGATAGGCGCGGCAGGCGGCCATCAGTTCGGCCAGCGGATACTTCTTGTTGATCGGCACGAGCAGGTCGCGCAGGTCGTCGTTGGGCGCATGCAGCGAGATGGCGAGCATGACGCCGAGCTCCGCGCCGGTGCGCACGATCTCCGGCACGACGCCGGAGGTGGACAGCGTGATGCGGCGCTTGGAGAGCGCCAGCCCGTCGCCGTCGGAAGCGATCAGCAGCGCCTTCTTGACGTTCTCGAAATTGTAGAGCGGCTCGCCCATGCCCATCATGACGATGTTGGAGACCTTGCGGCCCTCGGCGGGAACGATGGCGCCGGCCGGCGTGTCGCGGTCGGGGAAGTCGCCGAGCCGGTCGCGCGCGACGAGGAGCTGGGCGAGGATCTCCTCCGAGGTCAGGTTGCGCACCAGTTTCTGCGTGCCGGTGTGGCAGAAGGAGCAGGTGAGCGTGCAGCCGACCTGCGAGGAGATGCAGAGCGTGCCGCGGCCTTCCTCGGGGATGTAGACGGTCTCGATCTCGACCGGCCGTCCGGCGCCGCGCGCCGGGAAGCGGAACAGCCACTTGCGCGTGCCGTCCTGAGAGATCTGTTCCTCGACGATTTCGGGCCGAGCGATGGTGAAGTGCTCGCCGAGCGTCGCGCGCAGCTCCTTCGAGATGTTGAACATCTGGCCGAAGTCGGAGACGCCGCGCACGTAGAGCCAGTGCCAGAGCTGGCTGACGCGCATCTTCGCCTGGCGCTCAGGCACGCCGGCGCCGACGAGCGCCTGCGCCATCTCCTCGCGGGACATGCCGATGAGCGACGGCTTCTCGCGCGCGGTCTGCGCGGAAATGCCGGGTGCGGCGCGGGCGCCATCCGCCCGCGTATCGTTCAAAACCGTGACTGCCATTGGTGTCGAAAAGCCGTTTTCGCGGAGATAGGCATCCGCATCGTCCGGCGCCAGATAACACAAGAGCCGCCATCCGTCACGATGGCGGCCCGCAATGCTGGAAAAAGCAGGATTACTTGCAGTTCGAGATGTCGGTCAAAGCCGCCGAGATGCCTTTCAGCGAGAAGACGTAGCTGGTCGGATTGCCGCGGCCCGACTTGGCGGCCACCTTCATGTCGGCGCCTGCGCGCATCGCGGCGATCAGCGCCGGCTCCTCGGCGGCGTTCTCCACCCAGGCGCGGTTGCCCTTGGTGAACATGGCGAACTTCTTGTCGCCGACCGTCACCTCGACCTTCGAGTTCTCCTGGAAATTGTAGGAGGCGTTGAACTGCGGCTCGAAGCTCACATTCTGGCCGGGCTTCTGCGAAACGACGAAATACATCGACTTGCCGTGGTCGAGCGAAGGAGGCTGCTTGTCGGTCGGGATGGTCAGCGTGTAGCAGACCTTGCCCTTCTCGTCGTTGTAGGAATAGAGCGCCCAATCGCCCTTCTGGCCGATCTTGGCGATGTTCTGCGCCTGCGCGATACCGCCCGCAGCGAGCATCGCGCCGGCAATCAGGAAGGGGAGTGTCTTGTGCATATTGTCCTGCCGCAATTCGTGCCAAGCGCCGGAAACGCGTCCCCGGAAACGTGCCGTCGCCGACGCATCTGATACAATTTGATTAAATCCAGGTTACGAAAGGGTTACCACCCGACCGTTTCCGGACCCAACCCGGTGCGGAGCGCCTCATTGGCGCAAATTCATCGCGACTGCAGGCCCCGCGCCCTTGCCGTGCCCGAAAGAGGGGTAGGAAAGCGGCAAGAGTTTGACCTTGGGCCTAGTCGACCTCGGCAAGCGACTTCTTTGCCGCGATCCGGTGCGCCGGCTTGATATGCGATCGGATGGCGGTGATCGCCGCGGTCAGCACGGCCACATCGTCGGTAAAACCGAAGCCGACGAGGAAATCGGGGATGAAGTCGAGCGGCAGGACGAAGTAGGCGAGCGCGGCCAGCAAGGTGCCGCGAACGCGGAACGGCGTCTTCGGGTCGAGCGCGCAATAATAGGCTGCGACCAGCTCGTCCATGAACGGAACATGGCGCGCGGCGCGCTTGGCAGTGCGCCAGAACTCCAGCCGGACACGCTTCTCGCGGCGGCCGGTCTCTTCCGCGTCGCCAGGCGCCAGTACCTCTTCGATGTCGATCTGCTTCATCCCGGCATTCTCCTTGCCGGAAAATGTGGGTAGCGCACGGGCGATTTCAATCCGCGTCCGCATAGCGGCTCATCCGCCTCGCAAGCTCGATGTCGAGTTCGGTCACGCCGCCCCGGTCATGCGTGGAGAGCGTCACCTTCACCGTCTTGTAGACGTTCGACCAGTCGGGATGGTGGTCCATCTTCTCCGCCGCCAGCGCGGTCCGCGTCATGAAGGCGAAGGCCTCGCTGAAGTTGCGGAACTCGAAGGTGCGTCCGATCGACAGGCCGTCCTTCGCGACCGACCAGCCGGGCAGCTTAGCGACCGCCTCGGCCAGTTCGTCCGTTGCCAGAAGATCCCTCGCCATCCGATCCTCCTTCAGACGATCCGCTTCGGGCAGAGATAGTGCGCCGGCAGCGCGGGAACAGTCCAGCCGCTATCGCATGATCCGCACGGCGTCGGGCCGGCCGGCCGGCCGCGTGTCCACCATGCCCAGCGGCCAGGCCTCTTCGACGATGTAGGGGCCGCCGCCGACCGAATCGCGAGACGACATCAGCACGAATCGCGACACTCGGAACGGCATGGCGGCGAAATTCCCCCGTGCCGACAGATAGCGGGCCACTTCGCCGTCATTGCCGTTGCGCAGGCGGGCAAGCGTCACATGAGGCACGAACTTGCGCTGATCCGACGGCGCGCCGACGCGGGTGCAGATGCGGTCGATCTCGCCCTGCAGCGCGTTGAGCTCGGGAGAGGGTATCACGCCGGCATAGATCGAGTGCGGCTTCTTGGACCCGAAGGCGCCGACGCCGGACAATGTCAGATCGAAGGAGGGCCTGCGCACCCGGTCCAGCGCGTTGGCGACCTCGTCGGCCACATGGCCTTCGACATCGCCGATGAAGCGGAGCGTGAGATGGTAGTTCTCGACATCGATCCAGCGTGCGCCGGGAATCCCTCCGCGAAGGAGGGAAAGCGACAGCGCGGCGTCGCGCGGGATCTCGAGGGCGGTGAACAGACGGGGCATGATGGCACCTCCTCGATTCGATCTCGCATTGCAGCGAATCATCGAATGGCCAACCGGGCAAGCGATTATTTCCCGCCCGCCGCGACCTCGCGGAACGTCACCTGATCAGCGGCTCGATGATTGGCAGCGCTCCTTCGACCATCCGGTCCACGCCGGCGGCATTGGGATGGAGGCCGTCATCGAGCTGCAGCGAAGGGTTTGCCGCCACCCCGTCGAGGAAGAACGGAACGAGCGGCACGTCGTATTTCGCCGCCAGCTTCGGATAGATTCCGTTAAAGGCGGTCGCGTAGTCGGGCCCGAGATTGGGGGCTGCGAGCATACCGACCAGGACGATGCCGATGCCGCGTGCCTTGAGCGAGGCCATCATCCGGTCGAGGTTGTCTTCGGTGATCTGCGGCGGCAGGCCGCGCAGCATGTCGTTCGCGCCAAGCTCGAGGATCACGAGATCCGTACCGTCCGGCACCGACCAGTCGAGCCGCGACAGGCCGCCCGAGGTCGTGTCGCCCGACACGCCTGCATTCGCCACGGCAACGTTGTGGCCGCGCGCCTTCAGCGCCGCCTCAAGTTTCTGCGGAAAGCCCTCGTTGGGGCCGAGATTGTAGCCGGCCATCAGGCTGTCGCCGAAGCCGACGACCCTGAACGTTTCCGCCGTTGCCGGCGCGGCCCATGCGACAACACAAAATAGTGCAATGCAAAAAGCGCGTTTCACCTGTTTGAATGCCATCGCACGTTTCCCATATGAGCCCCGACCTGCCCGACAGACCTCCATATAGGACTGATCCGCCGTGACAGAAGCCGTTATCGAACTCGAGGACGTCTCGCTGACCCTCGGCCAGGGTGCGTCCCGCGTTCATGTGCTGCGCGGGATCAGCCTGGCTGTGGCGCGCGGCGAGGCGGTCGGCATCGTCGGCCCGTCCGGCTCCGGCAAGTCGACGCTGCTGATGGTGCTCGCCGGCCTCGAAGGCGTGGACGGCGGCACGGTGCGCATCGCGGGCGAGACGCTCAACGGCCGCAGCGAGGACGAGATCGCCCGCTTCCGGGGCCGCAATGTCGGGATCGTCTTCCAGTCGTTCCACCTCATCCCCAATATGACGGCGCTGGAGAACGTCGCCGTTCCGCTGGAGCTGGCAGGTGTCGCCGACGCGTTCGCGATCGCCGAGCGCGAGCTCGCAGCGGTCGGGCTCGGAGAGCGGATCCGGCACTATCCCGGACAGCTCTCGGGCGGAGAGCAGCAGCGCGTCGCAATCGCGCGCGCGCTGGCGCCGACGCCCTCCATCCTCATCGCCGACGAGCCGACCGGCAATCTCGACCAGGCGACCGGCCGGCATATCGCCGACCTCCTTTTCGCCAAGGCGCGCGAGCGCGGCATGACGCTGGTGCTCGTCACCCACGACCCGGCGCTCGCCGCGCGCTGCCAGCGCCAGATCGCCATCCGCTCGGGGCGGATCGAAACGCCGCCGATGGCTGTGAGCGCATGAAGGCGAGTTCGGCGTCTGCGCAATCGCTGCGCCTGGCCTTCCGTTTCGCCTTGCGCGAGATGCGCGGCGGGTTGAAAGGCTTCTTCATCTTCATCACCTGCATCGCGCTCGGCGTCGGCGCCATTGGCGGCGTGAACTCCGTTGCCCGCGCGATTACCTCGTCGGTCGCGAGCCAGGGCCAGACGCTGCTTGGCGCCGACATGCGGTTCAACCTCATGCAGCGCGAAGCGTCCGACAAGGAGCTTGCCTTCCTGAAGGCGCAAGGCGATCTCGCGGTCAGCGCCGGCATGCGTTCGATGGCCCGGCTGGAGGATGGTTCCGACCAGACGCTCGTGGAGGTGAAGGCGGTCGATGGCGCCTATCCCCTCTACGGCTCCCTGGCGACACAGCCCGCGCTCTCGCATGACGATCTGTTCGGCGAACGCAACGGCATCTGGGGCGCCGCCGCGCCCGACCTCCTGTTCGACCAGCTCAAGCTGTCCGACGGTGCGCGCATCAGGCTCGGCGGTGCGACCTTCGAATTGCGCGCCCGCATCGTCGACGAGCCCGATCTCGTCTCCGAAGGCTTCGGCTTCGCCCCTCGCCTGATGGTGTCGATGGACGGTTTGAGGGCGTCCGGCCTGATTCAGCCGGGCAGCCTGGTCGAGCATGGCTACAAGCTCAAGCTGCCTGCCGGAGCGACAGAGGCAGACATAAAAGTCATCTCGGATAGGGCCAAGACAGACTTTCCGCAGGCCGGCTGGAGCATCCGCTCGCGCGCCAATGCGGCCCCTTCGCTCTCCAGCAATGTCGAGCGGTTCTCGCAGTTCCTGACCTTGGTCGGCCTGACCGCGCTCGTGGTCGGCGGCGTCGGCGTGGCCAATGCGGTGCGCGCGCATCTCGACGCCAAGCGCGGCGTGATCGCCACGCTGAAGAGTGTCGGCGCCTCCGGCGGGTTCGTGTTCTCTGTCTATCTCGTCCAGGTGATGATCGTCGCGGCGATCGGCATATTGATCGGTCTCGGCATCGCCATTGCCATGCCGTTCGCGGCAAGCGCCGCATTGTCTTCCGTCATCCCGGTTCCGGCGGAAGGAGGCGTCTATCCGGATGCCCTTGTAATGGCTGTGGTGTTCGGCGTTCTCGTCACGCTCGCTTTTGCGGTCCTGCCGCTTGGGCGGGCGCGCGATATCCCGGCGACAGCGCTCTTCCGCGAACTGGGGCTAGAAGGTCGCGGGCTGCCGCGGCTGCCGTATCTGCTCGCGGCGGGTGGCATTGCCGTCCTGCTCGCAGGCCTGGCGATATGGTTCTCCTCCGATCGTCTGATCGCGCTGATCTTCGTCGGCGCGGCGGTGTTCGCCTTCATCGTCCTGCGCAGCGTCGCAGAGCTGGTGCAATGGCTGGCGCGCCGCGCTCCCGCCGTGCGCTCCACGCCGCTGCGCCTTGCCATCGGCAACATCCATCGGCCGGGCGCACTCACGCCGTCGGTCGTGCTGTCGCTTGGCCTCGGCCTGACCCTGCTCGTGACGCTCGCCCTGATCGACGGCAATCTGCGCCGCCAGATCGCCGGCAACCTGCCGGAGCGGGCGCCGAACTTTTTCTTCGTCGACATCCAGCCCGCCGATGTCGACCGGTTCAGCACACTTGTTTCGCAGGCTTCGCCCGAGGGCACGCTGACCAAGGTGCCGATGCTGCGCGGGCGCGTCATCGAGCTGAACGGCGTCGACGTGCAGAAGATCGAGGTGCCGCCGGAGGGCCAGTGGGTCCTGCGCGGCGACCGGGGCATCACCTACTCCGAGACAGTGCCGGAAAACGCGACGCTGAGCGCCGGCCAATGGTGGCCGAAGGATTATTCCGGCGAGCCGCTGGTGTCGTTCTCGGCCGAGGAAGCCGGCGAGATCGGCCTGAAGATCGGCGACACGGTCACGGTCAACGTGCTCGGGCGCAACGTCACGGCCCGCATCGCCAACCTGCGCCAGGTTGAATGGGAATCGATGGGCATCAACTTCGTGATGGTCTTCTCGCCCAACGCCTTCGCCGGTGCGCCGCACGCCTGGCTGGCGACCCTGCTCGACCGGAAGGCGAGCGCTGCGGAAGAGGCACGCATCCTGAACGAGGTGACGCGGGCGTTTCCGGGAGTGACGACGGTGCGCGTCAAGGACGCGCTCGACATCGTCAACCGGCTGATCGGACAGCTCGGCGTTGCGATCCGCGCCGCCGCGGCCGTGGCTTTGATTGCCTCCGTGCTGGTCCTTGCCGGGGCGCTGGCGGCGGGGAATCGCGCCCGGGTTCATGATGCCGTCGTGCTGAAGATGCTCGGCGCGACGCGCGGTACGCTGATCGGGGCGTTTTCGCTCGAATATATGCTCATCGGGCTCGCCACCGCGGTCTTCGCCCTGCTCGCCGGCGGCGTCGCCGCCTGGTTCGTCGTGGCGCGGATCATGACCCTGCCGTCGAGCTTTCTGCCGGAGGTGGCTGTCGGAACCGTTCTGTTCGCGTTGCTGCTGACCGTCGGGATCGGCCTGGCGGGCACGTGGCGCATCCTCGGACAGAAGGCCGCACCCGTCCTCCGCGAACTGTGAGCGCATTTTTACTACTTTGTATGATCACAGGGCGTGTCGCCTCGTAACGGGCCTTGTTACCGACACGAAGAATGATCATATTACGCCGTAGGCATGCTGGAGCCCCGCCAGCGGAGCCTGGAGCGCGGATCGCCGCGAACCGACACCCGACGGGGCAGTAGCAAAGAGGAACTCCTATGGCTGACCTTCGGAACTACCAGATGCGTGCCGGCGCGGGCACCCGCGTCGACACCGGCATCGACGAGGGCCTGCGCGCCTATATGCTCAAGGTTTACAACCTTATGGCGCTCGGGCTCGCGATTACCGGTCTGGCGGCGCTCGGCACGATGATGCTCGCCACCACCAATGATCCCGCCGCCGCCGCGGCCACCCTCGGCAACGGCAAGATGCTGACCGCGCTCGGCACCGCTCTCTACGGCTCGCCGCTGCGCTGGGTCGTGATGCTCGCCCCGCTCGGCATGGTCTTCTTCCTGAGCGCGCGCATCCACACGCTGTCGGTCTCGGCGGCTCAGACGATGTTCTGGGTCTTCGCCGCGCTGATGGGCCTGTCGCTGTCGTCGATCTTCCTGGTCTACACCTCGGCCTCGATCGTGCAGACCTTCTTCATCACGGCGGCCTCGTTCGGCGCGCTCTCGCTGTTCGGCTATACGACCAAGCGCGACCTGACCGGCATGGGCTCGTTCCTGATCATGGGCGTGTTCGGCCTGATCATCGCGATGATCGTGAACATCTTCCTCGCCTCGCCGGCGCTGCAGTTCGCGATCTCGGCGATCGGCGTGCTGATCTTCGCAGGCCTGACGGCCTACGACACGCAGAAGATCAAGGAGATGTATTTCGAGGGTGACGAAGTGCTGGTCGCCGGCCGCAAGGCCATCATGGGCGCGCTGACGCTCTATCTCGACTTCATCAACCTGTTCTCGTTCCTGCTGTCGTTCCTCGGCAACCGCGAGTAACGAAAGCGGACCGGACTTCGGAAAGGGCGGCTTCGGCCGCCCTTTTCTTTTGCCCGCGGGATGCGGTATCGCGGGCGAGCCAATCGTGGAAAGCGCCATGACCCTCGACATCCGTCCCGCCATGCCCGACGACCTGCCTGCGATCGCCGCCATCTACGCCGATGCGGTAACGCATGGCGCGGCGAGCTACGAGCTGGAGGCGCCCAGCCTCGAGGAGATGCGAAGCCGCTATCAGGGTCTCGTCTCGGCCGGGTATCCGTATTTCGTCGCCGCGGAGGGCAACACCATCCTCGGCTATGCCTATGCCGGGCCGTTCAGGCCGCGCCGCGCCTATCGCTTCATGGTCGAGGATTCGATCTATCTCGCGCCCGAATCGCAGGGAAAAGGCATCGGCAGCCTGCTGCTCGCGCGGCTCGTCGCGGAATGCACCCGGCTCGGCTTCCGACAGATCGCGGCAGTGATCGGCGACGGAGAGCGCAACCTCGCCTCCATACGCCTGCACGAGAAGGCGGGTTTCCGTCATGCCGGCGTGCTGGAAGGCTCAGGCTACAAGCACGGCCGCTGGCTCGACACCGTCTTCATGCAGCTGACGATGAACGGCGGCAAGGATCTGCCGCCCGATCCCGAATCGCTTCCCGGGCGGATGGTCTAGCTTGTATGGGGCAACGGGAGATCGAAGTCGGCAACACGTAAGCCGTCATTCCGGGGCCGCGGAGCGGAACCGGAATCCAGATCGCCAACGTCTGGTCCCTCGCGCCCTGTCGCCGCGAAGTCAGCCTCGCAGGGCGGTGCTCTGAATTCCGGGTTCCGCTCCGCGGACCCGGAATGACGGATGAAGGCGGCGCTTGGCATCCTCGAGCGCTTGGAAGCTAAGCTGTCCTAACAACTTAGGCTTCCACCAGCTTCAGCGTCTTGTCGAAGACGGTCAGCACGCGGGCCAGTTCGTGGCCGCGCTTCAGGATCATGCCCGAGGCCGCGACGACCGAATAGGCGCCTTGGCGGCGGGCCAGCGACGGGTCCTTGACGATCCTGTAGAGCGGGGTCTCGCTGGTGCGTCGGAAGACCGAGAAGACGGCCCGGTCGCTCATGTGGTCGATGGCGTAGTCACGCCATTCGTTGGCGGCGACCATCCGTCCGTAAAGCCTGAGAATCAGATCGAGTTCGCGCCTGTCGAACGTTACCGGGATGTCCATTCGCTGGCGGCGCACGTCCGACAGCGGAATCAATATTACGGAGTCGTCATCGCCCTCCCCGCCGGCGCTGCGTTCGACCATCCGCTCCACTCCGTGACAGTTGAGTGACAAGGTCGCGCTTTCGCCGAACGAAATCAATATCTAATCCCGGAAAGAGGGCGGCGGGCTCATCACGCAGCTTCACGCATGATGAAAGCGACGTGATATTGGTGATCGCTTTGACACAATCTCGCCGCGAAATAATCCACCTCTGGCCCGTATTCGACAGAAGTATGCAGTTGTTGCCTGAGACGGTTCGGTCCGGCGCCGGCCCTGTAAACCCCAAGCCCCCCGCCCATGGGGCTCGCGCTGGACCGATCCTTCAGGACCCCCCGGGAAACACGGGTGTCCTGAGCGACAATCCCGAAAGACCTGCGGCCGGCATTCGATCTTCGGATCGAATGTCGGTTTTTTCTCTTTTAGACGCTGCCTTGCGGGAAGTTCGCCGCACCGAGGATCGGCCCGAGCGAGCCGTCGCTGCGCACCATCTGCAGGAGGACTGCGAAGCCTCCCGGACCGCGCTTGGAGATCTCGCTCGCCGGCAGCTCGAACACCGCCGCTTTGCCGTGCCACATGCCTGCGGCCTGGACGCCGGTGACGGGGTTCACGTAGCGCACCTTCCTGCCGCTGTTCTCGCCCGCCGTGATGTCCACGGAATGCGCGAAATCGTAGTAGACGATGGTCAAGTGCGCCTTCTGCCCAAAGCTGCCGTCTCCCGTGGAAATCACGATGCTGTCGCCGCGCTTGCGGACGTCGACATCGACCACGAGGCCTTTTCCCGCACTGCCGAGCGAGGACAGCGCGCCTTCGATTTCGCCCCGTTTCGCGCCGTTGACGTGCAGGCGGCCGTTGACCACCGCCTGCGGCGTATAGATGGAGCGGCTCTCGAACGCCTTGCGATAACTGTCCTGGCGGGAGGTGCTGTCGGGGTTGGCGAGCGTATCGCGCCAGCCCATGTAGTCCCAGTAGCCGACATGGTAGCCGAGGGTGAGCACGTCGCCTCGCCGGGACAGCTCGGCAAGATTGGCATCCGCCGGCGGCGAGGACTTGCAGCCCTGGCTCGTGAACAGTTCGACCACCCCGGCCAGGCGCTCGCCGGCCCAGCAGATCGGATTGGTTGCAAACAACGACAGCGCCGTCAGAGCGGCGGCGCCAAGGCTCTTCAGTATCATCGGTCTCACATGCCCCGCTGCCGTATTTCGGCCGCTTTTCTTATCTGCCCAAAGCATAGGCAGACAAGCTTTCAACGGGAAGTCACGTTGGGGTGAGCGCTTCGTGGAGCCGCGGACCGGAATTGGCGGCCGTCAGGCCGTTTCGCGCTGAAGCTGGGCGATAGGCGTGAAAACGAACAACGCCGGGCGGAGGGGCCGCCCGGCGTCGTCTTTGGTAGCTACCGGCGGCGACTATGCCGCGAGGTCGCGCAGCACGTATTGCAGGATGCCGCCGTTCTTGAAGTAGTCGAGCTCGTCCAGCGTATCGATGCGGCAGAGGACCGGCACGTTCTTCACCGTGCCGTCGGCGAAGGTGATCTTCGCTACCATCTTCTGCCGCGGCTTGATGTTCTCGATCCCGTCGATCTCGACCGTCTCGTCGCCCTTGAGGCCGAGGGAGGCCCAGGAGGTGCCTTCCTCGAAGGTGAAGGGGATGACGCCCATGCCGACCAGGTTCGAGCGATGGATGCGCTCGAAGGACTGCGCGATGACGGCCTTCACGCCGAGCAGATTGGTGCCCTTCGCGGCCCAGTCGCGCGACGAGCCGTTGCCGTATTCGACGCCGGCGAAGATGACGAGCGGCACCTTTTCCTGCTGGTAGAGCATCGAGGCGTCGTAGATCGACATCTCCTCCTTCGACGGATAGTGGATCGTGTAGCCGCCCTCGCGGCCGTTCTCGCCCAGCATGTGATTGCGGATGCGGATGTTGGCGAAGGTGCCGCGCATCATCACCTCGTGGTTGCCGCGGCGCGTGCCGTACTGGTTGAAGTCGGCCACGCCGACGCCGTGGTCGGTGAGGTACTTGCCGGCGGGCGAAGCTGCCTTGATCGAACCGGCCGGCGAGATGTGGTCGGTTGTGATCTTGTCGCCGAACAGGCCGAGGATGCGGGCGCCCTTGATGTCGCCAATCTTGCCGAAGCCCTTGCCCATGCCGACGAAGTAGGGCGGGTTCTGCACATAGGTCGACTTGTCGTCCCACGCATAGGTCTGGCCCGACGGCGCCTGAACGGCCTGCCAATAAGCGTCGCCCTTGAAGACGTCGGCATATTTGCGGGCGAACAGTTCGCGGGTGACGTTCTTGGCGATGAATTCCTGGATCTCGGTGGTCGAGGGCCAGATGTCCCTGAGATAGACCGGCTTGCCGTCGCGGTCCTCGCCGATCGGCTCGGTGGTCAGGTCCTTGGTGACCGTGCCGGCGAGCGCGTAGGCGACGACCAGCGGCGGCGAGGCGAGATAGTTCGCCTGCACGTCGGGAGAGACGCGGCCTTCGAAGTTGCGGTTGCCGGACAGCACGGCGGCCGCGATCAGGCCCTTGTCGTTGATGGTCTTCGAGATCGGCGCCGGCAGCGGGCCGGAATTGCCGATGCAGGTGGTGCAGCCGAAGCCGACGAGGTTGAAGCCGATCTGGTCGAGCTCTTTCTGCAGGCCGGCCTTTTCGAGATACTCGGCCACGACCTGCGAGCCGGGGGCGAGTGAGGTCTTGACCCACGGCTTCTGCTTGAGGCCGAGGCGATTGGCGTTGCGGGCGAGCAGGCCCGCGCCGATCAGCACCGACGGGTTGGAGGTATTGGTGCAGGAGGTGATGGCGGCGATCACCACGTCGCCGTGGCCAAGATCGTAGTCGGTGCTCTCGACGGCGTAGCGCTTCGCCACATCGATGGTCTTCTTGTATTCGGTTTCCATCGCCTTGGCGAAGCCGGCGGCGATGTCCTGCAGCGCCTGGCGGCCTTCCGGACGCTTCGGGCCGGCCATCGACGGAACGACTTCGCCGAGATCCAGCTCCAGCGTGTCGGTGAACACCGGATCGGCGATCCCGTCATGACGCCACATGCCCTGGGCCTTCGAATAGGCTTCGACCAGGGCGATGCGGGCATCCGAGCGGCCGGAGGTGGTGAGGTAGTTGAGCGTCTCGCCGTCGACCGGGAAGAAGCCGCAGGTGGCGCCATATTCCGGCGCCATGTTGCCGATGGTGGCGCGGTCGGCCAGCGTCATCGAGGAAAGGCCGGGGCCGAAGAACTCGACGAACTTGCCGACGACGCCCTTCTTGCGCAGCATCTGGGTGACGGTGAGCACGAGGTCGGTGGCGGTGATGCCTTCCTTGAGCTTGCCGGTGAGGCGGAAGCCGATCACTTCCGGCAGGAGCATGGAGACCGGCTGGCCGAGCATCGCGGCCTCCGCCTCGATGCCGCCGACGCCCCAGCCGAGAACGCCGAGGCCGTTGATCATGGTGGTGTGCGAGTCGGTGCCGACGCAGGTGTCGGGATAGGCGGTCAGTTCGTCGTCCTCGTCGTTCGTCCAGACCACCTGGCCGAGATATTCGAGGTTGACCTGGTGGCAGATGCCGGTGCCGGGCGGCACGACGCGGAAGTTGCGGAACGCCTGCTGGCCCCATTTCAGGAACTTGTAGCGCTCTTCGTTGCGCTGATATTCGAGCTCGACGTTGCGGGCAAAGGCCATCGGCGAGCCGAATTCGTCGACGATGACCGAGTGGTCGATGACGAGGTCGACCGGCACCAGCGGGTTGATCTTCTCGGGATCGCCGCCGAGGGCCTTGATGCCGTCGCGCATCGCCGCGAGGTCGACAACCGCCGGCACGCCGGTGAAGTCCTGCATCAGCACGCGGGCGGGACGGTAGGCGATCTCGACGCCGGCCTTGCCCTTGTCGACCAGCCATTCAGCGACGGCTTCGATCGACTTCTTGGTGACCGAGCGGCCATCCTCGTTGCGAAGCAGATTCTCCAGCAGCACCTTCATCGAGAAAGGAAGCTGCGAGACGCCGGTCAGCCCGTTCTTCTCCGCCTCGATCAGGTTGAAGTAGACATATTCTGCGTCCCCGACCTTAAGCGTGCGTCGGGCGTTGAAGCTGTCGAGCGATTTAGGCACGATCAATCCCATCCTGGTCTGTTTCGCCGAAGCGGGAACGGACTCCTGAGGCATGACGCGCAAAGGCTGCGGGTACGGTCATTTCCGCTGCCCGTCCCCTGCGTTTTCCCGCTGGGAGAGCGGGTCGCGCGGGCTCGGCAATCTGTGGCTCCCCGTGCCGACCGCTGGCACAGTTGCCTGCTTCATAGAAGCTTTCTAAACAGGGCGCCAGTGCGACGAATGTGCAAATTTGCTGCGTCGCAAGAAATAGTTGCGCCGCGCTCTGTCAGGGCCGGGAAATGGGGACGGATGCGGCTTGTCGCGGACAATCTGGCGGGCGATCGCGGCGGCGAACCGGTCTTCGACGGCGTGTCTTTCGCGCTTTCGAACGGCGAATGCCTGATCGTCACCGGCGAGAACGGCAGCGGCAAGTCGACGCTGCTCAGGATCGTCGCCGGACTGCTGCCCGCCTCGGGCGGATCGGTGAAGCTCGAAGGTGGCGGAGAGGAATGGCCGGACGTGATGTCGGCCTGCCACCATCTCGGCGACCGCAATGCCATGAAGCCGGCTCTGACGGTGACGGAGAACCTGAAATTCCGTCAGGATTTCCTCGGCCGGCCGTTCCTGTCGGCGGAGGAGGCGCTGGAAGAGGTCGCCCTGCCCAGCGTCGCCTCGCTGCCCTTCGGCTATCTCTCGACGGGCCAGCGACGCCGCGTGGCGATTGCTGGCCTGCTGGTTGCCTTCCGCCCCGTCTGGCTGCTCGACGAGCCAACTGCCGGGCTCGACCTCGGCTCGGAACGGCGCTTTGCGGCGCTGATGCGGGCGCATCTGGAGGATGGCGGCATCATCGTCGCGGCGACGCACGTGCCGCTGGGGATCGAGGGGGCGAAGGAACTGGTGATGGGAGGCGGCGGAAGCAAGTGATCGCTTTGCGACAGGCGCCCCCTCCACCATGCTCCGCATGGTCCCCCTCCCCCGCTTCGCAGGGGAGGATCCGCGGTGATGACCGGCACGATCTGATCCTCCCCCGTTCACGGGGGAGGGGGACCGCCGAAGGCGGGGGAGGGGGCGCGGTGCAGTTGCGACGTGTCGCGTCATGCTAGCCCTCTACCTCCGCGATCTTCGCCTCGGCGTCCGCGCGGGCGGCGGCGCGCTGGTCGGGGTGCTGTTCTTTCTCGTCGTCATCACGGTGGCGCCGTTCGCGATCGGGCCGGAGATGAACCTGCTCGCCCGCATCGGCCCCGCGATGCTCTGGGTCGGCGCGCTTCTGGCCAGCCTGCTCGGCCTCGACCGATTGTTCCAGGCCGACCGCGAGGACGGTTCGCTCGACCTGCTGGTCATCGGCTCCAGCCGCCACATGATGGCGATGGTCGTCTTCGTCAAATGCCTGGCGCATTGGACGACGAGCGTGCTGCCGCTGGTCGTCGCCGCGCCGCTGCTGGCGCTGTTCATGAACATGAGTTTCGCTTCCGCGCTCGGCACGGCGCTGACGCTCCTCGTCGGCACGCCTGCGATCACCTTCATCGGTGCGGCGGGAGCCGCCGTTGCCGTGTCGCTGCCGCGGGGCGGGCTGCTGGTGACAGTCCTGGTGCTGCCGCTGGTGATCCCGGTGCTGATCTTCGGCGTCTCGGCCGCCTATGCGGTGACGGCGGAGCCCGACCCGTTCCTGCCGCCGTTCCTCATGCTCGTGGCACTCACACTGTTCTTCGCCGTGATCGGTCCGCTGGCTGCCGGATATGCGCTGAGACATGCGGCGGATTAGCCCGCCTCGCGGTTCGCTCACGCGAGGTTGATCCGCGTCAATTGCGCGCCGCATTCGCCCGGTCTATTTGGAGAGCATGAGCGATGCCGCCACACAGCCGCTGCGATTTGCCGACCTCGCCAATCCGACGCGGTTCCTCGACCTGTCGGGCAAGGCGCTGCCGTGGCTCGGCGCGCTCGCGCTTGTCGTCACGGGCATAGGCCTCGCCATGGGCTTCGCCGCGCCCGAGGACTACCAGCAGGGCATCACGGTCAGGATCATGTATATCCACGTGCCTTTCGCGTGGATTTCGATGATGTGCTACGTGGTGATGGCGCTGGCGGCCTTGGGCACGCTGGTCTGGAAACATCCGCTCGCCGACGTGTCGCTGAAAGCGGCGGCACCCATCGGCGCCGTATTCACCGCGCTCGCGCTCGCCACCGGGTCGATCTGGGGCCGGCCGATGTGGGGCACCTGGTGGGTCTGGGACGGGCGGCTGACCTCGGTCTTCGTGCTCTTTCTGATGTATCTCGGCCTGATCGCGCTCACCCGGGCGCTTGACGATCCGGCGCGGTCTGCCCGCGCGGCGGCGATCGTGACGCTGGTCGGCGTCATCAACATCCCAATCATCAAGTTCTCCGTCGAATGGTGGAACACGCTGCACCAGCCGGCGTCGGTGATCCGGCTCGATGGGCCGACCATTCATCCGAGCCTGCTCTGGCCGCTGCTGGTGTCGGCGCTGGGGTTCACGCTGCTGTTCTTCACGCTCCACCTGATGGCGATGCGTGCCGAGATCTGGCGCCGGCGCGTGGCCGTGATGCGCCGCATGATGGCGCGGCGGGCCGACCGCGAGGTTGCGGCATGAACCACGTCCTCTTCGTCACCGCCGCTTATCTCGTTTCGGCGCTCGGCCTTGCCGGCCTCGGTGCGTGGATTCTGCTCGACCAGCGGGCCCGGCAGAAGGAACTCGCGGATCTCGAAGCAGCCGGTGCGACGCGCCGCTCGGAACGGAAGGCCCGCAGTGACGCCGCAGGCTGAGCCCGCGCCCAGGCGCAGGGCCTGGCTCGCGCTGCTGCCGCTCGTGGCGTTCCTGGCGCTCGCGGCGCTGTTCATGACGCAGCTGATGTCCGGCAAGGACAATTCGGTCGTGCCCTCGGCGCTGATCGGCGCGCAGGCCCCTTCGACTGACCTGCCGCCTCTGGACGGCGTCGGCCTGCCCGGCCTCGCCTCGTCCGCCTTCGCCGGCAAGGTGACACTGGTGAACGTCTGGGCCTCGTGGTGCGCGCCCTGCCGTCAGGAGCATCCGCTGCTGATGGGCCTCTCAGCCGACAAGCGGATCGTCGTGACAGGCCTGAACTACAAGGACACGCCGGAGAACGCGCGCCGTTTCCTCGGCAGCCTCGGCAATCCGTTCGCCGCCATCGGCGTCGACGCAACCGGCTCGACGACGATCGACTGGGGCGTCTACGGCGTGCCGGAAACCTTCCTCGTCGGCAAGGACGGCCGCATCCTCTACAAGCATGTCGGCCCGTTCACGCCGGAATCGATCCGCGACGACCTGATGCCGCAGATCGAGAAGGCGCTGGCCGGCTGAGGCTTATTTCTTGCCGAGTTCCTCGGTCGAGTGCCGGATGATCAGCGGCATCTGCAGCAGCGTGAAGGCGATGGTGATGGGCATGATGCCCCAGACCTTGAACGCCACCCAGGTCTCTTCCGAGAAGTTGCGCCAGACCACTTCGTTGACGACGGCGAGGAAGAGGAAGAACAGGCCCCAGCGCAGCGTCAGCTTGCGCCAGCCTTCGGCGTCGAGCTTGAAGGCGGAATCGAAGACATAGCCGAGCAGCGACCGGCCGAAGAGCAGGCCGCCGAGAAGGACGCCGCCGAACAGCGTGTTGACGATGGTCGGCTTCATCTTGATGAAGGTCGCGTCCTGCAGCCAGAGCGTCAGGCCGCCGAAGACGAAGACCACCACGCCCGACACCAGCGGCATGATCGGCAGCGTGCGGGTCAGCGACCACGAGACGGCGAGCGCGATGGCCGTCGCGGCCATGAACAGGCCGGTGGCGATGAAGATCGGCCCGCCGAGATCGGCCAGCGCCGGGAAGCGCGCCGCCAGCCACTCGCCGCGCGCATTGGCGAAGAAGAAGACCAGCAGCGGCCCGAGTTCGAGCACGAACTTGAGCAGCGGATTGATCTCTTTCTTCTTCGGATCGGCCGGTTCGCGTTCGAGGATCGGTTCGTTCATCACTGCACTCCCGCGATCGCGCGCGCGAAATCGTTGGCGGAGAAGGGTTCGAGGTCGTCGACCTGCTCGCCGACGCCGATGAAATACACCGGCAGCTTGTGCTTCGCTGCGATGGCGACAAGGATGCCGCCACGCGCCGTGCCGTCCAGCTTGGTCATGACGAGGCCGTTGACGCCTGCGACATTGCGGAAGATCTCGACCTGGTTGAGGGCATTCTGGCCCGTGGTCGCGTCGACCGTCTGCAGCACCGTGTGCGGCGCATCCGGATCGAGCTTGCCCAGCACGCGGACGATCTTCTCCAGCTCGGCCATCAGCTCGGCCTTGTTCTGCAGCCGGCCGGCAGTGTCGATGATCAGCACGTCGGAGCCGGCCTCCTTGGCCTGGGCGAAGGCGTCATAGGCGAGGCCTGCGGCATCCGCTCCCAGCTTGGAGGAGATGACGGGCGAATTGGTCCGCTCGCCCCAGATCTTCAGCTGTTCGATCGCGGCGGCGCGGAACGTGTCGCCGGCGGCGAGCATCACCTTCAGCCCGCCCTCGTGAAGCTTCGCTGCAAGCTTGCCGATCGTCGTGGTTTTGCCGGTGCCGTTGACGCCGACGACGAGGATGACGTGCGGCTTGTGGCTGAGGTCGAGTTCCAGTGGCAGCGCGACCGGCTTCAGGACCTTCTCGATCTCCTGCGCCATCACGCCGCGCACCTCGGCGTCCGACACATCGCGGCCGAGACGGGTGGAGGCGAGCGTGTCGGTGACGCGCAGCGCCGTCTCGACGCCGAGATCGGCGCGGATCAGCACGTCTTCCAGGTCCTGCAGCGTGTCTTCGTCGAGCTTCTTCTTGGTGAAGACGCCGGCGATCGAGGAGGACAGTTCGCGCGAGGAGCGCGACAGGCCCTCGCGCATACGCTGGAACCAGCTCGGTCGCGGCGTCGGCGCGGCAGGCGCCACGGACTCGGCCTTGGCCTCGACCTTCTTCGCGACGGTGACCTTGCCGGCGGGCGAGGCCGGCGCAGGCGGCGCGACGACCGGCTGTGCGGCAGCCGCGGCCGGAGGCACTTCGACGGCCGGAGGCTCGGCTGCGACCGGCTCGGGTTCAGGCGCAACAACGGGCTCGACAGGCGGCTCGGGCGGGGCGACTGTTTCCGGCTCCGGCTCCGGCTCCGGCTCCGGCTCCGGCTCCGGCTCCGGCTCCGGCTCCGGCTCCGGCTCCGGCTCCGGCTCCGGCTCCGGCTCCGGCTCGACAATTGCCCGAGCCTCGACCGGCTGCTGCTCGACTTCAACCGACAGCGGTGCTTCCTGCGGCTCCGGCTCGGCAGGAGGTGCCGGCAAGGACGGTTCCGGCGCGATCTCGGCTTCAAGCGGGACGGAGGGAACCGGGTCCGGCACGCGGAGAGGCGGCAGGATCTCCGCGGCAGGCGCGGCCTCTTCGATTGGCTCGGATGCAGGTTCGGGCGCCGGTTCTGCCGGTGGTTCCGGCTCGGAGGCTGCGACCTCGGCCATGGGCGGCGCCGGAACGGACGTAGGTTCAGGCGCGACTTCGGCCTTCAGCGGCGTATCGGCAACCGGGCCGGGTTCGCGCACCGGCGGGAGGACATCGGCCTCCGGCAGGCTCGCGGCAACCTCCTCGACGGCCGGCATCGGTTCGACCGGTTCTCGTGCAGGTTGGACGTCGGGTGCGGCCGGCGCTGGCTGCTCCTCGATCCTGATATACGGCGCCAGTTCCGGCGGCTCCGTGGCCGGTGCCGGCTCGGGCTTCTGCTCCTCCGGCTTCCGGCCGAAGGAGAACACCTTCTTGATGAAGTCGAACGCCATCCGATCAGGCCGCCTGTCTCAGCGGCGCAGCGATGAGCCTGTCGCCGTCATGTCCCGTGACGATGCCGGGCAGGATCTCGCCTGGCTGGCCTTCCCCGATCGCCACCAGCGTAAAACCTTCCGTGCGGCCAAGACCGTCACGCTCGACGAGGATCGACTGTGTCGTTCCGGCGAGCGAGGCGAGATGGCGTCTGTGGGCCGCATCGCCCGCGGCCCGCAGCCTTGCCGCCCGCTCCTTCACCACCTCGCGCCGCACCTGCGGCATGCGCGCGGCGGGCGTCCCCTCGCGCGGCGAGAAGGGGAAGACGTGCAGATGGGTCAGGCCGCATTCCTCGACGATTTTCAGCGAATTCTCGAACATCGCCTCGGTCTCGGTCGGAAAGCCGGCGATGATGTCCGCGCCGAAGACGATATCGGGCCGCAGGTCTCGCACGTCCGCGCAGAAGCGGATCGAATCGTCGCGCAGGTGCCGCCGCTTCATCCGCTTCAGGATCATGTCGTCGCCGGCCTGCAGCGACAGGTGGAGATGCGGCATCAGCCGCCGCTCGCTCGCGATCGCTTCCATCAGGTCGGCGTCCGCCTCGATGGAATCGATCGAGGAGAGCCGCAGCCGCCTGAGGTCCGGCGTCTGGCGCAGTATCGCCTTCACCAGCTTGCCGAGACGCGGGCTGCCCGGCAGGTCGGCGCCGTAGCTCGTCATGTCGACGCCGGAGAGAACCACCTCGGCATAGCCGTTGCCGACGAGCCGCTTCACCTGGTCGACCACCGCGCCCATCGGTACGGAGCGCGAGTTCCCGCGCCCGTAGGGGATGATGCAGAAGGTGCAGCGGTGGTCGCAGCCGTTCTGCACCTGCACGAAGGCGCGCGCGCGGCCCTCGATCGCGTCGACCATGTGGGAGGCGGTCTCCTTCACCGACATGATGTCGTTGACGCGCACCTTCTCGAACAGGTTGACGCCGAAGTCGGGCAGAGCGCGATAGGAGTTGGCCTTCAGCTTCTCCTCGTTGCCGAGCACGAGGTCGACCTCGTCCATCGCCTCGAAGGTGCCGGGCTCGGTCTGCGCCGCGCAGCCCGTGACGATGATGCGCGCGTCCGGGTTCTCGCGCCGCGCCTTGCGGATCGCCTGGCGTGCCTGGCGCACGGCCTCCGCCGTCACCGCGCAGGTGTTGAAGACGACCGCACCGCCATCGAGCTCGCCGAGCCCTGCCGCCGTCGCCTCCCGGCGCATCACCTCGGATTCGTAGGTGTTCAGCCGGCAGCCGAAGGTGACGATGTCGATGCCCTTGCCGGCCATCACGCCGCGCTTTCGGTTTCGCGCGCCCAGGTGCCGGTGGCGGGATCGAAGGTGCCGGAGAATTCCCATTCGGCCGGTCCGGTCATGACGACGTGGTCGTTGCCGCGCCATTCGACGGTGAGCGTGCCGCCGGGCTGGGTGATCCTGACGATGCGATCCGTGCGGCCGGTGCGCGCGGCAGAGACCGCGGCGGCGCAGGCGGCGGAGCCGCAGGCGCGCGTCAGGCCCGCGCCGCGCTCCCAGGTGCGCATGATCAGCGCGTCGCGCGAGACCACCTGCGCGATCGAGATGTTCGCCTTTTCCGGAAAGATCGGATGGTTTTCCAGCAGCGGCCCGAAGCGGTCGAGATCGTACGACCAGACGTCCCGGTCGACCCAGAAGACGGCGTGCGGGTTGCCCATCGACATCGCCGAGGGCGAATGCAGCACCGGATTATCGATCGGCCCGACCTGCAGCTCGATCGCACGCGTATCGGCGAATTCCTCCGCGAGCGGGATATCGTCCCAGCCGAACCGCGGCACGCCCATGTCGACCGAGATCAGCCCGTCGGCATGTTCCTGTGCGGAGAGGATGCCGGCGACGGTCTCGAAGGTGAACAGCTTCTGCCCGGTCTCGGATGCAAGCGCCTGGACGACGCAGCGCATGCCATTGCCGCAGGCCTGCGCGCGGGACCCGTCGGAATTCAGAATCTCGACATAGTAGTCTGTGCCGGCCGTCTTCGGATCGTGGATCGCCATGATCTGGTCGAACTTGGTCGCCGGATCGGCGTTGAGCGCAACCGCGGCGGCGGGCGATACGCGCGCGGACGTGCCGCGCATGTCGGCAACGATGATTTCGTTGCCGAGCCCGTTCATCTTAGCGAATTGCACGTCCGGAGCCGTCACGGCCGAAGTTCCCTGTGATCTCGCCGCTATATGGCGGAACCGGCCCGAAATTACCAGTGTCGCAAGGCAGGCGCCGTCAGGCGATGACGACGATGCCGAGGATCACCAGCAGGAACAGGATCAGCAGGATGCCGATCAAAAGCTTCGCGCCGGTCATGGCGGCGCCCGAGATCGCGTTGAAGCCGAGCAGACTCGCCACCGCCGCGACGATGAGAAGAATGACGATCCATTTGATCATGGGATGCTCCCTCGCTTGCGAGGGGAGAACGCGTCGAGGCTGAGAGCGGTTCCGTCAGGTGGCGGCGGCCGGCACGTCCCATACCTCGCCCGGCTGCATCGCCCGGAAGCGGTCGTTCACAATGCCCTCGGCGTCGAGCGCGGCGTGGAGGCGCTGTCGCGGCTCGTCTACCGCTTCGTTGGTGAGCTGAAACGTGCCCCAGTGCATGCCCGCCGCATGCTCCGCGCCGAGAAGCCGGAAGCCGGCGACCGCCTCTTCGGGGTTCTGGTGGTGCGGTTCCATGAACCAGCGCGGCTCGTAGGCGCCGATCGGCAGCAAAGCGAGGCGGAAGCCGCCATGTTTGCGGCGGGCGAGCTCGTAGTTGCGGCCCTCATGAAAGCCGGTGTCGCCGCCGAAGTAGACGTTGCCGGCGGGCGTTTCGATGGTGAAGGCCGACCATAGCGCCATGCGGCGGTCGCCGGCACCGCGCGCCGACCAGTGATGGGCCGGCTCGACATGCACCGAGGCGCCGCCGACATCGATCCGCTCGTCCCAGTCGTGCGTCGAGATGCGGATGCCGGGTGCAGCCTTGCCTATGATCGCGTCATTGCCGAGCGGCGTGATGACGTGCGGATCGCGGGCGGCCTTCAGCCGCGCCAGCGTCGCCGCGTCCATGTGGTCGTAGTGGTTGTGGGTGACGAGCACATAGTCGATCGGCGGCAGGTCGTCGAAGGCGATGCCGGGCGCGTTGACCCGCTTCGGGCCGGCGAAGGAGAAGGGAGAGGCGCGCGGCGACCAGACCGGATCGGTGAGGAAATTCAGCCCGCCGGCCTGGATGAGCAGCGAGGCGTGCCCGACCATCGTGACACGCAGCGCGTCCGCGGCAAGGCGCGGCTCGGGCTTCGCCTGCGGAAACGGGCTCGGCCATGCGGCGGGCCACTTTGCCTTGCCGCCGCCAAACTGCCAGCGCATCAGATCGAGGAAGCCGCTGGGTTCCTTGCCGTCGGGGTTGAAGAACAGCCTGCCGTCGAAATGATCCGAAGCGGCTCCTTGGTAGTAGGCATTCTCGGCCCGGGCTCGCGACACTGCGAATCCTCCTGCTGCGGCGCTCAGCCCTCCTAGTCCAAGTAATGAAAGCGCGGCGCGTCGGTTCATCGCGCCAGAGATAGGCAAGAGAACCTTGCGCGCAACCGTCCGCCGGTGGATTGAGATGTGGATCGGATGAAATGGTTGTGAAAGAAGCGCCTCGGCGAACCCTGGATGCCGGCCGACGAGTTCGGACGGGCGCTGCCGCGCGGCTTTGAACTCGATTTCCCGGTGTCGGGAAGGGCGATCTGACGCAACGTCATCCTTTGGCCTGGCAGGAAATTCCACTTTCGTACGCCGCTTTCGGCTCGCCAAAACCGAATATTAACCCTATTGGCCTCGAACTGTTCGTAACATCGCCACGTTTGTAGTGATTGGACTGCTGGACGGGGCGCCTGCAATATGTCCGCACCCGGCGGAGAGGACGACATGGCGAGTGAGATGGCCCTTTTCCACACGATCCCGACGCGCGGTCTGATGATCGCCTGCGCGGCGCTCGCCATTGCGGGCTGCAGCACGTCGCGTTTCGACACGGTCGACACACGGCCGGCGCCGCTCAACCCGGCGCCCTCCGGCACGGTCACCTCCAATCAGCTTCCGCCTCCCTCGCCTGCCGGCCCGACCGATCCGTCGGCTTTCCCGCCGGCGCCTGGCACGAGCACCACCGATCCGCAGGTCGCTGCGGGACCCGCGGTTCCCCCCGCCGCTCCGGCCAATGCGCCCGACGTCACCAAGGAAGCCATGGTCGGCGCGTGGAAGGTGAATGCTGGTGGCGGCGGCTGCCAGATGATGCTCAGCCTCACCAAACAGGCCTCGGACTTCCGCGCCGCCTCGCTGCGCTGCCCGGGCGACGCGGCCAATGTCGCGGCCTGGAACGTCGCCGGCAAGCAGGTCGTGCTCAAGGACAACACCGGCAACGTGGTCGCGCGACTCTACTCCTCCGGCGCCGAGAAGTATGACGGGCAGACGGCTGGCGGCGTGCCGATCAGCTTCTCCCGTTAGTCGTTCACCTCGGCCGGTCTCCATGACCTCTCATGCCGGGCTGGCAGCCTATCCCTCGCTGCGGCACGATTACGGCCGCCTGGTCGAGAAGGGCGAGATCTCGCGCGATCCCGTCCAGGAGGCGCTCGCGATCCGCTTCGACCAGCTGATCGTCGAGCTCGGCGCGTCGAACGCCGCGGCCAAGACCAATGCGCTCGGCTGGCTGTTCGCGCGCAGGAAGGCGCCGCCCACCGCGCGCGGCCTCTACGTCTATGGCGGCGTGGGGCGCGGCAAGACCATGCTGATGGACATGTTCTTCCGCCTGGCGCCCTTGAAGAAGAAGCGGCGCGCGCATTTCAACGAGTTCATGGCCGACGTGCACGACCGCATCGGCCTGCATCGCGCGGCGCTTAAGGCGGGCACGGTCAAGGGCGACGATCCGATCCCGCCGGTGGCGGCCGCGATCGCCGCCGAATCGCGCCTTCTCTGTTTCGACGAGTTCACGGTCACCGACATCGCCGACGCGATGATCCTGTCGCGCCTGTTCACCGCGCTGTTTTCCAACGGCGTCACGCTCGTCGCCACCTCGAACGTTGCGCCGGACGATCTCTACCGCGACGGGCTGAACCGGGGGCTGTTCCTGCCGTTCATCCAGACGCTCAAGGACAATGTCGATGTGGTCGCGGTCGACATCCCGACCGACTACCGGATGCTGAAGCTCAGCCACCTGCCGGTCTACGTCACGCCGCTCGGCCCGGCCGCCGACGCACAGATGGACGAGGCTTGGGCGGCGGCGACCGAGGGGCGCAGCGAGGCGCCTGCGAAGCTCGAGGTGATGGGGCGCCACGTGAATGTGCCGCGCGCCTGCGGCAAGGCGGCCCGATTCACCTTCGCCGATCTGTGCGACGCGCCGCTCGGCGCGCGCGACTATCTCGCCATTGCCGAGCGCTTCGACACGATTTTCATCGACCATATCCCGGTGATGGACCAGACCCGGCGAAATGCGAGCAAGCGCTTCATCCTGCTCATAGACACGCTCTACGACCGCCATATAAGGCTGGTCGCGAGCGCGGAGGCCTCGCCCGATCGCCTTTACGCTGGGCGCGAAGGGGTTACGGAAGCCTTCGAATTCGCGCGCACCGCCTCCCGTCTCAACGAGATGCAGAGCCGGGAATGGGTGGAGGCGACGGGTGCCTGAACGAGCGGCAGATCGCGCCTTTTGACTGCCCGCGCAGTTTCCAATGCCGACGACTGCCTATTTGTTGGCTTATATTTTGACGTTTACGTAAATCAAAAAAGTATTAACCGATTGAATTTATTCGATCCAAAATAATCGGTTGAATTTTTCTTCAGGCCGGCCTAATGCCTCCGCCGGTTTCGTCGGCACCGAGCCGGCGGCGCGGGCGTATGTCACACAGATTTCGATTTGTGCGGATAAGCCCCGACGGTTTCAACTCCGCCGGCCGCGAGTGGACCCGGCGATGCGCAAGGAACGGTTCGCATGGCACGCAACAAGATTGCCCTCATCGGCTCGGGTATGATCGGCGGCACGCTCGCCCATCTGATCGGGCTCAAGGAACTCGGCGACGTCGTTCTGTTCGATATCGCCGAAGGCGTCCCGCAGGGCAAGGGCCTGGATATCGCGCAGTCGGCCCCGGTCGAGGGCTTCGATGCCCGCCTCCAGGGCGCCAACGACTACTCGGCGATCAAGGATGCGGACGTCTGCATCGTCACCGCCGGCGTGCCCCGCAAGCCCGGCATGAGCCGCGACGACCTGCTCGGCATCAACCTCAAGGTGATGGAGCAGGTGGGCGCCGGCATCAAGAAGTATGCGCCGAAGGCCTTCGTCATCTGCATCACCAACCCGCTCGACGCCATGGTCTGGGCGCTGCAGAAGTTCTCGGGCCTGCCGAAGACGCATGTGGTCGGCATGGCCGGCGTGCTTGACTCGGCCCGCTTCCGCCACTTCCTCGCCGACGAGTTCAAGGTGTCGGTCGAGGACGTCTCGGCGATGACGCTTGGCGGCCACGGCGACGACATGGTGCCGCTCACGCGCTACTCGACCGTCGCCGGCATTCCGCTGCCCGACCTCGTCAAGATGGGCTGGACCACCAAGGAGAAGCTGGACGCCATCGTCGAGCGCACCCGCAAGGGTGGCGGCGAGATCGTCGGCCTGCTCAAGTCCGGCTCGGCCTACTACGCGCCGGCGGCCTCGGCCGTGTCGATGGCGGAGGCCTATCTCCGGGACAAGAAGCGCGTGCTGCCCTGCGCCGCGCATCTTTCCGGCCAGTACGGCCTCAAGGACATGTATGTCGGCGTGCCGGTGGTGATCGGCGCCGGCGGCGTCGAGCGCGTCATCGAGATCGACTTCAACAAGGCCGAACAGAAGATGTTCGAGAAGTCCGTCGCCGCGGTGCAGGGCCTCTGCGAGGCCTGCGTCGCCATCGCCCCGAACCTCGGCAAGTAAGGCATCCGGCTAGATGCGTAAGCCGGTCCAAATAGCTACTGGGTTACTACTTCTCCTTGCCGGAGGAGTGGTAGCTTGGTGGTTGTTGTCGGCCGTTGCTCAATACGTTCTGGGGTTGGATAAGGCTCTGGCGCCGGCTGTTATCGGCGGATTTGTAACCGTTGCGTTGGCAATCTTCGCGTTTTGGCGTGATCGCGCCAAATCGCGAGCGGAAGCGCATAGAGAAAATAAAATCGAAGTATATTCGATATTCTACGATATAATATTCAAGCTTTTAGAGATGCAAAAATCTGACGAAAGCTACAATATTGAGAATGATCCAGAATTTCAAAAGAAATGGTTTCAAATGACCAGAGGTGTTCTGTTCTATGGGTCGCCTGAGGTTGTGGATGCATTTTCAAAGTTTAAGGTCAGCGATGGATCGGCTGGGGATCCTCTAGCGGCGATGCGGAATATTGGGAGAATCTTACTTGCAATGCGCAAGGATATTGGCTTGTCCAATTGGGGGCTTAATGAGCTTTCCATCCACCAGATTTATGTGAACGACGACGTTCGCAAGATAGGAAAAGGCTGATGAACATCCACGAATACCAGGCCAAGCAGATCCTCAAGAGCTACGGCGCGCCGGTCGCGGACGGCGTGGCGATCCTCAAGGCGGACGAGGCGCAGAACGCGGCCCGCTCGCTGCCCGGCCCGCTCTACGTCGTGAAGAGCCAGATCCACGCCGGCGGCCGCGGCAAGGGCAAGTTCAAGGAACTCGGCCCCGACGCCAAGGGCGGCGTGCGCCTTGCCAAGTCGATCGACGAGGTCGTGCACAACGTCAAGGAGATGCTGGGCAACACGCTGGTCACCAAGCAGACCGGCGAGGCCGGCAAGCAGGTCAACCGCCTCTATATCGAGGACGGTGCCGACATCGACCGCGAGCTTTATCTGTCGATCCTCGTGGACCGCTCCGTCGGCCGGGTCGCCTTCGTCGTCTCGACCGAGGGCGGCATGGACATCGAGGCGGTCGCCCATGACACGCCGGAGAAGATCGTCACGATCGCCATCGATCCCGAGAAGGGCGTGACGGCCGACGACGTGAAGAAGATCAACGATGCTTATGGCCTGTCGGGCGACGCGGCGAAGGACGGCGAGAGCCTGTTCCCGATCCTCTATAAGGCCTTCCTCGAGAAGGACATGAGCCTGCTCGAGGTCAACCCGCTGATCGTGATGAAGAACGGCCGCCTGCGCGTGCTCGACGCCAAGGTGTCGTTCGACAACAACGCGCTGTTCCGCCATCCCGAGATCGTGGAGCTGCGCGACACGACCGAAGAGGACGAGAAGGAAATCCAGGCGTCCAAGTATGACCTGGCCTACGTCGCGCTCGACGGCAATATCGGCTGCATGGTCAACGGCGCCGGCCTCGCCATGGCGACGATGGACATCATCAAGCTTTACGGCGCCGAGCCGGCGAACTTCCTCGACGTCGGCGGCGGCGCGAGCAAGGAGAAGGTCACCGCGGCGTTCAAGATCATCACGGCCGATCCGGCCGTGAAGGGCATCCTGGTCAACATCTTCGGCGGCATCATGAAGTGCGACGTCATTGCCGAGGGCGTGATCGCGGCTGTCAAGGAAGTCGGTCTCAAGGTGCCGCTGGTGGTGCGCCTCGAAGGCACCAATGTCGAGCTGGGCAAGAAGATCATCAACGAGAGCGGCCTGAACGTCATCTCGGCCGACGATCTCGACGACGCAGCGAAGAAGATCGTCGCGGCGGTCAAGGGTTGAAGATTCACACATAATCACACATATTCGACCTGTGTGATTATGTGGAGGCTGAGATGAAGAACATTACCCTCGCGATCGACGAAAGGCTTCTCGAACAGGCGCGCAGCCTGGCCGAGAAGCGCAAGACGTCGCTTAACGCGATGGTTCGGTCGCTGCTGGCTCACGAGGTCGAGCAGGCCGACCGCATCGAGTGGGCCCGCGAAGGCATGCGCAAGCTGATTGAAGAAAAGCAGAGACGAGGGGAGAGCGGCGCACCTTTTGTGTGGAACCGCGATGAGATCTATGCCGAACGAGAAGATCGAATCATTTCTCGACTCGAACGTCCTCCTCTACGCGGCTTCGGAGAGGAGTCGTGATCCACGCCGTTTCGACATCGCGATTGAACTTGTGCTCGGAAGTCTCTTCGGGATCTCGGGCCAAAGCCTGGCCGAATTCACCAACGTCGCGAGGCGCAAGAAGCTGCTCAGCGATCCGGAAATCGATCAATGGCTGGCATTCCTGGGCACGTTTCCCTTCGTTCCGGTCGACCAGACCTATGTCATGGCAGGGTTCGACGCCGCACGCCGCTATCAACTCAAATACTACGACGCCGCTCTGCTTGCTGCGGCCGAGCGCCTCGGCGCGCCGGTCTTCTACACGGAAGACCTCAATCACAACCAGGTCTACGGCTCGGTCCGCGCCGTCAACCCTTTCCTAGAACCCTGACGCACCGGAGTTTCGTTCCGCATGTCCATTCTCATCGACAAGAACACCAAGGTCATCGTGCAGGGCCTGACCGGCAAGACCGGCACGTTCCACACCGAGCAGGCGCTGGCCTATTACGGCACCCAGATGGTCGCCGGCATCCATCCCAAGAAGGGCGGCGAAAAGTGGACCGGTTCGAAGGGCGAGACCCTGCCGATCTTCGCCACCGTCGGCGAGGCCAAGGAAGCAACCGGTGCAACCGCTTCGGTCGTCTACGTTCCGCCGGCGGGCGCGGCCGAGGCGATCATCGAGGCGATCGAGGCCGAGGTGCCGCTGATCGTCTGCATCACCGAGGGCATCCCTGTCATGGACATGGTCAAGGTCAAGGCGCGGCTCGACCGTTCCAAGTCCCGCCTGATCGGACCGAACTGCCCGGGCATCGTCACGCCCAACGAGTGCAAGATCGGCATCATGCCCGGAAACATCTTCAAGAAGGGCTCGGTCGGCGTTGTTTCCCGCTCGGGAACGCTTACCTATGAGGCAGTCTTCCAGACCTCCAACGAAGGCCTCGGCCAGTCGACGGCGGTCGGCATCGGCGGCGACCCGGTGAAGGGCACCGAGTTCATCGACATGCTCGAAATGTTCCTCGCCGACGACGAGACCAAGTCGATCATCATGATCGGCGAGATCGGTGGTTCCGCCGAGGAAGACGCGGCGCAGTTCCTGCGCGACGAGGCCAAGCGCGGCCGCAAGAAGCCGATGGCCGGCTTCATCGCGGGCCGCACGGCTCCTCCCGGCCGCACGATGGGTCACGCCGGCGCGGTGATCTCTGGCGGCAAGGGCGGCGCGGAAGACAAGATCGCGGCGATGGAAGCCGCGGGCATCAAGGTTTCGCCCTCACCGGCGCGTCTCGGCAAGACGCTGGTGGAAGCGATCAAGGGCTAAGGGAGTAGGGCAATACGGCAGTAGGGCAGTAGGGGACCAGCATATTGCCCTACTGCGTTACTGCCCTACTCCCCTCAACTAGGAGACGGAGCGCGGCGCTCCGACACGACAATGGCAAGGCAAGATCAGGCCAACGACCAGTTCTCGGTGACATCGTTCCTCTATGGCGGGAACGCGGACTATATCGAGCAACTCTATGCCGACTGGCAGGCGAACCCGGCCTCCGTGAACGAGGAATGGCGCGAGTTCTTCGGTGCGCTGAAGGACGACGCGGCGATCGTGGTCAAGAACGCCGAAGGCGCTTCGTGGCAGCAGAAGGGCTGGCCGCAGGCGGCGAACGGCGAACTGGTCTCCGCGCTCGATGGCAACTGGGGCCAGATCGAGAAGGCGGTCGAGAGGAAGATCCGCGACAAGGCCAACGGCGCTGCGGTCGCCGCGACGGCGACGGATGCCGACGTACAGCGCGCCGCGCGCGATTCCGTCCGTGCGTTGATGATGATCCGCGCCTACCGCATGCGCGGCCACCTGCACGCCGATCTCGATCCGCTCGGCATCGCCAAGCCGCTGGAAGACTACAACGAGCTGTCGCCCGCCAGCTACGGCTTCACCGAAGCGGATCTCGACCGGCCGATCTTTATCGACGGCGTGCTGGGTCTCGGCGAATACGCCACCATCCGGCAGATGCTGGAGATCGTGAAGCGCACCTATTGCTCGACGCTGGGCGTCGAGTTCATGCACATCTCCGATCCGGCCGAAAAGGCCTGGATCCAGGAGCGCATCGAGGGTCCGGACAAGGGCGTGTTCTTCACCGCCAACGGCAAGAAGGCGATCCTGCACAAGCTGGTCGAGGCCGAGGGCTTCGAGCAGTTCATCGACGTCAAGTACAAGGGCACCAAGCGCTTCGGTCTCGACGGCGGCGAGTCGCTCATCCCGGCGCTCGAGCAGATCATCAAGCGCGGCGGCTCCATGGGCCTGAAGGAGATCGTGCTCGGCATGGCCCATCGCGGCCGCCTGAACGTGCTGACCAACGTGATGGCCAAGCCCCACCGCGCGGTCTTCCACGAGTTCAAGGGCGGGTCCTACGCGCCTGACGACGTCGAAGGCTCCGGCGACGTCAAGTATCATCTGGGCGCCTCGTCGGACCGCGAGTTCGACAACAACAAGGTGCACCTGTCGCTGACGGCGAACCCGTCGCATCTCGAGATCGTCGACCCCGTGGTGATGGGCAAGGCCCGCGCCAAGCAGGACCAGCTCTACGGGCGCACCCGCGAAGAGGTGGTGCCGCTCGAGGAGCGCGCGAAGGTGATGCCGCTGCTGCTGCATGGGGACGCCGCCTTTGCCGGCCAGGGCGTGATCGCGGAAATCCTCGGCCTGTCGGGCCTGCGCGGTCATCGCGTGGCGGGCACCGTGCATTTCATCATCAACAACCAGATCGGCTTCACCACCAATCCGCGCTTCTCGCGTTCTTCGCCCTATCCGTCGGACGTGGCGAAGATGATCGAGGCGCCGATCTTCCACGTGAACGGCGACGATCCGGAAGCGGTGGTCTATGCCGCGAAGGTGGCGACCGAGTTCCGGATGAAGTTCCACAAGCCGGTCGTGGTCGACATGTTCTGCTACCGCCGCTTCGGCCACAACGAGGGCGACGAGCCGGCCTTCACGCAGCCGCTGATGTACAAGAACATCCGCGGCCGGCAGACCACGCTGCAGATCTACGCCAGCAAGCTGATCGCCGAGGGCGTCGTCAGCGAGGCCGAAGTCGACAAGATGAAGGCCGACTGGCGCGCGCATCTGGAGGCGGAGTTCGAAGCCGGCCAGTCCTACAAGCCCAACAAGGCCGACTGGCTCGACGGCGCCTGGTCCGGCCTGCGCACCGCCGACAGCCAGGACGAGCTGCGTCGCGGCAAGACGGCCGTGCCGGTGAAGACGCTGAAGGAGATCGGCAAGAAGCTGACCGAGACCCCGAAGGACTTCGAGGCTCACAAGACGATCCAGCGTTTCCTCGATGCGCGCCGCAAGATGATCGACACCGGCGAGGGCATCGACTGGTCGACGGCCGAGGCGCTCGCCTTCGGTGCGATCCTGCTCGACGGCAATCCGATCCGGCTCTCCGGCCAGGATTCCGAGCGCGGCACGTTCTCGCAGCGCCATTCGGTGCTCTACGACCAGCGCGACGAAAACCGCTACATCCCGCTGAACAATCTCGGCCCGCAGCAGGCCAACTACGAGGTCATCAACTCGATGCTCTCGGAAGAGGCGGTGCTCGGCTTCGAATACGGCTATTCGCTCGCCGAGCCCAAGGCGCTGACGCTGTGGGAAGCCCAGTTCGGCGACTTCGCCAACGGTGCGCAGGTGGTGTTCGACCAGTTCATTTCGTCGGGCGAGCGCAAGTGGCTGCGCATGTCGGGTCTCGTCTGCCTCCTGCCGCACGGCTATGAGGGCCAGGGTCCCGAACATTCGTCGGCACGCCTTGAGCGCTTCCTGCAGCTCTGCGCGGAAGACAACATGCAGGTCGCCTACTGCACGACGCCGGCCAACTATTTCCACATCCTGCGCCGTCAGCTGAAGCGCGACTTCCGCAAGCCGCTGATTCTGATGACGCCGAAGTCGCTGCTGCGCCATAAGCGCGCCGTGTCGACGCTGGCCGAGATGTCGGGCGAGAGCTCGTTCCACCGCCTGTTGTGGGACGATGCGCAGATGCTGCCGGACCAGCCTATCAAGCTCGTGAAGGATTCGAAGATCCGCCGCGTCGTGCTCTGCTCGGGCAAGGTCTATTACGATCTCTACGAGGAGCGCGAGAAGCGCGGCATCAACGACATCTATCTGCTGCGCGTCGAGCAGCTCTACCCGTTCCCGGCCAAGGCGCTGATCAACGAGCTGTCCCGCTTCCGCGGGGCGGAGATGGTGTGGTGCCAGGAAGAGCCGAAGAACATGGGCGCCTGGTCGTTCATCGATCCGTATCTGGAATGGGTGCTGGCCCATATCGACGCCAAGCACCAGCGCGTGCGCTACACCGGCCGTCCGGCCGCCGCGTCGCCCGCGACCGGCCTGATGTCCAAGCATCTGGCGCAGCTCGAGGCGTTCCTCGAAGACGCGCTCGGCAACTGAACCGAACACAGCGAGAAGGCAGACCGATGGCCACCGAAATCCGTGTTCCGACACTCGGCGAATCCGTCACCGAGGCAACCGTCGGCAAGTGGTACAAGAAGGCCGGCGACAGCATCGCCGCCGACGAGACCCTGCTCGAACTCGAGACCGACAAGGTGACGGTCGAGGTGCCGGCGCCGGCCGCGGGCGTGCTTGCCGAAATCGCCGCCCAGGAGGGCGAGACGGTCGGGCTGGGCGCTCTGCTCGGCACCATCGGCGAGGGCAGCGGCGCTCCTGCCAAGCCGGCCGCAAAGGCCGAGGCGAAGCCTGAAGCCGTCGCTCAGGCTGCGGGCGCTTCCGGGGCAAACACCACCAAGGAGGCGGCCGAGAAGACCGCCAAGATCGCCGGCGAGGGCCCGGTTGAGAAGCGTGACATGCCGCCGGCTCCGGCCGCTGCGAAGCTTCTCGCCGAGAACAACCTCTCGGCCGACCAGATGACTGGCTCCGGCAAGCGCGGGCAGGTGCTCAAGGGCGACGTGCTCGACGCGATCGCCCGTGGCGCGCCGTCGCAGCCGGCCGAGACGCCCACCGCGCCCCCGGCTGCGGTGCGTGCTCCGGTTCCTGCCGACGACGCGTCGCGCGAGGAGCGGGTGAAGATGACCCGTCTGCGCCAGACGATCGCGCGCCGCCTGAAGGACGCCCAGAGCACGGCCGCCATGCTCACCACCTTCAACGAGGTGGACATGAGCGGGATTATGTCGCTGCGCTCCAAATACAAGGACGTGTTCGAGAAGAAGCATGGCGTGAAGCTCGGCTTCATGGGCTTCTTCACCAAGGCAGTGACGCACGCACTGGCCGAGATTCCGGCGGTGAACGCCGAGATCGACGGCACCGACATCATCTACAAGAACTTCGCCCATATCGGCGTCGCTGTCGGCACCGACAAGGGTCTCGTCGTTCCGGTCGTGCGCGACGCGGATGGCATGTCGATCGCCGAGATCGAAAAGGAGATCGGCCGGCTCGGCATCGCAGCCCGCGACGGCAAGCTGTCGATGGCCGACATGCAGGGCGGCACGTTCACGATCTCGAATGGCGGCGTCTACGGCTCGCTGATGTCGACGCCGATCCTCAATGCGCCGCAGTCCGGCATCCTCGGCATGCACAAGATCCAGGATCGGCCCGTCGTGGTCGGAGGCCAGATCGTCATCCGCCCGATGATGTACCTGGCGCTGAGCTACGACCACCGCATCGTCGACGGCAAGGAGGCCGTGACCTTCCTGGTGCGGGTCAAGGAAAGCCTGGAGGATCCGGAAAGGCTCGTGCTGGATCTGTAACATGCCGACGGTGGCGGTGGTCGATGGCGCGAAGATACAGTTTTTCGCAGTCGAACATCCGCCACCCCACTTTCACGTGGCCTCCGGTGGCTATCGTGCGCAGATCTCGATCGATCCGTTGCGGCTGCTGAACGGATATCTACCGCCCGCGAAGCTCTCAGCTGTGCTATCGTGGGCCTCGACCAGACAAGCGGCACTGATGGCTGCTTGGAATGCCATGGGTGAACATCGTCTGCCAGGGCGGATCGAATGAAACGACCACTGCATATCCTGACGGCGGAGGCTGTCATACCGGGCGTGCTGAAAGTCGTCTGGAGCGATGGCTACGAGGGTATCGTCGACATCCGGGGCCTCATGAAGGCCGGTCCTGTCTTCAAGCCGCTTCAGGACGCCGATTACTTTCGCTCCGTCAAAGTGGATGCCTTCGGCCACTCCATCTACTGGGGCGAGGAATATGCCGAGGATGTCGACTTCGGATGCGACCGCCTCCGCGAAATGGCGGAAGACCAGGCTGCCCTTCTGGCGAAGGCAAGCTGACACGTGCCGAAGCATGCCAGGCCACGGTCCTATGCACGGCAGGCGGCGATCGACGATCGGCGTTTGATTGTCGGGCATGCAAACCGCGCGATCGGCGCGATCCTGATGATCGCCCTTTCAGGAATTGCCGCTCCATCCCTCGCCGCCTGCCCGCAGGAGCTGTCCGTCTATTCCGAGCCCGAGGCGAATGCCTCGCTCGAATTCACGCCGGCGAGCGACAATCCCTCGATCTCGCACTCCTTCAAGATCAAGTTCCCCGAGAACGCCGTCATCCTCGACGGCATCGTGATGTGGACCGAAGGCGTGGCGCGGCCGATGGGCATCGTCATGCACCAATGTCCGGAGGGCGATGTGACCGGTGAGGAACTCGACGCCTGCACCGTCTGGCAGGGCGTCGTCTACGCCGTCGACGGCCAAGGCAAAGTCGAGCTGCTGCCGCCTCAAGGCGCCGACGCGGCGGAGCAGTTGCTGCTGCCGGATTTCGCGCCGGCGCTGAGGCAGTCCTCGGCCTATGGCTTGGCTGGCGTCTCGAAGATGCCATGGGATGCCTTCAGGATGTCGGGATGCCAGGAATGACGGCGTCACGCGATATCATCGCCATCATCAATGCCCTGCCCTTCGTCAAAAATCATGGCGTCGAGCTGGTCGCGATCGAGGACGGCGTCACGCAGGTGCGCATGCCCTTCGACGCGACCTATTCCACGCCTCCCGGCCTGTTTCCGACGGCGATGGTCGGGCTGGTCGGCGACGTCGCCGCCATCGCCGCCTGCTATGCCGTCGCGCCAGCGGGTCATGCCTGCGCGACGCTCGACTATACGGTCAAGAACACCGGTCTCGCGCAGGGCGAGGAGCTTCTCGCCGAGGGCCGGGTGCTGATGGCCGGAAAGACGGTTTCGGTCGGCGCCGCCGATGTCTATGTGATCGACAAGGGCGAACGCCGGCCATGCGGCACGGTGCTGGCGACCGCCCGGGTCTACAAGGTGAAGGATTGAGCGCCGTGAGCGGAAAGGCTCTCCTCGTCACCGGCGGCAGCCGGGGCATCGGCGCAGAGACCGCCAGGCTCGCGGCATCGCGAGGCTGGCGCGTCGCGGTCAACTATGTCTCCGACCAGGTATCCGCGGACGCCGTCGTGGCGGAGATCGAGGCCGGCGGCGGCGAAGCCTTTGCGGTCCAGGGCGATGTGGGCGCCGAAGCGGACGTGCTCGCCATGTTCGCCGCCGTCGACGCCCGTTTCGGCAGGCTCGACGGGCTGGTCAACAATGCCGGCATCGTCGACCGCAAGGCGCGCGTCGACGAGATGAGCGTCGCGCGGCTCGAACGGATGATGCGCGTCAACATCGTCGGTTCATTCCTGTGCGCCCGCGAGGCGGTGAAGCGCATGTCGACGCGGCATGGCGGGCAGGGCGGCGTGATCGTCAACCTGTCGTCGGCCGCGGCCAGGCTCGGCAGCCCGGGCTGGTATGTCGACTATGCCGCCTCGAAAGGCGCCATCGATACTCTGACCACCGGGCTCGCGCTCGAGGTTGCCGGCGAGGGCATCCGCGTCTGCGGCGTGCGTCCCGGCATCATCGCGACCGACATCCATGCCTCCGGCGGCGAACCGGACAGGATCGAGAAGGTGCGCGCCGGTCTCCCCATGAAAAGGGAAGGCAGGCCTGAGGAAATTGCATCGGCCATCGTCTGGCTTTTGTCCGGCGAGGCATCCTATATCACCGGCGCGACGCTCGATGTGAGCGGCGGGCGCTGAACCAGCACGACAGGAGACCCGGCGATGGCCTATGACGTGATCTTTATCGGAACCGGCCCCGGCGGTTATGTCGGTGCGATCAAGGCGGCACAGCTCGGCCTGAAGACCGCGGTGGTTGAAAAGCGCGAGACCTATGGCGGCACCTGCCTCAACATCGGCTGCATTCCGTCCAAGGCGCTGCTGCATGCGTCCGAGATGTTCGCCGAGGCGGAGCATTCCTTCGACGCGCTCGGCATCGAAGGCGTGAAGCCGAAGCTCAACCTCGCCAAGATGATGGCGCACAAGGATGCGACCGTCGCCTCCAACGTCGGCGGCGTCGCCTTCCTGTTCAAGAAGAACAAGATCGACGCCTTCCGTGGCACGGGCAGGATCGTCGCCCCCGGCAAGGTCGCCGTGACCGGCGAAGACGGCAAGGTGACCGAGGTCGAGGGCGCCAACATCGTCATCGCCACCGGCTCCGACGTCGCCGGCATTCCCGGCGTCAAGGTCGATATCGACGAGAAGGTGATCGTGTCGTCCACCGGCGGCATCGCGCTCGACAAGGTGCCGGCCAATCTGGTCGTCGTCGGCGGCGGCGTGATCGGGCTGGAGCTCGGCTCCGTCTGGGCGCGCCTCGGCTCCAAGGTGACGGTCGTCGAATATCTCGACACCATCCTCGGCGGCATGGACGGCGAGATCTCCAAGCAGTTCCAGCGCATGCTCGCCAAGCAGGGCATCGACTTCAAGCTCGGCGCCAAGGTGACGGCGGTCGAGAAGGGCAAGAAGGGCGCGACGGTAACCTTTGAGCCGGTGAAGGGCGGAGAGCCGGAAACGCTGGCCGCCGACGTCGTGCTGATCGCGACGGGCCGCCGGCCCTATACCGACGGTCTGGGCCTCGAGGAGGTCGGTGTCGAGCTGGAGCGTGGCCGGGTGAAGACCGACGCCCACTACCAGAGCAACGTCAAGGGCATCTATGCCATCGGCGATGTGATCGCCGGGCCGATGCTCGCCCACAAGGCCGAGGACGAGGGCATCGC